>NZ_QVMJ01000003.1:0-245519 GCF_010500955.1 Bacteroides sp. 519
AACACAAATCATTTGTATATTTGCGGCTTTTTAATAGCTTGCACGCAAGTGCGCGCTGCTCATGCGGGGCGCACATAGCGTAGGGCAAAGCCCTACGTAACGAACAAACAGCACCGTGACCCCAACGGGGTCAACACAATTTAAACAAAACCATACTAAAAATGAACCTCCCCGAAATAGAAACCCTCTTCCAAAAAAGTTTCTCTGCAAACGAGCAAGTGATGTATTTCCCCGTTCGACATCACTCGCCCGCCTGTGCGCTACATTTGCAACGTACCATTGAAACCTGGAACCCCGACCTTTTACTCATTGAAGGGCCTTCGGACTCCCCACACCTTATGCCGTACATAGGCAATACAGAATCCGAACCGCCTTTCTGCATCTACTACAGTTATGACGATAAAGACGGAAAAATAAACGAAGAGAAAGAAAAATACCGTGCCTATTATCCTTTTCTGGAATACTCTCCCGAATTAGTTGCCATCCGTAAAGGTTACGAAAAAAATATCCCCGTACGGTTTATCGATCTGCCCTATGCTGTACAACTAATCAACAAAGAATACGAGCAACCGGAAACTCAGTTCTACTATAACGAAAACAAAGAATACGAAGTTAATAGTTACACTGCCATGATTGCCGCCCGCTCTGGCTGTCGCAGTTTTTCCGAATTTTGGGAAAGCCGTTATGAACTCGGAGCCGAAGAAAAAACAACCGAGGCCTTCGTACGGAATGTATTCTTTCTAGGCTATTTTATGCGAATGGCCACTCCCGAAACAGAATTATCTCACCGGGAAGACCTTAAACGAGAAATGCACATGGCAACCGAAATTCGTCAGTCGCTTGGGGAATATAAACGAATTTTGGTAATTGCAGGGGCATATCATATAAAAGGGTTAATGGAATTTGTAAAATCCGGCGAAGAGGTAAAACTCAAACCTTGCAATCCCGATCATGTTGCAGCTTACCTTATGCCTTATACATTTAAGGAAGCCGACAGTAAAAGCGGGTATGCTGCCGGAATGCCTTTTCCTGCCTTTTATCAATCTGTTTGGCAGAAGCTAGGGAAGCAAAAAGAGCCCTACGATACAACCATACTCGATTATATTATTAAAACAGCACGGTTTGCCCGTAAAACTCAAGCTATTTCCATACCCGACGAGATTAACGCACTCAATATGGCCCGTTCTCTGGCAATGCTGAGAAACAAACCTGCCGCCGGAGTATACGAACTTCTGGATGGAGTAAAAAGCAGTTTCGTAAAAGGGGATATCAGTGCAACTTCTACCTTCGAGATAGACTTTCTGCTTCGTCTATTATCGGGTATGGGAGCCGGAAAGGTGGCAGCCAACGAATTTATTCCGCCTGTTGTTCTTGAGTTCAGAGCACTGTGTGCACTGCATCGCCTTAAATTATCTAATGTTGAACGACAAGAAGTAACTCTCGATATTATAAAGAATCCGGCACATTACCGGAAAAGCCGCTTTCTGCATCAACTAACTTTCTTGAATACAGGTTTCTGCTCCCTTCAATCCGGGCCCGACTATGTAAATCGTACGGATAAAAACCTGGTGCGCGAAACCTGGATATGCCGTTTCAGCACACAGGTGGAAACCCGCTTGATTGACTTATCTGTTTATGGAGCCAGTTTGTCGCAGATATGTGCTTCAATGATAGAGAAAGAATTTAAAGATAACATGACGGCCGAAGAACTTAGTAAGCTTCTTATCTCTGTACAAGTAATGGGAGTTGAAGGGTTCTATAATGCATACGAAGAAACAATACAGGACGTTATCCGTCAGGAAAAGAACTTCATAACCTTATGTAAATTCTTGGCAAACTTACGCTATCTGGCCAATATGCAACAGCTTATGGATGGAGAAGTTCATCCGCTTATTCCCGAACTGTTCCGTATGGCTTTTCAAGGTGCAACAACACTTGTTTTCTTGATGAAGCAAGTAACCGAAGCCGAAGAACAGGAGGTATGCGAACAGATGCGTAATTTATATGGCTTCACCCTTGATCCGGCAACAACCCTTGATCTGGAATATTTTACAAGAGCAGTAAAAGATGTTGTTGACGATAGTTTCAGTAATAGCCGTTTCTTTGGCACTTGTTTGGCTATAAGGTATAAACAAGGATATATTCAACAGGAAATGTTCTGCAATCAGATAACCGCTTACCTAACAAGTAGTATCAACGAGCCCGAACAAGCTGCGTCATTTATATGCGGATTATTCCTGATTGCACGCGATATTCTTTTTACCGACCGCCGAATTCTGGAAGCCCTTGATAAGGTTATTGATGCAGTCGATAATGAGAAGTTTCTTGGCATTCTTCCTAATTTGCGATATGCTTTCACTAGCTTCTTACCCTTGGAACTGAACAGATTAAGCCGGGAGATTGCCGATTATCACAATGTGTCCGATGAAGAATTGGCAGGAAGTGTAATTGTATCACAAGAACAGGTTAAACAAGGAATCCTGCTCGATTCGTTAGTAGGAGAGGCTTTAAAACTATGGAATATATAGTAATGAGTTATGAGTAATGAGTTATGAGTAATGAGTTACAAGTTACGAGTTACCGTAAGGACAGAGGCCAACGGCCTCAATACAATAGCGTAGGGCAAAGCCCTACGTAATGATATGGGTAAACATTGCGACCCCAACGGGGTCAACGCATTTATTCAGGCATTTTGAATTGCCCCCATTACGTAGGGCTTTGCCCTACGCTATTGAGCAAAGGCCGTTGGCCTTGATGTAAATTGCTAAAATTTGAAATAAATACTTTGAATGAGTGACAATCAACAAATAGTAAACCGTTGGCGCCTCATCCTTGGTGATTTTGCCGAAGATAATCTTCCGCTTAATCCCGAAGACCGGGAATTGGATGGTGCCTTATACTTCCTCTACAACCGTGAATACGGAAGTGAACACGGTATGCGCGATCAAAACCCCAATAAAGGAGGTCGCGAGGGTTCTATGCTAACAGTGCCCGGATGGTTAAGGCGGGTAAAAAGACTCTTCCCCAAGAAAACTGTAGAGGTAATGCAGAAACAAGCCCTCGACAAATATAACCTCACACAGTTGTTGACCGACGAATCGGTGCTCAGGCAGCTTGAACCTAACATGAGCCTGCTGAAGAATATCCTTTCTTTCAGGGATATGATGCCCAACAATGTGAAGAAACTGGCATACAGCATTGTAGAAGAAGTTATCAAAGAACTGCAAAAGAGACTCGAAGTACAAGTAAAGCGAACCTTCTACGGTAGAAAACTGCCCATGTCTAACTCGCCTTACAAAATATTCAGGAACTTCGATTTCAAACAAACCATTAAAAAGAACCTGAAGAACTACAGCCACGAATATGGAACCATTATCCCCGAACGGCTTTACTTTAATTTAAATGTACGCCGGTATAACCCCTGGCACGTGGTAATCCTTGTCGATGAAAGTGGTAGTATGATGGACTCTGTAATCTACACAGCTGTAATGGCATCTATATTTGCCAAAATGCCTTTCTTGTCGGTTAAACTTGTAATATTCGATACTTCTGTGGTAGACCTTAGTGACCATATTGATGATCCGGTTGCCACACTTATGAAAGTTCAGCTTGGTGGAGGAACCGATATTCATAAAGCATTAGAGTATGGTAAGAAAATTATCACCGCTCCCCAAAAAACAATTGTTGTATTGGTGAGCGATTTATACGATGGAAACAACTACAACTATATGTATGGTTCCTGCAAAGATATAATAGAAGCCGGAAGCCGCTTGTTTGTACTACCGGCGCTGGATTATTCAAGTACACCTTGTTACGATAAACGCGCTGCAAAAACCATCGCAGGAATGGGAGCCGAAGTAGCAGCAATAACACCAGAGGAATTAGCCGAATGGATTGGAAAGATAATATTATAGCAAATACAGACTGCCACGCTCAGGCCAGTCAATATACCCCTTTCGCCTCAGAGTCTTTTTTAGTAACGCTGGCCAATAAGGGACTTTATAAACGTGCACTGAAAGATATTGAAACGGTAACTAAAATCGAAATCAACCCCAATGGAGATAAGCTGGAAGTTATTTGGGATGATGCAACCGTTACCTTACAACCCAACGTAGCCGAAAGCACCTGTAACTGTCCGTCGAAAACAGTTTGCAAACACATACTAATGGGTATTATTGCCGTTGATGCCTACGCAAAATCAGTTGAGAGTGGAGAACCCGGAGTTGAGAGTGGAGAGTTGAGAGTTGAGAGTTATTCAGATCAGAACTCTCAACTCTCAACTCTCAACTCTCAACTAAATGATTGGAAGGATCTAAAGGAGGTAGATATTGCAGCACTGCGCAAACAAGCCGGAAAAAAGATTTTCGAAGATTCGCTTCGACTGGTTCAGGATGGTTGGTCGGCCGATTTTGTAGAGCACGATATGCTCGAAGCAACCCTGAATACAGAAAGTATAACAGTGTACTTCCCAAAGCAAGACAGTGTGAAGCATGCCGTTTGCAAATGTGGTGAAAAAGGCTTGTGCAAACACAAATTAATAGCCATCCTTTCTTATCTGAGCAGCAGGGGAGAATTAAAAGCCGACAATGACGAAAACAACTTCTCGTTAGTTACCGATGAAACCGTTGTTTTGCTGAAAGAAGCAGATAACTTTGTAATCCGGTTGCTGGATAAAGGACTAATAACCAGTGGCGAAACGGATGTAGAATCTGCCATACAATATTCCATCAGGATGGAAACCAATGGCATTGGTAATCTGGCCCGTATGTTCAGGTCGTTATCTGTGGATATTGAGAATATGATGAATAAACATGTAGGTTTTGATCATCTTACCACTTTCGATACATTAACCCGTTTGCATAATACCATGCGGCTTATAATCGAAAACTCCAAAGATTCCAAATTGATCAGCCAGTTAATCGAAGGTACCCGTTCCGATTACTATACCACCCCTGTTGGCACATTCTCTGGTTTGGGCGTGTCGCCCTGGCAAACCCGCTCGGGCTATTTCGGACTTACTGCATACGTATACTATCACGAAAAAAAGAGCATCTGTACCTTTACAATCAGCATGGCCGATTTCTATGAGCAAACAGAGAAGCTGGCAGATATGGATAATATCGAACGATTGTATTATCAAAACACACATTGGGCAAACGGAATTTCCTTATCAGCAATTTCGCAATCAACCTTTACTTTACGGAATTTCAAGTTGAACAGGCAAAACCGTCTTTCATCATCCAGCCAAACTCAATGCGACATAACAGGGCAGGTAAACCGTGAGTATTATCAAAACCTGCCTGCTGCACAATTGTTTGAACTCGAATCGGATACGGAACAAGCCTGGACTTACTTCAGCAAAAAAACGCCTCCCAAACTTGTTTTAATACCCTTTAGTTTTCTGAGAGATGTATCTTTTAATCATACAGAACAGAAACTTCATTTCACTATGGAGAATGGCGACGATGAAACATCCGGCGAAATAGAATACAATCAATTTAGTAAACCCGCTATTAAGTACCTGGAGCTGAAAGGACATGCAACAGCACCCAAAAACCGGTTTATGGTTTGTTTGAGACGCAAAAGCACTTTCATCCCCATAAGTGTGATTGATGATAGTGGAGTGGATAATTTCTATATTAATTCTTGAACATTATGATAATAGAAAAGCTTTTTAATGAATTGGAACTGTTATTGTCGGATATTGCTTTTGCCGGATTTAAAAACACTCAGCCGGTAGTTCTTGATAAGTTAACAACCATACAGCAGGGGCTAAAGGAACTACAAATGGTAGAAGGATACAGATTATCCGATGCTTTTAAGCAATCACTCACTCTCTATCATACAGGCAACTCCAATGCAGCAGATTGTGCCGATAAGCTTTGCTCATTAGAGTTTTATATCAAATCGGTTTTGGGTAATTTATCCTGAGTTATTCATGTTCAAGAATGGAAGGAGTTAAAGGGAGTTATCAGGAGCTTTGCTCCTTAGGAGTTATAGCTAAGATACTTCAGTTCCTTCAGTTCCAGCGATAATGTGCCGATAATTATCTCAATTAAATAATAATTTCTAAATTAGCGCATTCTTATTATTGGCACATTGGCATATTAGCACATTGGCACATTAGATTTTATGAAGCGACTCAACTTTTATTATGTTATTCTTGTAGCAATACTCATTATAACACTCAAGCTGTGGTATAGAGGTGTGCCAGACAATCAGCCGGAATTTATGCTTGCCCCTCTTACGCTAATGGTAGAGATTGTTTCGGGCGAGAATGCTTTGATCAGTAGTGAAGGGTATTACTTTGCCGACCTCAACATTATCATAAATAAATCTTGCTCAGGACTTAATTTTCTTTGTATCTGCTTTGCACTCATAAGTATTGTAATTGCCGGTTACCCTTCTCAAAGAAGGTATCTGCATTATCTCACAATAGTTCCGGTATTACTTTGTTCGTATATAATAACATTACTGGTAAATACATCACGCATATTATTAGCTATACTAATAAATAAACAAATACATAATTTTGGCTTGCCCGTTCCCGAATGGTTGCATGTTGCCGAGGGCATGTTTGTTTATCTGTTTTTCCTGATACTAATATATATGCTGACTAATGCATTATTCACTAAAAAAACTTCTTCCCATGAAAAACCTGTTTAATCCTAAATGGATTGTTGTACTCAACACAATACCTGTATGTATTCTGTTTTATATCTTCTATCAGGAGTACAGCATTATTAAAACAATGTTGGAAGAAGATAATATCTTTTACTGGTTTGTATTCAGTATATCACTGGGAGCATTAACCCTTGCCGGTTTATCGTATGCCGCAGTTCTTGTTGCAAGAAAAAAAGATGTTTCCGGAATCTATGCCGGAATCTCTCTTGCACTTCATGTAGCCTGGATGTATATATACGCGTTTAATATAAATGATATTGTTCCGTTCACAATTCCTCAATGGATGTTCTCGGGGAATATTATTATTTATGCATGTACATTCCTGATGCCTACCTTGGCCTATAATGTATTGTTACTGGTAAGCGTATTAACCAAACAACCAGAGAAACAACCTGCTTGGGTTAGCTTTGCTTATATGGTAATGATTCCTGTTGTTGTTTATGTATTCTTTGTTATTTTACTCCCAATGTGGGAACTGGATTTTCTATCCAAGCAGTTTGTGGTAATTGGTTTTATAATCTGTACCTTGTTATTCTTATTCTTTCTTTGCCGGGGTATATACATTATTCTATCAAAGAAAGCCAAGAAATGGAGAAAGTACGAGTTGGTTTGGAAAATACCTATAGCTTTTGTTTTACCTCTGTTAGGTCTATGGATTAACAACTATTTTTTTTCTTACGGAAACGGTGGCGTTTTTGGCGATTTCACCAATATCTGGTTTTATGTATTAACCATAGTAAATGGGTTACTGGTATGTGCTCCCAATAAGGCAGACAAAACATATCGGTTTACACTGTACGTTTTACGCTGTATAACTTTCTCGTATACTGTTTATTTCTTCTTTGTATTTCTGCCATACCTCCCTCTATCTATTTTTGCCATTTTACTGGTTGGAGCAGGATTTCTTATGTTGGCTCCTTTATTGTTGTTTCTTATCCATACCAATGGATTGTATACCGACTTTGGTTTTCTTAAACGCTATCATTCGCAAATAAAGCTAATAGCAGTGGGTGCATTGGCATTTCTGGTGATTCCGGTAATTGTTACTGCTACCTTTGTTTATGACAGAAAGGTGCTTCATGAAGCACTGCAATATGTATACGAACCCGATTATTCAGTCAATTATAACCTGAATAAAAAGTCGCTACACAAAACATTGAACACAGTAAAAGAACAAAAAAACAACGATAGCTTTCTGTTTGTTTCCCATTATATACCTTATATCACCTCTTGGTATAACTGGATTGTATTAGATAATCTTACCATTTCTAATAATAAACTCCGGGATATGAATTATATTTTCTTTGGAGAAAAAACTTATTACGACGAAACCTTTTTGGTTAAGGAGGATAAAAAAGCCAAAGGAGACTCTAATGTTGAAATTTCCAATGCTCTATCTTCCAGCCGTTACGATAGCGAAACCCAATCGTGGATAAGTACTGTTGATATTGAGATTACCAATTATAACGAATGGGGTGAGAAAGAGTTTGCTACCGAATTTAAAATGCCCGATGGTTGTTGGATAAGCGATTACTATCTCTATGTGGGCGACAAAAAAGAACCGGGAATACTATCCGAGAAAAAAACCGCTATGTGGGTGTATTCGCAAATAAGGAATGAGAACAAAGATCCGGGTATTTTGCATTATAACACCGGCAACCGTATTACTTTCAAAGTATTTCCTTTTGCCCGCAATGAAGTAAGAAGAACCGGCATTGAATTTATGCACAAAGAACCTTTTGAATTGCAATTGGATGAATATACATTGCAGTTGGGCAATGCCGATAACAGTAATGAAACAACCCGTGTTATTGAAATAGCCGATGGAAGCATATTGTATGTTCCGGCAGCTGTAAAAAAGAACTTGGATGTAACAACACGTAGTCCGTATTTTCATTTTATCTTCGATGCATCTGCTGGAAGCGATGATTGCAAAGAACGCTTTATTGCAAATGCAGAGCAATTAGCTAACAAATTACCAGTAGAGGCCAAAGTAACCTTGGTTGATACCTATGTCCAATCTTACTCATGGAGTAGCGATTGGCGACAAACGTATCAGAATAAACTTCCACAAGGTGGTTTCTTTTTAGATAGGGCACTAAAACAAATCATGACCGAAAGCAATACCAACAATACTTTCCCTGTAATCATAGTATTTACAAACAAAATTTACAACAGTGTAATGGATCAGAATTACTCCGATTTCCGTTTCCTGTATCCCGAAAGTGATTTTATGTATGTTGTAAATGCCTATGATGAAATGTTACCCTATTCGTTGGTTGAAAACACTTATTCTCAGGCATGCGATTCTATTAGAAGATTTCCGCCAGCCAATTCTGTTCTTACCTACAAAACAAAACAGGGAAAAACAGTATATCTACGGAATAATAATGAACCTGATATTATTATAACAGATGTGTTGAAAACAGGCTCAATGCCACAGGTTGCCAAAAACTGGGAAACAGGTTTGTTGATGCAAGGTTATCATCTAAGTCAGTTGTTACATCCCGAAACTTCGCGGAAGGGTTGGCGTCAGCTTCTGGAAATGGGTTTTGCATCGGGCATAATGAATCCACTCACTTCTTACATGGTTGTAGAAAACGAAGCACAACAAGCTGCTCTTAAACGCAAACAAGACCAGGTTTTAAGAGGCGAAAAAACATCTGATCTGGATAATGGAAGTGAAACAAGCCGAATGTCGGAACCTGAGTTTTATATTTTATTATTCCTGCTGGGGATTATTATGTGGGTAAATAGGAAGAGGCTGAGTATTTATAAGTATTTCAAAGAACGCTGATCACAATGCAAAAGTACAGCACTGTGAATAAAGCGTATCCATGAAATTCTTATTTTGGAAGATATTGATCATTTTTGCGAGATAATTTTTCATTTATTTTATATCTCGCTGTACATTAACTACTTAAAGTTTCGTTGTGTTGTAATGTTTCAAACGGCCTTATTGCCTATCATTTTCATCCTACCGGGATAAACGTTTTCTCCTACCGGGATAAACGCTTCATCCTACCGGGACAAATGGTTTTTCCTACCGGGATAAAGGCTTGGTCCTACTAGGATAAACTGATCACGATTTTATCTTTCCATTTTTTTACATCAGAGTGTGTGTTTAATAACTCACTAGAGTTATTATATAGTTTTTGTTTTAGTTTTTGTTTTCGTTTATTGCGCGTTCTTATATATAAAGGCTTTGGTTGCCCTTTAGGTATACCTTAAGGTTGCCCTTTAGGTGTGCTTTTAGGTTGCCCTTTAGGTGTACGGACTCCTCCCTTTTAAAAGCGTATACATCTCAGGAATCCCTTTGGGATTCAATTTGAATAACCCAGTGAAGCGAAGCGACTGGGGGTAGATAAATCACTCACTTGCATGGGAACCCGATAAGGGTTCAATTGGACATTCAACACCTTCGGCGTTGATGAGATTGAGTCTATTCCCACCCAGTCGCTTCGCTTCGCTTCACTGGGGTTATTCAAATTTTACCCCAGGGGTAATTGCTTGTGAACTCTTTTTGGTTCAACTCAGATTGGTGTTGAAACGCTAAATTACGTAGGTTAAACAATCAATAAATACTCTTCCCTAAGATACTTTTGTATCTTCCCTGTGATACTTTTGTATCTTACTTGTGGTACTTTTGTATCTTGCCTGTGATACTTTTGTACCACAGGCAAGATACTTTTTTCTCACAGGTAAAAAAACGTTGGTACTGTAAGTTTTTGATTACCAGTTATATTTGCAGCTTCGTCAAATAGGTAAAGGAGGTAAAGTGAGGTAGAGGAGGCAGTCGAATTTGCGAACAAAGGGCAATTGGACGAAAAAGAAAACAGCCATCTACTTTTTATCGTAAATGGCTGTTAATTAACCAGTCGGGGTGACTGGATTCGAACCAGCGACCACTCGCCCCCCAGACGAGTACTCTAACCGGGCTGAGCTACACCCCGAATTGCGGGTGCAAAGATAGGAATTACTTTTAAATTTTCAAATAAAATGTCTCTTTTCTTTATAAAAGAGGGTAGCCAAACCAATGACCACCCTCTTCTCCAAAATCAATCTAATACCTTAAAACCTATAGAGCTTAATCTGTCTTAATCTGAATCTTGGTGATTGTTATGTCACCGCCAATGATGAGAGCTGTTTCAGTGCCATTCATTGTTGCCGCCATACCTTCCGAGATTTCGAATTCCAGGAAGTCCTCACCAGCAGCAAGAGTGATGTTGTTACCACTTTCACCGCCATCGCGGATGAAAGGAGCACCCCACCAACCATCGCACAGACAGAAAGTCTGAGGGGCATCATGGTGAGTGAACGTGAACTTAATAGTTTGTCCGGCTTCTGGCGTTATTGCCGAGAGGTCGAGTTCAGACGCCGGAAGATACCACCACCAGCCGGTGGTGTATTCGCCCGCCCAAAGTGTAGGATACTCGCGGAACAGCTCAATCTTCTTCAGTGTGTAGTTACCACCGCCGACAATGATGCCGCCGCCGGCTTCCAGAGTTTCTGCCATACCCTGCGATATGGGGAATTCGAGTTCGGTAGTACCTGCGGCAAGCCACACGGTGTTGTTGCCTTCCCCGTCAACATCGGGCGCCCCCCAATTGGCATCGCATACGCATACGCTGGCACCATCGGGATTATCGAAGGTAAGACGAATCATAAGACCTTCGCGAACCGGAATACCTTCAAGGCTCAGTTGGTCTGATGTCAGATACTGCCAGTTAGCCCAATCGTAGATGTAGACATCGCCTTTCCAAATCGGAGCGTATCCTTCACCTCCGGTTTCCCCGCCGCCACCTGCAACCTCGTCAGACAGCGTTACCTCTGGCAGAGTATACTTCTTACTGCTGCAGTCTTCGAGTACAACTTGGGCAGGTCCGGCTTTTATACCCATTGGCGAATAGATGTGGAGAGAACCGGTAGCTTTGCGCTTAAAGTCGCTTGCATATACAACAATGTCCTCGCCGTCTTCACCGGGGAAATAAGCTTTGGTGATAAATTCGAGGTCGTTGCCGTACACCTCCACACATTCGTTGATTTTTATTTCCTTGTCAAGAGGTGCCACGCGCAAAGGCTCGGGCTTGCCGACAGTCAGCGTCATGACCGACTCTGCCGATTCACCGTCGGCCTCTATTGTTACTGTTCCTCCCTTTGCAGAAACGCCGGCAGGAGTTATTACAGAGATATAGCCATTGCCTACTTTGGCAATGTTGTTCACAGAGACATTGCCAGGGAACACAACGGAAGTGGCCTTTTCAAGACCTGTACCAGTGATGGTGATAACCTGTCCTTCCATAACTTTTGTAGGCAGGACGGACTTCACCGCAAGCACATCGTTGGCATCCGCCACATCATCATCGCTGCATGAGGTCAGTGCCATGTTCGACAGCAATGCGAATCCTGAGACCAAAAGATATATAATATGTTTTTTCATAAATCTTATTCGTTTGAAATTTCGTTGAATCTGTTTTACCAATTGGGGTTCTGCTTCAGATTGCCGTTCTTCTTAATTTCAGATTGCGGAATCGGGTACAGGTTGTACTTCTCGTCCCACTGGCGAGCCTTAGTAACTCGATTGAGCATCAAGTTGCCGTTTCCATCCAGTTTGAAGTCTGCCACTTCAACATTCTTGAAGAACTCGGCACCCTTCTTCCAGCGACGCACATCCCAGAAGCGCTGACCTTCGAAAGCAAGCTCTACCATGCGCTCACGTATGTAGCGCTCTTCGAAACCATTGTTTCCTTGGAATTCAGGCATCATAATGTCAGGACGGTTACGAAGCAGATTGATAGCCTTGTTGGCCGACATGCCAAAATCGCCCTGTTCGTCAGCATTGCCGTAGTAGTTGTACATAGCCTCTGCATAATTGAGGTAAACCTCGGCCAGACGCATCACAATCCAGTTGTGGCGTGTTGTAGTCTGGTTGTTGGCTGTGGTAACACAGCTGCCGTCCACAAACTTCTTCAAGTAGTAGCCCGTGGGAGTTGCGCCGTACTTAGGAGCACCGTTGAAGCCGCCCTGATACGTCTCAATGGCAATCTGCTGAGCTGTGTTAGATGGCCAAAGATCACCGTTCTTCACTACAGTGAGTTCGAAACGTGGGTCGAGGCCATTATATGGATTCTCAGTAGTCACATCAACATTTCCGGGATGTTTCTCTTTGAATGTCTTGCCGTCGGCCTGATATTCGTATGCGTCCACTAGTGCCTGTGTAGGGCAGTTGCCTGAGTTACCGTTCTCCACACCCACAGGATAATTGTACTTCTCGAAGTCGTTGCTTGCCTCGGTGCCAAGAACGAAGATAAATTCAGGATTGGTGAATGTATCGTGCCCCCATAGGTTGGCATACTCACTGAGTTTGTAACCCCAGCGCTGTGCATTATCGATGATGACCTTGCTGGCAGCAGCGGCCTCTTTCCAAAGTTCCTTGTTGTTTTCTGTATTAAACAAGGGTGAAGCCTGATAAAGAAGTACGCGTGCCTTCAGTGCAAGGGCAGCACCACGGGTGGCACGACCAATTTCCTGACCGGGAATGTCATTATACGACACGGGCAGATATTCGGCCACGGCATCCAATTCGTTGATGATGAACTTGAACACATCCTTGGCTGGAGTGCGTTCCACGCTGTTGGCCTGCTCATTGGTGAGGGTTGTGGTCACCAAAGGCACATCGCCGTAGGCACGTACCAACTCGAAGTAGAAATAGGCACGAAGGAAACGTAACTCGTTAGGGAATATCTCAAACTGTTGCACCATGGTCTGGTAGTTGGGATCATATTCATAATCCGATAGGTCTATCCTGTGGATGCGCTCAAGGTACATGTGTACCTGAGTGATGGCACGGTATGACCTGTCCCATGTGATCGAGAAAGGAACCGAAGGAGTCCAACCACCGTTGTAATACTTGTGAATGGGTGAGAAGGAAAGTGCAAACTCAGCCTCGTCTGTGGCACTGGCTATCAGGGCACCATTATCGTAGGAATTGTCCTTGAATTCGCTCGGCATTTGTGCGTAGACATCGTACACGAGAGCCTTGACACCATTGAGGGGGCTGTTGTAGGTCCAGTCCTCGTCACGATTCGAAGCTTCGTTGTAATCCAGGTCGGCGCAGCCTACAAAGACCGCTGCCGCCATACCTAAAAGAGTATATTTTATCTTGTTCATAAATGTATCTTTTATTAGAAATTTAATGTAACACCTATGTTGACACCCTTGAACATGGGATATGCCGTAGAAAGTACCTCAGCATCCATAGCGTCGACGTTGTCGAAGGAAAGAAGGTTCTCGCCCTGAACAAACACCTTGGCTGCGGAAAGAGAGAACTTCGAGAGCACCCTTGCAGGAACTTTATAGTAAACCTCGATGTTGCGCATCTTCAAGAAGTGAACAGGCTTGTACCATACATTGCTTTTCTGTTTGTTGTTGCTGTTGTCCTGAGTTGTCAGACGTGGGTAGAGAGCGTTGTTTCCAGCCACATCCCAGCAGTTGTTGTAGTAATCCACTGAAAGGTTACCATTATCGGCCATGCCACCCCATATTGCCGTTGGAAGAAGCTTCATGTAGTTGCCAGTGCCCTGGAACCATGCGTTTAGACCGAAGCCTTTGTATTCTACACCAACATTGAAGGCGTAGTTGAGCTCAGGAATGTCAGTAGCACCACCGAGACTGGTAACATCGAACTCGTTGATTACCTGGTCACCGTTGAGGTCTTGGTATTTGATGTCACCAGGGCTTACAGTAGAGTATTCCTGACGGTAGCTAGAGTTGATGTCGGCCTGATCTTTGAAAAAGCCTGCCGACTTGAGTCCCCATGCCTCGTTTACACGGCGGCCTACAGGGTCGCTCAGCGGATAGGTCGGTGTGCCGATATACTTGCTCACCTCATTGCGTGCCCACGACAAGTTGGCACCCAAGTTGAGATTGAGGTCGGAAGTGATTTTCTTCACATACTTGCCACTTACCTCAAAACCGTAACTCTTAACTTCGCCAACATCGTTGTATGACGACTGTATACCAACCACCGATGAATTCTCATCGTTTGCAGAGAGCATGATATGGCTGCGAAGCTGGTAGAAAGCATCAACTGAGATATCAAGAGCATTTGCCAGACGAAGGTCAGTACCAAGGTTGAAACTTGTAGATTTCTCTTGCGAGAAATTGGTAGTTGGGAAAGCGCCAAGCGATGCTCCCCATGTAGCACTGTAGTTGTTACCAATAACCACATAACCGTGTGTTGTATCCCATGTGGGAAGCCACATGCCATAGGTAGGCATATAGTCGGTATGCTGGATGCCGGCTGATGCACGCAGCTTACCGTAATTGAGCAGACCCTCGTTGTTGTTAGCGTAAATCCAGCCAAGCGACAGTGTGGGTGAGAATGCCCACTTTGAAGGATAGGTACGGCTGGAGCCGTTACCTGCTAGCACAAGGTCGGCAACGTAGCGGTTCTGAAAATCGTAGTGGAAGACTCCCATGATGTTCTGACGATAGTAGGTGTTTCCACGTCCATCAGTACTCACACCACTGTTGTCGTAAATAACGCTAGCATTGAAGTGGTCGTGTTCGAAGAACGAACGTTTGTAGTTGATACCTACACTGGCCTTTGCTTTCCACCATTGGCCAGCATTCCAGTTGCCGAAGGTGAGGTTCGTCTCCTTGTTACCGAATGTGTTCAGAGCTACGTTGTTCTTGTCGCCAATGGCACCGGTGTAACGCTCGTAGCCATACTGGTGTGCCTTGTGCGAATTTTCCGCGTAAATCGCCGAGTTGGCATAGCCGGCACTGACAAATACACTCAGACCATTGAGCAGGAAGTCGAGTTTTTGAGATAGCTTGCCATCTACCCACAGCTGACGTTGATGGGTCTTGTAGAAACCAGACTCCTGAATCTTGGCAACGGGGTTGGCATCACCGTATGCCTCGTTACCACCCCAGATACCTGTTGAGGTCTTGTAGGGAAAAGCATTTGCCGGCAGGTTGTAGATAGCAGCTGTAGCATTGTCAGCATCGATGTCGGAAGGTCGCTTGGTTTCCTGGAACATACCGAAGAGGTTCACCGACATAAGAGTTGTGTTGGTGATGTTGAAGTCGAGGTTGCCACGGATATTGGCCTTCGACTGGCGTAACTGCGTATTGTAGTCTGGCAGCTTGGTGTCCTTGAAAGCACCACGCACATCGGTATAATCAATATGGGTGTAGTACTTCACCTTGTTCGTACCTCCGTACACCGAAACGTATGCATGGTCTTCCTCGGCACTGTTCTTGAAAGTAAGGTCGCGCCAGTTCACATTAGGATAGAAGTACGGGGCCGAACCGTCTTTGAAGAGGTTAAGTTCCTGCTCGGTGTATGCGGCAGAGAGTCCGTCGTTGCGACGGGCATGGTTGAAAGCATTGGCATATCCGTAACCGTCTACCATGTCTGCGAATTCAGGATCGAACTGGAACTTATGGCTGTAGTTCACCTTGATGTGTGTTTTGCCTTCAACGCCACGCTTTGTCTTCACAAGTATAGCACCATTGATACCCTCATGGCCAAGAAGTACCGTAGCAGCAGCATCCTTGAGGATGGTAACGCTCTCTACTTCCTCTACACTGAGGCGGTCGATGGGACGCTCGTAGCCATCGACGAGGATGAGAATATTTTTATCGTTAAGCGTGTGATAGCCACGAATATTAAATGAGGCGCCCTTATTTTCGTCGCCCGAGAAGCCGCCTTGCGATAGAGCCGTTAGACCTGGCAGACGTCCATAGAGAGCCTGGGCAAGGTTAGTTGCCGAAGTCTGCTGCAATTCTTCACCTGTGATTGTGGTTGCCGAAGCGGTGCTGAGGAAATTGCTTATTTCCACGCCGTAACCCAAATCATAGGCATTTGCATTCTTATCGTCGAGTTTTACCTGCGCATTTGCCGTGAGAGAGACAACAGCAGTCGCAAGCATCAACATTCTATTTATATTCATATTTTATAAGTCTTATTGATTTTTAAAATCTGGATTACCAACCTGGGTTTTGGTTCAGACCATAGCCCTTGTTGATCTCATCACGTGAAATAGGCGCGAGATACCATTTGTCGGTCCACTTGCTCGTCTGGCTGTCAGTATTCCACCATACGCGGGTATTGTTGGTACAAGGTATCTTCTCATAGATACAGTTCGGCCAAGGGTCACCAGGTTCGAGACTCGTGTTGCCATTGTAGTCGGCAGGATTCATCTTGTTGCCGTTGGCATCCTTGCGCCATACACGCAGTTGGTGTACCTGTTTCTTAAATATGTCGGATCTCTTGTAGCGGATGAGGTCATACCAGCGCGAGTCTTCATAACCGAACTCACAAGCACGCTCCCTCAGGAGTTGCTCTATGAAGTTGTCCTTATTGGTGGTTAGGTTGAGCTCTGGGTTCATGACCTCTATCTTGCCAAGACCTACGCGTGCGCGTACTTTATTCATTTCGTCGCAAGCTTTCGACAGATTGCCTGTTTGTGCGAGTGCCTCAGCGTAGCAAAGGTGAATATCGGCCATACGCAGATAAGCAAAGTTGGTCGGATAGTATGCTGCATAGCCGTTATCGCGGAGATACTTGAACAGTTTCATACGGGTTGACCATGGATTGTCGGTAACCTGAGGAGTGAAGGTCTGGTCAACATTGCCACCTTGCCACATCTCGGTGCTCGAAAGCCCCTGATATTGCTCGACAAGATTGTTGCGATTCACCACCATTGTTTCGTAGAGACGTGGATCGCGATTGGCAAAGATGTCTACATTGTTGGGGTTATCGGTATTGAACACATCGTTGTAAGGGAAGTTACGACCGTTTGCCATACCAAACATTTCCATATATTCGAGGGTGAAGAGAGCCATACCGAACTCATCCATACCTTGTATGTTCCAGTCACCATTCCAAGCGTTTGAACCCGAACCAGCATGAATTTCAATCACCTTCTCGCTGTTGCCACGGAACCAGTAGGCGGCACGGAAAGCGTTGCAATAGTCTTGCTCACTGTCACCAGTGGACTGTACAAGAGCGAAATAGTTGCCGTTGGCGCTATTGGCTTGGAAGAAATCTTCACAAGCCGTCAATGCTTTCTGCCAAAGTTCGGGCTTGTAACCGCCAACCCATACCTGATTGAGATCCTGATTCTCCTCGTTTCGAGTGAATTCAAGATAAGATTTGTCACTGTTAAACAGAGGTGAAGCCACGAAGTTCCACAGCCTTACACGCAGACCATAGGCTGAGCCTTTGGTCAGACGTCCAGAGTTGGTTGCCTGATCCTGCACAAAGAAAGGAAGACCCGGTTCGTCGATGGCGCCCTGAATAAGCTCGTCGATGAACTCTGCTGTCTCGATTACGCTCATGCGCTTGCCATCTACAACATCACTAGCCACGAGTGAGCCCTCAACTTTTGGAAGACCTCCGAAGTTGCGGAAAGCATCGAGATAGCGCGATGCCATGATGACGTACACCTCACCACGCAGCTGGCTCTTCTCTGATTCGCTCAAGTCGGGAACGCGATCGATGTTCTCGATGAAAATCCAACCCTCACGGATGGTACGCCAGATGCCTGCACGGGCACTGCCGTCACCGTTGGCGATGAAAGGGAACTTGACAAGACCGCCGTTATCCTGGTCGGTCTCGGTAAGGTCACCACCGTAGTACTTTCCGAGATTGTGCCATCCGCAGTACGACTGGCAAATATCGGTAAGGGCATCGGGGTGAGAATACCATACTGCACCTGTATAGGTGAAAGGGTTGTGCATAGCACCGTACATGTGCCAGAGGAAACGCTTTGCATTCTCTCCTTTGACAAAGATGGAGTCTACAGTCACATCGACACCCGGCTGCTTGTCGAGGAAGCCACTTCCGACGTTGATATCATCGACACAGGAAATCAGCGCTCCCATCCCTATCATGATACCAGCTACACATATAATAGTAGCAGTTTTTATTTTCTCTATAAGATTCATTGTCTTGAATTTTAAAAGTTTAAGTTGATACCGAGGTTGTAAACACGGGTCATTGGATAACGTGTGCTACCAAAGCCGGCTTGTGCCTCTGGGTCATTGGCCTTGAAGCTCGTGAAAGTAAGTAGGTTATAACCATTGGCATAAACACGGATATTGTTGATGGGCACACCGGGTATGCGGAACGAATAACCAATCTCAAGGGTCTTCAGACGGATGTATGATGCATCGACCATCCATGGGTCTGAAAGTGAACCGTTATGCTCGCGTGCCGATTTCTCAAGAGAGATACGTGGCAGGGTGGCACCGGGTTTATCCTCGGTCCAGGAATTGTCATATACCCATTTGTTGAGCATTGACTGGTTACCTGTACCGAAGGCTGGAGTATAGAAAGTACTGAGCTGGCGGTTGACGTTGGTGGCACCTACCCAAGTCATGGAGAAGTCGAGACCTTTCCAGTTGAGCGTTGCGTTAATGCTACCAGTATACTCAGGAATATCGCTGTAGCCGATAGCATGTACATCATTAGCATCCACCTTACCATCACCTGTGAGGTCAACAAATACGCTGTCACCAGGACGCAATGTAATCTGCTGGTCTGGCATATCGACACCGTAAACTTCCTTGTAGCGCTGTTCGGTTTCACCAGGAACATAGAATTCAAAGAAGTCGTAGCCGAAAGGCTGACCTACAGGATGACCGGTGTGGTACATGTGTGGGAATTCCTTCTTCACTTCTGCCATTTCCACAACCTTGTTGCGTGCGAAAGCAAATGTAGGAGATATCGAGTAGTTCACTTTACCTATCTGGTCGGCCCAGCGTAGGGTAACTTCATAACCATGGTTCTTGACACGGCCGAAGTTGACTGAGTTGGGTTTGAGAGCGGAAATACCTGCAATGCTTGTTTGGTTGGAAATGAGGATGTTCTTGCGGTCTTCCCAGAAGAAGTCGACACCGAGACTCAAACGATCTCCAAAGAAGTGTACATCGGCACCATAGTTCTGCTTGGTGGCTGTTTCCCAAGTAACATCGGGGTTACCGTTGCTGGATTCGCGTGCGCCAGGCATGAATGTATTGTTGTTGGTACCGAAGTTACCTGTACGGTCGTTGGTCCACCAGGCACCACCGTTGTTGGTGTAGAACTGCCAGGTACCGGGCAGATAGAGGAATCGGCCCACACCCTGATCATTACCTACCTTACCGATAGAACCACGAAGTTTGAAATAGGGAACCACGTTACGGATAGGCTCCCAGAATTTTTCAGAAGAGGCTATCCAGCCAATAGAAACAGAAGGGAAAGTGCCAAAACGCTTACCTTTAGCGAAGTTTTCTGAGCCATTATACCCCATGTTAAGGTCTATCATATACTTAGTATGATAGTCGTAGGTGATACGACCTACCATACCTACATAACCACGGGGGATAGAATTGTAGACACCGCCAGGATAGTAGTTTTTAGATTCATTATAAAGAACGAGCGCACCGAAATTATGGGCACCGAACTTACGGGCATAGTTGAGACTCGCCTCTGCATACCAGTTTCTACCGCCCCATTTGTCCTCCTTATAGCCAAGAGGCCATGAGTCACCCTGACGAACATAAACAATCTTTGGAGAACCGTCTTCCATGTATTCACCATTAGCGATAGTGGCCTTGTAGCTGATGCCACCGCCAGTAGTACGTGCTTTCTGCAGTGTATAGTCAGAGTTGTAGGAACCCTTGATACGGAAATCAAGACCCTTGGTGATAAAGTCGAGCTTGAGTTTGTACTGAAGGTCAAGGTTTACAACATTCTGACGCTGAACAGTATAACCGTGCTGGTAGATAAGACCGAGACCATCGGAGCCAACTGCGCCAACGAGGTCAGGGTCGGAAACAATGCGACGTCCCTCACTATCAAGACCGTAGCCTGACATTGGCGTACCATTGTTGAAAAGCCCCTCAAGACCAAAGAGACCCGACTGACCGTTATACTCACCATTACCGATAGAGTTGCGTCTGCCAATGCGTCCACCGATACCGATAGCAAGCGTACCCAGCTTAGAGAGATCTACATCGAGGTTGGCACGGAAGTTGTAACGGCGGTATTTGAAGTTTGCGTCATCACCTTGGTCGAAGGTTTTGAAAAGACCGTCTTGATTGAGCATACCAACAGAAACGAAATAGCGGGCACGTTCAGTACCACCCGACACATTAATATTATATTGTTCCTGCCATGCGTGATCGTCCATCAAGTATTTGAACCAGTTGGTGCTTGGATAAACGGTGGGCATATCCATGTCCTTCCAGTGCTGTATAGCTTCCTTCGAGAACTTCCATCCGTCCTCGGCTACTCCTTCCACTTTCTGAGCATGATTGTAAGCCGTTGCATACTCGTAGGAGTTTGCCGGTTCAAGAAACTTAGAAATCTGCTGAAGACCTGCTGAAGCTGTTAGTGTGATGGTAGGCTTGCCTATCTCACCGCGACGAGTTGTAACTAGAATAACACCGTTGGCACCACGTACACCAAAGACAGCTGTAGCGGAAGCATCCTTAAGAATAGAAATGTCTTGCACCTCGTTCGGGTCTATTTGGCTGAACTCACGCTCAACACCATCGACAAGCACAAGAGGTTCGGCACTGTTTAACGAACCAATACCACGGATGCGGATGATAGGGTCATCGGCACCAGGAACACCGGTGTACTGCACCGACTGGAGACCTGGGAGCTTACCCGCAAGGGCGTTACCAAGTGATGCGGCTGGAGATTTGAGAAGCTCCTTACCACCCACGTTGGAGACAGAACCCGTCAGCGTTACCTTACGCTGCTGGCCGTAGCCGATTACAACTACTTCTTCCAGTTGCTGATTATCGGGCTCCATCGTAACATTTAGTGTTCTACTGGTAACTTTAACTTCCATTTCCCGGTATCCGATATAGGAAAATACAAGTGTACTACCCTGGGGAACATTTGCTAGTTTGTAGTGCCCTTCAAAATTCGTAATGGTCCCTGTATTGGTACCCTTTATCTGCACGGATACACCAATGAGTGTCTCATTGACTTCATCGGTAACAGAACCTTCTACATTAAGATTCTGTGCGACTGCTATTTCCGGTATAAGACAAAATAATGCCAATATACACAGGAAAAACCAATCTCGTTTGTTTTTCATTATTGCCATAATTAAATTTAATAAGTGAACAACTGTATAGTATTTAGATTACTTACTACAAGTGTTGGGTTTGGGTTTGTTTTTCTAATCATCATAATATAATTTAAGTGAAACAAAGTAGTATATAATCATGCGTCATGATTTCAGCACATTATATTCGTAATGCAATGATAGCTGATAAGAAAAGTGTTTTGGGATAAAAAAAGACATAAAACTTCCAAAATATATCAGAAGCTTAAGAAATGATAATTATTAAACCTAGGTTGATGATTTTTAAACTATCTTAAAAAACAAGTTATATTAAAGAATGGAAGGAGTTATTCAAGAATGGAAGGAGTTAAAGGGAGTTATCAGGATCTAACCTGCATTATTCATACTCGTTTGGTTCGGTTAGTATTTCACCACAGAGTTCACAGAGTTACACAGAGTTTTAAACTTCCATGCGGCATCGTATTTAGAACTCTGTGTAACTCTGTGAACTCTGTGGTGAAATCGTCTCAGAGCCCCATACACTCCCTATAGAAGTCGAGCATTTCGAAAATGGTTTCTTTGTCTGCGGTTTGATTGATTTTTATAGATCCGATATCTTCGAGCAAAGTGAAATTTATAATACCTGATACATTCTTCTTGTCGTGCAACATGTATTCGAACAACATATCGTATTGTTTGCAATCAATAGAGAACACCCCATAATTCTCTTTTATAAACTGAATGGTTTGTCGCATCTTATCTTTTGGGAAACCCGTTTTAAGAAAGGACAGATAAAGTTCGCACACTATTCCCCATGCAACAGCGTACCCATGCAATAGCGGCTGGTTGAGTGCTAAAGCCAGACTCTCGAAAGCATGTCCTACGGTATGTCCCAGGTTGAGTGCTTTACGTATTCCTCTTTCATAGGGGTCTTTGGCTACAACATCTTCCTTTATGGCTACCGACTGGGCTACAAGCTTTTTTAAAGCATCGTAATCAATATTGTCTGTGTCGAACAACAACAATTCCCTCCAATGCTCTTCGGTACTTATCAAACCGTGCTTCAACATCTCGGCATAGCCGGAGAAGATATTATCGGCACTCAGTGAGCGAAGAAAATTTGTATCAATAATAACTGTACAGGCAGGTGCAAATACACCAATCTCGTTTTTTAGTCCATTGAAGTTAATTCCGGTCTTTCCGCCAACAGCTGCATCAACCATAGACAGCAAGGTGGTAGGAATGTTTATATACTTAATTCCTCTTTTAAAGGTAGCAGCAGCAAATCCTCCTAAATCGGTAACCATACCACCGCCCAGATTAATCAGTAAAGAGTGGCGGGTAGCCCCTGAGGTACTTAATACAGTCCACACCTGCCCTAAAGTCGACAGGGTTTTGTGTGCATCGCCTGCGCCGATAATAATTTCGTTAACATCCTTCAGAAAACTAAGAGCAGCAAGCTGAGGCTTACATAGTTTATGTGTATGCTCGTCGGTAAGGAGATATATCTTATCGGGATTATTGCGTTCAATTATTTGCTGAAGTTCCTGATGGAGGTTATTGCTGATTATTATTTCCTGGTTGTTCATATAAGGGATGTTTTGTTACTGCAAAGATAAATATTAACCATGAAAGAAGTATCTTTGCCTCATAAAACATCAAGAATATGAAAGCATTATTACCTGTTTTTTGTCGCCCAATGGGATATATAGTTCTCCTTGTATCTGTATTTTTACCCTTCATACTCTATATGCAAGGACTTGTTACTGATCAGAACCTGGTATTTTACCTTGAGTGTACCAAGCTTTTAATGATGGCCGGCTCGTTACTGATTTTACTGGCATTATCTAAAAACGAAAGTCTGGAAATAGAACGAATCCGCATAAAAGCAATGAGGAATGCAGTGTTCCTTACTTTTATATTTATCTTTTTTGCAATGCTTTACCGGGTAGCAAAAGGAGGCATTCAGAATTTTGACTCAGACTCTTTTGTTATATTCCTAATCATAAATGTACTTTGCCTTGAGTTTGAGATGAAAAAAAACATGGTGGATAAAGCGTTTAAGAAGTAGTGAGTTATGAGTAGTGAGTTTTGAGTAGTGAGTTATGAGTTATGAGTTACCATGCGGCATCGTTACTCAAAACTCACTACTCACTACTCAAAACTCACTACTCAAAACTCTTTTTTCTCCTCCCCCATTAAACCTTTTCTTTCCTTGTCCGTCAAAGGAGGACTGTTATACTTAACGAATTTATCAATGAAAAGAATTATTGTATGCATGGTGGTGCTGGTGAGCGCCTTAACTTCTTTTGCCCAAACCAAAGACATTACGGTTACGGGAACTGTTATAGAATCTGATTCACGTGAAGCCGCAGTTCAGGCCACAGTGCAATTGTTATCCTTACCTGATAGCACTTATATTACAGGTGCTGCTACACTAACCGGTGGTAAATTTACACTACCTAAAGTATCGGCTGGCAAATACGTTCTTAAAATATCGTATATTGGGTTTCACACCAAATATGTTCCAATCCAATTATCTCCAAACAAATTAAATAACGATCTGGGAGCAATTACATTAGAGTCGGATGCTGTATTGCTGTCCGAAGCTGTTATTACTGCCGAAGCCCCACCAGTAAAAATGGTGGAGGATACCACTGTTTATGCAGCATCGGCCTACAGGGTTGCCGAAGGAGCCATGCTGGAAGAACTGGTAAAGAAACTGCCGGGAGCAGAAGTATCGGAAGATGGGAAAATAACCATAAATGGTAAAGAGGTAAAGAAAATTATGGTTGACGGTAAAGAATTCTTTTCGGACGACCCTAAAGTTTCTATGAAGAACCTGCCAGTTAACATGGTAGAGAATGTAAAATCTTACGACCGTAAAAGTGATATGGCCCGCATAACCGGTATTGACGATGGCGATGAAGAAACCGTATTAGACCTTACCGTAAAAAAAGGAATGAAACAAGGATGGATAGGTAATGTTATTGCCGGATATGGTAGTGAAGAACGCTATGAAGGTGGTGTTATGGTAAGCCGGTTCAAAGATGATGCCAGCGTTTCTATTCTGGGTTCTGTTAATAACACCAATGGCACAGGTTTCTCCGAATTTGGCGACGCCGGGCAAGGAATGTCATCAGGACGTGGAGCAGGCTCGGGTATTACCAGTTCCGAGTCGTTGGGGGTTAACTTTGCCAAAGATACAAAGAAGCTGCAATATGGAGGAAATATTCAATATGGACATACTGATAATGATGCAAAAAGAAAATCATCATCCGAAGAATATTTGGGCGACGATGGAATGGCATACGAGAACAGTGAAAACAGTTCGCGCAGAAAAAGACATGATGTAAGAGCAGACTTTCGTTTCGAGTGGCGTCCGGATAGTATGACAACAATTATTTTTAGACCCAATGTGTCTTACTCGCAAACAAAATCAAGCAGTAATTCCTGGTCCGAAGAATTCAATAACGAAGGTGGAACAATTATGCCCATTAATAAAAAAGATGCATATTCGTTTAACAAAAGCGAAAACTACTCTTTGAATGGTCGTTTACAACTGTTTAGGAAGTTAAACAGTAAAGGACGTAATCTTTTTATTGGTGGTAATTTTGGCTATAGCAATGGTGAAACAGAGGGAGACTCTTTTTCGGATATGGAGTTTTTCAAGAATGATAGTACATCAACTACCGACCTGCATACAAGTCGTAATAATGACAACCGTAATTGGAGCGTATCTGCTTCGTATACCGAACCAGTATTCAAAAACCATTTCCTACAATTAAGATATGAGTTTTCTCATCAAAAACGTTTAGGCGAGTCTTTGGTATACGATAATTTATTGACCGACTATAAACTTTATCCAAACAGCTATACTGATTCCCTGAGTTCGCGTGTAGAAAACTTCTACGATAATCATACCATCGATTTATCCATCCGTGGGGTGCATCCCAAAATGATGTATCATGCTGGCGTTGCACTTACACCGCAATCTTCACGCAGTGAAACAAGTATCGGACCAAATACCAGCGAGATACCTAAAAAACAGAATGTTTTAAATTTCTCGCCACAAATTATGTTCCGCTATATGTTTAGCAAACAGCATACACTTATGTTCCGCTACCGGGGAAGAAGCAGTGCACCAAGCATTGAGAATCTGCAACAGGTTATTGATCAAACCGACCCATTAAACATACAGTATGGTAATCCTAACCTGAAACCTTCATTTTCGCACAACATTATGTTGTTTTATAATAAATACATTCCGCAGTCAATGAGAAGTTATGCGTTTAACTTATTCTATACAAATACCCAAAACTCGGTTGCTAATAGAATGACGTATAACGAGGCTACAGGAGGACGTATTTACGAAAAAGTGAATATAAATGGTAACTGGAATACAAGAGGGTTCTTCTCTTTTAACACACCATTAAAAAACAAGAAATTCACCATTTCATCAAACACCAATGCCAATTTCAGCAATGCTGTAAGTTATACTACCTTAAAAAGAACGGAAGATGCAGTACTAAGTACAACACGTAGTTTAAGAGCTGGCGAAAGATTAACAGGTAGTTATCGTTCTGATTTATTTGATGTTTCGCTAATTACATCTATTAATTACAACCTTACCCGAAACAATAAACAATCAAATAGTAATCGTGAAACGTTTGATTATAATTTCGGAGGAAGTACAAACTTTAATCTTCCTAAACAGTTTTATCTTTCAACCGATATTAATTACCGTATAATGAAAGGGTATGGCGATGGTTTCCGCAGTAACGAAGTTATATGGAATGCACAAATCTCAAAGAACTTCCTGAAAAACAATGCTGGAACAATCCGCCTGAAAATATATGATATACTTCAGGAACAAAGCAACTTATCAAGAACAATCACTGAAACCAGAATAACCGATACCGAGTATAACACTCTGGGAAGTTATTTCATGGTACACTTTGTTTACCGCTTTAACACACTGGGAGGCAAGGCCCCAAGCCGTTCCGGATTTGGTCGCGGTCCTGGTGGTCATGGCGGACGCGGTCCTGGTGGTCCTCCTCCAGGTGGACGATTCTAACCTGCATTATTCATATTTCATCACAGGATGCAGAGGACATAGATGCCGCATGGAATTCCCCTCCTATCCATACGGCATCGCCTACTTTACCTCCTACCTCACTTTTAGTTCAACTCAGCCTCTAACTGAACCAAAAATGCAGTTCATTTGCACCTCAAATGCAGTTCATTTATACCTTAAATGCAGTTCATTTAGCATACAAATGCAGTTCATTTAGGGTGCAAATGCAGTTCATTTGTAACACCAGTATCAGCAACAGTAATCATTCAGATATCCCATAAAAGTGCATACAGTTCAGAGAATCCCTTTGGGATTCAATTTGAATAACCCCCAGTGAAGCGAAGCGACTGGGGGTAGATAAATCATTCACTCGCATGGAACCCGATAAGGGTTCAATTGGATATTCAACACCTTCGGCGTTGATGAGATTGAGTCTATTCTCCACCCCCAGTCGCTTCGCTTCACTGGGGGTTATTCAAATTGAATCCCANGTTGATGAGATTGAGTCTATTCTCCACCCCCAGTCGCTTCGCTTCACTGGGGGTTATTCAAATTTTACCCCAAGGGGTAATTGCTTGTGAACTCTTTTTGGTTCAAATCAGCCACTAACTGAACCAAACGAGTAAATACCATTGCATTATCCAGTATTTTTAAGTATGTTTGTTTACTAAATACCATTAGCTATGCCCAAATAAGATATGGATCCTAATGAAATTTTAAAAACAGTATATAGCATTCTGTTTTCAGGCGTTATTATCAGTACGATTATTGTTATCATTCTCGATAACCGTAATCCGGTAAAAACAATTGCATGGATCCTTATTTTGTTATTTCTCCCCTGGGTAGGGCTTGTTTTTTACCTCTTCTTTGGCCGTAGCACCCGCCGCGAAAGAATTATAGGCCGCAAAATCTATAACAAATTAATAAAGAAACCGATAGAGGCTTTCGAAGAGCAGAAACCGGGAGATGTTCCACCGGAGTATGAACGACTGATGAAATTTTTCTGGGATACCACACAAGCGCTTCCTTTCGATGGTAATCAGGTAGATGCTTACACCGATGGATATACCAAACTTGCTGCACTTATTAAAGAATTATATAAAGCCAAACAACATATTCATCTTCAATATTATATCTTCTTAGATGATGCTGTTGGTCGACTAATCCGTGATGTATTAATTGATAAAGCCAAAGAGGGTGTTGAAGTCAGGGTTCTATACGACGATGTGGGATCGTGGAAAACACGCAATGACTTCTTTGAAGAGATGCGCGATGCCGGCATTGAAGTACGCAGCTTCCTGAAAGTGCGTTTCCCGCTGTTTACGAGTCGTGTAAACTATCGCAATCATCGGAAAATAGTTGTTATCGATGGAAAAGTAGGATTTGTTGGCGGAATGAATCTGGCCGAGAGATATGTTAAAGGTTTCACTTGGGGAGTATGGCGAGATACACATATCCGGATTAAAGGAAAGGCTGTACACGGATTGCAAACTTCGTTTCTGCTCGACTGGTATTTTGTTGACCGTACGCTATTAACCTCGGCTTGTTATTATCCTCGTTTAGAGTCGTATGGCGATTCGCTTATCCAGGTTGTTACAAGTGACCCAATTGGCCCCTGGAAAGAAATTATGCAGGGATTAACCATGGCTATTACAGGAGCGCAGAAGTACATTTATATCCAAACGCCTTATTTTCTTCCTACCGAAACCATATTGGCTGCCATGCAAACGGCTGCTCTTGCTGGTGTGGATGTGAGATTGATGATTCCCAAACGGGCAGATAGTTCGATCACCCAATGGGGATCAAGATCGTATCTATCGGATATATTAATGGCTGGGGTAAAAGTATATTTCTATCAGAAAGGATTTTTGCATTCAAAAATGATGGTATCCGATGATAAGCTTTCAACGGTAGGCTCTACCAATATTGATTTCCGCAGTTTTGAGCATAACTTCGAGGTTAATGCTTTTATATACGATATGGAGAGTGCACTGATGCTGAAAGATGTATTTTTGCAGGATCAACGCGAGTGCATAAGGATATCTCCGAAAGCATGGAGCAAACGTCCGCTTCATCAAAAGGCTATAGAATCGGCAGTGCGCTTAATAGCTCCGTTATTATAATCAAAGAAAGAAAAATTCACACTACCGTACACTCGTTTTTCTAAGAAATTTGGATGATCTTCGAAATGGTTATGTTTACCATGTTCAAGTACAAATATACCGCCTTCTTTCAATAAGTTGTTTTCAAAGATGAGGTTGGGTATTGTTTCCAGTTGGGGTAAATCGTAAGGAGGATCGGCAAATATCAGATCGAACTGCTGTTTGCAACCGCTTATAAACTTAAAAACATCGCCACGAAGCGGAAAGCATTTATCTGTTTTCAATTCGCGGATAACTTTATTGATAAAAGAGAAATGAGCACTGTCTTTTTCAACGCTAACTACTCTTGAGCATCCTCTGGAAATTAGTTCTATACTAATACTACCGGTACCGGCAAACAAATCGAGTGCTGTTGGCTCTTCATCAAAATCAATGTTATTGTTCAGTATGTTAAAAAGGTTCTCCTTAGCAAAGTCTGTTGTAGGCCGTGCTTTGAATGTTTTAGGAACATCGAACCGTCTGCGCTTATAAATTCCACCTATAATCCTCATCCTATTTGCTTTTGCGACATTTGTATTTGCATATCGTATGGAACATCCTTAACCGATTCGGAAAAGAAGTTTCCTAGTTCGGCCTCTATTTCAACCTCGGTTACTTTCTTTATAAAGTTCTTCAATATTTCTAATAACCCTGATTTGTTTTGCGTATTTCCTAATATATAGAGTTCATCATTTAGTTGAGACATGCCCAACTGTTTCCAAACCAAGAGGATGTAATACGAAAAATCGTCTGGGGTTTTGCATTCGCCATAAGCGTTTACCAAAGACATCCGTCCGCGGTCGAAACAATACAAGTCGACATACTCACCACGTAAACAGGCAAACATTTGTTTGGTATGAGCAGCCCTGCTCTTAACCGAGAAATATTCTGTTAACACAGCGATGTGCGAAAGATACAATGCTTCGGGATGCGTTTCGTTAACAAGCACATGTATGTACTTGTCCATTCCATACAGCAACACACAATTATTGTTTGGCAGCATATTGCGGCATATTATTTCATTGTGTTTTTGCAAATAGTTGTAGCCAAACAGTTCTTGTGTATGTGCATCATCGAAAAGTTCTAATGGCACCAGTGTAAAACGCTTGTCGGCTATAAGTACATATACTTGTTTGTATGGCAGGGAAAGAAATGGTAATTCTCTGAAAGCTAATTTCAGGTTTGCCAGATAAGACATTGTTGTATCTGGCTTTCTTTTTTCGGATAAAAGAAAACAATAATGTTGTGGGTTATATACAACAAAATAAAATCCATCCGTACTAAGGCGGATGGATAATATATATTGTTCTGATCTTTTAGAATCAAATTGTTCTATACTTGCTCTTCCTGACATATGATTAGGTTATTTACGATTAAATCGTCTAATCGTAAATAAATTATTCCCAGTTACCTGCGTTATTGTTAGGAGTTTCAAGCGATCCAATCATTAAACCTGGATATTTGCTAAGTTTTTCCTGAACATCGATTAAGTTAACGATTTCTTGTTTATCCAAACCATTAAGGTATACTGTATAAGGAGTTTTAACTTCTAACAGGTTAAGAGGTGCTCCCGATTTTGTTGTATCGTTTTTGGTTGCCATCATAAACTGTGCACCATTTCCAAACGGAACAAATCTCATAGAGTCGGCATTAAATCCTTTTGGGAAAACAGTGTCGAGTACATTCACCCATAATGTATCACGTTTGAAGTTTTCAAGACCATTCTTTTTAACTTCATCCCATTTGTTTGTTTTCTTTGCTTTGTTGATGATAGCCATTGCTTTTCTTTCGGTCAAGCCATCTTCCAATTGTTTATCGGTCAAAGTTCCTTCTTTGGCAACAAAAGGTAGTTTTCCGTTTTTAACGAAGTCAATCAATGTATCAAAGTTTGCTGTATAAGGTCCTCTGTTTACATTACGGAATTCTTGTTGTGCTTTACGAATGTCCATTAAACGTGCAATAACTTTTGCATCTCTTACTTTCTTTTCTTTTTCAAAGTTAATTGGTCCCATTATACTGGCATAACAAATGTATATTAATGCACAAATACAAAGGCCCAATAAGATATTAAAAACGGTTTTCATGATAATATGTTTTTTTTAGTTTATATTCGTAGCCGCAAAAATAAAATAAATAAATCTAATAAGCCACAGTTCGGCAAACTTTTTTCGCGTACCGAAATGATAAATAACTATTTAGCGGAGCAAATTAAGGAAAATTTTCCTTATAATCCAACTTTTGAACAAGAAATAGCATTGAAAACCATTGCCACATTCATTATGGATACAGCAAAGGACTCCGTTTTTATTTTACGAGGATATGCCGGTACAGGAAAAACATCTCTGGTAGGTGCTTTGGTTAAAACCATGGATAACCTGAAACAAAAAACTGTTTTACTTGCACCAACCGGCAGAGCAGCTAAAGTTTTTTCTTCTTATTCAAAACATCCGGCCTTTACTATACACAAAAAAATATACAGGCAACGTTCTTTTTCAAACGAAACCAGCAACTTTTCGCTGAACGACAATTTGTTTACTCATACGCTTTTTATTGTAGATGAAGCATCAATGATTGCAAACGAAGGCCTTGCCGGAGGCATGTTTGGCAGTGGCAGATTACTGGATGATTTAGTGCAGTTTGTTTATTCGGGCACCGGATGCCGGTTAATGCTTATGGGCGACACAGCACAGCTTCCCCCAGTGGGCGAGGACGAAGGTCCGGCTTTATCGTCCGAGGCCCTCAAATGCTATGGATTGGACGTTATGGAGATGAACCTTACTGAAGTTGTGCGTCAGGTGCAAGATTCGGGTATTTTATGGAATGCAACCCATCTTCGCAAGCTAATTAATAACGATGATTGTTTTACTTTGCCTAAATTCAAATTAAATAAGTTCAAGGATATAGTATCTATTCCGGGTAATGAAATTGTTGATATGATTAGCGAATCGTATAGCAAAATGGGTATAGAAGAAACCATTGTTATTTGCCGCTCGAACAAGCAGGCCAATATTTATAACAATGGAATAAGGAACCGGATACTGGACCGCGAAGAGGAATTGTGTTCGGGAGATATAGTAATGATAGCCAAAAACAATTATTACTGGACCGAAGATTGCAAAGAGATTGAATTTATTGCCAATGGTGATACAGCAATTGTAAAGCGTGTACGAAAAACCAGGGAGTTGTATGGATTCCGTTTTGCCGATGTTATACTATCGTTCCCTGATTATGACTATTATGAGCTGGAAGTAACATTGTTATTGGATACACTTTGTACAGACTCTCCTGCCTTATCGCAGGAAGATAACAACAAGTTATTCTACAATGTACTGGAAGATTATGCGGATATTGGGGATAAACGCGAACGCATGAAAAAAATGAAGGCCGACCCTTATTATAACGCTCTGCAAGTGAAGTATGCGTATGCCATAACTTGCCACAAAGCACAGGGCGGACAGTGGAGTAATGTATTTCTGGATCAGGGCTACATGAAGGAAGACTTCCTCACTCCTGATTATTTCAGGTGGCTATATACTGCTTTAACACGTGCCACAGAAAAACTTTATCTGGTTAATTTCCCGAAAAGTCAGATTAGTAGCTAGTAGCTAGTAGTAAGTAGCTAGTAGTAAGTAGTTAGTAGTTAGTAGTAAGTAGCTAGTAGTAAGTAGTTAGTAGTAAGTAGCTAGTAGTAAGTAGTTAGTAGTAAGTAGTAAGAATACGATGCCGCATGGATTCTTACTACTAACTACTAGCTACTAACTACTAGCTACTAATCAAAGGTTTGCCAGTTCCAAAATCTTCCGCATTGCGCCAGGAAGCTCATCGAGATTCTTTCCGCCTGCTGTAGCAAAATGTGGCTGACCGCCTCCGCCTCCTTGGATTAGTTTTGCGCCCTCGCGTACCAGTTGTCCGGCATTCAAGCCTTTGGCTACAAGGTCATCGCTTATCATAACGGTTAATAACGGTTTGTCGACTTCAATGCTTCCGGCAACAAAGAAGAAGTTCTCTGTTATTTCACCACGAAGTTGAAATGCTATGTTTTTTATTGTTTCAACAGGTATAGGTCCCATGTAACGTATTACTTTTACACCGTTAACCTCCTCCATGTTTTTCTTCAGCTTATCTTTCAGCAGTGTTTGCTTTTCTTTCATGAAGTCTTCTACCTGCTTTTTCAGTCCGGCATTTTCTTCAAGGTATTTGCGAATTGTTGTGGTAAGATCGGGAGCATTATTAAACAAGGCACGCAATTCAACCATTGTATCCTGAATGGCATCCATCATGCTTTCTACTTTGGCTCCGGTGATTGCCTCGATACGACGCACCCCGGCTGCTATAGAACTTTCGGAGAGAATCTTTATCATACCAATGTTACCGGTACTGTTGGCATGAATACCTCCACAGAATTCTATGGATGTTCCAAATTGGATAACACGAACTTCATCGCCATATTTTTCGCCAAACAGGGCAATTGCGCCCAATTCTTTAGCTTGTGAAATTGGAATGCTACGATGTTCGGTTAATGGTATGTTAGCACGGATTTTAGCATTTATCAGATGTTCTACTTTACGGATTTCCTCATCAGTCATTTTCTGGAAATGCGAGAAGTCAAAACGTAAACCTTCTGATGATACCAACGAACCCTTCTGTTCTACATGTGTACCTAATACTTCGCGCAAAGCCTCATCGAGCAGGTGGGTTGCAGTATGATTGGCTGCACTGGCTATACGTTTTTCCAGATCTACCTGTGCACGCATAGGTGCTTCGGGATGCTCGGGAAGCTTGTTGGCAATATGAACAGCAAGATTGTTTTCTTTCTTGGTGTCAACAATATGTATGGTTTCGTATTCGCTGGTTAGTGTACCTACATCGCCTACCTGACCACCACCTTCGGCATAGAAAGGAGTATAGTCGAGTACTAATTGGTAAAGTGTTTTGTTTTTCTGTTTCACTTCACGGTAACGAAGTATCTGCACATCGTATTCAGGGAAATCGTATCCTACAAATACCGAAGAGCCTTCTTTCAACACAACCCAATCGCCGGTTTCAACTGCAGCAGCATTACGGGCGCGGTCTTTTTGTTGTTGCATTTCGGCATTGAACTCGGCCAAGTCAACTTCCAGATTGTTCTCACGTAAAATAAGTTCGGTTAAATCTAATGGGAAACCAAAAGTATCGTACAGTGTAAATGCATCTTTACCGCTAACAATCTCTTTCCCTGCTGCTTTAGCCTCGCTCATTGTTTTGTCGAGCAAACGGATACCAGTTTCCAGTGTATGTAAGAATGTGTCTTCTTCTTCCTTAATTACTTTTCCGATAAGGTCTTTCTGAGCAATCAGTTCCGGATAAGCATCTCCCATGCTTTCAATCAGTACGGGCAGAAGTTTATACATAAATGCTTGCTTCTGACCAAGGAAAGTATAACCGTAACGTACTGCACGGCGAAGTATACGACGAATTACATAACCTGCTTTTGCATTCGATGGTAGTTGCCCATCGGTTATTGAGAATGATATCGTACGGATATGGTCGGCTATTACACGCATCGCAATATCTTTCTGTTCATCTTCGCCATACGTATTTCCTGTAATCTTTCCTATTTCTTTGATTATTGGTTGAAACACATCGGTATCGTAATTGGATATTTTTCCTTGCAGTGCCATGCAAAGGCGTTCGAAGCCCATACCTGTATCAATAACTTTAGCCGGAAGTCCTTCGAGCGAGCCATCTGCCTTACGGTTGTATTGCATAAATACAAGGTTCCATATTTCGATTACCTGTGGGTGGCTTTGGTTTACAAGTGTGAGGCCGTCAACCTTATCGCGCTCTTCTTGCGAGCGCAAGTCGATATGTATTTCCGAGCAGGGACCACATGGACCTGTGTCGCCCATTTCCCAGAAGTTATCTTTTTTATTACCGTTTATAATGCGATCGGCGGGAAGGAACTGAGCCCAGATTTGAGCTGCTTCGTTATCGCGCTCTAATCCTTCTTCGGGGCTTCCTTCAAAAACGGTAGCATATAAGCGTGCAGAATCCAGTTTCAATACATCAACCAGATATTCCCATGCCCATTCAATGGCTTCTTTTTTAAAGTAATCACCAAACGACCAGTTACCAAGCATTTCGAACATGGTGTGGTGGTATGTATCGTGCCCAACTTCTTCCAGGTCGTTGTGTTTACCACTTACCCGAAGACATTTTTGCGAGTCGGCCACTCTTTTATATTTGGCTGGTTGATTACCCAGAATAATATCTTTAAACTGATTCATTCCTGCATTTGTAAACATCAGGGTTGGATCGTCTTTAACAACCATAGGTGCCGAAGGTACAATTCTGTGTTCTTTCGACTCAAAGAATTTTTTAAATGATTCTCTGGTTTCTTTTGAAGTCATATTAGTTACGAGTTACGAGTTAAATAGATGCCTATAACTCAAAATTATTAAAAATGATGCAAAGATAAGTCGTTTTTGTTATTTATCTAGTGAATTACCAGATTTATTCCGGTTGAGCCATGCGGAATGACTTGAAAATAACTCTCCAAACCCCATAAATTAACTTCAAATTATGCATAAAATAACCATTTTTACTGTTGATTCCAGATTGGCTTTCTATAGACAGCCAATTGGTTGTTTATAGAAAACCATTAGGTTGTTTATAGAAAGCCGATTGGCTGTTTATAAGCAACCAATAAAGTTATAGCACATTTAAAAGTTAAATACAGCACTATTTGAAGTTAATTTCTGCGCTATTTGAAGTTAGTTTATATTTCACCACGGAGTTACACAGAGTTACACAGAGTTTTTTCTTTGTGATTCATTGTATGCTATCCGCATGGTGAATCCCTTGGGATTCAATTTGAATAACCCCCAGTGAAGGGCGAAGCCCGACTGGGGGCAAGTCAATACATACNAAGTCAATACATACACAGTCTGAACCCCGAAGGGGGTTCAACACCTTCGGCGTTGTGAGTTATAGGGATACGCATCCCCCCAGTCGGGCTTCGCCCTTCACTGGGGGTTATTCAAATTCAATCCCAAGGGATTTCTTAACTTGATGACATTGGCCAACGGCGCCGTTGGCCTACGCTAGAGGCTATTAGGCTGTTAGCCTATTTTGAGTTATTGTACGACAAAAGCGAAGCCTCCGTGTTCAGCACAAGGAAAAGCTCAGTGTTTCTGTGACTCTGTGTTTTTATTTTATAAAATCGAGTCAAATGTGATGTTCGGCGATATGTAAATACAAAAACTTAATAATAATTGAGCAAAGACAACTTGTTTTTATTATTTTTGCGACATCATAGAGTTAATATTTCATTAATAATGAGGAAAGTATACTACATATATAACCCCAAAACGCAAACATACGACAGGATTTATCCAACATTCCGTCAAAAAGCCTTGAGTATGTTACGGCGTCTTTTCTGGGGAATGGGACTGGGAGCTAGTTGTTTTCTGGTGTTCTTTATCATATTCGGTTCTCCGTCGGAGAAGGAACTGCGTATTGAAAACAGTCATTTACAGGCTCAGTACAATATACTAGCACGCCGAATGGACGATGCATTAGCTGTATTACAGGATATTCAGCAACGGGATGATAATTTATACCGGGTTATGTTCCAGGCCGATCCGGTTTCTCCGGCCATCCGACAAAGCGGATTTGGCGGTACCAACCGTTACGAACAATTAATGAAACTTAAAAATGCAGAGATAGTGGTAGAAACCACTAGTAAAATGGATAGACTCCACAAGCAGTTATATGTTCAATCGCGTTCATTTGATGATGTTATTGGACTCTTCAAAGGGCATGAGCAGATGTTGAAATGCATTCCGGCCATTCAGCCGATATCTAATAAAAACCTCCGTCATACTGCTTCCGGATATGGACTTCGTATTGACCCTATCTATAAAACACAGAAGTTCCATGCCGGGATGGACTTCTCGGCCCCTATCGGAACAGATGTTTATGCTACTGGCGATGGAGTAGTTGTGCAAGTTGGATGGCAATCGGGTTATGGTAACACTATTGAAATTGATCACGGATTTGGTTATCGAACTGTTTACGCCCACTTAGATGACTATAGAACAAAGGTAGGCAAAAAGGTTGTACGTGGCGAGGTTATTGCCGGGGTAGGAAATACTGGTAAAAGTACAGGGCCTCATTTACATTACGAGGTACGTATTAAAGGACAGCATGTTAATCCGGTAAACTATTACTTCATGGATTTAAGTGCCGAAGACTATGACCAAATGATACAAATAGCCGCTAACCACGGAATGGTATTTGATTAGTAGTTTAGTAGTTAGTAGCTAGTAGTTAGTAGCTAGAATACGATGCCGCATGGATTCTACTAACTACTATCTACTAACTACTATCTACTAACTACTATCTACTAACTACTATCTACTAACTACTATCTACTATCTACTAACTACTAACTACTATCTACTAACTACTAACTACTAACTACTATCTACTAACTACTATCTACTAATGAAAAAAGATCTTAAATTGTTTTATAACATTGGCGAGGTTTCGCGCATGCTTAATGTTAGTGAAACGCTGCTCCGTTTTTGGGAGAAAGAGTTTCCTCATATACGTCCTGGTAAGAGTCCTGGTGGGGTACGTCAGTATCGTAAAGAAGATATTGATGCCATAAAGCTGGTTTATCACCTGGTAAAGGTAAAGGGAATGACGCTTCCCGGTGCCCGGCAAGTATTAACAGACAGCAGAGAGGCAGAAACCAAAAAGCTTGAAGCATTGGAAAGACTTCAAGCAGTAAAAGAAGAATTGCTAGCTATTAAAAGAGAACTGGAAGGAATTAAACTTTATTCCAATCCTACCAAATAGTAATCAGGTTGCTATCTTCGTATATTTTATATTGGAGTCCGGTTTTTATCTTTAGCACTTTCATTGCCTGTTCTACACCTTCCTTTATATGGAATTTACAACGGATGGTATTGTTTACAATAGACTTATTGTAGTTTTGAATATCCATATCATAAACAATACTTAGCTTATTCAATATATCCTCAACACGTTCATCGTCGAAGCACAGAATACCTTCTTTCCATAAAAAGTAATCCTGATGTGGGAGCTTCTCTAACTTTAGCGAATTATCTTTCATTGCCACATGCTGCCCAGGTACAAGGTGCAACTTCTCTTCTTTATTTTTTGAAACAAGTTCAATGCTACCTTCCAGTAAAGAGGTTTCAAAACATTTTGTTTTGCCATAGGCCAATACATTGAATTCGGTTCCCAACACATTTATATCGTAAAAGGGAGTATTAACAGTAAACTTGCAATCTTTATTTTTAGCCACGTTAAAGTAAGCTTCACCATTTAATAAATATACCTCCCGACTGTTTTTATCAAATTTATTGGGGAATTTAAAAGTTGTTTGCGCATTAAGCCATACCACCGTGCCATCTGCCAAGGTTAGTTCTACCCTTTGCCCGGCAGGTACAAATAACGATTGCATAACAGGGTCTTCTTGTTTCTTGCCCCATACATATAAAAACAGAGTATACGAAGCGCCAAACGCTATTAATGCTACGGCTGCTATTTTTAATACTTCTCTAAGATAATATTGAGCAGGTTTCTTGATTATGCTTTTTACATTGGTTTCCTGTAAATTGGCTAAAGTAATATCATAGAGTGTGCGCATTGCCATATACTCTTTCATATTCTTTTTATCGGCTTCCAACCAAAGTTGAACAATCTCTTTTTCTTCTTGCGAAGCGTCTCCGGCAATATATTTTTTTAATAGTTCGGTTTCAATCATCTGATGAAATTTTATGGTTTCATATATAGTTAGTCGTTTCTGAAAGCAAAAAGCCTAGTACAATATCTATGTTATGAGGAATATTAAGAATGGCAAGTAATCTTTTAACCTGATTCTTAATGCTTTAAAAGCACGATTCAAGTGATACTCCACTCCTTTAGGTGTCATTCCGAGAGCTTGTGCAATTTCTTCACGCGATAAGCCCTGAAAACGACTCATCTCAAATGCCCGCCTTGTGGTTTCGGGCAGAATAGACAGTGTATTTTCTATAATATTCTTTATTTCAGAAGAGAATATCTTTTCCGGATCGCAGGCTTCAAGAGTAGATATACGCGTATTTAACTCACGCAAGCCAATGTCTGACATTTTAGCGTGTGCTTCCTGCTTAATTATTTCATGTCTTAAATAATCTACAGCCTTATGCTTCACTATCGAAAACAAAAAAGTTCCGGGATGTGCTATCTCATTCTCTTTCATTATCTCCCACAAACTTATCAATGCTTCCGAAGCAACATCCTCAGCTGCAAAGGAGTCGTGCACATAAGATTTGGCAAACAAATATGTTTTCCGATAATATTGCTTATAGAAATCATTGAAATTAAACTGGGACATAGGTATCGATCACGATTAACTATACAAAAATACTATTTCCTTTGTAAAAAGCAAGAAAACCCTCATCATCACGATGAAGATTTTCTCTGAATAATTGCCCAAAAATATATGTATCTTGATTTGTGGTGTCTACCGTTTATTATTTTTCTAATAAGGCAACCGCACACCAAAGATAAGGTGCTTGTCCATGAAAGTCACCAGCAAGGCGTGGCCGATCATAATAATATTGCTTATCGTTCTTTTTACCAGTGCCTAAACATACTTCGGTTACATTATTCCGTTCGTCGATATATGGAATCATGGCCATCCATGCTTTGCGGGCAGCAGGTGCATATACTTTAGCATCCAACCATCCTTGTTTAACTCCTATAATAAACGCATACGTAAACATGGCGGTTCCCGATGTTTCGGCCCAGCAGTCGGGTTCGTCGATCAATTGGTTCCACATACCGCTTGGCCGCTGATATTTCAATAAACTTGCCATCATTGTATGAAAACCTTTCATTATGCGTGGGCGGTCTTTATGATTTTCGGGAAGATAGCCAAGTAAATCTGCCATACCTACAGCCATCCAACCATCGCCACGGCTCCAATAGTAAGGAACATCCGGTGCATGATAGAACAAACCATTGGGGCGTTGTATTTCTTCTAAATAAAGAACCATTTCTTCGGCTGCACGGTCAATGTATTTAGCATCGCCGGTTACTTTGTATGCTTCGGCCTGTACAGAGGTAATCATATACATATCGTCAATCCACAGGCGTGTTTGCCATGAATGTCCTTTCTCGGCCCAATATTTCTCTTCTATTCTTGCATTCTTGGGTAACTCCCATTGGCTGTCGGCATAAGCCAATCCCATATCCAGGTACCGTTTGTCTTTTGTTACCTGATACAGTTTCAACGCCAATCCTCCAAACATATTGTAATCAACATGGTTCATTGGGGGCAACAGTGCTTTTTCGCGTGTGAACAAGGGTTCAAACTTGTCTTGCAACTGTTTAATGAGTTTTTGATCTTTTACACGTACTGCATAATCAAGTGCTCCTGTCCAGGTACATACCTCGGCATAATGAATGTATCTTCCAGCATACAGTTCATGCCTCTGCCCAATAAAATGGTACGACAGCCGAGTGCCTATTTCGTTAGGGGTATAGCCTTGCGGAAATTTTGTAAACTCGCTGGTTTGGGCAAACAATTGCATAAAAGGCAATAAAAATAATAATGCAACTAATTTTCTTGTCATAGTGGTATTAATTTTAAATAGGTATGAGGGTGTCAAAATAGAGTTCTATTTTGACACAGCCTCCAAATAAGGGTTATTCTGTTTTATCTTCGTCGGCAACAGCTTCTTCCCATGTTTCCCATATTGGGGTAGCGGGGTCGTAACCGTCGTAACCGTAATTTTGATACAACTTGCCTTTGTTGTTAGAAACAATGGCTTTTTCCGGAATCGGCCAGTAGATATTATGTTTACCCATAATGTAATCTAAGTCTGTATTGGTAGCATCTACACGGATTGTTACTCCCTTGTTGTACATACCATATTTTACACAGCGTTGATACCAATAGCTACCGCCTTGAAGGTCGGTACCGGTTTGCTTATCAAATGTGGCCAAATCGTATGTATTTCCCCATTCATCGGGTTGACCGCTACGAGCCAAACAGAGAGAAACACGGGTTAACTCTACATTACGCCACTCTTCAAAGAAAAGTTCACGGGCACGTTCATTCATAATATCACCAATAGTACATGCTCCAGTATAAAGTTCGGAACATTGTGCACGTTCTCTGATAATATTTAAATCGTCCTTAATGGTAGGGTCATTGGGGTTTACATAGAATTTAGCTTCGGCACGCAACAGGTAAGCTTCGGCCAAACGATAGAGATACCAGTCGGCAACACCACCTTCGGTAGCACCTTCAAGACCATTGTTGGATTTGTTTGCCTGATTTACAGGATCGTCTAAACAGAAAATATAATGAGGTACATCGTACCAACGACGAATGGTATCAGCACATAGAAGAGCATTCGTTTCAGGATGGTGAAGCATTAAATTTTGTCCGAAATAAGAAGATTCCGGATTGTTGTAACGCAAATCTTCCATACGCATCCAGTTACCCGATGATGAACTATGACGTAAATCTGTTTTATCCTCTTTACCATTTACCGACCACAAAGTATGTGTATAAAACCAAGTTGGGCGGAAAGTAGAGATGCCGCGTCCAAGTCCGCGCATATAATCGAAGTTAACATCATAGTTCTTGTCATTACGTGTGAAGTTTCTCAAAGCTTGCATACCATCGGGCGACTTCACCTTTTTATCGAAGTAGAACGGATAGAAGATACGCATACTCAACATTCTGATAAACGATTCTTTTTCTGCACCCCGATTAGGCATACCCATGATAACTTCCTTGTTGCCGGGTATCAACTTATTTTCCGCACGGTGTAAGTCCCAAATAACATTACGAGTGATAGGCCACGCTTTTGGCTCATTACCTTCATTAAATACACCAAACTCATTAGTCATCAAGGAGTAGCCAGACTGTTCAATCAGTATATCTAATTGTTCCTTTGCTTTTGCATATTCGCCAATAGACAGATAGAGTTTGGAAAGCAGCATACGGCAAGCTCCTTTATTTACCATACCAACATACTCCATATCTTTTTGATCGGGTACCCACTCTATAGCAAATTCCATATCTAAAACCATTTTCTTCAAGATAGCATCACGGTTAGTAGAGCGGAAATTCTGTTTGGGCGAATCGGTTAGTTTTGTTAACAAAGGTACATTGCCCCATTGAAACACCATTGCATAATAACGATAGGCACGGTGAAAGTAGGCACGACCAATATATGCGTTCTTAACTTTCTCGTCGAGAGCTACCCCATCAATAAACGAAAGAATGGTATTGGCATTTCTGATTCCTTCATAGTTTTGTCGCCAGAAGAACCAGATACTGTTTGTGCGGCCCAGATTCTTTTCATCAGTCTGATCACTATTCGGCCTTAACAGATTATCTACATTATCCAACAAACCGTTTTTATCAGTAGCAGAAGGCACCATCAGATCAGAGAAGGTATACTCTGTAGCCAACGCAATCATTTCTCTGGAGTCTTCGCTCACATAATAACGTTTAAGTTGGCGGTCGCAGATTGCCAATACAGATTCGAGACCACTCTCTGTATTAAAAACAACATCAGGTTTAAACATTGTTTGAGGGTCCGGATCAAGAAAGCTCTCTGCGCAACCAGACAGTACAAGTGAAGCACTTGCCAGAAGAGTGAAACTCTTATAAATATATTTTTGAATTAATTTTTTCATATCTGTTACTTTAATCTATTTAAAATGTCAAGTTAACTCCCAGTGTGTAAATACGTGAAGAGAAGTTACCCGTTTCAGGGTCACCATACCACTTCCAGTCTTTAGCCCATGTAGCTACATTTCGAATAGTTCCATATAATTTCACACGGTCAACATCAAATTTCTTTGTCCACAGTTTGGGTAATGTATAACCAATAGAAATGTTTTCTAAACGAATGAACGAACGATCGTATAATTTCCCCGGACTTCTGGCTCCCTCAGGTCCTTGTGCTTCGATACGTGCATACTTGTTGGTTGGATTATCAACAGTCCAGTATTCTTTTTCATTTTTGTTTACCATTCTATGAGTCATGCCGCCACCATCATCGTCGTTATTCAGGTACATGGTTTCCAGGCTCTTATGACCCATGCGAGAGTAGATATTGACAGAAACGGTCAGGTCTTTCCACAACGTAAAGTCGTTACGCAACGCCCAGGTTACAGGAGGTGTTTTTTGTCCCAGAAATACTTTATCGTCATTATCATATATAACCTTCACTAAGTTTCCTTCAGCATCGTACTGGTCGTTTTCCGGATTATTCCATACTTTAGGGTCACCCGGTATCTGACCATATTTCTTAGCTTCTTCTATTTCATCTTTTTGCCAGATGCCTGTTACTTTATAATTCCAGATCTGACTGATTGGTTTGCCAATAAACCAACCACCCGAAATATAATCGGCCTCTTTATCGCCTATAATGTTTCCACTACTATCTAATATATTCTGACGGTCGCCAAACAGATGTTTAATTTTGTTCTGGTTGTACGAAAGGCTAAAAGTAGTGTTCCATTGGAAATCCTTATTATCGATATTCAGCGTATTCAATGACAATTCAAAACCATTGTTATCTACCTGTCCCAGATTGGTTGTGATGTTATCGAATCCGGTAAAGTTAGGCAGAGGTTGGCTCATAATCATATCTTTAGTACTCATTCGGTAATACTCTAAAGTACCTGTAATACGATCGTTCAGGAATCCAAAGTCTAAAGCAAGATTCCACGATTGGGTTTTCTCCCATTGCAAATTGGGGTTAGACATACGCTGAGCCATGAGGTAGCGCATCAAATACATATCGCCCGAAGATGTTATATACCCTTGCATTTTTCCACCACCCGGATACAAGTTAGCAAGTGCCTCATAAGGATTCTCTAAAGAGCGGTTACCATTTTTACCGTAAGATACACGTAGCTTTCCGAAACTCATTATATGACTGAATTGCTTCCAGAAATCTTCGTTAGAGAATGTCCAAGCCACACCACCCGAAGGGAACCATGCATACGGATTAGAAGCACCGAAAGCCGAATAACCATCGCGACGAACTGTAGCAGTTACCATATAACGATCGTCGTACGAATAGAATGCACGTGCCATTAAACCATCAGCTGTTTGATGATTATCGTCTGTTTTAAAACTACTGTTTTCTTTGGTACCGTTTTGGGTATTGTGAAATCCAAGTGCATCCGAAGGCAAAATGTTACGAGCCTCAATACGATCCGACCAATACTGACGTTCTTCAGCCTCTTGCGCCAATGTAAGGATTACGTGATGTTTATCTGCAAACATCTGATCCCAGGTAATTGTGTTATTCAACGACCAGTCGAAACGTTTACCCGATTCACGGTTTACACCACGATCGGCTGCATTACTATTTGGACGCTCGGCCGACATGAAATAACGGTCGTAGAAAAATTGGAAACGCGGAGAAGCATTAAATTGATAAGTAATGTTGAAAGGTAGTTTCACTTTAGCATTAAATATCGTATTAAAGATGGTATATCCTTTTTCTAGTTCCAAAAATTGTTTTTCAAAATACCAGTTTGTTTCGTTGGTACGATTGTACTCAAAGTTCATTGGATCTTGCAGGTAATTTCCGTTCTCATCTTTCAACATACCATAAGGGCTGTTTTCCATGAATCCACCTTTATTCATGCCGATTTCGCCATCCGAACGATCCTGAAAGTTTACGTTGGCACCAACTTCGAGCCAATTGGTTACCTTAGCATTAATCTTCATGTTAGCACGAATAGCCTGATAGGTATCATCAACAAAAGCACCTTCGTTGCGCAAATAACCTAACGATAAATAATAATCTATTTTTTCGGTAGCACCACTAACACTGGCATTGTAGTCTTGATTGAAACCCAGACGGAAAGCCTCATCCTGCCAGTTTGTAGTTCTACCAGCTAATAAGTTATTTAGTATTTGGCCTTCTTTAAAGCCTAAACGTTTAGCCCAAATAGACATATCCGATTCGCCATCCTTATTGGTAGTATACGCTCTCCATTCATCTAACGATGTTCCCGAAAGATTACTAGGATTGCGGAAGAATTCTGGTTTTTGGGTATATTCATTTCCTGGTCGTGAGTAAGCTGCATATTCGCCTGTTTCGGCATTTACACCATACGTATTCTTCTCCAACCAGTCTACATAGTGCTGTAGATAATCATTAGGAGAGAATCTGTCGCGATAAGCAGCTTTCTGAGTCATCCCCACATTGGCAGTAAAATTCACCACCGGTTTTCCTTGTTTACCTTTCTTTGTGGAAATAATTACTACACCGTTAGCAGCCCGTGCTCCATAAACCGCTGCTGCCGAAGCATCTTTCAAAACATCAATCTGGCCAATGTCATCCGGATTGATTTCAGAAAGTTCACCATAAAAGAACATACCATCGAGAATAATTAACGGATCGTTGTGTCCACCTTTATCGTAAACCGAACGTTGTCCGCGAATACTCATGCTACCACCACCTTTTGCTCCGGCATCGCCTTCGCCATAACCGATTGTTAAACCAGGTGTACCACGTAAAACGTCTTGTACGGTTTTGGGGTTATCATTGGCAAGCTTATCCGGGCGGATTTGAACCACAGAACCTGTCAAGTCTTTCTTCCGCATAGTTCCATATCCTACCACCACAACTTCTTCCAGTGTTTTAGCATCTTCAACCAACTTTACATTGATAGTTGAAGAAGTACCTACTGGAATTTCTTGCGAGATATATCCTATAAAGGATACATTTAAAATGGCATTAGCCGAAACATTCAACAAGAAGTTACCATCTATATCGGTAATTGTTCCGTTGGTTGTTCCTTTCTCCATAACATTAGCCCCGATTACAGGTTCGCCATAGTTATCAACAACTGTTCCGGTAATTCTACGGGTGTTCTGTTGCTGGGCTTTTTTTACTAATACAACATTTTTGCCTTCAACAATATAGGTAATACCTGTATTGTTAAAAATGTCTCTTAATACATCGGTAATCATCTTATCATCAGCGGCTACCGATACTTCACGATTCAAATCCAGATCTTCTTTGTTATACACAAAAAGATAATCTGTTTTGTCTTCAATTTCCTGCAAAATGTCAAGAACTGTAGAGTTCCTCACATTCATGGTCACTTTCTGCGAGTATGCGTCATTAGCATATAAACTCAGACTACATACGAAGAGGAGTACAAATAGTATCTTCATTATTCGTAATGTGTTTTTAAATAGTAAATAGTTTGTGTTAATTGATTTACCATACAAAATGTTTTTCATACTTTTGTAATACGTTAAAGTTAATACTTAGAAAGTTTAGTGGTAATAAGTCGGGTGTTGACTTTAATAACCGGGAAGTGTTGCAACCACTTTCCGGTTTTTTGGTTTTAACATTCATATCATAGGCATCGTTTTAAAAGATTAACAATTACTTTTCTACTCACATATATAATTACCCTATTGAATTTATATTTGGGGGTTGTTTTTCGCAGGTTGTATAGTTGGTACGTTTGAGAGAGAAGAACGCCTAGGTTAAGGAAAGTTAAATAAATAAATAGACATAAAGAAAGATACAATTGTAAAGGAGGGATAATTTACAAAATACTTATTCCTTTTAGCAAAACCAGATCATTCAAACCATACTTTGAAAGAGGCATCTCATATCCATTAAATAAGATTGTCGGAGTAGCTCGGATACCAGTTCTTTCGATAAATTCCTTATGCCTATTCAACTCATCTGTAAGATCTGTATTATTATTGTCAAACAAATTTTTCTTCAAAAAATCATCCTCATTATATTGTCCATAGCGATACCAGTTATCAAGAAAAACAAGAAATTCTGATTTATCGTTTTGTGAATATGAAGCTATAAATAATTTGTGTATATCTTCTTTGTCTTTACTAAATGTAGTGAGAACAAACTGAACACAATAATCATTGGCTGCTTTTTTTATCAGATTCACTATTTGTTTATGCATTCTGGCACAAGGTGTACAATGTGGATTTGTTACAATAGTTATTAGATTATTCGCTTCCGGATTTCCCAATAATACATTGGAGTTAGTTTTATCTACCTCATGTTTCTTATTGGACATGAGCATCATTTTAAATATTTCTTCATTGGCTTTCATACTATTAAGTTCCCGAAGTACGTTTTTATGTTCTCTTGAGCCAACAATATATGGAACAATATTTTTAAGCATTAAAAGTGGTAAGGCATATATACACCCTGTTAATAGAATATTTTCCAAGGTTATTAATGGTTGTACTATTAATCCTGAAATATAATTTACCACACATAATAACCATATTATTACCTGAACAATAACACAGAGGGGACACCACTGCCGAGCACGAAATTTCTGATACCATATACTCCACAATGTGAATGGAAGAGCACATAAATTAATAAGTACTGCAAAAGGATATAAAACCGGGAAAAAGAATATTATGATTATATTCGATGAAAAATATGCCAAACCAACTTCACTTAAGCTAATAATACCCCATAACTTTGCTACACTAGAATCGAGTATATCATTACAATCTCCTTTTTTCAGGAAAAGTGAACACACTTTATCGGCAATTTCATTGTGAGTATGAATTTGCTTTAAAAACAACAAATAACTAATATAAAGTCCCAAGGCATTGAAAAGAAATGCAAAACACATCCCTGGTTGCTTCCATAATTCTAATTTTATAAATGCAATAGATATTAATAGGAAAATGACTGCCCAAAGAAAATGATATCCTACCTGTTTCCAGAGTTCAACTTTACGATTGTTCTTGTAATCCGGTTCAACGGAGCATTTATCCGATTCGGCAATAAGAACAACACCCGACCAGACTCTAAGAAATTCGGCAATTGATACATTTATTTTCTTTTGCTTCCAAATATATTCTACATTTTCCGTATCTATTTTCCGCACTACAACAAAATCATTACTAACCTGAGCTATTAATGGTGTAGGAAGTTCATTAACAATACTTGCTTTATCTGCAAATCGGAGCCCTTCGTTTTCTATCTCATAATCCGTAAGCATTTGAGATATTCCAAATAAATTATTTTTATGTGGATGTTGTTCATAGTAATCGGTTGTGAACGTTTTAGTGTGTTTAACTCCTAGTTCATTTAGTATGGTAGTTAATAGGTTTGAATCGTTTTTCATAATTTAAATTTTCCTATAAAAAGTGTTGGATTTAGCTCTTCGCCATCTCCTCCAATATTGTTAAATAGATAATAGAACAGATTGCTATTTAAAGGATTTGGTCGTATTCTCACTTTGGTGTTAGTATGAATATCATCCATAAATCCATCTGTTAGATTATAAGTTCTTTCAGTATCAGCATCATAACAAAAAGAACACTCCCTATAATCAATTCTATGACCAATAACAAAAACAAATCGTGATGTTTTAAATACAGATGTGGGTCTCATATATTTTCCATCAAAAATAATTTTCACAGAAGGTATTAACTGTTGATTCTTAATTTCAAATAAAGTATCACAGAAATTCGGGATATCTAAACGGCCTAACTCTATAGGATAATACAAATATTTTTTTCCATCGGAGAATGTCAAATAGTCTCTCACTGTTGGAGTAACTATTACTTTCTGTTTGAGTGATTCTTCAAATATTGACATACTGTCAATAGTTATTATATTTTCATTTGCTGTGAACAAATTTACTCTTCGCACATATTCCCTTTCCCTTTCTTGATGAATACTTGACACAAGTAATTGTAATTCACCATTCATAAAATTCGCTTCCTCATAAAGCTTCAAAGAAGATAGATGTTCTGCAATTAATTCTCCATCAAAACTGAAAGTAAGTATCTTTGTTGGGCAAATAATATAAATTAAATTTTTCATTTCATCTACCGCAATATCTCCAATAGAGGTATATTCACCGGGACCTTGTCCCTTTTTTCCAATGACACGAACAAACCTGCCATCTTCTGTAAATAGAAGTATTTTAGGAGTATTATTATTATTATCAAAAAAAACAATATGCTTTTTTGATATAATAATACGATAGCCTTGTTGCCATTCTCCTATTATACTCTCATCTGTTAATTCTAACTCTATGGGTATTATCTCATTTGTAACTTCGCTTATATTAAGGAAGTCAATTGGTAAATTAGAAATTGACACTGAGAGTATAGAATCCAGTTTGTTTGAATCACATGAAATAAACAGGGTTATCAATATTAAAAAAAACAATATTCTATATTTCATTAGAATTAAATTTTAGAGAGTGTATTGACACACCCTCTATTTGTAGATTTACAGGAAGCAACCGCCACCATAAGAACAATAGCCTCCTGCTACTAACTGAGCAGAAGCTTGAGAAGCACTGTCGGCCCATATTGTGAAACAAGGACCTGTTGAATACCCCATTCCACAGCAACATCTAAAATCGCTAAAGCCACCTTTAATCAATTTCATTTCATCTCCTTTTAGCACCTCTGCATTTTTCAACAGATTCAGCTTACCAAGTTTTTTCATAAAACATGTATTTAATTAAGCGATAGTTATTTCCTATTGTAGGATTCATTGCCCTACCGCATATCCGGCAATGATATTTTTAAATTATTTCACTCAGATTCTTTTTGCCTTTGCACGATATTTTCAAATTATTTGAGGATTCAATTCTTTATTCGTGCAATTACCACAATAGGGTTATCGTCCTCCTTTGTTTCACTTATTAGTTTCTGAGCTTTTTCACTCAGATTCTTTTTATCTTTATACATCATTATATCTTCAGGAAGATAATAGCCAATCAGTTCGTTGCCACTTATACCCAAAGGATGAAAATCGGGAAGTCCATCCATATCATTTATAAAACCGGCTTTATTTTTCTCACTTAAAGGAATATACGTTTTCTTTGTTTTTTTGTCATAATAGCATGCTTTGAAAGTGGAATTTGTTCTCAGATTAAAATAGATAAAATTATCAGATTCATTAACTAACCAAACTGATCGAAAATCTTTTGCCTTGTTTTCAATTACAAACATCTCACCACCTATATTTATATTTTCATATTTTATCTTTGTATCATTATTGGTAATCCTAAAAATAATGTGAGGTACAAGTTCATTCTTTACACAAAAAACAGTATCCGAGGGAGGTGCTTTAAAATAGATATTTTTGTTTCTTTCATAAAATATTCCATAATCACTAGGCGTATCCCTACTTCTTTTTTCATAAAAATGATAATTAGGAAATGTTTTAAATACTTCTCCATCTCCATAAAAAAACGCCAATACATCCGGATAAATTCCTGTAATATTATTGGTGTAACCAATGAAAACGTCTGAATTGTACATGTATGGATTTGCAATACTACCTTGATGTTTGTTTTCGTTTCTATATTTGGTTCGCGGTTTGATTACTGTGATAGCTGTTTTGTTTGTTTCAACATCAATCATTCGCCAATCTCTTACATTATTTGTAACCAGAAGATCGTTCCGTTTGTCATAATATACAGGATAGAAAGCATATTCGTCGGGACCTTGACCAAATTTACTTATTTCTCTAATATGTTTTCCAGAGTTTCTCTCATATAAGTGTGCATCATTCAACATATTTATAACAACCAGATTTTGATTACGCAAGAAAACTGTTATGTTATTTGACAATATGCTATTTTCTGATAATTCTAAAGAAATATATTCTACACTCTCAAATAAACTACTCATCAGTATATTTTCCCTAATGCTCTTATCTATATCTATAATAAAGACATCTTTACTCCCATTATCATAAGACAATAATGTTATTGAGAGCAGAATTAGTAATGTTTTTTTCATATTTACTAATGTAATATTCATGGCTGATTACAGCCATGAATATGTTTCTAATAATTACTTACACATCTACAAGTCCATCCTGCAGCATGCCAAAAAGCGCACCAAGAATATCCCAAGCTAGGAGGAACATCAAGAAACTCACTGCTTGAGTATCCATATTTGGACCGACCACAGTCCCAAGATCCTCCTCCAATCACTTTCTTCATCTCACTTTTTTCCAGCACTTCCGCATTTTTTAGCAGATTCAGCTTACCAAGTTTTTTCATAAAACATGAATTTAATTAAAGCGGTAGTTTATTTCCCATACAGGACTCATTGCCTACCGCATACCCGGCAATGATATTTTTAGTTTACTATTTGAGACTTTAATTTATGATATAACTCCTTATACTGTTGCGCAACTAATGTTATATCATAAGTGGTTGCAACTTTGCATCTCGCATTTTTAGATAAATAGTCATTTAGTTCATCGGAACTTAATGTCCATTCAATTCCATGTGCCAAATCAGCAACATCAGCATAGCGAGCCAGATATCCTGTCTCTTTATGATCAATAATACTTTCCGGCCCTGTCTTACGAAATGACACTACTGGAGTTTCACATGCCATTGCCTCAATAACAGTTTGCCCAAATGCCTCCTCTAATGATGGAACAACCATTACATCGGCTGCCGAGTAGGCCAGTCTTAGTGTTTTGTTTTCTTGGATCTGTCCCATAAATTTGGTAGGAATATTTAAATCCAGAGTTTGATATTCAGCTCCGAAAACTAAAAAGAAGTATTCATTTTTATGCATTTCCGATAAAAACTGCAATGCTTTTAGTAATAGAGCAAATCCCTTTCTTGGATCATTCATTGCTCTGGTTGCCCCAAAAAGAATTATCTTCTTATCTGATGGAATACTCAATTCCTGCCTTGCAGTTGTTTTAGTGATAGGATAAAACTCTTCAAGATTTATACCATTAGGAATAACATATACATCTCTATCTTTTAACAGTGTGCTACTTAATACTTTTTCTTTCATCCAGAGAGTAGGAACCACAATTGTCATATCAATCATGCTCCAAGCTTTCTCCTTACGTTTCCATATTTCACTGGATAAATCATTTTCATCATTTGATCCTAGTTTCGGACATTTGCCACATCCTGTAATATATCTATTACAATCTCCAAAATAATAGCAACCACCGGTAAAAGCCCAACAATCGGGTAAACGCCAAACAATTTTCTTTCGTATCTTACCTATTTCTTCAATATTAATAAAGCCCGCATTAATAAAATGCAATTGAATTATTTTAGGATCAAATTCATCTATATACCTATCGATATGAACACCTGCAGTGCCGGGAGCAAAGCTATTGGATGCTATTACATATTGGGGGTATACATTTGTAGGTTTCATTTCGTGATAATATCCATACTGTTCATCCTCTTCGGGAGATACAACATAGATTTCTTCTGATGAATTTTCTCTGGATGACAATCCGGACTCTAATACTAACATTTTAGAATGAAGGCCAATCTTTCTTAATCCTGAATGAATTCTATATGCTGCTATTGAAGCACCATGATTCATAATAAATGAACTGAGATATAATACATCTGTAGATGTTTGATAATAAGTTACTGAGACTTTATCCTCCATTTGTGGTGCAAGAAGTGCAAGGCCAACGCCGGCAATGCCTCTATATATTGCTAAATCAGAAGTGTCCGGATTTTGAAGTTGATTGATTAATATACCCTGAAGATCAATAGATGCCAGTTCAGAATCATTGCCCGATTCATATTGGTAAATCAAATTTATCCAGCCTTGTTCTAATATATCCGGTTTATAATCAGACTTATAATTTTCAATCAACTTGTGCCATTCATCATGATCATCCATTGTTTTAATATTATGCTTAAATATAAGGAGGTCCAAATCCGAGAAGTGATTTATTCTATTGGAAATATAGATGAATACTTCTTTCAGTACCTGATTACAACTATTAGATCCTATATTCATTTCTTTGACTTTGTTCAGGAAATAAATAATAGAATTTAAATATGACATAGGTATTATTTGCTCAGTCTTAGAACTAGTAATTAGGAATTCTTTACATTGTGCTAATGTTTCTAAAATTACTCCTCTATTTTCCCTACTCAGAAAATAAAGTCCTTTTGAAAATAAAGGTATATCATTATTTAACTCAGTTACAAAATCTTCAATAGTCATTTTGCCAATCTCAGCATCCATTTCATCCAATATATCATTGTCGGCTTCTACAAAATTATTTCTTATTAAATATTCTATTCCCCAACCAATTCCAGATAATCCTTCGGCAAAATCTTTTTCGTGATTGCTTGTTATGTTTCCGAATAGATTGTCTATATATTCATCTGCGAACTCCGAATAAATGCTATTCCCTGTAAATCTACTATATCTATAAAAGAACAGAACAATTCCAAGCTTACCTGTTAGCAAACCATATTGATCAATGAATTGTGCATTTACATAGAGTGTGTTTGCTATTTGTCTTAATATACTTTTAAACATATTATGCATTGTCTTTTTTATATTGAATAACTTTTCGGAAGAAATCGATCAAGTCTTTTACATAATAATCGAATGTAAATGAGAGTCTATAATTCCTGACATTTTCTCTTAATGTATCCACAAGTTTATCATCCTTTAGTTTCATAGATAATTCTTCATATGTATTAAAGAATATTCCTAAGTTATTCTTCCGGATGTGTGATTGCATTGCCACTATATGTTCACTATTATCTTTTTGGATCATAGGTAATCCTGCTGCAGCAAGTGTGTTCATTCTTGCCGGCATATTTAAATCGTTCCAACCGGTATCCATTATTTTCCCCTTGTTTTGACTATTGAAGCAATGCAACCAGCCGGCATCATATTGGGAAAATTCTTCCACCCACCTATCAGCTGCACAATGAGGATGTGTATGAAAGTATCCGGGAGCGTTTCTTTGGGCTTCTTTATTTAAATCATCACGACTTTTATAGTAATTCTCAGTATATAAATGAACATGAATCTTATTTTCGGCTAATACTTTCAAAGCAGAAATATCTATTCCCACCATACGGCCCGGAACTACTGTATGAATTTCTCCATCCAACTGAGATAAACGAGGTGAAAAGTTATCTGTAAAACAGTCAGCCTTAGGCATATCACCATCCATAATAAAGGATAATCCTTTCTGTGGAATAAATTGTTCATACCACAATTTCAATTCCGGGTTTAAATATATCTTTCCATCAGCATGTGTATACAGATTTATAAGTTTTTCCCATGTTCCGTTTTTCCGGCATACAGATGGACTCTCTTTAAAATGCCAGACAAATGGTATACCAGGCATTTTTTGATGAACTTCGTATGCCAAAGGTACTGCACCATAATTTAGTGTAGCATAAATTATATCTGGTTTTATTTCTTTTACTTTTGCTTCCCAATCGTGATATGGTATGTCGGTTATATTGCCAAAAGGTAAATGGCCAACAGTTGAAAAACTATAAGTAGGCTTTCTCATCCACAAACCAAATAATTTATGGCCTTGTTCTTCAAATGCAAATATTCGTTCTGGATTATATGCTAATTCACCAACTATAAGAATTTTCAACGATGGTTCAGAGGTTACTTTACTTTCTTTTGTAGTATAATTCTTATACAACTCAACCTCATCAATAAATTTATGCTTTGACACCTTTAGCTTTATAGGATCTTGGATGTTATAATACTGTCTGTATATATTCAATCCACCCCCATAATCTTCATTTACTAATTGATGATATTGGTTTGCATGTATCGTCCATCCGGATGTCTCTTCATTCGCATAAACAAACATTCCTTTATCTGAAAGTTTGTGCCAAAACAAATCAAAATAATTATCAGAAACCCACTCATCACGGGTTATCCACCTATCTGTTGTCTTTTTATGTACTACCTGAACTAATTGCAGACTATGCTTATTAAATACACCATTTAGAGCTGATCTATATTCTGCTACCATTGAATCATTTATTTCGGATCTGGCTTTAGAAAAAGCAAGTATACATTCAGGAGATTTCTCAAGTGTATCATATAATACAGCTAAATGATTGTTATAATAGAAATCATCAGACGGCAAATATGCTATATAATTATATTTTGCTTTTTCAAGTCCCCGATTCAATGTATATCCTAGTCCTTCATTTCTGGAGTTTTTCAGATAAATAATCTGTTGGTTTGACAGGAAGTCCTGTATATATTCTTCTGTATCATCCGTACAACCATCATTGATAATAATCAATTCCCAACCTTTAAAAGTTTGCTGTAGCAAACTCATTATAGCTCTGCGTATATAAGTTACCTGATTGTAAGTAGGCATAATTACTGAAAAACCTTCCATATGTAAAGAATTTAAGGCTGATAATTATTTATTTCATGATAAAGTTGTATGGATGCTTTAACTGTTTTATCCATATCATAATATTTATACGCTCCAAGTCTTCCTCCAAAATATATTTGAGCATTTCTTTTTGATAGTGCAACATATCTGTTATATAATTCATTGTTTTTTGTGGTATTAATTGGATAATAAGGTTCCATTTCATTTTGCCAAGCAACAGGATATTCTTTTGTAATAACTGTTTTAGATTGCTTTCCAAATTCAAAATGTTTATGCTCAATAATTCGTGTGAAAGGAGTTTCTTTATCTATATAATTCACTACTGCATTTCCCTGAAAATTTTCTATATCCAAAACTTCTTCTTCAAAATAAAGTGATCTGTACTCTAAATTTCCATAACAGTAGTTATAAAACTGATCTATCATTCCTGTGAAGATTAACTTATCTGCTTTTTTTTGCAAATCAGTGTTCTTAAAATAATCTGTATTTAATAACACATCTGCTTTTCGGAAGCAAGCTTCGAAAATTTGATTATAGCCTCCTATTGGAATTCCTTGATATGGATCTTCAAAATAATTATTATTGAAAGTAAATCTTAATGGTATTCTATCAATAAGAAACATTGGAAGTTCAGTTGCCTGTTTTCCCCATTGTTTTTCAGTATAGCCTTTTAGTAATTTTACATATATATCATGACCAACTAGTTTAAGAGCTTGTTCTTCAAAATTAAATGCAGTTTGTTTTTTCAATCGTTGAGACTCTATCTTCTTTAAGGCTTCTTCAGGTACTTTTGTATTCCACAATTGTATAATCTGCCATTTAACATGAATACTTTTTATCAATTCGTCTTTATATCTTGCCAGTGGCGAATTGACAAAGTGATTAAACTCACAGAATCGATTCATTAAGTCCCAGATATCTTTGTTTTTTGTATGGAATATATGGGCTCCATATTTATGTACATTAATACCCTCAACTTTTTCAGTATAGAGATTTCCGCCAATATGGGATCGTTTTTCTACAACCAAGCATTTCTTCCTGTCTTCTGCTGCTAAATATGCAAATACAGCATTAAATAGTCCGGCTCCAACTAATAGATAATCATATTCCATATTAGCCAATGGGTTAATTTATAAAGGTTTGTATAATTGGTACGTTTGGGAAGAAGAGATGCCTAGGTTAAGGAAAGTTAAAGGTACTAGTAGTTAGTAGTAGTTAGTAGCTAGTAGTTGGTAGCTAGTTGGTAGCTGGTAGCTAGTAGTTGGTAGCTAGTAGTTGGTCAGTTGGTCAACCTGTTCTAGGGATAAGAGAAAAAGAGTCAACCCAAGTTAGGGTTCGACAGTTTCACAGTAGGAAACCAACAGTTTCACGGTAGGAAACCAACGGTTTCACGGTAGGAAACCAACAGTTTCCTATATATGAAACTACTTGTTTTCTATATATGAAACAGTTGGTTTCCTATATATGAAACTACTTGTTTCAACGAACGAAACGAAAATGAAACTAATAGTTTCATGTGCATTTGAAAGCGTGCTGGCAAATTGTAATTATATTTGCCAGCACACTTTGCCAGCACGCTTTAATAGCTTGTTAATCAAGCAAATAAACGGAAGCGTGCTGGTGTGACGGCAAATTTCGACTTTTCAACTTCTGTGTAGAGGAGTTTTTTCAAACAATCTAAAGCGATCTATAAAAAACAACATAGAGTTAATTGCATACATACTTTAAAGACGTATCTTTGTAATAAAGAATTTCCGTTGAACATTAAAAGAGATAAGCCATGCCAACAACTAAGGAACCACGCTACCCCATTGGTATACAAAGTTTTGAAAAACTTCGTGAAGAAGGTTACGAATATGTAGACAAAACCCACCATATCCGTCGGCTTATCGAACTGGGTAATCCTTACTTCCTTTCGCGCCCCCGTCGGTTTGGTAAGAGCCTGTTACTCTCCACCATCGAAGCCTATTTTATGGGCAAAAAAGAACTCTTTCACGGATTAGCCATCGAAAAATGGGAAGCCCCATGGAATATACATCCGGTGATTCATCTCGACTTGAATGCCGATCGTTACGATAGTTGCGAGAACCTGCTAGAGATGCTCGAAAAACAACTCCAGCAATGGGAAGAACTCTACGAAACCGGGGGAAAAGGTATCAATCATTCCGGACGTTTTATGTCTGTAATTGAACATGCCTACCTAAAAACGGGACGTCGAGTAGTGGTGCTCATCGATGAATACGACAAGCCTTTGTTGCGAAGCTTTCACGACGAAGAGCTACAGGATAAGTTCCGGACCATCCTTACCGCTTTCTACACTGTACTAAAAACTGCTGATAAATGGCTTCATTTTGTCCTTATTACCGGTGTCACCAAGTTTGCGCAAATGGGTATCTTTAGCAACCTCAACCAATTGGTCGATATCAGCTTCGACCCCCGTTTTAGCGACATTTGTGGACTAACCAAAGATGAGATAGAAACCAACTTCCAACATGGGCTCCAAAAACTTGCCAACATTAATGACACTGACGTAAAAGGAGCAATGGAGCAACTCACTACATTGTACGATGGTTATTTCTTTAACGAAGACCAAACGAAAGGTATCTACAATCCGTTCAGTGTATTGAGTGCACTGTCGAGTGGTAAGCTACGCTACCATTGGTTTGCAACCGGCACACCCACTTTTTTGGTAGAGATGTTGAAGAAAACTAATCACGACCTTCGCGATCTGGATGGAGTGACTGTTTCGGCAAACTCTATCAGTAACGACCGGGCAGATAAAAACAACCCCATCCCAATGATTTATCAAAGCGGATACCTTACCATTAAGGGTTACGATAAAGAGTTTCAGACCTATACCCTCGGCTATCCTAACGAAGAGGTGAAATATGGCTTTCTCAATTTTATTAGTCCGTTTTACACCAGCATTCCGGAAGATAGGAATTGAATTAAAACACAGAGACACAGAAACACGGAGCTTTTCCTTGTGCTGAACACGGAGGCTTCGCTTTTGTCGTACAATAACTCTGTGTTCAGCACAAAACAAAGAACTCTGTTTCTCTGTGACTCTGTGTTCAAAATTTATCTTGGATAAGCAGGACTATACAATATGGTAGACGATAACTTCACTAAGTTTCCATCCTTTATATACGGTTCCCCACGTTCGGAGAGATGCTGAATCATAGCCTGTCGCATTTCTGCCAACGTCTTTTTATATTTCTTATCTGCGGAACATTCATGCAGTTCACCGGGATCTTTTACCAGATCGAAAAGCTGTTCCTGCCCTGTATTGAAATTCCATACATATTTAATCTTGCCATCGGTAAGTGCGCACCAATAGTTCTCTTTACGGTAACAAGTGGCATGTTCCAGATCAATGTATTTACGCCATGATGAGGTATTGCCTTCGGCCAACCGACGCAAAGAAGCTCCATCCATATCGCTGGGTACTGTACTACCTGCTATATCAATAAATGTAGGAAGAAAATCACGAAGTTCCACAGGTTGTTCAATCTTTGCCCCTGCCTTAATACCAAATGATTGGGGCCATTTAACTATAAAAGGTATTTTTGCCGAACCCTCGTAAGGATATGTTTTTCGCCAGTGGTAATGATCACCCATCATATCACCATGATCAGCAGTAAAACAAATAAGAGCATTATCGTACATACCTTTTTGTTTGAGCACATCTATAATTGCTCCAATCTGATCATCAATAAAAGTTATATTGGCATAGTAATGCCGACGCGAGTTTACTGCATACTCCTCGCCGAAGTTAGCAAATGGTGCATCCGAGGATGCCTTTGAGGGGTCAAGTTCGTTAGCAAACTCAGTACACCAATCGCCCACAAATGGTTTTGGTATATCTGCATCGGCATACAGATCAAGATAACGTTGTGGAGGATCGTAAGGACTATGCGGACGAGCAAATGATATTTTTAAGAAAAGCGGTTGTTCCGACTCATAATTACGAATCAATTCTCTGGCCATCTCCCCCGTCCATGCGGTAGGGTGTAGAGATTTGTCCAACTTATATGTTGTGGCTGCGTGGGCGTTCCATCCTATTCCGGTTTCATCGGGATTGAGGCCGGGAGCGAATACCTGAAACCATTTGCGATAGTCGCTTATAAAATCTTTCGATTCTGCCCGTCCGCTTTCATCAAGCAGTGTGGCATGAAACCCATGAAGAGCATTTTGTGGATTCCAATGCATTTTCCCTATTCCAAAGGTATAGTATCCCAAATCACGTAACATGCGTGGCATTTCGTAGCGGTATTCTTCGGCTACTTTTCCGTATCCCAACATGCCATGATGCCAGGGAGACATTCCGGTTAATAATCCGGCACGAGCCGGGGTACTGCTTGGGGTAGAGGTATAGGCAGATGTAAATAGAGAACCTTCCTGAGCCAGTTGATTCATGGCTGGGGTGTGGATGGATTCGTTACCCATACAGCCCATAGCATCTCCCCGTTGTTGGTCGGTCATGATGAAAATGATATGGGGCTTCTTTGCTGCGTTTTGTGCTTGTAAGGCAAGGGGAAGAAGGGCTGCCCCTATGGCTGCGGTAAGTTGGAGGTGTTTCATGATGTTGTGGTTTGTTTAAACGCTAAGTTACGCTAAGTTACACGGAGTTTATTATTAAAAGTTCCTCCGCGTAACTTAGCGTAACTTAGCGTTTCAAAATACTTCTTTCTTTCTCAAGTATAGCCTTTAGTTCTTCAACCTTTTCGGGGTATTGTGCTGCAAGATTATTCTTTTCGCCAATATCCTCTTTGAGGTTATAGAGCTGCGGCTCCGGATTGTTACCTAACTCTGTATTTGTTAACCGGTTATAGGCAGCACCTTTACCTGGTGTAATATATTTCCATGTACCATTGGATACAGATAAGGAACCAGCCTGTTCAACAATATAATCGCGACCTTTAAGGTCTTTGCCTAACAGTGCATCCAGTTGGTTTCTTGTATCCGGAGCTGCCCCTTCGGGTATATCAGCACCCAGCAGATTTGCTAATGAACCGAAAAGATCAATTTGCGATACTAACGCACTTGATACCGTTTGTTTAGTTTCTGCAGGCCAGCTTACAACAAATGGAATACGTGTTCCGGCTTCGAATATACTGTATTTACCTCCACGGAATGGCCCCCAAGGACGGTGATCGCCTAATAACTCTACTGCTTGATCTTGATAACCATCATCTACAACCGGGCCGTTATCGCTGGTAAGAATGATGAGGGTGTTTTCGGTTAATCCGTGTTTTTCGAGTGCTTCCATAATCTGACCAACACTCCAGTCGAACTCAAGAATGGCATCTCCACGTGGACCCATTCCGCTTTTGCCTGCAAACCGGGGATGCGGTACACGTGGTACATGAATATCGTTGGTTGCGAAATAGAGGAAGAAAGGCTTATCGTGGTTGTTTTCAATAAACTCCACAGCGTGGTGTGTAATGCTGTCGGCAATGTTTTCGTCTACCCACAAGGCTTGTTTGCCGCCTTTCATGTATCCAATACGTGAAATACCGTTTACAATAGCCTGATTGTGTCCGTGGTTAAGACTTGGTTTCTGTACATACAGCATTTCCGGATGATCTTTTCCAAGCGGTTCGCCGGGGAATGGTTCTTTGTAGCTAACTTCAATCGGATCATTCGGATCCAGATTTACTATTCGTTGGTTCTCTACATATACACAAGGTACACGGTCGCCCGTTGCTGCCATAATATAAGAATAATCGAAACCGATATCTGTAGGGCCAGGGGTGATAAATCCGTTCCAGTTCTGTGTACCTGCCTTGTCGCCTAATCCCAGATGCCACTTACCAACCGCACCGGTTGCGTATCCGTTGTTGCGAAACATATCGGCAATGGTAGTTTGTTCGGGGCGGATAACCATTCCCGCATCGCCGGTAGCAATACCTGTATCGTTTCTTCGCCAGGCATATTGACCGGTTAACAGCGAATAACGCGAAGGGGTACTGGTGGCGGCAACAGCATGAGCATCGGTAAAGCGTACTCCGCGGCTTGCCAGTTTTTCTACATTTGGGGTGTGAATGGTAGGTTCACCATTGCAGCTTAAATCGCCATAACCTATGTCATCGGCAAGTATTACAATGACGTTGGGTCTTTGTTCTGTTTGTTTCTTTTCGTTTCCTCCACAGGAAACCAGTAGGGTAGTGCCCAAACTCAGGGCAATCGTTTTTTTCATGATGTATAATTTATTAATGTGCCAATGCGACAATGTGCCAATGTGCTAATGTGGCAATATAAGAATGTGCTAATTTACTAATTTTAATTTTATTACTAATTTTTACATTGCCATATTTTCGTATTGGCACATTGTCGTATTAGTATATTGGCATATTGCCACATTTTCACATTTTCACATTAGATCTATTCCGCCAAATTAGGATTTATATTCTGTTCACTCTGCGGAACAGGCCATCTGTAATCCTTATCCTTGCGAAACTCTCTTTTACCTACATACCATCTACCATATTTATCAACTGTTCCATCGGGTAGTTTGCTAACACGTTCCGAGCCGGGGAATGGTGCACCAAAAATGTTATCGTTCAGTACTTCGTGTGCAATTTCCCAACGCATCAAGTCCCAGTAACGAATACCTTCCATACCTAACTCTACCCGGCGTTCGTTACGCAGAATGGGCCGAAGCTTATCTGCATTTGTTTCAGTAACCGCAGGCATATTTACCGAAGAACGTCCTCTTACCTTATTTATTGTATTGTCGAGCAAAGTAGTGGTTATTGCATCTCCTGCTTCCAACTTGGCCTCCAGATAACTAAGCAATACCTCGGCATAACGGATAATGGGAACATTGGCTCCATAACTGTTCAGGTTGCCGTTGAATCCTTCATCAAAGTATTTTCGCATCATTAAACCTGTTTGGGTAGTTTGACCAGAAGATACTTTATCGGGACTGTTGGCATCCGGATGGCAGGAATATACCTTACCACGGAACGAAGCGCCATCGTAATAAATAGTATAATCCAGGCGTGGGTCGCGATTCTCGCCAAGGTTATCCGGATTATACAAGGGGTTTTCGTAACTAAAAGGGGTACCATCGGTAAATTCATAAGCTTCGAATAAACCACCACCTACATTAATTAAGCACCAGCCACCATCCATTACCGGAAAGGCATGTTGGGGTAAGGCGTTACCTGCCAGGTCTTGCAAATATTGCATCGAGAAGATATTCTCTTTACTGTTTTCGTTAGACGGCAGGAATATGGTACTGTAATTGGGATCAATAATGTTATCGTCGAGTTCTATGATTTCTTCATAAACACTTGCTGCATCGGCAAAACGTTTATCGGCCATAAGCGTTCTGCCCAGAAATGCAAGAGCTGCTTGTTTAGAGGCTCTACCGTTTGATTTAAGGTCTTTGAAACGTGGAAGATCTGTTGTGCTTTCTCTAAGCTCGGTTATAATAAAATTAATAATATCTGCTTTCTTTGCTTTGGTAACAGTGTTGGCCTCATCTTTAGTTAATGTTTTAGTAACCAAAGGAACATCTCCCCAGAACTGAGACAAATAGAAATACTGGGTTGCCCGTAAGAAACGCGCTTCGGCTTTCAGGTGTCTGGCTGTTTCGGGGGCACTGGTAAGCTTATCAATCCCTTCGATAAACCGATTAGCACGGGCTATCTTGGTATACGAATTACTCCAGAGGTTACTGATGTACCCATTATTTGCAAGCAAAGTTCCATCCGTCATTTTATGAAAGTTAGAGTTTTTCCCTCTACGGTCGTAAGCATTATCGGTGGGGAACTCCATAAACAACAAACCGCCGTATGTCCACCAGTCGCTTGGGCTGTATTCGGGTGAGTTAAAGAGCACATTCGATTTGTATATTCCTGTAAGTGCAAGGATGGCATTATCCTCGTCGTTCCAGAAATCGTTTTCGGCAAACTGGTCCATCGGGTTTCTTTCCAAATCGCAGGATGTTATAAACATCAGCGGCAGAAGTAATGTATATATAATGTATCTTATTGCTTTCATCTGACTTAGAAATTAAGGTTTATACCAAAAGTAATTGTTCTCAAAATTGGGTAATAATCGCCACCTGTATTGATTTCGGGGTCCCAACCTTCCGGATAATTGTTGATTGAGAACAGATTTTCGCCCTGAGCGTATATACGTATGTTCTTTACACCTATACGATTTACCAACGTGATTGGTAATTTGTATCCTATTTGCAAGTTCTTTAACCGCAAATAAGAAGCGTTACGTATCCAGTAATCGGATGATACTGTGTTGGGTGAGCCTGTATTGGAAAGAGATTCCAAACGCGGATATTTAGGATAGCGTGTCGGGTTTTCCGGATCGAACGCACCGTCGGCCTGCCAGCGTTGAATGTTACCATTGTTGCTCCATAATGCATATCCGGCATAATTATTCAGCAACCCTTTTACGCCTGATACGCCTTGGAAGAATAAAGAGATATCAAAATCTTTATACTGAGCACCAAGGTTTATACCATAACTGTATTTAGGGATACGCGAGCCCAGATATACACGGTCGTACTTTGCATCAACAACACCATCGGGAACTCCGTCGGGGCCACTTATATCTTTATAACGAAGATCTCCGGCTACCGGCTTCGGGGTTATGGACGATTGATTGTGCCATGCTGCAATATCGGCTTCGTTAAGAAATACACCATCGCTAACATAACCGTAATACATTTGCATTGGATAACCAATAAACAAGTCGCTTCCATTACCTACCATACCATTGGGCTGTTCAACGTTCCCTACACCAAGTGTTAAGAGTTCGTTTTTAAGGTAAGTAACGTTTGCGTTAATGTTGTAATTAACTTTACCAATGCGGTGGCGATGACCCAGTTCAAACTCCCAACCGGAGTTTTTAAGTTTACCAGTATTCGTTACAGATACTTTTTGCCCCAATACGTTCGATACACTACCCGAAGGGCTGTACAGAATGTCGGTTGTTTTTCTGTAAAAATAAGAAGCATTTAAGCTTAGTAAACCTCTCCATAAAATCATTTCGAAACCGGTATCAATGGTTTCTGTTTCTTCCCATTTAATCCGTGGGTCGGTTGCGGTAGTTACTGCTGCTCCTTGCTGGTAGGTATCGCCAAATGGATAGTTCTGGCCCAGTGAATATACTGTTTGATATGGATAGTTACCAATATTCTGATTACCCAATCTACCCCACGAAGCTTTAAGTTTCAGGTTAGACAACCATTCCATGTTCTCGTTTTCACGGATAAAGGCTTCTTCGGATATTTTCCATCCCAATGCAAATGATGGGAAGAAAGCAAATTTATTATCCTTCGGGAAACGTGACGAACCATCGTAACGAACAGTTGATTCGAACAGATAACGTTCGGCATAGTTATATTGCAACCGGCCGAAATAAGATTGTATAGCCCATTGGTTTCCTGTTCCTTCGTTCTTCTGATTATCGGGCGATCCGGCATTGAGTTCATGTAAGGTATTTCCAGGGAAGTTGTCGCGTGTACCTTTCAAAGAACTATAATCTTGTTCTTCCCATGAGTATCCTACCAAAACTCCCAGATTATGTACATTGGCAAATGTTTTGGAATAATCGGCTGTAGCCTGAAATGTTTTATAAACGGTTTTAGTCATGGTGTTTTGCATCCACGATGGTCCCAATGTACGTCCACCTTCCAGGTTATGTGTAGATTTAAAGCCTCTTTCTTCGCCGTTGGTGTATTTAAACGCACCAATACCCGAAATGGTAAGATCTTTTATAGGATTATAATCCAGACGCACATTTGCATTCACAGAGAATACTGGTTTTTCAAAGAACGAAGGGCTCATAACCCATGATACGGGTGTACCATGTTGCTCCGGTCCTACTCCAAAGCTGCCATCGGATACTACAGTAGGTTTTAATCCCGGAAAGCGAACTGCTTTTTGTATAATTCCGGTCATTCCACTGGCATCGTCTCCACCAATAATATTGGGTTCTTTGCGCATGCCATACGTCCCCGACAAGCGGGTGGTTAGCTTAAGGCCTGTTGCCAGTTCGTTTATAATATTTGCACGACCATCGTAACGGGTGTAATTGTTCTTATCTACAATACCATCCTGCGACATGTATCCAAAGGATAACATATACCTGTTCTTCTGGCTTCCACCATTGATTGAAACATTGTGGCTTGTTTGAAATCCGCGGTTACCGAGTATCTTTTTCAGATACTTTTCATTTGCATAATTATCAGGATCGCTTCCGTCCTGAAGTTTTCTGATTACCTCGGCCGAATATTCTTCACGGCCCACAGCCTTATTATAAAGGTCGGCCCACTCCCACGAGTTAACAAACTCCGGTAGTTCGGTAGCTTCGTTAAAACCTACATACCCATTGTATGTTACTGAGATCTTTCCTTCCGCACCGGTTTTGGTTGTAACCAGAATAACCCCGTTAGCTGCCCGCGAACCATAAATAGCTGCCGATGAGGCATCTTTAAGTACAGAAATACTCTCTACATCGTCGGAATTGATGGTATTTAAATCGCCTGGGATACCATCAATCAACACCAATGCATCGGATTTGCTATCAGTATCACTGCTTCCTATAGAGCCAACACCACGTACCCGGATAGTTCCACTGCCATCACCAGGTTTTCCCGAACGTTGTATTACACTAACACCCGGCATTAATCCGGCCAGTGCATTCGATAATTGCGGTGTAGAACGGTTGGATAATTCTTTTGTACCCACCTGCGAGATAGAACCGATAACATTTACTTTCTTTTGGATACCATACCCCACAACAACTACTTCGCCAAGGGCTTGTGCATCTTCTTCCAGCTTAATCTGGTAGCTACGGCTGGAGGTAACTTTTACTTCCTGTGTTGTATAGCCGATAAAGGTTACTACAAGTACACTTCCTGGTGCAGCTTTTAGTATAAACTCTCCATCGAGATTGGTAATTGTACCGTTATTGGTTCCTTTTTCAAGTACATTGGCACCGATAATAGGTTCACCAAACGCATCTACAATTTTTCCTTTTATAAATCCGTCATCCTGATCGCGCGAAGGCAGTACTACGATTTTGTTGTTTTCGATACGATAATCGTTTTTACGCAATACTTGTTTAAGAACTTCTTTTATATCTTTCCGGTTGACGTTTAGTGATACGGTTTGCGAAAGATCAATGTCGGAATGATTAAAAAAGAATACGAATTGTGTTTCGGATTCAATAGCTTTAATTGCCTCTTCCAGAGTAACGTTAGTAAGATTAAATGTAATCTTTGTGTCTTGTGCATAGCTTTGAGCTGCGGTTAACTGTAGTATGGAAACGACAGTAAACAGGACTATCAGTTTCATTTTTTTGAACGAATTAATGTTAAGAAAGGACATAGTTACTCCCTTCATGGACTTTTTTTTCATACATTTGCATCGATTTGTTAAACATTGGCTCCCAATGCTTCAACTTCTGAGAGCCGTTTTAATTTGGAAATCATTATCAGGCGAATGTTGGTAGCATTTGCCTGATTCTTAAGTGCTTTTCATTTCTTTGTTTTTACTTCATAGGCTTCGTAGATTTTTAGTTGTCAATAATATGTTATTTAGGACGTATTGTTGCTGTTTTATTATCTATCTGGTATCGTATGGGAGCTATTAGCCCAAGCAGTTTGAATATTTCTTCTTTGTCCTCGTGCCGTATGGTTAATGAAAGCCGCTGATTTAAATCAACCTTTTTGTCGACAACAATTTTGATGTTATACCAACGTTCCATTTTAAATAATATGGTTTGAAGCTTTTCTTTGTTAAATACCAATTTATCATTAATCCAAACAATATAATCTTTGGCATCAACTTCGGTTAGTTTATAATCTTTAGATACACTGTCCCAAAGTAATTTCTGATTGGGTTTCATCATTATCCGTTCATTGGTTCTGGGAATAAATGCTTCTACTTTGCCCGATACCAAAACTGTTTCTGTGGTAGATTGGTTATCGTAATCTTTCATATTAAACTGTGTACCTAATACTTTTATGTGTATGTTATCAGTTTCAACAATAAAAGGGGCATCTTTATTCTCGGTTACTTCAAAATATGCTTCTCCGTTAACCTTAACATTTCGCGAGGTTGCGGCAAATACATCCGGATAAGTTAGTTTACTATTACCATGCAGCCACACTTTCGACCCATCGGGTAATACAACCGATCCTTTGCTGTCGGCTCCCATTAAAAAGTTGTTTTTTACAATCACTTCAACAGGAATGTCTTGTTTGGCAGATTTGTTTCCAATCATGTATCCGATACCTGTGGTTACAATAAGTAATACAACAGCAGCAGCAATTCTGCCTAATTGAATGCTGAGGGTTCTGTTTTTCCGTGTCTCGACATTGTGAATAAACTGATTGAATGCTTTTTCTTTATATTCGGAACTAAAACGACTACCAATGCCTGATGCAAGCCATGCATCGCGCATTGCGGAGAATTCTTTTTTATTCTCTTCATCTTGTTGCAGCCATTCCAATAGCTGTTTCTTTTCTGCTTCATTGGCTTCGCCTTGCAGATATTTTGTGATTAATTCGTTCATTTCTTTAGTATTTGAGTTGCCTCCTTATTATATCACAGTTGAAAACCAATTATCCCTACCTTGGGGTTATGTTTTTTTTGACCTACTTTCAACCATTTTGATTTAGGAGGAAAATTATTACCTTTGTATTTAAACCCGGCTAACCAGAGAAGATATAGACAAATATACTATGAGTATAACCAAACAAAAAGTAATGTATAATGCATTCGAGAATCTTTTCTTGGAATATTTTGAGCCATTGGTTACTTATGCTTATCGTTATCTGAATGACTGGCAAATAGCAGAAGACATTGTACAGGATACTTTCCTTTCATTATGGACCAATAAAGAACAGGTAGATTTCAGTATATCGGTGAAACCTTATCTTTACCGTGCAGTTTACAATAAATCCATCAATCATATACAGCAGGCCTATAACCAACGGCGGGTTAGTTCGGAAGATACCGATTCACTGATTAACCGGATAATAATGGAGTTTAACCAGTATGATACTTTGCTGGCTAAAGAGGTTGATATGAAAATTGATCGTTTTGTAGAAACACTACCACCTCAATGCAAAAACGTATTTATATTGAGCAGGAAAAAGCATCTTAAGAATAAAGAAATAGCAGAAACGCTGGGGATCAGTGAAAAGGCCGTAGAAAAGCATATCTCTAAAGCACTTCTTGAAATACGTCAGCATTTGCGTAAATTGGATCTTCTTATACTATTGATGGCTTATTTTCTGCACAAATAATATCACAACACAACTCTTAAATCCCCATAGGGGATTCATATACTAATTGATATCTTTTTCTTTACCCGAATTAACAAACAATATATCGCCAATACCATCGAAGGCAGTAAAGAAATCAATGCCATCATGTTTAATATGATGTTCATTAAACCCAATGATAGTAAGTCCGGCATTAGGCGACCATTTACATATTGTTTGACTGATGGTTTCGCCTTCGGGAATAATAATGATTTCAATATTGGCCAATGTAATAGGCAGGCGTCCGTCGGCAATTTTCCGGGCTAAATCTTCTTTAAGTGTACCTAGCTCGGTTTTAACACTGGGAATAAATATTTTAATCTGTCCTTTTTTCCAATCGGGGTGTGCCATAATTATGTATCCTAAAAGAATCATGAAATTTGTATTCTTTTCGTCTCCCTCGCGTATCCACACATGCAGTCCGTTGTTGGGATGTATAAAATGTTCCGATCCGGAAAAAATGCAAATATCAAAATCACCGGCACGTACCAGGTTTACATTTTCCAGAATACGGTTCAGCTCGTTGGATGACCGTTTATCGTATTCAAACATCACCATATTATTTTCCATTCCCGAAATAGAGGGCGACTGAATAACCTGTGCAATGGCCGAAGTATAAGACGGAGAAATCATTGTATCAATATATAAGCTCCCTTTGGCTTCTTTTTGAGTTGTGATGAGTTTTTCCAAATCTTTTTGGGCTTCAATATGCGTTTGCTTACTGTAATATCCCTCAATTAAATGGAAATAAGTACCAAACCCATGCTGATAGCTAATCCATCTCATCATTTGTAATACCTTATCTCTTTTAAAAGAATTAGTAGAAATACAGATAGCTGCCGGGCGCCATTCCTCATCTCCCATCCCTGCCTGATGTTTCTGCATGTAAATCTGCAAATGACGATTCAACTGGAAAAGCGCTCCCTTGAATATATTAACAATTCCTTTCTGGTCTTTGTTGGTATGTTCAACAAATAAATAAATCAAAATAATTACAATATAAGCCAGAATGGTGTATAGCGGGTTAATCATAAACATTACCCATACCGAAAGTAAAAAGCCGGCAAGCGAAATAAACCATTTACTTTTAAAACGTGGACGGTACGAAGGTGGAGATCCAAAATGATTGAGAAACGAGCTCAAACACAATGTGCCATATGTTATAAGAAAAAACATGGTTATAATTTCGGCTACTGTATTTACATCTCCCAGGATAATAAATATCAGTGCTATAATAAATGAAAGCAGCGAAGCATTGATAGGCTCGCGTGTAGGACCTTTTCCTCTGGCAAAAAACTGGTTGATTCGTTTAAACGGAAAAGTACCGTCGGCAGCAATGGCTTGCAAAGTACGTGGAGCAACCATCATGGCCCCTATGGCAGACGAAGATGTGCAGGCAGCCAATCCGATGGGAATAACCACTACACCAAACAAAGCAATTCGCGACATGATAAGCTGATCGGCTATTAGTTCTTCGGCCGAAGCAGAGGTACATAGTTTCCATACAACTATAACATATACTACCAACCCGGTTATGGTAGCCATCATGGTACCCATGGGAATAGCTTTACTGGGGTTTTTCAGATCTCCACTTAAACCTACACCTGCCGTCATTCCTGTAAATGCAGGAAAACAGATGGCAAATATGATAAAGAAATCTTTCATATTGTGTATCCCGAAGTTCGACTTGAATCCGCTTAATGCAGCATCTGTTTCGGCAACTACAGCAGTAGCATCAATGGTAGGAGTAATTGGTTTTCCCAGAAAAAAGAAAAGTAAGGCTATAAAAAGTAGTGCGTTTACAATATACAAAAGCTTAACTCCCGATCCGGTTCCCTTTTTTAGAATAATGTAAGCCAGAACAAGGAAAGTGGGTACACTTATTGCCTGCCGGGGTAGTTCAAATCCAAAACGTTCAATTAACCATGCAAAAAGTGGTTGAAAGGATTCGGCAAAGGCAATGGTATAAAAAGCAATACTAATGGTTTGTGACAGGAAAAGGGTAATACCAATGGTAGAACCCAATTTCAATCCAAAGGAGCGAGATATAATAAAGTACTCTCCACCCCCTTCAACCCGTGTGTTTGTTGCAAGTTCGGAGATTGCCAGTGCAGTAGGAATGGTTATCAGGTGGCCAAGTAATATAATTATTATCGTTCCCCAAAAACCAAGTGTTCCACTGGCATATCCCAGGCGGAGGAATAATATAGCCCCAAGAATGGATGATATTGCAGTGAAGTATACAGCAGCTGTTCCAAAGCCGCTTTTGTTATTTGTTGCCTTATTATCTTTCATGAGGCTAATGTAAGCATTATTTTTTATTTAAAAAAGGAGATATATTTTGAAACGCAGATTTACGCGGATTTACGCAGATTAATCTTTCATACATAATCTGTGTAAATCCGCGTTAATCTGCGTTTTAGTTTATAACTTCTTTAATTCCAGAAGTTTATTGCTTGTAGTACATTCCTTTTTGGATCATTTCCTTAACTATGGTGGTAATGTAGTTAACAGCTATACCCGGATAGTCGGTTCCAGTCTTTTTGTTGGTTAGTTTACCTGTTCTATCAATATAAGATCCATTTTGATAATACAGGTTATCTTCCCTGATTAGCTTGATATATTGACCCACATATTGACGAACTTGTTTTTTAGTTCTTCCCTCGAATTTAGCTTCATTCAACCAATCATCAAGGTTGTATTCCAGAGTCTTCAAAAGAGCATCCTTGTATAAAGGATAATCTCCCCAATTAAAGGTGTTGTTTTCCTTCTGAATTTTTTCTTGTCTTGTAACATTTGTTGCATTTACCTCAATATTAATTGCAACATAGCATAAAATGAATGCTGAAAGTAAAATAATTCTCTTCATAACGTTTTGGTTAAAAAAATGGTGACTTAAATAGATACAACTCAATTAATGTTCATTAATTATTAAAAATTTCTCTCTCGTTTTATTCACAGAACAAGATATGAGTATTATGGCACCAGTATATTTAGATGTCCTAATCATAGTATATTACTGCTGTTGTTGACATTATATTGACATTATATTGAGGAATTGTATATGCCAATTTAAAACAGCCAGCAGTCTTTTATGTACTTTTTTATGATATTTATCACTGTATTTTTGACAAAGATAGGAAAACTATTCATAAAGTAAAGTATATCAGGCTGTTTTTTGCTCTAAAGTAGCCATGGTGCTGATGCTGTTTAAATTAAACGGATCGGCTACCGAAGCACTAGCACAGATTGACGAAAAAGGATACCTCATTCCTTATACTGCCGATGGACGTGAATTAGTTAAGGTGGGGGTTAATTTTGATCATGAACAACGTAATCTGGGAGAGTGGAAAACAAACTAATTATTTCTTAATGAGGTTAAAAATCTTTTCAACAAGCGGCTGCCTGTTTAATTATTTCACAACATCCAAAAGCAACTAATTTGAAAAATTTTTCCACCCCACCCCTTCCATACGTTCCACAGAGGCGCTTTTATTGCTCATTTTCAAAATGCCGCATTTTGTAGTTACGAAATGCTGCATTTCATTCAATCAAAATGCTGCATTTTGAAAGTGTGAAATGCTGCATTTTGAAACAACGTTTTGCAGCATAAAAAACAGTAATGATTTGCGAATGGATAAAAACAGACATAGGCAAATTATGGTTCAACCACAACTATTCCTTTTTCTTTCCAATATACTTTGTTTATATAGTTAACTTCGATTTCATCACCTTCGATTCCATCAACTTCAATTTGATAATAACTTTTTGTTTGCTTTGTTATATCAAAAAGACAAACGAAACCATCCCCACAATTATGACCTACAACTATAAATATGTCATCCGACTTCCAGAACACATCTTCTGCGCGTTCTGAACTGCCTAACCACAAAACCATCTTTTTGATTTTTTTCTCACAATCTACAAGAGATACTTCTTGGCAATCGTCCCAGCCTAAAAACACAAATTCCTCGTCTTCGTTTACGTCATAACCTCCAAACAGTCCTAAATCTACGTACCGTTGCTTGTTAGGCGAATAATCCACATCGATCCATCGGTCGGCATCTCCATCATCGAAATCGCGGGGATATATATCTTTTGGATCCAGTGGACAATCCAAGCATATTGTATCAACACTTATGAGTTTTGCTTGTGTAAAATCAATGTTATTAAAGTCTGTCCATTTTTTAATAACAGGTGCAATTTTTGCAATTTCTTCTGCTGAAACAATAGGACAAGAATAGGTTGTTTGCTGATTTGTGGAATTGGGTTTCGGTTTGCAACCACTCACAAACAATGCAAAAAGGCTTAAGATGATTAGTGTCTTCATTTTATTAATTACAAATTCTTACTTCAACCCTTCCAGCATTCTTTTCAGAACCACCGTTGCCGATATTTCGCGATTTGCTGCTTCGGGAATAACAATAGATTGCGGACCTTCAATAACATCATCAGTAACAATCATATTACGACGTACTGGAAGGCAATGCATGAAATAAGCATTGTTAGTAACTGCCATCTGACGATCACTTACTGTCCACGAGCGATCCCGACTTAATATCTGACCATAATTATCACCTGTATATGCCGACCAGTTTTTGGCATAGATAAAGTCTGCTCCTTCGAAGGCTTTCATCTGATCGTATTCTACCCTGGCATTGCCAACAAACGAAGGATCAAGTTCGTAACCTTCGGGATGTGTTATTACAAAATCATAATCGGTGGCATTCATCCACTCGGCAAACGAGTTGGGAACAGCCTGTGGCAATGGTTTAGGATGAGGGGCCCAAGTTAAAACAACTTTAGGACGAGCGGTTTTCTTGTATTCCTCGATGGTTATTAAATCGGCAAAGCTTTGTAACGGATGACGGGTTGCTGCCTCCATAGAGAATACCGGACGACCAGATAATTCAATGAACTGATTGATAACTGTTTCGTTATAATCATATTCGCGACTCTCGAAGCGGGCAAAAGAACGAACACCAATGATATCGCAATAGGATCCCATTACAGGAATGGCTTCCAGAATGTGCTCGGGTTTATCACCATCCATAATAACACCACGCTCTGTTTCAAGACTCCATGCTCCCTGGTTGATATCAAGAACAATTACGTTCATGCCAAGGTTGGTAGCTGCTTTTTGAGTACTTAAACGGGTACGAAGACTTGAGTTGAAGAATATCATCATAAGAGTTTTATTTCTTCCCAACTCAACATATTTAAAACGATCCTTTTTAATCTCAAATGATTCGGCAAGGGCTTTCTTTAAATCGCCCAAGTCTTTTACACAAGTAAATTTCTTCATAATTTTTGAGTTTTGAGTTATGAGTAGTGAGTAGTGAGTAGTGAGTTATGAGTTTTGAGTAATGAGTTATGAGTAGTGAGTTACCATGCGGAATCTTAACTCAAAACTCATTACTCAAAACTCATTACTCACTACTCATTTCTTGTTTGTCCATTACCTTCAATGATCCATTTATAAGATGTTATTTCTTCTAAGGCCATGGGGCCGCGGGCATGAAGTTTTTGAGTACTGATTCCTATTTCTGCCCCCAAGCCAAATTGTGCACCATCTGTAAAGGCAGTAGATACATTGGTATATACACAGGCAGCATCTACCATGCAGGTAAACAATGCTGCGTTCTCTTTGTTTTCTGTCACAATACATTCACTGTGCTTGGAACTGTATTCTTCAATATGTCCTAATGCGTGCTGAATATCAGGAACGGTCTTTACAGACATAGTATAGGATAAGAACTCTGTTCCAAAGCTATCGGGAGTTGCAGGTTTTAGAAGTTCGGCCGGATAATTTCCATTCAATGCTGTATATGATTGTGTATCGGCATAAATCACCACATTGCTATCAATGAGTTTACTGCAAAGTGCAGGCAAATCATTCAAACGAGATTCATGAATAATTGCACAATCTAATGCATTACAAACACTTACACGGCGTGTCTTGGCATTATTAATAATGGCGGCTCCTTTGGTAACGTCTCCAAATTCATCGAAATAGGTATGGCATATTCCGGCTCCGGTTTCGATAACAGGAATGGCTGCGTTTTGTCTGACGAAATTAATAAGGTTACTGCTACCACGTGGAATAATTAAATCTACATAGCCTGTAGCATTCAATAAGGCATGGGTTGCTTCGCGGTCGGAAGGTAACAGAACAGCTAAATTGGGGTCTAAACCAAATTCCTCGAGTACCGAATGGATAACGGTGATTATTGCCGTATTCGATTCATGCGCATCTGTTCCTCCTTTCAATATACAAGCACTACCGCTTTTGAAGCATAACGAAAACACATCAAAAGTTACGTTTGGCCGAGCTTCATATATAATTCCGATAACCCCGAAAGGCACACTTATCTTCTTTAACTTCATACCATTGGGACGTACTGTTTCTTTTAATACTTTCCCTGATGGAGAAGGAAGAGTTGCCACATTGCGTATGTCATCGGCAATACCTTTCAGGCGATCGTCGGTAAGCATTAAACGGTCGTATTTCGGATCGTTTTTGTCCATTCTATCCAAATCTGCCCGATTGGCTTTCAGTATAGCCGGAGTTTCTGCCAATAATCTATCGGCAAGCGTTACTAAAATAGAATTAATCTGGTTGTCGGGCAGTGTTAAGAGCTGGCGACTAGCCTGGCGAACTGATTTAAAGATCTGAGTTAATTGGTTCATATTCGTTATTCTAAACAGAGGTAATCGTAATGTACTATGGGCTTTTTGCCATGCTTCCCTATCAAAGAAATTGCCTGAGCAGATGTGTAACCACTACGCCCTACCCCAAGTTTGTTACCTTTGTAGTCTATTATCCGCACAATATCGTCTTTCTCAAACTCGCCTTCAATGCGTGTAACTCCTACCGGTAGTATGCTTACCGCTTTATCCGAATGCAAAACTACTTCGGTTGCTTGTTCATTGATGTGTATTTCGCCCTTTGCAAAACCTTCGCTGTGCGAAATCCATTTCTTTACACTGGAAGTTGGTTCACTTGCAGGAATAAAACGAGTGCATATTGTATGTTGAGGATTATGCAACAAGTCAACAAGTATATTGTCTTTTTTGCCATTGGCAATCATTACTGCTATCCCTTCGTCGGCCACTTTGCGGGCTATGTTGGTTTTGGTTTGCATGCCTCCTCTTCCAAAACTGGAACGCACGCCTTGAATGTAAACAGAGATATCCTCTCCTTTCTTTATTTCGGGAATTACTTTAGATTCCGGATCGGAAGGCGGCCCATCATATATGCCATCAATATTGCTGAGGATTATTAATGCTTGAACATCCATCATGGCTGCTATAAGGCCTGAGAGTTCATCGTTATCGGTAAACATCAATTCGGTTACCGATATGGTATCGTTTTCGTTTACAATAGGAATAACTCCGTTTTCTAACATTACACTCATACAGTTGCGTTGATTGAGGTAATGCCTGCGCGATCCGAAATTCTCTTTGGTGGTTAGTACCTGCCCAACAGTAATACCGTGCTCGCGAAAAAGTTCATAATATCTGTTTATCAGTTTGGCTTGTCCTACAGCCGAGAAGAGTTGTCGCTGGTCTACACTATCAAGCTTTTTGGGAGTTTTTATTTCACTACGCCCGGAAGCCACTGCTCCCGATGATATCAGGATAATTTCTACGCCTGTTTTCCAAAGCTCTGCTACCTGATCGGTTATAGCCGACATTCTGGTAACATCAAGCGTGCCATCCTTACGAGTTAATACATTACTCCCTATTTTTACTGCAATTCGTGTAAACTGTTGCGCCATTTTGGTTACTATTTGAAAGCGCAAATATAAGAATAATTACTAATATGCCAATGTGAATAATGTGCCAATGTGCCAATATGCCAATGTGCTAATTGGCTGCGCACTAATTACTAATTATTTGCATTAACCATATTGGCACATTAACTACATTGGCACATTAGTCATATTGGCACATTATTCAATCCTTGCTTCTACTTCTAACAACTTCCATTGCCGTTTCGTAGTTTTCTTCATTAACTTGCACAACAACTTCATCGTTGTATGGAGCCATTGTTGCCATTAAACCATCTTTTAGTGAGGATGGTATTCCATTACTCTCAAGCAAACCCTTTATCAATTCCGCTTCCCATGGCGAACCGGCAAAGACATCTATTAATAATTCTTCATTTCTATTCTTCATAATAAACAGTATTATGGGTTTATTACAAATATAACAAAAAATCCGGTTAATGGTTTTATGTTTTGGGTTTTAATAACTTGGGGCTGTAACTAAATCAGGTTAAATCTATCCGCTGTACTGTTACTGGATAATTCAAGAAAATAGATGCCGATTCACTGAATTTATCTTCGGCCTCTGTTGTATAGAACTGAGCTTTGCCATTCTTGGTGCATTTCTCGTCCATTTCCGGATGTCGGTAGAGGTAATCTTTCAGGCTGGAAGCTACATATTCGCCTTGTGAGACAATGGTTACTCCATCAGGTACAAAACGTTTTATTTTATTGAGTAATAACGGATAATGGGTGCAACCTAATATAATTGAATCAATCATCGGGTCCTTAGCCATCAGATTATCCAGGTTCTTCCGAACAAAATAATCGGCGCCTAAGCCATCGGCTTCATTGTTCTCGACTAATGGAACCCACATCGGACATGCTTCGCCGCTAACCTGAATATCAGGAAAGAGTTTATGTATTTCCATTGGGTACGAATCAGACTTTATTGTTCCGCTGGTAGCCATAATGCCTACATGCCGGGTTTTTGTTAAGTACCCAATTTGTTCAACAGTGGGCCGAATAACACCCAGCACACGTCTGTTTGGATCTAATAGGGGAAGATCATTCATCTGGATGGTTCGAAGTGCCTTTGCCGAAGCAGTATTACAGGCCAGAATTACCAAATGACATCCCAACTCAAACAGTTTATTTACTGCTTGCAGGGTAAACTCATAAACTATATCGAAAGAGCGGGTACCATACGGATTACGGGCATTGTCGCCCAGATAGATGTAATCATACTGGGGTAATAGTTCACGTATCTTATCAAAAATTGTAAGTCCGCCATATCCTGAATCGAATATGCCTATGGGTGCCGGGGCTTGAGATAGCTTTTTCATAAGGAGGAGGAGGTAGAGTGAGGTAGAGGAGGTAGAGGAGGTAGAGTAATAAAAAGTGAGATAAAAGAGACAAACGCCACATGGCACTTTACCTCCTTTACCTCACTTTACATTCTATACCTAACTTCTAAAATCAGATACCCAATTTGCTTTTTACTTTAGCAGTAAGATCGGTACTTTGATTTTCGTTGATATAAGGGATATAAGTTCTTGAAAGGTCAAAGATATAAGTCATGCCTTCTGCAGCACCAACATCTTTAATTGCTTTATCCAGTTTCTGAAGAATAGGAGCAGTTAATTCATCCGATGTTTTTCTCATTTGAGTATATGCATCTTGTTCGAATTGTTCTCTTCTCTCCATCATTTCCTGAATTTCACGTTGTCTTCTCTCCTGAATATTTGCAGGAAGGTTTCCTTCGTTCTGTGCTGCTTGAAATTCAGAGAACTTTTTATTTAATTCATCTGTAATTGTCTGCAATTCTTCAGTGTACTTTTTTTGCAAAGCTTCCAAGTCGGCCATAGCTTTTGTGTATTCAGGCATTAACACCATTATTTCCTGAGAAGCAATGTGTCCAAATTTAAAGGTTTGTGCAGCCAATCCCATTGGAAGAATGAGCATTAGTGCAATCGCAATCTTCTTTAACATAATTCTATTTCTTTGATTTTTAAATGATTATTTCTCTCGGGTGCAAATATAGAAATTTAATTTGAATATCCTAACCTCGCCAGCACTTCATTACTAATATCAATACGTGGCGAAGCAAAAATAACACTTGTAGCAGAGGCTCTATCAAGTATCAACGAATAGCCTTGGCTTTCTGATATCTCTTTCACTGCATTGTAAACCTTATCTTCGATGGGTTTCATTAACCTTTCCTGCATTTTAGCAAGTTCGCCTTCGGGTCCAAAATATTTTTTTCTTAATTCGTTAGCTTCTTTTTCCTTAGCAATAATCTCTTCTTCTTTTTTTGTTTTTTGTTGCTCGGAAAGAGAACCTGCATTCTTTTGATAATTAGTATACAATGTTTGGGCTGCTTCCATAACTGCCTGTACCTCACCCTGCCATTTTGTTGACGACTGAGTGATTTGTTCGTTAGCTTGCTTTGCAGCCGGTATATTCTCGAAGATATACTCCATGTCGATCAAAGCAAACTTTTGCGCATTAGCTGTTATTGTAACAGCCAACATACACATCAATAATAGAATAGACTTTTTCATGATGCTTAGTTTTAGTTTAAATTAGAATTCCTGGCCTAGAATAAAGTGAAGTTGTGAGCCACTGTATTCTTTGCTTCCATTTATCTTATCAAATCCATAAGCCCAGTCAATACCCATCATACCAATCATTGGCAGGAAGATACGTACACCAACACCAGCCGAACGTTTCAAGTCGAACGGATTGAACTTGTTTACATTAGTCCATGCATTACCTGCTTCAACAAAACCGCTAACATAAATACTGGTTGTAGGTTCAAGCATTAACGGATATCTAAGTTCAAGACCCAAACGTGAATAAGCATATCCTCTACCATTATTACCATAGGTAAGTGCACTGTTTTCATATCCGCGTAATGCAATTGTTTCGGTAGCGTAGCTTGAATATCCGGTCATACCATCACCCCCAACATCGAATGTTTCGAAAGGAGATTTTTTATGTTTATTGTAGTGACCAATAAATCCGTATTCAACGCGGGTCATTATCACAGGAGTTTTAACTGCATTTGATAGTGCAGTAAATGTTTTCGATTTGAATTTCCATTTGTGATACTCTACCCACTTATGCATTTTATTCACATCGTTTTGATCGCTGAGATCGTATTTACCATAGTTTATACCATCGAACATTGAATAAGGTGGTGTTAACTGTGCCGATAACGAGAATTCCGAACCATTACGTGGGAAGATTGGGTTATCAGTTGAATTTCTGGCCAAAGTAAGGTTTAAGCTAATATTATTACAGTTACCATCGGTTACCGGGAAATAATACCACTCTTTCAACATATATCTTTGGTATGATAACTCTGCCGATAATGTAAAGTAGTCATCGGGCCAGTTTAAACGTTTACCAAACATGGCCGAGATACCAAACATTCTCATTTTCTTATCGGGGTCGTAATAGTTTTCATAATTGTTATAACCATAGTTTCCACCGTAATAACCACCATAATAGCTATTCATCAAGCTATTCATATATGCCTGATTGTAGTAACGGCTACTAACATCGGTTTGCAATGAGTAGAATGCCGATACCGAGAACGAGTTAGGACGCTTACCTCCAAACCAGGGGTCGAAGAATGAAATGCTGTATTGTTGATAATAATCGGCATTGGTTTGCCCACTGATAGTAAGTGTTTGCCCGTCTCCCTGTGGAAGTATACCACGACGGTTTTCTTTGTTGAACAAGTTCTTCAATGAGAAGTTTGTAAACTTCAAACTCAATTTACCAATCACACCGGTTTGTCCCCAACCTGCCGAGAACTCAATCTGGTCGTTAGCCTTCGATACCAGATCATAACCTATGTCTACCGTTCCGTTTTCGGGCGATGGCTGTATATCGGGTTTAATGTTTTCCGGGTCAAAGTGTCCCATCTGTTGTAACTCACGCATTGAACGCATCAGCTCTTCACGATTGAAAAGATCTCCGGGACGTGTACGCAACTCACGACGAACTACATGATCGTACAAACGGTCGTTACCGTTTATTATTACCTTATTAATTGTAGCTTGCTGGCCTTCGTAAATTCTCATTTCAAGGTCAACAGAGTCGCCAACAATATTAACTTCAACTGGGTCAAGGTTATAGAAAAGGTATCCATTATTATAGTAGAGGTTACCTACTGCGCTTTCATCGGTAAAGAGACGGTCGTTCATCAGTTTCTGGTTATACACATCTCCCTTTTCCATTCTTAATAAAAAGTTCAAATGATCTGCCGAATAAAGTGTATTACCTACCCAGGTGATGTTACGAACATAATATTTCTGGCCTTCTTCGATTTCCATGAAAACATTCACTGTTTTGTCGTCGAACGGACTCACACTATCGGCCAGGAATATCGCATCACGATATCCTAACTCGTTATACTTATCGATAATAAGTTGTTTGTCTTCTTCGTATTTTTCAGGAATAAATTTCTTTGTGCGGAAGAAGTTTGCCAGTTTGCCTTTCTCATTGGTTTTTTTCATAACCCTCTTCAGTTTTTTGTCCGAAAGAGCTTCGTTACCAATGATTGTTATTTCGTTAACTTTGATTTTTTCTTTCTTATCTATATTTACATCAACCAATACCTGATTTTCGTTGGCAGGGTCGTCTCTCTGCACAATTACTACTTCGGCATTTTTAAAGCCCTTGCCATCAAAATAACGTTTTATTAATGTTTTGGCGCGGTCAATAAGGTTTGGAGTAACCTGTCCGCCTCTAACCATTCCTAACTGAGCTTCGAGATCTTCGCGTTCGGATTTCTTCACTCCGTTGTAACGTATATCGGATATACGCGGACGCTGTGCCAGTTTAATCTTCAGGTAAACCTTATTGTCTACTATTTTTTCGGCTGTAACACTTACGTCCGAAAACAATCCGTGCTTCCAATAACGTTTGATAGCCTGGGTAATTTCATCGCCAGGTACGGTAATTACCTGTCCAACAGCTAACCCCGACAATCCAATGAGTACATAATCTTCGTAATTAGGTACACCTTCTACTTCAATACCACCAATTTCATATTTTTTGGGTACTCCCGAATATAGAATTACAGGTTTAGAAGTTTCGTCGTCTACTACTGTCTCAACGTCTTGCGCAACTGCTGGTGTGATAAAGCTAAACAAACAGATTATTGCAATAAATATGGAAGAAATACGATAGTGCATTTATATTTTGAATTTACGTTAACTAACTTGTTCACTCGTTTTACCGAATCTTCGTTCTCTCTTTTGATAGTCACTTATGGCTTTTACCAGTTCGCTTTCTTTAAAATCGGGCCAGTAAGTATCGCAGAAGTATAATTCCGAGTAAGCGCATTGCCACAACAAGTAATTGCTTAAACGAATCTCGCCACCTGTTCTTATTAACAGATCAGGATCGGGCATAAAACCGGTTGTTAAATGCTTGCCGAACATTTCGGTGTTGATATCGTTTAATGTCATGGTACCATTCTGCACTTCGGCTGCAATACGTTTGGCTGTATCGGCAATTTCCCAACGCGACGAATAGCTTAATGCAAGCACCAAACACATGCCGGTATTGCCCGAAACCCTGTCGATGCAAGAGGACAAACGTTCTTGTATATGCAAAGGAAGCCTATTAATATCACCGATAACACGGAAACTGATATTGTTTTTCATAAAAACCTCTTCTTCGATTGCATCGAGCAGTAGTGTCATTAATGCTGATATCTCCTCGACCGGCCTGTTCCAGTTTTCCATAGAAAAAGTGTACAGGGTTAAATATTTAACTCCCAGTTTGGCTGATGCTTCTGCAATCTCCCGAGCGACTTCAACCCCAACCTGATGCCCGTAACTGCGTTCTTTTCCGCGTTCCTTCGCCCATCGTCCATTACCATCCATAATGATAGCAATGTGTTGAGGTATCATATTCGAATCTATTTGTCCTGTTTCTGACATTTGCTTTACTAAATTATATCTCCTTTAATAAAGGAGACCACCTACTCTTTTTGTTAGACGTTCAAGATCTCTCAATCTTAAGCAAAACAATCAGTCTTTTAATAAATTTCATACTAAATTAAACTAGTATTACATTTGTTATTAAAAGACTGATCCATTTTTAAATATTTTTGCAGTTATTGAATCGCAAAACCAAGTTTGTTTAAGCGACCTCTCCACACTTCATTTTTGTCTTTCCACACAATCCAGATAAAATTATCTTCGTCGACCAATGAAGAGTAATCGCCACGTCCGGCAAATCCTTCGTTAAACATAAACTTCTTTGTTACAGTTTTCCATATTATTGCATCGTCCGACACATAGAAGTTTTTAAATTCGCCACCGTATGCATAAATCCTATCATTATAGTACATAACAGAAGGTCTTTCCATTGTTGGTATATAATAAGAGGTAGCAGTTGCGGTGTTGGCCCAGTTTTTCCCGTCGTACGAGAACCAAGGTAATGTTTGTTTAGCATCTTTTGCTTTACCTACTATTAACATTCGGGGAATACCGGTACGTGTTGTGTGATAAGTAGCCGAGATGTTTTCTAACGGGAAACCACTTGGTGCAACTTCTCTCGATGTTTGCCATGCTGTAGCATCGGTATTAGATAGTACAAACTTATTTCCATCGTCTTCCTTCAATACTGCGGCAATTCCATCGGGGAAAGCGGCTATTAATGCAAGTACATTATCGCCTAAGGCCGATTCTGTCCATGTTAAACCATCTTCGGTGAAGAAAACTTTATCTTCATCGGATAGTGCATATAGTTTATCGTTATAAGTAAGGATGGAATTAAGTTTAAGATTTGCTTGTGGCGATACTGTTACATTATTTACATCCCAATTTTTACCATCTTTTACAGAAGAAGAATAGACGGATGTAAATGAGTTATAGATGAGTAATTTGTTATTCAAACGTACAATCTTGTTTTCTTTATTTGCTGTATTGCCCGAATAGTTTTCGGTCATTTTGCTCCAGGAAAGCGAGTCGGGGTCTTGCTTATGTCTTCTTACCTCAACTGTGTATTTTTTCTCTGTTACACCATCAACTGCCGAAATGAGTTTAAGTTCGATTGGACCTTTGGTAAAATCTACAGAGTCGGTCATAACAAAAAATGTGTCGCCAGTTAGTACAAAAGCGTAAGGCGCAGTTAAAGTATCTACCAGAATCTTATTAATAATGGTATCTGCTCCTACTGGTACTGAATCGATATTATAAATCTCACCTCTTAGCTGATCTATTGTGAATTTATAATGCTTTCCATATATTGTATCAAGTCCAAAAGCGCGGATTGTAACATCAATGGGATAATCTACCGATGAATCATTTGACCCCAAGCATGATACAAGCATGACTAAAAACAAGCAAATACTTGCAATTGCAGATAAAAACTTTAATCTCATTTTGCCTTTATATTATTTACAAGCTGCAAAAATAGGAACATTTTTGTCGAAATTGAACATTAAACCTAAGTTTTATATAAAATTATGGATAATGCCGGATATATTCACCAAAGTATTTTTCTATTGAATAGCTGTTTTGATTGTTTATTTGTGGCGATTTAACCCCCGTACCAAGCTTCTTCCGGCTCTTTTCAACAAAGATTTCATCCCATAAAGCATCATCAAGAAAAGACTGTAGTAACTTGCTTCCTCCTTCAACTAATACTGTTTGAAGTTTGCGTTTATATAAATCATCCATTATTTGCGACAGCAAATCCGATTCTTCTTTTAAGGTAATATATTCCAGGTTTTCGCTGTTGGCTTTCTTTTTTAATGTGTAAACAAGTGTAGGTACTTTGCCATCGAACAATTGCAGCGAGGTGGGAAGTACAAGATGTTTATCCAGAACTATACGTACAGGATTGCTTCCGTACCAATTACGAACGGTTAACGAAGGATTATCTAACAGTGCGGTTTGCGTGCCTACCATAATGGCATCGGCCATAGCCCTTCTTTTATGTACAAGCATTTGAGTTAGTTCTGTTGATAGTTTTGCGGGCTGACCGCCTGTGCGCACAACATCCAGAAAACCATCGGCCGACTCGGCCCATTTTAGTATTATATAAGGTCGATGCAAGGTATTGAATGTAATAAAGTTGCGAATTAATTCACGGCATTGGTGTTCTAATACACCTACAATAACTTCGCGGCCGGCCTCTTCCAGTTTTTTTATGCCGTTACCGGATACTTCTGTAAAGGGATCTTTGCAGCCAATTACAATGCGGGGTATTTCTTTTTCTATAATTAAATCGGCGCAGGGAGGTGTTTTTCCGTAATGCGAACAAGGTTCTAAACTTACATAAATGGTAGATTCCTTTAACCTCGATGGTTCTTTTACCGAGCGTATGGCGTTTACTTCGGCATGTGCTTCGCCGCAACGTATATGGTAGCCTTCGCCAATAATTTCGTTGTTATGTACTATTACTGCACCCACCATAGGGTTGGGCGATACATTATTTTGTCCATTCAATGCCAGTTGTATGCAACGGCGCATGTAAATTTCGTCTTTATTCATTAGGCGTATTTTTAATCATCCTATTATTTGTTGGCAACAAGCAATTGCTTCAACATTAAAACTGCTATTGCTTTAACTTCAAACAGCATTGCATTCATTTTGCATAGTTAGTAGATTTTCATTCTGTACACCCGGGTGTTGAGTGCGTTAACACCCGGGTGTACACAGCATTAACACCCGGGTGTTCAGCCCTTGTACACCCGGGTGTAAACACACTCAACACCCGGGTGTACAGAGACTCAATGCATAAGCATTCAACAGTAAATGCACTGGCAAATATAAAGAATGAAATAAGGATGTGCAAAGAAAGGTACTACAACTTGCTTTTTTATGCTACAGTTACTGTTATTCAGAGAGGCGGTTATTTGCTTTTTTGCACTATCTTTGTCGTCAAAACAAATAAAGCTATGACCAAAAGACATATAAATATACTGCTTGCCGTATTAATAATAATCGTTTATATTGCACTTTATTTTCTGCCTACACCCATAAACCCCATTTCTGCTTTTAATAAAAGAGACGATGATGCAGCATGTGCCATGGTTTGCCTTCTGGCTTCATTAACTTTGGTAATGCAATGGAAAATGACCGACTGGCTGGTTACCAAAATACTCAATGCAATTATTGCCAGTGTTACCTTTGTTATATTGTTATATAATATTTTCACTTTAAACGCTGATGATAGCGAAAGGAATAACTGCATAATATTGCTTGTTTTTATGATCGTTGCTTATGCTGGTTATCTTATCCTTAAATATATTGGTTTGAAAAAGCTGGAAGCAGAGGAGTTAAACAAGAAAATAGATTGATATTGTTGCTCAAAGAATATATATACAGCAATTTGCAGGATATCTATCCGCCAGAAGAATTAAGAAGTCTGGCTAAAATCATAAGCAAAGATATCCTGATGCTCTCCGAATTAGACTGTTACATTGGCAAATATGCTGATTTGCCACCTGCTAAGAAGGAGGTTTTACACAAAACAATCCAACGCTTACAACAATTTGAACCCATACAATATATTCAGGGATGGGCCCCATTCTATGGTTACTCTTTCGGTGTAGCTCCAGGTGTATTGATTCCCAGACCCGAAACAGAAGAGCTGGTTGAACTTATTATTAAAGAATCGCCGGCAAAAAGCCGGATACTCGATATTGGCACAGGCAGCGGATGTATAGCAATTACCCTCTCGAAAAAGATGCCCGGTGCTGTTGTTGAAGGATGGGACATCTCGGGAGAAGCGTTGCAAATAGCCGAACGAAACAACAAAGAATTACAGGCAGATGTATTTTTCAGGCAGATCGACATCTTGAATTACATCCCCGAAAATGGAAAATTCGACATTATAGTTAGCAACCCACCTTATATTACAGGGAAAGAAAAAGCAGATATGCACCCCAATGTATTAGAGTGGGAACCCGATTTGGCGTTATTTGTACCTAACAATGACCCACTGTTGTTTTATAGAACAATTGCTGAGACAGGCAGACAACTATTAGCCGACAATGGCAAAATCTACTTTGAGATAAACCGCCAATATGGCAACGAAACAGCACAAATGCTCGAAAGCCTGAAGTATAAAAACATCCACATTATAAAAGATTTGTTTGGTAATAACCGGATTATAACTGCCAACCGATGAAAGAAATTACAGAAAAAGAAGCACTTGGTAAAATGGCTTCGTATTGTTCATTGTCCGAGCATTGTAGAAGCGAAGTAGAAGAAAAGCTCCGGAAATGGGAATTGGATGATGAAAGCATACAACGAATTATTCAAACGCTTGTTGAAGAGAACTACTTAAACGAAGAAAGGTACTGTGAAAGTTTTATCCATGATAAACTTTTTTTCAACAAATGGGGTAAGCTAAAACTGGCCCAGGCTTTATATTTTAAAAGAATACCCGACAAGATTATCCGGAAATACTTGGATAAAATTGATGAAGAAGAATATCTCGAAATCCTGAGTAAACTGATTGAAGCTAAACAGAAAACCATTAAAGCTAAAAACGACTATGAGTTTAAAGCTAAGTTAATGCGTTTTGCATACAGCAAGGGCTTCGACTCGGAAGATATTGCCAAATGCTTGCAAAACGACTAAGAGGTTTGAATTAACTGTCATTTTAACAGCTAATATGATTTATATCATTATCTTTGCAAACAAACATTAGCTATTTTCATCTCATGACACAAGAATCTACTTCCGTTTTGCTAATATACACCGGTGGCACCATTGGCATGATTGAGAATCCCGAGACTGGGGCGTTAGAGAATTTCAACTTCGAACAACTTCAAAAGCATGTACCCGAGCTTGCAGGTTTTCACTTTCGCATAGATTCTTTTCAGTTTGATCCGCCAAGAGATTCATCGGATATGGATCCGAATGCATGGAGAGAGCTGGTTAAAATTATAAGTGATAATTATAATGAGTATAATGGTTTTGTGATTCTGCATGGTACAGATACCATGGCGTTTACGGCTTCGGCCTTGAGTTTTATGCTGGAAGGGCTCGACAAAGCGGTAATTCTTACAGGTTCGCAATTGCCCATTGGTGTTCTGCGAACAGATGGCAAAGAAAACCTGATGACCAGCATTGAGATTGCAGCTGCCCGCAACGAAGAGGGTAAAGCATTGATTCCGGAGGTTTGCATCTTTTTTGAGAATCATTTGATGCGCGGCAACCGTACCACAAAACTAAATGCCGAGAATTTTAATGCCTTCCGTTCTTTTAACTACCCGGCACTGGCTACAGCGGGAATTCATATTAAATACAATCAGGTTATACGTAATTACAGCAAGAGGGAAGACCGAGACTTGAAGCCTCATTATCTGCTGGATACAAACATTGCGATATTGAAAATATTCCCAGGGTTACAAGAGAATGTGGTTGCTGCCACACTTGCCGTACCCGGTCTAAAAGCTGTTGTGTTAGAAACGTATGGTTCGGGCAATGCACCACGCAAAGAGTGGTTTATCCGATTGTTATGCGAAGCCAGCAGTAAAGGCATAGTGATAGTAAATATAACACAGTGCAGCGCAGGGGCAGTTGAGATGGAACGCTATGAAACTGGTTATCAGTTGCTGCAAGCGGGAGTTGTGAGTGGCCACGATAGTACTACAGAATCTGCCATCACCAAATTAATGTTTTTACTTGGACATGGATTAAGTACGGAAGAAGTACGAAAAAGAATGGGAGTGTCGATTGCAGGGGAAATGACGGTGGGTTAATAGTTGAGAGTTGAGAGTTGAGAGTTGAGAGTTGAGAGTTACCATGCGGCATCGTAACTCTCAACTCTCAACTCTCAACTCTCAACTAATCAACTATCTTTTTGTTTGTATCAAACTCTCCGGATCTGTTAATGGGTTCCAGCCATCGTTACCTTTCAGAATATCTTTAATAGAGTATCCTTTCAGGCTTTTAAGTTGTGTGGAGAATAATGCACGTTTTGCTGGTCTGGCTCCGGGGCCTGTACTTTGGTATTCGGCATAAAATACAGTTTTCTCGGCATCCTTTTTATTCCAGTTGTCCCAGCCTTCGGGTTGAATATGGTTTTCCATTTCGCAGCGAATAAATACGGCTTTGGCAAAGTTTCGCCATGGGCGGGAAAGATAAACCTTATCCACATCGTCGGCAGCAGTAAGTTTACAATCAAGGAATACATACCCATATTCTTTTCCTTCAGGGGTAGATGGAGCAGTAACGTATCCTGTTGCTTTGCTGTGAATGGTACAGTTGCTAAATACAGCGGTAGACCATCCGAAGATAAAATCAACCGATCCTTCGATATAGCAGTTATCGTAATACTGACGGCTATCCATACCGTAAGTGTAGAGTGTATCCTGAAATCCCAGGAAGCTGCAATTCTTAAAAACAGTACGGTCGCCTGTTACAAGTACAGCAACTGCCTGCCCTACCGGGCCTGATGTGTTTTGGAAAGTTATGTTCTCGGCATACAGGTTGTTTGCATAAAAGTAGCAGGTAGCCGATCCGGAAGTAGATTTCTCTTCACCGAAAATGTTTTCCTTCTGTGCATAGTCGCCGTAAGCGATAACAGTTCCCTCCTCTCCTATCAGTGATACATTTATTTTGCTTTCGGGTATTATCAGCTTTTCTCTGTAAGTGCCTTTGCGTATAAGGATACGAGTACGGGCTTCTTTCCGGTAGTCGGGTACATTCATAATGGCTTCCTGTATGGTAAAGAAATCGCCCGAACCGTCTTGGGCTACAACAAAATCGTATGTTCTAATATAAGGTACCAGCTCGGGAAGTTTTTCTTTAAATGCCTGCACAGCTAGGGCAGCAACAGCTCTTCCTCCTGCTATATTAAGGTGGGTATCATCTCTTTTTCCGGCAGGCATAGCAGGAACAGTTCCAGGTTCTACCCACATAAAATATTTACGCGATGGCTTATCGCCTAAAAGTCTTACCCACTGACTGGTTAGTTCATTGAGGTCAATCATGGGAAGATTCATCTGGGTTGCTACATTGCGGGTTGCAGTTAGATAGTCGCCGTGTGTATCAATCAAATGGCCGGAGGCATCAAACTGCCTGCGTACGATAGAGGTAAACAATACAGGCTTTCCTCCTTTCTGCCGGGCTTCTTTAATAAAGCGTTCCAGATTGGCATCGAAGGTACTTCCGGGTTTTGTATGGCGTGCTTCGTCTTCTTTCTGGTCGTTATGTCCAAACTGTATAAAAACATAATCGCCCGGTTTCAGTTTGCTGAGTACTTCGTCCCAGCGTCCTTCATCGATAAAGCTTTTGGTGCTTCGTCCGTTTACGGCATAGTTGTCTATCACCACATCACTAGAAAAGAATCCGGGTAGCATGTGCCCCCATCCACGTTCGGGGTTACCACTTGCAAGACTTTTATCAGCCATGGTAGAGTCGCCAATCATATAAATAGTGATTACAGGTTTGCTTTGAAAGGCTAACAAGGGTAGAATTAAAAATAATAGAATGTACTTCATAATAAGTTTTGAGTAATGAGTTTTGAGTTTTGAGTAATGTGTTTTGAGTTCATCCGGAGGCAAAGATAATAATTATTGAGTAATTAATGCGCAGCCAATTAGCACATTTGCACATTAGCATATTGGCACATTATTCATATTGGCACATTAGCATATTGGCACATTACTCATTATTCAAAACTCCCTCAATCCATTTTAATGTTTCCTGCTGCATTTCTTTATTAAAGGTATGTGGCTGATCCCATAGTTTAGTTACCAGATTGCTTTCTTGGTTTTGTTGCTTCCATACCTTGTGCATAATTGCATAAGCATCCTTAACGCCTTCAACCGGGAAAAGCTTGTCTTTAGTTCCATTGAAAAACAACATGGGTTTGGGGCAGGCTATAGATGCTACATGTGGGTAATCCATATAATTTCGGATGCCAGGCACAAGCATAGAGTAGGCCGATCCGCCTTTATTCTGGTTGTTGGTGAGGGTCATCAGATGCTCTGTGGTATTCATCCAACAAATAGCGGCGGCGACTTTTACTACATCGGTTGCAGCCGACAACATCCATGCCCGATGAGCTCCCATGGAGAATCCTACAGCACCTATTCTTTCTGCATCAACAAAGGGCAGGGTTGCCAAAAACTCTGCCGACCGAATATCATCGTAAGTAATGATGCCAGCCCACGACATTCCCATCTGCATCAGGTTTGCTGCAAGTGCTTGCTGAGAGTCGTAATGTGGTCCTTCTCTCCTACCCCGTTCGCCCCAAAGCAGGGCATCGATGGCTAACACAACAAAACCGTTGGAGGCAAAGTAATCGCCTACAAACTGACCTTCGTAACATTTATCAGCCCATGCGTTTGCATCGTCCATTATTTCCTGTGAAACATTAAAAGGGCGAACCATCTTTTCTTTGCCTATGGTAAAATGTGCACCGTGATCGTGCAGCATTACAATAGCAGGGAATGGGCCTTCTCCATTGGGTATAAGTAGATACGCGGGTATGTACGACCAATTGGATACATTGAGTTCTATTTTAAGGGCTTTGTATCCATCCCGTTGTTCTGCTTCAACTATTTTGGGATTGAAACAAGAGAATAGTGGTGCCGGACTTATACACTCATGCAGCGTTTTACGGGCTTCTTTTCGCCATTCGGTAAAGTCTGTAATGGGTGAGTTGCCCCAGGCCAGTGGCCAGGTAAGGGTTTGTTTGAGTTCCTGGTAGAAGCTGGGCATGTTGTTGGTTACTTCGTGGTTTTGGGCATTCTGGCCGTTAAGGGATAATGTTAGGGCAAGGAGGAGGGGTGGGAGGAGTTTTTTCATGATGTAAAATATAGAAAAAAGGAGCCATTTGCTACATACAGCAAATAACTCCTTTTTAAAACTAACCTATTTATCTAATCTCACTAATTAACGCCATCTGGAATCACCTATAGCAGCATCAATCAAATCTTGGTTGCTAATAGTAAAATCACCTTTGGCAGCATCTTTAAATCCGGGATCCAGTTCGGTATATGTGCCAGCATCATTAATAGCTTTATCTTGCGTACTAGCTGTGAAGTTAGGTGCTTTGAAGTAATTATTATCCTTCATTTCCTTAATGGTTGTGGAAGTTTGATTTGAATAATAACCTTCTGTGTTAGCAAGAATATTCTTGTTGAATGTAATTTCATGACTAGCCAAACGAATATACAAAATACGTTTGCCTTTGTTATTGGTTACATTATTAAATGTATTATTACTAATATTGATTTTGCTGGTTACACCAGGGAAGTTTGTTGAACCTCCGGCATCCATACGGAAGAAGTCACGTCCTAAAGCACTGTTATATGCAGTATTGTTAGTATACTCAAATGTTTGAGCTATACCATTACGGAAGTCAATAAAATCGCCGCCATTACATTCTATATTCGAATAAACATTGTTTGTTATAGTCACCGATACAATGTTACACTTCTTGTTTACATACAAAGTTCCTTTGGTGTAGTTTGCTATTTCGCAGTCTTTGATAGTAAGTGCACCATATTCGCCATCTTCGTCATAAACAATTGCTTGATCACCGCTTGATGCTGTACCATCCAGAATAAGGCTTTCCAAAGTAAGTGCTGCTCCTGCCTTCACATGGAAGATGGTTGATTTCAGTATTGGTTTCTTATTTGAGTTATCTGCTTTAAATGTAACATTCTTTTCAATGGTTAGCGTTGGATATTCGTATGTACCTTCGAGCATTGAGAAAATTGTACCTTCGTCGGCATCTTTCAGTAAAGCAACTAAATCATCTTCTACAGATACAGGTGTTGTATCACCTTTGGTTTTGAAAGTTAATGTACCACGGGTTCTGGTTCCATTCAGTAATTTGGCTGTGTAATCAGTTTCTTTCTGCAACCCTGTTATGGTGGCTGCACCGGCAGCAATATCTTCGGCTGTTAGTGTATATACAATGTCTCCGGGAGTTACATTTATAGTTGTAGCAGTTTCTCCTTCGGGCCAGCGAAGCGTTACTTCTGTCTTCTTGATCTCAGCTGGGTCAATAGCATAAAATATTTGCTCGGCATCTGTTTTAAATGTTTCGCTTGTCCATTTAGAGTCGGCAATACCTTCGCCAACAGCTTTTACACGAAGTGAGTAATTCTCTTCACCTAACAAACCGTTGATAACATAAGATGTTGATGTTATATCGGCAACAGATTTTAAAGGAGTACCCTCGTAATTCTCATTGCCATTCTCAAATAATTCGAGTGTATAACTCTTTGCATTATTCACCTTTTTCCAAGAAATAGCCGCATTCACCTGATTTCTTATTACAATGGTTAAATTGGTGGGCGAAAACAAACGGCTGGTTTCCAGTGATGTTATTTCATCGGCAATATCATCGCCACAACTGGTGGCAAATAGCATTACGGCAACCCCCAATACGGCGGTTATATGTTTGATATATTTGTTCATTGTTATTCTGATTTAAAAGTTCTTCATTTTCTTATGGCTGATTGTATCCATCGTTAGTTATCAGGCCATTGCTGCTATCAACAAATGTTTGCCAAATAGGCCAGTATTGTTGCAAGTCAGGATCGCGAAGAGCCAAACAATTATAGTAAGGAACAGCATCACTATCGCTCAACAGATTCCAGTTTTTGCTAGATGTATATCCAAGACTGACACCTTTCTCATCAGTATCACCAAACTCTAAGCCATAGATAATAACCTCTTCGCCTTCGTTCTTATAATATATCTTACTAGGCAAATTGGCATACTTGCCTTCGCGATTGGCTAATTGTTTCAGTTTCTCTTGTGATTCCTTGATTTTGCTTCCCAAAAGATTCCAGCGGATAAGGTCACCCTTACGCAGTTTTTCGCCAGTAAACTCAAATGCACGTTCGTCAACAATAGCATTGAAGAATGCTTCTTTGCTGGCAGTGACAGCAGTCATAAACGATGATACTTTTGCCGAACTGTTTGGAAATGCACGTTCGCGAACCATTTTCAAATATGGAGCAGCAGCAGCTGGACCATCTAATTCGTTAATCGCTTCGGCAGCCATCAGAATAACATCCGAGTAGCGCATATAAAGCCAGTTCAAACCATCGTCGTTAGTTGATGTTACTACACGTGGCAACCATTCATAGCGATACTTACCAAAGCACCATTTATTAAGGTTTCCAGGAACTTGTATGCCATCTGTCCACACATAAGGAATGCAGGTTACATCACGACGAACATCATCTTTATCGTAGTCATAAAACAAAGCTGGATTAGGACCATTATTTCCACCTCTGGCTTGTCCTGTATATTTGTCGGTATTGGTGTGCTGCAATCCTAAATCAAAGATAACACGGCCACGACCATCACTAAATGGTATCTCCCACAATGTTTCTAAACCGGCTGTAAGTTTCTCACCACAGAATTCTTTGAATGCTTCTTCAAATCCAAGCAGTTGACATGTGCCGCTATTAATAACCTCTAAACATTCTTTTTTTACAATTTCATACATCTTATCAGAAGCTAGTTCAGGGTCGGTACTCTTGCGAATGGTTCCATCCATACGTTGACCATATCCTCCGGCTGCCAATGCCAAACGCGAACGAAGCCCCTTAACGAAAGCTTTATTCACACGTTCTGTGCTTTTGGTTGTAGCTGTAGCATTGGGCCATTCAACTAGTTCGGCAGCTTCTTCCAAATCAGCAAGTAACTGTTTGTAAATAACATCACGATCCGCCCTTGGCACATACACTGTTTCTGTGCTTATAGGCTCAAAGCGTGCAGGCACATCGCCCCAGGCTTTCAACAAGTCGCTATACACCACAGCACGTAAGGTCAACATCTCACCTAATATTTGTGCCATTTCTTTATTACTTTCTACATTGCCATATGTACGAATACCACGGATGGCCAGATTGGCACGTTCAATACCTTCATAAAATTTAGCATAGGCATTATTTTCAGTATTCATTTGTCCATTGCCCGGAGTAGTCATGTAATTGGCCAGTGTTGCTGCATCGCCTGTAGTGGTGCGCAAGCTGTTAGTCACTTCACAATCGTTGTTAGTTCCGTAATGTACTAGAAAGCGGCCACGATACGAGTTTGTTTCACAAAAAGATTGGATAACACCTGCAATTGCTCCTTCAGCCAGCGCTGGAGTCGAGAAAATCACAGATTCGTCCATAGATGATTTTGTGGGTGCATCTAATATATCATCGCACGAGGTTATACCTGCTGTAAGCGATAAGGCTATCAGGGAGGAATATATTACTTTTTTCATTACTGTTTGTTTTTAGATAATTAGAAATTCAGATTTACACCAAACACTATAGAACGGCTCTTTGGATAAGCAGAGTAGTCAACGCCCGGAGTTAAAGCTGTTTTACGGCGAGTAGATACATCCGGATCAAAACCGCTATAATTGGTGAGACAGAATACATTGTATCCGGTTACGTAGAAACGACAGTTTTGTATCTTAGCCTTCCGCACAAGTGATGCAGGTAAAGTATAACCTAGTGTCAATGTATTTAAGCGAAGGAATGAACCATCTTCTACAGCCCAGTCGCTGAATACAAATCTGTCCATTAGTGGCGACCACATTGTGGTGGTTGCATTCATGGCTGCCAATTGTTCAGCATCGTTACAGATTGTTCCATCTGGTAATAAATTGGTCCAGCGTTTGCCCGAGGCCATCTCGCTTAGCATATTGCGCGAGTGATATTTACTTGTTGAAGTATATTCTATTTTGTTTGCATTATATACATCGTTTCCATAATTCCAGTTGAAATTGGCTGTTAAATCAAAGCCATACACACGTGCATTAATTGTGAATCCACCTGTGTGCAGTGGGTTTGAATCACCAATCACTTCTTTATCTTTATCATCACGTGTCACAAATCCGTCACCATCAAGGTCTTTCAGCTTCATGCTACCTGGACGTATTGTACCTACAACAGCTTTTGAGTCAACCACGCCCTCTTTCAGATTCCATGTATTTGATACTGGGTCATAGCTTTCAAAATCTGACACTTCGTAACGACCATCGCTTCTATAGCCATACATCTGACCGATAGAACCATTTTCTGTAATCTTATAGTCTATACCTATTTCGGAAGAAGCCCATCCTGACTCGCCTGTAATGTAATTCATTTGACCAAGTGATTTAATTTTATTCTTATTGAATCCAATATTTCCACTTAGGCTCAATCCAAAGTTTTTCTTGTTAATGGCTACCCAATTCAATGTTGCTTCGAATCCAGAATTCTGAGTTTCGCCCATATTACGATACTGACTATCGTATCCTGTTCCAGTAGTAGTATATCCAATCAACAAATCTTCGGTATTATTAATATAACCTTCTAATGTACCACTAAAGCGTCCGCCAAAGGTTGTAAAGTCTAAACCTATATTACGAGTTACTGTTGTTTCCCATTTAAGATCCGGATTAGCCATTACTTTCGAAGGCGACCAATAGCTACCAAATCCACTTACCCAAGCAGTACTACTTACACCATAAGTTTGAGCCATTTGTCCAGAAGGAATATTATTGTTACCAGCAGTACCATAGCTAACACGAAGTTTTAAGTCGTCCAGCCATGTTTTAGTGTTTTCCATGAAACTTTCGGAAGATATACGCCAGGCAAGAGCTGCCGAAGGGAAATATCCCCATCTGTTCCCTTCCGAGAATTTAGAAGATCCATCTGCACGGAATGTTGCACTAAATATATATTTGCTGAGATAGTCAAAGTTTGCACGACCAAAGAAAGACAGCAAGATATCATCAGGCGAAAAGAAGTTGTCTGTTGAATATGGATTACCCTGAGCTGACAGTTTCTGAGTTTGGCTGAATGTGAAAGAAGAAGGAAAGCCATGAACAGCAGATGTTAGAGCTTGTTCTTTGGTTACAATATATTCCTGACCAGCCAATACATTTAAAGTAAAATCACTAGGAATCAAATTTTTAAAATCATAGTTAACTGTATTGGTATTACGGAATGAAGTACGGTCTCTCTTAGTAAATATTACAGCTGGCAATTCTTTGTTTTCTGTAGCTGGCACATTTTTCACATAATAAGTGGTAGTACCATAATAACGGTCATCGTTCTTACGATAGTCATCTAAACTCACTTCCGAACGCAACCTTAAACCTTTAATTATTTCCCAAGTAGCGCCTCCATTCAGGGTTATTCTTTTACGTTCCTGATATTGGTCGTTATCTTTCAAAGCAACCAAAGGGTGGTGCAGGTTAAACTCATCGTCGGTTTCATCGCTATCGGTCAAACCACTAACAGGAAACGGAGTATAGATCATTGCATATTTTAGACGAGAGTCGGCCGAAGATATTTCATTCTGCTCGTTTGCTCCACCTCCATTAATTTCGGTATCCGAATAACGTACTGAGAAATCGATAGTAACAGCCTTATTGGGCTTGCTATTCAGTTTAAGAGACAGGTTTTCGCGTTTAAAATCAGACATTTGCATGATCGCCTTTTCGTCTGTACGACTATAGCTAAATGCATACTTCAGTTTATCAGTACCACCAGTGATACTTAAATTGTGATTAAACGAAAAGCCTGTGCGACCAAATGTTTGCTCTTGCCAATCGTTGCTTCCCACCTCTTTATACATATCCATATCTTGGTAGTTTCCAAAGAATTTTGTGTATTCTTCGAGTTTGCTTCTAAGCATTGCACGTTCGTATTGCCACGAAGCATAATCGTAAGAGTCAAGCACATCCAACTGCTTCGCCATCTTTTTCCAACCTACGTATGCATTATAGTTAACATTTACTTTTCCCTCTTTACCACTCTTAGTTGTAACAATGATTACACCATTAGCACCACGTGATCCATAAATAGCAGTAGATGAAGCATCTTTCAATACATCGATAGATTCGATATCCGAAGGAGCAATATCACCAATTGACTCAACAGGAAAACCATCAACAACAAACAAAGGGCTATTATCGCCAGTGATAGAACCGCCACCACGCACACGAATCTTAATCTCAGCATCTGGTGATCCTTCCGTTGTAGATATTTGTACCCCAGCCAATTTACCAGTAATAGCCTCAGCTGCCGACGAAACCGGCACCGCTGCAATAGCTTCCGATCCTACCGAAGCAACAGATCCGGTAAGGTCTTTACGTTTTGCAGTACCATAACCAATAACAACTACTTCGTCAAGAGCAGTTGCATCATCTTGTAAAGTTACATCGATACGGGATTTACCATTTACAGAAATTTCTTGCGACTTCATCCCTATATAAGAGATGATAACTGTTGCGTTAGAAGCAACTTTCAGACTAAAATTACCGTCCAAATCAGTAATAGTACCATTATTGGAGGTACCTTTTTCCATTATAGAAGCACCAATGATGGGCTCCCCAGTACTATCAACAATAGTACCAACAAGGTTAACATTCTGCGCAGATACGCTTAGCGTAACCATGGCCAACAGCATTAGAAGCAAGGCGCGCATGTTTTTCATCTTATTAGGCATTTTCAGCATAGTGTTAAATTAAAAATTTTACATTAGTTTCATAACTGTTAGCAAAGATATTGGGGGAATACAAAATTAGTGTGTATTTTTTGTTTTTAAGCATGGGACATTTTGTTTTATAGTTTTAGAGCCCAATTACATGTGGAAAAATTGTTCGCCGCACCAGTATTTTTTGGTTCATTCAATTTGTCTAATCCAAAAAACAAATATTACTCCTTACTCTTACACAATAGGATTAATATTGCAACTTGAATAAGAATTAATATTATGAAGCATTTAAAACTACTCTCGCTCGGTCTGCTAACAGGTTTATTATCTGTTAGTTGTCATTCACATACAACCCAAATATCTGATTCAGGAAGTGGTTCATTCAAATCATATTTTGAGAATGTTCCTTTCGAGATGAAAGTTCTCGAACGTCCGGAATTTCCCAATCGTATAGCTAACATCCTTGATTATGGTGCTGTAAATAACGGAATCACCCTCAACACAGAAGCTATTAACCGTGCAATACAAGATATAGCCCAAAAAGGTGGTGGAACAGTGGTTATTCCCGAAGGAATATGGAATACAGGACCAATCACCTTAATGGATAATATCAACCTGCATGCCGAAGCAAACTCGTTAATTATATTCGACCCCAATCCTGAATTATATCCAATTATTGAAACTTCTTTTGAAGGATTAAACACCCGGCGGTCTACCTCGCCTATCAATGCAAAGGGGGCAACAAATATTGCTATCACTGGGAAAGGAGTTTTCGATGGATCGGGGGATGCATGGAGATTTGTAAAAAAAGGAAAGCTAACATCATCACAATGGAATGCACTTGTGGCCTCGGGAGGTATACTTAATGAAAAGAAGGACACTTGGTATCCAAGCGAACAATCAATGTTGGGACATAAAATAAGCGACTCGTTTAACAACCCTCAAAACCTTAAAGAAGATGCCGAGTGGGAAGCCATTCACCATTGGCTGCGCCCGGTATTGCTGAGTTTCGTTAAATGCAAAGGAGTGTTTTTAGAAGGTGTTACATTCCGTAATTCTCCGGCATGGTGCCTGCATCCGCTGTCGTGCGAGGATGTAATCTTGTCCGATCTGAAGATTTTTAATCCTTGGTATTCACAGAATGGCGATGGCTTGGATCTGGAATCGTGTAAGAATGCACTGATAGTAAATTGTTTGTTCGATGTTGGCGATGATGCGATGTGTATTAAATCGGGAAAAGATAAAGACGGAAGAGATAGAAATGAACCTTGCGAAAATGTAATTCTTAAAAACAACGTAGTATTACACGGCCATGGAGGTTTTGTTGTAGGTAGCGAAATGTCGGGAGGAGTGAAAAACATTCATGTAGCCGACTGTTTGTTTCTTGGAACTGATGTTGGATTACGTTTTAAAAGTACACGCGGACGCGGAGGGGTTGTTGAAAACATCTGGATTGAAAACATCAATATGGTAGATATTCCTACAGAACCTTTATTATTTGATTTGTTTTATAGTGGTAAATCGGCAATGGAAGATTTGGAAGAAGGACGTGAAGCAAACTTCGACCTTCCGCCGGTTACGGAAGAAACACCATCGTTCCGCAATATCTTTATTAAAGATGTAAAATGTAAAGGTGCCCGCCGTGCAATGTTTTTTAATGGATTGCCTGAAATGAAAATACAGAATATCCAAGTAGAAAACGCAATCATTACTTCCCGGTTTGGAGCCGAATTGGTTCATGCCAGCGGAGTTATCCTGAAAAACGTACAGATTCTACCGGAGGAAGGGCCAAAGGTAAAAATACAATATTCGAATGATGTTACCATTGAGGGAGAGAAACTTCCTGACAGTGAGAAAACAGCTATAGAAATTAAATAAAATCTTATGTTTGAACCGAAACTTATAAACTCAAAACTCATAAAAATGCCATGAAAGAATTAAATAAGGAAACAGCACAGAAAGGCGTATATCCCGAACGTATCATTCAGTTTGGAGAAGGTAACTTTTTACGGGCTTTTGCCGATTGGATGATTAAAATGATGAACGATAAAACCGATTTCAACAGTAGTGTGGTTGTTGTACAACCCATCGAAAACGGTATGATTGATATGCTTAATGCGCAAGACTGTTTGTATCATGTAAACCTGCAAGGGTTGGACAAAGGCGAAAAAGTGAATAGCCTCACCATGGTTGATGTGATAAGCCGTGCAATGAATCCCTACAAAGAGTTTGATGCTTTCATGAAACTTGCCGAACAACCGGAAATGCGGTTCGTTATCTCTAACACAACCGAGGCTGGTATTGTATTCGATCCTGCATGCAAACTTACTGATGCACCTGCATCGTCTTATCCGGGAAAACTTACCCAATTGCTCTATCATCGCTTTAAAACATTTAATGGCGATAAAAGCAAAGGCTGGATTATCTTTCCCTGCGAACTTATCTTCTTGAATGGCCATAAACTGAAAGAAACCATTTATCAATATATAGATTTGTGGGAACTTGGCGAAGAATTCAAAACATGGTTTACCGAAGCATGTGGAGTGTACGCTACTTTAGTGGACCGTATTGTACCCGGATTCCCTCGTAAGGATATTGATGCCATCAAAGAAAAGCTGCAATACAACGATAACCTGGTTGTACAGGCCGAAATATTTCATCTGTGGGTAATCGAGGCTCCACAATCGGTGGCAGAAGAGTTCCCTGCTGATAAAGCAGGACTGAATGTTCTCTTTGTTCCAAGTGAAAAGCCTTATCACGAAAGAAAAGTTACACTGCTTAATGGCCCACATAGTGTATTATCTCCTGTTTCATGGCTATCGGGTGTTAATATTGTGCGCGAAGCCTGCCAACATGAAGTGATTGGAAAATACATCCACAAAGTAATGTTCGACGAGCTTATGGAAACGTTGGATTTACCTAAGGATGAATTAAAGGAATATGCAAACGATGTTTTGGAACGTTTCAATAATCCGTTTGTTGAGCATGCTGTGACCTCGATCATGCTGAACTCATTCCCTAAATACGAAACCCGCGATCTTCCCGGATTAAAAATATATCTGGAGCGTAAAGGCGAATTGCCACAAGGTCTTGTTCTGGGACTAGCCGGTATTATTACTTATTATAAAGGTGATGCCCGTGCCGATGGAATGAAAGCTGAACCAAACGATGCTAAAGAGATTCTTGAACTTCTGCAAAACTTATGGCAATCAGGTTCTTACCGCAAGGTAGCCGAAGGTGTTTTGGCCGAAAAATCAATCTGGGGAGAAGATTTGAACCTGATTCCTGGTCTTACAGATAAAGTAACTTATTACCTGGAAGCTATTCAGGAAAAAGGAATGTTACAAGTTTTGAGTGATGAATTTTGAGTAATGAGTGGTGAGTAATGAGTAATGAGTAATGAGTTAACGATGCCGCATGGAAACTCATTACTCAAAACTCATTACTCACCACTCACCACTCACCACTCATTACTCAAAACTCATCACTCAAAACTCTTAATATATGCTGACTTATATTCAAATAAATCCTGCGGATAATGTTATTGTAGCTGTTGAGAATATCCAGGCAGGAACAGAATTAAATATTGGTGGAAAAAACATCATCCTTAAACAGGATGTTCCCGCGGGGCACAAAATTGCCCTACAGGATTTAAAGCCTAATGATAACATCATTAAGTATGGTTTTCCTATCGGCCATGCAATTGTTCCCATTTCATCGGGAGAATGGGTAAACGAGAAGAATATCAAAACGAATCTTGAAGGATTACAGGATTATACATATAACCCAAAGTTAGTACCTACCGATCCTGCTTCGGAACTTCTTTCTTTTAAGGGCTACAGACGTAAAAATGGCGATGTAGGCATCAGAAATGAGATTTGGATTGTTCCTACAGTAGGTTGTATTAATGGTATTGCCCAACGTTTAGCTGATATCCTGAAAGATGAAACAAAACTTGCCGGAGTAGACGCGATTGTTGCATGGCCTCACAATTATGGTTGTTCGCAACTTGGCGACGATCATGAGAATACCCGTAAAATTCTGCGCGACATGGTTTTGCATCCTAATGCGGGGGCTGTTTTTGTTGTTGGACTGGGATGTGAGAACAATCAGGTAAGTGCTTTCCGTGAGTTTCTGGGTGATTTCGATGAAGAGCGTATCCGTTTTATGGAAACGCAAAAAGTTGATGATGAGCTGGAAACAGGAATGCAGATACTACGCGAACTGTATCTTATTGCTTCGAAAGACCAACGAACAGATATTCCATTAAGTGAACTGCGGGTAGGTTTGAAGTGTGGTGGATCGGATGGTTTTTCTGGAATTACTGCTAATCCTTTACTGGGTGTATTCTCCGACTTTCTGGTGGCACAAGGTGGTACAACTGTATTAACCGAAGTTCCTGAAATGTTTGGAGCAGAAACAATACTGATGGACCGTAGTGAATCGAAAGAAGTATTTGATAAAACAGTTCATCTTATCAATGATTTTAAATCATACTTTATTGAGAATAAGCAACCTATTTATGAAAACCCATCTCCGGGAAATAAAGCAGGGGGCATATCAACTCTCGAAGAAAAATCATTGGGATGTACTCAGAAAGCTGGTAATTCTATTGTAAGAGATGTGCTTTTATATGGCGGCAGACTTAAAACCAAAGGCCTTAACTTGTTAAGTGCACCCGGAAACGACCTTGTTGCAAGTACTGCGTTAGCCTCATCAGGATGCCATATCGTACTATTCACTACTGGTCGTGGTACTCCATTCGGTACTTTTGTTCCTACAATGAAAATCTCAACCAACAGTAATCTTTATATCCGCAAGCCTAATTGGATTGACTTTAATGCGGGTTCTCTCCTCGAAGGAGAAACAATGGAAACTGTTCATCAAAGGTTTGTACAGTATATAATCAGTGTTGCTAATGGCACACCGGTTAATAACGAAAAAAGCGGGTATCGTGAGATAGCCATATTTAAAACTGGCGTTACGTTGTAAACAGCAGGCGCGAAAGCGCGAAAGTATGAAGGCGCGAAAGTATAAACCTTCATGCTTTCGCGCTTTCTGCTTTCGCGCCTTCTGCTTTCATTCTGGTCAAATAGTCGGAAAAAACGTTTTATTCTTCTTAATTATCCCGCATAGGATTCTATTTAACATTTCATTGTATTATATTTGTGGCTAAATAACGACTAAGATAACTTAAACCCACATTTTAGACAGAGTGCTATGAGAAAAATTATTTCCATTTTTACACTTTTAGTAACTATTACAGTTGCTTCCTATGCCCAATTACAAACTGATTCAATAAAGGTTTTATTTATCGGAAATAGTTACACTAACTATAACCGCTTACCTTGGTTGGTACAAAACATTGCTCACTCTGATGGAATACCTTTATCGGTTACCATGGTCGAACATGGAGGGTGGACACTAGAAAAGCATGCATCGTGCGAAGAAACATTGAATGCGATAAAAAAAGGAGGATGGGATTTTGTTGTACTCCAGGAGCAAAGTCAGGCGCCAGCACGAGAAGAAGAATGGGTGTCGAAGAATGTTTATCCTTATGCTCAGAAACTGGATAGCCTCCGGAAAATATACTGTCCTAATGGTAAAACTGTTTTTTATATGACCTGGGGACATTATAATGAGAGTTACCCAATAATGCAACAGAAATTAGCGAACACTTATCTTGGTATGGCCAAGCGATTCAGAGCCTGTTGCGCCCCTGTAGGTTTAGCATGGCGACAATACTTTTGCGAAAATCATTCTGGCGAGCTTCACGATTCGGATAAAAGCCATCCCAACCTTAGAGGTTCTTATTTAGCTGCTAGTGTATTTTATACCACATTCTTTGGAAAACCTTTCCAATCGAGCTATACAGCAGGTTTGCCTGCTAATGAAGCTCAGTATCTTCAAAAACTGGCACAAAAAATTGTTTTGGAAAACCCGGAAGAGTATATTGTAGAATAGAGTTGGTAAAGAGGATAAAGTTGGTAAAGAAGATAAAGTTACCCAACCCCTTATTTTATTTACTAACTTTATCTTCTTTACTCTCTTTATCTTCTTTACCAACTTTATCTTTACTTTACTATCAATATTTCAAAGAACGATTGCTACAAGCGTCATACATCGGGCCCTGATGTATTTCCTCCTGATCACAATGCAAAGGTACAGTACAGTGAATAAAGCGTATCCATGAAATTCTTATTTTGGAAGATATTGATCATTTTTGCGAGATAATTTTTCATTTATTTTATATTTCGCTGTACATTAGCTACTTAAAATTTCGTTGTGTTGTAATGTTTCAAACAGCCTTATTACCTATCATTTTCATCCTACCGGGATAAACGTTTTCTCCTACCGGGATAAACGCTTCATCCTACCGGGATAAATGGGTTCTCCTACCGGGATAAAGGCTTGATCCTACCGGGATAAACTGATCATGATTTTATCTTCCATTTTTCTGCACTAGGGTGTGTGTGTTAATAACTCACTAGAGTTATTATATAGTTTTTGTTTTAGTTTTTGTTTTGGTTTATTGCGCGTTCTTATATATAAAGGCTTTGGTTGCCCTTTAGGTATACCTTTAGGTTACACTTTAGGTGTACCTTTAGGTTGCACTTTAGATGTACTTTTAGGTGTACTTTAGGTACTTTTAGGTGTACTTTTGTTTCCATAAAAAATAACCGCAGTTAACTGATAATCAATCAACTGCGGTTACTCTGTCGGAATGAGGTGACTCGAACACCCGACCCCTACGTCCCGAACGTAGTGCGCTACCAACTGCGCCACATTCCGTTTCAATAGTGATGCAAATTTACGGCATTTTTTTAATTACTCAAATAAATCGCAATAATTATTGCATTTTTTCATTTAAGAATTTGCGGTATAAAAAAATACTCCTATCTTTGCATCCGCAAACGGTTAAGGTGCCATAGCTCAGTTGGTAGAGCAAAGGACTGAAAATCCTTGTGTCCCCGGTTCGATTCCTGGTGGCACCACCTTGAAAATCAAGCAGTTACATTAGGTTGTGGCTGCTTTTTTTGTTATAAAACACAGCTTTTTACGCTATTTTCCCCCTATTTTTACCTGTTTTTACTGCTATTTTACCCACAGAGTTAAACCAAGAGTTAAACCAGAAAACTACATGAGTACAACGGTTAACGTCTTGTGTTACATCGTAAAGACCAATTTTCCTATTTTCATATCTACTATTGATTTGATTCATTGGAAATTAACATTGACCTTTTGAGCAAAACAGTTTGAGCCGTTGAACAAATTCGCTTAACGACCTTTGAACCGGGCTGCCGCAATTACTGGCACTCTTCAGAGCACTTGTGAAAGGGTTGTGTAAACCATGAATGTACACTCAACAGAAAATCATTGTGCTTTCCCTTGAAATTTCCTATCTTTGGAGACGAAACAAATAAGTAATCCAATGAAAATGAATTCTTTAAATAGATATTTAGATTTCATTAAAATGGAAAATATATGCAATTATTCCAACAAAGCAAAAGCACATTAAACAGTTTAAAAGAAAAACCTTTTAAACTCGAAAAAGATATTCAAAAAGTAGTCGAAAGTAACTTAAGTCAAATTTCAGGTTATCGGTTTGTCAAGTCTGAGTTTGTTATCAAAAACAGTCGTATCGACACCTTGGCTTTTGATGAAGAAAATCATTCATTTGTTATCATTGAGTACAAGCGGGGCAGGAATTACAGTGTAGTTGATCAGGGTGTTTCCTACCTGAATTTAATGTTAGAATATAAAGCTGATTTTATCATAGAATATAACGAATCGCAAAAACAAAACCTAAAACGTACTGATGTGGACTGGTCACAAAGTAAGGTTATTTTTATTGCTCCTTCTTTTACCGATTTTCAGCGCCAGTCCTCTAACTTCAAAGATTTACCTATTGAACTTTGGGAAATCAAGAGGTTTGATAATGATATTATTGTTATCAATCCAATTAAGAAATCTCAATCCGCACCAAGTATTAAGCAAGTACAAAGTAAAGAAGAATCAAACATAGGGAAAGTCGTAGAAGAAATAAAAGTTTATACAGAAGAAGATCACTTGGCTGGAAAATCAGAAGAGATAATAGAATTGTATGATACATATAAAAATGCCATCTTGAATTTAACTTCTGATATAGAAATGTATCCGAAGAAACTGTACATTGCATTTAAAAAGGATAAAAATCTTGCAGACATTCATATTCAACAAAAAGGGTTGAAAATATGGATTAACATGCATAAAGGTGATTTGGATGACCCAAAAAAGATTGCCAATGATGTATCTCGCAAAGGACATTGGGGTAATGGTGATTATGAAATCACTGTGAATGATACTAAAAATTTGGAATATATCATGAGTTTAATTAAACAAGTCATAAATTGAATTAGAATATCATTCTTCAAACTCACTTAGCATTAATCTATAAGAACAGTCTATTCTTGCTTTATCTTCGCTACTCCAACACTCCAAACCAAGCGTCATTTTTCGTGCTTCAGCAAGTGATAATTGCTGGTTTGTCTGTACAAATGCCACACAACCCAAAAAGGAAACCCCTTTGTTTTTCAACTCAAATACTTTATCACTCAACTCTGTTATATTTTGAGCCTTAAATTCCAATGCCTCTTTTTTAATTTCTTCTATGTTCATTTTCTAATTCCTAAGTTATTCTGGCAAAAATAAAGTATATTATTTAAAATTGCGGTATGATTCGCCCAAAACCACCATATGATACGCTATTGGGAAAAACAATAGGCAAGAAAATACACGTTTGTGTGAAAAATGAAATTTATCATGTACATTTGTACACAAAACCACATATACAAATAGTACCATGAAACAAGTAACTTTATTATTCCTATTTTTCTGCTTTTACCTTATCCCTGTTCATGCTCAGTTAAGAACCTATCATAACCCGGTTATTCCGGAGGATATGGCCGACCCTTGCATTATTCGGATAGATGATAAATACTATGCCGCCGGAACATCGTCAGAGTGGGCACCATTCTATCCCATGTATGTATCTACCGACCTGATTAACTGGACGCAAACCGGGCACATTTTCGACACCCAACCAGAGTGGACTTTGTCATCGTTCTGGGCTCCCGAACTGTTTTATCATAAAAACAAACTTTATGCATATTATACAGCACGAAACAAGGAGGGCGTTTCGTACATCGGAGTAGCAACTACCGACGATCCGCAAAAGCCCTTTACCGATCATGGCCAGATGCTTGCATGGGGAACCGAAGCTATTGATGCTTTCATTCTGGAAGATAATGGCGAACTCTACATCAGTTGGAAGGCTTACGGATTAGACAAACGCCCAATTGAGTTATTAGGCTGTCGTTTGTCCAAAGATGGTTTAAAACTAGATGGCGAACCTTTCTCTTTGCTTGTTGATGATGAAAACATTGGCATGGAAGGACAGCATTGGATTAAACTTGGCGACTACTATTATATACTATATTCTATAGGGGGTTGCTGTGGCCCGGGTAGCGATTATCAGGTTTATTGTGCTCGCTCTAAAAACCTGCAAGGCCCTTACGAGAAGTATGCCGGAAACCCAATTCTGCATGGCGACGGGTTAGGTGTTCTTTCCTGCGGACATGGAACAGTAACAACTACACCAGATGGGAGAATGTACTACTTATACCACGCTTATCTTACCAACGAAGGTTTTTATGGCGGTCGGCAGGTAATGCTTCAGGAACTTTACAAAGGCAATGATAACTGGATACATTTTAAGGATGGTAATACTGTACAACTAATTCAGCCAATGCCTTTTGAGAACACAAAGCAAAAACCAGTGAACAACTTCCGCGATAATTTTAATGCCGATAAACTGTCGGTTAAGTGGACATGGAATTATCCATATTCTACAATTAATACGAAGGTAGGAAATGGCGAACTGATTCTCTCGGGTGTACCTAAAGATAATAATAACGGAACAGCCCTATGTATCCGTCCTACTTCGCCCTATTACACATATCAAACCAAAGTAACAAACAGCAATAACAGTTTGAAAGGATTAACAATGTATGGCGATGTGCAAAACTACCTGGCTTTTGGTGCAATGGATAACAAACTGGTAGTGAAAGCTATAAAAGATGGAGAAGAGCAACTCTTGTTTACCGATATTTTACCAACAGAACTGCCTTACCTGAAAATACAGGTAAACAAAGGTACCAAATGCAATTTCTTTTGGAGCGAAGATGGTAAACAATGGCAAAAAGTGCAATTATCATCTACTATGAATATGAGTTATCTTGTACGTTGGGACAGGGTTGCACGTCCGGGATTAATTCATGCTGGTGCTGAGAATGAGCCGGCAAGGTTTAATCATTTTTATTATATGAATGAGTAAAGTAACTAATCAACAATACTAATTATGGATTCATTGCTCGGAATTTCTTTTTTATTCCTACTGGCACTTATTGTACTTCCTGTTATCATTCTGGTACGTATATCTTCCATAGAGCGTAAAATTACGGATTTAGAAAAAACAATAAAGCAACAACAGGGGCAAGTACCTCCTGTGGGCGATACCGAAATTGTTCAGGAAAAAACAGTACCCGAACCTCCTGTAGTCGAAACCAAACCTGTTGCTCAACCCGAGCCGGTTATGCCGGAAGTGGTTATACCAGAAGAAGCAGTAATACCAGAAGTTGTAATAGAGATAGAGAAAGAACCCGAGCCCATAGCCGAACCGGAGCCTGTTATTGAGACAGAAACTCCTGCTGTTGCTGCATTTACTCCCGAACCAGCGAAACAGCAACGCCAAAGCAAAATATCTTTCACTTTCGAAAACCTGCTGAGCAAAATTGGTATTGTTACGCTGGTGCTTGGAATTGCTTTCTTTGTAAAATATGCCATAGACAAAGACTGGGTGAACGAAGTAGGCCGTGTAGCCATTGGTGTTTTTGCCGGAGGTGCAATTGTTGCCATTGCACACAAACTACGCAAGAAGTACAATCTGTTCTCTGCCATACTGGTAGGAGGCGGTATTTCCATATTCTACATCACCATAACCCTGGCATTCAGAGAGTATGAGTTGTTTAACCAGACTGTAGCATTTGCCATACTGATAATTATCACTATCTTCTCTGTAATCCTTTCCTTATTATATAACCGGAAAGAACTGGCATTGTTTTCGCTTTTGGGCGGATACGCCTCGCCTTTAATGATTAGTACAGGAGAGGGTAATTTTGTTGTATTGTTTTCGTTCTTGCTTATTCTTAATACCGGAATGCTATTTATATCCATGCGCCGGAAGTGGAGTATTATAGGAATAGTAAGTTTTATCTGCACAATGGCTTTCTACTGGGTATGGCTGACTCTAAGTTTTAACAATCAATATGCCGGAGCAATTATTTTTGCTGTTCTGTTCTTTGTGCAGTTCTATTTGTTGGCACTGTTCGATCATTTCTTGTCGGGGAAAAACATTACTCCTTTTCAGGCTTTTGTGATATTAGCCAACAACCTGTCTCTGTTTGCGGCATGTATTACTGTAGTTAGAAGTGCCGAATACAAAATAGAAGGACTTATCACCATTTCAATGGCTGTAATGAATGCAATTGTTATGTGGTGGCTGTTTAAGCGTACCAATGTAGACAGGAAACTTATTTTCCTGATTGTGGCTATTGTACTGAGTTTTGTATCACTGGCCATCCCAGTACAACTTAACGGACACATTATTACCATGTTCTGGGCTGCCGAAATGGTTATACTACTGTGGCTATGGCTCAAATCGGGCATACATGTATTCTATAAAGGTTTTGTACTTATTGGGGTGTTAACCCTTATATCGTACTTTATGGACATACATAACAACTACTTTAACTATGCGGAATTACCGGTTGTGTTTAACCGCATGTTCATTACCGGAATTGTAGTTATTGCTGCGTTTGTTGCATGCCGTTTCCTGCTTCGTAAAACAGATAACCCAGATACCAGTTTTATCTCAAAGACCTTAAGTGTGGGCATTGTAGCTATAACCTATCTGGTTCCTTTTTTCGAGATACAATATCAACTTGCCAACTGCAACTTGTATATAAATGGCTTCGATGTAATGATTCTTGGTGCATACACCACCATTTATGTTGCCGTACTTGGTTTTATTTACAAGAAATTCGTGGAAACAGAAGTACGGGTAGTATATGCCATGTGGGGATTTGTTATGTTATATGTAGCCCTCATACTTCCCTTTGTTGTTCAGGCACGAGGTTCAATTTTCGAACAAGACTATAACACCGCCCTGTTCCTGACCCATTACATAGCATTACCGGGATTAATCTACATTGTTTATTTGCTGATAAAGAATTTCAGGCTTTTACCTCAAGAGTCGTTTGTTTTTTGTAGTTGGCTGCTTGTAATTGCTTCGGTAGCTTTTCTGAGTGTAGAGTTTAGCAACACAGTTGTTCAACTGGGCGCTACGCGCGAAAACTACAGCGAATTATTGCACGATGTACACTCCTTTGGTTATCCTATTCTGTGGGGAGTGTTGGCTATGTTCCTGATGCTGTGGGGACTTCGGATTAAAGAGGTGTTGCTCCGTAAAATCTCGCTAGCCTTCTTTGCATTTATTATTCTGAAATTCTATATCTGGGATATCTGGTTGATGTCTCAAACCGGACGCATCATTTCGTTTGTAGCTTTAGGAGTCATCCTCTTGCTGGTATCGTTCCTGATACAGAAAATTAAGATACTGATTAAAGATGATAAAGATGAACACGAAACGGATAAAGAATAATGCAACGAAACGGATAAGCGGTTTTCTGTTATTTCTAGGTGTTGCCTGTAGTATGTTTGCGCAAAGCTATTGGCAGGAAAAGGTAGACTTGGTTACCGAAACTGGTTATCATCACATAGAAGTAAGTCCGGAAATTACCGGACTAGGCTTCCGTACATTGCTGATAACAGACGAGGACAACAACGAAATTCCTTATTTTGTACGTACTTCCATCTCCGTTGGGAAAAACAAAACTTCCGAACAATTTACGGAGATAAACCTAGGAAATTTCAATGTGAAAGAAGACAAAAAATCGCATAGCACTATCTTATCTTTTCCGGATGCGTATAATCCTTATTACTTGTCGAAGATACAACTGTATATAAAGAATAAAGAGCATTATAAACGCAATGCCCAAATAACAAACGATGATGTTACACTGGCACATTTTTCACTGACTTCGCGTAAAGAAAGCAGTTTCCTCTTTAATAATATTTTGATCGATAAAGGATTTAGTATTGTCATTGAAAACGAAAACAATTTGCCGCTACAAATAGATAGCATAAAACTATTCACCTTTAACTGTTACTTATGCGCTTATCTGGAAGCAGGTAAAAACTACAGGATTAAAACCAACGGCGAAGCATATAAGCATTACGATATTCATGGTTTTACCGATGAAATCGCCTCTTTTTTGCCCATTGTAAAAACCAGTGATCTAATTTATGTTTCGGTACCTGTTATGCTCCACCTCGATCCCGAACCCAAAGAAAAGTCTTTTTTTGAAAAGCCTCTTTTCTTATGGACTGTGATTGCTTTAACAGGTATTCTTTTGATAGGAGTATGTGTTCGGATGCTGAACGAGATGAGAAAAAAATAATCTTCCGGAAAACTCTCAGGATTATAGAGCTTTCGGAAGATTATCGTGATTTAGAAAAACCAAATTATTCAATAATGAATATACCAGTTAATGTTCCGTATTTACGAGATTTTATAGTTATTGTATATTCTCCAGAGCATCCAGTAGTTGGTATTACTAAGGAATAATTAGGGTAAGGTGATGAAACAGAGTTTTGGTAAACTTCATTTCCGGTAGCGTCTACTATTGTGATAACAATGTTATCAGCAATGGGTTCTTTGCAATAAACCTCCAGATAGTCTCCTAAAAGTACTTGTGGTTTGCCCGGTTTTAATGAGCGCAATCCACCTTCTTCGGTCCAGTCTCCATGTAAAGGCACTTCGTTTTCATGAGCAGCATGAATATGCAAAGAAACAAAAAGAGCAAAGACTAAAACAACAAATTTAGTAACAAAATTCTTCATAATTTCAGCGTATTTAGTTTGCTAAAGTAGATAATACTTTTGAATTAGGTCGAAAATAAAACACACAAAAAACACACAAAGTTAATTGCTTTGCTACCAGCGAGATATGAATTATAAAGATCCAATAAATTGATTGAACTTTTCCTTGTCTCCCTGTTTATTGAATAGTTTTCCACCTAAACGGCTTCTTCTGTTGATTACAGCATTCGAAGAAATGTGTAAAAAATGAGATAATATCGAGGGCGATTTTATATCTGCTTTATACAAATAGCATAAATACAATTCTTCATCATTGATGGATGGATATCGTTGTATTATACGAGAAGAGAATTCGGGATATATTTCTTCTATTGTAGTGATTAATGCTTTTTTATCTTCTAATGTTATGTTTATGTTTGTCTTTTTATTGTTCTTTATATCACGGGCCGCCAAGTGTATTTTTTGATAGATGCCCGATGCCTTTAAATCATCAGTTGCAGTTTCTTGTTTTTTCTGTTGATCCTTCAACTTTTCATTTTCTATTTTTATATGAGTGATTTCATTTTGGCTTTCAACAATAAGCTTTTCCAGTTCTTTTATACGTGTTATGTTTTGTTCGATATTTGTATGGAACTCATTTTTTCTTTTCTTGACCGATTTCATGAAATGAAAGAATGCAAAGGAAATGGCAACCAGTAAAATGGTACAAGCAATGGCAATAATCCATGCCCTGTACAGGTTACTTTCGCCGATGGCATTTTTTGTTTCTAATGTTGCTATTCTTGTTTTAGCCTCATGGTAATCATGAAGCACCTGCATTCGTTGTATTGCGTCTAAACGATTCTTTTTATTTATTGAATCGAATAACAGTTTTGTTTCTTCCAGATATAACAATGCTTTCTTTATATCTCCTTTTTGTTTGAACAGTTTGTATAAATAATATGTAGCATTGCCTTTAGTTGAAAGATTGTTGCTTTGAACTGCATTTTGCAGGCAAATAAATGCACTATCTGTTTTATTGAGTCCCAGATATGTATAACCCAAGTTTGAGTATAATGCTTTATGTTGTTCATTTTCATCCTCGGGAGTTAGCTCAAGCGCTTTTTGAATATAATAATAAGACGTTTTATAATCTTCTTTTTGCCTATGTACAATTCCTAATTCATTGTATATATGGAATTTATTAGCATCATCGGCATATTTAAAAGCTTCGTCATAATAATACAGGGCACTATCCAAATTATATTTCACACTAAAGCTACGTGCTATATCACGTAAAGAATAAGCTTTTGCTGTTGAGTCGTTTTCGCTTGCATAGTATAACGACTTCTTTTGAAACCGTAATGCTTCTTCGTGCGCTTTCTGGTAAAGATAGAGATAACTAATATTGTAGCATATCCTAGACAGGATAGTATAATTCCGGGAGTCTTTTCCTGTAGCTAAAGCTTTAAGATAATATTCTTGTGCCCACAAAAGGTTCTTCATGTCATGGTGCACTCTTCCCAGGTAGTAATATGTTTCCATCAACAAGTCTTTATCATCCTGTTTTTCATAGTACTTCCGGGCTATACTAATCAACGTGTCAGAGATATGTTTTATGTGGCCTTTATCCATTGCTTTAGTGGTTAGTAGGCACCACAAAGCATGTTCGCTTTCCGATAGTTTTTGCTTATCAATTTCATTTTTCAATACAAACAAAGCCGAATCCGGATTAGTATCCATAAAAGATTGTGCTCTATCAAAAATAGTAGTTTGAGTCTTACTACAAGAGGCGACTATTAATATAGTCCCCATTAATAATAAAAGGATTCTAGCAATTTTCATGATTCCTGCTGTATGTAGTGAGATTACTAATACCACACAAAGGTATCAATAATATACTCTAAAAATAAATTTTACGTGTTTTTGTTTTAAATAATGTGGTTTGTTACAACTTTAGATATTTGTTTGCTTTTAAAAGCTTTAATTTGTAAATGTTCGTTTGTTGACTTTAATAGTTATTGAAAGTTTCTGTAAATATACGAATAGTTTTCTTTATTCATACTTGTTTGGTTCGGTTTGAGGCTAAATTGAACTAAAAGTGAGGTAAAGTGAGGTAGAGGAGGTAAAGTAGGCGATGCCGCATGGAATTCCCCGCCCTTGAGGGGCGGGGTGGCCTTTAGGCCGGGGCGGGAAGTGAAAACATACCGCAACCTTTGAGTCCCCCCTCTCCGCCCTAAAGGGCACCTCTCCCCTCTAGGGAGAGGAATTCCATGCGGCATCACACTACTCAACTACTTTACCTCCTCTACCTCACTTTACCTCCTTTTTATTCTGATTTGCACCAAAATGAACTGCATTTGCACCCAAAATGAACTGCATTTGCATGCTAAATGAACTGCATTTGAGGTGTAAATGAACTGCATTTGGGGTGCAAATGAACTGCATTTTTCAATCTACTTATTCACACCACCACAGTGAGGACATTCTCCCCTTGCTTTCATTTTCTGTCCACAATTTCCACAACGAAAGTTGTAATGCAAATCTTTGAACAGTCGATACATGAAATAGCAAATAAAAGCTGTAATAAAGAGATAACCGATATAAAGAGATGTGGTAAGGATAAAAAACGCATAGCAACAAATACCAGCAAAAATAATTCCTGATAAATAAATAAAAGCCTGAGCCGAAGATAAATGTTTAAATGCAACATCTATTACTGCAATTAACACAATCAGTATCAGCCACAACGATATTAAGAAAAGGCTTAAGAGTAAAGGCTGCCCCGAGGGAGAAAGAGAAGGGTTAAAATAATAATACAACCAATTGGTTGGGGTGAATAGCTGTATAGATTGATAGGCTACTGCACATATAGACACTAATAAGCAAAACAGTAAGGGGTATAGGCTATCTATATCATTCAGTACTATAAAAGGTATTCTCTTTTTGATGGCCGGAACAATTAATAGAAGTAAAAATAAAAAAGCAATGGAAATAACAGAATAAATCAGATAGCGGTTACTCATAAAATGTATAATCTGAGAGATACTGTCTACAGGAACAAAATCGTCCAGTAGCATGCTGTGTACTACCCATCCCTGCTTTTCCTGACTGTTTGCTACTTTAATCATAGTAAACTCAGCATCCTCAGTGGTAAGCTTTGAAAATTCGGCCACCACCACCTGATCTCCTTTATGTAACTCAACGTTTGATTCTGTGCCGAATTCCTGTTCCAGCAGAAATGTATCGGCAAGAAGCTCAAAGTTTGTATTTACAGGTAGAAGTTCACTGATTTCATCGTCGTCGGTTCTTGCTTGTGGAATATCGCAAGAGAACAACAAATACAGGCAACCGAAGATTATCAGCAAATGTTTCATTCGGCAAGAAGTTTCATTTCGCAATTTCTGCAATCAAACTCCAAACGGAATTTCTTACCGTCGGTAGATTGCAGATAATAAGGTTCTTTGTAAGGCGACTTTCCTTGCTGATGTACAGGGCACCAGCCCATACTGTAACGCAAACAATGTTTGGTAAACATTAAAACAGCATTTGCAGGATTACTCAACTCAAATGCAGAAGCTACCTGGTTTACATTGTGACTGGCATAAAACTTGGTTGCCAGTGTATTCGAAACATTCCCTAAATAAGTTAATGAGGTTTGTGGGTAAGGATGTGCCGATGGTTTATTAGGTGCAACTTCTTGCTTGTATGTTGTTTTACGGGCAGAGAGTAGCTTTTCTACAGCTTGGCGCCTGAGGTCGGCCAAGGCAGATGCCGGAATAAACCAGTTAGCCGAAAAATCTATATCAGTACGCTTAGCATCGAATGGGGTATTGCCCAGCTTGGCTAACTGTGTACGAATGTTTTCGGCTTGTGGGGTACGGGCTATTTCCTTTTCTTTGGGTAAAACAACGGTGATGCTGTTGTCGTCTTCGTCGGTTAACGACAGAGAAAAGCCAAAGTTGTTTTCGGCAAGTAACGCCGAAACAGCAATCTTTCTTTCGGCAGATGGGCGACTAAGTATTTTTTCGAATTCCTGATCCTGATTGCGGTATAACAATACCCCTTTACTGATAATGGGCATGGTTTGCGGATAGAGTTTATTACCGTCTACCCTATTCACCCGGAATCCCTGAAGCTTACCGGCATGATCTATAAAACAAACACCATCGCCGTTATTGAACGATTTTATTCCGGCAACGGTGAGGCATCCTTTGCGCACTTCTTTTACACGCCCCATTTCTTCCCCAAGCGATTTGGGCGTATCGAAGGAGTGTATATCAGGGGTGCGCCCATGAAGAAAGTAATTGGTAAAGCCTCTGCTGAAACTTTTATCCAATTGAGGTTTAAAAGTATATTGCGATTTCCCCGAAGATGAACGGATAAATTCCGGTCTGCGTTTCAATATCGCATCCAGTTTTTGCCGGTACACTGCGGTAACATTCTTTACATAGCTAATATCTTTTAAACGGCCTTCTATTTTAAAAGAAGTTACTCCGGCATTGAGTAATGCTTCCAGTTCATCGCTTCGGTTCAGGTCTTTCAACGAAAGAAGGTGTTTGTTTTGGGCAATCACTTTCCCCTCGGCATCGGTCATTGTAAATGCAAGGCGACAGAACTGGGCACATTCGCCACGGTTAGCACTTCGTCCGTAACAGGCCTGGCTAACATAACATTGTCCGCTGTAACTAACACACAATGCTCCATGTACAAAAGCCTCTAACTCAACATTTGCAGCATCGCGAATGGCAGATATTTGTTCTATGGACAGTTCGCGTGCCAGTATCACTCGCCTGAATCCGGCATCGGCCAGAAACTTTACTTTCTCGGGTGTACGGTTATCTGTTTGGGTGCTGGCATGCAAAGGTATGGGTGGAAGATTTAGCTTTGTTATGCCCATATCCTGAATAATCAGTGCATCAACACCTATCTGGTAGAGTTGCCAGATTATTTTTTCGGCATCTTCTAACTCATGTTCATAAAGAATGGTGTTAAGGGCTACATACACCCGGGCACGAAAGGTATGTGCATAAGTTACCAGATTGGCAATATCTTCTAACGAATTACCAGCAGCAGCACGGGCACCAAACCGGGGTGCACCTATATATACCGCATCGGCACCGTGGTCAATGGCTGCCATTCCACCTTCCAGGTTTTTAGCAGGTGCAAGAAGTTCAATCTTCCGGATAGACTTCATCGTATATCTTCAATATTATATGGGGTTTCCTGATAAACGTAATAATTCAACCAGTTAGAGAACAGGAGATTAGCATGAGCCCTCCAGCGCACCAATGGTCCTTTATCGGGATCGTTATCTTTATAATAGTTCAATGGAATTTCTATGGGGAGTCCTTTAATCAGATCGCGACGATATTCCGTATCCAATGTATTGGGCGAATATTCGGAATGGCCGGTAACAAAGAACTCGCGTCCACCACGGGCCATAACCATATATACGCCCGAATCTGTTGAGTCCGACAACAAAGTAAGTTCTTTATTTTTAAGAATATCTTCTTTGCGAACTTCGGTATGCCGGCTATGGGGTACATAAAATACATCGTCGAACCCCCGGAAAATAGGAATCAAAGCGTTGGTCATGGTATGTTCAAATATACCGAACATTTTCTTTTCTAAAGGATATTTAGGTATGCCATAGTGATGATACAGTCCAGCCTGTGCTGCCCAACAGATGTAGAGTGTTGAGGTTACATGTGTACGGCTCCAATCAAAGATTTCCTGCATCTCGGCCCAATAAGTAACCTCTTCAAAGTCCATCTGTTCAACTGGGGCACCGGTTATAATCATACCATCGTATTTTTGTTTTTTTATCTGATCGAAGTCGGTGTAAAAAGCCTGCATGTGTTCAATGGGTGTATTCTTTGATGTATGGCTTTTTATCTTCATAAAGGTTATCTCTAACTGCAACGGGGTGTTAGACAATAAACGGATCAGATCTGTTTCTGTTGTTATTTTTAATGGCATCAGATTGAGAATCACAATCTTAAGCGGACGAATATCCTGTTGGGTAGCACGCGATGCGTCTATCACAAAGATGTTTTCTTCTTTAAGAAGTTCAATTGCCGGCAGTTTATCGGGTAAATTAAGTGGCATAGAGGTTTACGATTGGTTATTAAAACTGCAAAAATAAGGAATTTAAGTGTAATCAACGGGAAATTATATCTAAATTTGTACACTACTATCAATTGAAACCTATTATGACAAAGCTAAAATCGCTAACCCTCCTACCTCTTCTTGTAGTAATTACTGTGTATGTTATGGCCTGTGAAAACGATGATGAAGAGTATACGCCATTGTCGCTACCCCATGTATATTTATCTAACAACGAAATAACGATTGCCGATATTGTTGGTATACCCAATAACGTTACTATCAACAAATTAAAGGTGGAAATCACGGGTGCCGACTGGGAGATAATTGATGTTATTGAGTCGACTTATTCCGATGGGAAGTTCGTTCTTTCGCTTCCCGATCCGTTGCCCGATAGTCAGCTCCAGAAAGTTGTACGCGATAATGCAAGTGATTATGCCGGTCACTGGCGTGCTGAAACCAACAATCCCAAAGCCAAAGTAGCAAGACTTCTGGACATTGTTGCTTATAACAACGATGAACCAGTAGGTGTATTATGCCTTACAGACTGGCCACAGGAAGGCACAATTGTAGGTAAATCGTGGATCTATTACCACTATTCCAACCAGACTTACACTTTATCGGGAACGTATGGGTCGTATGTTCACCAAGCATCATTCCAAAAAGGTTGGAATGCTTATGCCAACACCAACGTATCTGAGGAAGCCGATTACGGTAGTGTTATTTGCACTACCGAAATACCAATGGCAACAACGTATATTTGGTATTTTAAGGGTTATTGATTTTTAATATTATGAAACACTTCTTGATAATTTTACTTTTATCTTCATTCTATATTCCCCTTTGTGCACAGCATATTGTAGCCCGGCAGATGCCCTTCTTTCATGAACTCTCCTCCAACGAAATCTGGGATGTTGGTCAGGACAAAGAAGGCTATCTCTGGATTAGCACAACAAACGGATTGGCCAGATACGATGGATATAAATTACAATTCTTCCGGTCTGATTACAAATCGCCTGCTTTATTAACAAACAACTCCATTATATGCATATCCGACAATGGGCCATACGTTTGGATTGGAACCCAACGAGGCATTAACCTGTTTGATAAAGAAACCTGTAAAATACATCCTTTTCCTGACCCCATACTTCTGGATAAAAACATCAATGGCATAATTGTTGATGGTGGTAACTATACCTGGGTAGCCACCGACGGGAAGCTGTATAAGTGTACTCCGGAAGCACAAATCATAAAAACATATCCCCTAACTAATCAACAGAATCCCGAAAACCTGTTGGTTATAAACTCAATCTATGTTGATAAAAACAATCAGCTCTGGGTTATGGCCTATGATAGTGGTCCGCTCCGGTATGATGCGTTGACCGATTCCTTCGTTGCTTATCCTGGACTTGGGAATAACACTGTTTTTGTTATGTTTCAGGACCAATCAGGTAACTACTGGCTTGGCACCTGGGGAGATGGACTCTGGCAGTTCTTTCCGGAGGAGACAGGAGAACAATGTTATAGAAAACATCATATCATAAATTCTCGAACTGGACAAAGCGAATCGCTAATCTATAGCATAACACAGGATGATACATTTGGCTACTTTTGGATGCTTTCTTACAATGAGCTATATGCACTCAAACTCACAGCAGATGGTATACTGGAGCAGGTAGACATTCACGATTTGGTAGATACCCATATGATGTACACCCGTATATTCAAAGACAGGGATGGAAACCTGTGGCTTAGCTCTTACGATATGGCATACACCATCTTCTTCGATGATTCGAAGATTGATAATTATCCATTGCCTCAACTAAAAGAACGATTGGGCTGGGATGCCAACCTTCTGAACTTATGCGGCGAGGGAAATATCATGTGGATAAGTCAGGATCGCTATGGTCTGTGTCTGTATGATATGTCTCAAAACACCTTCTCTTATAATGATATACAGAATTATTCCAGTCCACTGGAAACACTCGTTATGGAAAAGTCTATTTTGAAGAAAGGAATATGGGCCAGTGATAGGAATAATTCGCGTGTAATGCGGCTCACCCAGCAAAACATGAAGATACATATAGAAGAAGATGTCTATCTGAATACGATTGTCTCCCACCCGGGAAACGTGAGCCAACTCATTGAAGACCATCAGGGAAACCTGTGGGTGTTAACCTCGACTCACCTTTTGGTTAAACCAGTTGATGGCGGAAAATGGATTGTTGCCACCGAGGAACTTCCGATGTTCCGTTTGGCAGTAGATGACAGTGGAAATGTATGGGGTGCATCTTCCAACCGGAACATATATAGTCTGGATTGCTCGACTGGCGTTATAACCTCCAGAGTTAAAACTCATGCCCCAATGCTACAAGAACAGGAAGCCATAAGCCACGCCTGTATTGACGCAGAAGGATGCATCTGGATGATAACCTCATTGGGACACATCTACAAATCGGATAAAGAAAAGCAGACATTCGAAAGTATGTCCCTCGAAGATGATATAGAAGATTGCTCCGTATTGAGTTTGCTGGCAGATAAAAACAGTGTGTGGATTGTTACCAATAAACGTATCATTCAATATGACATGGACAGAAAAACCGTACGCAACTATTCCACTTCGGACGGAAATATATTGGTTAATGTATTTAGACACAAAGCTGTAGAAACAGATGGAGAGGGAGGACTGTATGTTGGTGGGCACGGCGGATTCATCCATATCCAATCTGGTGCTGCGTCCTCGTCCGATGGAAAGTATTATCAACCTGTGGTTACTGATGTGAAAGTAGACAACAAAAGTATCTTCTTTACCGAACCTTATACGGATGATAAACAACCAAACACCATCAACCGGGTCTATCTTAAACCCGGCGACAGGAATATCGAAATATCTTTCTCCTCCCTGCGCTATACCTTGAACCCCAAATCCCGAATCGCTTATATGCTGGAAGGCGTAGATAACGATTGGGTATACCTCGATTACAATAAACATGTGGCTTTTTACAACCGGATTCCTAAAGGCACATATCGCTTTTGGTTGAAGTCGGAGTATGAATATGGTAAATGGACAGACGACGAAGTATTACTGACCATCGAGCAATACCCAGCCTTTTATGAAACCTGGTATGCTTACCTTTTCTATGTTGTGCTTGTTGCCTTGTGCATTTATTTGATATTGCGAACCTACTCACAACGCATCAAAAGAAAGAACAGCATCAGGTTCAGGGAAGAGTTGAACCGTACAAAACTTGATTACTTTACGAATGTTTCGCACGAGCTACTTACACCACTTACCGTAATTTCTACCGCTACCGACTATATTGAAGCAACAGATGAGTCCAGTAATAAACAGACTATGATATTGAAGTCGAATGTTGATAAGCTGAAACGGTTAATTCAACAGATACTGGACTTCAGGAAGATGGATATGGGAAGGATGGCGTTAAACGTATCTTATGGAAATATCAAAGACTTTATTATTGATATTTGTCAAACAAACTTTTTGCCACTTGCCCAAAAGAAGGATATAGACTTGCAAGTCAGTGTGGATGTTTGCGAACTATATGGATACATTGATTTTGATAAACTAGATAAAATCCTGTACAACCTGCTTTCTAACGCCATAAAATACACTCCGCAAAACAAGCAAATCAGAGTCATTGCCCAGCTTGAACAGAAAGACGACGGGAATGTTCTTGTTATTAAAGTGGAGGACGATGGAATTGGTATTTCACCTAAAGAAATTGAACATATCTTTACCCGGTTTTACAATAACCGGAAAAACAAAGGAATAGAATCCAACGGAATCGGGCTTTCCCTGACAAAAGACTTGGTTACCCTACATCACGGAACCATAGCCGTTAAAAGCATTCCGAATAAAGGCACCTGTTTTACTGTAGTATTACCTGTCGACAAAGATGCTTACACTGTCCAAGAGCGTCTGGATGAAATGGTAGCCGAAGAACCGGATGGTATATTCTCTAACGATACCGAACGCTCTACCATTCTTTTGGTTGATGATAACACCGAACTGTTATATGTCATGAAAGGGGTATTCAAGGATAAGTACAATGTAGTGACCGCCACCAATGGCCGGCAAGCATGGGATATGTTGAACAACACGGCCGTAGATGTAGCCATCTGCGATGTCATGATGCCTGATATGAACGGATGGGAACTGTGCAATCGGATAAAAGCTGACCTGCGTTTTAATCATATTCCTGTTATCATACTTACAGCAAAAAAAGGTATCGACGACCGTGTAGCAAGCTACGAAGCCGGAGCCGATGGGTACATTGCCAAACCATTCGAATCGAAAGTGCTCTTTGCCCGTGTAGATAACCTGTTGAAATCTTATAAGATGCGTCAGACAGCTTTCCGGAAAGAAGAAAACATCAATCTGGAAGGTTTAAACTATCAGTCGGTCGATAAACAATTCCTGCAATCCATCATCGATAGTATTGAGCAGCACCTGGAAGAACCGGAGTTTGATCTGGAACAACTTTCGTCGAACATGAATATGTCCAAATCGACTTTATACCGGAAGATTAAATCAATGACCGGACTAACTCCATTGGATTTTATCCATAACATAAAAATGAAACGGGCCTGCATGATGCTGCTTAGCCATCAAATGAACATATCGGAAGTAGCCTATGCAGTAGGTTTCAATAATCCCAAATATTTCTCTAAACGTTTCAAAGAAGAGTTTGGGGTAACTCCATCCGAGTACCAAGCTCAAAACGGATGTTAACTTCAGATTGCCATAATCCTGTCATTAGGGTATTCAATCCTGTCATGACAGGATTTTAATACCCCTGTGACCTTTTTCAACCCCTTCTTGCTGAGCAGATATTGCTTCTTTTGCTTGACTCATGTTATGATCAAAATCAAATCTTATATTCATGAAACAAGCAAAGAAATCACTTTTTGTATTCCTAATTATGTTAGCCACCATTCATGTAGCGGGAAACGCACAGATATCCGGGCGCAAAATCCTTTTTAATAAAGATTGGAAATTCCAGCTTGGAAGCGTAGCGAACGCCGAACAACCATCGTACAATGACAGCAAGTGGAGAACTCTCGAACTACCCCACGATTGGAGTGTTGAACCGCTACCTGTGCAACGCGATGGTATCACTGTGGGACCATTCTCGCGCATGAGCGAGGGGAACTGGGATACCGGACAAACCATTGGTGGTGAAGGCTGGTACAGAAAAACGTTTATCCTTTCGCCCGAAGATGTTGAGAAACGACTTATTCTCTACTTTGAGGGTATCTCCAACCAATCCGAAGTTTGGATTAATGGCAAAAAAGTCTATTATAACCCTTACGCCTATACATCCTACCGGATTGATATAACTGGTTATTGCCATGCTCCGGGTGTTGAAAATACCATTGTTGTTAAAGCAATCAATACAGGACTGAACAGTCGTTGGTATGTGGGTTCTGGTATATTCCGCCATGTTTGGCTAATCAGAACCAATAAAATTTACCTGGACGAATGGGATACTTTCTTTGATGCTTCCGAACTTAAAGGTAAAGATGCACTGGTGCAATTCTCTACAATAGTACATAATCAAAAGCAACAGCAGGCTATTGCCGATTTACAGATTAAAGTCTATTCTCCAACAGGCAAAGAGGTCGCCACTGTATCCCGGAAACTGACGATGGATGCAGAAACACCTGTTGCTACTTCTTTCACAATTAAGAACCCTGAGTTGTGGTCGGTAGATACTCCTGTGTTATACACTGCAGAAGTGACTGTTTCATCGAACGAGAAAGAATATGATAAAATCACTGTTCCTTTTGGTATCCGAACAATTGATGTATCAGCAGAGAAAGGTTTCCAGCTTAATGGTAAATCAATTAAGCTAAAAGGCGGATGTCTTCACCACGATAACGGTTTACTAGGTGCAGTAACCATCAACCGGGCCGAAGAGCGGAAAGTGGAATTGATGAAAGCCAATGGATACAATGCTGTGCGATGCGCCCATAATCAAGTGTCCGAGTATTTTCTGGAAGCATGCGACAGGTTAGGAATGCTGGTTATTCATGAAACCTTCGACCAATGGCAACAATCCAAGCGCGATAACGATTATGCTCAGTTCTTTGATGAATGGAGCGATAAAGATCTGGCAGCATCTGTTCGTCGCGACCGCAATCATCCTTCCATCATTATGTGGAGCATTGGTAACGAGGTAGCTCAGCGTGCCGATGAACCTCAGGGAGATATAATTTCTAAAAGGCTGGTAAATACCATCTGTAAGTATGATGATTCGCGCTTTACTACAATAGGTGCCAATGACTTTTGGGATAGACGCCACTTTACTTGGGATAAAGATGCTCACCGAGCATTTAAGAATGTAGATATAGCAGGATATAATTATGTATGGCGCAAATATGAAAGCGATCATGAGGCTGATCCGAAACGTATTGTTTATGGAAGCGAATCTTATCCGAAAGAAGCAGCTCAAAACTGGAACCTGGTAGAAAAGCATCCGTATATCATTGGCGATTTCGTTTGGACATCCATTGATTACCTGGGCGAAGCTGGTCTGGCACATGCATTGGAACTGGCATCGGAAGAAAGAGACCCACAATTTATGAGCTGGCCTTGGTATAATGGCTGGTGTGGAGATATTGACCTCTGCGGTGACAAAAAACCGCAGTCTTATTATCGCGACATTGTTTGGAGAGAACGTGAAATAGCTATGGCTGTACGCCGTCCGGTGGCTCAGGGGAAGAACGAAATAGTGAACGGCTGGGGATGGACAGACGAATTATTGAGCTGGAACTGGCCCGGTTTGGAGGGTCAGCCCATGCGCGTAAACGTTTATAGTCGCTCGCCTAAAGTAAGATTGTATCAGGATAACGTTTTAATTGGCGAGAAAGAGGTTCATCCCGAGTTGTACACTGCTACATTCGAAATAAACTACAAACCCGGCGAGTTGAAAGCAGTGAATGTGAACTATAAAAAGGAAACAGCATCGACCATACTGAAAACTTCTGGTGTTCCTGCTGCTATCCGGTTAACAGCAGACCGTAATCGCATAACAGCAGATAAGAACGATTTATCTTATGTCAAAATAGAGATTGTAGATAAAGATGGAAATCTAGTGCCCGATGCAACGCTTCCGGTTACCATAACATCCAGTGGAAATGGTCGAGTAATTGCTTCCGGTAACGGTGGATACGATGATATGGAAAGTTTCCGCTCATTAACACCCCGCACCTTCCGGGGAAGGGCGATGGCTATCGTTCAACCTACCGAAGAAAAAGGTCAGATTCAACTAACCGTATCATCCGAAGGACTTCCAACAAACTCAATTTTAATAGAAACATATTGATGTTATTTTAACTTTAATACTATTGCTTATGATTAATTACAAAAAATGGCCGAGGCTTCTCTGCCTCTGCATTCTTTTCGTGTTCATGACGATTCCTGTCTTTGCACAACAACAAGTGGCAACAGGTACAGTGAAAGACCCGGCAGGCGAAACAATTATCGGGGCTAGCATTCAAGCAAAAGGTACCTCTAATGGTACGATTACCGACATAGATGGGAAGTTCAACCTGTCTGTGCAGTCGGATGCGGTGTTGGAAATCAGCTTCATCGGTTATAAAACAAAAGAAGTAAAAGCTGTTTTCGGCAGAGACATGGCTATTGTTTTGGAAGAAGCCACCGAAATACTCGACGAAGTGGTGGTTGTGGGGTATGGCGTTCAGAAGAAAGCGACCTTATCTGGTTCTGTGACCAGTGTCAAAGGAACTGAAATCGTAAAATCTCCGGCAATGAATGTCAGTAACAGTTTGGCTGGACGTATGCCCGGTGTGGTTGCTATATCCAACAATAGCGAGCCCGGCTACGATGGCTCAACGCTTCGTATACGTGGTGTGAACACGTTTGGCAAAGCCGATCCATTAGTTGTAGTCGATGGTGTTCCCGGTCGTTCGCTCGAACGTATCGACCCTGCTTCTATCGAAACTATTTCGGTAATGAAAGACGCTTCTGCTGCTATCTATGGTGCTCAGGCAGCCAATGGTGTGATTCTGATTACAACGAAGAGGGGCCAGAAAGGTAAACCAACGGTTAAGTTTTCTATTAATCAGGGATACTCCCGCCCAACGAAGATACCCGAAATGGCTAACTCTGCCGAATATGGTACATTGTTGAATGAAATCGACAAATACGCCGGGCAAACCGAACGGTACACTCCAGAGGAAATTCAGAAGTTCCGTGACGGTTCCGACCCTTGGTCGTACCCCAACACCGACTGGTTTGCCGAAACATTGCGCTCGTGGTCGCCCCAAACCAATGCCAATGCAACGATTGAAGGTGGTACGGAAAATATGAATTATTTCGTTAGCTTTTCTGCCAAAACGCAGGATGGCATTTATAAAAAAGGAGCTACTTCGTACGATCAGTACGACCTGCGGGTCAACTTAGACTGGAAGCTCAATAAGTACATCGATGTCTACATGAATGCTTCGGGGCGTATGGAAAAACGTCAATATCCTATGCGTTCGGCCGAAAATATCTTCCGCATGTTGATGCGTTCTAAACCCAATATGCCTGCTTATTGGCCAAATGGTATGCCGGGACCTGATATTGAGTTTGGCGATAATCCAGTAGTCATTGTAACCGATGCTACAGGGTACGACAAGGACAAACGCTATGTGGTAAATGGCGATTTCGGCATAAATGTCAAAGTTCCCTATGTGGATGGTTTGACCTTAAAAGCAACAGCTTCATTAGATAAAACCTTCCGTTTCCGTAAAAGATGGGAAACTCCCTGGTACCTTTATTCGTGGGATGGTGCATCGCACGATGCCAACGGAGAACCGGTTTTGGTAGAAGGGAAAAAGGGATTCAGCGACCCGCGACTGACCGAGAATGCAGAGGATAACCACAATATTTTGTTGAGCGGTTTTTTGAACTACAATAAAACCATTGCTTCGGATCATTCCATCAATGTTATGGCTGGTGTTGAACGCATTACTGGAGGAGGCGATTCGTTCGAGGCTTTTCGCAGATACTTCCTCTCCACTGCCATCGACCAGTTGTTTGCTGGAGGACAGGATGAAATCAACAATACTGGAAAAGCGTATAAAGAGGCCCGTCTCAATTATTTCGGAAGGGTGAACTACAGTTACAAATCGAAGTATCTGGCCGAATTTGTGTGGAGATATCAGGGTTCGTATATCTTTGATGATGACAATAAGTTTGGTTTCTTCCCCGGTGTATCTCTGGGATATGTTATTTCGGAAGAAAAATTTTGGGAAAAACTTAAACCAGTTGTCAGCTTTGCCAAAATAAGGGCTTCTTGGGGACAAACTGGAAATGACCTGATTGATCCGTATCAATATCTCACATCGTATGACTACAATAACCTGATGTACATTACCAACGGTGGAGCGAGCAATAATCAAGCCTTGCGTGAAGGTGTTGCACCCAACAGTAATGTAACTTGGGAAAAAGCGACACAACAAAACATTGGGCTCGACCTTCAGTTCCTCGATGGTGATTTAGCTTTTACTGCAGACTATTTTATCAACAAACGTAAAGACATTCTGTGGAAGCGCAACGCCTCTGTTCCGGGAACATCCGGTTTGAGTTTGCCCGACGAAAACCTTGGTAAAGTAAGAAATAGAGGGATTGACTTTAGTCTCAGCTACCATAAACGCTTCAACGATTTAACATTAGGAGTGGGTATAAACGGTGTGTATGCCAAAAATAAAATTATTTTCTGGGACGAGGCTCCCGGTGTGCCCAACTATCAACAGTCGACCGGCAGTCCAATTGATGCTGGCTTATACTATAATGCCATTGGAATTTTCAGGGATTGGGATCATGTAAATTCTATGCCACATTGGGCAGGCGCCCGTCCGGGTGATATTATCTTCGAAGATTACGACGATAACGGTATAATTGATGGCAACGACCGTGTACGTATGGATAAAAGCAAAAATCCAACTTTCACGGGTGGTCTGACTATTGACTTGGCGTATAAGGGCTTCGACCTCTCTGTATTGTTTCAAGGAGCGGCCGGTGGCGTGTTCTATCAAAGTACCGAGTCGGGAGATTTTGGGAACTTCCTGAAGAGTTTCTATAATAAGCGATGGACAGAAGATAATCCGACCGCAAGCTTTCCACGTACATATAATCGCTCTAATGAGTATTGGATAAATCAGGAAAACACCTTCTGGGTACACAAGAGTGATTATATTCGGTTGAAAAACATTGAACTGGGCTATACACTACCTCAAATATTGACCAAGCGGGTGAATATCGAACATGTACGTGTCTATGTGAATGCTCATAATCTATTTACATTCAGTCCGGATATGAAAGACTACGATCCGGAAAACACCAGCAGTAGAGGCTACAACCACCCGCTGAATAAAATTGTGAATGTAGGACTAAATGTAACCTTTTAATACATATGCCATGAAACAAATCAATATATATATTCTGTCAATCCTGTTGTTTATAACTTCATGTAGCGATAGCTTCCTGAAAGTTGACCCGCTCGACAAATATTCGGATGCTGCAGTATGGTCGGACCCTGCTTTGGTTTCTGCCTTTGTCAATAACATCTATCTGGGACAATATTACGGCTTCCATACCCTGATGTTGTCTTCTTTGTGCGATGAGTCTATGGAAGTGTGGGCATGGGAAACCCAACCCATCCTGAAGAGTGAGATAAGTCCTAGTTATGTAGGTGCCCTTGGCCCCAATTTCTGGATTATGGCTTATCACAACCTCTCTTGGGACAAGCTGTATAAGAATATCCGCAGTTGCAATGCTTTTTTCGAAAACGTAGAGAAGTACAATCTTGAAGGTGATGAAATAAACCGTTTGAAAGGTGAAGTTCACTATCTGCGTGGCTATTTCTATTTCTGGCTGATGAGCATGCACGGTGGAGTTCCCCTGATTGATAAATCCTATACCACATCCGATGAATTGCTGGTAGCCCGTAATACACTCGAAGAAACAGTTAAATTTATTGTTGACGACCTGAATGAGGCTGCCCGAATCTTGAATACATCTACCGATAAAGCCCGCGCAAGCAAAGGTGCTGCTTTGGCTCTAAAGTCAAGGGTGTTACTATATGCAGCAAGCGACTTGTTCAATTCGAATGCTTCATGGTCGGCAGGCTATGAGAATCCTGAATTAGTGAGTTATACAAGTGGTGACCGCAGAGCCCGTTGGGAAGCAGCAAGAGATGCTGCCAAAGACGTGATGGAACTGAATATGTACGGATTGCATGGTCAGAAAGTATATACTAACCCACAAGAGGCAACTGATAACTACATCAATATCTTCCTGAATCACGGTACCAGCGAGGACATCATGCTTACTTACTACGATTATGTAAACCATGGAAGCGGTGATTTCCAGCAACCAAGAGTTGGATTATTCAATAGTCCGAATGGATTTCACGGATGGGGAGGCAATACCCCAATTGGTCAATACATTGATGCTTACGAGAATATCGATGGAACTAAATTCGATTGGAACAATCTGGCACAAAAGGCCAGTCCATACACTGGTCGCGACCCTCGTTTCTATGCCAATATATTGTATGATGGCGCAAGTTGGCGACAACGGCCCGACGACGTAATTGGTTCCGATCCTGTTGGCATTGTTCAAACTGGTTTTTACGAAAACGCAAACGGTTCATATACACCCGGCCTCGACACCCGTCAAGGGCCTATTGAAGACTGGAACGGTACATATACGGGATATTACATGCGTAAATTCCTAGACCCTGCCGTCAACCATCAATACGAGATACAAAGCTATCCCTACCGTCAGATACGTTACGCAGAAGTGTTGCTTAACTACATAGAGGCATGTTTGGAACTGGGTGAAGAAGACGAAGCTATTAAAAAGCTGAACCTTATCCGTGAAAGAGCTGGAATGCCCGATATTCCTGCTGGTGAGACGGGTGCAGCCCTGAAAGAACGCTACCGCAACGAACGCCGAATTGAGCTCTCGTACGAAGGACACCGCTTCTTTGATATCCGGCGTTGGATGATTGCACCCGATGTACTCAAAAATGCGCAAGGTATTGACATCCGTTATCCATACGGAAGTACCCAACCAATTTATACAGTGACCGAAGTTCAGGAAAGATCATGGAACAATAAAGCTTATCTACTTCCAATATTACTGGACGAAATGAATAAGAATAAATTGTTAATACAGAATCCTGAGTATTAGGTAAATCAACACCCCGGTTACTTTGCTCACCGGGGTGATTGTTTTTTTTCTATTATTTTTCATACATCAGGGAATCCCTTTGGGATTCAATTTGAATAACCCCCAGCGAAGCGACTGGGGTGTTGAATAGTATCTTCCCTGTGGTACTTTTGTATCTTGCCTAAGATACTTTTGTGCCTTGCCTGTGATACTTTTGTACCACAGGCGTGATACTTTTGTACCACAGGCGTGATACTTTTTTCTCAAGGGTAAAAAAACGTTGGTACTGTAATACTTTGATTCTCAGTAGACAATAAAATCACCACATGGTTCTATTGCTTCTCTACCGTTATTCTCCATCCTTTTTTAGTGATAATCTCTTTTTTACATCCTTCTGCACCCGGGTTGAAGTTATATTGTATACTGCTATACCGGGGTGGAGGGAGAGCTCTTGAGTTAGGGTATTTAACCTGAGCATTGGGGAGTGCAGTAAAAATAGCATTTAGTGCTTCGGCGCCGAATGCATTCGAACTGATGTACACTTGTTCTAATCTGGATTTCTCGGGTATCTTTAGTTCCGTTAACTGGTTATGCATACCCGAAAAAGCATGAATGTAAGGACATGGAGTAAGGTCGATACTGGTTAATTCGTTTCCATCGCACCGTAGTTCATAAAGGTCGGGATATAAGCTGAGGTCTAATGTTTTAAGTTTGTTGTTTGCAACCATCAATACAGACAAGTGATTCTCTGCTATCTTCAGTTCTTCCAAATCGGTTTGGTAACAGTAAATATAAGCTAGTCTTTTATTCTTCTCTACATCCAGCGTTGTTATTTTTACTGCCTGAATACTTAAATCTATCAGTTCGGTGTTGTGGGTCAGATCTAGTTCTTCGAGCCCAACAAAAGCCAGAGTTAGGTTTTCCAGTTTTTTATGTGCCGATAAATCCAGCGATGTTAGTTTGGGATGTGTATAACAATAGAACTGTTTTAATGCAGTACACTTGCTGATGTTGAGCGATGTTAGATTTTCCCAGTTACCAAGGTTCAGGTGGGTTAAACGCGGACAACCCTCTAGCTTAAAGTGTTCGATATCCGAAAAACCATCAAGCATCAAGCTTTCCAGTACCGGACAGTTATCTACTTCGAGGTTGGTGATGTCTTGCATCAACGATGATAGATTTAAAAAGGTAAGATGCTCCGACCATATTTTAACGTTATATGTACCCGATGCCCTGTACCGATGCATGCATTGCTCGTTGTGGGGAATCTGATATTTGTTTTCTGTTCCGTCGCCCCAATCAATGGCAACATATTCGCCACCGGCATAAATAAAAAGGTTTCGCTCATTGGCGGTATTAACGGTAAAACTAATGGAGTTTAAAGAGGTTAACTCTGGTACCTCAAAGTCTGGGTTCACATCGTCTTTACTGCATCCTATACAGCAAAAAGAGATGCAGAACAAAAAAGAGAATACTTGTTTCATTGCGTTTAGTTTTTAATTTTTAATATAATTAATCCCAAGAGGGTTCTTCGTATACATCTATTTTCAAGTCCTTTATAACAGGTATTGTTATTGCGCTTTCCGAGCTGAATCCTACTATGCCTACACCATTCTTTACATTTCCCGGTATTATAGGAGGGCCGTCGAGATAATTTTCGTATATATCCGAGTCTATGTGGTTGAGGGTTCGCAGGTAGTAATATTCGGCTTCGGTTATGCTTAATAAACGTACTGTAAGATAGGCATCCAATGTTTTGGGTATAAAGCTATAATGACGGTAAAAGTTTGTAAACCAGGTTTGTACCGTCATTGTGTATTCTTTGTTTTGAAACATATTATCATCGAACACGCCGTATTTGTTTTCTACCCGTTCAAACAATCCATTATCCAGTTCTTCGGGGGTTGCCGGTTGACCCTCGGTCAATACCAAGTCGTTCCATGGCCAAAACTCTCTGGCCGTTTCGTAAGCAATTGTGTCGTTTCCTTCGTACGAAACACCTTTAATGGCTTTATGCTGTTCAACAACAATCCGGTAATGGTTCTTTTCATTCTCCCTGTCTTTGAACGTTATAAAAACAAATATTCTTTTCAATATAGAGTACATGTCGTTCATGGAGAGTGTTACATTGATGGTATCTAACTGAAGGATATCCATTTTATCGGGAACTGTTTCTTCTACCCATGCATGATGTTTGCCATCTGCCGTACGTGCTTCAATACGCACCTTATCGCCTGGTTTGAAACGACTTTTCAGGCTGAATCTTTTTTGCTTGTCGTATTCATATTCCGGTATTATTGCTTCGGCAGTTTCGTTCAGTTCGTTGTTAATATAAACTTCGACTGTTGCATCGTCTACATGACCAATATTTATTTTCCCTGTATAGTTGAGGTATAGAATGTTGGTGGGGCTATCGGTATTGATAAACCCATTCATGGTTAGTTTAGGCGATATTCCTTCCGATCTGAATGGGATATCGTTTTCGCAGGCTGTTAGCAACAACAATAACAGCAGAAAAAGAGTTACTATATGCTTCTTCATAACGTTAAAATTTATAGGTATAGGTAATTGAGGGAAAAAAAGGTAAAATGGTCAGCTTGGTTATAACCTGCTCGTATTCTCCTGTTTCTCCATCAAAATAGCCTGCTTTGTTCACAAAATTAGGATTCATGGCATTATACACATTGTACACACTTACATTGATGGTTCTGAAACCACGTTTGGTTTTCTTGTGGAAGTTAACACCAACATTCAACCGGTGTGTGGGTGGCAACCGGTAATTGTTGCGGCTTTCAATATAATCTTCAAAGTGTAAATCGTTTGTGGGGTTTATCCAGTAATTAATGGTTGCAGGACCATCGGGCCGAGGAACTGCAATAACCTCTTGTGCCAGAGTGGCTGTTGCCCCCGACATAAATGTCCAGGATACTCCTACATCTATTTTGTTACTGAATTTATGATTCAACATCAGGTCTATGTTGTGCCGCCTGTCGTATTTAAAAGGAAAACGTTTGCCGTTGTTGATGCCGTTTTTTGCAAACTTCCTGTCGCTTTTAGCCAATGTGTACGATAGCCATCCGGTGGTTTTGCCTACAGTACGTTGTATCATAAACTCTATACCATACGATCGGCCTTTACCCATTTCTACTTTTGTTTCCCAGCTCGACGAGTTGCCCATAACAATGCTTCCGTCTTTATACTCCAATACATTGTTCATGTTTTTGTAATAGGTTTCGGCCGAAAACTCCCATCCGGGTATGCCTGTGTAGTATGCACCAATAGAGTACTGATGTGCATTCATGGGTTTAATCTTTTTGGTTACCGGTACCCATAAATCGGTAGGCATGGAAATGGGGGCAGAGGTGAGCAGGTTTATGTACTGATTCATTTTTGAATAAGAGGCTTTCAGCGCCACATTCTTTTTAATCTGGTAACGGGCTGCAAAACGGGGCTGCAAAGAGAAATAAGCTTTTCCCTGTACAAAGAATGCCGAGGCATGCAAACCAATATTGGTGCGTAGCTTGGGGCTAAGGTTGATATTGTCCTCAGCATACAAAGACAGTTCGTGCGCATAGAGCTGGCTGTTCGAGTTGGCTCTAAAAAGTGTATCCTCCTTTAAGCCGTCTTCAACAAGAGATATTTTGGTATTTATTGTTTCGGGTTTAAAGTTGTGAAACAAATAACCGCCTCCAAACTTTATGTGATGTTTGGGGCTGGGTGTGTAATCAAAATCGGTTTGCAACGAAAGGTCGTGTATGCCCGAATCGTATTTAGTATGATAAGTGGCCTGATTGTTTTTATATTTAGTGGTAGATTTGGTGTCGATATTCAGATGATACCGGTTGAAGGCCAATGTAGTGTTACTAAACAGTTTGTTGTTAATTATATGATTCCAGCGCAAAGCAGCAACAAGGTTTCCCCATCTTGCTGTTCCTTTGTCTTTAGAGTAGGTTAAGTTTGTATCGCTTCCCCATTCATCGCTGAAGTCGGATACCAAGTAATCATTACCATGATAAAAACTAAAAAACAATCTGTCTTTATCGGAAAACTTATGATTTACTTTGGCATTGATATCATAAAAATAATACCCAACGTCCACATCTTCGTTCATAAAAGGGCGGCTAACCAAATCAAAGTATGTACGCCGCAAAGAGATGTTGAACGAAGTTTTATCTTTCACAATAGGTCCCTCCAGATTAAAACGGCTGGTTAACAGGCCTATACTTAACGATCCATGATACTTATTCATGTCTCCATCGTTGGTTCGTACATCGATAACCGACGAGAGACGTCCGCCAAACCTGGCCGGAAAGGAGCTTTTAAACAGTGTTACTTTCTTGATGGCCTCGGGCGTAAAGACAGAAAAAAAACCAAGTAAATGGTCTACATTGTAAATAGGAACGCCATCCAGTAAAATAAGATTCTGATCGGGACTGCCTCCCCGCACATACAGTCCTGCCGATCCGTCGACCCCTGCCTGCACGCCCGGCATTGACTGAATGGTTTTCATCACATCCGATTCGCCAAGAATTACAGGGGTGTTCTTTATCTGTGTCATAGGGATATCGATGGCACCAGTGTGGATGGCATTGATTCCCGCTTCAACTTTATCAGATAAAATAACAACTTCTTCCAGCTCATTATCTGTATTCATTTGTATATTCAGAAGCGTATCTTTATTCAGCTTAAAAGAAAACTGCCGTGTGTTGTATCCCAGATAAGAGAAATGCAACTCGGTATCTCCCTCGGGAAGTGTAATGGTATAGTATCCGTAGGGGTTGGTGCTTGTTCCTCTGAATCTGAGTTTATCTAATATGTTTACTCCAATCAGTGTTTCGGATGAGGTTTGGTCGGTAACATATCCGCTAACTGTAAACTTGCGCACTTCTTGCGACACACTTTTTTGCAGAAGTATGTGTTTGCCGGATATTTTGTAAGTTACTGCTTCGCCTTGAAAAACAAGCTGAAGTATTTCCTCAATTGTTTTGTTTTGTACATTCAGACTGATTTTCTTTGTTACCTTTATTTTCTCACTATAAATAAAGGAGTAAGTGGTAGATTTCTCTATCGTTTTAATGAATTCTTCTAACGTGGCATCTTTTATATTGATGTTTAGTTTTTGATTTATATCCTGCGCGTAAAGCTGGTTTCCCCACAAAAGCACTGACAGGAATAACAGTGTTATATATCTGAAAGATGGATAGGGCTTATAGAATTCTGTCATAATTGGTGTTCAATAAATGTATAAGGGCAGACACAAAGTCTAAACCCCTTATACGTTGTTGCTTACTGGCTGATTGGCCACTCCTTAGAATAGTTTAGTTTTTTGTAGTTGTATATTTTCAATTCTTCGTCGTTAATTTCGGCACTGAAACTAATAATAGAGCTGTTTCCTGTTCCACTGGCCATACCTGTATCGCGGACTTTTGTTGCGCTATGAGGTATTATTGCCGAATATGTTTTTTCATTTGTATTTATTATTAACTTCATATCCTGGTTGTTTGGAAAAACAATTGCTTTGAAAGCATCTATATTACTGTCTTCCTGATATGGAATAACATCCTGACTGTAAGCCTGTTCTATATGTATATTAGCTCCCACCGGAAGATTGGTAATGTTGAATGTTAACAACGAATTGAAATGATAAACAGATAAATCGGTTAAATCTTCTTTTGCCTCGCCAGTGTAAACAAACCGTAACCTATCGCAATTTCTGAATTTCAGGGCAGTACTTTGATCCTCTAAATTGGGAGGTAACTTTGCATCGGTTCTTGTTTTACCATAGTCTTTAGGTGCCATCTGAATAATTATATTCCCGGTTTTTGCCCCATAAGGAAAATGATAGTATCCCCCTTGAGGAGATGTGATAAACAGTTTGTTGCCTTCTATCTCGAAATTATATTTCTCGGAACCAACATATACAATCCAGTCTTTACGGGCAGACAGGTCGAAGTTTGCTGTGGCTTCGATTGTATGGATGGCTACTCCGTCTTTAGGAGATTCTTCCGGGTTTTTCTCACAACTTGCAAGAAGCATCATAAAGAGAAACAGTTGAGGCATTTTAAGTTTCATAGTCAAGTTTTTTTAATAAATTATAATCTTGTTTGGTTCAGTTTTTTGGTAATCAAATTCTCCTACAGCTTTCAACAGATCAAGAACATCTTCTAATGGTTCTTTATCTACAAAGCGTCCTGTCATTTTAAATGTTTCAAGTTCGGGATTCTCAATACTGATAGTTACCCCAAAATGGTTGGATAGCCGACGGGTAATTTCTGCCAGCGTGATGTTAGAAAAGATGAGTGAGCCATCTCTCCAAACAATTTCACTGGTAGCATCTTCTTCATTGTTAAGGGTTAGCTTTTTCTGTTCTTTATTATAGGTAGCACTTTCGTTAGGCTTAAGTATAATTTGTTCGGTAAAGTTGTTATATACTGCTACCGATCCTTCAAGGAGTGTTGTTTTTACTTCCGGATCGTTGGCATAAGCCTCGACATTGAATTGCGTTCCAAGTACTTTTACATTTACATGCCCTGTTTCTACAATAAACGGTTGCTGTTCGTTGCGGGCAACTTCAAAATAGGCCTCTCCGGTAAGTGATACTCGCCTTTCGCCTTCCTTAAACTTTTCCGGATATTGCAGGGTGGTGAAGCGATTCAACACCACTTCCGATCCATCGGGCAAAAGTATGGTCTTTGTTTCGGCAAGGGTAGATTCTATAATCATATTCACTGGTTGCCGGTGATTGTAAACACTCCATCCTGCTATACAAAGCAGCACAACTGCTGCCGCCGATACTGCAATGCGCAATAACCGGTAGCTACGTTTCTTGGGGAATAATGTTTTCTGAAGTATCTTGTAGCTTTCGTCCGCAGTGTATTTCCCTTTGGGAGAATGGGTAGCGGTTGCTAGTTTTTCTATGAGTTTATCAAGGTCTTCGTCTGTATGCTTCATGATTATTGTTGCTTGTTTACAGATAAAGACAAGGGTATATTAAAAAACTCCCTATTGGGGGAGTGCGAATAAATGTTAATTGGTAAAATAGGGCTGTAGCCCACATAGCTCACTGGAATACTCATAATTTGTTAAGTCTTTAGTTACCGCAAAGATACAAAGCTGCCAATTGGGGGCATGCAAGTTTTGGCCAATTTTGGTTTGTTTTGGTCGAAAATGGTAAAAATTGTCATTTAATTATTCATCAGGGGCTTTTATATGCCTGGAATGGATACGCGGATGAACGCAGATGAAGCAGATTTACGCAGATTTTTAAGTTTTCATGTGCCACCAATAATCAAAAAATGCAGTTCATTTGCACCTCAAATGCAGTTCATTTATACCTCAAATGCAGTTCATTTAGCATGCAAATGCAGTTCATTTAGGGTGCAAATGCAGTTCATTTGTAGTTGAGAGTTGAGAGTTCCATGTAGTTGAGAGTTGAGAGTTCCATGCGGCATCGTAACTCTCAACTCTCAACTCTCAACTCTCAACTAAAGCATCAGCATCAGCATCAGCAGTTTCTTTTTTATCTTTTTCTACTGATGTTTTCTTTTCTCTTCTTTTCTTTTCTTTTGTTGCAACGAAATTCAACGACCGTTACTTTTGGCAGCCTTCTGTTTGTTGGAGCTTTTCTTTCTGTTTTCGCGGCAATAAAACGTATTCACTGTGTAATTGTGCATAACGCGTGTAACATATTCAGACGGAATTGACAGGTTATTATTTTCCATTCTATCTACAGTGAATGAACCGTGGTTGTACAACACATCATCAATCTATTTACAACGAATGTGCAATGATTCACCAGTTAACCAGCTAATATTTTAACCGCAGAGTTTTGCGGATTAACGCAGAGTTTTTAATATCAAAGCGGATGTGCATTTCAGAGATAATCTCTAATATCAATGTGTATTGTATTTGCTTGTGCTCCACAATAATGAAATTTAAGCGTATCATAAATGCAATGATAGCTTAGAGGGAGATTCTTAACTTCAAGACAACGATCTACAGGAACAATTCTAAATCCATCAGTAACCAGATTTACTCCAAAAACAAAATCCTTTTTTTAGGGTTCTTCATCACTCAACAAATTCATTTTACTGAGCCATAATTTATCATCTAAAGTTGGTTCGAGTGAAGCTATCAATCCGCGAAACTCTACTTTCGATTTATCATATCCATCCACCATATTCAACAAAATATTAAGTTTAATATAAGTGGAGGTTATCTGTTTGCGGGCATCTAATAACTTACCTGTATCAAAGTTTGATTTTAATTCTATCAAAAAGAAATAAAACTTTTCATTGTATTCAAAGATAATGGCTCCATCGCAATCGTTGTTAAAGGCCTTTTGTTGAGTTACCTTTCCTAAAAAACCTTTCATATCTTTCACTATAGCTGTTTGAAAAGATAAGCAAAGAGCTGGAGTTACAACCATCTCTGTAAGTTTTGCTTCCTTACCGGATTCTGTTATTGTTACAGGTGAAACCTGTACACAAGGATAAAGAGGAAAAATCCGATTCCAGTTATTTTTCAATTCATCCAGATTCATTCCCCTTGCATCAATTGGTTTAACTCTGATTTTAATTTCTGACTATTGCTAACATCTTCAATAATAACTTGTTGAAAAGTATCATATGGAACCCCCAGAGTAGTATCTTGTTCCACAATTTCAACAGAACCATCTTTTCTGCGTTGTAGTAAATATGCACCTACTAATTCCGGATTAAGAACAATGTCTTTAGAATAGTTATATTTGCTACATAAAGATTCAAAATCTTTTTCGGATAACAAACCTTTCAATTTGTGCAAGGTAATAAGATCATTGATCTTACGAACAAAATAATCACTATGAGTTGTTATTTGAAAATGCGCACCTTCCATTACTATGGCAGATATAAGTTCGGCTATTTCTACCTGTTTTTGCGGGTGTAAATGAGCTTCGGGTTCTTCGAACAATACAGAGCTATTAATTTGACCTCCTTGTAAAAACAAAGCTAAAGGGGCCAACTCTTTTACTGAAGATGCGGCCGCAGATACTGGCATTTGCGCTTCTTCAAGAGTAGAATAAACTAATTTATCGTCAATATATTTGAGATTTCCATTATTTATCTTGGTAATCATGCCTAACAATCGTTGATTGTTTTCACTAACGCTAGTCCAATCCACGAATTGAAATTCTTCCATACGTATAAGAAATTCCTCATACATTCCTGCAGTAGCAGTTATCTTATCTTGAGAGCTTAATGTTAATCCTATTAATGCACCTCTTGATGGTGGCATCAAGAAAGTAGCATCTATACAATCTTCGGAACCAAACAATTGCTTTTGGAGAAAATCTCTTAGTAGCAATGTGAAGAGTGTTCCTCCCCAACTAGTTCTGCCCTCTGTGTAGCGTATCCGTGCAAATTGGTCTTCAAATTTCACCTTTAAGAAGTGTTGTTCCTTATTATTTATTGTAGCCACTTCTACTTCGTAGGTAAATAAGAATTCTTCCAAATTCAACTCCCAGTGAATCTTTATATCAGCCTTAAGAGAATTATGCCCCAGAATATATCCCAGATACCGAACCGCATCCTGATTAACCCAATCATATAATTCGGATGGATTAAACCGTACTAGCCCTGCTTTGTCTTTTATGTCTTGAGTAGAAAGATCTAGAATATATCCTTTTGAAACAAAGAAGTTCTCCAATCTGTTTCCTGCCAATAACAAATAAAAATAATGAGTAAGAAAAGCTATATAACTTTTACCTAATCCAGATTCACCCGAAAAAATCATAAATGGTTTTAATTTAAAGAAAGAGTCTCTTATAGCTCCTAAACTTTTAATCTCAAATTTTATGGGTATAGTGTTCATTGGTTTCTTATTATTAGTGATGCAAACTTAAATAAAATCTTCGATTTATATGTCAATTACATAAAAAGATTCACCACTCCTTATCTAACTTAAAGATAAGAAGCCAACACCTCTCTTATTGTTTTCAATGCCTTTTGTAGTTGAGCATCTACTGTTTTTGTACTGATTCCCATTTGTTCGGCAACCTGTGCATAACTTTGCTTTTCTTCCTTTATGCGTACAAAAACCTCCCGGCAACGCTCCGGTAACTGATTGAGTGCTTTTAAATAGACGGTAAATAACTCTTCCGAAATCATTGTTTCCTCGGGCGAGGATTGGGTAGATGCTTTTTCCATACCATCTTCGAACAAGACGGTATCGTTTCGTGATTCTTTTGCCAGGTAGTTTAGTGCTATGTTCTTCACCAGGATAAAGCAATAATCTTCTATGCTGGCTATTTCGGTCAGGGTATTCCGCTTTTCCCAGAGTTTTGTAAATGCCTCAAGCACAATCTCTTGCGACCACTCTTCATTCTTTGCATAGAAATAAGCAATACGGTAAAAGCGATCGTAACAGAGATTATAAAATTCCCTGAAAACTAACTGCGACCCCGATTCTTTCAATTTATATAGCAGTTTACTTATTTCTGTTTCAATCATTGTGATGTCTATGCGAAACTTCTTTCCGGCTGCAAAGATAAGTTATTTAAACCACTCGTCTATTTAGAAGCGATACAAATTAGAGTAATTTAAAGGAGCAGATTGCGAGAAGTAAAATAAAAGGTTTATTTTTGCTCTACAAAAGAGTACTAATTGATAACTAATTTAAATTTAAACAAAATGGCTTACGTAATTACTGACGATTGTATTGCTTGCGGTTCATGTATTGATGAATGCCCAGTTGAAGCAATCTCTGAAGGCGATATCTATACTATCAATCCTGATGTATGTACAGACTGCGGTACTTGTGCAGATGTTTGTCCTTCTGAAGCAATTCACCCGGGAGAATAATACAATCTTAAAACAAGATAATAAAGGCTACTCGTTTTGGGTAGCCTTTATTTGTTTCTATATGTGGACTAAAACGCCAATTTGGCATTGTATTTTCACGAAAAACCTGTTGTAAAACCGTTTTTAGGGTCTATTCTATATAAAAAAGTTCATTATCTTTGTTCGCACCTATTGAATAGAAATATGAACGCGAAAACATGGAGACAATTATTACTTTAAGAACAGACGAACACATTGTGGATATTGAAAATGTGCTTGATAATATCCGGATGCTGAAAGGAGTGAAAAGTGTAAAAGTTACAAAAACTACTAAAAAGAAGAAAGAGAAGGAGATAGTTATTAAACATGAAATTGCACATGTTCCAAATGTGCCACACATACTCGACGAATTAATTAAAACAATTCGAGAGAATGAAGCAAACCATGATCCGGATAAAAGTATTCCAAATGATGTAGTAATGCAACAAATAAAAGAAAGGATGAAACAATGGAGCTAAAATGGGAACCAAAAGCATTAGAACAGCTGAAAAATTTAACCGATCATAATCTTCGTACACAAGGCAAAAGAGCAACCACACAAATAATAGATGATATTCAGCAAGCTATTATCATACTTAGCAATTATCCTAATATGGGACCAGTGGTACCTGCCTTTAAAAATGGAGAATATTCCTATCGAAGTACAGTTATTTATCCCGGCTATAAAGTGATTTATAGAATAGAAGATCATATCATATATATCTATTCTATCTGGAATTACAAGGGGGATTAATGAGTGATGAGTTTTGAGTAGTGAGTAATGAGTTTTACGATGCCGCATGGTTACTCACAACTCATTACTCACCACTCAAAACTCACTACTCATTTACTCGCAAAGATTGATGAGAAGAAATCAAGAATCGACTCAAGTATTACAAATAGATCGTTTGCCCCGCCTCTGTCTTTTCTCTTAGTTTTTCTTGGAGCAGGCCTTTTATTGAGTTCGTAATGGTACCCTTTACTTCTTTTCCGTTTAAACAACATACTATGAATTTTGATTTTTCTCTTTATACTCGGTAGGGGTCATTCCATACTTCTGCTTAAAGCATTTGCTAAAATACCTCGGATCATTAATACCTACCATATACGAAACTTGCGAAATACTGTACTCGCCTGTTTCTATTAACTCAGCTGCACGTTTAACCCGCATTTCTTTGATAAACTCAATAGGCGCAAGCCCAGTTAGTGCCTTTAGCTTTTTGAAGAAAACCGAACGACTCACAGCCAGTTCGCCCACCAAATCGTCTACTATTAACTCACCATTATCCATGTTTGCCTCCATCAGCTCAACCAGTTTATCAATAAACTTACGGTCGTTGGGCGACATTTCGTTGGTTGGTTGGGTATCCTTTTTCTTTTGGGGCGAAGCGGTCATTAACGAGCTTCTGTATAGTTCCTGTATTTTTTTGTGTTGCAATAACAGGTTTTCTACACGTGCTTTCAGGTATGTAGAGCTGAAAGGTTTGGTAATATAATCGTTTGCACCATACTCCATACCCTCTAACTTGCTTTCCAGGTTTGATTTGGCTGTGAGCAATATAATAGGAATATGACTGGTAGAAAGGTTGTTGCGTAACTCGCGGGTTAATTCCAGACCATCTTTATCGGGCATCATCACATCACTGATAATGATATCGGGAATAAGGTTGATGGCTTTTTCAATACCTTCCTTTCCGTTTCTGGCTTCGGCAATGCGGAAGGTTTCGCTAAAGATGGTACGCAGGAAACTACGTAACTCATCATTATCTTCAACTAACAGCATTAATCCCTTGTTGGGGTCTTCCTGCTGATCGGCCGATACTATTACATCCTGCAAAATTCCTGCCTCGGTTGGATGTTGTTTATCGGTTTGAGAACCGGCAACATAATCGGTTAACAAGTATTCTACTTCATCATCGAAATGCTCACGCCCTTTTATAAAGTCGACTATAAAAGTACTTCCTTCGCCTAAAACAGAGTCGACAACAATCGTTGCTTTGTGCATTTCAACCAGTTCTTTAACCAACGACAGTCCGATACCCGAGCTTGATTGATTAAAGAGATTTTTATCCATCAGGTGCTCAAACCTTACAAAGAGCGAATCTTTTTTGTTTGCTGCAATGCCTATTCCCTGATCTTGTACACCTACCGATATTGTTTTCTCGTTTTCGTGAATATATACCTTAATCATCTTACCCACCGGGGTAAATTTAAAGGCATTAGAAAGGAGGTTGAATACAATCTTTTCCAGCTGATCGGCATCGGCCCATAGATAGAGGTTGTTCTTCTCGGGTTCGAAGATGAAGTCTATATCATGCTCATCGGCCAGTGCTTCAAAGTTATTCATGATGTTACGTACAAAAGCCACCAGCTCAATGCGTTGTACTTTCAGTTTCATCTTTTTGTTTTGTATCTTCCTGAAATCCAGAATCTGGTTTACCAACCTGAGCATGCGGTCGGTATTGCGTTCTACCAGTTGCAGCTGTTCTGTAGCTTCGGGAGTAAGCGGGGTATTCTTTAATACATATTCTACCGGACCGGCAATAAGTGTAAGTGGGGTTCTTAACTCGTGCGAGATATTGGTGAAGAACCGCAGCTTAATGTCCGACACTTGCTGCTCGATAGTTACTTTGTGTTTTAAACGGTAGATGGTGAAGAGAATATATAATGTAATAAAGAACAGGGCAATAATACCCAAGGCATAGAGCATATAGGCCAATGGGGTTTCCCAGAAAGAGGGCAGTATAGTTATGGCCAGGTTATGGGTATTATCCATCCAAACGCCATCGCTGTTTGTTGATTTCACTTTGAAAACATACTTCCCTTTACCCATGTTGGTGTATGTTACAATACGCTGCTTGTCAACATAAGACCATTCGGTATCTACCCCCTCTAACATATAGGCATACTGAATTTTTTCGGGCGCTTTATTGTCGATAGCTGCATACTGAATAGATATCACATTCTGTTTGTGCGATAAGGTCAGTTCGCTGGTTTCGTTTATAATATTCTGTAGAATACTTTGTTTGCCGGGTCTTACTTCTTCATTATGAATCAGCAAACGCGAAAAGGTAACAGGCGGCACATAACTGCTCTTTGATATGGAACCCGGATAAAAAGAAATCCATCCGTTACTGGTACCAAACAGCAATTGCCCGTTGCGGGTATCGGCGCTTGCTGCCTCATTATAGCCGGCATGCATGTCCAGGTTTTCATCTTTATAGCTGTCGGCTCTTGCTTCGGAGGGGAGGAATTTACAGAGTCCGTTTTCTGTACTTATCCAGATGTTGCCTTCCTGATCTTCGGTTGCTGCAAGCAGGATATCACTTGGCAGTCCGTTATCGGTAGAATATTTCTGAAAGGTAGCAGTGCCGTTTTCATTCAGCGAGAGCAACTTGTTTAGTCCGCCGCCAAATGTACCAAGATACACTTCTTTGTTTTTGGTTTCGCGAATCCAGTAAACATCATTGTTGCTGAGGCTGTTCGGCTCGGCCGGGATACGCACATGATGATTGAACCGGATAGACTCCGGATTAACAAAATCTTTATGGAAAGTCAAAGCCCCCAAGGTGGTACCCACCCAGATATTTCCTTGCGAATCGGAAGTTACATAACGAGCGCGGTAACATTCGTCGATAGGATATCCTTTCAGGTGGTTCTGGTGGTGGATGAAAACAACGGTACCGTTTTCTCTTTCTTCCATATAGTTAAGTCCGCCTCCAAATGTAGCAATCCATATTCGGCCGTTAGCGTCCTCGTGCATACAATAGATGTTGTTATCGCTCAGGCTATACAGGTCTTTGGGGTTTGAGGTAAAATTCCGTATATTAAAATGTGTACCAACACTTTGCAAACAGTATATACCATTACCTTTGGTCGATATCCAGATTCGGCCGTTAGAATCTTCCATGATATGATAAGCAACACCCAGAATGTGTTCACCGGTCTTTGAGAATGTTCCGTTTGCTGTAAGATAGCCCAGGAACTCTTCGTTTTTATCATAAACCCGTATCTTTCCATCGCGAAGTCCCATCCACAACCTTTCGTCTTTGTCTTGGAAAAGAGAACGAACATCGTTACTCAATGATTCGTAATTCAACGGGTGGGGTGTTTTCAGATGGAAGCGGTCGGGCAAGAAAGTCACTTTCTCTAATCCTTTAGAGTGGGTGCACATCCATAGGTTTCCCTGTTTGTCCGACATTACAAAATGCAGCTTATTAGAAAAACGCCAGTTGTCTTTTCCCGGTTCGTTGAAGAAAGGCAGCAATTTACCTTGCTCCCTGTCGTAAAGCGAGAAACCACCGTTAAAGGGATGCACCCAGAGATATCCGTTAATATCCTCGTGTATAAAGAATGCCGGTTGCGAGCGGTGAGCGCCACCTTCCTCAATAACAGGTATTTCGTGTTTTATTGTCTGGGTAAAAGGGTTGAAGTGTGTTACCCCACGGGCATCGCTAATATCGAACCAGATTTCCTTCATACGGTCAACATAAACAGATACGATGCGATTGCCGGGCATATCCTTGTGAGTAGACTTTTTATAATGGACTGTTTGGTTTGTTTCGATGTTCCAGGTAAAGAAACCATTATCACGGGTAGCCACTACAAAATCTTTATCCGAATAAGAACAAATAGAGATAATATCCGAATCGGATTCGAGTTCCATTAATTGGAAGCTCTGTGTTGATTTCTCGTAAATCCAAATGCGGCCTTTACCTGTACCGAAGTAAATATGCTGTGCATCTTCGAACATACATTCAAAAGACTGTTTCTGCCGGGAGCGCGACTGTGAATCAACAAAGTAGAGTGTGGGGCGAATAGAGTCGGGGCTTATCCTTCCTATTCCATTATCGGTTAACAACCATTCGTTTCCCGAGCTGTCTTCTTTTACATCATGAATGTTCATTGAAGGAAACAATCCGGATTGCATGGAGTAAAGCTCCGTACTCACCTCATGGGTTTCGGGATTGGTTTTTACGCGAATAGCCCCATCGAACTCGGTTAATAGCCAGATGTTTTTTCCTGGTAGAATCCGGATTCCGGTATACGAGGTGTTGCTGCCTTTCTCGTCGGCAGGTACCTGCAAGAATATCTCTTTCTGTGTATCGAAGCGGTAAACTTTATTATCATACGTGGTTAGCCAGATGTAGCCGTAAGCATCTTCGGCCATGAAATCTACCCGGTTGTTACTGAGGTTAACGGTGTTATGTCCACCTGCTTTATAGGTTGTAAAGTTATAGCCGTTAAATTTGTTGATGCCATCCCACGTGGCAAACCACATAAACCCTTTACTATCCTCAAGTATATACATTACAGAGTTTTGCGAAAGCCCCTCGCCCGAAGAGTAATGTGTAAAGGAGCAATTCCATTGCGAATACCCTGATAAAGGGAATAACAGGAGATAAAGTATGATGTATATGTGCTTCATGAAGTGCGCTGTACTTTGCTGAATAAATAATTAGTATGCAATAATACAAAAAAAATATTAGACCTCACTACTCACCACTCAAAACCCAAATGGCGGTATTTGTAAAGTACAGGGCTATTGCTTAGGTTTTCTTCGAACATCTTCATAAAAACTTCAACTGTTTTTTTCTGATAGCCTCCCTTACGCCAATATACAGCGGCTGTCATTCCTGTGTTTTCGGATACTAGCTTGATTGTTTTTATTTTGGTATGATCTTTTTGGATAGATTGAGGCATAATAGATATCCAGTGTTTGGTACAAACCAGTTGGTGGAGGATGTTTACGTCATTGAGTTCCAATTGCATATCCAAGGTTTGTGCAACTTCGGGAAATCGTTCTTCCAGAATATCCCTGACGTGCATCCCTCTTTCGGGTAATGCCAACGGATAACCCACCAGCGACTCTAACGGAACCTGATCGTATTTAGCTATCGGATGGTCTTTATGGGCAATAACAGTAAGCTGTGTGTCGAACAGTTCTATCCGGTCCAGCCGATTGTCTCTGATAGGGGCGCCAAAGGTGAGTACAAAATCAAGTTCGTTAGCATGTAACATTTCGAACAGGCGCCGGGCCGACTTGCTGACAATCTTTACATGTATGCCGGGATATTTTATGGAGAACGGAACCAGTGTATCGGTAAGCAGGGAGCATAAACTGAATATCCCTCCTATTCGCAATGAACCGATCCGCATTTCGTTAACATCTTGTACGGCGGTTGCGGCTTCGCGCATATTGGCTATCACCAGGCGGGCATAAGGCAATAGCTTCTTTCCGGCTTCGGAAAGTTCTACTCTTCTTTTCTCTCTGATAAATAACTCTACGCCAAGTTCTGTTTCCAATTGTTTGATTTGCACAGATAGCGAACTTTCGGCAATGCAAACAGCTTTAGATGCTTTGGTGAAGTTCTGAAACTCGGCAGCTTTTATAAAATACTTCAATTGTCTAACGTCCATATCAGTTCAATTTGTGCTCAAAGATATTGATATTTTTACAATAATATAGTATCTATAATATTAGAAGAAAAAGAGACTGCTATTGCTAATGTACAAAAGTACATACAAATGCAGACTACTAAAATCCAACGTCCGTTGAATTCCGTTGCAACAATATAATATAATATATCATAATATAATATATCAGAAGAAAAAGAATAGAAAAAGAAACTGCTGCTGTTGATGATGATATAAATGCACGAAGGCACGAAAGAATGAAAGTGCGAAGGCATAAAAAACACTTTCGTCCTTTCGCGCTTTCATCCCTTCGCGCTTTCGCGCCTTCTATCCTTTCGCGCTATATAGACGAGCAGTCTTGGTCTATATAGCATCGACTCCTCGAGCTATATAGCATTGACCCCTGAAGCTATATAGCATTAGTCTCTTGGTCTATATAGCATTATGCAGGGAACATGATAACATTGCATGAAGGAACAAATTGGATTAATAGGCAAAACCTATTGGTTGATAGTTTTTTCTCATCAAAAACATACTGATTGTACCGTTTTTCGGCTTAGCTTTGTCACCGAAATCATAAATTGAAAAAACAAAATGGCAGGATATTTAGTAGAAGACAATCGTAAGGTTACTACATTGCGGTTGCGCGAAATGAAAACGAAAGGTGAAAGAATAGCGATGCTCACTGCATACGATTATACCATGGCAAAAATATTAGACGAGGCCGGTTTGGATGCAGTACTGATAGGCGATTCGGCAGCTAATGTTATGGCAGGGTATTCAACAACGGTACCAATGAAGATTGAGCAGATGATTTATCATGCCGGATCGGTGGTACGTGCAGTAAAGCGGGCATTAGTGGTTTGTGATATGCCTTTTGGTACATACCAGGTTAATGCTACTGAAGGGGTAAAAAATGCAATCCGCATTATGCAGGAAAGCGGATGCGATGCCCTGAAACTGGAAGGCGGAATAGAGATTATCGAAGTAGTGAAGCGGATTATTGATGCTGGAATACCTGTAATGGGCCATTTAGGACTTACCCCTCAGTCGATAAACAAATTCGGAACATTTGGTGTACGCGCTAAGGACGAGGCTGAAGCACAGAAATTGATTAGTGATGCAAAAGCTTTGGAAGAGGCCGGATGCTTTAGCATTGTTCTGGAAAAAATTCCGGCTAAACTGGGCGGGATTGTAAGCAAAGAACTCAGCATTCCAATTATTGGCATTGGAGCAGGCAACGAGGTCGATGGTCAGGTACTTGTTGTTCAGGATATGCTTGGAATGAACAAAGGCTTCAATCCAAAGTTCTTGCGCAAGTACGAGGATTTGTACAGCCGCATTATAGATGGGGTAGGTAACTATGTTTCGGATGTGAAACAAGCTGCGTTTCCAAGTGTGGATGAGCAGTATTGATTGAAAATCGAGGTTGTGTCAAAAATACTAGACTTTTGACACAAGCCTCAAGTTGTTATAAATCGTAAATCCTCTTAACCTTAACACTAAAATCAATAAATATTCAGTGGAAATAATTATATTTGCCCTCCTTAACGAGATGACTTTTAGAAAGTTCTGTTAAAAAGCAACTTATAGTTATTAACAAACTGGGTGACTTATCAACAGAATTCGCAAAAGTTAGTCTAATTTCGTAGGAGCTCTGGCAAAATATCGTTTATTTCGCTACATATTTAATACTATATAATTATTATGGGAAAAATAATTGCTTTAGCCAACCAAAAAGGTGGCGTAGGGAAAACGACGACTACTATAAACCTGGCCGCATCGCTTGCCACCATGGAAAAAAAAGTATTGGTTGTGGATGCCGATCCGCAGGCAAATGCCTCATCGGGTTTAGGTATCGATATTAAAGCGGCCGATTGCACTATTTACGAATGCATCATTAACCGGGAAGATGTAAAAAACGCAATACAGAATACCGATATTGATACATTGAAAGTAATCTCATCTCATATAAACCTGGTTGGAGCCGAAATAGAGATGCTGAACCTCCCTAACAGAGAGAAAATATTAAAAGAAGTTCTGGCACCTTTAAAAGACGAATTCGATTTTATCTTTATCGACTGCTCACCCTCATTAGGATTAATAACTATTAACGCACTCACTGCTGCCGACTCGGTTATAATTCCTGTTCAGGCAGAATACTTTGCCTTGGAAGGAATCAGCAAACTACTAAATACAATCAAGATAATTAAATCAAAACTAAACCCAAAACTGGATATAGAAGGATTTCTTATCACCATGTACGACTCGCGCCTTCGCCAAGCAAACCAAATATTGGAAGAAGTTAAGAATCATTTTGCCGAACTGGTATTCGATACAACCATTCAGCGTAATGTAAAACTTAGTGAGTCGCCCAGCTATGGTATACCCACAATTTTATATGATGCCGACTCGGCTGGAGCAAAGAACTACATGGCTTTGGCAAAAGAATTGATTGAACAGAATAAGTAGCTAGTAATTAGTAGCTAGTAGTTAGTAATTGCAACAAAGATTACTAACTACTAGTTACTAACTACTAGCTACTAGCTACTAACTACTAACTACTAAAAATTATGGCACAGAAAAGGAACGCTTTAGGCAGAGGATTGGATGCACTGCTTTCGATGGACGATGTAAAGACCGAAGGTTCTTCATCAATCAATGAAATAGAACTGTCGAAGATATCAGTTAATCCCAATCAGCCCCGTCGTGAATTTGACGAAGTTGCCTTGCAGGAACTTTCTGATTCGATAAAAGAAATAGGAATCATTCAACCAATTACGCTGCGCAAATTATCCGATGATGAATATCAGATTATTGCCGGCGAACGTCGTTACCGCGCTTCGTTAAAAGCAGGACTCACCGCAATACCGGCTTACATACGTACTGCCGACGATGAAAATGTAATGGAGATGGCGCTGATTGAGAATATTCAGCGCGAAGACCTCAACTCGGTAGAAATTGCATTAGCATATCAACACCTGATAGAACAGTATAACCTTACTCAAGAGCGCCTGAGCGAACGTGTAGGTAAAAAACGTACAACCATTGCCAATTACCTCCGGTTATTAAAATTACCGGCACCCATACAGATGGCTTTGCAAAACAAAGAAATTGATATGGGACATGCCCGTGCACTGATTGCTTTGAACGATCCGAAACTACAAGTGAAAATATTCGAAGAAATTCAGCAACATGGCTATTCCGTTCGTAAGGTTGAAGAACTGGTAAAATCATTGAACGAAGGCGAAACTGTAAAAAGCGGCAGTAAGAAAATCGCAGCAAAAGCGCAACTGCCCGAAGAGTTCGATATACTTAAGAAACATCTCTCGGGTTTCTTTAATACAAAAGTACAGTTAACATGTTCCGATAAAGGGAAAGGTAAAATAAGTATTCCGTTTAATAATGAAGAAGACCTCGAACGGATCATGGAAATTTTTGATTCGTTGAAGAAATAAATGTCGAAGAAGATTAAACGATACAACCTAAACGTAGCCCTGCTATTTGGCATATTGCTGATAGCAGGGATTGATGTGTTTGCACAACAAACCATTGTGCCTAACGATTCGCTTGTTGTAGACCCGGCATTTACTGCCGTTGCCGACAGCTTGAAGCAACTAAATGAGGCTAACCTCGAAGAACTGGAAAAAGTAGAAGATATAATTGATGATCGGCAGTTAACAACGTTAGCTGCGGATTCAATTACTACTCAACCGCCTGCAAAGGTTTGGATACCCGATGCTAACCGTGCCACATGGCTGGCTGTGGTTTTTCCGGGTGGAGGACAGATATATAATCGTAAATACTGGAAACTACCCATTATATATGGCGGCTTTGCCGGATGTGCCTATGCCCTTAACTGGAATAACAATATGTTTAAAGACTATTCGCAGGCATATTTAGATATAATGGATGGTGATCCTAATACCAAAAGCTATGAAGATCTTTTCAGGGCTACAGGGATCACCGAAGGAGAAAGCTCGTACAGCCAACGTATTAAACGTGGGAAAGACCGTTTCCGAAGATACCGGGATATGAGTATCTTTGCATTTATTGGCGTATATTTGATATCGATTATTGATGCATACGTAGATGCCGAATTATCTAACTTTGATATCGGTCCGGATTTGTCAATGCGCATAGAACCAACCATAATTAGCGATAAAAGATTTTATAGCAATGCCATTGGCCTACAATGGAGCATAAGATTTTAGATAAAAACGAAAGAAAAGAAGATGATGAACATGAGAAATTTACAACGATTTACCTGTCTGGCCATGTTGTTAGCCGCTTCGGCTACATGCCGGATAACCGCACAAACACCACAAAGTGTAGATGTAATTGTAAGAGAAAACGGAGCTGAACGCCACGATACGATTGATCTTCCGGTAAGTATGACCTATCCTATAGATAGTCTTTTAAGCGACTGGAAAATACGAACCTTTGTTGTATTGGACGATGATGGATGCGAAACAAGCAAACAAAATCCCGTATTCAGTGATTCGGTATATATCGACAGGCTTTCGCGAATGCCTACAGTAATGGAAATGGCCTACAATGATGTTGTACGTCGTTTTATTGATCAGTACACCGGACGTTTGCGCAACCATGTAGCATTTATGCTTAGCGCGTCTAACTTCTACATCCCCATATTCGAGGAAGCACTCGATGCGTATGGTCTTCCATTGGAGTTAAAATACCTTCCTATCATTGAATCGGCTTTAAACCCTTCGGCCATCTCACGTGCAGGAGCTTCGGGCTTGTGGCAGTTTATGCTGAAAACAGGAAAAATTTACGGACTGGACTCGAACAGTTTGGTCGATGAGCGTCAGGACCCGATAAAATCGACCTGGGCAGCCGCAAGATACCTGAAAGAGCTTCACAATATTTATAAAGACTGGAATCTGGTAATAGCAGCCTATAACTGTGGGCCTGGAAACGTAAACAAAGCCATTCGCCGTGCAGGTGGAAAAACAGATTACTGGGAAATATACAACAACCTTCCAAAAGAAACCCGTGGTTATGTTCCTGCATTTATTGCTGCCAACTATGCAATGACTTACTATTGCGACCACAACATTTGTCCGCTCGAAACAAACATCCCAGCCGATACGGATACTTTAACAATAAGCAAACGACTTCATTTTGAACAAATTGCCGATTTATGTGGTATCAGTATAGACCAGCTACGCAGTTTGAACCCTCAGTATAAAAAAGATGTAATTCCCGGAGATATAAAACCATATACACTACGCTTACCTCACACCGAAGTGTGTGCCTTTATTGATAAGCAAGATACAATCTATACACATAAAGCTGATGTACTTTTTAGCAACAGAAGAAGGGTAGAGATAGCAGGGGCTTCGTCGTCATCGTCCAGAGGAACAGCAACTCCGGCCAATGCCAAACTCACTTATCATAAAATAAGGAATGGAGAAAGCCTGTCGACAATCGCAGCTAAGTATCGTGTAAGTGTAAATAATATAAAACGCTGGAACAATATGAGGAATAATAATATTGTGGCTGGCAAGACGTTGAAAATTTATAAATAGTAGCTAGTAGTTAGTAGCTAGTAGTTAGTAGTAGTTAGTAGTAGTTAGTAAGAATACATACAGCATTGTTACTAGCTACTAACTACTAGCTACTAACTACTAACTACTAACTACTAACTACTAACTACTAACTACTAGCTACTAACTACTAGCTACTCTAACAAATATGAAAGAACATATAGAAATGACCGATGATGAACTGATTGAACAATCATTTCAGGAATTAATAACCGATTATCTGTCTACCAAGCATCGCAAGCGGGTTGAGATAATTACCAAAGCATTTAATTTCGCAAATCAGGCCCATAAGGGCATCAAGCGTCAATCCGGCGAACCTTATATAATGCATCCGCTGGCTGTAGCCAAAATAGTATGCACTGAAATAGGGCTTGGGTCAACCTCTATCTGTTCGGCTTTATTACACGATGTAGTTGAAGACACCGATTACACAGTCGAAGATATCGAAAACCTTTTCGGTCCTAAAATAGCCCAGATTGTTGATGGGCTAACCAAAATATCGGGGGGCGTATTTGGCGACAAAGTATCGGCACAAGCCGAGAACTTTAAGAAACTACTTCTTACCATGTCGAATGACATCCGGGTAATCCTGATTAAGATAGCCGATAGACTACACAATATGCGTACACTCGGTTCGTTGGCTGCTAATAAACAATATAAGATTGCCGGCGAAACCCTATATATATATGCCCCACTGGCCAATCGGTTGGGATTGCATCGCATAAAAACCGAGCTCGAGAACCTGAGCTTTAAATACGAGCATCCCGAAGAATACAAACAAATAAAAAGTAAACTCCAGGCTACAGCAGCCGAACGTGAAGAACAATTCCGTGCATTTACCGGTCCGATAAAAGACCAGCTAGATAAAATGGGATTGAAATATCAGATACTAGCCCGGGTAAAATCAATATACTCCATCTGGAAAAAGATGGAAACCAAGCATGTTCCTTTCGAAGAGATTTACGATATCCTGGCAGTACGCATCATCTTTGAACCCCGTAAAGAAGATGAAGAACTGAATGATGCCTTCGATATTTATGTATCCATCTCTAAAATATACAGGCCTCATCCGGATAGGTTGCGCGACTGGGTTAGTCATCCTAAAGCCAACGGCTATCAAGCCCTCCATGTTACCCTGATGGGAAAAGATGGACAATGGATAGAAGTGCAGATTCGTAGCGAACGAATGAACGATGTAGCCGAACAAGGATTTGCCGCCCACTGGAAGTACAAAGACGGTGGTGGTGGAGAAGACGAAGGCGAATTAGAAAAGTGGCTTCGTACGATTAAAGAGATTCTGGACGATCCGCAGCCCGATGCAATGGATTTTCTGGATACCATAAAGTTAAACCTTTTTGCTTCGGAGATATTTGTATTTACTCCCCGGGGAGAAATTAAAACCATGCCTCAAAACTGTACCGTGCTTGATTTTGCTTTCTCGTTACACTCGGATATTGGTAAACATTGTATTGGTGCCAAGGTAAATCACAAGTTGGTACCACTGAGCCATAAGTTGCAAAGTGGTGATCAGGTAGAAGTGCTTACCTCTAAATCGCAACGGGTAAAACCAGAGTGGCTAACTTTTGTAAGTACGGCAAAAGCCCGTTCAAAAATAAATGCACTACTAAAGAAAGAGCAACGAACCTTACAGCGAAAAGGTGAAACACTATTGAACGAGTTTCTCCTGGCCGAAGGTATTCGTCCGGAAGTAGTAAACATGGATAAGCTTCTACAAGCACATAATGTAGCAAGCAAAGAAGAATTCCTAACATTGATAGGCGGTGGAAAAATAGTATTAGCCGATGTTGACCGCAATGTATTAAAGTCTAAACAGGGAACCAACTGGAAAAAAATTCTTTCCTTTTCTTTCGGTAAAGATGGAAAAGAGAACAAGAATGCAGCGGCAAATGAAGAAGAGCCGGTGGAAAAAATCAATCCGAAGAAGATTTTAAAACTTACCGACGATACACTACAAAAAAACTATGTAATGGCAACCTGCTGTTGCCCGATCCCTGGCGATGATGTGCTTGGTTATCTGGATGATAACGGTAAGGTTATTATTCATAAACGTCAGTGTCCGGTTGCTGTAAAGCTTAAAAGCAGTTACGGAAACAGGATTATTGCCACCCAATGGGAAGTGCAAAAGAATCTTTCTTTCCTGGTACACATTTACATAAAAGGTATTGATAGGGTTGGGTTATTGAGTGATATAACACAGGTTATTTCCTGGCAGCTGAATGTAAACATCCGCAAAGTAAATATCGAAACGATTGATGGCATTTTTGAAGGTAAAGTACAACTGTACGTGCATGACGTAGATGACGTAAAAGAACTTATTTCAAAACTACGCAAGATTTCGAATGTAAAGGAAGTGACGAGAGTGGAAGAATAAATAGGGTTTTTATCTCTTCGCCGATCATATTAATGTAACGGCATTATTTAAAAACTCAAATAGTATGAAAACAATTAAAACCACAGGGATTTTCTTGTTACTTGCTATGCTTATTACCTCCTTACCGGTAATGGCAGATGGCAGTAAAGACAAAGAATACATCACCATTAACGGTGTTGTTCGCGACAAGCAAAACAAAAGAAAACTTGAATACGTAAATGTATCAGTATTAGGAACAAGTATTGGTACAGTAACTAACATGGATGGGGGATTCTCCATCAAAGTAGCCGACGATGTAAAATCCAGAACACTGGAAATATCACACTTAGGATACCGCAGCCAGAAAGTAACCATTGGCGAAGAAGATATAGAAGAACTCAACATCTATCTTGAAGCCAATGCAAATACCCTGCCCGAAGTTTTGGTAAGAGCACTCGATGCAAAGAAACTTGTAGAAGAAGCTGTAAGTAAGATAGCCGTAAACAACAGTAAATCGCCTAACATGCTTACAGGCTTCTATCGTGAAACAGTGCGCAAACGCCGAAGCTATATTAATGTTACCGAAGCCATTATTAATGTATATAAAACACCGTATACCGAAGATGTTAACCGGGATCGTGTTCAGGTGTTTAAGGGACGTCAGCTGGTAAGTCCTAAGCAAGGCGATACACTGATTGTAAAATTACAGGGCGGACCTAACTATGCCATATTTCTTGATGTAGTTAAGAACCACGAAATACTGTTCGACGAACAAGGTATGCGCGATTATAAATTCACGATGGGCAACCCCGTTATGCTCGATCAGCGTCCGCACTATGTGGTAAACTTTGAGCCGCAGGCAGTACAACCTTATCCTTTATTTTATGGCAAACTTTATATCGACGAAGAATCGAAAGCATTCACTCAGGCCGAGTTCAGCTATAACATGAAAGATCGTAATAAGATTACCCATGCCATATTGAAGCGTAAACCATTCAATCTGCGATTCAAACCGGAAGAAATTACCTATCTTGTAACCTATAAGCAGGAGGGCGGAACAACCTACCTTAATTATATGCGGAACGAAATAAAATTCAAGTGCGATTGGAAACGCAAACTCTTCTCGACCAACTATGCCGTTGTAAACGAAATGGTTGTAACCAACAAGAAACTGGAAGATGTTAGTTCAATACCGGGAAAGGAAGCATTTAACTTCAAACATGTTCTTTCGGATAAAGTAGGTAATTTCTACGACGAGAACTTCTGGGAAGGATACAACATTATTGCTCCTACCGAATCGCTGGAATCGGCCGTAAACAAACTCAAGAAACAGTTTTGAGTAGTGAGTAGTGAGTAGTGAGTAATGAGTAATGAGTTTAACATGTGGTATCGCTAATTCATCACTCACTACTCATCACTCACTACTCACTACTCAAAACTCATCACTCATTACTCATTACTCACAACTCATTACTCACTACTCAAAACTTATTATTATTTTTGTCCGGTTATGCTGAATGATATATCTGTTTTAAAGAAAATAAAAGAAGGAAACATCAACGCTTATGAGCATGTTTTCAAGCTTTATTATTCTGGGTTGATGATATACGCATTCGGCATAATCGGGCGAAAAGATATAGCAGAAGAAATTGTTCAGGATGTATTTTATAAGATATGGAAGGAACGCGAAAACATTCAGATCCTCCATTCTATAAAATCCTACTTGTACGGTGCAGTGCGCAACCAGTCACTTCAATACTGCGAACATCAGGAAGTTAAGGAAAGATACAAGCAGAAAGTACTGTTGGCAAATGTTGAAGCTCACGAAGATAATCCGGAAGAACAGTTTCTGATCAAAGAACTGGAAGAGATTATAAACAAAACATTAAAGCAATTACCACCTAGGCGGCAGCAGATATTCAAACTGCATCGTTTTGAAGGTAAGAAATACAAAGAAATAGCTGACGAGTTATCACTTTCTGTAAAAACCATCGAGGCAGAAATGACGAAAACTTATCAGGCATTGAGAAAAGAAATAGAAAAGTATATTTAAGAAGCAAGAATAAAGAATTAAGTAATAAGAATCTTTGCAGCATGTATTCTTACTACTTACTACTTAATTCTAAATTCTAAAACAAATATTTATGAAGCTAAAACAAATATTAAATAACGATACGGAGAAAGCTTGGGAAAGCTTGAATCAACGTCTGGAGGAGGATGGATTGCTCGGGGTGGAAACTACCCGGAAGCCGTTACGCATTCAATTAAGAACGGTGTGGTTGTCGGCTGCCAGTGTTGCTGTTCTACTTATTGGAATTGTATCGTTATTCCTGATGCAAAACAACAATCCAGCAATTGAGACTCTTGTATTGCATAACGGACAAGGCGAACCCACTTTGGTTACCACTCTTGAAGATGGATCGACTGTTTTTTTGAGTGAAGAAACCTCTATTGAATACCCCACCCATTTTGCAGACAATAAAAGAGAAGTATATTTAACCGGCGATGCCTTCTTTGAAATAGCCAGAGATGAAGAATGCCCATTTGTTATTGACACTAAAACAGCTTTAATAGAAGTACTTGGAACATCGTTCAGCGTGAATAGCAAAGCGGATGATGCTTTCTCGCTTTCTGTTCGCAGTGGTGAAGTGCGGGTTACTTCAAAGATAACAGGAGAAAGTTCTCATGTAAAAGCGGGCGAAACAGCTTTGGTGAATTCGGAAAAACTGAGAACCATTCCAACCACCAACCCTGAAACGTTTTATATATACCTGGACTGGATTTATTTCAAAGATCAAACCCTCTCCAATGTAGTACGTATAATCAATGAGAGAAACAAACATACTACACAATTAGCTTATCCTCCCCAAATAGCCGGACGACAATTTAATGTAGTTCTCTCCAACGAATCGCCTTTAGAGATAACAGAGATTATTTGCACAGCACTAAACCTAAGCTATACCCAAAAACAAGATACTATTTATATTGAATAAATTGTTATGATATTATTTAGAACACAGAGGTACAGAGGCACAGAGATGTTACATAGAAAACAAGGCATAATTAAACTCTGTGCCTCAGTGTCTCTGTGTTCTAAAATTATAGTATTGTTGTTATTTGCTGCAACAAGCGTATATGCTAATAACAGTGATATTCTTGATCGTGAGATTCGTATTTCCCTTTCAAAAGCTACCAAATACCAGTACCTCCGGTCTATCTCCGACGAAATTGGCTATCAGTTTGTGTACGATAGTTCTGTAATAAACAACGATAAGGAGATAGCCATCTCTCCCGGGCTTTATGTGTTGCGGGAGGTTATTCCCATCATTGCCGAAAGCAACCATATCGACATTAAAATTGTAGGGAAGCATATCGTACTCAGTATGGTTGCGCCCAAATTGGTAAATCCGGCAATAGCTGTGAAGCCGGAAACACCTCCTTATACGGTGATTACCGGCAGAATTTTTGATTTGTTTTCTAAAGAGATTATTTCTTCTGCTACATTAATCATAACCGATGCCGGCATAGGAACTGTTAGCAATCAGGATGGAGTTTTCCGTCTGGCTATTCCCGATTCTTTAAAAAGTAGTACAATACGTATCTCACATATCGGATACGTAAACCGGGAGTTTACCCTCAGGGAAGTTACGGATGGTCGCATCGATCTATCACTCGAACCCAAAGTAATCCCTTTGCAGGAGGTTGTAATCCGGGTTATCAATCCCATTCAAACCATACAGAAGATGCTGGATGAGCGTAAGTACAACTATGCATCAAACCCGGTTGATTTAACGGTGTTCTATCGCGAAGCCATTGAGCATAAAAAAAAGAATGTCGATTTAACCGAAACTGTTCTCAACATCTACAAAACAGGTTATGACTATGAGCACTCCAATGATCAGGTAAGGCTGATGAAGATGCGTCGTATTATCGACCAGCAGGAGCGGGATACCATACTTACTAAAGTAAAAGCGGGCATTTATTCGGCACTTATGTTGGATGTGGTAAAGCATGTCCCCGATTTTCTCGAAGTATCTCCAGCCAATGAGTTTGCCTATACTTTTGCCGACATGAGTGTTGTTGATAACCGCCTGGTATATGTTATCGCCTTTGAACAAAAGCAGCATATTAAAACTCCACTGTTTAAAGGGCAGTTATACATAGATACCGATAACTATGCCTTGTTAGAAGCCCATATTGAAATCAATCCGGAGTATGTTGAAAAGGCAACTTCGCTTTATGTGGAGAAAAGAAGCCGCAACTTCCGGCTCACGCTTCGCAAAGCTGCATATACACTCTCTTACCGTCCGGGGCTGGATGGACTTCACTATTTAAATCATGTACGGGGCGATCTTGAATTCCGTGTCAGGCGGAAACGCCATTGGTTCAGTTCTACTTTGAAGGTCTGGTTTGAAATGGTAAACTGTAAAGTAGATACAGAAAATGTTCAGCCTATACCCCGGCAAGAGCGTTTCTCGCCACGAAGCATCCTTTCGGAAACAACGCATGCGTACGATCCGGATTTCTGGGGTGGTATGAATGTTATTGTACCCGAAGAGGAACTGAAGGAGTTTATTCTTAAGAATCTTCAATAAACGCTATACTAGCCTTCGGTTCGGGTCTGAAATGAACTAAAAACACAGAGTCACAGAAACACGGAGCTTTTCCTTGTGCTGAACACGGAGGCTTCGCTTTTGTCGTGCAAAAGCGAAGCCTCTGTGTTTAGCACTGGTAATCAAAAACTTACAGTACCAACACTTTTTTGCCTGTGAGAAAAAAGTATCACGCCTGTGGTACAAAAGTATCACAGGCAAGATACAAAAGTATCACAGGCAAGATACAAAAGTGCCACAGGGAAGATACAAAAGTGCCACAGGGAAGAGTATTTAAAGACTTCATGCTATTGGGATGATTGAGCTTTGTTCTTCTTATACGAAGTTGGAGTTTCTCCAGTATATTGCTTAAACGCAGTACTGAAATATTTTAGGCTACTAAACCCTACTCTCTCTGATATTTCGGTGAAAGTTAGGTTAGTGCTTATCATTAGCTGAATAGCTTTTTCCATTCTTATTTTGTTTATATATTCATTGGTAGCCATGTTGGTTAAGGCTTTCAGCTTGTTGTAAAGTGAAGCCCGGCTCATACCTATCTCTTTGGTAATAAAAGGAATATCCAGGTTGTTGTTATCTATATTTTCACCAATAATTCTGTTTAGCTTTATCAGGAATGCTTCATCTACCCCACTAAAGGAACTTTCTTCGGGTATAGGAACCAAACCTGCATTTAGATATCTGTTTCTTATTTGTTCACGAAACTTCAACTTGCTGCGCAGTACTTCAATAAGCACTTCTGCGTCAAAAGGTTTCCCCAAATAAGCATCCGCACCATTTTTATACCCATCCACACGACTTTGTGCATCATCTCGTGCCGTTAATAGTACCACAGGAACATGGCTGATATCAATATCTTCCTTAATGCTTTTGCAAAGTTCATATCCGTTCATTTGGGGCATCATTACATCACTCACAACAATGTCGGGTATATAACTTTTGGTTAGCCTGAGGGCTTCTGCACCATCAGAGGCTATCCATACTTTCTTAAAACAGGGGGTTAGAATGCTTTTCAAGAACTCAGCTAGTTCCTAGTTGTCATCGACCACCAAAACGGTATAGGGTTGAGTGTTAAATATTTCCTCCTCTTTGCTTTCTTTATTGGCATCATTACCCATCAGCTCGTTCAGATAAGCTTTGGGTTCGCAAATTATTTCTTCGCATTGTTGTTTTAATGGTAATTCGAAAAAGAAGACAGCACCACCATGCTGATTATTGTATGCTCCGATAGAGCCTTTGTGCAATTCAACTAACATTTTAGAATAAGATAATCCTATTCCTGTTCCGCTCTTTTCGCCGGCACCTTGATAAAAAGAGGTAAAAAGTAATTGAGCATCTACTTGTTGTATCCCCTTTCCCCGATCGGATACGGAAATACGCACGCGGTCTGTTTCGGGAAGTCGTTTCGACTCAACAATAATTTCTGTATTTTCCGGACTATGCTTTAGCGCATTAATCAGCAAATTGTTCAGTATAATTTCACATTTATCTTTATCAAAGCTTACAGTGTCAATCTGTAAATCGGGTTGAACAGTAATTTGTATATGCTTGGCCTCGCTTTCAATACTGAAATCCTGTAATATCTGCTCAATCCATTCGTTAAGACGATGTGGCTGTATTTGCAACTTACTTTCTCCAACCTCCATTTTACGTACATCAAGTACCATATTAATAAGACTTTTCATACGTTGCGCCTGCCTGTAAATTAGTTTCAGAGGCATATATTGGGGTGCTTCTGCCGAAAACGATTTCAGTATTCTGTTAAGTGGAACATGAATCAATGTTAATGGGGTACGTAGCTCGTGGCTGATATTAATAAGAAAGTTCACTTTTTCTTCGTATATCTTTTGTTCGTGTTCTTTCATTGCCCATTTTAGTTTTTCTTCCTTACGCTTCAGCATCCACCAAAATGCAGCAAAAACAATTGTAACAATGCAGCATATACAAATAAAAATAAACCACCATGTACGATACCAGGGAGGAGTAATCTTCACCATCAACAATTGTTGCAATGGGGTCCAACTTCCATCTCTTGTCATACACGAAATCATTATCTGGTAATTGCCTGGCGGCAAGGCATACATCACTAATTCTGGGTTATTCGATTCTATAAACTGCTCATCCAATCCTTTTATCTGGTATCTATATGTTTTTTTTCTGAAAAGATCTTCATCTTTTGCCATAACACGAATCGCAATATTACTGTTCCATGGAACCGAAATTCTCTGCGGACAATTGTTTTGTTCATTGCTTGCTAATTTCCCGTTAACAAGGATATTCGACAATCTGAATTGTGGCATTTTATCTGTTACAGATGGTATTTGGTTATCAATATAAAGCAACCCATTTGTGCCACCCATATACACATCTCCCTGTGTTGTAATTAAACGAGGTTCAGCAAAATACTCATCAATAACAGCACCATCGGATTTACTAAACAGGGTTAACTTCTCCTCTTGGGGTAACCATACAAATAGCATATTGTCTGCTCCAATCCATACTCTATCTTTCTGGTCGCAAACTACCGATGAAACTCTGGTAAACAAGGTTGTTTCAATATACTTTTCTGTTTGTTTAACTGGGTCGTAACTTGTTAATCCTAAGGTGTTTCCTATCCAAAAGCGCCCATGCTCGTCCATCGTTACAGCATTCATTGTTACCCCTTCTTTGGCAGTAAATATTTTTTTGAGATGATTGCTATAATTATTTAGTTCGTAGATATGGTGAGGATCATAGAAATAGGTAGAGTGCTCGTTATAAGCAATTGTCCTAAACGACCCCTGAGCTATTGTTATATCTTCATCTTCGGAGGCAATTGTGAATTCTTTCTTGTTGATATTGTAGCTATATATATGATCTCCCAAAAGCAACACGGTATCAGGCCCATTCTGATATAAATGTACAGTCTTACCCCTATTGCACAAACGTTTGTTTGTTTCTTCATCAATGATAATAAATGGTGTTTTAGTTCCTGTTCTGGGATCAAAAACAAATATTCCTTGCGAAAATAGAGAGAGTAATAATCTCCCAGATGTAAATCCACAAATCGAAACCACCTTATCATTCCAAGTAGTAGGATAATGAACAAATTTTTCTGTACCCGGATAAAATTGGTTGAGCCCTCCGTTTGTTCCAACCCAAATATGGTTGGGGCTTTGCTGATAAAGGCTTAATACAATGTTATTGCTCAAACTATATTCATTGCCGGGCCATACATTCGAGTATGTTTTGATGTACACTTCGAACAATGCAATCAAACCACTGTGAATGCTTCCAATCCATACATTGTTATTGTAATCGTTATAAAGACACATAACCGAGTTGTTGGGTAACGAGTGGTTTTCTCTTCCCGGAATATGTTTCAGTAATGTAAACTGATTGGTTTGTGGGTCGAGTATATTAATACCGCCTCCATCTGTTCCAAACCACATTTTTCCTTTCCGTTCAACAATGGTTAATACAATATTATTACTCAAAGACGAATTAGCTGTAGTGTAGGAGGCTATTAAATTTCCATCTTGTCCATAACATTGCACACCTCCATTGTAGGGGGCTATCCACAACCGTTGACTGGAATCAACATACATAGCAACAATCTGAAGTTCATTGTCGAATGGGGGTTTATTCAGTTCACCGGTTCGTAAATCAATTGTACGCATACGCATTTGCCAACGGGCACCACAAAGTACAGTATGCGGATTGAGCATACACAATGAGGTAACATTGAAAGTGTATCCTAATTCAATTTTACACAACTCTTCAATGCACGATTTCTTGTAGCTATAAAAATAAATCTTATTTGAACTTCCAAATAAAACCCCATCGGGAGTATTACATGCCGAGAAGGCTGTTATATCTTCTCCTTCTTCGTTTTTTTGTGGTATAAAGTTGTCTTCCCAATAATGATAACGAGCAAGTCCTTTATTGGTCAAAACCCAAAGATTTCCTTGCTTATCTGTTATCAGTTGAAAAATCCGGTTACTGGGAAGCGAATGAGCAATAGTGGGATTATGGTTGTATTGTTTGAAATTCTCTCCATCAAACCGCCCTAATCCCAATTGCGTTCCTACCCATACATAATTATATTCATCTTTAACAACACACTGTATGGTAGATGATAAACCCGCTTCCTGTGGAATCTGTTTATAATAGTACTGCTCCGCTTGAATTGCAAATATGTTAACAAAGCAACTAATTGCCACCAACAAAAAATGTTCTCGAAGTCGTGTCATAGATTAAGTTTATAGATTCAAATTTAAGGTATAGACTGCAAATATGAGACAATTTAATGATTATCGGAAACTATTTAGTGTTTTTCGGAACAAAGCTATCCGGATACGCCCTTATTTTTGTCTCCTGAAAATGAGCAACAATCTGATTGATAACTCATTCTTAAGGTTTAATTGTTGTTTTACCAAGTTCTAGTCAAACTGAGAAATTGAAGATACCACAAAGAATAATGAAGGTAAGAAGAAAGGCATAACAAAAACAGAAATATAAGTTTGACTAGAACTTATTTTTTAGTGATAGTAACAAGTAGAGGGCTTTTATGCTCTCTTAGATTAAATAACCTTTAATTTTATTATTATGTTTAGAAACCTAAAAACAATTGGAATTTTATTATTCCTTTTAACTGTTTGTGGAGGATCTTTGCATGCTTATTCCGAAAGCGGAATATCCGGTATGAGAGTGGTGCAACAAAGTGGCACGTGTACCGGTATTGTAAAAGATGGAACAGGTGAAGCTGTGATTGGCGCATCTGTAATGGTAAAGGGTACTACCAATGGTACCATTACAGGTTTGGATGGCGATTTCACATTGAACAATGTAGAGTTGGAAAGCACAATCGTTATTTCTTTTATAGGATACCAAACAAAAGAAGTACAATGGACAGGTACTCCACTAAAAATTACACTGCAAGATGATTCGCAAATCCTTAGTGAAGTTGTGGTGGTGGGTTATGGTACACAAAAAAAAGTAAATGTAACGGGTGCCGTTAGCATGGTCGATTCTAAAGTTTTAGAATCACGCCCAGTACAAAATGTATCCCAAGCCTTACAGGGTCAAATACCAGGTTTAACCATGTCGGTAGGAAATGGTGGTGGTTCCTTAGATAGTTCACTGGGTATCAGCATTCGTGGTGGCGGTACTATTGGATCGGGGTCTAGCGGAAGTCCATTGGTATTGATTGATGGAATCGAAGGAAATATGAATACAGTGAACCCTAACGATATTGCTACTGTATCTGTATTGAAGGATGCTGCTTCGGCTTCTATTTATGGAGCGCGTGCTGCATTTGGTGTTATCCTTATTACAACAAAGAATGGGAAACAAGGAAAAACAAGAGTAAACTATACAGGTAATGTGCGCTTTTCTACAGCTATTCAGGTTCCGGATATGACAAATTCAATAGAATTTGCCAACTATTACAATGTAGCTTCTACTAATGGTGGGGGATCTCCGGTGTTTTCGGACGAGGTTATGGCAAATATGAAAAAATACATCAATGGTGAGTTTACAGATCCAACAAAGCCAGAGTATTATGGTACAACAATTAATCCAAGTAATAACAGATATCAAAACTACACCGGTTCGTTTGCTAATACCGATTGGTTCGACGAATTTTACAATAGTGGCGTACCCTCGCACGAGCACAACTTGAGTTTTAGTGGTGGTAACGAAAAAATAACCTATATGTTAAGTGGTAACTTCCTGGACCAAAAAGGTTTGTTACGCCATGGAGAAGACCGCTTTAACCGTTATACATTAAATGGTAAAATATCGGCTGAACTTACAGACTGGTTAACAATGAACTTTACTACCAAATGGACACGCGAAAGCTACGACCGCCCTACATATATGACCGGATTGTTCTTTCACAATATTGCTCGCCGTTGGCCAACTTGTATCACTGTTGACCCGCACGGAAATTGGGCATCCGATATGGAAATTATCCAAATGAGGGAAGGCGGTAAACAGAACAGCCGGAAAGACTGGAACACCAACCAATTACAGTTTATTTTTGAGCCTATCAAAGATTGGCATATCACAGCAGAAGGAAGCATGCGCCAATACAACCGCCAACAACATTGGGCAGTGTTACCAATTTATGGATATGATGCCGACAACCAACCCTACCTGTTATCATGGAGTGGTGGCGCTGCCGGATACTCGGAGGTACAAGATTCGAGCGAAGGGCAAGATTATTTTTCAACGAATATCTACTCTGATTATTCGAAAACAATTGGAGGACACTATTTCAAAGTAATGGGAGGGTTTAATGCCGAGTTATACAAAAACAGAAACCTGTATGGGTTTGGTACCGACCTGATTACATCAACCGTTCCCGAACTTAATACAACTCAAGACAATCAAAAAGCCTGGAACAGTGCTAGCGAGCTTGCCATAGCAGGTTTCTTTGGCCGGTTGAACTATAATTATAAAGAACGTTATATATTGGAGGCTAACTTGCGTTACGATGGATCGTCTCGCTTTGTTGGCGATAAACGTTGGGGACTGTTTCCATCATTCTCGACTGGTTGGAATATTGCACGCGAAGAGTTTTTTGCTCCATTAGCCAAAACTATTGGTACTTTGAAATTACGTGGCTCTTGGGGACAACTAGGTAACAATGCCCTTGATGCGTATTATCCATTCTTTCAATCAATGTCTACTGGTGTAAATTCATCAGCGTGGTTAATTAATGGGTCAAAGCAAAACACTTCCTCCCTACCAGGTATTGTAAGCAGTTTGCTCACTTGGGAAACTGTTGAAAGTTGGGACGTAGGTTTCGATTGGGGTATGCTCAACAATCGGTTCACAGGTTCGTTCAGTTACTACAACCGTCTTACCAAAGACATGGTAGCCAACTCACCAAATTTGCCCGGTATTTTGGGTGCTACACCACCGAAACTAAATAATGCCGACTTAAAGTCGTATGGTTGGGAATTGGAACTTTCGTGGAGAGATCAAATCAAGGACTTTAAATATGGTGTACGTTTTGTGTTAGATGATAATAAAGAGAAAATCACCAGATACTACAATCCAACCGGTGCATTGAATACTTACTATGCCGGACGTATGGTGGGCGAAATCTGGGGGTATACTACTGTAGGTATCGCTCAATCGCAAGAAGAGATGGATACACATCTTGCAAACAACAAACCTAACTGGGGTTCTGCTTGGACAGCGGGAGATGTTATGTATAAAGATTTAGATGGCGATGGTAAGGTAAACAATGGAGCAAATACACTAGACGATCATGGTGATCTAAGGGTTATTGGTAATAACAAGCCACGTTACAAATATGGTTTTACGTTGGATGGTTCGTGGAAAGGACTCGATGTTTCCATCTTCTTGCAAGGCGTTATGAAACGCGACTACTGGTTGGCTGGTCCTTACTTCTGGGGAGCATCAGGTGGTATGTGGCAGTCTACTGCCTTCAAAGAACATCTCGATTACTGGAGTCCCGAAAATACAGGTGCCTATTATCCAAGACCTTATTTCAGTACTACCAAAAACCAAGAGACACAAACCCGTTATCTACAAAATGCTGCTTATTTGCGCTTGAAGAACCTGCAAATAGGTTACACACTACCTAAAGCATGGACACGCAAGGCTAACATGGAATCGGTACGTATTTATTTCTCGGGAGATAACCTGCTAACACTCAGCGATATTAATGGAGTATTCGATCCTGAAACTCTTGGAGGAGACTGGGGTGATGGTAAACTTTACCCCCTGCAAAGAACTATCTCATTTGGTTTAAATGTTAACTTCTAAAAAATACAAACTATGAAATTAAATTTAAAACATACTATCGTCTGTTCACTAATTGGTGTGGGCAGCATCGGGTTAAGCTCGTGCGATGATTTCCTCGACCGCGAACCCATAACCAATGTCACTCCCGAAGCCTATTTTGCAACAGTAGATCAAGTAGCTTCTTATCTGGATAATTATTACAACGGCCATTTAGTTAACTCGCAGGGGCAAAGCTTGTTTCATCCCACAGCTTGGAATGCCGGTATGGCAAACAACGACCAAAACACTGATAATTTGGTAAAGGATGATGGTAGCTTAACTTATTTTGCAGGTACATGGCAGGCAAGTGCCGGACAAACACTTTCAAGCGATTACAGTAAAATTCGCGTGTGGAACTATCTAATCAACACCGTACTTCCGAAAGAGGCTGACGGAAGTATATCAGGAAATTCGGAAAACCTGAAACACTACATTGGCGAAGCTTACTTTTTCCGGGCAATGGCTTATTACAATGCATTGGTAAGACTTGGCGACCTACCTATTATAACAGAAGTATTGCCTAACGACGAAGTATATCTGCAAGAAAATTCTGTTCGCGCTCCACGTAATGAAGTGGCACGTTTTATCTTAAAAGATCTGGACGAGGCTATCAGCCGTTTGAAAGATGCCGGATTTCAGAACAACCAGCGAATTAACAAGCAAACAGCACAATTGTTTAAATCAAGAGTAGCCCTATTCGAAGCCACATTCGAAAAATACCATCAAGGTACTGGTCGGGTGCCAGGTGATAGCAATTGGCCAGGTGGTACATTTAATGGAAATATTGCAACTGAAATAGACTTCTTCCTGAGCGAAGCAATCAGTGCAGCAAGTGCAGTAGCCGATGTAGCTGTGTTGACTGAAAATAGTCATCAAATTAATCCGGAATACAATGAAATCTATAGCTGGAATCCGTATTTCGAAATGTTTAGTCAACCTTCTTTGGCTAATGTGCCCGAAGTATTGTTGTGGAAAGAGTACAATAAGAGTCACAACATCAGCCATTGTGCACCTAACCGTTTACAGTTAGGAGACCGCAGTGGTATAACCCGCAGTTTTATTACTTCATTCCTTATGAAAAATGGTCTTCCTATTTATGCTCAGGAGTCTGGGTACAAAGGCGATATCAGTATTGATTTAGAATCGGAGGATCGCGATGAACGTATGCAACTTTTTGTATGGGCCGAAAGCGATGTGTTGAAATCGGACCCAACCGAAGCATCAGTACGCGAGGACGAAGAAGTAATATTATTCGGGAAACCCGGCATTACAAATGGTGCTGAGCAGAATCGTGACCTTACTGGTTATCGCCAACGCAAGCACTACACATACGACCATAATCAGAAATCGGGTGACGAACTTTTGGGCACCAATGCTTGTCCTGTATTCCGTTCTGTTGAGGCCATGTTAAATTACATAGAAGCTTATTATGAAAAGAATAATCAACTAGACAGTAAAGCCGAAAATTATTGGAAAGCAATCCGTCAAAGGGCAGGTGTAAGCGAAGACATAACACTCACCATCAACAGTACCGATATGAGCGAGGAGGCCAAGTTGAACGATTTAGGTGTATGGTCGGGAAGTAATATGGTAGACGCAACACTGTACAACATTCGTCGCGAACGTCGCTGTGAATTTATTGGTGACGGAATGCGTTGGGATGATTTGAAAAGATGGCGTTCGTGGGACAGATTGTTTACGCAACCTTATATCGTAGAAGGTATCAATTTATGGGATGCAGCTCATAACAATTATACTGGCGACGAAGCAATTGTAGCCGATGGTAGTACCAGTTCTAATGTATCATCATCGTCGGTGAGCAAATATGTACGCACTTTTCAACGTTGGGAAACGAATAATCAGTTGTACAACGGATATACATGGCGTAAGGCCTATTATCTGAACCCAATTGGTATAGAAGAGTTGAAATTGGCTCCAAGTTTATACCAAAATCCATATTGGCCAAGCCAATCTGCTGGTTTAGCCGAGGAATAGTAAATTCGTTTATTATTAGGTAGTGAGTTGCCATGTGACATAGCAACTCACTACTCACTCACTATTACACATTTCTTCTTCACATAAAACCTCTATGAAACAACTATTTAAGTCCTCACTTGTAGCACTATTCTATAGTTTGATTGCAAGCACAGTTTTCGCTCAGCAAATACAAGTTCCGTTGATACCCACACCAGCAAGTATGCAGTGGGGCGAGGGGACATTTACCTTTACAACCAGTACAAGCATTACTGTAGAGAATGAAAGTCAGACTAAAATCGTTCAGGAATTCATTACTCTCTTTACCCATGCAGCCGGGTTTACCCCCAAAATACAGCTTGGTGGCAAAAAAGGCGATATTCGCCTGTTCACCGATAACACCTTGAAGAATGAAGCCTATCGGCTCGAAATCACACCCCAAAAGATAACTATACACGCCTCCGGAAGCCCCGGCTTTTTCTATGCCCTACAGAGCATCCGTCAGTTGTTACCTGCCGCAATTGAACAAGATAACCTTGCTCTGGGAATAGACTGGAAAGTACCGGCAGTAACCATTGTAGATGAGCCCCGCTTTGGCTACCGTGGAGTGATGATTGACGTGGCTCGCTTTTTTACCCCCAAACGTGAGCTACTCCGTATAATAGACTGCATGGCAATGCTTAAGCTTAACACATTACACTTTCACCTGACCGATGACAACGGCTGGCGCATTGAAATAAAGAAATATCCCCTATTAACCGAAATAGGTTCGCAGCAAGTAGAACGCCCGGGGAAGCTATTCCCTGAACGACTGAATGCCCGACAGGGAGAGCCAACCATACCAAAAGGATATTACACACAAGAAGACATCCGGGAGATTGTGGCCTATGCTGCCACTCGCCAGATTGAAGTTATTCCCGAACTAGAGATGCCGGCACACAGCAATGCCGCATTGGCTGCTTATCCTTTGTTAACTTGTCCTATAATAGATAAATATATTGGCGTGCTGCCCGGTTTGGGTGGCACTCATGCCGATATCATCTACTGTGCCGGAAACGACAGTGTTTTTACCTTCTTGGAGGGTATTGTAGATGAGTTGGTAGAACTCTTCCCTTCTCGCTATATTCATTTGGGAGGAGACGAAGCCAGAAAAACACATTGGAAACAATGTCCTTTGTGCCAGAAGCGTATGAAAGATGAAAAACTGGAAGACGAAGAAGCATTGCAGGGATATTTTATGGCACGCATGAGCAAGTACGTGCAAGCAAAAGGCCGTGAAGTGATGGGATGGGACGAACTTACCAACACACGTATCCCCGAGGGAGCCATAATTTTTGGCTGGCAGGGATTGGGAAAAGCTGCCCTGAAAGCAGCCGAACAAGGTCACCGTTTCATTATGACTCCTGCGCGTATCATGTATCTGATCCGGTACCAGGGGCCACAATGGTTCGAACCGGTTACTTATTTCGGAAATAATACACTGAAAGATGTGTATGATTATGAACCTATAGATAAAACATGGGATTCAAAAACATGTTCTTTGCTTATGGGTATACAAGGATCTATGTGGACAGAGTTCTGCAACAAGCCCGAAGATGTAGAGTATCAGCTATTTCCCCGCATGGCTGCTGTGGCCGAAGGAGCCTGGACACTTCCTGCTCGTAAACAATGGCCTGAATTTTTAAAAGCAGTAGACCGCTATAACGAACACCTTGAAGCCAAAGGGGTAACCTATGCACGCTCCATGTACAACATTCAACATACAGTAACTCCGGTGAAAGGCAAGCTACAGATAACACTGGAATGTATTCGGCCTGATGTAGAAATTCGATATACCACAGATGGTAGTGAGCCAACAGCCAAATCCATCTTGTATAAAGATAAATGGGTTACAACCGAGGCCGTAACTGTGAAAAGTGCTACATTTAAAGGCGGAAAGCAAATGGGAGAAACATTGGTGTTACCTGTACTATGGCATAAGGCCACGGCAGCCACAGTGACAGGAAGCACCAAAGGGCAGGTAATGAGTAACGGAGTGCGTGGAAGCCTGAAAAACTCAGACTTTGAGTGGATGTCCTGGGATAGAAACGATACCATTACCTTTACGCTCGACCTGCATAAAAGAAAAGACATACATAAGCTTACGTTAGGAGTAATGAATAACTTCGGCATGGGAATACATAAACCTCGGGCTATTGAGGTAACGGTTTCTAACGATAACCAAGAATACAAGCAAGCAGCTTTCAGAAGGTTTGAGTTAGCGAATATATTTATGGAAGGAACGTTTATCGAAGATATTTCTTTTGCACTCACCGAAAGCGCACGCTATGTGCGTATTACACTTCATGGTGCCGGAAAATGTCCGGGTATGCATGTGCGTTCCGGACAGGATGCGCGGATAAACATCGATGAAATAATCATAGAATAAGAATATAACAATGTACAAGCAGATTAAACGAGTAGCGTGTTGCCTCTTTCTTGTAGGAACATTTATCAACGCAGTGGCGCAAACGCCCGAATGGCAAAGTCAATATGCAATTGGGTTAAACAAACTAGCACCTCATACCTACGTATGGCCGTATAGCAGTATAGACCATCTGCGGAAAGGAGAACATGAAACATCTCCCTATTACATGAGTCTTAATGGAGATTGGAAATTTCATTGGGTAAAGAACCCCGACCACAGACCCAAAGAGTTCTATAAACCCGATTATTACGTAGAGTCCTGGGCAAACATCAAAGTTCCGGGCAACTGGGAACGGCAAGGGTATGGAACACCCATCTATGTAAACGAAACGTATGAGTTTGACGACAAGCTTTTCAATTTCAAAAAGAACCCGCCATTGGTTCCTTATCAGGAAAATGAGGTTGGTTCCTATCGGCGAACGTTTACTCTACCTGTCGAATGGAAAGACAGACGCGTAGTTATTTGTTGCGAAGGTGCTACTTCCTTTTATTACATCTGGCTAAATGGTGAATTGTTGGGATACAACCAGGGGTCGAAAACACCTGCCGAGTGGGATATTACAAATAAACTGCAAGAGGGAGAAAATACGGTTGCTTTGGAAGTTTACCGCTGGAGTGCCGGAGCCTATCTGGAATGCCAGGACATGTGGAGACTAAGCGGAATTGAACGCGATGTGTACCTATACAGCACCCCTAAACAATATATTGCCGATTATCATGTGACATCTTTATTAGATAAAGAGCAGTACAAAACAGGGGTGTTTGGTTTGGATGTAACGATTCAGGGAGAAGCTTCCTTAAATTCCTCTTTGTTATATCGTGTAGAAGATGCTACAGGAAAAATGATATTGGAAGGTACTCGTAGAGTTCAACCTAAACAAATTGAACAACACATCCTGTTCGACGAAGAAAAGCTACCGGGTATTAAGCCTTGGAATGCCGAACATCCTAACCTTTATACATTAGTGCTGGAACTGAAAGATGCGAATGGAAAAACCACACAACGCACCGGCTGCTCAATTGGTTTCCGCACCTCGGAGATTAAAAACGGGCGTTTCTGCATTAACGGTGTTCCAATATTAGTGAAGGGGGTAAACCGTCACGAACACTCGCAACAGGGACGTACAGTAAGTAAGGAACTCATGGAACAAGACATTCAATTGATGAAGCAACATAACCTGAACACCGTGCGTAATTCGCATTACCCTACCCACCCGTATTGGTACGAATTGTGCAACCGCTACGGATTGTATGTTATTGATGAGGCAAATATTGAGTCGCATGGTATGGGGTATGGTGAAGCTTCTTTAGCCAAAGACTCCACCTGGCTTCCTGCTCACATGGACAGGGTGAAGCGCATGTACGAACGATCGAAAAATCATCCGGCTGTTGTTATATGGTCGTTGGGTAATGAAGCCGGCAACGGTATCAACTTTGAACGCACTTACGATTGGATGAAAGAGGTAGAGGAAAATCGTCCGGTACAATACGAACGGGCAGAACAGAACTATAATACAGATATCTATTGCCGGATGTATCGTAGCGTAGAAGAACTGTTGGCCTATGCCCGGCAACAAGAGCCCAAAGTGTATCGTCCTTTCATCATGACCGAGTATCTGCATGCCATGGGTAATAGCTGTGGCGGGTTGAAGGAGTATATGGAAGTATTCGAAAGCGAACCCATTGTTCAGGGAGGGTGTATCTGGGATTGGGTAGACCAATCTTTCTGCGAGATAGATGCAAACGGGAAGTGGTATTGGACATACGGCGGCGATTATGGGCCGAAGGATGTACCAAGCTTTGGAAACTTCTGTTGCAACGGACTGATAAGTGCCGATCGTAAACCACATCCGCACTTGCTTGAAGTGAAGAAAGCCTATCAGTACATAAAAACCACACTAACAGATAGTCAGACCTTGACATTAAAGATTAAAAACTGGTACGACTTTACCGATTTAAGCAACTATACACTGCATTGGCAAGTAATAGGCGATAATCAGGAAGTTATCCGAACAGGAACCGAACAACTAAGTTGTCCCCCTCACGAAACAACAGAGCTTATATTGGGAAAAATAAAACTTCCCACTAATATTCGTGAAGCTTATCTCAATCTGAGTTGGACACCTAACCGGCAACAGCCTTTTATCCATACAGCATACGAGGTGGCCTACGACCAGTTTGTACTACCTGCCAACACCAACTACCGCAAGCCACAACCCAAACTCGCAGGAAAGGTAGAACTAGACATTGACCAGCAAACCGGAGCATTACGTTCATATCGTTACAACGGACAAGAAATGTTGGCCACTCCAATAATATTGAGTCTCTATCGTCCTGCCACAGACAACGACAGGCGAGAAAGAGCAAACGGGGATAGAGCATGGAAAGCAATAGGCCTGAATATGCTAACACAAAAAGCTACATCCGTAAAACTATCGGGCAAGGGTGGCGAAGCCGATGTTGAATTATTCAATCCGCAAGGCATAAAGGTAGGGCAGGCTGTGTTCAAGTATACCCTAAAGAGCAATGGTGCACTTGAGATACATACCCGTTTTATGCCGGATACTGCGCACATCACTTCACTGGCAAGAGTGGGATTAACGTTTGAAATGGCGGATAAATATAATCGTGTAAGCTATTTAGGGCGCGGAGACCATGAAACGCATACCGATCGCAATCAGTCTGGCCGTATTGGTATCTATCATACAGATGTAGAACGTATGTTTCATTACTATGTGCGTCCACAATCTACAGGCAACCGCACAGATGTACGATGGATGCAACTGGCAGATAATACAGGGAAGGGATTGTTGTTCCACTCGGATGCAAACTTTCAGTTCACTGCTTCTCCTTTCACTGATGCTGTGATAAACGCTGCCGGGCACATTAATGATTTGCAACACACAGGCAGTGTAACTATACACCTCGATGCAGAACAGGCAGGTGTAGGTACAGCTACTTGCGGTCCCGGGGTTTTACCTCAATATCGTGTGCCAGTGAAAGAATATACATTCGGATTCAATATCCGTCCATTGAAATAATGTGAAACAATCATGAAAAAAAACATCTCAATCTTTATTCTTTTGCTTGCACTCTTTGTGGAGGCACAAGCACAGAAACAGTATTACGAGAAACATGTTGTATTCCCTGCAAATGCCACTACCGAAGAGAAGTTGGATATGGCTTCCCGTCTGGTGCCCACTCCGCAACAGTTGGAGTGGCAACAAATGGAGCTGACTGCCTTCCTGCATTTTGGAGTGAACACGTTCACGGGGCGTGAATGGGGGGACGGAACAGAAGACCCAAAGATATTTAATCCTACTGAATTGGATTGCGAACAATGGGTGCGTACACTTAAAGATGCCGGATTCAAGATGGCTATCATTACAGCAAAGCATCATGATGGATTTTGTCTTTGGCCAACAAAAACAACCCAACATTCCGTTGCTGCCTCTCCTTGGCAAAACGGCAAAGGCGATGTGGTACGTGAGTTGCGTGATGCTTGCCTGAAACACGATATGAAATTTGGAGTTTACCTTTCTCCATGGGACCGCAATGCACCTTGTTATGGAGATTCACCAACCTACAATCTATTTTTCATTGAACAGCTTACCGAACTACTGACCAATTATGGTGATGTGCACGAAGTCTGGTTCGACGGTGCCAATGGTGAGGGTCCTAATGGGAAAAAGCAGATCTATGATTGGGAGGCAATACTGGCAACCATTCGCAGGTTGCAGCCCAAGGCTGTTACTGCCATTATGGGCGACGATGTGCGCTGGGTAGGCAACGAAAAAGGTATTGGACGCGAAACGGAATGGAGTGCCACAGCTCTTACACCGGGCATTTATCCACGTTCGGGTGAACAAAATAAAGCACTGGGTATTTTTGGAAAAGCAAAAGATTTGGGTGGACACAGCATTGTAGCTCGTGCCGCCGAACTATTCTGGTACCCATCGGAAGTAGATGTTTCAATTCGCCCGGGGTGGTTTTACCATACCGAACAAGACAATCAGGTGAAGTCGTTACAGCATCTGGTAGATATCTATTTTAAATCTGTGGGTTATAACTCTGTACTTTTACTCAACATCCCACCCGACCGTCGTGGGTTGATTCATGAGAATGATGCGCAACGGTTGAAAGAGTTATCTGCTTACCTGAAAAAGAGTTTTGCACAAAATCATGTGCGAAAAGGCAGAGCTGCATGGCAGGCAGCTTCGGGCGCAATGCGTCAATACAATGTACAAAAGGGCGCACTAGTCAATACATTCATGATACAGGAAGACATATCTAAAGGGCAACGTATAGAGAGTTTCCTTGTAGAAGCCTATAAAAATGGAGCATGGCATTATTTATGCGAAGGAACAACAGTAGGTTATAAACGCCTCGTGCGGTTCTCGGATTCCCGGCCGGAGCGCATCAGGGTAACCATTCGATCGGCCCGCGGCATGGCTAATATTTCTGCTGTGGGGCTTTTCTATGCAACGCCCCTTGCTAACAAAAACGAAGAGATACAGTTGAGCGATGTTCCTCTTGACAAATGGTGTGCTACAGAGGATAGTTCTTGTTTGGCTTTCGATGGAAACCGGAATACCGTTTGGCGCTCTCCCTCATTGACTACACTAGTGGTTGATATGAAGCAGAAAGTTGAGGTAAATGGCTTCAGTTATACACCTCCTACTGAAAATGATTTAACAGGAACAATCTATAAATACACTTTCCACGTCAGCCTTGATGGCAAAACCTGGGAGAAATGCGATGCCGATGGCGAGTTCAGCAACATTATGCATAATCCAACTCCTTATTTTGTGCGTTTCGGAAAGACTTATACAGCACGCTACTTCAAACTGGAACCTCTTTCCGAAATCAATGGCGAGGCCTGCACTGCTATTGCCGAAATTGGTATCCTTACCAACAAATAGCATTTCACTGAACAAATAATTCACCTTAATTATCAATATATCCACATCCTGAATTACAAATAGAAGTATTTTTGCATTGTTCCTTAATAGCGAATAAATGAAAACAACCCTTATATACTTCTTTTTTATTCTGGGTGTGGTTATGCCCTTCTCCGTATATGGACAAGACAACTCCATAGTCTACGAAATTGTAATTGCCAACAAATGGAAAGAGCACAGAACCGATGCACCTGTTGCCATTAATATAGGTGAATTTATTACCAGCTTCCCTGTTTTGTCGGCTGTGGTAACAGAGGGCGATACAGAGATACCCTCGCAGTTGGACGATTTAAACAACGATGGACAGCCGGACGAACTGGCTTTTGTGATAGACATCCCGGCTCAATCAACCAAAACACTTCAAGTACGGTTATCGCCTCAAAAAGCAACCCATAATTATAAGCCTCGTGTATATGCCGAAATGCTTTTACGTAACGATAAAGGCAAACATCAGCCTATAACTTCGCTAACCGTACCGGGAAGCAGTGATATTTATAACCTCCTGCATCATCATGGCCCGGCATTTGAATCGGAGTTGGTTGCTTACCGCATCTACTTCGACCGCAAGCAAACAGTAGATATTTATGGCAAGTTCAACAAGCAACTGGAAATCGAGGAATCACAGTTTTACCCTACCGACGAGCAACTGGCACGTGGTTTTGGTGATGATGTTCTTCGCGTTAGCGGCAGCTGCGGACTGGGAACACTGAAAGGTTGGAACGGCAATAAAGCCATACATATTGAACCTGTAAAAACACGCACCGAAAGTATTCTGGCTACCGGACCTGTACGCACAATTGTTGATGTGGATGTAAACAACTGGGAATACCAGGGAAGCAACCTCAATATGAAACAACGCTATATTCTGTATGCTGGTCACCGCGATTGCGAAATACAGGTAAGTTTCCAAAAACCACTGAAAGATGAACTATTCTGCACCGGGGTACAAAACATCAAGGGGTCCGAATCTTATTTCGATAACAAAGGATTGGTGGCCTGCTGGGGAACCGACTGGCCTGTTAATGATACCATAAAGTATGCCAAAGAAACCGTAGGATTAGCCATCTCGCTACCCGAAAGGATGGTTAAACACCCACATACCGATAAAACCAATTTTCTTTATGTTATTGGGGCCAACAACGAAACAACATTCAGCTATCATATCAGCTTTACTTCCATGAAAGAAACATTCGGCTACAAAACCAAAGAAGAATGGTTTGCCCATGTACGCCGTTGGAAAGAAGAAATAAATAATCAGTTACAAGTTGCGAGTTGCAAGTTACTAGTAAAGTAACCTGCAACTCATAACTCATAACTTATAACTCATAACTTATACATGAACCGTATTATTAGTTTAGGTGCAGGCCTCCTCCTGCTTATGTGTAGTATAGTGGGAAATGCCCAACAATCGAATTATGTTTCCCAGGTATGGGTAGCCGATCAGGGAGATGGTACCTATCGCAACCCCATTTTATATGCCGATTATTCCGATCCGGATGCTATCCGGGTGGGTGATGACTTCTACATGACGTCGTCCAGTTTTAACTGTATACCAGGATTACAGATACTTCATTCTAAAGATCTTGTAAACTGGACAATTATTAGTGCAGCCATTCCCAGCGCACTCGAGCCCTATAATATGCCCGAAGTGCCCGAACATGGCAATCGTATCTGGGCACCTTGCATGCGTTATCACAACGGAGAGTTTTATATTTTCTGGGGCGACCCCGACCAAGGTGCATACATGACCAAAGCGAAAGATGTTCGCGGGCCATGGAGTAAACCGGTACTGGTTAAACCGGGAAAAGGTATTATTGATACCTCTCCTCTTTGGGACGATAACGGTAGAGTATATCTGGCACATGCTTATGCCGGAAGCCGTGCCGGATTAAAAAGTGTTCTGGCTGTTTGCGAGCTGAATGCCGATGCAACTCAGGCTATTACCGAAAGCCGAATAATATTCGACGGACACAAAGGAAACGAAACCATTGAAGGGCCTAAGTTTCATAAGAAAGATGGATTCTATTATATATTTGCACCTGCCGGTGGAGTAGCTACCGGATGGCAGGTTGTACTGCGCTCTACCAATCCTTATGGTCCATACGAGGTTAAAACCGTTATGGATCAGGGACGTAGCACCACAAATGGCCCACATCAAGGGGCTTGGGTAGATACCCAAACTGGTGAAGACTGGTTTGTTCATTTTCAGGATGTGGGTGCCTACGGCCGTATTACCCATCTGCAACCAATGAAATGGGTAAAAGGATGGCCTGTTATCGGTTCGGATAAAGATGGCGACGGCTGTGGCGAACCTGTATTGCAATATAAAAAACCGAATGTAGGCAAAACATATCCTATTTGCACACCGCAAGAAAGCGACGAGTTTGTAAGCAACGAACTTGGGCTACAGTGGCAATGGCATGCCAACGCTAACAGTAAATGGTATTATACCGATGCTACAAACGGAGTGCTTCGCTTATTCTCGTACCCGGTAAAAGAAGACTTCCGCAGCTTGTGGGATGTACCTAATCTGTTGTTACAGAAAACCCCAGCCGATGCTTTTACTGCTACCATGAAGCTGCGTTTTTCGCCTTCATCGAAATACAAAGGCGAACGCACCGGATTGGTTGTTATGGGTCTTGATTATGCCGGGCTTATTCTTGAAAACACCGATGCAGGCATCACCTTGTCGCAAGTTGAATGTTTAAAGGCCGATAAAGGAAGTACTGAAACTGTAAATAACAAGGTTACTGTATCCGATAAATGGATATACCTTCGTGCATCTTTCAATCCGGCAGCCGAATGTACTTTTACTTATAGTACGGATGGAGTTAATTATCAGCCGTTAGGCAAAACCTTCCAGGCACGCGAAGGTAAATGGATTGGAGCAAAAATCGGTTCGTTCTGTACCCGTCCGGCCATTACCATTAACGATGGGGGTTGGGCAGATATCGACTGGTTTCGTATTACGCCTAACAAAACCAACGAGTATCCTGCACTGAAGTATGCTATTGACATTGTAAACTCGGAAATGGTTCGTTGCCCGGAATCGTGGCAGCTCGATTTTCAACCCACACTTAAATGGGATTATTGCCACGGTTTAGAGTTGCAGGCATTTTTAGACCTTTACGAACGTACCGGAAACGAAAAGTATTTTGAATATGCCAAGGCTTATGCCGATACAATGATACACGCAGATGGTTCAATAACCGCCTACAAACTTAGTGACTATAACATTGACCGTGTAAACTCGGGCAAGATGCTATATAAACTGTACGATTATACCAAAGATGAGAAGATTAAAAAGGCAATAGACCTGCTACGCAGCCAGTTAGATACTCATCCGCGGAACGATGATGGTGGTTTCTGGCACAAGAAGATATACCCGCATCAGGTATGGTTGGATGGCGTTTATATGGGCACTCCCTTCATGGCAGAATATGCTGCACGCTATAATAAACCACAGGATTTTGCCGATGTTATAAATCAAATAACAATGGCTGCACGCCATACGTACGATTCGTCGAACGGTTTATACCGCCATGCATGCGATGTTAGCCGCCAAATGTTCTGGGCCGATCCTACAACCGGACAGTCTAAACACAGTTGGGGACGCGCTATGGGATGGTATGCCATGGCTATTGTCGATGCACTCGACTTTATTCCGGAGAACGAAAAAGGACGTACCGAAGTACTGGCCATCTTAGATAATATAGCCGTACAGCTTAAAAAGATTCAAGACAAGAAAACAGGACTTTGGTATCAGGTATTAGACCGTAGCGGTGCCAAAGGCAATTATCTGGAGTCATCTTGTTCGGCTATGTTTATTTACTCGCTGTTCAAAGCAGTAAGAATGGGATATCTTGATGCTTCGTACCGCGATGTGGCCGAAAAAGCATTCAATGGTTTTATTAAAGAATTTGTAGAATACGATAAAGATGGTTTAATGAATATTACCCGCGCCTGTGCAGTTGCAGGATTGGGTGGTAAAGGCGATCGATCGGGCACATTCGAATACTATATTAACGAACAGATTCGTGCAAACGATCCGAAAGTTGTTGGCCCCTTTATTATGGCAGTATTAGAAAGAGAAAAGGTAGGGTTAAAATAAGGGTTTGTATCATTTCTAAAAAAGAGTCGCACAAAAACATTGTGCGACTCTTAACATTAAAAAGGTCATAGTTAAGTAAGTATAAAAGCTTTAAGAGAGTTAATATATTATCTTCTACCACCCGAGCGAGAAGAAGAACTGCTCGAAGATGATCTGGAAGAACTGGATGAACTACTTGAACTTGGTGAGCTGCTACGACTGCTTGATGAAGACGAAGAACTTACCGAACTGTTTGAACGACTACTGCTGCTACTTGAACGGCTACTACTTGAAGAAGAAGATGGCGAAGTACTTTCTGAACGTCTGGTACTGCTGCTACTTGAAGAAGAAGTAGATGTTCTGTTACTGCTTGAAGAGCTGGAAGGCCTGCTTGTTGAACTGCTACTGCTGCTACTTGGTGCAGTAGTTGTAGTTGAAGGCCTGCGGCTACTTGAATTACCCGAAGAACTATTGTTGGTCGAAGTAGACGGTCTGCTTACCGAGCTACTACTTGACGAAGTTGTAGTTGATGGGCGACGGCTTGAACTACTTGAGTTACTTGTTGAAGTAGACGGTCTGCTTGAACTACTACCTGATGAAGTTGTAGTTGAAGGCCGACGGCTGGTACTACTTGAACTACTTGCTGCATTCGATGGGCGGCTTGTTGAACTGCCTGACGAAACAGATGGCCTACGGGTACCACTTGAATAAACATCATCGTTTCTTCTAGGTGCAGTACTGGTGTTGGGGCGTACTCTTACCGAACTAAAATCTGATTTACGTGTGTTATGATACACATTATTGTTTCTGATATAAACCGGTTGGTGATAAACAGCATGGTGGTGGCGTCCCTGATAATAGCTAACATGGTCATGATGAGCACGGTAATGTCCGCCACAATAACTGGTATAGTGATAAGGTACCGGATAATAGAAATGATTAAAGTTGGTATAAACAATATGGATACGGAAATTCCATTTTCTTCCATTGGTATAAACCGGACGGTAGAAGTACTCGGTATCCAAGAATCTGTAATACTGTGAATTGGTTAATACCCAACGCAAATCATCATTGCGAATATCTAACAGTTCATAATACCTGTCCATTGCCCACTCTTCACCTCTCATTACATCGTCCATTAAATAACGGATTGAGTAAATAAAGTCATAATTGATTTCGTAAGCATCATTATATTGGTTATTATTTAAATTCAATTCATAAGCCATTTTATCTGTAAGGAAGCGTGTTTCTTTACGTACTTTGTTAGTGCTCATGGCGGCCATACTCATACTGCTCATGGCAGCTATTCCGATGGCAAATAAGGTTATCATCAATCGTTTCATAATTTCAACTTCTTTATAAATTAATACTCTCACTGTTTCTTATAATGCAAAGATATTGTCAGGAATTCCTTTGCCCTAGTGATTATCTCTAATCGTTCATAGGGATTTCCCTACAACTATTTCCAAACCATTCTCTTTTATTGCAATAAGTCTTTTCTTATATAAATCACCTACAGCCTTTTTAAACACTTTCTTACTAACCCCAAAAGTATCGTATATTAATGCAGCATCGCTTTTATCAGTAAATGGAATAAAGCCTTTATTATCTGCAATGTATTGCAATAGCTCGTCCGAGAAATCTTTTACCTTACCTATTCCTCCTTTTTGCTGAATCAAATCAATCTTACCATCTTCGCGCACTTGCTTTATATATGCTTTCAGTGTCATACCGGTATAGAGGTTGGTAAATATCTCACTATCATACAATAAACCACTAAATTCATTGTCGACTATTGCTTTAAATCCTAAATCGGTTTTCTGCCAAATCAGTATATTTACTTCATCGCCGGGATTATACTCGGGTATTTCTTTAGATAGATACCTGTCGACCTTTGCCGAGGCTACAATACGGTAACTTTCTTCGTCCAGATGCGCATGAATAATATATTTCTTTCCTACCTGCATTTTCATTTTCTGTTCCGAGAAAGGAACAAACAGGTCTTTCATTAATCCCCAATGGAGGAAAGCACCATACTGGTTTATCCATGCTACTTCGAGAAAAGCAAACTCGCCCACCTTAACCAAAGGAGTAAGGGTGGTAGCAATTAGTCGTTCTTCGTTATCGAGATAAAGAAAAACGTTTAACCAGTCGCCAATTTGTGTATTGGCAGGCACATAACGGGTGGGTAACAATATTTCGCCGGCATCATACCCATCCAGATAGATTCCAAAATCAACTTCTTTAACTACCTCTAATTGATTGAACTCACCTAACTTTATTTGCATATATTCTTTAATTTTATACAAACCTACAATAAAAATAAGAATAACGAAAACCAAACATTCATTTTATTGTTTAAGTTATGAAAGTAGATTTAATGTGCCAATGTGAAAATATGCCAATGTGCCAATTACCATGCGGATACTGCAAATCAATTTTCACATTGGCATATTGGCACATTGGCACATTAAATCTTACTGAAGTATAAACCTAAACTTTTAAAAACAATAGTTATGTCACAATTTTATGAATCACTGAAACGCTTCGTAACTCCTGCCATGATAAGCAAAGCAGCAGGAGTTGTTGATGAAAAAGAAGCAAACATTTCAACCGCAGTATCCTCTATTTTTGCCAGCCTTTTAGGTGTTATGGGCAAAAAAGGTAATTCTCACCTCAAAAATATTCTCGATGAGGGAGGAAACTTGAATATACTGAAAAGTGTTGAACTTTTGTGTGAAGAGAACCCTAGTGAAAACCAAAGAAAACTTGGTGATGATTTCCTTCAAAACATTTTAGGCGATAAAGCTGCCGATTTCAGTAACTCGATTGCCAAATATGCAGGTATATCGAAAGTTGCTGTTAACAGATTGGTTTCAATGCTTGCACCTATAGTTGTTGGATACTTCGGTAAAAAAGTAGCGGTCGATGGATGGAGTATGCAAAAGATTCAACATGAAATCCAAAACCAGAAAAACAGTTTCATCGGATTGATTCCTGACGACCTGGCTCGCGGTTTTGGCATAAGCAAAGTCGCCACCAATGGTAGTGAGCCTCAAAAACCTGCTAAAAAGAATGGTTGGATTACATGGGCAATTATCGTTTTGCTACTGCTTTTGGCTTTATTCTTGTGGCGTTCGTGCCGAAGTGGTAATTCAACCATCAACACCCAAAGTATGGTTATCGACACTATACGTCAGGCTCCTAGCAATGTGAGCACCGCCTCTTATACCGACGATACACAGTCGACAAACGTTGGTACAGCCACTCGTGCCGTTACTGCTGTTACCTTACCCAACGGAACTGTGCTCAATATTTACCGTGATGGTACAGAAGAGATGATGCTAAAGTATTTGAACTCTGACGAATACAAGAAAGCTACTGATAAGGATTTGCAAAACAGATGGTTTGAGTTCGATAACATCTCGTTTGAGCTTGGCAGTGGCAGCAAACTAAAAAGCGGTTCAAATCAGTTAGAAAATATAATTTCTATCCTCAAGAACCACAAAGATGCTAAGATTGCAATTGCCGGATTTGCCGATAGAACCGGTGGTGAAGAAATTAACATGGAGCTATCGCAAGAAAGAGCCCAAACCATTGAAAAAATATTCGATAATGCCGGAGTAGGTTCACAAGTGGTTAAAGCCAAAGGGTATGGCGAGGAGTATGCTAAATACAAAGCCAGCGCACCCGAATCGGATCGGGCTAAAGATAGGGATATTGCGTTGCGATTGGTGAAGTAATAAGCCTTAAGTAGATAATTAGTTCAGGAAATTTTAACCCTCCTTAGTCAATTGCGACCAGGGAGGGTTTTTGTTTTAAAGCAGATTCTTCATTGCTGCATCAATATCGCAGATCTACTTTGAATAATTTGCTTATATTCTTCTTTCATTGGTTCAGGCAGGAAAGACGCATCTATAAAATCATACCATTGAGGTAGTACCTTCCTGAATTTCTCATATACATTTTCAATCGTCTTTTCGTCTACTTTAAAGGATTTTAGAAGATAATCGAAGTCTGCCCTTTTCAGTTTTCGTTTCTTACCATTCAAGGTCAAAGCTAGTTCTTCATTATCTTCGGGTATAACTAATTTGGTAGATAACAAATCATAAGCAGGAGCAAAAGTATATTGCCCTGTACCTTTGTAAAGAGAGAAATTTTTCAAGTGCATATCTGCATTTCCTGTCAAATAGCAAAATAGTAGAACTTCAAAATAATTAATCAAGTCCAATACAGGATAAGCTGAATACTCTATAATTTTTTTGGCTATTTGTTCGTGTGAACCTTTATATTTCTGCTCTGTTAGCTTCTCCGTTAACTGGCACATATCTTCCATTGGTATTTTTTCGCCTCTTTTATCTCGGTCTATCCGTTTTGTGATATAAGCCAATGAACCATCTTTGAACCGTATTAAAGAATGAGGAACGGTTTTTATCTTTGCCAACTCAGCCAAATGCATGGTTAAATCCTCATTTTCAGGAAGATTATCATATTCTTCGGTTTGAGGTTTCAGGATGTAACCACCCCATAAACCAACTATTGTAAAACGTTTCTCACCGTTTTTCTCTTTCTCTAAATCAACGGATAACTTCGGCTGTACACCTGTAATCGTTATTTGCGAACGAACAACCTCTAAAGCTAACAATTCTATATCTGCTTTGCTATATGGAAGAACAGGAGGCGTTGCTGTTCCAAATATGTTTATTTTCGGGTATTTACGGGATTATCCTACTGTGATATAAAAAGTTTACGCAAAGAGCAGATATTGACGGATAACAAGGGCAATCAATGGTATGAGGGAACTGGCGAGGGGGTAAAGTGTTCAAAATGCTTTGCATGAATGTGGTTTGTTCCTATACCAAACAAATCGGAAAGCTCTGTAAATTAGATAAGAAGATGAGCCGCCACTCGTTCGGAACGACTATTTGCCTCTCGCAAGGTGTTCTGATTGAAATACTTAGCCAAATGATGGGGCATCGGAATATCAAAACTACACAGATTTATGCGGAGATTACAGGCTAAAATTGAGGAAGATGCAACTGCTTTCCAAAAAGATTAAAGATGATTATTTGCTGGCGGGTAGTTAATCAGGTAGATACCCAGATTTGCAAACAGAGCCGTTCCCACAATGAACGGCTCTGCATATTTCAATGACTTAGCTTGCTGCAATAACAGGAACTTTATATTTTTCGTCTCTTATATATGTTTCAATTGACATTATAAATTTCTCCAAGTGTTCAACAATGTAGAGTTTCCACTCATCTAAACGATTATATGGAAAATCTTGCCCTATTTCTGCAAAAGACTTATCTCCGTGAGCTAACCAATTCCGATTTCGTTTTATTTGCCTGAAAGCCTCTCCATGTGTGTTTTTATCAAACCCATTTTTAAGATTTCCAATATTGACCCCCAAATCAATTGCTGTATCCTCAATTGATTCTGCATCTAATGTTCCTCCGTATTTTAAATAGTTAGAAGCCAATGATAAGGATTCACTAAAAATACGATTAGCAATTTCCATGAAACTTTTTACAACAGTTTCTTTTTTTATTTTCTCGTCATGCTTATAAACATTATTGAGCCAATACTTCTTAATAGCATCAATTACATCAAAATATTTCAATTTAGGGTTATGTCTATCCGAATTAACCGCGTCGAAAATCGATGTAACTGAATTAAAAACAGTTGATTCCACAAGGTTGTATAATAATAAAAATGCGTTTGAACGTAATATATTTATTCTTCTACTATCAAAATTAATTTCTACAGATTGATTGCTTTCTATATTATGAGCGGATAATTTAGGTTTATCCAACTCTAATAATTGCAAAATCTCAAAATATGTATTGACTTCAAGAAGTCTTTTGTCAAACTCTTCCCTAATTGCCATAAGTCAAAGTGTTTACATCTACTCTTGAAAGAAGACAATCTCGAACAAACTCTATTCTACCTATGAGTTTACTTTTATTGTTTGAAGAACCCGAAGTCACCCAGTTCAAGTATTCTTTTGATTCAAGCCACCTTAAATCAGGGTTTGCTAAACTAGGATTCTCTTTTAAAGCAAGACTCGTTCCAACAGCAATAGATTCAAACCGAACTTTAGGAATGGACTTTGAAGTTGCTGTTCTACGGAATCCATTCGGGAAATACAGGGTAATAAATGCCAGCGTATCTTTTATTATTTTTGTCTTTTCAGCTTTTTCTGCATCATTAAATGTATCTCCCTTTTCCTTGATATAATCATTTAAAAATTCTTTAACAGAGTGCTCAAACTCCGTATATTTTTCGGTATAAGCAAAGAAGCGAGTAATTAATTCCTCTTTATCTCCTCTCAATTTTTCATCTTCTTTTGCTGCTGAAAACAACGATAAAAATTCAGGATAATTTATACACTCCAAAATGAAATCATAAAATCTATTATTTAGAAAACTTCCTTTCCTGATTTCAGCAGGAGATAATTTTTTGCCCGTAGAGTTTATTCTATTAAAAATATCTGCTCTTATTCCTTCATCAGCATCTTCGTCCAAGATGTATATTTTAAGGGATAGATTATTAAATTTTCGTTGTCTCGAAATTTCCAATTCAGAAAACTTATAACCATTCAATGAATCTAACACTTCGAGATTATCCAATGTTAGTTGGTCTTTCACAAAAGCAATAATAGTTGATAAGCGTTGTACCCCGTCTAATAATTCTAAATTCCCCTCATCATCCAATAGAAATGCAAATAATGGCGGCATGGGAATCCTCATAAAAATAGATTCAATAAATTTGGCTTTCATTTGGTCGTCCCAAACAAATTCTCGTTGAAATTCGGGAACAATTATTACGGAAAATTGCTCTGCTCCTTGTGGAATAAGCTCCTTATAGGTCTTGTTCGCTGACTTAGGAATAAACTTTTTAACAAGAACTTCGATAGGCCATTCTACCAATCTATAATTGTAGTCTTTCTCTGTATCTTTGATTTGTTCTTCAACTAAATCAAGTGCTATTTTTTCTGCCATGATTTATATTTCTTTAAATGCTCTTTGATACTCTGTGCAACAATTTGTCCCAACATTGGAGGAACTGCATTGCCAATCTGTTTGCAAATAATGGATGTATTATAAGTTTCCATTGATTCAAAAAACTGATAATTTTCAGGAAATGTTTGCAATAATGCTGCTTCTCGTAAAGTAATTGCTCTATCTTGCTGTGGATGTCCAAAACGTCCATTTCCCAATCCTGTACAATGAGTTGTCATTGTAGGCGAAGGCTTATCCCACCTCATTCTGCCATAAACGCTACCATATGTTTTACCCGAATCTTTTTTAAAACATTCGGGTAATAGTTCTTTTGGCCAATCTTTCCAACCACCACCCTCTTTAGTATATCTAAGGCGTTTAAGATTTAACGCATTTAATAACCTTGCCCTATGTAACGGGTCTGCCTTATCATATTCCCCTGCTTTTACAGGGTTCAAATGACCAATAGCATCTCTTACTGTAACATAGTTTTCGGGGGTATGAGTTGGGGTTAATAAGGATATTTTTCCAAGTTTTGATGCTAAAAGGACTAATCGTTTTCTTGTTTGTGGAATGCCGTAGTCAGGACAATATACAATCTTATAATCAATATGGTAATCCAAAGATTTCAAGACATTTATAAAATCATTGAATATAGATGACTTATTAAAATTTAGAAGTTGAGGAACGTTTTCCATTGACACTATATCAGGAGAACATTCTTTTATTAATCTGGAAAATTCATAAAGTAAATTTACCTTATGCTCATCTTTTTGCTTTATTTTGAAGCTATATGAAGAAAAAGGCTGGCAAGGAGCACAGCCTATCAATATTTTGATATTTTCACCAAACAAAGAATTCAATTCACTACCTTTTAGCAGTGTAACATCTTTGTGGTGAAATTTTGCTTTGTTGTTTTTTTCATAAGCATATTTGCAATTCAAAACATTGTCATACCCAGCCACAACATTAAAGCCCTCTATCACAAATCCATGTGATAGCCCACCAATTCCACAGAAGAGGTCTATAACTGCAATGTCGCTTTGCTTTTTCGCCATATATGCATTTTTTTGCAAAGGTACAAATTTGCATCGAAAAATTCTCACTTGTCATCTAAATATTTAAAAGACGAAATAGTTGCTTCTGTGTACCAATCCCCTGCATATTTTTTTCCTTTGTTTATCTGTTAAACACCCCTCTTATGGAAAGAATGAATAAGGCAATACTTTGGGGGAATTTACTCTTTTTGTGAAACAAAAAGGAAGAAATTCTTCCAAACGATCGCCATGATTATGTGTCAATAATATTAGATCTACATCTTGGATAATATCTTTAAATCAACTAAAGGACTTTTTGCTGTTCCTGTTATTGACCATAGAGCACCTTTAGGAGAAAACATTGGGTCAACTAATATCTTATGACCCGCATAATTAATCGTTACTGTTACACTTCTGATTAGCCTAATATTTGCTTCTGCTTTTAAATTTACTTGTGTGTGTGAGCTTGTATGCAAGCCAGCATGGCAAACATAATCATTGCTGTCTTTAAAAAACACTTTTTAATTATTAAATTTTAACAATGCAAAAGTAGATGTGGCAGAAAATTTACAGGCTACCAAATAACTGCAATTAAATACCATTTTGATAACCAAATACAAACTGAGAGGTCGTTTGGAATTTGAAAAAAGCATTAAATGGTTGGATTCCGAGAAATTAAGTTTATCAGTAATATTATGATTAATATTTATCTTTGCATTTAAGCTATTTGAAACAGTGAGAAACTAAGCAGACCGAAGAACTTCGCTCGTTTCTAAATCATTACCTATTCTACTTTTCCGGTTTATTAAATACTTGTTATATAGCGAAATAGCAAACAAACGCATCTTATTGATGAACACCTGCAAATGTACTGTACATGTAAATCTTAGCTTGTTTCATGGTTCTATAAGACTGCTTCTATCCATTGGTACAACACCAAGCTGCATCCCGAATAATTTTAGTACCTGATTTACTTTATCCATTTTCAGGGTTTCTTTTCCCTGCTCTAATTCACGTAAAAAGCGAAGTCCTACGCCTGCTTTTTGTGCAAGCTCTTCTCGTGATAACCCCAAGTGCTTTACGCTTGGTTTTCACATATTCATTCAATGGTAAATTATTCATATTTGATACCTTTTCGGGTACAAATATAAGAGTATTATTTAATAAATACCCGAAAGGGTGCTAAAATTGGCACTAAAACAAAATAATACCCGAAAGGGTGCTGACGCATGCAATTTCTGCAAGTTTATCCCGGTAGGATAACTCTTTTGTCCCGGTAGGATAAGGCCTTTATGCCGGTAGGATAAACGGTTTATGTCGGTAGGATAAAGGCGTTATCCTACCGGCATTAATCGTTTATGAATGTGTAATATAATTCTTGTTTTTATCCATTCTGCAAAACATCCTCCTCAACCTTAGCAGGCTCAGCAGGTTCCAGACGTTCGCGTGGTGCAAAAGGATTAAAGTAATAGATATTCTTTGTATCCAGGTATTGCAGGAACAGAGGGAGTTTTTGCATAAATACAGAGCATTCCTTTCTTTTTTCCAGTGTCCAACCAACTTCGGCTACAGCAGCCAAACGGGGGAATACCATATAATCCAGACGTTTACCATCGCCTACCCGCTCGGTCCACATACACATTTGTATGCCCTTTACCTGTTCTTCGTATCCCTGGGTGAGGTAGTTTACAGGATCGGGAAAACGATATACCTCTTCTATTGTATTGTAGCCGCCCCAATAACGACCTATTTTATGTTCGCCATATTGCACAAAGTCTGAATAGAACGGACGACGGGGACACATTACAACATCAAATCCCTGCTCTAGGGCTTTAAGCAGTTGGTACTTCCTGTCGTGTCGCCACCACAACACAATTGCTTTGGATGGAGAAACTCCGGCATCAACAATCTCGTCCCACCCGGCAATCTTTTTACCTTTGGCAAAAACCATATCCGTAACACGCCTTATAAAGTAATGCTCCAGGCCAACTTCGTTGGTCAGTTTTTTATCTTTGATAAACTGTTGTATTTCGGGATCGGTAAACCAACTTTGGTTTCCATAATGTACCTCATCGCCTCCAATATGAATGTATGGAGCAGGGAAAAGCTGAACCAGTTCGTCTAAAATGTTATTGATAAACTCGTAAGTGGTTTCCTTACACGGATGGAAGGTGAAATGTTCCCATCTCCCCTCTCCGCCCCCGGAAACTTCGGGATAGGCACGACAAACTGCTGTTGCATGACCAGGCATATCAAACTCAGGAATAATCATAATATGGCGGTCGGCAGCATAAGCTACAATTTCTTTTATCTCTTCTTGAGTATAGAATGAAGCCGGAGCATTAGGGTCGTGATAGTTTCCGGTTGCCCCAATGGTTGTAAGTTTGGGATATCTCTTTATCTCGATACGCCATCCCGGTTCGTCGGTGAGATGCCAATGGAACACATTCATGCGAAGCGAGGCCATGATATCCAGATATTGCTTCACTTTTTCTTTTCCAAAGAAGTGACGACTTTCGTCGAGCATAAAGCCACGCCAACTGTAACGGGGATGGTCTTCTATTTTGCATACCGGCAATGTACCTTTATTAAAACGCGCCAGTTGCAGTAATGCTTCTTTTGCATAAAATAGTCCGGCCGGGGTCGATGCTTCCAACGTTACTCCATTAAGTGTAACATGCAGTATATACCCTTCGGGTTTAATTTGCAAACCCGGATCTAAGGTTAGTTTTACGTTTCCTGCAGCAGCAGGATTTGTAAGGTCCAATTTACTTAATTCGGCAGTAAATGTTTCAACAAGTTTTCTTTCGTACTCGCCTTGTGCTTCAAATACTGCTTTCTTCCCAATGGTATAAGTTCCTTTGCCCCCTGATGTTTTAGAAGGAGTTGGAAACAAGTTGATTTGTGCAATGGCCGAGGTTACATAAAGAAAGACAAAAAGGTTAATTAAGATCGTTTTTTTCATAAAAAATAGTTATTTAGAGATTTCGTTTCCTGCACTTTGCCATGACAAGAAGCCTTTATCTAATTCATAGACTTTGTATCCTTTTTCATAGAGAATGCCAGCAGCTTTCTTACTTCGAACCCCACTTCGACAGTATAATGCTACCGGTTTTTCTTTATTCAGTTGTTTGATGGCTTCCTGCTCAAAGCCTTCGGCATTTACATCAATATTTACTGCGCCGTGGATGTGTCCCTCGCTAAATTCATCGGGTGTGCGAACATCAAGAAGCTGTACTTCTTCTTTCTGAATAAATTCGGCAAAGGCCTCAACAGACAATGATGTAAACGATTCCTTTTCCGTTTTGCACGAAAACAAAGATAATAACGAGAATGCCATAAGTAATATTGTTTTATTCATTATCCTGTAAAGTTAAGAAGTTTTTCAATGGGTTAGCATACATCAACAAAAGCTTTTCGCGCAAGAAAGGGATGTCTTTATTGGGTATTGTAATCTTATCCAACTGTCCCTGAATATAGTTTTCGAACTTCTTTTTATCGTCTGGCGTATACTGTGAAGCAAACTGTTGTGTGCCTTCAAGAAGATCGAAAGCTACATAATTACCCGGATAGAAACGATAGTTACGGTGAATGTGAGTATCAATCAGTTTAGCTATTGCTTCGAATAATTGTGATTTGGGTAATGAGCGATCCAGTGCTTCCAACTCTTCGTTTAACAAGCCGGTGGTTTGGAAATGCACCTTGCCTTTATAACCCATTAATCCGGTTTGCATGTTGCGCAAATCATCTTTTGGACTTTTCTTATAACCATCAATATCGCGTTTCAACTGAAACTCTTCTGCTTTCAGATAATCGCAGGGGTCGTACTCGTAAGAAATTGCAAGTGGGGCAATATTCAGTTCTACCAAGCGGTTTATGATGTCGCCTTCTCCGCCCATAGCCAGCATTTTGAGAACACTTTCCTGGGTACGGTCGTTCGAGTCTTTGGCGCGGCCTTCGCGTTGGGCTATCCAGATAGATTGTTTTTTTGTTTGAATGGCATAGTGCATATAGCGCGACATCCTTGCCGACGACTCAAGTATCTGCCGCATGGAGAGGGCACGTTGTACTATAAAGCTTTTATTTACACGTACCAGTTTTTTAATCCATGGATAAATCAACAGGTTATCGCCAATGGCAATCTCAACAGTATCCAGTCCTTCATCAATTAAAAGTACAGAAAGGAAACCGGAGTCCAGGATAATATCTCTATGATTAGATATATAGGTGTATGCCAGCGCTTTATTCTTCAGGGATGAATGATCGATATCAAACCCTGTTGTAGTTGTTTCGGCCAGCTTTTTAATTAATGCATACGAGAAAGCTACCTGAAATTCTTTTTTAGTTTTACAACTACGTATCTTTTGCTCAATTAATGCTGCCGGTGCTTCGGGGAAAGCCATGGATATTACTTTCCTGAAATCAGGATCGGCCAGAAGCTCTTCAAAGATAACGGGTAATTCTTCGTCGTGGTACGGACGAATTTCATCAAATTCGGTATTCATAATAGAGGAGGTAAAGTGAGGTAGAGGAGGTAAAGGAGGTAAAGTAAGATAAGAGTATACTTCTACTTTACCTCCTTTACCTCACTTTACCTCCTTTACCTCACTGATTAATAAATTCTTCTTCAATAATATCTGCCATCACATCCTTAATATCCAATCCGGCAGCCTTTACCTGTTGAGGGATAAAGCTGGTGACAGTCATTCCGGGAGTGGTATTAACTTCGAGTAGGTTTATTTTATTGCCTTCGGTGATGATATAATCAACACGGATAATGCCCGAACAGCCAAGTATATCGTACACGGCAGAGGTTAACAGTTTCACTCTTTCTGTAAGATCATCCGATATCCGGGCGGGGGTTATTTCATCTACCTGACCGTTGTATTTGGCATCGAAATCGAAAAATTCATTTTCGGTAACCACTTCGGTGATGGGGAAAACGACTTCTTTGTTTGCTGTTTTGTAGCAACCACAAGTAATTTCGGTTCCTTCCATATATGCCTCGATCATCACTTCGGGGGCCTCATCAAAAGCTTTTTCAATGGCGGGTTGTATCTGTTCGGCTGTTTTTACTTTGGTTACTCCAAAGCTCGACCCTCCCAGGTTGGGTTTTATAAAGCAGGGAAGTCCCACTTTATTGATCACTTCCTGATCGAGGATTTCGAAGCCTTCACGAAGCATCAGCGACTCTGCAACGCGTATACCAAACCCTTTCAGGTATTGATTACATGTAAATTTATTGAAGGTCAATGCCGAAGGAAGTACTCCACAACTGGAATATGGAATCTGGAGCATCTCAAAGTAGCCTTGCAGTAAACCGTTTTCGCCGGGAGTTCCGTGAATGGTGATATAAGCAAAATCAAAGACTTTCTTTTCACCGTTTTCCATGAAGCTAAAATCATTCCGGTCTATAGGTGTCATAGATCCGTCGGGTAGTTTAACTTCCCAACGAAGTCCTTCCATTTCTACGATATAGGTGTTGTATACATCTCTGTCGATAAAAGAATATATACCTTCGGCACTGCGGAGAGAAACGACTATTTCCGACGAGTCTCCTCCTGCTATTATTGCAATTCTGCGTTTCATTCTAAATCCCTGTTACTTATATAGCCTCTCCATTTGTTGAGCAGCAAGGTCATATCTTCGGGAAGTGGAGATGTAAAGTTCATCTCTTCGCCTGTTACAGGGTGTACAAATCCCAAAGTCATGGCATGTAGTGCCTGCCGCGGACAAGTATCAAAGCAGTTGTTTACAAATTGTTTATACTTACTAAAATGAGTTCCTTTCAAGATTTCATGCCCTCCGTAACGTTCGTCGTTAAAAAGTACATGACCAATGTGTTTCATGTGTACCCTGATTTGATGGGTACGCCCTGTTTCGAGTATACACTCTACCAATGTAACATAACCTATACGCTCCAACACATTGTAGTGGGTAACAGCGTGTTTGCCAATCTCGGGATCGGAGAAAACAGCCATTTGCATACGGTCGCGGGGATTGCGGGCAATGTTTCCGGTTATGGTGCCTTTGTCTTCATCCATAATGCCCCATACCAATGCCTGATACCTGCGTTTAGTTGTTTTATTAAAGAATTGAAGACCAAGGCTGGTTTTTGCATCGGGTGTTTTGGCTATTACCAGTAAGCCGGATGTATTTTTATCAATACGGTGCACCAAACCCACTTGCGGGTCGTTAGCATCGTAATCGGGGTTATCTCTCAGGTGCCATGCAATGGCATTAACAAGCGTACCTGTATAGTTTCCGTGTCCGGGATGTACCACCAATCCGGCTGGTTTATTGACTACCATCAAAGCTTCATCCTCGTACACTATATCCAGCGGAATATCTTCGGCTATGATTTCGTTATCATAACGCGGACGATCCATCACAACCGTTATCACATCTAAAGGTTTTACCTTATAGCTGCTTTTTACCGGCTTGCCGTTTGCCATCACAAATCCAGCATCGGCAGCTTTCTGTATACGGTTGCGCGAAGCATTTACAATGCGTTCGAAGAGGTATTTATCTACTCTAACCATTGCCTGACCTTTGTCTACCACCACCCTGAAATGTTCGTACAGGTTGGCTGCATCTCCTACAGGTTCAATGTCGTCAATGTCGTCAAGATCATTCTCTATCATAATAATGTGCCAATGTGGTTAATGTGCCAATGTGGTTAATGTGCCAATGTGCTAATGTGGTTAATATGCTAATATGAATAATGAACTAATGCGCAGCCAATTGGCACATTGGCATATTGTCGAATTGGCATATTGTCGAATTGGCAATTAGAAAAATGAGTCGTCCGAGATTAATGTATCATCGGTTATTGGTTCTGTATCGCCCAATTCCATCTCGTCGCTGGTTCCATCTCCAACCACCAGTGTAAGATTAGCTCCCACAGGGGCCTTGTCGCCGGGTTTCAACATATTTCCGTTGTGTTTAATGCCATATACCCAATCTTTTGCCCCACTAATATGTTCGGGTGTATTCAATTTGAATCCAGCTGCAAGTATACGGGCTTGTGCCTGCCTTAACGAACTGTTATCGGCAACATCGGGTACCAATTGCAAAGGAACGGTTAATGTATTGATTGTTAAATAAATCACTCTTCCTTTCTTTACCCTCCGTCCGCTTTGTGGGCTGTGTTCCAGAATAATTCCGGCAGGTTTGTCTTTTACATAAGTAGAGTCGGAGATTACAGCCTCTAGTCCTTCGTTTTTGAAGAGGGTCTGCGCCTGAGCTATAGTCATACCTTTTGCATTGGGCACAGCAATGGCTTCGCCATGGCGTGTATATGCATCCAGTGATTTCAACACAATGAATATCAGCACAACAGCAACCACAATCATAGCCAGCAGGTTGAGCCAGAACATCTTATTTTTCCAGGAGAAGAATTCTTTTATTTTCATTATTCTATTATAAAATTAGAACACAAAGATAATATCTGCTGCTTGAATTACCGTATATAATTGAATAAATTTGCCTGTAAGCCCGTTCGATTTAGCCCAGGGTTTTAACCCTGGGTAAGCTATCAATCGCCAGCAATGAAGTGCTGTAAGCACGAACGAATAGCCTAGGATCGTGCTTACAGCACTCTGATTGGTGCTTTTCGTACATACCCAGGGTTAAAACCCTGGGCTAAATCGAACGCACTTTCAGTGCTTAACTTACAATTCGTTACTCTAAGAACACGTTCTATTTTGACACAGCTTCCTGAATTAAACCGGGCTTACAGCCCGTAGAACGCAGATTGCAAACAATGCAAAAACAGTTCGAACATAACTGGGTTTTCTTTTGTAACCATACTCCCTTTTCACTAAATGTCTATTTTTATCCATTCGCAAATCATTACTATTTCATTATGCTGCAAATCGTAATTTCAAAATGCTGCATTTCGCATTGATGAAATGCTGCATTTCGTTCAATCAAAATGCTGCATTTCGAAAGTGTGAAATGCTGCATTTTGAAAATACGCACTAAAATAGCCCCTACAGCACGTACAGCGGGTGGCAAGCAAGGTGTTTTTCTGTTTTTTGTTGCTTTTTGCAGGTGCGAAACAACTAAACAGGCGGATGGGTTTCGGAAAGATTTTTCGTTTTCAATGTGGAGCCTTTCAGGTTATCTGCCCTGAATGTTTATGAGTAGGCTTGGTTTTAATAAAACCAAAAAAGGAGTAAAGCTTATAAAACCTTTACTCCTTTCTATTTTGTTTAAAATAAGCTTGTTGCTTATTTTGTTCCGTTATACTCATCCGAAACGGTTAATTTCTTTCTGCCTTTAGCACGACGTGAAGCCAATACTCTGCGTCCGTTTGCTGTGGCCATTCTTTCACGGAAACCGTGTTTATTCTTTCTCTTTCTGTTAGAGGGTTGGAATGTTCTTTTCATTTTCTATATTGTTTTATGTTATTGTCTCACAAATCGGGTTGCAAAAATAGGTACTTTTTTTAAATAAACCAAGAGATAAGTCTTTTTTAAGTAGATAAGTTTTTGAGTTCCTGAGTTTTTGAGTTATTTTTGCACCGAGAACCCACGAACTTATTAACTTAAAAAACTTATAATTCAAATTTATGGCTACTACAGCAGACATCAGAAATGGTATGTGTATCGACCTTGATGGTCACTATTATTTTATTACTGAATTCTTACATGTAAAACCGGGTAAAGGAGCAGCTTTTGTTCGTACCAAAATGAAAAGTGTAACCACCGGACGTACACTCGAAAAAACATTCAATGCCGGAGTTAAAATTGAAGAAGTTAGAATCGAACGTCGCCAATATCAGTACCTATACATGGACGATATGGGTTACAACTTCATGAATCAGGAAACATTTGAGCAGATCTCTATCCAAAAAGAACTGATTACCGGAGTTGACTTCCTGAAAGAAGGCGATACTGTTGATGTTGTAAGCCATGCCGAGTCGGAAACTGTACTGTATGCCGAAGTTCCTGTAAAAGTACAACTTAAAATTACTTATACCGAACCTGGTTTGAAAGGCGACACTGCTACCAATGCAACAAAACCTGCAACACTCGAAACCGGAGCAATTGTACGCGTACCTTTATTTATTAACGAAGGCGAAACAATTGAAGTAGATACAAGAGACGGCTCTTATCAAGGAAGAGTTAAAATTTAGTTGAGAGTTAATAGTTGAGAGTTGAGAGTTACTATACAGTTCAACTCAACTCTCAACTCTCAACTCTCAATTCTCAACTGTAAATTATGTATTACTCTGTCATCATTCCTGTTTACAACCGCCCCGATGAGGTTGACGAACTACTTGAAAGTCTTACTCATCAGCACTTCAAGCAATTTGAGGTTATTATTGTTGAAGATGGCTCTTCGCTATCCTGCAAAAATATTGTAGACAAATATATGAATGATTTAGACATTCAATACTTCTTCAAATCAAACTCCGGACCTGCGCAATCGCGTAATTATGGAGCAGAACGTAGCAAGGGTGACTATTTTATTTTCCTCGATTCGGATTGTATTGTTCCCGAAGGTTATTTTGAAGCGATTGAAAAGGAACTGAATACTGAATACGCCGATGCCTTTGGCGGACCCGACAGAGCACACCACTCTTTCACCAACATTCAAAAAGCGATTAATTATTCTATGACTTCTTTTTTCACCACTGGCGGAATACGTGGTGGAAAAAAGAAAATGGATAAATTCTATCCCCGTAGTTTCAATATGGGAATACGCAGGGAAGCTTTTAATAATCTGAAAGGATTCTCGGACATGAGGTTTGGTGAAGATATTGATTTCAGCATCCGCATATTTAAAGCCGGATATGCTTGTCGTCTTTTCCCCGATGCCTGGGTGTATCATAAAAGACGTACAGACTTCCGGAAATTCTTCAAACAGGTTTATAACTCGGGTATTGCACGTATCAATCTTTATAAAAAATACCCGGATACGCTTAAACTGGTGCATTTATTACCTGCATTGTTTACATCTGGAATATTCTTCCTGTTTCTTATTTCTTTATTTGTGTGTCCATACGCAGCAACTCTTATATTGCTATATGCTTTACTGGTAGCTATTGATGCCAGCATACAAAACAAAAGTGTTTCTATTGGTTTATTAGCTATAGTGGCAGCTTTTGTACAACTAACAGGATACGGACTTGGTTTCCTTTCGGCCTGGTGGAAACGCTGTGTGTTGGGTAGGAATGAGTTTACGGCTTTCAATAAGAATTTCTATAAGTAAAGTACTATGAGAATATACATTCTTCTAACTGCTTTTTGTTATGCAGCAGCATTGTTCGGACAAAATGAGCCACAAAGATTTCCGTTTTCCTACGATTCTTTTTTGATTATTGCTGAAGGAATAATCAATGATTCTATAAAAGCTAAATTTTGTTTGGATACAGGTGCCACAGATATTTCTTTATCTGAAGAGTTGGTAGAGAAATATGCTATCAATAAAAAGGAACTGGAGTATAGTCCTTTTTTTGGAGGTGGTGCTGGCAACGATAGTGCTAAAGTTAAGGTCGCTTTTGAAAAGATCAACTATAAAATCGCAAACGAAACGTTAACAAACTCCATTTACAAAGTATATAAAAATCTTTCCGAAGATGTTTTAGTGGGTATAGAACCTAAAGATTTGTTCACTTTTGAAATATATTACGATAAAAAAGAATTCCGGCTATATAAAGGACAAGCAAAAATGGATTTTGATAAATCCTGGACTCGCATCAAGTACAAAAATCATCTCACTAAAATTACAATACCATTAAAGGTCAAGATTGGTAAAAAAACAATCAGTGGAGATTTCCTGTTAGACACTGGTAGTGGACATGCTATCCTCTTCACTGGTAAGACAGCAGAAAAGTACAAATTGAACCAAATGAATGTACGTAAATGGAAAGCAGAGTTAGGATTGTCGGGGAAATCCGAAGGAGGAACCATTCAATCAGAAAGTATTCAGCTAGGAGAAAACAAATTCGACAATGTTGATATACACTATTTTAATGATCAACAAGGTGCACTTTCTGATGGTTATTTCTATATTGGTGTTCTGGGAAACAGAGTACTGGAAAAATTTGATGTAATTATTGACTATGTAAAAGAATATGTTTACATCCGTCCGAATTCATTGTATAACACTCCAATTATAACCACCAGCAACAGATTAAACTACGAGTAATACTATTTTTGCAACATGCAAAACACAGAAAAGCCAAGACTCAGTATTAACAAATGGGCAGAAGAAGACCGCCCGCGCGAAAAAATGCTATCCAAAGGGATTAATGCATTGAGCGATGCAGAATTACTAGCCATACTTATCGGTTCGGGAAATAAAGACGAAAGCGCTGTTGAACTTATGCGACGGATGCTGTCGACATGCGACAATAACCTTAACGAACTTGGAAAATGGAATAGTGCAGACTTCTCTGTTTTTAATGGTATTGGACCCGCTAAAGCTACCACAATAATGGCAGCATTAGAATTGGGGAAAAGAAGAAAACTCCAAGAGGCAAAAGAACGCAGCGTGATTTTATCCTCGCGCGATGCCTACAACATATTCCACCCCATTCTATGCGATGCCCCACAAGAAGAGTTCTGGATACTGCTTCTCAACCAGGCTAGTAAAGTGATTAAAACAGTTAAAATTAGCACTGGTGGTATTGACGGCACCTATGCCGATGTGAGAACAATTTTACGCGAAGCTCTTCTGGAAAGGGCAACATCAATTATTTTATGCCATAATCACCCATCAGGTAATCCCGAACCTAGTATTAATGATAAAAGGCTAACTTCGGCCATACAACAGGCAGCCAAAACTATGAACATCAATCTGGTAGATCATATTGTTGTTTGCGATGGAACTTATTTTAGTTTCGGTGATAAAGGCTTAATCTGACTTGTACGATTTCACCACGAGTTCACAGAGTTACACAGAGTTTTAAACTTCCATGCGGCATCGTATTTAAAACTCTGTGTAACTCTGTGAACTCTGTGGTGAAATTTCGCTATGACAAAATAATAACGTATATTTGCAGTAAGGTGAAAGCCATATTCCCCTATAAATATTATTATTATGACAACATTCGAAATAGAAGAAAAAATAGTCGATGTACTGAAAACCGTATACGACCCGGAAATCCCTGTTAATGTTTACGACCTGGGATTAATTTATAAAATAGATGTAGAAGAGAATGGTGCCACTACCATCGAAATGACTCTTACCGCTCCGGGATGTCCGGCAGCCGACTTCATTATGGAGGATGTGCGGCAGAGAGTAGAATCGGTAGAAGGGGTAACTTCTACAACCATCAATCTTGTTTTTGAACCGGAATGGAACAAAGATATGCTTAGCGAAGAAGCAAAACTTGAACTGGGACTATTGTAAATGAAGAACGTATATTTTCTTTCGGATGCCCATCTGGGATCTCGTGCTATAACAAGCGGACGAACTCAGGAGAGGCGTTTGGTTAATTTCCTGGATAGTATTAAACACAAAGCATCGGCCATATACCTGTTGGGCGATATGTTTGATTATTGGTACGAGTTTAAAACTGTTGTACCTAGAGGATACACCCGTTTCCTCGGAAAGATATCCGAGCTAACAGATATGGGGGTAGAAGTACATTTCTTTATTGGCAACCACGATATTTGGTGCTACGATTATTTTCAGCAGGAGTGTGGCATGATACTCCACAAAGAACCATTAACTACCGAGATTTACGGAAAGGAATTTTATCTGGCTCATGGTGATGGATTAGGCGACCCAAGCAAAACTTTCAAGTTTTTGCGTTCTGCTTTTCATAGTAGCACATTACAAACTATATTCTCGGCCATTCATCCACGGTGGTCTATGGAGTGGGGATTAAGCTGGGCCAAACATAGCCGTTTGAAGCGTGAAGATGGTAAAGAACCGGAGTATATGGGCGAAGATAAAGAATTTCTTGTTCTCTACTCGAAAGAATATTTAAAAGACCATCCCAATATTAACTACTTTATTTATGGACATCGGCATATCATGCTCAACCTGATGTTAAGCAGAGATACCCGAATGCTGATTCTGGGAGATTGGATCTCTTACTTCTCGTATGCTGTATTCGATGGAGAGAATCTGTTCTTGGAAGAGTATGTGGAGGGAGAGACGAAGTTTTAATTATGAATTATAAATTACGAATTACGAATTGTCCATGCGGCATCGTTAATTCGTAATTCGTAATTAACAATTCGTAATTTTTTAAAACCCTCCTGCTTTTGCTATCCTCTTTGGTATATCGGTATTATCCATTTTACCCATGAACAGTTCGGAGCCGGCACCAATGGCATAAACGGGAACATAACCTCCGGAATGATCACCACTTGACCAACCTACATAAGCAATATTGCTCATTACTTTAATGGCAGCCGAAGCTAAAGGTTCACTGCTTGAATATTCGCGTTTTTCCATTTCCTGATTTGCTTTGTCGTTAAAAGAAGCTTCGAATGCATCGCGAAGAATCTTTTCGTTTTCCCAGCTAACAGGGGTCTCGGTCCAGAATCCCATTGTTTCACCAAGCAAAGACTTAATCTCTTCCCAGGTTACTTTATGATTCTTTTGTTTACGCAGTTCGGTTATTTTGCCCGATAAACCACCTAACGATTGCTTTTGGTGTTTCAGTACTTTCAGGTTTGCATAATAACTCTTCTTACCCAATGTAATACCACCAGTTTCATGATCGGCAGAAATTACAATAAGCGTTTCTTTGGGATGTTTCTTGTAAAACTCCAATGCAACTTTAACAGCCTCATCCATATCCATAACTTCGTGTATGGCATTGGCAGCATCGTTATCGTGGCATGCCCAGTCAATCTTACCCCCTTCAACCATCAGGAAAAATCCTTTCTTATTATCCTTTGTAAGGAAAGAAATTGCACTCTCTGTTATTTGTGCCAATGTTAAATCGTCCGATTTACGGTCGAGCGCATAAGGCAGAGACGATGGGTCTTTTCCTTCTTCCTGAATAAGAATCATTTTCTTTGCCGAAGAAGATTTGGCTTTAAAATCTTTGTAACCACGTGCAATGGTATAGCCAGCCTCTTCGAATATGGGGAATATATTGGGAGCATCCTCTTTCTTATATGTTTTATCGGGTTTTACAAAACCACCACCGGCATAAAAGTCCAGATTTGCTTTCGGAAGATCTGTTGCAATTTCATAACACATGCTTCTGGAAGGCTGATGAGCATAAAATGCAGCTGGTGTAGCATGGTCAACACTTACACTGGTAGTAATCCCTACCCTCTTACCTGCTTTCTTGGCTCTTTCGGCAATAGTAACGATAGGTTGTTTGTTTACATCAACACCAATTGCGCCACTATATGTTTTTTCGCCTGTAGCAAGAGCCGTACCTGCTGCTGCTGAGTCGGTAACCGGACTGGTGGTACAATATGTTGTAGCAAGATTAATCACCGGAAATTGTGTAAACTGCAAAGGAATAATACCAATACGGTTTTCTTCGGCATCGGCACGATACATTTCTGTAACATTAACCTGGTTAACACCCATTCCGTCTCCAATAAAATAAAAAACATATTTTGCTTTTCCCTGTGCAAAAAGAATGCCTGGGATTAAAACAAAAAGTAATAAATAAAGAGTTCTTTTCATGATATCAGTTTTTAGGGAAGGAGGTAAAGGAGGTAGAGTGAGGTAAAGGAGGTAAAGTTCCATGCGGCATCGTTACTTTACCTCCTTTACCTCACTCTACCTTCTTTACCTCCTTTTATTCAATATTTCTACAGTATCTAAAGCTATAGTTAATTCTTCGTCGGTAGGAATAACAACAACTTTCACTTTCGAATCAGGGGCGCTGATTACAACTTCTTCCCCTCTGGTTCTGTCGTTTACTTCCTTATCCATTTTAACGCCCATAAATTCAAGATCCTTGCATACTGTGTAGCGCAATGGATATTGGTTCTCGCCTACTCCGCCAGTGAAAACAATAATATCCACACCACCTAAAGCTGCAGCATAGGCACCGATATACTTCTGAACGCGGTAGCAATACATGGCATCGGCAAGAATAGCACGTTCGTTACCTTCGGCAACCGCTTTTTCCAGTTCGCGCATATCCGATGATACGCCCGATATACCTACTACTCCGCTCTTCTTGTTCAACACTTCGGCCAAACCAGTTCTGTCCAGTCCTTCTTTTTGCATGATGTAGGTAAGCAGGCCAGCATCCACATCACCGCAACGGGTACCCATCATTAAACCTTCGAGTGGAGTTAATCCCATAGAAGTGTCTATTGATTTACCATCTTTTATTGCAGTAATCGAACCACCGTTACCAATGTGGCAGGTAATAATACGTTTACCTTCGGGGCTAACTCCCAGGAATTCGCATACACGTTGCGATACATATCTGTGGCTTGTTCCGTGGAAACCATAACGACGGGCAGCATATTTGGTATAGTATTCGTAAGGCACGGCATACATATATGCATAATCGGGCATGGTTTGGTGGAAGGCTGTATCAAAAACGCCCACCTGCGGAACGTTTGGCAACAGTTCCTGAATGGTATAAATTCCTTTCAGGTTTGCCGGGTTATGCAAAGGAGCAAGATCGGAGCATGCTACCATTTGGTCGATAACTTCTTTGGTAATCAGTACCGAAGAGTTGAACTTTTCTCCTCCATGAACCACACGATGACCAACTGCTGCTATATCTTGCAACGAGCTGATGCAACCATATTCTTTGCCTGTCAGCGTTTCAAGAATAAATTCAATACCGGCTTTGTGTTCGGAAATGCCACGTTCAATTACAGCTTTCTCGCCATTAGGCAATGTTAGTTTCAAGAAAGAACCTTGCAGACCGATTTTCTCAAGTCCACCCTGAGCCATAATTTCTTTGCTGTCCATATTGAACAGCTTATATTTAATTGATGAACTTCCACAGTTCAATATCAATACCTTCATTTTGTTTTAAGTTTTAAGTAGTGAGTAGTGAGTTGTGAGTAATGAGTTTTGAGTTATGAGTAATGAGTTGTGAGTGATGAGTTGTGAACCCGCATGGTAACTCATTACTCAAAACTCATTACTCATTACTCACTACTCGCAACTTGCTTGATTAGCTGTGATAGCTATCATTTTATATATATCTGATACAGAACATCCACGTGATAAATCGTTCACTGGTTGAGCCATACCTTGAAGGATTGGTCCTACAGCTTCCACATCACCTAAACGTTCGGCCAATTTATAACCAATGTTACCTACTTCGAGGCTTGGTACTACCAGTACATCAGCATGTCCGGCAACTTCCGATCCCGGAGCTTTTCTTTCTCCCACAGATGGGATCAATGCTGCATCTGCCTGCATTTCTCCATCAATAACTAATTCCGGATTCATTTCTTTTGCCAAACGGGTAGCTTCAATTACTTTATCGGCAGCCTCGTGTTTTGCAGAACCCTTGGTCGAGAAGCTCAACATTGCTACTTTCGGTTTTTCTATTCCAAGCACCGCAGTTGCAGTATGCGATGTACATACAGCTATTTGTGCAAGTTGTTCGGCATTAGGAACCGGAGTTACAGCTACATCACTGATTACTACAACACCATTTTTTCCAAACTCCTGATGCTTGGTAATAAGCAACATGGCGCCCGACACGGTGGTAATTCCCGGTTTTGTTTTGATTATCTGCAATGCAGGACGCAACACATTTCCTGTAGTATTTTCTGCACCGGCCAATTGTCCATCGGCATCGCCGTTCTTAACAATTAAGCAACCCAGGTAAAGCGGGTTTAAAACTAATTGGCGTGCATCTTCAATTGTCATACCTTTACTTTTACGCAATTCAACCAGTAATTGCGCATACGTTTCTTTCTTGGGATGATTTTCAGGGTCGATAATTTCAGCCTTGTCAATGTTAGTCAGGTTCAGTTTAGAGGCTACTTCCTTTATCTTTGTAGGATTGCCTAGAATAATAAGATGTGCTATACCTTCTGCCAAAACCTGATCGGCTGCGGTTAATGTACGTTCTTCTGTTCCTTCGGGAAGAACAATGCGTTGACGAGTCGCTTTTGCGCGTGCGACAATTTCGCTAATTAAATCCATGAACAATTTGTTATAAATAAGATGTTATAATACAGGTAGATATGCTAATTGCGCTGCAAAATTACACAATTTTGCAATATCCACATTGCAATTCCAAGTATTTTTTCATCTGATTTACAAAATAAGCGAAAAGGCGCGAAAGCAAGAAGGCGCGAAGGCGCGAAGGAAAGAAAGTGAAAGGCGCGAAGGAAAGAAGGCGCGAAAGCGCGAAAGTGTAAAATCTTTCTTGCCTTCGCGCTTTCATCCTTTCGCGCCTTCGCGCTTTCACGCCTTCGCGCCTTCATGCTTTCTTGCCTTCACGCCTTCGCGCCTTTTACCTGATAACCGCTGGCGACACAGATTTGTATTGCTCCATACACATACCTATAGATGCTCCGATATATGTTGGGTCGCAGATAATGTATTTTTGGTCTTCAAAAGTAACATAGTCGCCTTGAATGTTTTCTGTAAAATTCACGGCAGAAGCTATGTGATCGGGATAATCGAGTAAGATAACATTCAGCCCTAAAAGGTCTTTTACCAATGTGGCATACAACATTGCGCGATCTTCGCAGTCATTATAAGGATAGAAGAAGTTTTCTTCGTAGAAGTTGGGTTTCTCGTATCCAAACTGTTCACCATCGGTCATATAAGGAAATGCGGTTTGCACAAAAGTAATCAGAATGTTGGCTGCATCTTTTTGCGATTTACCTTCGATGGCTTTCTTCAATGGTGGATATAAAGAATTCTTTAATTCCGCACTCATTGGGGTTTTATAATGAATCTCTACATTGCACTGCGGATAGTCCTTATAAAAATCGATCAGGTTCTTATTCACAACTGTTTGCACAATAACATCTTTGTTCTTCGACTGCAATGTTTTTGTATGAGGCACCATTTCAAAAACAGGAACTCCAGGCATATATAATGCTACATGATTTTTAGAATTAGCAAATTCTTGTTCGTAAGTGTATATATTTAGCTTTCCTTGTTGTTCGCGAGGTTCAAAGATATAATACCTTGTTCCGCTTAAAGTAATATATGGAGCTCCATATAGTGTAGCTGCGGGGGCAAGCATTAGTTTCAGCTCATCATTTATCTTGGCCAGTTTTACCTTATAGCCCGATTTTGCCAACAGAAACATTTGCAGAAATGTAATTTCTTTGGTTCTATTGCTTCCATAAAGTTGTGTCCCGATTTGCTTGGTAAACAAAACATATGCCCAATCGTTTAATTTCCGTTCCTTACGGATGGTCATACAATCTTTTATCAACTGTTCATAATCGGCTTTACACACTTTGGTCCATGCATCGGCGATATTCGATTCGCTCATACCTGTTAAAGACAGTTTTTCGACCGAACTGGTTGCCACCTGCAAAGTGGTTCCGTAAAACCGGATAGGTGTACGCTTAACAGAAGGGCCTGGTGGCACTTTTGGTGCTTCTACCACCACAGGGGTATAGGGTTTACCCGGCACATAGACTCCCGGATCGGGTTTATCGGTTGGTTTATCTTTAGCTGGTGTTGCTGGTTTTTTAACCGGATCAGGGTCTAATACCATTACTGGTTCATCTTCCGGTTCGGGATCGGGAACAGTAACAGGTTGGGGTTCTTTAGGAACTATTTCGACCGGTTTTTCAACTGGTTTATCTTCATCAAACTCCTGAGGCTTTACCGGCTCCGGACGTACTGGGGGCGGAATGGGCTCGGATGCTTCGAACTTAGCCCAGACTTCACGAAGGAAACCGGCGAATTCTTCGTCGGCCTTGTTTTTAAAATCACTGTAATCTTTCCCTGCCTTATTCTGAAAATCTTCGAATTCTTTCTCAAAGTCACGTTCCTGTGCTTGGGTAGTGAATGAAAAAGAGACAAAAAAAGCAATCAGTAAATATTTGTTTCTTTTCATGATACTTTATTTTTTAGTTAGTAGTTAGTAGTTAGTAGCTAGTAGTTAGTAGTTAGTAGCTAGTAGCTAGTAGTACGATGCCGCATGGATTCTTACTACTTGCTACTAACTACTAACTACTAACTACTTACTACTAGCTACTAACTACTAGCTACTAGCTACTAACTACTATTAATATCCTAATTTATCAAGTTCCTTAGCTAGTTCTTCCGATTTCTTTGCCAACTCTGCCCGAATAGCTTTAACTGCTGCCTGATTGGCTGCATCCAAACTGTAACCCAGAGTAACCTGTACCTCTACATTTTTGTTAGGGAGTGTACGGTAAATTTCGACCAAAGGAATGGTACGGCCCAAAGTTGCGGCTATAATTGACTTACTTTCGGCAACCATGCTCGAAAGACTGGCGGCAGCTTCCTGTCCCATATCATCGTTTGCCACAGTGGCGCTGATTAATTGAGAAACCTTGGTTTGTATTTGTCCGGCAAGATCCAGCTTTGCTGCATTGGTAGCCTGTAGTGCAGCAGCCGACTGATTTCCACCAATTGCTCTCGATGATGCAACATACCAGTATGGATTACCATCGGTATCGATCTCTACTTGTTTTTGCCAGGCGTTTTCTAACTGCTTATCTAAAGGCAACTTGCCAGCAGGGGTTTTAAAGCCTTCTTTTGTTAGTTTTTTTGCTTCTTTGCGTGCTTCCTTCAGTGCTTTTTGCTGCAAGTCTTTATTTAATACTTTTTCATGTTTTTGTTGACCCTTCATTTCGGCTTTGGTAGCTTTGGTTTGAGCGCTTACATTCATTGAAAACAGAACAGCAAAAGCTGTTAACAAACTGATTAAGAAACTTTTTTTCATATTTCCTCTGTGTTAATTAGTTATTATACCCCTATTAAAATAATTGACTATCCATGCAAAAATAAGCAAATATTCCATTTTTATGCTAAATCCGATTACATTTCTTTTATGAATAGCCACATTTAATATCGATTGTAACAGAAAATCAGCACGTTTACCTTTTAACAATTAGCAAGGAATTATAAATCTAATAAATAAACTCTTTCGTTTACTTTGGCTATTTTTGCAAAATTTGAATTCTTTTTTTTAATTTAATAAAGCAGCAGTAACAAAACACAAAGTAATTTGTTTTAATAATTATGATACCATTTAAAGAAATCACTCTACAGGATAAAGATGTTATTACTAAATACACAATGAACAGTTCACGAAGAAACTGTGATCTTTCTTTTTCGAACTTATGTAGCTGGAGGTTTTTATACAATACTCAATTTGCCGAGATTGATGGTTTTCTGGTATTTAAGTTCTGGACTCAGGAGAGTCTTTCTTATATGATGCCGGTAGGCGAAGGAAACCTGAAACAAGTGTTAGATGAAATGATTAACGATGCACAACTCGAAGGGAGCGAACTCTGTATGTTGGGTGTATGCAAAGATATGAAAGCCGAGTTAGAGAGTATATATCCCGGTAAATTTAGTATTGAACCGGATAGGGATTATGCCGATTATCTTTATCTGCGAACAGACCTTGCAACATTAACTGGTAAGAAGTTTCAGCCTAAAAGAAATCATATCAACAAATTCCGTAAGAATTATAACTACAAATACGAGGCTATTACTCCCGATTTGGTACCCGAGTGTTTAAGACTGGAAGCCGAATGGTGCAAAATGAATAACTGCGACCAGCACGAAGGCACAGGTAACGAGCGACGGGCAATTATTTATGCATTGGAACATTTTGAAGAGATAGGACTAAGTGGAGGATTGCTTCGGGTAGACGGACAAATTGTTGCTTTTACTTTTGGAATGCCAATTAACCACGATACTTTTGGAGTACATGTCGAAAAAGCTGATACAAGCTTTGAAGGCGCGTACGCTATGATTAACTATGAATTTGCGAGCCATATCCCCGAACAGTTTACGTACATTAACCGGGAAGAAGACTTGGGTATTGAAGGGCTTCGCAAAGCTAAATTATCTTATCAGCCTGTAACTATTCTTGAAAAGAGTATGGCTTGTTTAAAGAAAGGAACTTAATGACTGTTAAAAATAGAGTAAAAGAGCTCTGGAAACTTTGTTTTAACGACAGTGAAGAATTTATTGAATTATATTTCGGACTTCGTTATACCAATAAGATAAACGTATCTATTCAAAGTGGGGACAACATGATTGCAGCACTGCAAATGATTCCCTACCCCATGACTTTTTGCGGTACAGAGATTTCTACATCCTACATATCGGGGGCATGTACACACCCAGAATACAGAGGTAAAGGGGTTATGCGCGAACTTTTATCGCAAAGTTTTGCACAAATGACCCGTAAGGGAGTATATGTAAGCACATTGATTCCGGCCGAGCCCTGGCTCTTCGATTATTATGCTAAAGCAGGGTATGTACCTGTATTTCATTATTCGGAAAAAGAGGTCGGCATCAAGGAGGTAAACATACCGGATAGTATCACCATTAAACATGCTTGCAGCCCCGACGAGGCATCTTATGCATACTTCGACCAAAAAATGCATGAACGTTCTTGTTGCATTCAACACGAACAAGATGATTACAATGTTATTCTGGAAGATCTTAAACTAGCCGGAGGTACTGTTTTTACTGCATGGGAAAATAACAATATAATAGGTATGGCTTTTGTTATTCCCGAAAGCAAAACGCTCAAAGTAAAAGAAATACTTTGCAACAACACCGATCTCGAAAACATACTTATTCAACAAGCGGCTATTCACTACAATTCAGATAAAATAGTGGTGGTGCATCCTGCCGATGCCGAGGGTAAACCCAAAGGTATGGCACGCATTATTTACGCCAAAGCTGTACTGCAATTATTTGCAGCAACTCATCCTGATAAAGAACTAAATATTGAGTTAACCGACGATCAGCTGTCTTTGAATAACGGATACTATTATCTGGTAAACGGCAAGTGTATGACTACCCGGAAAAGAATACCGGGCAGCCATTTACAATTAACAATTGGAGAGCTCACTAAGTTGTTGTTTTCTTATACCGAACCTTATATGAGCTTAATGTTGGAGTAACTACAATCCGCTAAAGTCTACACCTTCGAACACCAGTGATGGTATTCTCCATGACGACGATAAGCGAGGATCGTTACCTGCCTCAACAAAAGAGTTCCATAGCGTAATCATGTTACCGGTAACATTCATTTCGGATAGCGGAGTGGTAAGTTTACCGTTTTCAATCAGGAATCCTTCAATACCAAACGAGAAGTCGCCTGTTGAACTATTACTGTTACCACCATTAAATCCGGTAACAAGGATAGCGTTGTTTAATCCGGCTATCAACTGCTCCAGATTCTTGTTTCCGGGTTGAAGCACCAATATAGAAGCCCCGCTGATGGTAGGTTCAACTCCCATCTTCTTGGCATTATATGTATCTATGAAATAAGTTTTCAATACTCCGTTTTCGTATATCGGACGCCTTTGGGTTGCAATACCTTCGCCATCGAAGTAACGGGCACCCGAAGCTTGCATAAGATGCGGTTCGTCCATAAGGGTAAACTTTTCGCTTCCTACCTTCTCGCCAAGCTTGTTCATAAGGAATGAGTTGCGTTGTTGCAAAGCTCCACCATTAAGGGCACTCATCATGGGCGATATCAAACGGCTGGCATTAACCGGATCAACAACCATGGTGTATTTACCCGATTTTATTTTCTGCTGACCCAATTTACGTAGTACACGGGTTAGCGCAGTTTGCCCGATTCCGGTTTTAATCAGTTTATCAAAATAGAGGGAAGAATCCCACCAACCATCAGAGGGGCGTGCTTCGCCTTCACCTTTTATACTTACACCGGTTGATAACGAACACCAGGATTGTTTGGTTTCGCCCTCAAATCCATTGCTGGCCAAACGGTATCCAAATTGTTCGCCATCATTGTATGATGAATCTACCGATATAATACGGCTATCTTTCCCCATTACCTCATTGGCGGCGGCTACAGCCAACGCTACTTTTTCGTCGGGGTTTATGTTGGCCATCTTCGAGTCGTAAAGCTGCAGATCGGGCATTCCGCCTTTATAATAGCGCGAAGCATCGGGTAAAACTCTTGCTTCGTCTTTAGCCAGGTAACGGGTCGAGTCTATTCCGTTTTTAATAAACGATTCCAGTTCTTTTTTCTCTAAGCGGTTGGTCGAGTAATTACCATACCGTCCATCTACATACAACGACAGGCTTAAACCACTTTCACTTGCCTGCTGAAGTTTATCCATTTTGGCATCGCGCAACTCGAATGTGGTATTCGATCCTGAATACAAATTTACTCTCGCTGCCTGACAACCATTCTTAAGGGCGAAATCCATTGCCCACTGTGCCAGTTTTTTATTGCTATCTGATATCATGTTATTTGAGTTTTTGAGTTTGTAAGTTTTTGAGTTTGTAAGTTTTTGAGTTTTTGAGTTTTTGAGTTTTTGAGTTTGTAAGTTTTTGAGTTTGTAAGTTTTTAAGGTGCAACGCATCAATATTAAAAACACTTTGACTCAAAAACTCAAAAACTTAAAAACTTAAAAACTTAAAAACTCAAAAACTTAAAAACTAAATTTAGCTTTCTCCACCTACAGTAAGTTTACTTACCAATGCCGAAGGCATTCCATCAGTTACCGGACAAGATTGCCCGTCTTTTCCACAGGTCCATGTGCCGTTATCAATCTTATCGTTGTTGGCTACCATGGTAATATCTGCCAATGCTTTGGGGCCATTACCAATAATATTAATATCCTTGATGGGTTGTGTTAACTTACCATCTTCAATAAGATAACCCGATTTTACGAAGAATGTAAAGTCGCCCGCACCAATCTGTACTTGTCCGTTAGTGAAGTTATCTACATAAACCCCTTTCTTTACAGAAGCAATAATATCTTCTTCCTTCATATTACCGGCTTCCATATATGTTGAACGCATACGTGGTATAGGAGTATGGCGGAACGATTCGCGGCGACCGTTTCCGGTTGATGGTATACCATAGTGCTGTGCACTGATACGGTCGTGCAGGTAGCTTGTTAAGATACCATCTTTTACGATATAAGTTTTTTGCCCGTCGGTACCTTCGTCATCTACATTAATAGAACCACGGTTAAAGGGGATGGTACCATCATCGACCACGTTGATGTTTTCGTTACATACTTTTTTGTTCAACAGGTCGGAGAATATAGACACATTTTTGCGGTTAAAGTCGGCTTCAAAAGCATGACCAATGGCTTCGTGCAAGAAGATTCCCGAACCTCCGGCTCCAAGTACTACAGGCATTTCGCCCCCTTTGGGCTTTATGGCCTTGAACATAATAGCAGCGCCATCTACAGCTTCGCGGGCAATAACATCAATAATATCGTCGGAAAGAAACTCATATCCCCTCCGATAAGAACGGGCAGAGTAATTGTTTTCAGTTTTTCCGTTCTCTTCCATAATACAAACAGCACTCAATGACACCATTGGGCGATAGTCGTAATAGATAATGCCTTCCGAATTGCAGAATAAGATATGAGAGGTTTGATCGGATAACGAGGCAGATACCTTCTGCACACGTTTATCTAACGAGAAAACCTTATCGTTAAGTTTTTGCAGATAAGGCATTTTATCTTTCAGGATAACCGATTCCCAAGGAGTGGTTATTGAATAATAATTCTTTGTGATTGGCTTTTCGGTAAGGTTTACCGGTGTTTTTGCTTTTCCGTCCGAAGCGATACGGGCAGCAGTACGGGCAGCTTTAACCATATCGTTCAGCGAAACATTTTCAACATAAGCATATCCGCTCTGATCGCCCGACAGTACCCGCACACCTACACCAAAGTCGATGTTTGAGCTGCAACGGTTTACTGCGCCATCTTGTAAACCAATATTGTTGTAAAAGGTATGTTCAAAGAAGAGATCGGCATAATCGCCCCCTTTTTCAAGAGCTACCGTAAGTACTTTCTTTAAATCTTGTTCGGTTACTCCAAAGTGTGCCATTGCCAGTGATATAGCAGCTTGCTTGTCGCCATTTCCTAATGCCGAACCACCGAACGAACCGGCAACGGCAGGCGTAGCTAGTGAACCTATCAATGCAAGGCCACCTGTTCTAAGAAAATTTCGTCTGTCCATAATATATTTATTGAGTTGAGAGTTGAGAGTTGAGAGTTATTTACCATGCGGTGTAACTCTCAACTATCAACTATCAACTATCAACTAGTTGTTAATAGGCTTTCCAGTTCTTCTGCCGATAAGCGCAGATAGAATTGTCCCCGGTATGCAATTGATATCGATCCGGTTTCTTCGGATACAATAATTGCATGAGCGTCCGACTCTTGTGATATCCCCATAGCCGCCCGGTGTCTTAGTCCGAGTTCTTTGGGAATATTAAGATCGTGCGAAACGGGCAATATACATCCTGCTGCCCTGATTCTGTTTTTCCGTATTATCATTGCTCCATCGTGCAGCGGACTGTTTTTAAAGAAGATGTTTTCAATCAGCCGTTGGTTAATGTCGGCATCTATTACTTCGCCGGTACGGATTATATCGTCCAAAGGCAGGTTGTGTTCAACAACAATCAGTGCTCCGGTTTTTTGTTTCCCCATACTGATGCATGCCATTACAATGGGCATAATATCCTCGTTGCCTTTCTTCTCCTTTTTTTTGTTATTGGTAAAAAACTTGATGATGGCACTAAACTGCCGATGCGCCCCCAGGGTTAAAAGGAAACGCCGTATCTCATCCTGAAACAATACTATCAGGGCAAGTACCCCTACACTTACCAATTTATCGAGTATGGTTCCCAGCAACCTCATTTCGAGAATCTGAGTTACCACAAGCCAGATAAGCACGAATATCAGTATACCCGAGAATATATTTATAGAACCCGATTCCTTCATCAGTTTGTATGTATAAAACAGTACAAGGGCAACGAGTAATATGTCGATAAAATCTTTTAGGCCGAAATTAATAAAATCCATATTTTAAAGTTATGAGTTTTGAGTTTTGAGTTTTGAGTTCCATGCGGCATCGTAAACTCAGAACTCTAAACTCAGAACTATTTTCTTGGCTTCAACAGCTTCCTTTACATCATGTACGCGTATAATATCTGCTCCTTTCATTAAGGAGATGGTATTTAACACGGTTGTTCCGTTCAATGCCTCGGCTGGTGATATGTTTAAGAGACGTGTTATCATCGACTTTCGTGACACCCCAACCAACAGTGGAAGTTCAAATATACGAAAATCTTCTAAATGCGCCATCAATTCATAATTATGCTCAACGGTTTTACCAAAGCCAAAGCCGGGATCAAGAATAATGTCTTTTACTCCCAGATTGCGCAACTGCTGCACTTTTTCGGCAAAATAGAGGAATACTTCTTTCACCAGATTATCGTAATGGGGAGATTGCTGCATACTTTGCGGAGTTCCCTGCATGTGCATTATTATATAAGGTACATTGAGGCGGGCAACAGTATCAAACATATCAGGGTCCATCTCGCCGGCGGCAATATCATTTATTATATCTACCTGATACTCTTTTACACAAAACTCGGCCACTTTGGCGCGAAACGTATCTACCGAAATAATGGCATCGGGATGGTTGCGCCTGATTATTTCGAGTCCGGTACGGAGGCGTTCTATTTCTTCTTTGGCTGTGATATGTTCGGCTCCGGGACGCGATGAGTAAGCACCAATGTCGATCATTTCGCCACCTTCTTCAAGAATTTGTTTGGCGCGTGCGGCAATATCTTCTTCGGTTTGCATCCGGCTTTTTGAGTAGAATGAATCTGGAGTTACATTCAATATACCCATTACCCTAGGTATGGAAAGATCGATCAGCTTCCCGTTTACGTTGATAAGCTTGTTCATTTACGTTTTAACTATTTGAATACTTCAATCTCACAAAAGTATAAATAATATTTTTAATATAATTCATATTCAAGAATGGAAGCAATCGCTCTTTGCTTTAGTTACGAATTGTAAGCAATTACCCCGGCAGGGGTAATATGTGCATAACCCCGGGTGAGCAAAGCGTAACCCGGGGTACGAACTCCCCTCCATTTCCTGAGCTCCGAAGGAGTTCAACCCTTTCAGGGCTGTTTTGAGTAGGGTTTAGCCTACCCCGGGTTACGCTTTGCTCACCCGGGGTTATGCATAGTTAAAGCCCTTCGGGCTTATGTAACTTAACAGCCCCTGCCCTTTCGGGGTGATTGCTTATAAATCATTGACCCTCATAAAATCTCTGTGCCTCTGTGTCTCTGTGTTCTATAAATAGTATCTTTGTCCCTTCAATCGTAAAATCGTAAATCGTAAATGAACAAGCTATATTCTATATTCGAAGTTAGTAACGGAGTTACTACCGATAGTCGCAACTGTCCTGAAGGTTCAATCTTTTTTGCTTTGCAGGGAGATTCGTTTAATGGGAATGCTTATGCGGCCCAAGCTTTAGAGAAAGGTTGTTCGTATGCAGTTATTGACGATAAGAATTATTTTGTACCCAATGACCGTTATGTTTTGGTTGATGATGTTTTAAAAACATTGCAGCAGTTAGCCAATCATCACCGCAAAACATTAAAAACTAAGATTATTGGTATTACCGGAACCAATGGTAAAACCACTACCAAAGAGTTAATAGCTGCTGTTTTGCAAAAGTCATTTAATGTTCTTTATACACTGGGCAATTTAAACAATCATATTGGTGTACCGCTTACTTTATTACGGTTAACCCCCGAACATGATATTGCAGTTATCGAAATGGGGGCCAACCATCAGGGAGAGATTAAAGAGCTATCCGAGATTGCCGAACCCGATTATGGAATTATCACCAATGTAGGCAAAGCCCATCTGGAAGGATTCGGTTCTTTTGAAGGGGTTATAAAAACAAAAAGCGAATTGTACGATTATCTTCGTGGAAAAGCAAATAGTATTGTTTTTGTGAATAAAGACAATGAATACCTCATGCAAATGGCTAAAGGGCTTAACAGCATGTTTTATGGCACAGAAGATGATCTGGATATAAACGGAAAAATTACAGGCAACTCTCCTTACCTGGAGTTTGAGTGGAAGGTAGGAAAGGATGGAGAGAAACAACATGTAAACACCTTGCTGATTGGCGATTACAACTTTACCAATGCGCTTGCTGCAGTTGCCATAGGTCACTACTTCAATATTGATACCAGTTTAATTAATAAAGCACTCAACGAGTATCAGCCTCAGAACAACCGGTCGCAGCTAAAGAAAACCGCATTCAACACACTGATTATTGATGCTTACAATGCTAACCCCACAAGCATGAAGGCTTCTGTTGAGAACTTCAGCAAAATGGATGCGCCACATAAAATGGTTGTACTGGGGGATATGAAAGAGCTAGGAAACGATAGTTTAGCGGAACATCGTAAAATTCTTGAACTAGTTGATAAAGCAGGCTTTGAAAGGGTTGTGCTGATTGGGGAGTATTTCAAAGCTGTAAACAGCAAGTACGAATTTTATGATCATGTAAATAACTTTATTGCCGAAGTTAAAAAAGATACGCCCAAGGGAATGACGATTTTAATAAAGGGGTCGAATAGTGTTAGGTTGAGTATGGTGGTTGAATATTTATAAGTATTTCAAAGAACGCTGATCACAATGCAAAAGTACAGCACTGTGAATAAAGCGTATCCATGAAATTCTTATTTTGGAAGATATTGATCATTTTTGCGAGATAATTTTTCATTTATTTTATATCTCGCTGTACATTAGCGACTTAAAATTTCGTTGTGTTGTAATGTTTCAAATGGCCTTATTGCCTATCATTTTCATCCTACCGGGATAAACGTTTTCTCCTACCGGGATAAACGCCTCATCCTACCGGGACAAATGGTTTCTCCTACCGGGATAAAGGCTTGATCCTACCGGGATAAACTGATCACGATTTTATCTTTCCATTTTTTTACATCAGAGTGTGTGTTTAATAACTCACTAGAGTTATTAAATAGTTTTTGTTTTAGTTTTTGTTTTGGTTTATTGCGCGTTCTTATATATAAAGGCTTTGGTTGCCCTTTAGGTATACCTTTAGGTTGCCCTTTAGGTGTGCTTTTAGGTTGCACTTTAGGTGTACTTAAGGTGCACTTTAAATTGAATTATTCATACACGGTTACTCGATTAGTACAAAGCCTGCCCATTTTGTAATCTTGCTTTCTGGCTCCTTCCGGAATTTTCTTTGCGTATTTGCAAAAGCCCCCCGCAAAGAAGAACCGGGAATCCATTGTTTATAGAACTCAACCATAAATTCCTGAGCTTCTTTATCGTTTACACTCCAAAGGGTGGTTATCATATTCTTAACACCTGCCAAACGGAAAGCACGCTGCAAGCCATAAGCACCTTCATTGTTCATAATATCTCCCTTTGCAGTATTACAGGCAGAAAGCACAATTAGTTGAGTGCCGGATAGGTCAAGGCTGGATATTTCGTAGGCGGTGAGTACGCCATCTTCGGTTGCGTCGTCGGATAATTCGCTTGAGGTCCAGAAACGGTTGACTCCTGAAAAAACCATTCCCGAACGCATTAGTGGATTGCCGGATGCTTTATATGTGTTCTCGTCATCCGGAGCCAACCTAAAGTAAAAACCATGAGTAGAGACATGGATAATAGGGGGCGATTGTGAGGATAATGCTTTGAAATTACTTTCTGTTGCCTCATTCTTGGTATAAAGATTTGTTTCCCAACCCTTTGAGGTAAATAGTTTGGCAATGCTATCTACTTCCATGCCCGAAAACCGAAGATCGCCAAATCCCTGCCCCCTGTCCATATCAAGGCTATCTACAAGAGAACGCATTAATGCTACATGTGTTTTTTCTTGCTTGAGTTTTTCTAATGTATAGTTTGTTTGTGTATAATCCATACCACCAAACAAAGCTATAGGCGGTTCTACTTTCAATAAATTTCCCTTGTTGGCAGATTTAATTTCTCTTGTGGATAATACATGATGAAGATTGTACTTATCTATCAAACAATTGCCTTGCGTATCTTTTAGGGCAGCAAAAGGCACATGGTGCAACAGGCCGGCAGATGCAATATAAATATCTGTTACACCCTGCAATTCATTATCTAACGATTGCCATATTAATGCATATAATCGATTTACCGAATCGGGAAGGGCTGCTTGTAAATCGGGCTCGCTGCAACAAGAAATTATTTTAGGTGATGTGTATTCCGGACGGATTAAAAGCACATAATAATTTACCTGATTACCGGGTGATTTGGCAAAGGCAAACTCTATGGCAGCTTCCCCTTGCTGAAGAGAGTTTTTTACATCCTGCCACGATTGGTTGTATTCGTTCTTAAATATCCGGTATTGCCCCGATATACGAGTTAATTCTTTTTCTATCAGTTGCATTTCGGTTGTTAAGCTATCTACTTCTTTAATACGTCCACGTACACGGTTTAATATAATTTGTTCCTTTAGGTGTTTAATTTCATTCCACCATTTAATTAACTCTTCGTTGTTGCTTTTCAAAATAGCGTCTCTGGTTTGGGTAGAAGAGGTTAGTAACAGGTTTTTATGAAACAACTCTACATCGTAACACAACTCACTCACCGCTTTGCTATCCCTATTACGAAAAGAGAATCTTTTAATTGTATTGAAAACAGATTGGCGCGAGTTAAGAAACAGTTCTTTATCATCGGCTGGTAAAAATGTAAATCCATCAAAAATATTTTCTTTTACCGACTCCAATACTAACCGGAAATAGGGCACTGCATCTTCGGGGTTATTTGCACCAATTGCCAATGCTATATTTTGTGCCAATAGTTTATAAACAGTATGTTGCTTTCCCAACTTAATATCATTCACTATTTCCCAACCTTCCATAAAACACAACATTGCCTTCTGGTATTTTCTTTTTGTATAGTAGTATTCGCCTGCCTGATTCAATAATGTTGCATAAGCAATACTTTTTGTACCATACTTTGTTTTTATAGTTTTAACCAGAGAGGTTATTTCTCTCTCTCTTACATGTCCAGGGCGAGTAGAATTTAAAAGGCTCAGGTATTTTTCTGTAATTGTTATATAGGTTATATCTTTCTTACCCAAGTATTTCTTCTGAATCTTCCGGGCTTTGTTATAATGTTTTAAAGCTTGTTCTGTTTTATTTTTCTGCTCATATACTTTACCCAATGCATATATATTCTTCACATCAGATTGTTTTTCTTTTTTTGAACCTACTATCTTCTCAAAATGTTCTTCGGCTGCATCATAATTGCCTATGGTCATATAAAAATTCCCGATTGAGCTATATAATTCATAGCTCATTGTTTCCAGTTGTTGGGTTTTTGCCAGTATTTCCTCGGCTTTGCTATAATTCTCCAGCTCCATATATGCCTCTATTAAACAAGCCAAATAATCAACATATTGATAATCAACAAGAGTAACTTCTGGATTAGGTATTGAGTTTAATACCAATATAGTATCTTCGAAATAAAAATTATCCAAACATGCTTTTCCTAATAAAAACATAGCTGTATGCCAATCACTACTGTTTGTTAAGCCCTCTTTCTCGTAAATCAAGATGGCTTCTTTTAAATAGTCTATATGGTCTTCGGGAATACTGCCGGTTATACGCATATACTCCTGGCATTTCTTTACCAAAAAATAAGCATGCTGACGCTGTTGAGCAAAGTATTTTGCAGCAAATTCCAATCCTGGGTTATATTCAATAAGCACATCCTTATCTTTTAAATGTGCCGAGAAAGAACGATTTATCTTCATAGCCAGTTCTAAGTCTATTTCCGGCTTTTTATTTATCCGCAGCCAGGCTTTATAGGCTTTGCGCATAGCTATATCGCCCCTTTCTATATCCAGATAAGCCAAAAACGGTTCCCATAACAATGAAATATTTTCACGACTGTACCTTGGAAATCTTTTTCTAAACTGATCGGATCGCTTCAACAGTTTTTTTGCTTGCATCACTTCGCCATGCTGCGCATGAGATTTACTTTCGTTTATTAAAAAACGAGCATGGTCGAACAGGGTTTCGTTAGTAAGGAGTTTTTTCAGCTTGCTTTCTCCCACACTATCAAACTGATTGAGTGCATTGATTAATTCTTCTTCAAGCCTTAAATCGGGTTCGTTTATCAGTATGTTCTGAATTTCAAAGAATATTTGTATGGCTTCCTCGTCTCGGTCTGTAAGTTTATGCGATACATAAAGCTCAAACAACAATGTAACATTTTCAATACTATGCTTAGGGAATTCTTTCCTTATTTTATTGGCCTCTTTGAAAAGATTCTCTGCTTCTTTCTTTTCATTGTAATTGAGGCTTAAAGTGCCTTCACGAATTAATTTTTTGGCATGTTCAAGTGGCGAATCCTTTGGCGGATAAACATAATCCGACTCTGCATTTTGTGCACATACAGAAAGTGGGAGAAAGATGATCAGGAAACAGATTACTTGTATCATTGGCTTTTACTCTATCAACACAAACGCATTACGGAAATTCTCTCATATTCTCTTTTACGTATTCGTACAATGTGTCTATCAATTCCGAACGATGTTTCAAGAATACTTCGTTCAATGATATATACATATCATCTTCCCATATATTTTCAACCTCTTTACTTCGATTGATTGTATGATTAAGTATGTCTGCCATCCTATTCATTTTCAGAACTTGGCATGCTTGTACTACAGCAGGAGAAAGAACGATATCTCCTTCCCACGATTCGTAATTGATCCATTCCATCAGTACTACAAATGGATATTCTATGGAACTAATTTGGGGACATTCCTTTTCCCAACAGAGCCAAAAGTCAAATGCATATTTTTCGTGAATTGCATGTAGTACCTTATCAAGTGCATCTTCTTTATTTTTGTTTTTGAGTAAACATAGTTTTGTTATGCTATGCGTATCCATTTCAAAATTTTGGATTGCTACTCCTAAATCATAATTGGCTGCTTCAAGGTATTGAACTGCTTGTTCTGTATTCAATGATTGCTTTTGCATGAATGTGTTGATTAAGTTTTTCTTAAATCGAGATTCTGCTTCAGCAACATTTCCTGCTGATTCTACCAACAATTTTTCAGCCTGATTAATTCCAATTGGGATCTTTTTTCGTAGTATCTTTATTTCTTCCAAATATTCCATTTGTTTGTACTTATGTGTGTCACAAAATATTTTGAACCGGATTTCAAAACCATCTTTTTTGTTTTATCTGTTTTAACAAGTTATTTGCTTTACCGGCATACTCTCCTTCTTTGAGTTGCTCAAGTAGTTCAATGCTTTTGGCCTCGTTGCCTTCCTTTAAATGCAATAGGGCCAGGTACCATTGTGCATCTTGCACAAACAACTCGCCATTGGTTATTACATACTGTAAGATGGTTACAGCCTCGCTGGCGGCTCCGGTTTCTATTTTACAAACAGCATTGTAAAACAACACATCCTCTGAGAGATATGCTTTATCAACAACTGCAATTATGGGGTCGAGAAGTTTAGGAACCTCACTGTATTTTTGTTCTTTGTACAAATCAAGTGCTTGCTGTATATCTATTTTCTGTGGAATACTAAGTTGGGTACTACTACTCCGGCTATAGTCTTCTTCGTATGCAAGGGGGGCATAATACATGTCGTAAAGTTCGCCCGACGAATACTTGTTACCCAAACCAATATAGAACAGTAAGAAAATAGAGGCTGCTGCCAACAAACCAATCAGCGGCCTGATTCGCCGTTTTGTTGCTGCGGGTTTCTTTTTCTCGTTCTCCAGCATTTCGGCAAGTGCTTCCTCTTCATGTAAACGCTCTAAACTGTCGACTAGTGCTTGGGTAAACTCCAATTGTTCTCTGAATTTGGGTTCGTTGTGCAACAACTCCCGAAACAGTGTTTCTTCTTCGGCTGATAGTTCGTAGCGTATATAGCGATCAATAATTACTTCCCAATCTTTGTTCATAACAAGTCCTCCCTTTTAAGTTTTTCTTTTACGGTTAGTCGTATCTTCTCCATACAGGTCGACTTTTTGTTTTTGGCCACTTGTTCGCTTTTGTAGCCCATGGCCTGAGCTATTTCTTTCATATTTTTTTCTTCCCAATAGCAAAGATTCAGCACTTCTTTACATGGACTTTTCAGCTTAGCAATCTGTTCATAAAGAATAGTATATTTTTCTTCTTTTTGATAAGAACCATCACAATAAGATTCTACTTCGCGTTCTAAATTGTTTGTAGATGGCTCTGCAAATCTGTCTTCGTGTTTAAAATGAGCCATTAGTTTGTTTTTGGCTATAGTAAACAGATAGTCTTTCCACGATTTTATCTGGGCATTTTTTAACTTAATGGCTTCTATCAAACTCAGAAAACTGTCTTGATAAATATCGTCCAATATATATGCATCGTAAAACCGGTATTGGCGTGCAATCGAGTCGAAGAACTTTTTCCTTAACATGTTGTATACCTCTTCCATTTTCTTATTGGACTGCAACAGGTCATTTATTTCCTTATTCATCTTCCTAACTTAAAGGTTTTGTGTTCAATAGTGCTTTCGCAATAAGGTGTTTGCTTTTCTTTAGCGCTTGTATAAATCTCGCTGGTTTCGATGGCCTTTATCAACCCTCTTACTGTATATCCTGTTGGGTTTTTGCTCAACAAGTTGTACAGCGCATAAGATAAACGGCCATAGTGTATTCCTTTGGTTACTAGTTTGTATTCGCGGTTGGCCTCGTTGGCCTGGCAGGCCGATATTTCGGTTATTGGGGCCATCCGAGGATTGTTTACCAACTTATTAATTTGTTTACTAGCATCTCTCTCTTCCTTATATCTGTCTATATCGAACTCGTCGTTTGTTTTGCTTTTATATCCGAAAGGAAAATCTGTTCCCCGAATAAATTCGTCTTCCTCTGCCCGGGTTCCTGTGGCACTGTGGCAGGCGTCCATTACCACAACTACATTACCGGTGGGGCCGGCTTTCAGGCGGATGGCTGTAAGGAATACATTCAGTTCATCATCGCGCAAATGATTTTCACCTTCATAATGGCCGGGGATATGCCTATAATAGGCGTCGTAAGGAACAAAGGCTTCGTCCCATCCATCGTCCTCATCAAAGTTATCGTCGGCCATTTGTTGTCCATGTCCGGAGAAATGTATGTAAATGTAGTCGCCGGCACGGGTTTGTTGTTTCAGCAGATTAAAAGCAGATACAATATTCTGCTTGGTGGCTTCCTTGTCTTTTAATGCACGGATGTTTTGAGCCGAAAAGTTGTTAGCAATCAATAACGATTCAATCAAGAAATAATCGTTCAAACTATTGAGCTTACGCCATCCATACTCTTTCAAACTATACTCGCCTATTGTAATTAACAGGGCTCTGTTTGTTTGTGCATACAATGTAAATGGTATTGCCAATAATGCTAATAATAGATATCTCATGGTTTATTCTCAGTTGAAACGCAAATATACTCTTTTTTACTTTTCTTATGCAAAAAAACCACTTTTTACCTGTTACCTTTTTAGGGGGTCTACTCTATAAAGAATGGAAGGAGTTATCGCTTCGCCAGGAATTAAAGGAGTTAAACAAATGGAACACATAATTAGGAAAATTATTCAAGCTATGGCAAAAGAGCCACGGGTAAAAGCTGTTATCGAAGATGAACTAAACAATGCATCATTTTTAAATGAGGTAGCATTAAGTGAAATAAGGATAGATAAAGAGTGTAACCTTTACCTTACCAACTACGAAAATTGTTTAATCGGCCTAACAGAGCCTCTACCCAAAGCATTGTACTTGTTTTATCTTTTTTCGTCGAAAGGAATATCGAACAAAGAGTTGTCTGCGCATAAGGATACACTAAGAAAGATTTACCAGATTGTTTCCGGGAAAGACGATTATCAGTCGGGACTTACCATAAATGGTTTTCTTAGGCGAAAAGGAGGCATAGCCGATGTTACCTACAAAATTAATACTGCTTTGCGAGAGGTTATTCCTGCCGAAAGCCTAAAATACTATATGATACGGGGTATTAAAAACAGTGTCCGGCAAATACTTATACCTAAGCATTTGGTAGTTATTGAGCATGAGGGGTTATTGAGGGGTGTATCAAAGCACTTTATTTATCCTGCAACAAAAAAAACTTCTTTTTAGCTGTTACCTTTTAGGGGGTTTCACTCTATAGTATATAAAGGCGAAGTTTTTGAGACGATGAATAGAAGCGAAAATCGTTTTTTCCTTTTATTATTTTCATTTAAAATGCTATTTAATAAATAGTTATATCGATTAAAAGGATCAAGTGGTATTAATCAAAAGTCGCTTTTAAAAAACAAGTTGAATGAACGCTTAAATTTGTAAAAGACTGTAAAATTAATCACTAAATAAAATAGATTTATGAAAAAGTATTATTATTTGCTATTAGTAGCACTGTGTACCTTCTTTGTTAGTTGTGGTGGAAACAGTCCAAAAACCGTTGCCGAGAAATTTGCCAAGGCTTATTTAGTTAACCATGATGTAAAAGAATTCACAAAATTTCTGGATACAAGAACCAGAGAGGCATTATTAGACCCCATCATGGCCGAGTATCATTTAGAGCAGCAAGCCATTGTAAAAGAATTGAAGCTAAAATATACAGTTAACAAGGAGAAAAGCTTTGTTAACGAAGCAGGGGCAGCTATTTATTTTGATATAACATCGGATACTGATCCTAATTACAAGAAATGCCAATATGTTGACCTTAAGAAAGATTTGGATGGTAAATGGTTTGTAGATCTTTATACTTTTCCTACACGATTTTAATTAAGCTCACCTATAAATAAATAAAAGCACATGAAACAATTAGTAAACCTACTATCTATTGTTATTTGCCTTGGATTCTTTGCTTGCTCGGGCGGAAGCAATGAAGAAGCTAACATCGACTACAGCAAGCACACTTATTTCCGGGGCAAAGTAAAGCAAATGACAATAAAAGGGCACGAAGTTGGCGATATAACCTTGCAAGCCGACACCTGCGGAAACATCACCGAGATTACCTTCGGCCAAACAGGCAAAGTTCAACTGGCATACAATGCCGAAGACAATTTGGTAAAATACACTGCCAACGCCGAAGCATACGCCTTACCCATGTTTAAAAGCACACTTGTTAAACCTTGGTTCCGTAGCATGTTGTCATCTTACTACGATGCCAATATAACATTGAGCTATGATAACAATAAAATAACTCAATTCACTGATGCTAAAACAGGATGGACCGAAAAGTTTAGCTATGATAAGGAAGGCCGTATCAGCAAAATTAAAATAAGCGATAAAAAAAGAACCCGCTTTAATGATACCAACTATAGCTATTATGAAGAGGATGGCAAAACACGTGTTATGGTTGTTCAGCAAGAGGGAGAAGTATATGTGTACGATGCGCAAGGCCGTTTGATTGAACAGGATGGAGCAAAAACAACTTACAACGATAAAAACGACATTGCCACCGAAGAAACATTGGACTGGAACGATGATGAGTATGGCTTTATAGTTAATGGCATATACACCTATACCTATACGTACGATAAGAAGGGGAACTGGATTAAGCGCGAAGGAACACATCAACGTGTAGAGAACGGCAAACCAACAGGTAACCCCGAAGCAGTACAAACAGTAACCAGAGAAATTGCATATTATTAATTCATCTTTTTAAACAACACTATTATGAACAAAAACATTTTCCTATCGTTTTTCAAACCTGTATTCGATTACATCGACTCGGGTGCATTGTTCCGCGATCCTTTTAAATGGTTGTATGGTGGTGCAGCAATTCTCAACCTGCTGTTTCCTTTCCTGATTTTCTTTAGTTTTATTGATACTGGACTCTTTAGCAATGGTGCTAAATTTGCTACATTCGCTGTATTGGTTACATTAACATTGATTGCTGCCGGTTGGTTTAGCTTCCAGCTGTGGTGGAACCGGATGTACAAAGTAGTCAAAATTACCACCCCTAGCGATGATTTTGCACTCACTCCTGTATTTGCACATCTGATACAAACATCTGGCGAGTGGTTGGGTTGCTATGTAGGCATAGTAGGAACATTGTCCTCCTTATTTTCCACTATCTTTCTAAGTGGGGAAGGCGGTTTCTCGGGCAGCCCACTTGGTTTCATGGATCTTTCGGCAGCTGGTATAATAATCATGCCTATTACCGGATTCTTTATTATTTGTGTGTTCCGGTTTTTTGCCGAAATGGCAAGAGCTTTGGTTTGCATAGCTAACAACACAAAAAAGTAAACAACACTACACTGCCGACTATCTGTTGTAGTACGTTTTTTTAACTGTGTACAAAAAGTATAAAAACAAGCAAAGACACTATAGTGACCCCTTCTATATGTGTTGTAGAGGCGTTTTTTTACTAGTTTTTCAAAATGCTGCATTTCGTTCTTCCGAAATGCTGCATTTTGATCAAACGAAATGCTGCATTTCGAAAGTGTGAAATGCAGCATTTTGAAAGTGCGTTTTGCAGCACTCTAAAAAAGCCAAGATTGATAACTGTTTGCTTATAGGTTATACCAGTAAAGAATGTTGTTAAGCAAAGAAAGCGAGACATAAAATGTATAAATCGTTTTTTAGCCATTTGCAAATTGCTTAAACAACTCACAGATAAACACTTATAAACATATCGGTTAATTAATACACAAATCAAAAGTCGCTTTTCAAAAACAAAGGGAATCAACACTTAAATTTGTGACGACTCAACAATTACAATGAACGAAGTTGTGGAAAACATAATTCGAGATATAATCCAGATTTTAATGCAGGAACCGTTAACCCAAACGATTTTGGAAGACGAATTGCAAATGCTATTAAAGAACACACATGGGCGAGTTAAAGTAGACAAAGACTGCAATGTGTATTTCAATAATGTGCTTGTGCCATTTTCGGGTCATCAGTCTAAAATTTTATATCTCTTTTATTTATTGAGTAAAAAAGGAGCTGCATTCCATGAACTGGTAAAGCATGAAGATATACTTAAAAAAATAATTCAGGAAGTTACCAAGAAAGATAGTTATGGAGTGGAAGAAGCCGTAAAACCCTATTTTAAAAAGAAACGGGTACACGATATGAATAGCAAAATAAACTCTGCACTCGAAGAAGTAATACCCAAAGATTATATAAGCTATTATCGAATAACCGGAAAAAAAGAAAACACCAAACGCATACAGTTACTGAAATCAAGAATAGTGATTGAAAACGATGTGTTGGATAAAATTGGTAAAATAAAGTTTTAATAGATAATATTATGGGAAAAGATATAACAGATGTTATGCTTGAAGGCCTTTTTGAACTAATAGGATGGATAGCCAGCATGTTTATGAAGTTTGCATGGTGGATTATAGTAGGAATCTTTGGACTGATAATTGGTTGGTTTGCAAAGAAGAAAGGAGAAAACGATCGGAAGAGAATAGAAGAATAAATTGAAGAAAAAGGCGTATCCCGAAAAGCCTATTCAACAGAGTAGGGAAATTTTATAATTAATGTTATGGAACAAAACGAATTAATTATGGAACAAAACGAGCAAATTTATGAAGATGTAATTGCTCGCTTGGATGTTAGTGAAGAAAGCGCAGACTGGTGCGATTGGTGCAAAGAAGGACATCCACTTTATTGATCAATAGATATGCCAACACATAGAAGCCTATTTGTTACTATTAAGGCAACCCTAAACTGCAATCTTGCCTGTAAATACTGTTATGGGAGAGATAATCACTTCCTGGGTAAGGAAATGGACAATGTTCAAATAAAACAAAGTTTAAACTTTGTTTGTGAATATGCAAAATTAATAGGTGTAAATAGGTTGTCTTTGTGTTGGCATGGTGGTGAACCTCTTCTTCTTGGAGAAAAAAGGCTGGAAGAGGTCTTAAAATATGCAAGCGAATTATTCTCTACAAATAACATTAAATATGAGTTTGGTACACAGACTAATGCTACACTACTTACACCTGCTTATTATTCAATCATAAAAAAGTACTTTAATGGTTATGTAGGTGTTTCATTAGATTTGTTCAGTGATTACCGCATATTCAAATCTAATAAGGTTTCAAATGATCTTGTAATTAAGAATATAGATGCAGCACTCGCTGCAGGAATCAGATGTGGCTCTATAAACTTAATTACCAAACAAAATATAAACCACATAGAAGACATTTATAATTTTTATAAGATAAGAAACATGAATGTTAGACTAGCAAGAGTTTTTCCAATATCAATAGAAGAAAACAAGTCTAGTTCAATGTATGTTTCTGATGAAGAGTTCGCTTCTGCCATGATAGAATATTTTAATTTGTGGAAAAGTGATAGCAAACCTGCCAAAAACACCGACATAGTACGTCTTGTCGGGGATTTACTTTTAGGACGGCCTTCTATATGTTTAAGAGAGCGAAACTGTCAGGAAAGATATCTGGCATTAAGTCCCGATGGTGATATTTACCCATGTGCTGAATTTGATGATCCAAAATCTGTAATTGGTAATTTTCTGAGCCAAACTCCTAAGGAATTTTTCGATTCGGATATTAAAAGGAGTATTTTTGAACATGCTCCTATTCCGCCCCAATGTAGTGAATGTAAATATGAAACTACTTGCTATGGCGGTTGTTTAAGGGAGCGTTTTGTGCTGCAATATCCATTCAGATGCAAATCTAATGTTATATACTGGGATCATATTTTAAAGTGGTTAGAATCGAAAGGGTGCTATCTGTATATGTTACGAGGAAAATCGCGAGAAGAGATTATTAAAGTTATGACTGAATTATTTGCAAATTCATGAAAAGTATTCTATTCGTTATTCCTTGGAAAGCATCACTGATTAATTGTGGGGATATCGATGTATCTCAATATATTGAAAGAGCTCCCGAGAATGTTGTAGCACTTGCTACATATTTAAATGCACAAGGTGCACGGGTTGAGATTGCCGATTTAAACAGAACTCTTCTTTCTTGTAAAGGAGATGTAGAATGCTGTTTAAACTTACTAAAACAACAATGTCAACGTTTTAATCCCGATATAATTGGATTATCATTCTTTACAGCTCGTTTTGAATATGCGGCTGATATCACTACCTATTTACGTTCTGTTTTCACTGATAAAACACCCCTTATCATAGCAGGAGGTGTACACCCTACTCTCTTACCAACCATTACTTATGAGTACATCAACTTCGATGCTCTTATTATTGGCGAAGGGGAACTACCATTAGCAGCCATACTTAAGGGTGAACCTCTAAATCAAATCCAAGGAGTATTTTTGCCGGGCCAGGATATACCAACAGCTGCCGATGCTATCAAAAATTTAGATTGTTTACCATTCCCAAACTGGGATCTTTTGGATAAAAATTTTTATGCACAACCTTCTTATCTGATTTCGTATACCCAGCTCAATAGAGTCATGCCACTATCATTCAGCAGGGGTTGCATGTATAGATGTAACTTCTGTGCGCACAGTTGTTTCTTATCTGCTCGTTGCCATTCTCCTGAATATTTTGTAGAAATGATGCGGTTAACATCTAAGCAGTGCAATGTAAATTCATTTCTCATCCAAGATAGTTCCGTTGGAAATTTCAAAGAAGAGTGGTCTAAAGTATGCGAACTGCTTATCTCATCCAAAACAAATTATAATTGGTGGGCCAACTTAAGAGTAAACCAGGTAGATGAAGATTTTTTGCGTCTTCTCAAACAAGCTGGATGCAGCAAAGTTTTTTTTGGATTCGAATCGGGCAGCCAAAGAATCTTAGAAAAAATGAATAAGAAAATCACGACAGAGCAATGCTATAAAGCAGCAGAACTCTGCCACAAATTAGATGTTCCATTCTATTCGAGCTACATCGTTAATTATTTTGGAGAGGAAGAAGAAGATTTGCGTTCTACAGAAGAAATGATTTTGCAGACATGTCCTACATCTTTGGCGATTAATAAATTTTCACCCATTCCTGGATCTGTTGATTATAACAAAAATGAAGACTCAATTAAGCCTTATTTAACTTCAATCCATAATTGGACAACTTTAGGAATGCTGCTTTCACCAGTACTATTTGGGAATATGACTTCTGAAAGATTTGATTATTGGTTCAAACGCTTAAAAGCACTTAAAAATAAGATCAATAATTATGAAGATAATTAGAAAGAATGTATGGCGAACTTATCCAGAAAGAACTGAAGCGGTTGTAAAATGGTCATTCTGGAATGATATCATTCCCTACAATGAAGAAGTGATTTGCCTCAACACACGTTCCGGAGCAATTATTGTGTTAAGTAAAGAAGATTATTCAAAGTACAAAGAACAACCTTGGTTAGTACCTGATATATTTGTTCAATTTGGGATAGTCGTTCCTAACAATATTGATGAAAAAAAAGAATGGATTGTTGAATACAAGCACGAAAAAAAAGACACCTCTTTTTTAGATTTAACAATATTACTAACTCTTCAATGCCAATTCAAATGCATTTATTGTTTTGAAGGTGAGAAAAGCAATAAAGCTTTAACCAATGAAACTTGCATTGCCATAAAATCATTTTTGGAAAAACGTGCTGGGTTATTCAACAAACTGCATATTACATGGTTTGGAGGAGAACCTCTACTGGAAATAAATCGCATACACGAACTCTCATCTTTCATTCTGGAATTCTGTAAGAAACACAATATCTATTATTACGCTGACATTACAACCAATGGTTATGCACTAAATTTTGCTAAATGTGACATACTTATTAACAAATGTAATATAAAAAGATTTATCATCACTGTAGACGGAACTGCTGATATTCACAACAAACGTCGTCCATTACTTAATGGTACAGGTACTTTCGATGTAATCAGAAACAATATAGCTACCCTCGTAAATATTGGTGCGGAAGTCACAATTAGAGTCACAATTGATAAGACCAATGTAAACCATATCAAAAAGTTTATAGACTGGATAGCAGATAGTGAACTTTTTCAAAAGGTTGGTTTGGTTTTTGTCAGAACAATTGATTATTTATTCACCCCTGATGATATTAAAAGCACAATATACACAGTTGAGGAATTTGCAGGAATTGAGATGGATTTTATTCAATATGCTCATTCAAGAGGGATATTGAAATATACAACCCCAGGTCCTTGTCCTTTGGGTGGTTGTATCCGCAATGGTGACATAGTAATTGGCACAAAAGGAGAAATATATAAGTGTCTGGATACTATAGGAGACGAACAATGGATTACAGGACATATCTCTAAGAACAATGAATATTTCCAAGCTGATTGGTATCAAGATTGGTTATCTTGGGAACCATCTAACAACATAGCTTGTAAAGAATGTAAATTGCAGCCATTGTGTAATGGTGGGTGTCCACACAATGCTTTATTCTCTTCTAAAAAACATGGTACCAACAATCAGTGCCCTGAATGGAAATCTAATTATAAAGAAAAAACACGATTATATGTCACTGAAAAAATAAAAGAATATAAATATGAAGAAATATAAAGCAGCAACACCAGAGGACACTGTCAACAAAATAAAAATGATTCTATCTGAAGCTCAGATCCCAATTAAAGATATGATCTGTGGTGATGGCGACATGTTCTGTTCCTACCGTTTAGCCATATCCGAAAATGATGATTTCTCGATAGGAACAAATGGTAAAGGAATGACACCTTCCTACGCACAGGCCAGTGCATATGCCGAAATGATGGAGAGATTTCAAAACCGCATTATTATATACCCTAATCCTGCAAATTATAATTCGAAATTTGTGTTCTTCCCCGACGAGAGTAGAAAGACACTACAATCAGAAGAGGCAGAACAACTGATAAAACGTTTCACCCCACGAGTACTTCCAAAAGAAGGTCTTGATATAGATAGCTTTGAATGTATTTTCGTTCCCTTTTTTCATGTTAATTCCAAAATAACCGAAAAGATACCCTATTCATTAGTTCGATGGGTAAACGGTTCTAATGGGATGTGTGCTGGCAACATTCCAGAAGAGGCTTTGATACAAGGTTTTAATGAAATCTTCGAAAGATATTGCTTGCAAGAACTGTATCTAAAGGAACTAACACCTCCTAATATACCCAAGAGTGTTTTTGAAGGGACAGATATTCTAGTAAATCTAGAAAGGATAAAAAACGAGTATGGTATGGATTATCAAATAAAAGACTGCTCTTTGGGAGAAGGCTATCCTGTGATAGGATTACTTATTTACAGTCCTGATAGATCGAAATACATTATGCACATAGGGGCTGATTTATGTCCTAAAGTAGCATTAGAACGCTGTTTTACCGAAACGTTTCAAGGATGTACAGCCAGAACATTTGATTTTGAAAATAACATTAATTCTCCTGATTCGTTAGACTTGTTTAATGAATTTAAAAGAAGCCTTGTTTACGGTACTGGTAGAATGCCTGAAGCATTTTTCAATGAACATCCATCATACCCATATCTGGAACACTCTTCTATTAACGAAGGTAACGATTTCAAAGAAGATCTTTCTAATATTATATCATGGCTTATCAATAAAGGATATGACATATATATTAGGGACAATTCTTTTTTGAAATTCCCAACCTATCATATTTGCGTTCCTGGGTTATCAGATATTGATAAGAAATTCAGCAAAATCAATTCTAAAATAAAGGAGATGAAAGTAACCGAAAGTACAATCAATCCATTGTATCGACTACCTTTATTAGATGAAGCAGAACTTAAAACTGCTATTGATTTGCTGGAAAACATGGAGAAAGATACAATCAAACTTTTCCCTCGTAACAACAATAAAAATAACAATGTGAATCGCCTGCTTATTCTAATGTTATTATACTACAAAACAGAGGATGATGCATCTACCTTAAGAAGCTTAGATCAATATATCAAACAAAAGGAAGACAAAAACCAACCAGTAAAAAAATACTATTATGCCATTAAAGCATTACTGGAAGGTTATCCTATGCCACAAACACCAGATAAAGAGTGGCTTATAGCAAGAAGTTTCCTTCAAAACAGGAATGAAGCTTTAACAACAACTCCCTTACCAACATGTTTTGAATGCAATAAGTGTTCTATTAAAGAAGGATGTAGATACCAGTTTATATTAAATATAGAGCACAAAACACAAATTGCTATGGCAAACAATAGTTTAAAACAATCAGATTTAACACATCTATTAAGTAAAAAATAACAGTATCTAAAAAGCAAACAATTATGCTAATACGCCAAAATACACATGCTTTTATTCGTTTCTGGAACTCAATGGCTTACATCGAAAGCCAAGTAAACCATGTTAGCAGAATATATAGTGGCAAGGAGAAGGATTTCATCCTTTCATTATCTCGCCAGCCACAAGATTTGGATGATATAATAAATAATCTTGCAGCCAAACATGTCCATTTTGACTTGGAAGACCTAAATGCATTCATCAAAGAATTAGAAAGGCTCTGGCTTATAGTAAGTGGAGAATCAGAAGATGAACTTCGAAACAAAGAAAAATCGTTTTCCTATGCTGAACTTGATGCTGTACGAAATGCTTTTGCTGCAGATCAACAAATTGTAGAAATCAGCACAAAAGAAGCTCCATGGTTAAGATCATTACAATTGGAAGTTACATCATTGTGCAATGAAAAATGCATTCATTGTTACATCCCCTCCGAAACGAAAGATTATGGAAGTATGATGCCTGTTGAGCAAGTAAAATCTGTCATAGACCAATTTGCTGAATTATCTGGATTACGAATAATATTATCTGGCGGAGAGGTACTTATCCATAAACATGTAATTGAAATTCTAGAATATTGCAGGGAAAAAGATTTAATGATTTTCATACTAAGCAATCTCACCCTAATGAATGATGAAACATTGAAAATCATTAAAAATCTGAATGTATTCAATATACAGGTATCGCTTTACTCTATGGATGAATCTGTACATGATAATATAACAAAAGTTAAAGGCTCATGGAAGAAAACCAAAAGAAACCTTGAAACACTTGTTGCAAATGATATACGAGTCACAATTTCGTGTCCGATCCTGAAACAAAATTATAAAGGGTATAAAGAACTGTTCGAATATGCTCAAAGCCTAAATATTTTCTGTTATGTTGATTATGTTCTGTTAGCTCAAAGTGACTTATGTACCAATAATCTATGTACAAGAATGACTATGGAACAAACCGAAGAATTGTTAGATGCCATACTTGACAATGATCCAAAGTACCATCAAAAAATAAACGCTATTACCTCTGAGACAGACTTGGATACAATGCCATTTGGACAAAGATTTAACTCATGCGAAGTACTTCGAAGCACTATATGTATGACTGTTGATGGAAATATTTATCCTTGTCCCGGATGGCAAGGTATGGTTGTTGGAAATATCTATGAGCAATCACTGAAATATATTTGGTTTGAATCACCCAGAGTGATTGAACTAAGAAATGTGGATAAGAACAGTTTTAAAAAATGCAAGAAATGCGGATTAAAAAACTACTGTGACATGTGTCTTGTATACAATTTTAATGAAAACAATGGAGATATCTATGAAGTGAGTACGCGTTTCTGTGACAACGCCAAATCATTAAAAACCAAAATTAAACAAAGATATAAGTTAATACAAGAAGGTCAATAATATGGAAACAACATTCTTACACAAAATACTAAGCACCCCTAGTGTCTCTGGTTTCGAAACTGCAGCAGGAAGTTTATATAGAGACTATTTACATCCATATGTCGACAAATGTAGTGTAGATGTTATGGGGAATTCTTATGCTGTTATTGAAAGAAAAAAGTTGCAGAATGAGTCATCCCTCAGATTTATGATTGAAGCTCATATTGACGAAATTGGTTTTCAAGTAATTTACATTTGCGAAAAGGGGTTCTTGTATGTCCGCCGTAATGGAGGAATAGATGTTCAATGTATTCCTGGCTCTCAAGTAGTAGTGCACACAAACTCGGGAGAAGAAATACTGGGCATAATAGGTAAGAAACCAATACATTTAACAACCCCGGATGAGAAAGGACTTGAACTAGAAAATCTTTGGGTAGATACTGGGTTGCTACCTGATGAGGTGAAAGCAAAAATTTCTGTTGGTGACATAGTTGTTCTAAAATCGAATATGCTATATCTCACCAAAAACAGAATCACTTCTAAGGGGCTTGATGATAAAATAGGAGTATTTGTTGTTTCACAGGTAATGAAAAAATTATCATTGGCACATAACTTATCACATACTGTATATGGGGTTGCAACTGTACAAGAAGAAGTTGGTTGTAGGGGAGCAATTACCTGTGCATATGATATCAATCCGGATATTTCAATAAGTATTGATGTTGATTTTGCTACTGATGTACCAAATTGCTCAAAGACAAAGTTTGGAGATATTGCGCTTGGAAATGGCGTAATTATATCCCGCAACTTGGATAATGATAATAGCTTATCACATTTTGCCGAGAATATTGCAACAGAAAACAACATAGCATATCAAATATCTGCACGACCTCGTGCTAGCGGTGGAACAAATGCTACTAAAATACAATTGTCGCGCAGAGGCGTCAAAACTTTATCCATTGGCATACCATGTAGATATATGCATACCCCTGTTGAACTTTGCGATTTAAGAGATGTTGAAGCAGCAATTGAGTTAATAACGAAATTGATTATAACTTATAAATGATTTGAATGAAAACTTATTCTGGCAAAATAAAACAATTCTTCCGAAACACCTTCTCACACAGAAAGAACAGAGAAATTAAAAAGCCAACTTCTATTAATAAGAATTGTAACAACGAAAACGATGAGCTTTTTATTAAAGAGATCGAAAAGGTCATCAATAAAACAGAATCTTATTGGTAAGATAGTTCGTAGAAACCTATCACCATTTATTCAGCACCTTAATCTTATGAAACCTCGGCCTCAGCCAATAATAAGCAAGCAAACTGGCTACCACTGCGCCCGAGGTATTTGCAGCAAAGTCCATCCAGTCGCCACCCCGGTAATCGGTGGCTATCTCTTGGAACAGTTCAACTATTCCGCTGAATAGTATGGGGCAGAGGCAGGCTCCTATCCATGCATGCCACATGGGGGCATCATTGTTTTTGTGATTCCTTAAAAATTCAAGCCATAACATACCCGACAAGCCGAAGTACATTCCGAAGTGAACAATCTTGTCCAGATAAGGAATATCATTTAAACCAGTATCACTGGGTGGCTTAAAGAAAGACAAGTATATTACTACCGCAATTATAAAAAATGAGACCGGGTATTTCTTTATATAACGAAGCATTCCTGTTAATTTACATGTTCGCAGGCAAAAATACAAAACATTTCCTATATTTGCAGCGTTGAGAGATTAATATAATCATTTTGTAAGAAGAATAAAGATAAATGGCAAAGAATGACAGGGCCAACTTTGGTAGTAAAATAGGAGTAATATTGGCTTCTGCCGGGTCGGCAGTTGGGTTAGGTAATATATGGCGGTTCCCTTACGAAACAGGAAATAACGGTGGTGCCGCCTTTATTCTCATCTATTTGGGGTGTGTATTTATTCTGGGACTTCCTATTATGGTTTCCGAGTTTCTTATCGGACGCCGTTCGCGCGCCAATACAGCAGGCGCGTACCGGGTGCTGGCACCACGCACACAATGGAAATGGGTAGGCCGCATGGGGGTTCTAACCGGCTTTCTTATCTTAAGTTATTATTCGGTTGTTGCCGGCTGGACACTTGAGTATGTTGTTGAAGCAGGCACAAACAGCTTTGCCGGAAAACAACCAAGTGATTTTATTAACTCCTTCAATAGTTTCTCGGCTAATCCCTGGCGCCCACTTATCTGGTTAATTCTTTTTTTAGTAGGCACCCATCTAATTATAATAAAGGGAGTGGAGAAAGGGATTGAGAAATCATCAAAGATTATGATGCCTGCTCTTTTTATTCTGATCATTATTTTGATGGTTTGCTCGGTTACACTGCCTGGCGCAGGTGCCGGTATTGAGTTTCTGCTTAAACCGGATTTCAGCAAAGTAACAGGCAGCGTATTTCTGAGTGCTATGGGTCAGGCTTTCTTTTCACTGAGCTTAGGAATGGGATGTTTATCTACTTATGCTTCCTACTTTGGCAAAGATACCAGTTTAACAAAAACGGCTTTTAGTGTGGGTATTATTGATACTATGGTAGCCATACTGGCGGGCTTTATTATATTCCCGGCAGCCTTTTCGGTTGGCATTGAGCCCGACCATGGCCCAAGCCTTATTTTTATTACGTTGCCTAATGTGTTTCAACAGGCATTTAGCGGTGTGCCATTGTTGGCTTATATATTCTCTGTAATGTTTTATGTGCTATTGGCGGTTGCGGCTCTTACTTCTACCATTTCAATGCACGAGGTTGTTACAGCTTATCTGCACGAAGAGTTTAAGTTCACCCGCAAAAGGGCTGCCACACTGGTTACTATTTCTTGTATTGTGTTGGGAATATTCTGTTCATTATCATTAGGCCCCACAAAGAGCATTACTCTGTTTGGCTTGAACACATTCGATTTATTCGATTATGTTACTGCCAAAATAATGTTGCCATTGGGTGGCTTCTTTGTATCCATCTTTGTTGGATGGTATCTGGACAAAAATATAGTTAAGGCCGAGATTACCAACAACGGAACACTGAAAGTAAATATCTACAAGATTATCATATTTATTTTAAGATACATTGCCCCTGTTGCTATTGCTATTATTTTTATTAACGAACTGGGCATATTGAAATAAGATGTGGAAAGACTTCTTTGTTAGCAGAAATATTTCTACCTTTGTACAGATGCTATAGACAATAATATAAATGAAATACTCAGAGTTCCATCGGAAAATCAGTAAAAAAGGAAAAAATAGAGGTTGGTTCTGGACTGGTGAAGCCGAAGGAAGCCACTATATATACGAAGACAAAGACGGTATTCGATACCCTGTTCCTTTTCATGGTGCCAAAGAGATACCAGAAGGGTTAAGAAAGAAGATAATAAAAGACATGGAACTTGAATAAAGAAGATGAATTATGGGAAAGATTATTGTTACTATTGAAAAAGGAAAAGATTTATATGGTGCTTGGGCAGACAACCTGCCAGGAATATATGCTGATGGACAAACAGTTAAAGAAACAAAGGAAAACATCTTGTATGCCATTGAATTATATAAAAAACATAATAAGATTATTCCCGAAGAGTTAGCCGGAAATATTGAGATAGAATGGAAGTTTGACATACAATCACTCCTTCAGTTTTACAGTACAATATTTACGAATGCGGCTTTAGAGCGTATGACTGGCATTAACCAAAAGCAATTGTGGAAATATGCTAATGGCTTATCCAAGCCTAGAGATATTCAAAAAAGGAAAATAGAAGATGCCTTACATACATTGGGTAATGAACTGTTATCTGTGTCATTATAATGTGGAAAGACTTCTTTTATTTCTCTAAAATAGAAAGGCAAGGCATTTTATTCCTAATAGCATTAATTGTTATAATTGGAGTTATTGGGAATATGCCCCATTTATTCCGTCCGAATGATACTGTTGATATTAACACTGATGAAGTTAAAACAGCATACGAAGCTTTTTTGAACAGCATAGAAGAAGTAGAAGTAGACAAAGAAACCTCTTATTACACAAAGAATAAGCCGGAACCCGTTTTAGCTGCCTTCGATCCCAACACGGCCGATTCGGCAACTTTCCTGAAGCTAGGATTGCCAACATGGATGGCTGGCAATATACTAAAATACAGGGCAAAAGGCGGAAAGTTCCGGGAGGCAGATGATTTCAAAAAGATATACGGTTTAAGTAAAGAACAGTACAACAAGTTAAAGCCATATATCCGGATAGTCTCGTTGCCAAAAGAGTCCTCACATAAAGACACTGTACGTTTATTGGCTGAACATATTCAGAAAGATACCATTCACCGGGTTATTAAATATCCGGCAGGCACTGTTATTGATATCAATAAAGCAGACACTACCGAGCTTAAAAAGATTCCCGGAATAGGTAGTGGGATGGCACATAGAATTACAAACTACCGAAAAGAGTTGGGTGGTTTTCATGCTGTTGCACAATTGGCAGATATCCATATTGATGTTGAAAAATTCAAAGATTGGTTTATAGTGGGCAACGAACCACCAATTACTAAAGTCAATCTGAATAGAGCCGGGATAGAACAGTTAAGAAAGCATCCCTACATTAATTTCTATCAGGCAAAGGCCATTGTTGAGTGCCGCAAAAAGCGGGGTAACTTATCTGGTATGCAACAACTGACTTTATTGGACGAGTTTACCGAAACAGACTTTGAGAAGCTAAAACATTATATTTGTTTTTAAGAAACTAGCGACGATCTAACCAAGGCTCCGGATTAAGCTGTGCGCGCTCTTTGCGTAACTGAAACTGTAAAACTGTACGATCCTGATCGTTCTTATCCGAGAATATTTTACCCAACGACTGACGTGCCTTTACCCTATCGCCTTTCTTTACCGATGGAGCCGACAGACCACAATAAACCGAGATGTAGTTTCCATGTCGTATCAACACATTGAATAAATTATTGTTGGGAACCTGAAACACCGCACTTACCACCCCATCAAATACCGAGCGGGCCTCGGAGCCGGCAGTTGTTTGAATATCAATTCCCTTGTTATCGAGCTTTACATTTTTTAAACCGGCAACAGCATACTGCCCATACCGCCCAACTATTACATAAGGTCCTGTTACAGGCATTGGCAAGCGGCCACGATTATCGCCAAAGTTACTCGACAGTGCACGATCGGCTTTAGTCATTGTATAGGTAACTGTAGATTTTATTCCAAGGGCCTTTGCTTCTTTTTTTGCTTCGGCTTCGGCCTCCTTGCGGGCTTTTTCTATTTCTTCGGCAATTAGTTCATCAATACGGTTGTTCAGTAGTTTGGCTTCCCGCCGTTTCCTCTGCAACTCGTCTTGTATTCCTTTTTGTTTCTTTTGAAGTTCGGTAACAAAAGTACGTTGCATCTTTTCTTGTTCTTCGAGCTTTTTGTTTTCTTTCTCGCGCTCGGCTAACAAGGCTTGCTTTTCGGTGCGGGTAGCCTCCAGTTCTGTTTTTGTTTGGTTTACTTCTTCTTGTTTCTTTATAACCTCTTCGCCATGTAACCGTTGATACGTTGCATATTCTTGCACATACCGCAAGCGCCGGTAGGTTTGTGCCAATGTTTTGGCCGAAAATATAAATAGTAATTTCTCTTCAATGCTGTTGTTCTTTGCCATGTACCGCACAGAGCTGGCATAGTTCTCTTTGCTGATAGTGAGTTCATCTTCCAGTTTTACCAACTCACGTTCAAGGGATTTCAATTCGCGATCAATAATATCAAGATCGTTGTTTATGTGCAGGATATACCTTTTGCGTTCGTCAATCTGTCCGGTAATAGTAGCTAAGGCGTTCATTTGGCCTCTAACATCTCTTTTTGTAGTATTGAGTGTCTTCTCCGACTCTCTTATCTGCTTTAAGATCTCGGCTCTTTTCTCTTCCAGGTCTTTTAGCAACGTTTGGCAGTGTGCCGACGAGATTGCCAGAATGCAAATTAATATGATTGAAATTACCCGTTTCATTCCAAACCTTCAATTGATTCTACAAGTTCTGTTAGTTCTGTTTTCTCGTACCGCGAAGGAGGATTTACCCGTACCGGCCGTTGAGCAGGAACTGTTATTTTGTTTAGTTCCATCAACAGCTGTTGTTGCCGAACGCCATCATGAAGCGGTATGGCTATTTCTACATTTCCTTGCTTCATGTTCCAGCCTACTCTGCTTTCAACAAAAACGGCTTCCGATAATATGGTTTGCAGCCGCCTGTAATCCATTTGGTTTCCTAAGATTCTTTGCAAATCCGTGGCAGGCGTAATTGCATACTTTTTGTTTATGCGGTCTATCAGTAACATTTCATGAGGGGTAACCTCAATTCTTACCGCTTCGGTCCGAAGCACGGGGGCCACCAAAGAAATCTGAATAAGTTCATCCCGAAGCATCTTTACGGTACCGTTCAGGGTTTGCTTTTTCTTTTCCTGCGGTACAGTTAGTTTCAAGCGCGAAGAAAACATATCAGCCGAAACCACACTCACCATGCCTGTACTTCCTGCTGTACCTTTGGTGGTTTTGCAGGAATACAAACAAAGAGAGAGGATAAATATCCCAATTGCTATTTTGCTGATTTGCTTCAAGATCATCTCATTAAACTAACTTCAATCGTAAATCGTAAATCGTAAAATCGTAAATAAAATCACTCAGGTATATATTTCTTTTTCGATATCTTCTTCTTTAATGTTTTCGATTCGCTACCTATTTCCTGAGCTTGCAACCAATATTTCATGGCTCCTTCTTTATCGCCTGTCATATAATAAATATCGCCGGCATGTTCTATAATCACATCACTAATGTCTTTATCGTTGCGCAAGGCATCATCAATGTACAGCTTGGCTTCGGCATAATTGCCTTTTATAAACAATATCCAGGCGTAGGTATCCAGATAGGTTGAGTTGGTTGGCTCTTTTCTTACGGTTTTATGGCTCATCTCATCGGCCTTGTCTAACTCGGCTTTGGTGGGCGATTTCTTGATCGAAATATAATAGGCATAATTATTTAAAACCCCTACATTCTCCGGATTGTAAACCAAGGCCGAATCGTAGGCTGCAAACGCTTCTTTTTCTTTATTCTTTGTGTGATAAATATCGCCTATCATATTGTAAAAGTCGGACACTACCTCTGGGTTTACGTTTTCGGGCAGATGCTGCAATGCGTTTTCGAATGTTACGAGCGCTTTATCGTACTCATCTTTCTGAAAATAAGAGATCCCCAGATAGAAAGGAAATTCGATGGATTCGGGGTTGAGTTCTATTCCCGGCTCCGAAATACGGATTACCTGGTCGTAATCGTTCTTGCGAATGGCCGATCCAAGTAAAGTCATACGGGCTGCCGTATTGGTTGGGTCGAGCTGCAATATATGTTCGAGCACCGGTATCGATGCCTCTTCCATGTTTTTGCTTATCAGGTATTGCGCATATAGCATTGGGATTTGCGTATCTTCCTGATCCTGTTCAATTACCCGGTCGAAGAGAGAGATTATTTCCGTACTATCCTGTTTGGCTTGTTCGGCTTTATATATCTGCTGGCGCAGGATGTTGAGTTTAATATCCGGATCAATTTGTTTGTTATACAACAGGTTGTCAATTTGCCGATCGTATAGTTCGGTCTGTCCCGTTCTATCGTAATAACTGGCCAGTGCCAATGTAGCCATTGCATTGCCCGGTTCGTTTTCTAAAACTTTGGCGTATGCTTTTAATGCTTCATTGGTTTTGTTGTTTTGCATATAAACATCGCCCAGAATTACAAGATAGCGCATATCGAGCGGATACTCTTTCACCAGGCTTTCTATTTCGTTGAATGCTTTTTTATGATCTTCCTGGGTGAGGTATATCCTGAACTTTTCCATTGATATCTGTTCGCTTTTACCGGCTTTGTTTTCCAGTTTATTGAGGGCTCCGATCATCTTATCGTAATCTTTCTCGCTGCTGTATAAGCTGATAAGTCCAAACAGGGTTTCGTATTTGTTGGGAAAGCGTTGCACCATCATCTCCATGGCTTTTATAGCCTCGGCGTTCATGCCCCGTTGCATGTACAGGTTTGCCAAGGCATCGGCATACCAATAGTTATCGGGATCGTTGGCTACTGCCTTTTCGAGCGATTGCTGTGCCATTTGTACCTGATTGAGTTGCAGGTAAAGCTGGGCTATTTCGTAAAGTGCCGAAGCGCCATTGGGATTTATTTCCAAGGCATGCTGATAGAGTTCGAATGCCTCATCGGGGTTGCCCGACTCGCTAAGTTTGGTTGCTTCCAGAAAGAAATAGTTGTATTTCCGTTGTTCTTCGGGGGTAAGAGATGTTTCCTGCGCTTTTACCTTTGTTGGTAAAACCACCTGAAAGAATAGAACACAGAGGCACAGAGGCAGAGCGTTTTTAATTATGCCTCTTATGTTATTCAAAATCTCTGTGTCTCTGTGCCTCTGTATGCTGAATAATATCATATACTGTTTTTTGTTGAGCTGTTAATCATTTCTTGCCTGTATGGCCAAAGCCTCCGGCACCTCTTTCGGTTTCGTCCAGTACCTCCACTTCTTCCCATTCGGGTTGTTCGTGCCGGGCAATTACCATTTGGGCAATACGCTCGCCGTCTTCTATAACAAATAATTCGGAAGAAAGATTGATCAGGATGATACAAATTTCGCCCCGGTAGTCGGCATCAATGGTTCCCGGAGAGTTCAATACAGTGATTCCCTTCTTGATGGCAAGGCCACTGCGCGGACGTATTTGTGCTTCGTATCCTTGGGGCAGCGCAATAAAAAGGCCGGTTGGCACCATGCATCTTTCCATTGGTTTCAAACTGATTGGTTCGGATAAATTTGCGCGTACATCCATTCCTGCCGATAACTTTGTTGCATATTCCGGGAGTGCATGCCGGGATTTATTAATGATCTGAACTTTCATTTTTAGCGTAGAATTTTTAATTTCTTGCGAAAGTAACAAATTTGAAGCTAACTACAGCGAGTTTCAAGAAGTATTTTGGATATCCTCTTCTGCCTTTCGGACATGCCGTTTAACACTTACACGCTGTTGTTTTGTCAGTTTGAGAAGACCTGTTTTATTGGCAGGTTTATTTTCAACAACAGCATCAACAGCAGCAGTCTCTTTTTCTTTTTCTTTTTCTGTTGATGTTTTCTTTTCTTTTCTATTCTTTTCTTTTGTTATAGGGTCGTTATAACGAACGTTGCTTTTGGTCTGGCATTCATTGTCTGCATCTTTCTTTTCGTCAATCTGCGATTTAGCTACTTTATCATCGTAATTCTTCATTACCCGTGTAACATATTCCGATCGCACGCATAGTTCTCCATTTGGCAATGTTTCGACAATAAAAAGACCGTAGTTATACAACACATCATCAATTAATCGACGACGAATGCTATAAGTTCGTGCAATTAACTTCAAAGTTTCATTGTTAATCATGTAATTTTTGTGCCGGCGAAGTTCTAATAACAGAAGCATGTAGATGCCATAACCTTTTGCACCCATAGCATTGATGAGGGCACTCATAGAGTTGCTGTTGTTAATACCACATTCAAGTGGAAGATAAGTTTTCATTTTTAGTCTGTTTTAGTTTTGTTTAGTTGGTTATATAAAAGCAATTTCTATGCCACAATGTTTTCACAATGTAGGCAAAGGCACACAATGTTCGGAATATCTCATTCGCCACGAAGTGGCAGGTTAGTTCAGCCCCAGGCATCACCCAATGTCATCAAGTTAAGAAATCCCGAAGGGATTGAATTTGAATAACCCCCAGTGAAGGGCGAAGCCCGACTGGGGGGATGCGTATCCCTATAACTCACAACG
>NZ_QVMJ01000003.1:245541-464264 GCF_010500955.1 Bacteroides sp. 519
TTGCCCCCAGTCGGGCTTCGCCCTTCACTGGGGGTTATTCAAATTGAATCCCAAGGGATTCACCATGCGGATAGCATACAATGAATCCCTTAACTTGATTGGGCGATGCCCTACATTGTAATCGTGTTCTTTGAATTACGAATTGTCAACAGGTGACCCCGATAGGGGTGATTGCTTATAAATCGTAACTATATAGACAACGAATCCAATGCTATATAGACGATGGGGCCAGTGCTATATAGCTCAAGAGGTCGATGCTATATAGCTCAAGGGTCCAATGCTATATAGAAGAAAACAAACCGTGCAGATGAGGTTTGGAGCACCGCCACGCCCCTTTTTCAACAAAACTAATACCGATTTCAACAAAAATGATATAGAATAATCGGTTTTTAAACAAAGAATAGAGAATATGAAAACACAATAATAACACTATATCCTAAATTTGCCAATATGGAAAAATAGTCTTTTTAGAACTATTATTATAAAATAAACAATCTAAATATAAAATCTGAAACAATGAATCTAAAACACATAACCTTAAGATTCTTGACGGTAATGTTGGTAGCAGCAGCTTTGCTTACCCATATATCATGTGATGATACGGAAACAACCGACTCAACTACCTTCATTCTGTATTATCCGGACCTTACAGACATCGGTCCGTCGATGATTGGTAAAATAAACAGTCCCGATCTATACCGGATACGATATCGATTTCCTGAATGTACAGTTGGATAAAAACCTCACCATGCCCACCCGCGATGCATCGGCTGCCTGTATTACCGCTTCTGCTTTCATTGAAATGAGCACCATGCTACCCAACGGTAAGATCTATCTGGATTATGCCGAGACTATACTGAAGAACTTATCCGGTGATGATTATCTGGCCAAGATAGGCGATAATCAAGGGTTTATTCTGATGCACTCAACAGGTTCGTTGCCTCATGGTTCGGAAATTGATGCCCCGTTAAATTATGCGGACTACTACTTCCTTGAAGCGTTGAAACGCTATATGGATGTAAAGGGGATTAGCTATAAAGATTTGTAAACAATTAAACCAATAATATCATGAACAAAATATCCAAATACCTTGCTATTGCCATTGCACGTTTGGCAGGTAAAATCACAGCACAGGAACTGAAAAGCGAGGCCTTTTCGCTTCTTAACCTCGACTATCCCGGCCTCGAAAAAGTGAAAGAACTCCACCAGAACGGGAAAGACGAAGAAGCCGCCAAGGCCCTGCTCAAATATTACCGCGCACGTACCCATGTTAAAACGCCTGACGTTGATTTGAGTAAAGTTAAAATCTCCAAGCAAGAACAAGAATGGGCCGACGATGCTTTGAACCATACATTCTTTGTACACAAAGGCTATCAACCTTCCTACAATTATGGCGAAGATATCAACTGGCAATATTGGCCTGTAAAAGACAACGAGTTACGTTGGCAGCTTCACCGGCACAAATGGTTTGGCCCTATGGGTAAAGCCTACCGCATATCGGGTGATGAGAAATACGCCAAAGCATGGGCACACCAATACATGGACTGGATTAAGAAAAACCCGTTGGTAGAGATAGACAAAGAAGAGTACGAACTAACAAGCGGCAACACATTCGAAGGCGCAAAAGAAAACATGCGCTTTGCCTGGCGTCCGTTGGAAGTTAGTCACCGTTTGCAGGACCAGACTTCGCAGTTCCTGTTGTTCCTTTCTTCTCCCTCTTTTACTCCGGAGTTTCTAACTGAGTTTCTGGTTAATTACCATAAGCACGCTGTGCATATTATGGGAAATTACTCCAAGCAAGGCAATCACCTTTTGTTCGAAGCACAACGCATGATATATGCCGGAGCATTCTTTCCCGAATACAAAAATGCTGTTACCTGGCGGAAGAGCGGAATTGAAATACTGAACGATGAGATCAAAGAACAGGTGTATGATGATGGCGGACAGTATGAACTCGACCCACATTATCATCTGGCAGCCATCAATATATTCTGCAAAGCACTTTATATGGCCGATGCCAATGGATTCCGTAATGAATTTCCCCAATCTTATCTGGATACCATAGAAAGCATGATTCTATTCTATGCAAACATCTGTTTCCCGGATTACAGCAACCCTTGCTTTAGCGATGCTAAACTGGGCGACAGGGGTACCGAAGTGCGCAACTACAAAACATGGGCAAAACTGTTTCCACAAAACGAGCAAATCAAGTACTTTGCTACCGAAGGTAAAAGCGGCAAACAACCCGAAAACCTGTCTAAGGCATTCAAAGCTACAGGGTTCTACACATTCCGCAACTCATGGAAGAACGATGCTACTGTAATGGTATTGAAAGCCGGACCCAAAGGAGAATGGCACAACCAACCCGACAATGGCACATTCGAACTTTGGTTCAATGGCAAAAACCTCTTCCCCGATTCGGGAGCATACGTATATGCAGGAGACGATGAGGTAACAGCACTTCGCAACTGGTTTCGTCAAACAATGGTTCACAACACACTTACGTTGGACGATAAAACACTCAAAACAAGAGAGTCGGTATGCAAATACTGGAACGCCGAGGGCGATGTTCAAACACTGGTTACCGAAACACCCAGCTATAAAGGATTAACCCACCGCCGTACAGTGTTCTTTGTAGATAACACCTATTTCGTTTTGGTAGATGAAGCCTATGGTGATGCGGTAGGAGAAGTAAATCTGCACTATCAGTTGGCCGAAGGAAAAGTGAACCTCGACTCTAAAGCAATGACTGTTATATCCGATTATAAAGGAAACAGCAACGTAAAACTGCAATGTTTCGGAGAAACCCCTTTAAAGATGAAAGAAGAGGAAGGATGGCGCTCAACCGATTATCGCAAACGCGTAGAACGTACAGCACTTTCGTTCAACACACCGAAAGAAGCCAAAAGTACAGCCCGTTTCATTACAATTATTTATCCTTTTGCCAATCAGAAGAATGTACCGGCTTTATCAGCCAAATTCAATAACAAACAATTCTCAACGTCGAATGTAAATGTTGAGGTGAAAGTTAACAGAAAGAAGCGTACCCTGAAAACTGATTTTTAAAACCAACAAATCATGATAAATCAAACAGCAATAGGCATCGACTTGGGTGGGGGCTGTATCGTTAATAAATCTTTGATTGCATGAAAAACCCGTTATTCAAAACTTATCATACTTTTTCTTTTCCTGTTTCCTTATGTAACACAGGCAGGCCATATAATCAAAACAGATAAAGAAACACTGATGCACGAAGTACGTGTTACCCCTTCGCCTTTGGATGGACAACATATCACTGTGAATCCGCCCCGGTTTATGTGGCCGGATAAATATCCTCATCTGGGTGCTGTATTAGATGGAATTGAAGGACATGAACAAAAACCACATGTTACTTACCGTATACGTATATCAAAAGATGCATCATTTAAAAAAGATGTGATTACTGCCGAAAGAAACTGGGCGTTCTTCAATCCCTTTCAACTTTTTGAAGAGGGCAAGTGGTACTGGCAGCATGCTTTTGTTAACAACGGACAAGAAGAATGGTCGCCGGTATATCACTTTTTCATTGATAAAAACACTCGTGTTTTTAATCCGCCTTCATTTGCAGATGTAACAGATAAATTTCCAACTACACATCCCCGTGTTCTTCTCGATCGGAAAAACTGGGATACTGTTATTGCTAAAAACAAAGATAATCCTGAAGCTAAAGCCTATATCACTAAAGCCGATAAGGCTATGTTACAACCCTTGCATCATTTAAGCCGGGAAATTGATACAACATCTTTAGCTGGTTTAACAAATGAAGTGCAATGGAAATCAGCACTGATTCGTGAAAGCCGTAAGATAGTGGACAGAGAAGAACGAAACATAGAAACCATGGTGCGTATTACAAGGAAGCCATGCGCCGCCTCACCGAAATTATTTCATGGAAAGGTAACCGATACTTTGCTGGCGACTTCAACCTGAGTACCATATTATCTATGAGTACATCGGCCTACGATGCCTTTTACAACATTCTGACCCCGGCCGAAAAGGATTTACTGCTTGCTACAATCAAGGAGAACGGCAGTTTGTTTTTTGAAGAATATGTTAACCACCTTGAAAACCGTATTGCCGATAACCATGTGTGGCAAATGACTTTCCGTATCCTGAATATGGCTGCCTTCGCTACATTGAATGAACTTCCTGAAGCTACTGTCTGGGCCGATTATTGTTATAACTTCTGGGTATCTCGTTTGCCCGGACTCAATGATGATGGTTCGTGGCACAATGGCGATTCTTATTTTCAGGTGAATCTCCGTACATTGATTGAAGTTCCGGCATTTTACGGACGCATAACCGGGTTCAATTACTTTGACGATCCTTGGTATAACAACAATGCGTTATATGTTATTTATCATCAACCCCCATTCTCCAAATCGGCCGGACATGGAAATGCACACGAGCGGATGCTTACACCTGGTAGTGTACGTGTGGGTTATGCCGATGCATTGGCTCGCGAGTGCAACAATCCGTGGGCAGCAGCATACGTCAGATACATTAAAGAACGCGATCCGGATATACTAAAAGCCTCTTTGGGATCAAAACCGGCCGACTTAACATGGTATCGTTGTCTTACAGATAAGCTTTTGCCCAATCCGTCGGTCTCACTTTCTGATTTACCTTCTACTAAAGTCTTTTCCAAAAACGGAGTGGCTACCATGCACTCTTCGTTGGGCAATCCCGGGCAAAACGCCATGCTTTCTTTCCGTTCCAGCCCGTATGGAGCATCTTCGCATGCGTTGGCCAATCAAAATGCATTCAATACGTTTTATGGCGGCAAACCAATATTCTATAGCAGCGGACATCGCACAGGCTTTACCGACGATAATAGCATGTATGCCTATCGCAATACCCGGGCACATAACAGCATACTGGTAAATGGCATGGGGCAACGTATCGGCACCGAAGGTTATGGCTGGATTCCCCGGCATTATGAAGGAGAAAAGATTTCCTATGTAGTTGGCGATGCCTCGAATGCGTATGGTGAGGTTGTATCTCCGCTTTGGCTGGAACGTGGCCGCCTTTCAGGAACCAAGTTCACCCCAGAGAATGGTTGGGATGTTAATAAGACCGGATTGTTCCGCCGCCATATTATTCAATTAGGAACAAGCGGGTTGCATATTGTCTATGAAGAGTTAGAAGGCAAAGAACCTGTAACATGGAGTTATTTGCTACATACCACACAATACCCTATGGTTGTAGAAAATCAGGAGAATGGTGTAATGGTACATGGAAAGAACGATCTGGGTACATCGGTTGCACATGTGTTCTGCTCCGAACAAACAGAAAACAAAACAGTACCCCACCCCGATCATTGGCTTTTTTCGGCTACTACTCAACTTTGTGAGAAAGCTCGCTTTCTAACTGTAATTGATACACATGGAAACGATAGCCCCCATGTTGAGGTTATTCGTAAAGGAGATACCATTGAAGTAGCAGGCTGGACAATACATTGTAACCTAACACCATTGGGAGAAGCTTTTATTGAATTGCAAAACAAAGAAGAAAAAGCATCTTTGTTATATAACCGGACCAAGAATGGAGGAGCTACACTTATTACTGACCAAACGAAAGGACAAACAGTAAAACAGAAGCTTGTAGATTATTTGCCTGATTTTGAAATTTGAGAAAATGATTGAAACGTTTTCTTATATTTTCTCATCACGATGAGAATCTTTTCTCATCACGATAAGAAACATTTCTCATTAGCATGAGTATTTGTTCTCATCGTGGTGAGAAAAAGTAGCTCTTTACTTTACAATAAAAGTAGTAGCATTGGTTAAATAAGTCATCTCATCATTCATCTTCTTCAATACTTCTTTAAATTCTTTATCATCACGTCCCGGATTGAACTGAGCACTACAACCTTCGTTCATCTTAGTACGGGTTTCCGTCAATGCGTAATGTGCCAAAAGCGCAATATCCTGAAATATATTTTCTGGGTTTGCAATAATACCATCACATTTATCTGCCAATTCTTTGATTGCAGCATTAGCTACATCACAATCACTTTGCAAAGACTCCACAGGGAATTTATAAGGTGGCTGTTCGCTCAACTTTTTAGTATTAACAGCGAAAACAACACCAGCCGGAAGTTCATCTGCAAATTCTTTATAGTAATCTGCTGCTCTGTATATTTTATGATAAACAATCTTTTGACTACCAGATCTTGTGCCCACTGTTTCTTTTGCCTCTTCATCCAGCCCGAATGCCCAATGAGAATGTGTACGATCAATAAAAAGCGTATTCAATATTTTCACTGGTAGTTTTACCACTCCTTCGTCAGAGTTATATTCATAACTATTCTCTTCGTAAATATGATCTATATTATTGTTCCGGGCTTTTTCGCTGATGTAAAAATTTGCATGCAACATATAGGTAGAAAGAGTAGGATTCATGATTGTTTCCGACTTGTTGCTGTTTATTTTGGTTAGAAAATTCACAGAGCTTCCATTATAAGTCAAAGTGTGTTTGCCTTGGGTTCTTATTTTAATTCTATCTGGTCGTTGATTACCTTAAAAGTGATAGTATGCTGAATCTTTTTCTTTATCTCGGTATGATGGGTTTTCTTTGTAGCACCATACTTCTTACGCCTTCTGCGTGTGCTGTATTTCACATAAGACTTCTTTTCCTGTTTTACTTTTGGATGCGAGATATCATCCGAATCTGGTTTCAGTTCTATTTCAAACAGATATATTGGGTTGTTGTTTACAACAGAGTACTTTATAAATAACAGATTATCGAATTTATAATTATCTGGTATTTGTTGTTTCATCTCTTCCAGTTTAGATATGGCATCAGAAAAATTGGGAGAGGAGCTATATATCTTCTCCTTTCGTTTATTATCCGGACTGGTTGGATATCCATGAAAAGTCAATCGGTCAGATTCTGCCGAATAGCTGAAGTTTGCCATGTACTCTATTGCCGGGTCGGAAGGTACTGCATTTATAAACATCAATTTGAAATAGCCAACATTTCCCGGCCCTTCATCCGAAAAAGTTGTAGTATAAAGATTAATGTTATCTATTTTATATCCCAGATTGATGATACTATCTACTTGCGTTTGTAGTTTTTCTAATAGTTGAGAATTGTCAATCTTCTGTCTGTTATCTGTACAAGAAAATAATAAAACACTAAAAGTCGTTATCAGTAGGGCGCTGTTCTTTCTCATCTTAATTAGTCTGGGGCGCAAAGGTAAGAAAAGTTGTTGAAGTGAATAAATTTCTGTATATCTTTGTATTCTAAATTTCTTAATGATGGATTGGAGAACATTGATTTCGGCGAAACGTTATGGGATGGAGCAATTTCATCAGGTAAGAGAAGAAAACCGTTCCGAATTTCAGCGAGATTACGACCGGCTTATTTTCTCGGCACCTTTTCGCCGTTTACAAAATAAAACCCAAGTATTCCCTTTGCCGGGAAGTGTATTTGTTCATAACAGATTAACGCATAGCTTAGAAGTATCGTGTGTAGGCAGATCGTTGGGGAATGATTGCGCCAAAGCACTGCTAGAGAAACATCCGGATTTAAAAGATTCTTTCTTACCCGAGATTGGTTCAATCGTTTCTGCTGCTTGTTTGGCACACGATTTGGGCAATCCTCCTTTTGGTCATTCGGGCGAGAGGGCCATATCAAAGTATTTTGAAGAGGGCGAAGGCAAGAAACTTAAGAACGAACTAACCAAAAACGAATGGCAAGACTTTATTCACTTTGAAGGAAATGCAAATGCCTTCAGGCTGTTAACCCACCAATTTGAGGGAAGACGCGAAGGTGGTTTTGTGTTAACCTATTCTACATTAGCCTCTATTGTAAAATACCCATACTCTTCTAGCTTAGCCGGAGGGAAATCTAAATTTGGGTTCTTCACTACTGAGGAAGATGCTTTTCGTAAAATTGCCCTTGAATTGGGTCTCAAAAAAATACAGGATAGCCCCTTAGCGTATGTTCGACATCCGCTAGTTTACTTAGTTGAAGCTGCCGACGATATTTGTTATCAGTTAATGGATATTGAAGATGCGCACAAACTAAAAATACTTACCACTGAAGAAACCAAAGAACTGTTTCTGAATTATTTTCCGGAGGAAAGACAGGAGAAAATGAAACGTGTATTTAAGTATGTGCGCGATGTAAACGAGCAGATTGCTTACTTACGTTCGTCGGTTGTTGGCCTGCTTATTCAAGAATGCACACGGGTGTTTGTTGAGAATGAGGAGAAGATTCTGGATGGCGAGTTTAAAGGTCCACTAATAAAAAGTGTTTGCGATCAGGCCGCTGTTGCTTATAAAACCTGTTCCGATTTATCTTTTAAGAAGATATATCGCGCACGCGATGTTCTTGATATAGAGCTGGCTGGTTTCCGGGTAATCAGTACCTTACTCGATTTAATGGTAGAGGCTGTTCAATATCCCGACAAAGCTTATTCGCGCTTACTGATTGACCGGGTATCCGATCAATACAACCTGAGAGCGGAGGGTTTGTACGAACGTATTCAAGCCGTACTGGATTACATCTCAGGTATGACTGATATATTTGCTCTCGATTTATACAGGAAGATTAATGGTAATAGTTTGCCGGCAGTGTGATGAGTTATGAGTAGTGAGTAATGAGTAATGAGTTTTGAGTTAGTACCCATGCGGCATCGTAACTCAAAACTCACTACTCATAACTCATTACTCATAACTCATTACTCATAACTACTTCTCTTTATATATTACCTTGTTAGCTCCCGATGTTATTTTGCAATCTTGCGAATCGTTCTTCACAAAAGATTCGATATGGCGCATGCGTTTCTCTTCCAGGATTTCGTCTACATTAATCAGTATACCGGTTTCTTCCACATCACCAAACCCATAGTTGATGGCTGTTCCAAACATACGCATGGTAGGGCTCAGACTCATGTATGCGTTTACCAAAGGAGGGATATTATAACCCAGTTTACGTACTTCGGCATTCAGTATGCGGTAATCTTCTTTAAAGGTTTCTTTATTGAAAAGAGCAGCAAGTTCCTTTTCATCCGATTGGATTATTAATGGCCTTACAGGAGTTATTAAGCTGTCTTTATCTTCAAAATGTTTCTTCAGGAAATACAATATCATATCGCGGCCTTGCGGATGATAGCTGGGATACATTGTTACTTTTCCAAAGAAAAATTTCACCTCGGGCATTATTACTGTTAATGCACCCAAGCCATCCCAAAGATTATCCAGTGCAAATAAGCCTTTGCTGCCGGCACGCGATGATTGATACTCAAGTGTAACAAACGACCGCCCAAGTTCAATGGTTTGAGGCAAATAATTACTAATAAACTCATCGGAGAAGTTGAACATATGAGCCGTAGCAAGAACAGGGCGTCCTTTCTCGTCAAACTCAACGTCGGTTCCTAAAATATACCTGTAGCCCCCCAGTATTTCTTCGGCTTCGGGATTCCATACAATCAGTTGCTTGTAAGGATTCTCCATGGTATCGTATTCATCGATATCCAACGATTTTCCCGTTCCGCCGCCAGCTGCACGAAAAGCTATTTCACGCAAACGACCTATCTCCCTCATAATATTAGGAGAATTCTGATAAGTAACAATGTATATCTGATTGTTACTCTTATTGGTCATTCGCAGTCTTTTTTCTTCTGTGAGTTCCGCTTTTATCAGTTCTTTATTTACTGGCGGGATGATCTCTTCTTCCATGTTATTTACCTTTTTCTGGTGATTCTTGGTTCTGTCCTAATTTGTAAACTTCTTCTTTTACATACTCGGCCCACTGAGCCGGAGTTTTTGATTTGTCGAACGTTTGCCAAGGAATAGGTTTGCCGAAAGTTATAGTGAATGTTTTATGACGGTTTTTCATCATTTCATCCACCAGATATATCATTGCAATATTAAATTTGACACCGAGCTTCTTACATAAGTTTGCCAGATTATAAAAGAAGTCTGAGTTTCTGCCTTCAAAGTGTATGGGTACAACATCTCTTTGTGTTTGTACACTTTTAACTATAAATGTCTTTGACCATTGCAGATCGCGGATCACTCCATTCTGTCGTCTGGAACATAATCCGGCAGGAAACATAATCATGTGATTGTCCGACTGAAATCCGGCTTCAACCATACGGGGAAAGTCTTTTGATTGTTTTCCTGTTTTGTTTATGGGGATAAATAAGGGAGCAAGTCCACGAACAGACATTAACAGGTCGTTCACCAGGTACTTTACTCTTCCGTTGTAATGGTTACCCAATACGTAGCCCAGTGCAACACCATCTTGTCCGCCAAGCGGGTGATTAGAAACGAATGTCAGCAAGCGATCATCGGGTAAGTTCTCGATTCCTTTTACTTCGACTTTGGCATCCAGAAACTCCATGCATGCATCCAAAAACTCTACCCCTACTTTATCCTTCGACTCTTCAAGGAATACATTGAGTTCGTCCTGATGAATAATTTTCTTCAGATACGATATCAGAAACTTGGGTACATATTTATAGTGCTTCGGCGCTTTAGTGCGAAGTATCTTGTCAATGTCTATTAAATGATCTGAATCTTGCGTCATCCTGTTCTCATAAAAAAACAATTCTGCAAAATTAAACTAAGTTTTTTATTTATTGCAAAAAAAGATAATAAATTGAGTTTTGAGTAGTGAGTTTTGAGTAGTGAGTTACGATGCCGCATGGTAACTCACTACTCACTACTCATTACTCAAAACTTATTTCTCGTCATTCTGACGGATTTCTACTCTTCGTATTTTACCACTGATTGTTTTGGGTAGTTCCTCAACAAATTCAATTACACGTGGATATTTATAAGGAGCAGTTACTTTTTTAACGTGTTCCTGCAACTCCTTCACTAGTTCGTTGCCGGCACGATCCTTATATTCTTTGGCAAGAATAATTGTTGCCTTAACAACCTGTCCGCGTATTTCATCCGGAACTCCTGTAATGGCACATTCCACAACTGCGGGGTGTGTCATCAGGGCACTTTCTACTTCGAACGGCCCAATGCGGTAACCCGAGCTCTTGATAACATCGTCTGTACGACCAACAAACCAGTAATAGCCGTCTTCGTCTTTCCAGGCAACATCACCAGTGTGATAAATACCATCGTGCCATGTTTCGTTGGTACGTTCAGCATCGCGATAGTACTCTTTGAAAAGACCGATTACTTTCTTTTCGCCTGTGCGTATAACAATTTCTCCCTGTTCACCGGCTTCTACGGAACGGCCTTCATAATCAATCAGGTCTACATTGTATTGAGGGTTTGGCATACCCATACTTCCGGGTTTCGGTTCCATCCAAGGGAATGTGGCAATAGTTAGTGTGGTTTCGGTCTGCCCAAATCCTTCCATCAACTTGATTCCGGTTAATTTCAAGAAGTTCTCGTAAACGGCAGGGTTCAAGGCTTCGCCTGCAATGGTGCAGTATTCAAGCGATGAGAGGTTATAGTTAGAAAGGTCTTCGCGTATCAAAAACCTGAATATGGTGGGAGGAGCACACAACGATGTTATGCGATAATCGTTTATCTTTTTAAGAATTTCGGCAGGAACAAACTTTTCATGGTCGTACACAAATACGGTTGCTCCGGCAATCCACTGTCCATAGAGTTTTCCCCATACGGCTTTTCCCCAACCGGTATCGGCAATGGTTAGGTGTATACTGTCCTTATGCAGGTTATGCCAGTAGCTTCCGGTTGTGATATGTCCCAGCGGATAAGTAAAATCGTGGGCAACCATTTTAGGTTCGCCGGTTGTACCCGATGTAAAGTACATCAATGAGATGTCGTTGTTTGTATTTACGTTTTCCGGACGAACAAAAGGTGCTGCATTTTCAATGCCTTTATGGAAATCTTCAAATTCTTCGGGAATAACAGGTCCAACACTAACCAGCTTTTGCAGTGTAGGACAATCGGGTTTTGCTTCGAGGATATGGTTGTTTATTACTTCTTCGCCTGCTGCAACAATCATTTTAATATCGGCTGCATTGCAACGATAAACAATATCTTTTTTAGTTAACAGATGGGTAGCCGGAATAACAACTGCACCCAGTTTATGAAGTGCAATAATGCTAAACCAAAACTCATATCTGCGTTTAAGGATAAGCATCACCATATCACCACGACCTATTCCCAGGCTTTGGAAATAAGAGGCAGTCATATCTGTATATTTTTTCATTTCGGCAAAGGTGAATTCACGGCATTCATCTTTGTCGTTTGTCCACAATAAAGCACGTTTATTGGGTTCGTTTGCTGCCCATTCGTCAACTACATCGTAACCATAGTTGAAGTTCTCGGGCACTATTATATTCAGGTTCTTAGCAAAGTCTTCTGATGAAGTAAATGTTGTTTGAGATAAAAACTTTTCGACCATTATTTTAAGTATTTGAGTGAGGTAAAGGAGGTAAAGTCAGGTAAAGGTTATAAAGTAAATAAAGGCAGTAAAGTAAATAAAGGCAGTAAATAGGACTCCTTTATTCTCTATCTTCTTTATTCTCTTTACCTCCTCTACCTCACTTTACCTCCTTCTTTACTAACTTTACAATATTACCGCCAGGAATTGCACCTTTTTACCATCGAGTGCTTTCATTCCATGTGGGAGTTTTGAATTAAAATAGATACTATCTCCTTCGTTAAGAATAAGTTCTTTTCCGCCTATGCTAAGCAACATACGGCCTTCGAGTATATAGTTAAACTCTTGCCCGTTGTGACAGTTGTAATTCATAGGTGCATTTTCATCCTTCGGCTCAACGGTTACTATAAACGGATCGGCTTCACGCTTAATAAATCCCGAAGCTAACGATTGGTACTTATATGCTTTGGTGCGTTCGATAGAAACTCCTTTGCCTGCACGTGTCAGGAAGTAAGAGTTCATTTTGGGTTCTTCACCAAACATTAGTGCATCGAGGGCGATATCATAAGTTCGTGCTATTTTTTGGAGCATGCTTACAGAGATATCATATTCGCCTGTTTCTGCTTTTTGGTACTCTTCCTGAGAAATATCGGCGCCTGTGGCCAATTCTTCAACACTTAATTCCAAGACTTCGCGTAGCCCACGCAAACGTTCTGCTATTTGTTTAATCTGGTCGTCCATACTATTTGAGTTTTGAGTGAGTTTTGAGTAGTGAGTAATGAGTGATGAGTTTTGAGTTCAATTCCGCATGGATCTCAAAACTCACTACTCACTACTCATTACTCTTTTTTATTGCTTTTATAATTGCGGATGTAAATCCGGCATGATCTAATTCATTAATCCCTTTAATAGTAATGCCTCCTGGGGTAGTGACTTTATCAATTTCTACAGAGGGATGGGTTTCGTTATTCAGTATAATCTCTGCGGCTCCTTTAACAGATTGGGCTACCATTTTCATGGCATCCTTAGGATAAATACCCATTTCTATTCCTGCCTGCATAGCTGCCTGAATGTATTTGAACACATACGCAATGCCACAGGAAGTCAGAGCTGTGGTTGCAGGTATATGTTTTTCGGGAACAAGCATTGCCAATCCCAGCTCGTTGAAGATATTGAGAATGAGTTGTTGCTGTTCTTCGCCTGCATTTAAAGAGGCAATCAGTGTCATACTGGCCAATTCGGAAATAGCAGTATTGGGCACTAACCGGAATAGTACAGCAGAAAGAGAAGTCCACGCAAGATATTCTGTTAAGGGTATGCCGGCTACAATCGAAACAAGGATCTTTTTGCAGTAATCGGCTTCTATATTAACAAGAATTTCTCTTGCCAACCAAGGTTTCACTGCAAGGATAATAATATCGGCTGCATTTACAGCTTCCTGATTATCTTTTGTTATATTGATCTCCTGATTGTAAGCCTTCAACTCATTCAGGTTTGCATCCGAAATATCGGATACGAATATATCTTTTGCTTTTACGATACTTCCTTGTGTCAGTCCTTTGGCAATGGCGCCTCCCATGTTGCCTGCGCCGATAATAGCTATTTTCATTAATTTTGAGTTATGAGTTATGAGTTTCCTCGTCTATCAGGTATTTTCCTATATTCCGTTCTTCCTTATCAAACTCAACACCTACCTTTACTAATTTCCGTTTGTCAACACTGTAAGGAATCAAATAACCTTTTGCATCAATTTGTTCCAGTGCTTTTTCGGCAGTATCGTTGAGTTTGAATTCAAATAGATAAATCTGATCGCGTGTCCACACCACAGCATCGGCACGCCCGCGGGCACTTCGCACTTCGGTTTGAACAAACTCTCCCATCAGTTTGAATACGAGATAGAAAATCACCTGATAATGCCGTTCGGTTTTATCATTAAGTTCATAAGGAATATCGGCAAAGAAAGCTTTCAGCCGCTGCATAAACGAAGGAATATCGCCACTACGCAACTCGCGAACAAAATGACTGATATGGAATGACTGTTCATCGTCTGTTACAGAAGTATAGAAAGGTGCGAGAAATTGCAAGAAAGCATACTCTACCTCATCGTTTGGGAAATTCAGTTTATAAAGTCCGAACTCCTTGTCATGCCCTTTGATGGTAAGATAACCGCTTTGGTATAGCAAGGGGATAGGATTCCCGGATTCTGCACGATATTCACTAAATGCACGTGGGGCAGTTTCTACTCCATCAATAAGAGTACGTAAATCATAGTCACTCTCTTTCAGAAGATCAATCAGGAAAGTGGGAGTACCGGTTTGAAACCAGTAATTATCAAACTGAAGATATTGCAACGCGTTTAATACACTGAAAGGATTGAAAAGCCCCGGAGTGTTTTCGCGGAAGTGATATCCATCATACTTCCGGGTCATTTTATCGACAGTTTCGTCAAAGGTCAATCCATGTACCGTGGCTAAAGCTTCGAGTTCCGGTTTAAATGTCGAAACCAGTTCATCTTTTGTTATACCACACAATGTAGCATAAACAGGAGCCATACTGATATCACTTAACTGATTAAGATCGCTGAATACGCTTACATGGGCAAACTTGGTTACTCCTGTCAGGAGTACAAAACGCAGGTGTTCATCGGCACTCTTCAGTACACCATAAAAAGCTTTCAGGGTACTACGTAATTGAGCCAACAAATCTTCATTTTGAATATTTTGGAGCAAGGGTTTATCGTATTCATCTATTAATACCACCACACCCATACCGGTTTGTTCATTTGCACGGCGGATGACACCAGCAAAGCGAGTGGATAGAGTGCTTTCATTGTCACTTCCGTAAAGTTTTTCCCATTGTTGTAAATAAGAATCTATCAATGCCTCCAAGCGCTCCACACTATCAAACTTTTCGGCATTTAAATCCAGATGAAGCACTGGATACTGGTTCCATGATGTTTCCATCTGTTCAATGGCAAGCCCTTCGAACAAATCTTTGCGTCCTTGGAAATAAGACTTAAAAGTACTTATCAGCAGACTTTTACCAAAACGCCGGGGACGACTCAGGAAATAAGGTTTTCCTAAGTTAGCTATCTGCCATACAAACGCTGTTTTATCCACATAGAGATAGTTCTCTTTGCGAATCTGTTCAAAGGTTTGTATCCCTATTGGAAGTTTACGAAGTGGGGTGTTCATATTAATACGGTTTTCTACTACACGAAGGTACGTAAAATTTCTGAAAGTTTTTCCAGAAACTCTTTTGCCTCATCCATGCTTAAGCATAATGGCGGTAACAATCGGATTACATGTGTGCCGGTAACTCCTGTAAACACTTTATAATCGAATAGTAATTTACGACGTAAATCTTTTACCGGTTCTTCGAATTCCAATCCAATCATTAATCCTCTTCCTCTTACTGCTTTTATCTGAGGGAACTTTTTCAGTTCTTCCATCAGGAAGGCACCTACTTTGGCTGCGTTATCCACCAGATTTTCTTTCTCCATCACATCGATCACTGCCAAGGCAGCAGCACAAGCCAGATGATTACCTCCGAATGTTGTTCCCAACATTCCATATACAGGAGTAAATAAAGGACTGATTAGGACGCCTGCTAACGGAAATCCGTTGCCAATTCCTTTTGCCACAGTTATAATGTCTGGTTTAATGCCGGCATACTGATGCGCAAAGAACTTTCCGCTTCGGCCATAGCCACTTTGTATCTCATCAAAAACAAGGATGGTACCAGTTTTAGTACATAATTCTCTGGCTTCGCGCAGGAAATCATCGTCGGGAATAACAATGCCTCCTACCCCTTGAATACCTTCGATAATAACAGCACAAATTTCTTCGGTTTCCAGTTCTGCTTTCAATGCGGCAATATCATTGAGGGGTAAATAGGTTACATGTTTGTTGTTGTTGATCGGAGCTATAATCTTTGGATTATCGGTAGCCTCAACAGCTAAAGACGTACGTCCGTGGAAAGACTTGTTGAAAGAAATAATGCGTGTACGCCCGTTATGGAAAGAGGCTAGTTTTAAGGCATTTTCGTTAGCTTCGGCTCCGGAGTTTATCAGGAACAAAGAATAATCTTCGTACCCGCTGATTTTACCCATGCGCTCGGCAACTTCCTGCTGCAACTTGTTTATAACTGAGTTGGAATAGAATCCAAGTTTACTTACCTGATTGCTTATTCTTGCAACATATTCTGGATGTGAGTGACCAATGGAGATAACTGCATGTCCTCCATACAGGTCAAGATATTTATTGCCCTTATCGTCCCATACATGGCAGCCTTTTCCTTCTACAATGTTGATGTCAAATAGGGGGTATACGTCGAATAGATTCATAATTTAAAAGTTTTGAGTTATGAGTTTTGAGTTATGAGTTTCGATGCCGCATGGACACTCAGAACTCATTACTCAAAACTCAATACTAATTAAAAAGCCGAAGGCTTTAACTTCAACCCTACTGTTTCTTCCAGATTAAACATGAGGTTCATATTATGGACAGCTTGTCCGGATGCACCTTTCAGAAGATTATCAATGCAAGAGATTATCATCAGCTTATCTTCATGCTTTTCCAGGTGGATTAAGCATTTATTGGTATTAACAACTTGTTTCAAATCAATGTTCTTATCCACAATACAAACAAATGAGTCTTTTTCGTAATACTCACGGTATATTCTTAACAGCTCGGGTAATTCTACTTTGCATTTCACTATAAGGGTAGCAAAGATGCCTCTTGGAAAGTTACCTCTATACGGAATAAATGTTATATCCGAGTCGAAGCTGTTTTGTAATTGCTTCAAAGACTGCTTTATTTCGGGTATATGCTGATGGGTAAAGGGTTTGTAAACACTGATGTTATTATCACGCCAGCTAAAATGAGATGTTGCTCCAGGTTTAACTCCGGCTCCGGTGCTTCCGGTAATGGCATTCACAATGATATCATCGTTCAACATCAGATGTTTGGCCAATGGAAGTAACCCGAGTTCAATACAGGTGGCAAAGCATCCGGGGTTGGCTACATAGTTGGCTTTACAGATTGCACGTCTGTTCAGTTCGGGCAGTCCATAAAGGAAGTTATGGTCATCGTTTTCAATACGATAATCCATAGAGAGGTCTATTATCTTTAGATTCTCTGGAATGTTATGGCTTTCCATAAATTTACGGGTATCGCCATGGGCTGTACAGAAGAACAACAGGTCGATGTCTTCTAAGGGTAGCTGGTCGGTGAATGTTAAATCACATTCGCCATAAAGGCCTTCGTGTACATCGGTTATTTTGTTTCCGGCGTTGCTTGAGCTGTTTATAAATACAATATCGGCGTCAGGATGGTTAACGAGTAACCGGATTAACTCGCCTGCTGTGTAGCCTGCTCCACCAATAATTCCAATTTTAATCATATTCTTTAGTCATATTTTTTAGACACGGATGACGCGGATTGCACGGATTTTAAGACACGGATTTAATTTATTATATTATCCGTGAATTTTGATCCGTGCAATCCGTGTCATCCGTGTCTAAAATTATTATCCATTCTTTTTCTGATTAGCATAATACACCCTTAATGCCGTAGATGAAATCTTGGTAAACCCTTTTGCATCCTCAGCAGTCCAGCCTTTCTGAACTTCACCGTATTCGCCCAATTCATTTTTAACCAGATCATAATCCGATTCAACCCCAACAAGTGTGTAGCTGTAAGGACGAAGCTGGATAATTACCGTACCATTAACATTGCGTTGTGAACTTTGCAACATTGCCTCGATGTCGCGCATAACCGGTTCAAGATATTGAGCTTCGTGCAGAAACATACCATACCATGTGGCAACCTGTTCTTTCCAGTATTGCTGCCATTTACTTAATGTATGTTTTTCAAGAAGCTTATGTCCGTTGATAATTAATAGAGGGCCTGCTGCTTCGAATCCAACACGACCTTTCAATCCTATGATTGTATCGCCTACATGCATATCGCGACCAATGCCATATTTACTACCAATTTCCTCTACCTTGTTTATTGCTTTTACAGGATCGGTATATGTTTCACCATTGATTGCTTTCAGTTCGCCTTGTTCAAAGGTAAGTTTAAGTATTTCGGTACCTTCGGCAGTAACCTGACTAGGGTATGCTTCTTCTGGTAAAGTCTGATCGCTTTGCAATGTTTCTTTTCCTCCGATCGAAGTTCCCCACAATCCTTTGTTTATAGAATACTCCATCTTTACAAAGTCGGCTTCGTAACCATGTTCGCGCAGATAGTTTATTTCGTATTCACGGGTAAGAATCATATCGCGGGTAGGAGTGATAATTTCTATTCCCGGTGCAAGAACTTCGAAAGTCAAGTCGAAACGAACCTGATCGTTACCAGCTCCGGTACTTCCGTGTGCAATGGCATCGGCACCTATCTCGCGGGCATAATCGGCAATGGCAATGGCCTGAAATATACGTTCGGAGCTAACAGAGATTGGATATGTTCCATTACGAAGCACATTACCAAACACCATATATTTAATGCTCTTTTCATAATAATCTTGAGTAACATCCAGATTTACGTGTTTAACTGCACCCAGCTTATATGCTTTCTCTTCTATGCTTTTAAGTTCCTCTTCGGTAAATCCACCTGTATTAGCAATAGCAGTATAAACTTCGTATCCTTTGTCTTTAGACAAGTACATGGCACAGAAGGATGTATCCAAACCTCCACTGAATGCCAAAACAACTTTCTTTTTCATTGGTTCTAATATGCCAATGTGCCAATATGCCAATGTATTAATTGGCTGGCGCATGGACTTTTTTAAAAAGGTTATTATTATTTATTCATTTTATTATTCAAACATTGGCACATTGGCATATTAGCACATTGCCACATTATCATTTCTTTTCTTTCTCCGGATCATAAAGCATAGCTGTACAAATACAGTATTTACGTTCCGTGCGTACAAGAACATCGTGGTTTACACAGCCCTCGCAACCTTTCCAAAAGGCTTCATCATCGGTCAGCTCCGAGAAAGGAACAGGAACATATCCTAGTTCTGTATTGATTTTCATTACAGCTCCACCACTTGTTAGGCCAAATAGTTTGGCATTGGGCCAACGCAGGCGCGACAGTGTAAAAGCTGCTTGTTTAATTCGCTTAGCCAGTCCCTGACCACGGAATTTTTCAACAACAATAAGTCCCGAATTGGCTACATATTGTTTGTTGCCCCAGCTTTCGATATAACAAAATCCGGCGAACTCTTCACCATCTAAAGCAATGATTGCTTTTCCTTCTTTCATTTTTTGCGCCAGGTACTCATGAGTACGTTTGGCAATTCCTGTACCTCTAACCTTCGCGGCCGCAGTTATTGTATCAAGAATAGTGTCGACATATATTTCGTGAGAGGCATCTGCCACCATCACATCGATCTGCTTATCCATTTTTGCTTTCTAATACAAATTAAATATTTGGAATAATAAATGATAACATTGTACGAACTGCACTTTGTGTAACTCCCTCTCGAAGCACCATCATAATAGTATCATCACCGGCTATTGTTCCCAGTATATCGGGAAAATCACGGTCGTCGATATCGTATGCAATACTGCTGGCATATCCCGGACGTGTTTTTATCACTGCAATATTACCCGAAAACTGTAAGGAAACAAATCCGTTATGACGCATCATTTCACTTGCCGACTGGTCGGTGGTACGCTTATACATTATATTGTTTGGCAATACATATATATACTTGCCGTTCATAGTTGCTGCTTTGGCTACCTTTAATTGCTTCAAATCACGAGAGAGGGTAGCTTGTGTAAGTTGGAAACCCTCCTTATTCAACTCGTTTAAGAGGTCCTCCTGAGAACTTATTTCTTTATTGGATATGATTAGTTTTATGGTGTCTAATCGCGTAGCTTTCTTTCTCATAAATGCATAATTATTCTTTGTGGGTGCAAAATTATGCATTTATTGGGAATTTTATGCATAAATGAGGGGAAAAGTTTTGAGTGATGAGTAATGAGTTTTGAGTTACCATGCGGTATCATTACTCAAAACTCATTACTCATCACTCAAAACTCATTTCATCATTTCTTTGTTTATACCAAACTTTTCTACTTCGTGGCACACTCCGGCGGGTTCTACATGTACCATGATGTCGTATACGTTTTCAATAAGTTGTTTGATGCTCTTTTCTACATCGGTGGCAATATCGTGTGCGTGGTTTACTGTTATATCTCCGTCTACTTCAATGTCTAAAGCTATCATATACATATTACCCAACTGCCTTGAGCGTACACGATGAGGGTTCAAAGCACCTGGTACTTTTTCTACAGCTTCGAATATTTTATTGTATATTGATTCATCTTTCACACCATCCATTAACTCAACATTCGAATCCATGAAAATAGAGATGGCCGATTTTATAATAAAGATGCTGATTAGTAACCCTGTTACCGAATCGAGAATAGGAAGTTTAAAGATGAAAGTAAAAATCAATCCCACCAGCACCCCGGTAGAGATTAACACATCATTCCGCATATTTATAGCATTAGCGGTAAGCATGGAACTATTTACTTTTTTTCCCTGTTTATATTGATACCATGCCAGCAATAGTTTTCCTGCAATAGAGAATACGGTTACATATATTGCTATTGTAGCCGGCATTTCTTTGGTTTCGCCAGATAGCATGCTTTCTACTGATGATATGAACATTTGTACCCCGGCATAGAAGATTACAAGTGAGAGTATTTTGGTGGCAATACCTTCGGCCTTATCGTAGCCGTATACATATTTGCGCGAAGGCGGACGGTTAATGATACGGGCAGTAAATATCATCACAATAGATATAATAACATCTGTGGCCGAGTCGATACCATCGCCTACTACAGCCAGACTTCCGGATAGCAAACCGATTATAATTTTAGATAGGGATAAGATGGAGTTCCCTATTGTGCTTATCCATGAGGTACGGATTAAAATCCTATCCCGCAAATCAGGGTTATTCATAAGTTAATTCATTGAACCAACAAATTTACGTAAAAAGATTATATTTCATATCTTTTATTTATTTTCCTTTTCCATCAGATATACAGAAGACATTGTTTGAATCTGCGGGTGCTCTTTCAGCGTGAAAAGAACTTTTTTCTTTCTATTTATCAGAAACAAGTGAATTTTATTTTCCACATTTCCATGTCCGGTCCAATTGGTAAAGAGTATTTTTTTGTCAGGAAAGCAGTGCATACCTCCCAAGAATTTCAAAGGTGCATTGGGTATATCCTTGTTTGAGAACTCCCATACACATTTACCTTTTTTATTTAGTTCAATGATACGGGGATTCTGTGTCATATCAGCTACAGAAATCAACGTATTACCATTTGGCAAGCGGATAACCGAATGTGGCCCCCCCGGTACTTCTACTTTCCAAACTTCTTTGCCCTCGGCATTATATTCTTTTACCACCTGATTACTATAATGGGCTACCAAATAGTTTCCGTTTGGTAATTGTCGGGCATTTCTCATAAAGCCAAATCCCCCATCAGAAACGCCTTCTGGTAATATAGAAATACTTTTAACGATTTCTCCCAGTGGTGAAATTTCGAGTAAACGCCCAGCATTACATTCACCTACAAAAGTATTTCCATTTGCTAACCGTTGGCAGGCAAAAATTGCACTTTTTGATTGGTAATGAAATATTGTATCGTTTTGCCGTGTCATTTCAAGTACTCCTTTGCCAGTAGTAAACAATATGTTTCCATTGGGTAGCATCCATATATCGTTAGATTCGGGGGCTTCGTGCTGCCATACTATTTTATTATCCTGCATAATAAACACAATGCCCTGCGAATAATCGCATCCAGCAAAGGTGCCCAATTGTGCAGACAGATTTAATAAACACATCTGCAACCCGATAAAAAAAGAGATCCTTCTAAACATAGTTTATTGTTTTTAACTTGAATAATGCAGGTCAGAGTGATAATATGTATTCGGCCAATTCATCCAATTCTTCATCCGACATTGACACATTCGGACCATGTATCTCTAACATTTCGCGCATGGTATAGGCACGTCCGTCATACAGATAAGGCGCTGTTCGCCATGACTCATTTAGGGCGGGGACATCCATTTTTACGCCCTTACTAGCACCATTTGTCCAAGGTACATCATATTGTTTCAAATCGGTATAATATGCTCCTGAGTGACAGAATGCACAATGATTGTTAAACGTTATTTTTCCTTTTTGGGCTGTTTCTGTTAATTTTCCGTTTTTTAAATAAGGACTTGGCTCGGGTGATAAGGATTTCAGGTACTCATCCATGGCAGAACATACTTCCTCGTTGGGCTCGGCAAATAAGATGTGTTTAAATCCTGCCCGAACAGCAACTTCAGCATTTTTTCGTATTCCGGTTATCATACTTGGTGCGGTTTTATGAGATAAAAGTAATGTCTTGGTATTTTTAGGATTGCCCATACCATCATTCAAATTATCCCAATTAAGTCCATCAGCACGAGCATCATTCGGGTGACAAGTTGCGCAACTTTGCCAGCCTTGAAAGCCCAACGTAGCATCGTGGAAATACATGTTTCCTTTTCCCTGAGTTGTAGAAGATAACGCTACCCCATATGGTCTGTTCACTGTCTTTTCGCCCGAATTTATTTGTATTTCAACAATTTCTCCAGTAAAATAATTGGCTACATATATTTTCTTATTCATTGATACAACTGTACGTGCACCTTTTCCTTCTGTGGGTATATAGTTGGAGATGCCGTGCAAAAATCCTGCATCGTTTGGAATATCATCCCATTTTTGGGTCGAAGGTGTTTCGAACTGCCCGTTTTGAGCACTCCGTAAACGATTGTGTAGTGCTATGCGATCAATAGCTACTAGTTCATCGACTCCCGAAGCGGCTACTATTATGAATTTATTATCTATAGATACTGTTACACCCCATGGATTTGCACTCCCCTTCTGAGGGGTGTCCAATAAAACAGTAGTTATTAACTCTCTTTTTTGTAAATCAACAATGGATAAAGCATTTGTACTCATCCAGCCTCTATCCACCTGATTGGTGGGCAACTGATAGCGAGCCAACAGATGTGTTATATATGCATAGGAACCATCATGCGATGCGGCTACAGCTTTAACATCGGTTGAGCCGTTAGGCAGCATTATTCTCTTACTTACTCGCTTCGATAATATATCGACTACCGACAACTGTGCTGCCAAAGGAAAACTTAGTGATGACATTTCCGGCATATTGTTAACAACTAGTAACAAACTGTCGGAAGCAAAGGAAATCATATCTACAGGTTCGCGTCCCACCTCGAAAGTAGAAATAATTTCTTTAGTCTGAGGGTTTATTTCATTTATCCTATTCTTAAAACGTTGGGTTATCCAAAGCGAATTGGACAAAGAATTGTACACAACAGAAGATGGGGAATTTCCAATTTTTGTTTGTGAAATGATTTTCAGACCAGATGTTTCTAATTCGCACAATTCACCATTGTATCCGTCGCATACTATCCATAGATGCCCATTGGCATCTGTATCCATATCAGTTACAGGTGATTTAAATTTCACTTTACCTTCTATAGTATGCAAATCCGTTTTTAAGCGAATCAATTCGTTTTCGCTACGATTGGCAACATACAGTTTTTCATTGTTGCTATCAACAAACATTTTGTCGGGGGCGAATATGTTCTGTTTATCGCAGCTAATCAACAAACATAATATAGCAACAAATAGTATATATGTTATTTTTTTCATTTCCATCATTCTTTTTATTGAAACGTTTGAAGGTACAAGAGGATATTTTTTTCGTTTTCTTCTTGTGCTTTTTTCTGTTTCTCTTCGTAGTATTCGTAGTATTTCATTTCATCCGGTGTCCAATCATTAGCTTCTTTATAGTTGCCCACAAAAGGAACAAGCAGGTCGAGCCATGTCGAAACCGTTTCTATTTCGTTCTTAGTAAGCGTAACGCCACCATGACCATTTTCGAGTCGTTTAATGAGGTTGCTCGTTGCTGATCCGGCAAAATAAGGTTTCAGTATGGTTGGTTCGGATAAACTACTTATCCAGTTCACTTCGGGATGATGCGGATTGCCCTGCCACGAATCGTTATCATGTGTAGTTTTTCTTGCATGGGTAAGATTCAGATAAGAGTCTGAATATTTCCGTCTGGTCTGTGTATCTACTACCTTTAAATCTCCCTTGAGGCTCATAGAATGTTTTACTCCATCATGGCACGATATACATTTTGCATCCCATATAGGTTGCACCTCTTTAATATAGCTGAAATTGCGCTCGCCAATACCTTCCGGTTCAATTATCCGGATACCTTTCTCCATGGCTATAGACATCGGATGAGATGTTAAAGGAACTGTATTTTTGTGTTCATGACAACCTACACAACTTTGAGTTTCTCCCGGTTGCAGTGTAGACCAGCTCCGCATGGTTTGCACTACCTTGTTATTTTTGTCTAACGCCTGAAAATACAGAGGTGTACGTGCAGGAACGCTAAAGAAGGCCGATCCATCGGGTTCTACATCTATTGTTCCCAATATACGTTTCACATCCCAACTAGCATTACCTACCCCTACTGGCGTGAAGGCATGTCCAGCACCACCAGCACCTACCCCAAAAGCAGCACCAACACTGGCAGGACGGTAGATTATTTCTACAATACGTAGTTTCTTGACTGTACCCGGTTCTATCCCATCGAGTCCGTTTCCGGCATATATATTTTGCATATAATACACACCGTTTTTTTTGTTATAATTCACAATATTTGCACGTGTAAACGGACGCTTACGGGCCGACAACATTACGGGCTGATTACACGATATGTTCGCATCTGCCGCTAACAATTCCCTTTCTCCATCTACATTCATCCAGTAAATAGCAAAGTCAATAGGTCTGCCAACGTAGTAACCTAGTGGAGAATAAGAGATTAGAAAATCTTTTTCGCTGAGCGGATAAGGATACTGAAACTGATCGCTAAACTGACCATATTTATCAATTCTTTCGGCTTCGGGCTTCCGCTGAGGAGCTACAAAGGTTACCCCTTCATTCTCGTGGCGTCCGGCTTCGGGGTCGATAATTCCCAACTTTCCATGTTGTGGTGTATGATGCCCTATGAATGTACCCATTATTTTGCGTGTACCCGGAATCTGACGCGCATGTACTACAGTGGTAGGAAAGAAACTATTTGCCCCATAATATTCCGTTTGTCCTGTTCCATCCGGATTCATCTGAAAAAGAGGCTGTGTAAATATCTGCCCACGGTCGTTATAGTCCCAACGGGTATAAATCACGCGTCCATCATCCAATACCGATGGCTTGGTGGTATGCACTTGATCGTAGCCAACACGCCTGATATATTTACCTTCCCTATTGCACAGAAATAAATTACTCACTTCTACTTTCCAGCAATCAACAGCATTACCACCACGTGTGGAGTTGAACAAAATATTCCCATCTGGTAAATAAACAGGTTCAATATCAGCGTAGCCCAAACCCGCTGTCAGCTGTTTTACTTTCTGAGATGGGATTTCCATTTCATACAGATGGAAGTCGTCCTCCTTCTGTGATTTTTTCCATGAAAAAAGAATATGTTTTCCATCGAAATGCACATCCGGATCACGAAACACACCGACCGAATCGGATAGTAATGTCTCTTCCTGTCCCCAGATACCATTCATTTTTAATAGAGACAATTCGCTACCCGGAAAGAAATTACATTCGTCGCGGGCATCAGAAAGCCCCTCTGTATAAGCATAAAAAGATGGACGAAGTACTTCTGATTTGGTAAAAATTATTCCAGGGCTATTTTTTACAAACGAAGCCAATCGTTGTTCACGACGTTGTGTGCAGGCTTTTATATATACATCAAAAGCTTTCCGTATACTTTCGGAAGTGTTTCCTGTTGTATCGGGCAAATTATGTTTCTGCAAACGATCTGCTAGTTGTCTGGCCAAGCTACCCCTAAACCAATCGATGTTATCTCCATCCTGCAACCACCAATCATAATACACAGGATATTTTTTATATAAATCTTTATGATGAAGGCTTCGGGTTTCTCTCATTTCAGATTCCTGACACTGAGTTACTTCATCGAATGAATAATTCAGAGCAGTAATAAAAGCCTCTAATTCTCCCAATTCATGACTTTTATATTCTTTTTCTAAAGGTTGAGGCTGACATGCAGAGAAAAGGATAAGGCATAAACCAATTATTGATAGATATCGACCTGACATTTTTATAAACATTATAAATTCTTATACGATTCTACAATGGATACTCCGCTTGAAGTCCCTATACGTGTGGCTCCGGCATTAATCATAGCCAGCGCTGTATCCAAATCGCGTATTCCTCCCGATGCTTTTACACCAATGGTGGAACCAACCACACTACGCATTAATTCTACATCGTGTACTGTTGCACCTGCTGTGCCAAATCCTGTGGAAGTTTTTACAAAATCAACTCCGGCTGCTTTGGCTATGCAACATACGGTTTCTTTTTCTGCATCTGTCAGATAACAAGTTTCGAGTATAACCTTGCAAATAACTCCTTTAGGTTTACAGATGGAAACCATGTCTTCGATTTCTTTTTGCACAATATCTAACTGTCCTTTTTGCAAAGCACGTATATTGATAACCGTATCTATTTCGGTTGCACCTTTTTCAATAGCATCACGGGTTTCGAATGCTTTACATTCTACTGTTGTTTGCCCTAAAGGAAAGCCAATGGCTGCACCCACTCGTACTTTGCTATCTTTCAACAGGCGGACACATGTAGCCACTTCAGCAGGATTGATGGCAACCATCGCAAAACCATATTGGTTAGCTTCGGCACATAATTTATTGATGTCGGCAACTGTGCCAAATGGTTTCAGAAATGTATGGTCTATCATTCCGGCTAACTCTTCTACCAAGAGTTTGTTTTTTATTTGTTCCATATTATATCTTATTAAAATGTTAATATTGCTTTGATTACTTCGTTTCTTTTAATGGCTTCAAAAGCTTCATGTATTTCGTTTATTCTGAAGCGATGAGATATAAAATCTGATGCTGATAATTTACCTTCGCGTACCCACTTCGACAAGGTTGCCATAGCAGTTCTTTCTTCCGATCGGGTAGGCCACTGGTGCATGTAAAGGTTAAAGTTGTAAGGGGCTTTTGTTAAATCAAGTTGTGGGCTTTTGGTCATTACACCATACACACATATATCGCCTGCCATTTTTAGCAGAGATAATCCTGTATTTACAATAGATTCCAATCCAACTGCATCTATAACAGTATCGTACGAACGGTTGGTTTGACGAATAAATTCTTCGCATTCCACTTCCTTAGATGTATAGGTATTATCAGCACCCATTTTTTTAGCTATCACAAGCTTTTCGGGATTCTGGTCTACGATATCTATCTGCCCTAAACCAAATAGTTTTCCTAATTTAACAAAGCTAAGTCCAACCGGACCCGACCCAAATACCAAAACTTTCTTGCTGGGCATTAAATGAAAATCGTTGAATGCACCAAGAATTTCGCGCCAGGTACAAGCTATAACTGCTTCTTCGGGCTGAATATCCTGTGGTACTCGGTTCTGAATTTCGAAACTGTCCCAGCAACCTTGTTCGGGAGTTGCAAGTCCTTCTTCTTTTAGCACATCGAAGTCGTTAACTACTACATATTCGCTAAAACCACCCCATGCACTGTGCAAACCTTCTTCTTGAAACGAAGATATCAGTCCGCCGATTACACGATCGCCCACTGCAAAGTTTTTTACCTTATTTCCTATTTCTACTACAATGCCAACATTTTCGTGCCCCAAAGCTATCGGATAGTTTTCTTGTTTGGGAAAAGTGCCTGTAATCAGTTTCCTGTCTGTAGCATTGCAAAAAGCCATCATCTCGGTTTTTACTAATGCTTGATAAGGCGATAATACAGGTGTTTTCACTTCTTTAATTTCGATTGTTCCTGGTTTTGTTACAATTACACTTTTCATTTTGGGTTGTCAGATTGAATTATTCATAATTTAAGTTCTGCAATTTCTTTATATACTCCGTTTAAAGCAAAATAAGTATGGTCAAACACAGACATCAGGCTTTTGTATTTTTCCACATTTTTGGCAATAGGCGTTACTGTTTTTTCGATACGGATAAAACGGTCGATAATGCTGAAATCTTTAAATAGTCCCGACCCGATTCCAGCAAGTACAGCTGCCCCCATCGAAGTAGCTTCTTCCAAATAGTTGGGTATTTTTATTTCAGCTTCGTAAATATCAGCCATCATTTGCTGCCAAATAGGATTTTTAGCACCTCCACCAATAACGGTAATGGTGTTGATAGGTATATGATTGCGGAAAATATTTACTATATATCCTAAATTCAATGTGATTCCCTCCATTACTGCACGTAGCATATCACTATGTTTATGGTTAACAGTTAAACCAACAAATGCACCTTTTGCGTCTACATTCCAACGAGGACTACGTTCTCCCATCAGATAGGGAAGGAACAACAATTTATTTGCACCTAAAGGTGATTTTCTTATTTGCTCGTCTATCAGTTCATATACATCTTTCCCTGTTAATTTAGCTTGTTGTAATTCATCTTTGCATAGCTGGTTTACCATCCACAAATAAGATGCTCCGGCGGTTTGCATGGTTCCCGAAGGATGCAACATGCCGGGTACCACGTGTGCCCAGTTCATCGTTCTTCTTTGGTTATCTACAATAGGTTTATCTACTGTTAGTGCTACCCACGAAGATGAACCGAGATAGTTATAGGTAGACCCCGGAGAAATACAACCAACTCCCACTCCTGCACAACTGCCGTCACCACCTCCACAAATAACAGGGGTGCCTGCCCGAAGTCCTGTTTCTTTGGCTGCTTCACTTATTACTTCTCCAATAACATCGACAGAGGAACGTACTTCGGGAAAAAGAGACATGCTTAAACCGGCTTTCTCAATAATTTCTTCACTCCATTGCCATGTATTCAGGTCATAGGCATTTGTTCCCGAAGCATCAGAGGGGTCAGTTGCTATTGTACCGCAAAGACGGAAATTGATATAGTCTTTTGCGTTCAGCATTTTATCTGTTTTTGCAAATATGTCGGGTTCATTCTCTCGTATCCACATCAGTTTTTCTATCGAATAAGATGCGCTGATACGATGCCCTGTTATTCTATAAAAATGATTTACATCTATTTTTTCTGCAAGAAATTCTTCTTCCTTTATTGAGCGTTGGTCACAGTATAGCAAATGGTTACGAAGTGGGTTTCCTTTTTTATCTACACAAAGACAGCCCATCATCTGACCACTGAGGGCTATTCCGGCAATATCATTTGCCGAAACGTTTTTCAGTAGTACCTGTGTAGTTTCCACGATTGCTTTCCACCAATCGAGAGGATTCTGTTCGGCACGATTCCCCTCCATATAATAAGTAGGGTATGTTGCTACACAAGAAGAAACTAGTGTGCCATCTTCGTCGAACAGGGTTGCTTTATTGCCGCTTGTCCCTAAATCGTGCGCGATAATATATTTAGCCATCTCTATTTTATTATAAAATTGCGTTTGTATATCCGGTCAATCCAACTAAAACACCTCCGGTGATTCCTCCAAGAATGATTACCACCCATCGGGGTATCATTTCCACAATCAAGCCTTTTCGGGTTCCTTTTGGCGCGCACAATGTATCGGCAAATACAAAACCCATTGCAATGGCAAATCCCATATCTACCCATGGCGCACTACCTCTTGCTCCTTGATGAATAAGTCCGAATTGCATCGGCAGGTTTTCGATATCTGTTAATAAACTTGTCGAAAAACCGTATCCAGGTAACTTGTGGTTTACAATCCAGAATGTGCCTATTATCAGAGCCGCAGCTACAAAACCGCCTTTCGCTCCCATATCTTTTACCAGTTTGGGCCAGCACATTAATACTGCAAATGTAACGGCAAACGCACCGAAGATGCTGGTAATAATCCCAGCATGGTACATGCCCAAAAAATCATTGTATGTATTTAACCATTCGTTCATACTGCATCCTCCTTTGCTGAACGTGTTTGACATGAACGAATAACCCAGACTGCAATTCCTGCCAATGCACCACCAGTCAAGCAACAAAGCAATGTAGGTACAGCCAAAAAGAAAGCCGACAAATCGCCTTGGAAACGAACAATGCCCCATGCAATTCCGGCAGCACCAATACACCAACCCTGATCAAGCCATATCTTACCTTGAGGATTGAGAATTGCTCCATGATAATGATTCATGTACCACATAATGCCAATAATTAGTGCAGCTGCAAGCCACCCACCCATCAGCCCATAAGTTTTCCAGAGTTCGGGCCAGATGCCAAATGAGAAACCTCCGCATATTGCAGAGCCACAGAATGTTGATAAATATTTTTTCATGATATGATCGTGTTTTATTTTAAAGATAGTTTAGCAAGCGTAAAAGGTTTGTCGTGTTTTGTATTTACCTTATCGGGCCCCGTTACAATATCGAAACAAGATACAATAAGCATTCCATTCCAAACAATAGGCTCGCCCGGCTGATCTAATCCACCGTTACTACCATCGCAATCGGGGCTTTGAGCTATACGCTGTATTTTACCGTTTTTGTTGATACATGCAACTGCATTTTCCGAGAAATCGGCTACCCATATATTTCCATCGTCGTCCATGCAAATACCATCCGTTGTACGGAGTTGTGTAAGGTCTTGCGCCCATACATCATTGCTAATAACCTCTCCGTTTTTGTTCATGCTGATTTTATGAATGGCTCCGTCGCCGAAATTGCCAACATACAGATTGCCTTCTCTATCGAAAACAAGTCCATCAAGACCATATTGCACTTCTTTATTCTGAGTAACAACGGTTGTTAACAAATTCTTATCATTCTGTGTATTGGTTACCTGTATATCTTTGTCATTCATATCAAAACAATATACCCCGCTAACTAACAAACCAGAAGACACCTTGATGTTGGTAAGAGAACTTTGAGTGACATACAATTTACCATTTCGTATGCGTATTCCATTAGGATGTTCCATACCTGTAGCTACTTCAATAGTTTCTTTTACATTATTATCATGGTCGAATTTTATGCGCAATATCCGTCCTTTGTCTTTCGCTTTTTCCGCACCACTCCAAGCTTGATTGTCGCAGATAAAGAGATCTCCTTCATCATTGAAAGCAATACCCATAGGAGCCGCCCAGCCAGTTTCGAGCAAAACAGGAACATCAAACCATTTGCTCACATTTCGGTTCTTATCGATTCGGACAATGCATGCAGGTTGCAACAGGTCGGCAAAATTCGGGCAAGCCAAAATCAAATCACCGTTTGGCGCTATTGCCATCCCATCGGGGGTGGGGCAATAATGGGGTAACTCAACAAATAATTCACTTTTTTGAGGCAAAAGCTCAGTATTAGAACTCTTATTTGCTAGATTGCAGCTGTACAACCCCAATACTAAAAAGATAAATAAAGGATAAATGCTTATTTTCATAACATCAGTTTTATGTGATTGATGCCCTTCGAGGCTTTTCAACCTTAAAATTATACAGAAAAGAATGGGCGTTTGTACAGTATCCAGACAAAAGAGCACACTTGTGCTAAAAAGTACTTTCTTGGCAGGAATACATACTTTTGTATTATCTTTGCACACACGAACTGCGATTAAATATAATAAGAACATATATATGACAGCCAGAAAGAAATCTCACATTCTACTATTAATCATTGCTATTATTTGCACAACATCTTGTGGAACAAAAAGGGCAGGAAACATTAATGCGCAATCGGTTGTGGTTGAATACACCTTCTATACAGATACAATTGTTAAAGACACCATTGAAGAGGTTGAAGAGTGTATTGAACTTATAAGCATCGAACCTGTAACGTTATGCCGGGAAACAGATAGTCTTGCCTTGGTAGACATCTACATTGCTAACCCACAAAGCAGAAAACACCTGAAAAACTGGAACAGCTATATGCCTTTAGACCAATGGGAATTTGTTACCCTATCAGAGGAAACCGATGAAAACGGCGAATACCGGGTGAATGGTCTTTATATAATGGAAGCAGAGCTAAACACAATACCCTTAACCAATTTCCTATTATCGAAGTTAGAATATCTGTATCTGATAGGCAATAATATTGCGCATCTACCCAAAGAGATCTGCGACTTGAGCGAGTTAAAAGATTTAGCTGTGGGAAGCAATCAACTAAAAGCTCTCCCTCAGGATATTGGTAACCTTACAAAATTAACTGAATTAAGTTTTGGAATTAATAAGGTAAAACGATTGCCGGATAGCTTTGTTTTACTGAAAAACCTAACAAAATTGATAGCTGATAATAATCTGCTAGAAGAATTGCCAAGCGATTTTGGACTGTTAGAGAACTTGACCTTTGTAAATTTGCATCACAACAAATTAGTAACTCTACCTGATATCAGCAATCTAAAGAAACTTGAGCATCTGTATGTCGAGAATAATCTGTTAGAATCACTGCCCACAAGTATTGGAGATCTACACAACTTACAACAATTTTGTGCAGACAACAATCAATTAACAGTGATACCCGAAGGTATTGGCAATTTAAAGCAACTACAATGGTTAACTCTTAGGAAAAACAAATTAACCACCATACCTGCAAGTATTGGAAACTTAAAGAAGTTAGAATTCTTGCTTTTGGATGAGAACAGACTGAGTGGAGCTCTCCCGGAAGGAATTCTTAAGATAAACAATCTTGTTATTTACCCACAGCGCGATGAAAAAGGAAATCAAATAGAAAATCCTTTTTCGAATTTGTAATTGCGCTAAAAAGAGGTATCCCACAATGGGATAGCCTCTTTATTAAGTATCAAAATGAATTTTTTACTCCATACATTACATTCACGGATGAAATCCTATTATCCCAATTTTTTTTCTTAAGACCAAGAAAACCGGTTCTATATGTATAATTCTTAAGATTAGGAATGTTTTTTATGGGAGAACTCCCCCACTGGGTAATGACATCAAAAGATAAACTTTTCCCTTTATGGTTCTCGTTTTGATAAAAAACGACAGTTATGTTTCCGACATAACTTTCCATCTTCACTGAGCTTGCCTTGTCGTTCAAATAAGAACCTGTCAGGTTATTATATATTGTTAGTGAAGGTGCACGCCATACATTGGTGATAGAACGGGTTGCACCTGTATAATTTGCATTCTCATACAACACTATTTTACAGGCATTTGAATAACTTCTTGTACTAATATCAACAGTGCTATCAGCTTTCAACTCTTTGATGCTCCTAAAAATTTCTTGGTTGGCATAATAAGAAACACTTTCATCTGCATTTATGTGAGTAACCAACTCAGGCTCATTATCCATCTCATTAATTAATTTTTCCATTTCTACATCTTCAAACACGACTGTTGAATCAGAGTTAAAACGATATTTTACAGAGTGAGCAATTCCATTGTACTGAAAATCTAATATTTGATACTCTTCATTCACTGCAGGAATTGATTCAGTAATTTCATTAGAGCATGCTAATGAGAAAAAAGGAAATAGAATAAGAATAATTTTTTTCATCGTATCTTTTAATTTGTATTAAACATTGATGCGAAATTAAAAATTAATTTCAAATCATCAAAAAAATCATCAAAAAAAACGTCAAATATAACACAGAAACAGAATAAGTGTTGAATTTAGACAGAAAGATACAAGGTGTATCAATACTCTACACTCACCAAAGTTATATCAAATATAAGTGTTGAATAAGCAGGGATACTACCATAATCAGAAGTTCCATACCCACTTTGATAAGGTATATATACTTCCCACCGCGCACCTGGATACATCCTTTGAAGAGCTTCTCGAAATCCATTCCGCAATCCACTCTCATTAATAAAGAAATCAGTTGCAGTGTCAAAACTAGGATCTGGATCGTCTCCACTGAAATTTGAGTCAAAAGCTCCTACTTCTTTCCACAATCGGGTATAGTATTTTTCTTTTGAAAGACCAAATATAGCCTCATCAATAAGGATACCACGATAATAGGCTTTTGCAGTACTGGTCAAGAAAGGCCTTTGCTGACTTTTATCTCCTTCTTCTATCACCTTATAAAATATCTTCACCCTTTGATCTCTACTATCCGGAAAACATTGTAACTCACCCAAAGGATTTGCATCAAACACCTGCTGCAACGAATCCACAAAAGCTTCATTACGCGCCTTCCAATCGTGATATTTGTCAACCTCCTCTGTTTCGTCGCAAGCAACGAAAGCTACAACCATCAACAGTACTAAAGGTAATAAATAGATTTTTCTTTTCATAATAAGGTTTTTACATTAAAGTCTTTAATAAACTGGCAATGCTTACTCTGTCGGCTATAATACCGCTGAGGTCGGCTATTGCTACACGCTCCTGTTGCATTGTATCGCGGTTACGGAGTGTTACACTATTATCTTCCAGCGTTTGATGATCTACAGTTACACAGTAAGGAGTACCAATGGCATCCTGACGACGGTAACGTTTACCAATACTGTCCTTTTCATCGTATTGACAATGGAACTGGAACTTAAGAGAGTCGATAATTTCGCGGGCTTTCTCGGGTAATCCGTCTTTCTTCACCAAAGGCATAACTGCCAGTTTTACTGGTGCAAGCGGTGCAGGAAGTTTAAGTACAACACGCGATTCGCCGTTATCCAATGTTTCTTCGCAATACGAAGCAGCAAGTACACTTAAGAACATACGGTCTACCCCGATACTTGTTTCAACTACATACGGAACATACGATTCGTTTAGTTCGGTATCGAAGTATTTGATGTTTTTACCTGAGAATTTTTCGTGCTGACTTAAATCGAAGTCGGTACGCGAGTGAATACCTTCTACTTCTTTGAAACCAAAAGGCATCAGGAATTCAATATCGGTAGCAGCATTGGCATAATGAGCCAACTTATCATGATCGTGATAACGGTAGCTGCCATCTCCAAAGCCCAGGGCTTTATGCCATTTCAAGCGAAGTTCTTTCCATTTGGCAAACCAGTCGAGTTCTGTTCCAGGACGTACAAAGAACTGCATCTCCATCTGTTCGAACTCGCGCATGCGGAAGATAAACTGACGGGCTACTATCTCGTTACGGAATGCTTTTCCTATTTGGGCAATACCAAAAGGAATCTTCATACGACCGGTTTTCTGCACATTGAGGTAGTTAACAAATATACCTTGCGCTGTTTCCGGACGAAGATAAACCTTCATAGCACCATCGGCAGTCGATCCCATTTCGGTAGAGAACATCAGGTTGAACTGGCGTACTTCTGTCCAGTTCTTAGTGCCGGATATAGGGCAAACTATTTCTTCATCTACTATGATCTGGCGAAGTTCTTCCAAATCCGAATCGTTCAATGCTTTAGCAAAACGGGTATGCAGAGCATCTCTTTTGGCCTGAATATCGAGTACACGACCATTGGTAGAACGGAATTGAGCTTCATCAAAAGCCTCACCAAATCTTTTTGCCGCTTTGGCTACTTCTTTGTTGGCTTTATCGTCGTACTTAGCCAACTGATCTTCAATAAGAACATCGGCACGGTAGCGTTTTTTAGAATCTTTATTGTCAATCAACGGATCATTGAAAGCATCAACGTGCCCCGAAGCTTTCCAAATGGTTGGGTGCATAAATATAGCAGAGTCAATCCCTACAATATTTTCGTGCAGAAGTACCATACTGTCCCACCAATATTTCTTAATATTGTTTTTCAGTTCAACTCCCATCTGCCCATAATCGTACACAGCGCCCAAACCATCGTATATTTCGCTGGAAGGAAAAACAAAACCATACTCTTTGCTGTGTGATACCAATTTCTTGAAAACGTCTTCTTGTGCCATAAAATTAATGAGTTAATGCGGCAATATGCCAATGTGCCAATTAATTGGCTAATAATTATCTGATTAATGACTTTATTTCTTGAATTAAATATATAATGCGCAGCCATTGGCACATTGGCACATTGGCATATTACCACATTATTATCCTGCAAAGTAAATGCTTTTTTTCAATTTAATTCGTATTTTTGCCTTCACATCTTACTATATAGCTGTAAAAAACTTAATTTGTTGTTAAAAGACTAGCTAGTAGCTAGTAGTTAGTAACCAGTAGCAAGCCGCATGGATACTAGCTACTAACTACTAGCTACTAACTACTATCTTTATGAGTGACGAGATAAACGAAACAGAAGATCTACCAAATTACAAACCCTCGGGAACGCCCGAGGAAGCACCCAAACATCAACTTAGCGGAATGTACCAGAGCTGGTTTCTGGATTATGCATCGTATGTAATACTTGAACGCGCAGTGCCACATATTAACGATGGCTTTAAACCTGTGCAACGACGTATATTACACTCGATGAAACGTATGGACGATGGACGCTACAATAAAGTGGCAAATATTGTAGGGCATACCATGCAGTTTCATCCGCATGGCGACCAATCCATTGGTGATGCGCTGGTACAACTTGGACAAAAGGATATATTGGTAGACTGTCAGGGAAACTGGGGTAACATACTAACCGGCGACGGAGCGGCTGCACCCCGATACATTGAGGCACGTTTATCGAAATTTGCGCTCGAAGTTGTATTTAATCCTAAAACCACCGAATGGAAAGCATCTTACGACGGCCGTAACAAAGAGCCGGTAACGCTTCCTGTAAAGTTCCCACTTTTGTTAGCACAGGGAGTTGAAGGTATTGCGGTAGGACTTTCCTCTAAAATACTTCCGCATAACTTCAATGAGTTGTGCGATGCTGCCATCAGTTACCTCAAAGGCGAAGAGTTTACATTATACCCCGACTTCCAAACGGGCGGTTCCATCGACGTTTCTAAATACAATGATGGCGAACGTGGTGGTAGTGTAAAAGTAAGGGCAAAGATTGATAAACTGGATAATAAAACACTTATTATCCGGGAGATTCCTTACGGGAAAACAACCTCAACAGTTATTGATTCAATTCTTAAAGCTGTTGATAAAGGAAAAATCAAGGTTAAAAAGGTAGATGATAATACAGCTGCCGATGTTGAAATCCTGGTTCATCTGGCACCCGGAGTATCATCGGATAAAACAATTGATGCACTATATGCCTTTACCGATTGCGAAACCAGCATATCACCCAACTGTTGTGTTATTGATGATAACAAACCACACTTTCTCGCTGTAAGCGATGTACTTAAAAAGTCGGCAGATAATACACTGGCCTTGCTTCGGCAGGAACTGGAAATACAAAAAGCCGAACTGGAAGAAAGCCTCCACTTTGCTTCGCTCGAAAAGATCTTTATCGAAGAACGGATATACAAGGATAAAGAGTTCGAAGAAGCCAAAAACATGGATGTTGCCTGTGCCCATATCGACAGTCGGTTGGCTCCGTTTTATCCCCAATTCATCCGCGAAGTTACTAAGGACGATATCCTTAAGCTGATGGAAATTAAGATGGGACGTATTCTTAAGTTCAACTCCGAGAAATCGGATGAGGCCATTGCCAAGATGAAGAACGAAATTGCAAAGATTGAAGATCATCTGGCTAACATTGTAAGGTACACCACCGACTGGTTCCGTTCGCTGAAAAAGAAATATGGCGAAGGTTTTCCACGCCGTACCGAACTGCGCAATTTCGACACCATTGAAGCTGCCAAAGTTGTTGAAGCAAACGAGAAATTATACATCAACCGCGAAGAAGGTTTTATGGGAACTAGTCTTAAAAAGGACGAATTCATCGCAAACTGTTCCGATCTGGATGATGTTATTATCTTCTACCGCAGCGGAAAATACATTGTAACCCCGGTTGCCGAGAAGAAATTTATCGGTAAAAACATTCTCTACATCAATATATTCAAAAAGAATGATAACCGTACCATTTACAATGCTACTTATAGGGATGGAGAAACCGGAGTTCAGTATATAAAACGTTTTGCGGTTACTGCAATGACCCGCGACAGGGAGTACGACCTAACTCAGGGAACACCCAACTCTAAAGTTACTTACTTCAGTGCAAACCCCAATGGTGAGGCCGAGGTTATTAAAGTAACCTTGAAACCAAATCCACGCATCAGGAAGATTATATTTGAAAAAGATTTCGGTGAAATCGAGATAAAAGGCAGACAGGCACGTGGTAATATACTTACCAAGAACGATGTTCATAAGATTGCACTTAAACAAAAGGGCGGTTCAACGCTGGGCGGACGAAAAGTTTGGTTCGACCGTGACATCCTGCGCCTGAACTATGATGGACGGGGCGAATATCTTGGAGAATTCCAAAGCAACGACAGCATCTTGATTGTGCTTAACAATGGCGAGTTCTATACTACCAACTTCGACCTGAGCAACCATTATGATAATAATGTGAGCATTGTTGAGAAGTTCGATTCGTCTAAAACATGGACAGCTGCACTGTATGATGCCGATCAGCAGAATTACCCATACATTAAACGATTTAGTTTTGAAGCCAGCAGCAAGAAACTGAATTACATGGGCGATAATCCTAAAAACCAACTGATTCTGCTTACCGATGAGGCTTATCCGCGCTTTGAAGTGATCTTTGGTGGAAACGATAGTTTCCGCGAACCGCTGGTTATTGATGCAGAAGAGTTTATTGGTGTGAAGAGCTATAAGGCTAAAGGTAAACGTATTACCACATTTGCGGTGAGTACAATTAACGAAATTGAACCATTACGCACACCCGAGCCTAAAGAAGAAAATGAGCCAAACGAACCCGATGAGCCGGAAATACTTGATCCTGATAGCGGAAAGAGCGATGGTGATATCATTGACGAAATTACAGGGCAAATGAAATTATTCTGAAAACAGCAAAAAAGGGTGATACGCAAAAGAACACGTATCACCCTTTTTTTATTCAATTGATTGGTTTTAGGCGAAGAAAAAAATTCTTTCAAATCCTCCTGCTTTGTTTAATCATTTTACAGCTGCTTAAAGCGGCTAAAATGAAGAATTGCTTAACTCAACCCCTTCCATATACACCACAAGGCCGATTTTATAGCTCGTTTTCAAAATGCTGCATTTTGCATTGATGAAATGCTGCATTTCGTTTAATCAAAATGCTGCATTTCGAAAGAGTGAAATGCTGCATTTTGAAACAACGATTTGCTGCATAAAAAACAGTAACGATTTATGGATGGATATAATTAAACATATTGTTAAGCATACTTTTGCTATATAGCAAAGCAATCCCGGTCTATATAGCACAAGCCCCTTGGTCTATATAGCACGGACCCCTTGAGCTATATAGCACAGATCCCTTGAGCTATATAGCAAATTCTATCCCAGCAGTTCTTTTACCTTAGCCGATATAGCACGTCCTTCGGCCAATCCAGCTAGTTTTTTACTGGCTACACCCATCACCTTGCCCATGTCTTTAGCATCGGTAGCACCGGTTTCGGCAATAATTTCTTTCAGGGCAGCTTCTAGTTCTTCGGGGCTCATTTGTTGGGGCAGATAAGCTTCCATAACTTTAACCTGTGCCAATTCGGCTTCGGCCAAGTCTTGACGCCCTTGTTTCTGGTATATATCGGCAGAGTCTTTTCCCTGTTTCACCAGTTTCTGAATAATTTTCAGGGCAGCATCATCTGTTAATGTATCGTTTGCTCCCGGAGCTGTTTTTGCTTCGATAAAGAATTTCTTTACGTTTCTCAATGTTTCCAAGGCTACTTTATCTTTTGCCTTCATTGCGTTTTTAATGTCTTCGCTGACTTTATCAAATAAATCCATATTTAAGTTTTTTAGTTTTTTAGTTCTTGAGTTTTTTAGTTCTTGAGTTCTTGAGTTTGTTTATGACGCACAGTCTTAAAAACTCAGAAACTCAAAAACTTAAAAACTAAAATGTGATTACCCCACTAAAATCTCCTGAGTTATTCTCTTGTTCGGGCACTCCACCGTTTTTAGCTTTCTCTTTAATTTTGCTGAGAGTTGCTTTATCGCGCATATAGGTTGGGGTTTCTTCAACCATGGCGATTATATCATCGTTATCCAGATCGTCGGGGGTGAAAAGAAAGATATGACGTTTTCTTATTCTGATGCGTTGTGGCCCTACCAATCCTCTGTACACCTCGTCTATTCTTCGTTGGTTGAGTTCTTCACGTTCTTCCTCTTCCTGGCTTTTTGCCCGCATTGCTTCCTCGCCGGCAAAGTCTTTCACTTCGAATCCCGAAGCCAGAATGGTAATCTTCACCTGTTCTTTCAAGGTATTGTCTAAAGCATATCCCCAAATGAACTTCACATCCGAATTCAACCTACTCATGAAATCATTGATGGCTGTAACCTCTTCCATCATAAAGTTTGCCTCTTCCGAGAAAGTGAGGTTTATAAGTACCTTTTGTGCATTTACAATATCTGTATCGTTCAGCAAAGGAGAATGAAGTGCATCTTGTATGGCTTTTTCTACCCGGTTCTCGCCTTCGCCTAATCCGGTACTGATAATAGCAACACCACTTTCTTTCAGGGTTGTGCACACATCGGCAAAGTCCAGATTCATAATGCCTCGCTCGGTTATTATCTCAACAATACTTCTTGCTGCTACCGATAGTGTGCTATCGGCTTTCTTAAAAGCATTTACAAAAGTAAGGTCCGAGTAAATGGCCCGCAAGCGTTCATTATTGATAATCATCAATGCATCAACGTTTTGCCTTATCTGTTCTACACCTTCAATGGCCTGAATAATTTTTTCTCTTGCTTCAAAAAGGAAAGGAATGGTAACAATACCAACAGTGAGTAGTCCCATCTCTTTGGCAATCCGGGCAACTATAGGGGCAGCTCCTGTACCTGTTCCTCCCCCCATACCGGCTGTAATAAACACCATCTGGGTTCCATCATTCAGCAACTTTCTTATTTCATCTTCACTCTCTTCGGCAGCTTCACGGGCTTTAGGGGGATGGCTTCCAGCACCCAGCCCACGTGTGGTATTTGGCCCCAACTGTACTTTAGTTGGTACGGGCGATTCGGCCAATGCCTGATTGTCGGTATTACATAAAGCAAATGTAACACCATCTATACCCTCCCTGTACATGTGGTTGACAGCGTTGCCTCCACCTCCTCCAACACCAATAACCTTGATGATTTTGGGAGCGTTTGTGGGGAATTCAAATTCTGCTAACTTATCTGTCATATTGTATTTAGTTTTTAGTTTATTGTTTTTAGTTTATAAAGATGATAAAGATTATAAAGTGAATAAAGAAACCTTTATCAACTTATCAACTTTATCATCTTTATTCACTTTATCAACTTTATTACCTTTATATACTTTATCAACTTTATCACCCTACATCTCTTCGTCCGAGAATAAACCTTCAGATATTTTATTAACTGTTTTGGTTATCCAATTGCCTTTTGGTTTTCTTGATCTTGGCGGTTTGGGTTCATTCAGTTTCTCTTTATCAATCAGTTCTTCATCATCGAACAAGCTACTACGTGTTTGGGGTTGTTCGGGTTCGGGTTCTACATTTACTCTTTCTTCTACTTTTGGTGGAAGTTCTTTTTTCTCTTTCCGGCAGTTTTCAGTTCCCGAAACCAGCAAGCCCATAATGGTACACTCGGTACTATCTTTTTCAATCACTATAGTGCCATCGCTCTTTATATCGGAACGAACAAACTTAGCGGTTCGTACTTTATGCATTTTGGTTTTCCTACGCAGCAGTTCATCCAGGTTTCGCAGATTGGCGCCACCACCGGTAATAATAAGTCCGGATAACATTTTATCCTGATAACCGGAATACTCAATCTGGTTCCAAACGTTGGCCACAATCTCTTCTATCCGGGCCTCGATAATATCATTGAGTTTCCTGAGTTCGATGGTGCGGCTACCGTCTTCCAACTGAATAACAGTTTCTTTCCCTTCGCCGGCCTCCTCTTCGTATATGGCAGTACCATATTGCATTTTGAGCTGTTCGGCTTCTTCCTCTTCCATTTGTAGCGAAATGATATCGTGGGTAATGTTATTCCCTCCAAGTGGGATTACCGACAGGAAGCGGAGTTTGTTGTTTTTGTATATCGACACAGTGGTAGTGTCGGCACCAAAGTCAACTAACGCACACCCCGAACGCATCTCGGCTTCGGTAAGTACGGCTTTCGCTGTTCTAACCGGAGCTATCAAAACTTCGGCAATGTCTATGTTTGCTAGTTCGAAACTGTTTTCGAGTTTCTTCTTCAGTGCAGTGCGGGCAACAATATTGAGGTAATGTCCTTCAATATCTTTCCCGGCAATACCTACGGGCTCGGCCTCGTAGTTGATACCAATTTTAAACTCCTGTGGTTCTACATCCAGTATTTCAAGATCGGCAGGCATAATGGCAGCCCGGTTCTCATCGTTTATCTGGTCGACCAACTTTTGAGAGATAATAATCTCTTCGTCCAGATGACGATGAACATCATTCTTTTTAGAATGTAACGACTGACCGCTAATACCTACATATACTTTCGCTATCCCATCTCCTTCGGGTAATTGTTTCTCTAACGAAGCAACAACAGACTTAATAGCATTTGCTGTTTTATCCAGATTTAATACTACTCCTTTGCGTATAAAGCCGGATGAATCTTCAATTGCTTGTGCAAGAAGCTTGATACTGCCATCACCCTCGCGCTGACCTACTATGCCGTATATCTTCGATGAGCCTAATTCGATTGCTGCAATAAAATCCGCCATATATTTTAATTTTTGTTCATTTGTTATTGTTGTTATTGTAGAGACGCAATGCATTGCGTCTATCCATTACAGGACTACAGACGTAGAACAACAGACGCAATGCATTGCGTCTCTACTTCTTTGTGCAGATAATCTGGTTATTGAATTCCAGACTAATCCGTTTGTATTTATTCCAACCTACTTTATTGAGTCCTTTTTTATAAAACTCCTTTAAGCGTTGCAATTTGTCTTCAAAGTTATCAATTTTACCTAAAAATACAATATGGTCTCCTACTCGTGGAACCAATTCTATCTCTTTAGTAGACAAAACGTTTATTTGTTCAATTTGTGCGTTCCAGAACTTATTATCATGTAAGAAACCTGCAAATTGATATAATTCGTTTGTGGCAAAAGCTTTGTCAACATTTCCGGTGGCTACTGCCAGATGCGCAATATACCTTGCTTCGGGCGGCATAACTTTTCCTTTATTGTCGACATAATAGTTTTCTCCTTTGTTGTTCATAACACGTAGCATGGGTACCCGTTGTTTTATTTCGATGGCAACATTGCCATCAGGAGTTTTATAGCATTCTATTTCATCAATTAACGGATGCTTTTCCAAATTGTCTTCTATAGCTTTGCACACAACAATTTCCATTGATTTGCCTACAGGATATAGATTATCTTTTTGAAGAAGGGTGGTAATTTCCTTCTTGGTGATAAATCCGGATTGTATTGAATCCTTCATAATCAATTCAATATCTTTGCATACCTGATTGGCCGGCTGCACATTGAATGCAGTGATGGCTATCACCAGATAAACCATTATACACAGGATAGCAATCAGGAAAAAAATCTTTTTTGTCATCGACTTTCAAGCATTTGGGTGATGGCAGGCACATAGTCTTCAATATCGCCTGCACCAAGTGTTATCAGCACATCAAGCTGTTTCGACTGTAGCCTTTCCACAAGTTCTTGCTTTGTGCAGAGGCTTTTTTGAGTATCCGGACAAAGATTGTTGAATATCAATTCGCTGGTAACTCCCGGAATGGGTAATTCGCGTGCCGGGTATATATCCAGTAAAATCACTTCATCCGCCAACGAGAGACTATCGGCAAACTCTTTATAGAAATCGTTTGTGCGACTATACAGGTGCGGCTGAAAAACAACTGTTATCTTTCTTCCGGCATATAGTTCGCGCAATGAACAAATACTTTGTGTTATTTCCGAAGGATGATGGGCATAATCGCTTAGGAACACCAACTTATCCGACTTGATTTTGAAATCGAACCGCCGGTCTACTCCTTTAAATGTTTCCATGCCGCGTTTCACTTCCTCGGGTGTGGCTCCACTCAGTAAGGCTACTGCCATGGCTGCAACTCCATTTTCAATGTTGATGCTTACAGGAACACCCAACTTTATATCATTGATGCGGATATCCGGGGTAACGAAGTCAATAATGATTTCTCCATTGCCAATACGGATATTCTCTGCATGGAAATCTCCTTCTTCGCGAGCGTAAGAATATACTTTTACTTCTTTATTTACCTTGGGTTGCAGTGCTATTCCTTTTCTGATAAGCAAACTGCCACCCGGCTGAATAAGAGATGTGTACTTTTCAAAGCTTTCCATATAAGCCTGCTCTGTACCATAGATATCCAAATGATCGGGATCGGTCGAGGTTATAATAGAGATATAGGGCGATAACCAATGGAAAGAACGGTCGAACTCATCTGCCTCAATAACTGTATAGGGGCTATCTTTTGATAACAGCAGATTGGTTCCATAATTTTTGGAGATACCACCCAGAAAAGCAGTACAGCCAATATGAGATTGATTGAGCAAATGAGCCAGCATGGTAGAAGTTGTGGTTTTACCATGTGTACCGGCAACACACAATCCTTTGCTTGAACGGGTAATGGTACCTAACACTTGCGCCCTCTTTTGAATTTCGAATCCGTGGGTACGGAAGAATACAAGTTCCGAATGATCTTGCGGAACCGCAGGAGTGTACACAACCAATGTGGTTTCTTTGTCCAAACAGGCAGGCGGAATCAAATCTACATTGTCTTCATAATGAATAATGGCTCCTTCGGCATTGAGTTGTTCGGTTAGTTGGGTTGCAGTACGGTCGTACCCTCCTACTACTTTACCTCTCGACAGGAAGTATCGTATCAGCGCACTCATTCCTATGCCACCTGCACCTACAAAATAAACGGAGTTTATTTTGAGTTGAGAGTTGAGAGTTGAGAGTTGAGAGTTACTGTTCCCATCTTCAAACATTATTGGATTGGTATGGTTGTTTTCTGTTTTCATTTTTATTGTTTCAATATTCATTATTATAGTACCGCATGGTAACTCTCAACTCTCAACTTTCAACTCTCAACTAATTTGAGCACTTCTTTCGCTATTATGTTGGCAGAGTTGGGCAATGCCATTTTGCTTATATTTATACTTAATGATTTTAATGCTTCCTCATCAGTTATTGTTTGCAATGCTGTTGATATTAGTTTCTCGTTAGCCTCGGCATCCTTAACAAGAATGGCTGCACCTTTATTAACGAGTGCCATTGCATTTTTAGTTTGATGATCCTCGGCTACATTAGGCGAAGGAACAAGGATAACGGCTTTCTCTAATATACTGAATTCGGAAATGGAACCTGCACCTGCCCGCGATATTATAAGATCGGCAGCCTTGTAGGCGCTTGCCATATCTTTTATAAAATCGGTTACAACTAGTTGAGAGTTGAGAGCTGAGAGTTGAGAGTTACTCACATAGGTACTCACAGCTTCCATTGCCTGATCGTAATATATCTTTCCTGTTTGCCAGATAAACTGTACACCGGAGTTTCTGATATCATCCAGATGCGACATTACACATTGGTTAATAGTACGCGCACCCAAACTACCACCAAGAATAAGTATGGTTTTCTTTTCCAGTTGAAGTTTGAACTTACTCAATGCTTCTTCGCGGGTAATGTTACTGGTTACAAGGTCTTGCCGTACAGGATTTCCTGTTAGGATGATTTTCTCTTTTGCAAAGAACTTATCCATTTCCTGGTAAGCAACACATATCTTTATAGCTTTCTTTGCCAGTAACTTATTGGTAACTCCGGCATAAGAGTTCTGTTCTTGTATAAGTGTAGGTACACCTGCCATGCCAGCTGCTTTCAGTATCGGACCACTGGCATAACCGCCAACACCTACAGCTACATCGGGTTTGAATTGCTTAATAATACGGCGTGCTTTTAACTGACTCTTAATCAGTTTATAAACAACCGGAATATTCTTGAACAGGTTCTTCCGGTCGAAACCGGCTACAGGTAAACCAATAATTTCGTATCCGGCATCAGGAACACGTTGCATCTCCATTCTACCTTCGGCACCAACAAAAAGTATTTCGGCATCAGGAACCATTTCTCTGATGGCATTGGCTATGGATATGGCAGGGAATATATGTCCGCCTGTACCTCCGCCGCTTATAATTATTTTTATTCTTTTCATTTTAACTCTTCATCCTCATTCAATATAATAGCTGTTGGCTCGGCAGCTTCCATTTGTGCTGCTTCTTCGGCCAATTGTTCCAAACGTTCTTCTTGTTGTTGTTCGGTTGCTTTTTGTTCTTCTTCCAGAAGTTTGGTATAGCGGCTTACACTTAGAATCATACCAATATAGGCACAATTTACAAATGTACTTGTACCCCCTTTACTAATCAGCGGTAGGGGCTGGCCGGTAATGGGGAATAATCCCACAGCAACCATCATATTAAGTAAGGCTTGCGAAACAAGCAACAGTCCTATTCCCATCACCAGAAAAGCGGGGAATGTTCGGTTGCACTTCTTCGCTATCTTGCCAACTCGTATCAGCAACCATATATAGAGAATTACCACAAGGGCCCCTCCTACCAGCCCTAGTTCTTCAATGATAATGGCATAAATAAAATCGGAGAATGCCTGACTAAGGAAATCGCGCTGTACCGAGTTTCCTGGTCCTTTTCCCATAGGGTTACTGCTGGCAATAGCAATGCGTGCATGGGCTTTCTGCCGCTCATCCTCAATATTGAATTGAGCAGCAGGAACATCTTTTGCGTAAACAAAGTCAAGAATACGGTTCTTCCATGTAGGCATACGATGCAAGAGTGGTATATTGTTTTTGGGCATCAGAAACGTTAGCATCAGTGCAAAAGCACCAAGAATAAGTACACCTGTAAACAGTTTAAACAAAAGCCTCTTAGGTGTACGGCCAATGATTAACATCAACACAACCACACCAAAAAGCAAAAGAGCGGTCGATAAGTTTTCGGGGGCAATCAATCCGCAAACAATTATTGAGGCAATTACTATTTGAGTAAATGCTTTTGGACTAGCCCCTTCGTCGGTTTGTTTTTTAGAGAGTGCGAAGGCTGTAAATATAACAAGAGCCATTTTACCTAATTCCGAGGGCTGAAACTGAACGCCTAATAAGGAAGTCCAACGGGCAGCTCCATTGATACGGTCGCCTGTTATAAATCCCATAATCGAAGTCATTCCCAGTAGCACTATAGAAAGCGGAATAAGAACAAGTGGAAACATCTGAAACCACCTATAAGGAATACGGTGAAACAAGATCACAACAATAACCCCACCCACCAGATAGAAAACATGCTGGCGTATCGGTTCCCAGTGATCCCCGGATTTGTAGGTAAGTGTACTGGCAGCACTGAATACCTCAATGATGGAGATAACACAAAGAAGGAGGAATATAATCCATATAATTCTGTCACCTTTGAACAGACTTCTAAGAAAATCCATATATTTGAGTTTTGAGTTTTGAGTTATGAGTTTTGAGTTATGAGTCACAATGCCGCATGGTACTCATTACTCAAAACTCAAAACTCATTACTTATTACTTATTACTACAGTTTAAGGACATAGTTCTTAAACTGCTCCCCTCTGTCTTCGTAATTCTTGAAGAGGTCGAAACTGGCACAACAAGGGCTTAACAATACTGTTTCTCCCTTTTTAGCCATGCGATAGGCTGTTTCCACTGCATCTTGCATACTTTGCACATCGGCTGTAAGCAAGCCTAAGATATCAAAGAAATTGTGCAGTTTGGAATTGTCGGTTCCCAGAAACACCAGTCCGGAACACTTTTGATGTACCAGATCGGCTATTTCAGTATAATCATTTCCTTTATCCACACCACCGAGGATAAGAACTGTTTTGGTTGTCATACTTTGCAGGGCGTACCAGCAAGAGTTTACGTTGGTTGCTTTAGAGTCGTTTACAAACCCAATACCGCGCACTGTAGCAACTTTCTCCAAACGGTGTTCTACTCCTTTAAAGTCGGATAATGCTTTTCGTATATTTTCTTTATTGATACCTGCAAGGTTGGCCGAGATACCTGCTGCCAGCGAGTTATACAGGTTGTGTGTGCCTGTAAGCGCCAGCATTTCTTGTTCCATATTGAAGGCAATTGGTTCGTTTATCTTCACTTCATTGTCTTCAACATAGGCAATGGTTCCTTCTTCTTTTACTGCCGAAAAAGGATAAGAGTGCGCCTGAATGCCATGCTTATCGAGTTCCTTTTTAATAACCGGATCGTCGTTCCAGTAAATAAAGGCATCTTCTGGGGTTTGATTCTGAATGATACGGAACTTGGCTTCAACATAATTCTGAAAGTCGTGGTCGTACCTGTCCAGATGATCGGGTGTGATGTTGAGCAACACTGCGGTATGAGCACGGAAGTCGTACATATTATCTAACTGGAAGCTGCTAAGTTCAATGATATAGTAATCATGGTCTTCTTCGGCAACTTGCAGGGCAAGACTTTTTCCGATGTTACCTGCCAATCCTACATTTAATCCGGCGCTCTTAAATATATGATAAGTAAGGCTGGTAGTGGTTGTTTTGCCATTACTACCGGTAATACAAATCATTTTGGCATCGGTGTAACGTCCGGCAAATTCTATTTCGGATATAATAGGTGTTCCCTTCTCAATCAACTTCTGTACAATGGGGGCTTCGTTGGGTATACCGGGGCTTTTGATTACCTCATCGGCATTCAAAATAAGTTCTTCGGTATGTTTTCGTTCTTCCCAAGGTATATTGTATTTATCCAGAAGTTCTTTGTATTTATCTTTAATAGCAGATGTATCCGATACAAATGTATCGAACCCTTTCACTTTGGCTAGAACTGCTGCTCCTGCACCGCTTTCGCCTGCTCCTAAAACTACTATTCTCATATTATTAAGTTTTGAGTTTTGAGTTTTGAGTTTTGAGTTAAAAGTCTGCATAGAAACTTAGAACTCACTACTCATTACTCATAACTTCATTATCTGATTTTCAATGTTATTATTGTTATAGCTGCCAGCACAATGGTAACAATCCAGAAGCGTACTGTTATTTTTGCTTCATGAAACACATTGGTTGGCTTGGTGAACATATACGTACAATTAGCATCGAGCTGCGACATCGTTGTACGGAAATGGTCGTGTATGGGTGTACGCTTAAATATGCGTTGCTTTACACCTCTCTTTTTACCTTTCTTAAAGTATTGCACCTGTAGAATAACCGATAGGTTTTCAACCAGGAATACTCCGCAAAGAATAGGGATTAATAATTCTTTGTGTATAATAATGGCAAATACGGCAATGATACCACCAATGGTTAAACTTCCGGTATCGCCCATAAATACCTGTGCCGGGAAAGCATTGTACCACAAGAAACCGATTAATGCTCCAACAAAGGCACAGATAAAGATTACAAGTTCCTCGCTGCCGGGTATATACATTATATTAAGGTAGCTGGCAAAGGTAAGGTGACTGGACACATAGGCGAGTATTCCTAATGCCACCCCGATAATGGCGGAGTTTCCTGCTGCCATACCATCCATTCCGTCGTTAAGGTTTGCACCATTAGATACTGCTGTAACCACGAAGATAGTAACAAGCACAAACAGAACCCATCCTGCGGTTTGAGCATGCTTGCCCATAAAGCCTACAATGTCGGCATAGTCGAGATTGTTATTCTTAAAGAATGGTATGGTGGTTTTAGTTGATTTTATGTCATTGCTGCCATGCACTACAATTTCTTTTCCATCCTTTTTTACTTCGGCATTTTCGCGGATTACCATATCCGGGCTTAAGTAAAGGGTTAATCCTACAATAAGGCCAAGCCCTACCTGACCGATGATCTTAAACTTTCCATGTAAACCATCTTTGTCTCTTTTGAATATCTTTATGTAATCGTCGGCAAAGCCCAAAGCACCAAGCCACACAGTGGTGATGAGCATTAAAATCATATATATATTATCCAAACGGCCCAATAATAGAGATGGAACAAGTATGGCTACAATTATAATAATACCTCCCATACTTGGTACTCCCAGTTTTCCGGTATTAAAGGGGTCAATGCTTGCATCTCTCTGCACTTCGGTAATTTGTTTCCGTTTCAACAGATTGATAAACTTATCACCAAATATGCTGGAAATAAGCAATGCAAGTATAACCGCCATCAATGCACGGAACGAAACGTAGTTGAATATTCCCGCACCTGGGAAATCAAACTTTTGGAGCCATTGGAAAAAATAATATAACATGCTTTCTTTTGTAGTAAGAATTTAGGAGTAAGTAGTAAGAATCTATGCAGCATTGCTATTCTTACTACTTGCTCCTTAATTCTTAATTCTTAAACTCATTACTCAAAACTTCTCTATCATCAAAATGATGCTTCACACCTTTAATCTCTTGATAATTCTCATGACCTTTGCCCGCTACCAGAATAACATCGCCTGGTTCTGCAAGCATGCAGGCGGTGCGGATGGCTTCGCGACGGTCGGTTATGCTGATGGTTTTTCTTCTGTCCTCATCGTTGAGTCCTTCCATCATATCTTTTATAATATCCTCCGGTTCTTCGAAGCGAGGATTGTCTGATGTAATTATTAGTCGGTTGCTTAACCTGGCTGCCTCTTTTGCCATGATGGGGCGTTTGCCTTTGTCGCGGTTTCCGCCTGCACCAACTACGGTAATGATTTTGCCTTTCCCTTGTACCACCTCATGAATGGTGTTAAGTACATTAACAACAGCATCGGGGGTATGGGCATAATCAACAATAGCAGTATATCCCTTTTCCGAACGTAGTGTCTGAAATCTTCCGGCTACAGGATGCAAGGTGCTAAGGGCTACCAACACATCTTCTTCCTTTTTGCCCAACAAAACGGCAGTGCCAAATACCGCCAGTAGGTTATAAGCATTAAAGCGACCAATAAGATGAACAAACAGCTCGTGATTGTTGAACTCCAGCAGTGTACCATCGAAATGCGGTTCCAGTATACGCCCTTTAAAATCGCTTAAGCTACGAAGTGAGTAAGTGTACACCTTAGAACGCGTATTCTGTGTCATCACCAGTCCGTTTTTATCATCGAGATTGGTAAGACTAAAGGCACCTTTGGGCATATCGTCGAAGAATTTCTTTTTGGCTTTCAGGTAATTCTCCATTGTTTCATGATAATCAATATGGTCGCGGGTGAGGTTACTGAATATACCGCCTGCATAAGTAAGACCACTAATGCGTTTTTGTTCAATTGCATGCGAACTCACTTCCATAAACACATATTTACACCCTTCGTTAGCCATGCGCCCAAGTAAGTGGTTCAGGGTAACGGGGTCGGGGGTGGTGTGTTCGGTAGGTATGGCTTCGCCATCGATATAATTGCATACGGTAGATATCAATCCGGTTTTGTAGCCAAACTTCCTGAACATTTCGTACAGTAAGGTAGCAATGGTAGTTTTACCATTGGTTCCGGTTACACCTACCAAATCAATCTTCGATGTAGGATCGCCATAGAACATGGTGGCTACTTTTCCGGTTGCATCTTCGCTATCGGCTACTTGTATATATGTTACATTGGGGGTTAACTCTTCGGGCAGGGTTTCGCATAACACAGAGGTTGCCCCGGCAGCTATAGCTGTTGATATATAAGCATGGCCATCGGTTTTAGTTCCTTTCATAGCCATGAACATATTGCCTGATGCAACTTTACGCGAGTCGATGTTAACTCCGGTTACTTCGACTTCGGGATTGCCTGTAACAGACAATGTTTGTATTTTCCCTATAAGTTCTTTTAGTCTCATATTATTCAAGTAAGAAGTAAGAAGTAAGTAGTAAGAATCCATGCGGCATCGTATTCTTACTACTTACTACTTAATTCTTTATTCTTTATTTTTTATTCTTTCTAATCCAGTTGCAACATTATTGTTTGTCCTTGCCGCAGAGCCGATCCATTGGCAATAGATTGTTTTTTTACTTTTCCAACACCTGCCAATCTTACTTTCAGCCCTTTGCTTTCCAGCAGATAAACAGCATCCTTGGCACCCATGCCAACAACATTGGGAACAATATTTTTGTTGAATTCTTTATCTTCCATAACAACAGCATCGGTACCGATATGGGATTTCCCCCATATTTCCTTCTTACCCCTGAAACGGAAACCTGCTTCGGTGTTTACATTTAAATCGTCGAGCACATATTTGGTTTGTACCAGCTCTCCAACTTTAACATCGGGAATTACTACTGATGTGCTATCTATTGCCGCCCTCATATCGAGTACAAGGTTCTTGGCATATACTCTTTCGGCTATTTTCTTGAACACCCCACCTGCCATTACACCTCCTGATGCTGTTCCTGTTTTTTGAATAGAAACAATGCAACTGTACTGTGGCTGATCTGCCGGGAAGTATCCGGCAAAGCTTACCTGATAGCTCATTACACCACCGGTATACCCCAGTGCACCTTTTGCAACTTGTGCTGTTCCTGTTTTACCGGCTACTGGGAATTGTTTGGAGCCTGCGGGTTTTCCTAATCCATCGCTTACCACCTTTGCAAGCATGTCTTTTATGGTATTCAATGTTTTTTGTGAACAGATAGACGGATTGATAACTTCTGTTGGATATGTTTCAATCAGTGTACCGTTCTTTGATATGCCTTTTACAAATTTAGGTTTCACCATTACACCGTTGTTGGCAATTGCATTGTAAAAGGTTAGCATATTGATGGGTGGTATCTGCGTTTCGTAACCAATACTCATCCACGGCAGTGCCGTATTATACCATCTGCCATCTTTGGGCCGACGAATGTTGGGTACCCCCTCGCCTGGTATTTGCAGGTTAAGCGGGCGGTTGATACCTATTTTATATAAACCATCAACAAATTTATCGGGGTTGCTATGATAGTGTTTATCAATTAAGGTAGATACCCCAATGTTCGACGAAACCATCAAAATCTGTGTAACATCCAGTTTCTGATAACCACCACGACGCCAGTTATGATCGCGCATGGGCTTTTTATACATCATCTTAATACCGTTTCCGGTATCCACAATATCATCGGGGGTAATAACACCATCTTCGAGTGCCACCATGATCGATGCTGTTTTAAAAGTAGAACCCGGCTCGGTCATGTTACTGATAGCCGCATTGCGTGTTTCACGATACTGGCCTTCGCCAACTTTGGTCATGTTAACAATAGCTTTCACCTCTCCAGTGGCTACCTCCATAAGTACCGCCAAGCCTTCGTTTGCATTTATTTCGATAAGTTTATCGACCAATGCTTTTTCGCAAATATCCTGCATTCCTACATCAATAGTGGTAACTATATCGCATCCATCAATGGGGGGAACTTCGGTTATATTCAAAAATTTGTTCTTTACTTTTTGCCGGCGTATTATACCGTCTTTTCCTTTCAGAACAGTGTCGAACGCCAGCTCAATACCGCTGCGTGCGCCCTGTGCCGTATCGCCATAAACATCGCCCAGCGTACGGGTTGCCAACGAGCCGAAAGGTTTCTTTCGTTGGTTATAAACCTGCTCGTGGAATCCGCCACTGAACCGGCTCAGGTTAAAAACAGGGAGTTTCTTTGCTTGTTTATATTGTATATAAGATATTCGTCCGAGATAGATTGGATAGTTACGGCTTCCGGCTTTTCTACCTTCCAACAAACGGTCTTTAAAATACTTTGCCGTTTTATCGGGGAATATCTTATTCAACCCTTTGCATATTGTATCCAGATTATTCACCAGCATGGTGTCTTTAGTCTTACCTCCCGACTGAAAGTCCATGTAGATACGATATTCCGGTAGTGAGCTTGCCATCAACCGCCCGTCGGATGATAATATATTGCCACGATTAGGTTTTACAATAACATTATCGCGTACAAAACGGTCGGCAACTTCTTTCCAGTATTGGCGCTCGCCATACATAATTTTGCCTGCCTTTACAACAACAAGTACCCCGATTATTCCCATAAAGAGGATAACTATGAAGTAACGTGCCATTATATTTTTCTTATCTGCAGCCATAATTTAAATGGAAAATTTACAATTTACTTAAGTAGGTAAGGCGGACTGGTTGGTGTTTGCAGTTCCGTCTTTGTTTTTTGTATATACTCTTCTATTTGCGACTGACGACTTTTTTCTGTTAGTTCCGAGTTACGTGTCAGGGCATCGTATCTGATATCGGTCAGCTTTTGTTGGAGCTTGTCAATCTCAATTTGTTGTTGCTGACTTGCATAACGATTATGAATATAGAAAATTATCAAAATCATGATTAGAACCAATAGCTTGGTTTGGCGGCGAAAGAAATCATTATCCAGTATATCTCCTCCCAGAATACTTTTCAAGGAAGTTCTTTTCTTCTTTTTCGTTTCATCCTTCTCTTCCATGATGTTTTTTAATATGCCAATGTGCTAATATGCCAATGTGACAATGTTAGTTTGTGGCTGGTTATATAATTATTTCTTTTCTGCTATTCGCAACTTTGCACTTCTCGATCGCGGGTTAGTTTCCTGCTCTTCCGGCGTGGGTACAATCACTTTGTTGTTTATAAGCCGGTAGGGAGTTAAGAACTGACCATAAAAATCCTGTTCCTGTTTTCCTTCGAGATTTCCCGTTTTCATCATATTCTTCACCAATCGGTCTTCCAGAGAGTGATACGTAATCACTACCAGTCGTCCGCCCGGTTTCAATGCTTCTGTTGCCGATTGTAGCATTTCTTTCAGAGCCTCCATTTCGCGGTTTACCTCAATCCGGAGTGCCTGAAATACTTTAGCAAGTTCTTTCTTTTCGCGTTCCCTACCAAACAGGGGCTTTATTATTTCCAGAAACTCTCCAATCGTTTTTATCTTTTTTGTACTTCGTTCTTTTACAATAACCGAGGCTATTTTACGGCTGTTCTTCAACTCTCCATAAAGGTAGAAGATGTCGGCCAATTTGGTTTCTTCATACGTGTTTAGTACATCGGCGGCTGTAATACCGGCCCGCTTGTTCATGCGCATGTCTAGTGCGCCATCAAATCGGAAAGAGAATCCCCGTTCGCTATCGTCGAAGTGGTGCGATGATACGCCCAAGTCGGCCAAAATACCGTCAACCGTTTCTACATTGTGATACCGCAAAAAGTTGGTCAGGTATCTGAAATTGCTTCGCACAAAGATAAACCGGTCATCGTTCACAATGTTTCTTTCTGCATCCTGATCCTGGTCAAATCCCAGCAACCGTCCTTTAGTTCCCAGCCTCGACAATATTTCGCGCGAGTGTCCGCCACCACCAAAGGTTACATCCACGTACGTTCCGTCAGGAGTTAGGTCGATGTTCAATCCATCCACACTTTCCTCTTTCAAAACGGGTATATGATATATTTTTTCTTCTTCCATAAGTTTTTAGTTAGGAGTGAAACTAATATCACTTTTCATGATTTCTTCCAGCTCTGCTCCAAACATTTCCGGTTCAAGGAACGAATCTTTTTCTTTTCCTTTGGCCCAGATTTCTATTTTGGTTGATACACCCATAAATATCACATCGGCTTCTATTTCGGCCATTTGCAGATATCGTTTGGGTATTAGTATCCTGCCGTTGCTATCCGGAACGATAATCTCAACATCACTAACAAATTGGCGCAAAATAAGTTGATGTTTTGCGTTCCATTTGTTTAACTTTGCCTGTAATTCGTTCAAATCTTTGTTCCATTCGCTCTCAGGGTATAGAGTAAGGCATTTCTGGAATACGTCTTTTTTCATAATCAACCTTTCTTCGCCAAGCATTTGGAGTTGCTTGCGAAACTGGGCCGGAATGAAAAGTCGTCCTTTTGCATCTGCCTTTGCTTCAATACTTCCGATGAAATGGGACATTTAACACATTATTATACTATTACAATGTAAAGATACACATTCCTCCACATTTCCCCACAATATTCCACTTGTTTTTTAGGTTCGAGTTATCAACAGGCTGTTGGTAGGTTATCAACAGAGCGTTAATAAGTTAGCTACTTTAAGGGTTATTCCGGTTGAATGAATGGCTCATCCCTGTTAAGAGAAAGATTTAATCCTACTGGGAGAAAAGCAGCGTTCTACTGCAAGTAAAATATCTTTCTATATAGACCAAAGGTCCGATGCTATATAGCACAAGAAGCCGATGCTATATAGCACAGTGGTGTTCAGCTATATAGACCGAGAATACTCTGCTATATAGCTTACTTTATCTACTTTATTATCTTTATCTACTTTATTACCTTTCATCTAAAAAAAACGGCACTATTCCATAGTTGGAGCAGTGCCGTTTTATTTATTATCTGTAGTTATTATTCTATTGTTTGCAGAAAATCTTCCCGACAGGGAGCAAAAACATCTATAATGGCGCCTTCTTCAATACAAACACAACCGTGAAGCACATTGGGCTCTACAAAGAAGCCATCGCCTGCCTGTAGGGTATTTGTTTCGCCATTAATAGTTACTTCAAACTTTCCTGAGTTAATGTACGATGTTTGTGTATGAGGATGGGTGTGGGCTGTACCTACTGCATCTTTCTCGAACATTACTTTCACCATCATTATACTATTGTTGTATCCTATAAACTGGCGGGTTATACCCTTGCCGGCTGTATAAGTTTTTGCTGTTTCTTCAAAAAAGAATGAATTATTTTTGTCCATATATATCAAAGGATTTAGTTTCCGCCTTCGCCGCCGCCTTCGCCACCACCTTTAACATCGTCGTTGTTGATGGTACGGGCAGCTTTCTTTACTTGAGCTTTCAAATCACCAATGCGATAACTTACATTTATCCCAAATCTGCGTGCCGGATATTTGTAAACACTTTCGTCTTTAAAGTTTATGTTATCTGTTGTGTTTTTATAGTCTTTATACTTTTCGAATAGATTAGATGCATAAACACTAATTGTTAATCTCTTCTTCAAGAAAGAACGGTTAACACTTACACTATAATCGGTTTGCGAAGCCCCTTTTCCTTGCAAGCTTACGTATGGGGTAGATACCATACCATTTAAGCTAACTCTAAGTTCCCAAGGGAAAGTGTGCTGAACACCACCATACATAAAACAGTTCCATCCGCTATTTTCCAATCCCAGCGAAGGACTTTCGTACTTATTATAGCCACCATTCACATTCATATAAATACGAGTTTTGGGCGAAGCATTGTAGTTTACATATCCGCTTAAACCTGTGTATCTGCTTTTACCAATGTTTTTATAAGTGCTATAGCGTATGTCTGTATCCGAATCGACAGCTTCGTTTTTCCATCCGTCAATTTCCGATGGTTTTCTCAACTCGGTTACTCTTTCAATACTATTGTTGGTAAATGAGTGACGCAATGAGAAATTCAGATTAAACTTAGATGTAAAGCTGCTGTAACTTAAATTAAACGAGTGATTCTTTTCGCTTTTCAGGTTTGAGTTACCTTGCGATACGTTTGTTGGGTTGGCATCGTTCAGGTAAGGGTTTAAGTTATAAATGCTTGGACGCCATATTCGCATATTGTATCCTACACGGATGTTTTGGGTTTGCCCAATTTTAAAACCGGCAGATGCCGAAGGAACGATATCGTTGAAGTTTACATCGAAATTCTTGTCGGGTGTTTCTTTGTATTCTACATCTTGCATGGTTCTTTCGTATCGAACTCCTATGCGCGAGGAGAAAGCTTTATAGCGCAAAGCATGTCCGGCGTATGCTGCTAAAATGTTATTCAGGTGTTTATAATGGCTGCTTCCATCGTTATCGTGCTCAAACCCTCCATTAGCATTCATAGTATAGCGGTCGTTATCGCTTATATTATTACGGATAATGTATTTCAATCCGGTTTCGAGGGTATGTATTTTAGCAATAGGGGTGGTATAATCTAACTGAAATGTATGTTCGGTTGTGTTTTGGCTACCGTCCGAACGCATATTCCTTAACCTGTCAATCAACCAATCGTTAACAATATCTTCTTTTTTAAAAGTATAATCGGTATACGAGTCGGAAGATTGCGGACGTGTATTGATGTTATACGAAAAAGTCAGCAACCTTTCTTTAACACTAAATGATCGTTGATAGTCAATGTTTCCACGAATAGAATACCAAGAACTTTCGTTTTTATTCAATGTGTTGTAGTTATTATAGATGTCACCAGTAGCATTATTAGTGGTTGTAAAGAGGCTTTGGCCTTTGCTGTCGTTATCGCCACCATACATACCAAACGACATTGTAATAAGGCGCAAGGTATCTATTTCGTAACTGGCTTCTAACGAACCGTGCTGAAAAGATCCTGTTCCTTTAGACGATCCTGTGTTTCTTTCGGTTGTTTTGCTATCAAAGTATTCGGTAAATCCTTCCGAGTAGCTTCGTGGTCTGTCGTTATAATTGTAGTTATATCTTCCGGTAACAGTAAACTTTTCTTTTTTGGTTGTAACATATACTCCGCCTCCAAGGCCCATATTACTTGCGCTGGCATTGAATGTGGCTGTATATCCTTCAAATCCTCCGCCAAGGGTAACAATATTAAGAATACCCCCTACCCCTTCTGCATCGTATTTAGCACCTGGATTGGTGATTACTTCAATGTGTTTAATGGTGTGTGCGGGTATGCTTTTCAGCACTTCGGTAGGGTTATCGCTCATCATGTTGTTGGGTTTTCCGTTTACATGCACTTTAAAGCTGCTACTACCGTTTACCTGAATATTGTCTTCGCCATCTACTGTAACAAGCGGAACTTTACGAAGCATTTCCAGTACCGAGTTGGTTTTTGAGTCGGGGTCGTCTTGAATATTGTATTCAATCTTATCTATATCTACCTTTACAAGTGGCTTTTGAGCTACCACTTCGACTGCTGCCAGTTCGTTAGCATCGTCGCTGGTATAAAGGTTTCCAAGGTCCATCGTTTTATTACTTTCTTCAAGAGTAAATTCTCTTACCACTGTTGATTTCCCGATAGAAGTAATTGAGATTACGTAGTTTCCCGAACCGGTAATTTGTTCCTGGAACTTTCCGTTTGTGTCTGTCACAGCCAGTTTTACTGGTTTTGTTGGTGCTTCCTTCTTTACAATTCGAATAGTTGCATACGGTTCTCCTTCTAAAGTGAGCGAGTCTAGCAGTACCCCTTTTACTGTATAGGTTACTGGGGAATTTTGAGCAAAAGCCATGCACGATGCAGTAATCAGCATCATACACAAAATAAGTTTTTTCATTCTTAACTTTGTGGGATTTTAAAGATTCATTTAAATTATTAGACGGTTTATTATTAGTTTTGTTACAGTGCTTCACAAAATTAGACTCTTTTTGATATTACTACGAAATTTGCGTAGTTAATAAAAACAAAACTAAAGGAACAATAGTGGTTTTTTAAAGGAAAAAAACGTGTGGTTACATTTATTTAGTTTTACTTGTTGATGGATTATGTATTAAGCTTTTACATCAAAAAGTAGAATACCATTAACAGGAGGAAGTTAGCCAGCAACACGGTTCCAAATCCGCCGATGAGCCATTTGCGTAGTTCTTTGCGCCGACCAGAGAAAAACATTGCATAGAAAGAGTTTATCAGCATGCTGCTGATAATGGCTTGCAGTATACAGGCGGCTATAACTGTAACAGCCAGATTGGCACTTCCTTGCAGAAGGTTGAGTATAAAAGGGGTAATATCACTTAAACCGGAGATAAACGACAGCGCGGTTAATCCGCTGGTACCAGCATACTCAAGGGTATAGTGGGTAACTACGGTAAACACAACAAACAGTACGGCAAATATAAGTGCTACTTTAAATTCTAATGGGTTACTGCTATCGTCGTCCTCTTCTACATGCGACACATTGGTTTTTGAACGACGCGAGTGGATAAACCAGGAAACGCCTGCTGCAATGGCCGACATGGTAAGCATATATGGGTAAATAGCAATGAACACATCTTTGCTGAATATGAATATCAGGATCAGAAACCGCAGAAACATCATACTTACTGCCAGAAGCATGGCCGATGCGTACTCGGGCAACTCATCGACTAAGGCATTTTTGCTTTTCCGGGCCAGTACAGAGATAGTGGCTGTACTGCTGTATAGTCCTCCCAGAATTCCAGATACAAGTATACCCGATTCGCGAAACACATAGCGTTTCAGCAGATACGAAAGGTACGAAATGCCCGAAACCACCACCGTTGCCAGCCAAATGGAGTAAGGGGTTAGTTCTATTTCGGGAACAATATTTTCTTTGGGCAACATGGGGAGAATGATTCCACTGATGGCAAGGAACTTGGCCAGTGTAACCATTTCGTCGTTCTTCATGCGCTGGGCAATCTCGGTAAAGGTGTGTTTCAGTTCGGTAAGTAGCAGCACTACTACAATCAGCATAATAGAGAACCAAAACGGTTGGGTAATAACAATGGGAGCTATACAGTAAGTTATTAAGGCAATAACAATAGTGGTAACCCCAAACACATGAAAGGCCGACTGCTTTACATAGTAATTAATGCCTAGCAAGCCACCCAGTATCAATCCGCCTCCCATAAAGAGTTTCATGTCTACCGGATCGAGTATATATAACAAATAGCCTAATATGCCAATAAAGGTAAAGGTTCTATCGGTTCCAAACAGAGTGGTTTCGCCTTCTCGTCGCAAACTTATTTTCCGTTGAGAGAGTCCGATGAGTAAGGAAAACACAGTAACCAATATAAATGTTACCAGTTCGCGGGGCAGGTATAGGTATAAGTTGTCCATAAGTTGTTAAAACAGTAGTAAGAATTAAGTAGTAAGTAGTAAGAATATATGCGGCATCGCTTCTTACTACTTACTACTTAATTCTTACTACTAACTTAATAGTGAAAAGCCAATCAACATAAATAATCCCAGAATAACCAAAGATACAAACACAATCTTCATTACTTTTTGGGCTTGTTGCTCTTCTTTTTGTTCACGTTTACTTTTACTTTTCTTATTCTTGCTCATTGTGTTAATAGTATTATGTTAAAGATTACATGAATACTTTGATGTTACCAAAAATACAAAGAAATATTGTATGAGCAAAAAGAAAAGGAAGTTTATAATTTCATTTCAATATTTCCCTCGGATAGAGTTGTGATATTGATTGTTGGTAAAACGAATTGATTAAAAATAGTTCCTTCTGTTTTGGCATGAAGAACACCTCGCAAAGTTCCTGTTGCAATCATCAGTAAGTGGTCGGTAAAGCCTTTAGGGAAAATAATCGATTGGCTTTCCTCCTGTATATACTTTTTCCATTGTTCTGGTTTTACCGAGAAGTAACAACCCACTTTTATTTTAAGAAAAGGTTTACCATCTTGCAAGAACGACACTTCAGGTACACATACTATTTCGTGATCCTCTGCCGACTTAATACCAAATTCGGCGTTAATACCTATTTGGATGTCCGGATCGTTATCGGAATAGAGTTCTTTTATTATTGCAAACTCTAATGTTTGTATGCCAATTAAAGCAAATGGTATTTTAATGTTTTCTTTACTCATAAGCCGATTACTTTTTTCTGTAAAGAGTTGTATTCAGAGTATTCGATCCTTTGATAGGATGTGGTGCGACTGAATATCTGCACCGAATGTTGCTTTTCCTTTGCGCTATTTTCTTCATAATAGCTTGCAAGCAATGGTGTGTCTAAAATAGATTGTAGTTTTACTAGTGTTTCTAATGTGAAATTTTCTTTCCCTTTCACCAGTTTATTCACATATTGAGGAGATACTCCCATTTGTTCGGCCAAATCTTTTTGAGACAACCCTTGATGTTTCAGCGTTTTCAATACTTTGAATGCGATATTCTTAGATTCGCGTAACCATGCCTTATTTTCTTTTCGAAAACAAATGCCTTCTTGTGTTTCGTTATTAGTGGAAGAAACGAGTGATAGAAATTTTTCTTTGTTTGCCATAATTACTCTCCAATGATTTCAAAAAATGAATCCTCATCAAAAACATCTTTAGACTGCAAATAGTTTTTGCATTGCTCTAGTTTTTGAAACTCTTTGTTTGCATCGGGGTGCTCTTGCATTGTACGAGTGATTTTAATCGCACCACCTGTAATTACATAACAGTTCACATCTATACGAATAGCATAGAGGCGCAGAAATCTGCATCTTTTCTTTTGAAGAGATAATATTTTGCTTTTATACTCTTGATTGTGCAATGGTTGAAAACAAGAATCAATAAGCAATTCGTTATCTCTATATTTCAAAAGTAATTCTTCTAATATCTCTGCATCAACTAGAATACGTTCAACGAAACCATCGGTTGAGTATCCTAGTTGTGCTATGTAATCTTTGTTTTCTTCTGCAAAGTCGAATAAATATTCCGGATCATTCCAGGCATCAAGAAGACGTCCATATTCGTCTAAACACTCACCCTCGTAATGAAACGAAAATAATTTGTCTGCAAAGATAGGAACTATTTTCATCAAAATCAACTTGTGAGTTTATTTATTCCGCTTCCCCCGCAAACTCCATCAAATATGCTTTAATAAACTCATCTAGTTTTCCGTCCATGACTCCGTTTACGTCCGACGTTTGATAATTTGTGCGATGATCCTTCACCCGGCGGTCGTCGAAGACATAGCTGCGGATTTGTGATCCCCATTCTATTTTCTTCTTTCCGGCTTCTATCTTCCGTTGTTCGGCCAGGCGTTTCTGTAACTCCATGTCGTATAATTGCGAGCGGAGTAAGCGCATGGCGTTTTCGCGGTTGTCGAGCTGCGAGCGGGTTTCGGTGTTTTCAATAAGAATTTCTTTTTCTTCTCCGGTATCGGGGTCTTTGTACTTATAACGCAAACGAACTCCGGTTTCTACCTTATTTACGTTCTGACCTCCGGCACCACCCGAACGGAATAAATCCCAGGTAATTGCAGCCGGATTGATTTGTACTTCAATGCTATCGTCTACCAACGGAGAAACAAAGACAGAGGCAAATGAAGTCATTCGTTTACCCTGGGCATTGTATGGAGAAACACGAACCAAACGGTGAACACCATTCTCACCTTTCAGGTAGCCGTAAGCATAATCGCCTTCTACCTGAATGGTACAGGTTTTTATTCCGGCCTCGTCGCCATCCTGTAAGTTAGATATTGTTCCTTTGTAACCATGATCTTCGATCCAGCGTAAATACATACGCATTAACATGGATGCCCAGTCTTGACTTTCGGTACCTCCTGCACCCGAATTGATTTTCAACACACAGCCCAGCTGGTCGGCTTCTTCGCGAAGCATGTTCTTTAGCTCCAGATTTTCTACTGCTTCCAGTGCTGCGGCATAAGCATTGTCGACTTCCTGTTCGGTTACCAGTTCGTCTTTATAGAATTCAAAGGATAGTTCCAGTTCGCCGGTTAGGGTTTCTACTTCGTTGTATCCTTCTATCCATTTTTGTAATCCCCTAACCAGTTTCATTTGGGCTTCGGCCTTTTTCTGATCGTCCCAGAAACCGGGGGCTTGCGTTCTTAATTGTTCTTCTTCGACTTGAATTTTCTTCCCGTCGACGTCAAAGATACCTCCTCAGCGCATCAGTGCGCTCTTTCACGTCTTTAAGTTGTTCTAAAGTAATCATATCTTTTTATTTTAATTCGGTACAAAATTAGTTATTCTTCGTACATACTATCAATAATAGCTTTATAGTTTTGAGCAATTACACTACGTTTTATCTTCAGTGTATTTGTAAGCTCACCCCGTTCCATGCTGAAAGGCTCGGGTAATAGTGTGAAGCGCTTGATTTGTTCGTAATGTACAAATTGCTGTTGCAAGGTATCGATACGCGAGCGGAACAGTTCAATAATCGTTGGATTCTTCAACAAGTCGTCCATTGTGTTATACGCAATGTTGTTTTTCTGCGCATACTCTTCTACCAGGTTATACACCGGAATGATTAAAGCTGAAACAAATTTGCGTTGATCGGCAATGATGGTTAACTGGTCGATGTAGCGATCGGTTACCAATTTGGTTTCTAATGCTTGTGGGGCAATATACTTACCATTCGATGTTTTAAACAAGTCTTTGATACGGTCGGTAAGATAAAGTTCACCGTCTTTAAAATAGCCGGCATCACCGGTATGGAACCAACCGTCTTTGTCGATGGCTTCGGCAGTTGCCTCGGCTTTCTTGTAATAGCCCTTGGTTATGGTTTTGCCTTTTAACAGGATTTCGTTGTTCTCACCGATTTTAACCTGCACATCGGGCATTACTTTACCAACCGAGCCAATGGTATATCCGGTTAGCCATGAACACGAAACGGTAGCGGTTGATTCTGTCAAACCATATCCGGCAATCATATTGATGCCCACCGAACGTACAAACTCGTATATGCCATCGGGGATAGCGGCACCCGCTGTTGGAAAGAAGTTACCGTTTTCAATACCAACTGTTTCTTTAAGAAGCTTATAAACTGTCTTTTCGTAGAACTTATATTTCAGCCTATTTCCCAATGGGGGTGTTTTGCCTACACGCAGGTAATCAATATTGTGAATCTTACCTACTTTAATGGCATCGAGCATTAATGCTTTCTTAATTCCGGTTGCTTCGTTTATTTTTTCCTGCACACCTGCATATACTTTTTCCCAGAAACGGGGAACACTACACATTAATGTGGGACGAATTTCTTTGATAGTCATCTGTATGTCTACCGGACGCAGATTGATACACATCTCCACTCCCCTATGAATACAATAATGACACCATGCTTTTTCAAACACATGGGTCATGGGCAGGAAGTTCATCGAGATGTCTTGATCTGTCATTGTAGTTAAACGGATGTCGTGTATACGAAAGACCTCCATATAACAGCTATGGTGAATCATAACCCCTTTGGGTTCGCCTGTGGTTCCTGAGGTGTAAAGAATGTTAGCCAAATCATCCTCGGTAGCACGGCTTGAGCGTTCTTCTACAACTGCGTTGTGAGGAAGATCTTTCCCCAATGCCAGAAACTCATCGAAGTAAATTGAATTATTATCGCGTGGGTCTTTCTTTACTTTAGGATCGAATATAATCAGCTTTTCCAGTGTAGAGCAAAAGCTTAAAATGCTGAAGGCTGCATCGTATTGAAATTGTTCGCCAACAAACAGGTATCTTACCTCTGCATCATCAATAATGTATTGCGCCTGTATAGGCGAGCTTGTTGCGTATAATGGTACGGATACTGCCCGGTTGGCAAAACAAGCATATTCAACAAAAAGACATTCGGGCATGTTTTGCGAGAAGATGGCTACATTCTCTTCTTCCTTAACGCCCATAGAAACAAGTGAGTTTGCTGCTGTTCTTATTTTCTGTGAGAATTGATTCCAGCTTATCGGGAACCATTGTCCTTTTTCATAATCGCGATAACGGAGTGCTGACCTGTTACCGTATTTTTCCGCCTGGCGATGAACCAGAACGGCAGGATGATAATAATTCATATTCTATTATTTAGTGAATATTTGGCACAAAGGTAAGAATAATGTTCTATTATCATTAAATTTGCAGTACATAATAGTTGTAATTGAAACTTTTTTGCCTATCTATGGAAGCTATAAATCTATTGAAATCTTTAATTGCAATCCCCTCTATAAGTAGAGAGGAGACACAAGCGGCCGACTTTCTGCAAAACCACATCGAGGCTCTTGGTATGGAAACCGGTCGTAAGGGAAACAATGTTTGGTGCCTTAGCCCAATGTTCAGCCTTGATAAACCTACCATATTATTAAACTCGCATATTGATACGGTTAAGCCGGTTCGGGGATGGATGAAAAACCCGCATACCCCTGTCGAAGTGAATGGTAAGTTGTATGGTTTGGGTAGTAATGATGCCGGAGCAAGCGTGGTTTCACTATTGGAAACATTTACGAACTTATGCCGCACCCAACAGGCGTATAACCTGATATTCCTTGCATCGTGCGAAGAAGAGGTGTCGGGCAAGGATGGTATTGAAAGTGTGTTGCCCGAACTGCCACCTATTAGCTTTGCTATTGTAGGCGAACCTACAGAGATGCAACCCGCCATTGCCGAGAAAGGATTAATGGTGCTCGATGTTACAGCAACGGGTAAGGCAGGCCATGCCGCACGCGAAGAGGGTGAGAATGCTATTTACAAATCATTGACAGATATTGCCTGGTTCCGGGATTATAAATTCGATAAAGTTTCGCCGCTATTGGGCCCGGTAAAGATGAGCGTTACCCAGATAAACGCGGGTACACAGCATAACGTTATTCCCGATCGTTGCACTTTTGTTGTAGATATACGCAGCAATGAGCTTTACTCTAACGAAGAGCTTTTTGCTATCATTAAAGAGCATATTTCGAGCGAAGCCATTGCTCGTTCCTTCAGGCTGAGTTCTTCGCATATTTCAGAAGATCATCCGTTCGTAAAGCGTGCAGTAGAATTCGGCAGACAGCCATTTGGTTCGCCTACGCTTTCGGATCAGGCATTGATGAGATTTCCTTCGGTTAAGATGGGGCCGGGTCGTTCGTCGCGGTCGCATACTGCAGACGAATACATTATGATCAGGGAGATAGAGGAAGCCATTGAATTGTATGAGAAACTTTTGGATAAATTGAACATTTAAAGAACAATGTTACAAAAAGTCACTGGAATTGTGCTTCATGTGTTGAAGTATAACGACACCAGCAATATAGCCGATATTTATACGGAGCAGTTTGGACGTGCTTCTTTCCTTGTTTCCGCATCGCGGTCGAAGAAAGCATCGGCCAAGCCGGCACTGTTTCAGCCATTGGCATTTATTGAGTTCGAAGCAAACATACGTCCCGGTGCAAATATGTATCGTATAAAAGAGGCAAAGTCGGTTTATCCGTTCTATAACATACCTTACGATCCTTATAAATCGACAATTGCCTTGTTTCTGGCCGAATTCCTCTACAGGGCGGTGAAAGAAGAGTCGGAAAACAAACCTTTGTTTTCTTATTTGCAGCACTCCATCACTTGGTTAGATACCTGCGAAGCTGGTTTTGCCAATTTTCATCTGGTATTCCTAATGAGGCTATCCCGCTTTCTGGGATTGTATCCAAACCTGGACGATTATACCAAAGGAGATTACTTCGATTTACAGAATGCTTGCTTTACTTCGCTCAAACCGCTGATTCATTCGCATTATATTAAGGGAGAAGAGGCATACCGTTTTACCCAACTGATGCGTATGAATTACAACACCATGCATCTGTTTGCCATGACCCGAACGGATCGCGCCCGGTGCCTGGAGATAATAAACGATTATTATCAGTTACATATCCCGGGGTTTGGCGAGCTTAAATCGCTGGGGGTATTGCAGGCGTTGTTTGATTAATACCCCAACTCAAACTCCTGATCCACCGCCGGAACTCCTTCCTCCATCCATTTGGGCATTGGTTCTCCTTTCAAATAATGGTTAAAGAACTGGAACATCCGCTGCTGAAAATCAATACGGTTTGCCATCTTCATGGGCCAATGAATCTCTCCGGTATAATTCAACAGCCATGCGGGTTTACCCAAACGTTTTAAAGCATTAAAGTATTCAATTCCCTGATACCAAGGCACATGACCATCCTGATCGTTGTGCATAATCAAGATAGGAGTTTCTACCTTATCCATGGTAAACAACGGAGAGTTTTCGAAATACCGCAACGGAGCATTCCATGGGGTATCTCCTACCCTGCTTTGTCCGATCTCATACTGATACATCCTGCTCCGGCCTGTTCCCCAACGTATGCCGCCATAGGCGCTGAACATGTTTACTACCGGGGCACCCGATTCTATCGCAGCAAAAAGATTGGTTCGTGTAGCCAGGTAAGCAACCTGATAGCCTCCCCAACTATGACCCTGTGCACCTATTGCCTTTTCGTCGACATAACCTTCCGAAACAATTTTGGCTATACCGGGCATTACGCAATTGAAACAACTTTCGCCCGGATAACCCGTTTTATAGTAAACCTCCGGATTAAATACCACGTAGCCGTTGCTCAGATAAAAGTGATAATCAACAGTTGAGCGGTGAGGCTCGGGCATGCGATAACTGTATAAGTTTTCGGCGCTTCTTTCATAAAAGTTCACAATCATTGGATACTTACGGGACGGATCAAAGTTTGAAGGTTTATACAGCAAGCCTTCAACCGGAACACCATCTAAAGACAACCACGATACGAGTTCTGCTGTACCATCGAGCAATCCTTCGCTTTGCTTTGCACCATCTGTTAGCTTTACCGGTTTCTTGAAATGAATATCCGTAAAATGAATATCCGGATACTGATTAAATGTTTCGCGGGTAAAGATTAGTTTATCGGCCTGTTTGGCTTTGGCAAGTCCTTTCAGCATAAAGTTACCAGCCAATAATGCTTTGGGAGTAGTAAACTTCCAACTGTAATATCCTGTTCCTTTGGTGGTTGCATTAAAGCCTCTCAATATATACGCTTTACGGCTATCAATAAATTTTTCGTCTTTATCCAGACTCACCAGGCGATAAGCTGTTGTGGTTTGCCGCCCGTTTTTTGTGAGGTTAATACCGGGAGAGGCTCCTGTTGGGTCAATCTGCCAGATATCGTACCGATCGTATAACAATACATACTTATCATCTTCCGTCCATCCGGCAGTACCATAAGCCGAAGGGATTCCTGGTGTATCGGTTTCTTCATCCCATGCAACAAAGGTTTCGGGAGTGGTTATGCGAACTTTCTTTCCATTGTTCAGATTTATACTATACCAACTACTATCGTTCCGGGCATACCACCAAGCATATTTACCTTGTGGCGAAATACGCAAGTATTCTTGTGTTTCTTTTATCAGTGGTTTCTTTTCTCCGGTTTTAAGCGAAACAGTATAATAATCTTTTCGCTCACTACCCTCCCACATAGAAACAACGGGATAAGGCAATGAGGTCGACAGCAGTGCTATTTCATTATTGCCTTCGCTCCCAAGGGTTATATTAGGATATTCGGGCGTAGCCAATTGCAGCGTTGTTTTTTCCAACAAGTTGTACAAGGCGAGATATGTTTTTTTCAGATCTTCTTTCTTATCATGATGCTGCACTGTATATGGTGTATGCTCGTTCCAGTTCCACACTTGCACCAGTGGACGGTACTCTTCGAGCTGGGTGGTGTCTTTTTGTTTCGGCCGGGGGGCTGTACCAAACAAAAGTCTTTCTCCGTTTTCGGAAAAGGAGATCTTGCCATTCTCGCTTATCACCCAGTTTGGCAAGATGGCTTTGTTTTGCCGGGCAACAACCGGTGTGGCCGGTTTATTATCTTCGGACAGCCAAACAGCATGTGCCACATGTGTAGAGTCTTTAGACTCACAGTAAAGAAATGCAAGTTTAGTACCCTCATTATCAAAAGCAATCTGTTTAAACACACCCGAACCTTCTTTTATTAAATTTGCACTTACAGAGGTGCCGGGAGTTAATGTATACAGTCCGGCCTTTGTATGGAGCGTATCGCCGGATGTAACATAGTAAAGCACATTGTTCTTATCCGAAAACCTGTATTGTTTTACTGCCGGATATTGAATTTCTTTATCACCATTAAGTAAACGCACATACAATGTAGAGTCTTTCCGCCCTTTTTGATATGCAATCCAATCGCCCTCGGCTGCTAGTTTATAGTTCTTAAGAGAGTCGATTATTTCTTCTTTCCCCGACGAATGCCGGATGATAAGTTTATTCATTGGCATATCTTTTCCCTTTGTTTTTTTGAGCTTCAACGAATCGAGCTGTGTTTTAGGGCATGTTTGGGTTACAATAAAATAGTGTGAGGATGATGAGAATTCCATATTCAAGGCGTAGGGATATTCGCTTACCTTTCCTTGTTGATTAAAGAGTTGAACCGAGGCATCGCCCACCCATGGTTCCATTTTACATGCCACCCACTTGCCATCATCGGATATTTTCTGAGTGGTAATTCGTTTCCAGTTACTCAAATCGTCGAGGGTTATGCTGCGTTGGGCTAAAACATATCCGGAAATTGTTAATATAAACAGAACAAGGAGCAGTTTTTTCATGGTTATTTAAATTAAAAAGTAGACTTTACCCACAAAGTTAATAAAAAAGTGGAGTATAATAATTACTTTTGCTCCATGGGTTGGAGATGGGAAAGAAAATATGGTAAATACTACACCTTTTGGCAAACTGCGGGGCCAGTGATTATAATGCTGATTTTAATCTTTGTGTTTTTCTTTGTGGCGTATTATTTCTGGGGATGATCTAATAATGGCCGTTGGCCTCCACATCTAGGATCAAGTTGAAATCTTTGTTGGTGATCCCATTATAAATTGTTCTTTCGAAGAACTGGAAGAAAACGTAAGAACGTATTATGCTAATTATCAAACAAGACTAAAAGAAAAGGAAGAGCAAAAAAAGGAATGATCCGCATGGTGTAGATAATGGTTTAGATCCGAGATAGGGCAACCAAAGACCCTGCCACATCTGGCAGGGTCACTTTAATAAAAACTTTTGTTCGGCCACCAAACCATATATAACTAAATAAGCACATTTATACCGCAAATTTAGCAAATATTTGTGACCCGGTAATGATTATCTCTTAATACCTTTATTTTTCTCGCTACGCTGTCATACAAAAAAAAGCAAGAGGCAACCTTAGTATAGATGCCCCTTGCTAAATTATTTAGAGTCTTTAAAGACAGTGCAAAATCAAATATCAATCGGCTCTAACACAGAATCTGTTTCCAGCTCTAGTACCAGGATTAATAAGACTTATTTTAAATTTTTGAGAAGAATCGTCTCCGTTATTACCATTTACATATTGAACTTTACTACCTGAGTAATCACCAAGTTGGAAAGCCATATAACGATAGTTACCTTCGCCTAAAAGTGGTAGTAATTTCACGCAATCTGTTGAAGTTGCCATACGCCAATTGTATCCTCCATTTGTTGCATTATCACAATATTCTTTGCACTCATTGTATGTAGCTACTAGTGAAGTTGAGTAAAGTACTGTTAGGTCTCCTATAGCAGTAATACCTGTAGGAAAGTTAGATGTTCCATCATTTAACTGCTTTACGGAAACTTGTACACTAGATTCTACCCAGTCTGATCCGTCTAAATAGTAAATACGAAGGGCTATAGTACGAGATGTTACATTTGTGGAATAATTGTACCATAGTGGTATTTGAATATCAAGTGTAACCTCCTCAAGACCAGACACTTTTTTTTCTGTACTAGTTGCAACTGTTTTGGTACCAGAAATAGCTACGATTTTAACTGTTGCATTACTTTTTACTTTCCAGGAAAGTGCCTTGCCAAGATGATCAATGTCTGTTGTGTTAGGTGCTACTACAGAAGTTATACTCAACGGATTTGTACGCTTCAAAGTGATAGTCTTACTATCTTCATTACCACTAACATTGTTTACTGTAGCCAAAGTTAAAGTTGCAGTGGTTGTTCCGAATTTTTCGTTGGCAGATGAGGTTTGGGGCGTAAATGTTATTGATTTTGATGCCGGATTCAAAGGGGTTCCTCCTGTTTGCGCTGTGTTAACTATTGGAGAAGCTACTGATATAACGTTATCATAATTCGTGCCCTTTGTAAACTTCCACTTTCCGTTTACTTTAAACGTCAATGTTTTATTTGCATTCGAGCTTCCAAAATCAATGGTTGTTGCACTAATATTGATAAACTTAGGTTTCTCATAACCCTGATTTATCAGGATATTCTTTTTAAATGCCGGCGAGGTCGATACTGCTTCAATTGTAGCAGTTCGCAGTGCAAAAGTGTTATTAGCCGTTAAAGTGAAAGTATACTCCATCTCATCACCGGCACCTTGCACATCGGTTTCCAATTCAGAAAGTATATCATCGACATCTTCTTTAACAATCATTGCCCAGTTTTCCAATGTTGTGGTTACCTTGAATTTCAATCCCGGACCACCTGCCGCAGGATACAAGTCTTCCAGTAAAGCAATGAAGTCAATATCACTGGCCAATTGTCTGATTGACAAATTGCGACTAACCATCACTTTTCCATCCGCATCGGTAATATATACAGTAATCACTCCTGTTCGTGTAGAAGTTCCTCCTGTATATGCAGGTGGCTGTATGGTGTAGGTTTCAGCCCATGAATCCGAACTTTTGGGAATTAAAGGCCATGAAAGGTAGTTATTGGCTATCCAATCGCCTCCAATATAACTAAAATTACGGGTTGCATTTACCGGATAAGTAGTAATCTTAACCTCTTGTCCGGGTGTACCACCACCATAAAAGGTCAGCTCGTCTGGTGTTATGGTTATATCTAATGCAGTTAGGTTAGGTTGTTCTACATCAATTCTTTTTTTCAGCTTTCCGGCTTTAATGAAGAAGTACCCCACCCTGTCTTCATCGTTTGGATCTACGATTGCTGGAGCTGAAACTTCTATTACATGACTTTGTTTGGCTGTTCCTTCATTGGGAGTTACGGTTAACCAGCCTTCATATGCCTGTGGAACTTCAATAGTCCATCCGTTGGGATAATCCGTATAAAGTGTTATCTCTCGCCCGGGTGCTGAATCGTCCGACAACAATGTTACACTGCTTTTATTTACAGTTAGCTGGTATTGTCCGTCAAATTGAATATTGTTCATATCTTTGTCATTCCAGGCTTCAATATGTGTATCCATATTAACAGGAGCCGATCTGTAGGCTTGATCTATTTCTCCATAGCCGGCACCTGTAACTTTGGTTATGGTTACATTGTAACTGTGATTACGAAGCATGCTAAGCCAATCTGTTCCCGAAATAAAGTCAAGACGATAGTATGTAACATCTTCCAAGTCGTCATACTTTCCACCCACAATCAAACAAGGACTTAACTCCCAGTCGGGATTTCCATAAGATGCTACATGTTCTGTTTCGAACACATAAATAGTATTCAGACACAATTCAAAATTCGCAATATCCGTATCTGTATAATGCAGAAAACTGTTACTGTTATCTGCATCGGCAGGAATGGTTGGAAATACCAAATCGCCATTTCCATCCTTATCCGGCACAATTGTACCTTTATCATTGTGGTTGCAGAAGTAGATATCTGTCAATTCAAAATTGTCTACCGATTCCCCCAATGATACATTGATTCTTGCCAGCATACGTGTGAGCGAAAACTCTACCGGATTGTTAGATGGTGAGTAATTATCGTCCACCACTTGATCTAGTAATTCTCCCCACATCGGAATTGAATTGCTTTCGTTTGTACCATCAACTACCCATTTGTCTGCTTTCTCAACTTGAAGTGCGGCCATTATCTCTACACGGGTAGTACCCGGTGCCAAATTTACTCTGTTGGCTGCGTTGGCTACTGCTATCAGGTCGTATGTGTTTCCTTTGGTTAGCTTGGCAGTAAATGTCCAATCTTCTTTTGTTGCATCCAGATTGGTTACGTTGTTACAGATTACTACATCTACTAGTTTGCCATCCGGTTTTTCCGCTGTAATGGGTTCGCATACCAACAAACGGAGTGTTTTAATTGTATTTTCTTCCGCTGTTCCCACGGTACCTCTCGTTCGCACAATTGTTGCCGCTGGCAGTTTCAAGGTGAATGTGGTTTCTCCCCCACTCCTCTTCGGGTTATATACCTCTTCGTTCTGACACGAAACCAACATCGTCATTCCTCCCACTATAAATAGAAGTATATGCATCAGGTTAAAGGTTCTCTTTCTCATTATTGTAGTTTTTTGGTTATTACAGTTCCTGCTCTATCTCTTCATCATTCCAGGAATTCACACTAACATTGAATTCCAATTCTCTATCTGTTGAAATAAACACTTCCATATCGAGGAATGTGTTTCTTGGAAGCGTATAATTTTCTTCATTTTTGTCTATTCGCACAAACGCCTTCAGATGGGGTGCGCCACCAGCCTGTTTTATCACCAATGTAAGCGCCTTATCCGTATCATCAATAGGTGTAAATATGTTTTCGGGCAGAATAATTCGCTCCCATGTCCATGTTTCTATAGCATCATTGTTTAAGTCGGTTCCCAATTCAAATTCCAGTGCTTCATCATTATAATCCACCGGTATTTTATTATCGGCAAAGAGATATGCTTTCTCGGGCACATTATATAAATGAAGAAAATATTTCCCCCCTTCTGCCAACAAAGACGTTTGTTGTTCTTCGGTAATAGTTAGTGTAAGACTTAGTTTTATCCCAATGCGCTCCATTTGAATAGGCCATTTATTGATAGTAGTATTGCCTTCCTGAGGGTCAATCAGTTTGTTCTCTCCCTGAATAGTAATATTCTTCTTTACCGTTACCATGGGGATATCTTTATCTTTATCGAAAGCTGCGCGCGAAAAAGTGACTTGTTCTTTCAAATAATTTAGCGTATTGTTTTGACTTTCGGTTATGTCATCTAGTGTGGCGGTAAGGTCGTCGGCATGTTCATTGGCAATAAAAACAACAGTAAATTTTCCGGTTTTCACAGTAATGTTTCCTTCGTATGTTTCTGTATTTGTATCAGCATCAGGAAAACCATAAGCCTTTTCATTAAAAGCCAGTTTGCCGTCCGAAATCCGGTAACCCATCACCCGAAGCCTGTTGATGTATCTGTCTTTCGCATCTCCCAGCTTAGGATCATCACCGTCTGACCGCGACCCTGTTGCAATGGTAATAATTACATCTTGTCCATCTTCTGTAGAATGAGTTGTATTTTCTTCATTGCAAGCCATCAATAGCAATAGCGGTAACACCATTAAACTTATTAGTCTATATCGTTTCTTCATATTCTTTGTTCTGATATTGTTTTAAACCTTTAATCCAATTCTCCCGGCTGGGGTAAGTAATCCCATCCATTAACAGATACCATCACCCCCATTTCGGTGTCATAAGTAAGCACAATGTCGAACGTAAAGGTGGTGTTGAAATCCACTTCCTTTCCAGAGGCTTGATAGACATTGGTGATGGTTTGTATCAGATCCCTATCAAAAAAGGTTTCGTTTTGTGTGATGTTGTAGAAACGAAACTTCGGACTGCGGTTGTTTTGTAAACGAAGCACTTTTATAGATGTATTCAATTCGCCACTGGCCTCAGTAGCAGTGCGTATATATTGGAAATCGCTTTTCCCTGCGATTATCGAATTGTCAAAAGCATAGTGAGAGTTATTTTCGGTTATTGAAAATCCGAAAACATCTTCCGAAACAGGAAGTCCTTTCACTTTTACATTTATCTGGTAAGTATCGGGAATCATCAGCACTGTGAAGTGATGGTTTCGTCCTGATATAATGGTGGCTGCATGATAAACACCATACAAGAGGTCGGGAATCTCTTTCTCAGTTATTTTGTTTTCCGGATAAGCCAGATAGTATTCGAGGTCTTGCAGCAATGGTTTGCGCACCTCACATTCTTCTATCGAATAGTTTGTTTGGTAAATATCTCCCGGATTTGTCCATACCACAAATTGGTATTCGCCCTCGGGCAGGTTCAAATAGAACTCATAAGGTTCTCCATAAATGTAAGCACCGCCCCGGCACGAGGCAATATAGCGGTTACCGGCGTCAAACACATATACATGTATACTGTCAATGTAGTGTCGACCGTATAAATCAGATCTTGATGCCACATTGGCTTCAAGGTTAAGAGTCAATCGCACATTACCCCTTGAGTCAACGCATGCATCCCGGTCGTCATCCAAGCAAGAGCTAATGCCCAGGGCCAGACCTGTAACAACAACCAACTTCAGAATGATGGAATATATATTTTTCATTGTTTCTTTTTTCGTTATTATCATGCAGATGCAGCATCAAAGGCTGCGAATAGGAAAAGCATAGGCTGCCGCCCTAAGAGCAGGCAGCCTGTTTACGAATTTCAATCAGAAATTACTCAAGAGTTATCTCATTCTTTGCATATGCCCAAGGTTTTACTTCGATGTCAATCATCAAGAAAGTATCTTGTTCAATAACCGGGTCGGTTGGATCGGTTGGGTCAGGATTGTTAGGATCTGTTGGTTTGTTAGGATCTGTTGGTTTATTAGGATTGATTGGCTTTTCAGGCTCATCTTTGTCACCTGGGTAACCACCAAATCCATTGTCACTGCTTACTCCTTTAATCAATAATTCAATGTATTGATTACGATAAACATTCAATTCGTCGCCTACAACACCTTTGTTCAACCATACTCTAAAGTACACATATCCTTTTGCATAAGTATATACATTGAATCCTTCGCCTTTAAATGCAGCAATTGCATTTGCGTCAGCTACCTCACTACACAAATATTGCTCTGTTTTATCTGCATTTTGCACCAAATAGAATGCGTCATCGGTAGTTGTTGCACCTGCTGTCCATTCAACTGCATTGTTAGCAGCATTCATTTTAGCTGTTTTGCTTAAAGTAGCTTGGGTACGTATCATAGCATAAGTAGCTTCGCCTACAAATTTGTTGGCTGGAGCATTTTCACCGATATAGAAGAAATCAGTTGCAGAATTTGTACCTTTAAATGCATCTTTATCATCCGAGAAAGTTCTTACGGCACCCGGAGTAGAGAATACATCATCTACAATTTTTTGAGCAGTAAAGGTTTTTGTAGCATCTTGCATAATAGCAAATTTATCTACAGCCCAAGTAATGGTCACTACTTCGTCATTATCGCCCAATTCAGGAGCCGATGTTGCAATAAATCCATCCTTACTGGCCACCACTTTAGCTACCATACGTTCCAGCTTCACAGATACTTTATTGGCATCAGGAATAGCATCTTTGCTATCAGAAGCTTCTAGTGCTGGTGTGCTTACAGCCGAGAACATAGCAAAGCTATTGTCGGCAGACATATCAGCAACGATGTCTTTAGCTTCGAAAAGAGCACTTTCACTGCTGAAAGTTTTGAAACCATCGGGCAAGTTGGCACCAATATAAACTCTTTTACCACCTGATACAGTTTCAATAGCTTTTTCGTTTTTAAGGGTATATACACCCGATGCCTCTGTAAAGTCGCTTGTTGTAGGATCAGTGGTGATTGCAAACGTGCTGTTGTTTCCATCAGCAGCGCTTCCGTCGTTGTTGAAAACAAATACATATACGTTTGATATGCTGCTTTCTCCGGCAGTTCCAGCTACATCTTCACGTGTGTTGTTCTGGGGTAATTTAATGCTTAATCCCATTTGGGCTTTAGCTCCTTCAATGTTGCCATTGTTTTCAATAGCATCATCGTTGCTACAGCTTGTGAAACCTGCCATTAAAGCAGCGCAAGCCATCATACTTACATACTTAAAATTCATTTTCATTTTTCTTGTTTATTTATTAATTAATAATGGGTTTCCCCGAGTGTTTATATCTTTTTTATGATTTGTAATCTATCATAATTTGTCTAAATATTCACGTAAATTAGATTCCTGTATCATCTTACTTATCTCCGGATCCCTTTCCGCCCTATTTATCTTGCTTGGATCCAGCCTGCAAGCTTCCATTAAATGATCTACCGCAGCTTGATGTTCTTTTAACCGGCAGCACAAAATAGCAGCCAGATAGTGTGTATTCGCAGTTTGAGGCAAAGCAGCCAATGTGTTATAAGCTTTACCGTCATACCCCAGACAGGTCAATGCTACGGCCGTATTGTAATCATCGTAATCATTCAATATGTTCAGGGCACGTTGGTATTCGCGGTTCCTTAGTAATTTCAAAGCATGCATATACTCCGTGCGCTGCTCAACTGTGAACTCTGGGTTGCCAAGTAAATTGCCATCAGCCAGTTCGTCCATCGAAGAGATTACATAACTCAGTGTATCTACACGTTGAACCTTATAGTAACTGCGGTCGGTAGCGGTAATACTTCCACCCAGCGTTAAACGAAGGTTTTTAAGTCCGGCTGTTACCGGATAGCTGCGGGTATAGCGGTACATATAATCTTTATCCAGAGTAATTATTGCATTATAGTGTGCATCCATACGGTAAGGACTGGGCACCATGTAACGGAACATTTCTTCTTGGCGCGAACCTTTTACTTCGTTAGCAGCTATCTTCTGATGCAAAACAAAACCTTCGGCTATTTGCAGCGAATCACGTTCTTGTGGTAAAAGCGGTTCCAGATCTTCAGGTGTAATGCCTTTGCGATAGAACTCGCGATACTTGGCCGGAACAGCATTCAGGGTTATCTGCCTACGACCAGGGGCCGTATCAATAAGCTTCTTGCGTTCGGAACGGTACTTATGCCCCAGTCGTGAGGTATCGGCACGCATGGCCAGTTGACGCGAAAAAGCTGTTTGGTATTTCATGTCATGGCTGATTAACTTACGCCGTAATACTTCGGCTTGTTTGATGTTATAAGCATCGTATTCGGCCTGCTGCGTGTTTCGCCAGTCGCGATACTCTTGCATCAAGGCCCATTTGTTATAGTACTGGTCAAGTTCTGTTTGGCGACGCCTGCCTAGTTCACGGTTCACCCCACGGTGATCAACAAAAGCAGAATCATAAGCTGAGGGGTCAATAATACCACTCAGGTATTCTTCAAAGCGTTCGTAATCTTGTTTTTGTAGCTCAATAAAGTTTTTTCCACGCAATACTACGTCTTCCAGTTTTACCAGAGAGTCGTTGTGCAAAAGCTCCGGAGTAAGTGTAACTTGAAAGTCGTCCGATAAGTAAGCTTGGGGTACCCGAATCACAAAGTCAATGGTTACCTGCCCTTCTCTTACCGGGGCAAAGCGAGCACGCGAGGTAACTGTTACCTGCGAAAGTGTGTACACTTTGTTGGTATCTAAACGGGCTTCGTCTTCCTGAGCGGCTTCGGCATTGGTTAGTTGAGGTTCGGTTGTATAATTTACCTGCTCGGCCAGTACCATTGGTCCCTGCTGTCTATTAGCCTGCCCCGGCTGGTCACTGGGATGAGTGATGGCAATGTGGCTGCGCTCCAGAAACAATCGCTCCGTAAGGTGGCGTTTGTGGGTGCTACCAGTATTGCAAGAGGCAAGGGTTAGTAGAATGCCAAGAATGTATAGTAGTTTGTTCTCTCTCATAAATATAAAAGCAGACGGCAATTGATAATATCTTTTATTCAAAGCGAATTTTTTAACGGTTAGCCCGCTTCAATTCATCTTCTCTTTTCTTCGCCAATTCCTTCAAATTATGCTCAGCCTCGCTCACCCCACCAACTGATGCCTGATTCAACAAACCAGTTGCCTTATCCAACTCACCACGTAACATATAGATGATACCCAGGTTGTTCCAGGCGGCAGGCAGATTATTTGCTTTTTCCAACAGTCTTGCCGCTGTGGCCAGTTCGCCATTCTCAATTAGCAGGGCGGCAGCATTATTCATGGCTACAGGGTCGTTGTCGAAGTACTTCGGAATGGTTTCGATAATAATTTTACGGTATTCGGGCTGATCTTTGCCATATTCCAAAGCTACACTATAGAGTTCTAACTGAGACAGGTTTTCGGGATTGGTACCTACCAGCCGTCGGGCTTCGGTAGTGGTGTAATTACGTACAGAGTAGTCAATCTGGTATTCAACACGACGCAATTCGGGGAATATATCGCGAAGCAGAGTGTTGTAAACCGATAATTGTTTCAACTGCAATTCTTTAGTATCGTAGTCCGATTTGTTGTCAATTATGGCCAAAACACGATCTTTCTGTGCAACAGAACTTTCTTCTATTTTCGTTTTTAGTCCAATCCAGTCTTCGCCAACAGATCGAACTGTAAATATATTCTCACCAAGCATATAACGGTTTTTGATATAATCTTTCAATGCAACAGCACGTTCATGGGCCAGTTTGTCGTTGCTGTTATATTTGCCTTCGGGCGAGGCATAGCCTTCTATAAACAAAGCGGTGATTTGGGCATCCATATCGCCCATTACATCTACCAATGCATCGTTGATTTTACCTAGTTCAACAGGGTTCCGGCGGAAATCAGGAAGGATTACCGAACGTCCGGACTGGAAATCAAGGAAGGCACTTCCCTGACGGTTGCGTACTTTTGCAACATTGGCAGGCGTGGCTAAAGCCACAAGTGGCTGGACTTCATAGGGGGCACGGGGGGCGAGTGTAACCCGATCGCTAAGCTTATAGGTATAACTATTTACCGTGCTACGGCATCCTATCAACTCCTGACGAAGATACAATCCGGACTTATCCATCCAACTTTCGTAGGGCAATGAAACAGCGTAATGCATTTGCTCGTCTGTATATTTTTCGCTATTTACAATCATTTGTGGAGCATCGTAGGTAGAAAGCCAATTATCGCTGGCAATCATAAACCAACGGGCATTGAGTTTAGAACGCTTTTTACTATTCAATTGCACATAAGGAAGGTCAATGATGTGTTTACCGTTGCGAAGTTCGGGGGTAAAATACATGCTCGAACAGTTGGGAACTGCATGGGCCTCGACCTTGATGCTGAAGCAAACAATTAAACTGTCGTTACGCTCCGAAAAATCGGTAGACTCAACCATAACAGAGCCTTTGTAGTTCTGGGCAGAAAGATTGCCACAGGCTATAAAAATGATAAAGGCTATAAAGTAATGAGTTTTGAGTAATGAGTTTTGAGTTACGATGCTGTATGGGTTATTTTTATTTTTCATCTTCTTCATGTTGTTTTTTTATTTGAAACGCAGATTAGTGTGGATTAACGCAGATTATTTTAATTAGATTAACCCGCTTTAATCTGCGTTTCAAAAATCAGTAGCGTCATTTTTACTTCAAAAAATAAATTAAGTTCAACCCAATCTTTGTGGGTCCAACATAGTGAGTAGTGCCCTCGTCGAGCTTAAGGCCGCATTTAGGCGCTTCGAACTTTTCGTAATCAATATACGCATAACCAAAACCAATGGTAAACTCCATCGACCACCGGGGAGAGAGCAACCAGTGATAACCCCACGAAACCCCACCACCGGCAAGCCAGCCTTCGTAACGGTGATGCCTGGTAGCTTTCAAAGGACCAATATTACCTACATTGTACTCGCCATAATGTCCGTGAATGCCCAGAAAATGGCCCGAGAAAGATTCGCAGAGCCAGTAGCGAAGCTCGGGTTGAACAAGAAGATGTTTCCACTTCCGGTTGTTTGAAAAACTAAAAGAATTGTAACTGACTGGTATGTCGAGGGTATAACGTTTGCTGAGTTTGAACTCGACTCCCAGATTCAGACTTAGAACCGCATCATAAAGCAAATTGCTTTTTATGGAAAAATGGGGAATAGGATCGTACAAACGATGGCTATAGCCGGATAACTCTTGCGAACGGACAACCCCCGACGCCAGTGAGAAAACAAGGATGACTATAAATATGGATGAATTACGCATAATACGAAATTTACAAGTTTACGGATTACAAATTAAGAGTGACGAGAGGATTCGATTTTGTTTAACCAAAGTCTATAACTACGATTAAACTGACGAATTGTGCGAGGAAACTCGGTCCGACATTCTCTGCTTACAAGAAGACGGTCAACGACTTTACCAACTTCGCTTAAGATAGAAACCAAAGAGGGTATATCAAGACTGCGGGTTATACGTCCCGAACCGGAAAGATAACCTTGCAAACGCAACTCTTCAGGAGAAGGTGAGGAAGAAACTACATGTCGACTTTGTTTACGACGAGGTGTTTCAATACACAATTTACTTGCGCGGTGAAGCAAGTATACTACATATAAAGTCTTCTGGTCTAACATAATACTTTAGTCGTTAATCATCCGTCTTATCTAAGGAGACGGACATTTTTCTGAAATGCAATAAAACAAAGGCTAGAACAAAATAGAAATAAAACAGAAATGTAATGTGTGCTATTTTAACCGCAAAAAGGAATCAAAGAACAAAAAAACAGAAAGAAAGAAGAATACTTCAGAACAAGTGGAAAACCTATGTAAATATTTAATTAAGGTTAAATATTATAGCTACAAAATAATGAATTTGTAACATATTATATCCCAACAAACACCTTATTTATAATGAATTTGAGTGATAATATACGTTTTTGTTACTGTGTTAAAAAAGCGGCAACCCGAAAAAAACAGACTCCATATTGCATAGTTAAACCAATAGTTGTACATTTGCATCATGAACACAGTCCGTCTCCTTAGATAAGACGGACATGTAGCATAGAAAACCCACACGCATTTATTTCTGTAATTACTATAGCTTTTCGGATACCACATCAGTGTATGGAAACCAAACTACCATCGTCGTTTTGAGCATGAATGGATGCGCTATGCCAAAAGACCCGCTTTAACTTTGCATTAAATGATTCCGCTGAGGCGTTTGTTTGCCTACTCACAAAGAAGTTTAATATGGTGTCATAATGATTAGTGAAGGTGTCAATAACAGTATGGAAAGCATTCCCTGCCAACCTACTTACCTTGTCAAACCATTTAGCCAAATTCAGTCTTGCTGCATTCTTACTGCTTTTCTTATTGTAGATATTGGTCAGTTCCATGGCTACATCGTATGCCTGTTTCAATTCCGGATAAAACTCAAAGATGATATCCGCCCTCCATCTCTGTGAGGGTGTCCACTTAGTTTCATGTCTTGTTAGGATGAACCTTGCCCGTGCCAAGAGTTGTTTGCGTGTATCTCCATTAGCATACCGGAAAGGAATATATTGTTTTTTCTCTTCTCTACACTTTTTTATTTCTGCATTCTCCAAATCTCTGGCCATCCAACGGTAAGTTATGCGCAAGTCATCCAGCGCATCGTAATAAAGCTTTTGTACATGAAAACGATCGTTGGTAATGCGTGCCTTAGGGAACACCGAACGAGCTATGAGCATCATAGCAGAGGAAAGATCCAGAGTTATCTCTTCCACTAGCAGGCGTTTGTTTCGGTTAATTTTCTCAAGTACGGCGATTACCGTTTCTGCTTTTGTGCCGTGGACAGCAGCCACAAGAGTACCAGGACCGCCATGTCCGTCTTTGTTGGTCAGAAAAGTGTAGACCTCACCACTACTCAGACAGGTTTCGTCCAAACTTAAATTAGGACCGATGTTTTCAGGAAATAGCAGATATTCAGAGGCATGTGACAATTGATTCCACTGTCGATAATCACTGAAGTGTTCTTTGTATTGACTGCTGAGTAACTTACCATTGACACCATAATGTTCAGCGATACCTTTGATACTTTCGGCAGTACTCTCAATCCTCTTCTTTTAAAAAAACAACGAACTCAGGGGATAATTTAGAGCCGTCTTCAGTCAAGTCATCAAAGTTATAAGTGAATATTTCACCTGTAGAACGATCAACCCATTTACGGCGACGAACATGAAGATAGACACTGCGACCGCGAATCGGAAAGTCTTGTATCGTTTTAGCTTCGGTAAAACCATAAGGACGAACGGTTCCTTTCTTATAGTCCTCACGGGACATATACTCACGCTCATCTAACCAATACTCTAAAGTGGATTCACTCTCACGATAATCTACAAAATTAAAATTGTCGGTGATTACTTCAGGGAAAATACTTCGTAATATCTGATATTGTTTCATGCCCAAAGGTAATAATTGAGAAGCAGATTTGAATGGTTTGCAACCGGGTTTTAGGACTGACCCATTTAAAGTTGACCCCGTTGGGGTCACAATTACAATATAATTTGCCAACGTAGGGCTTTGCCCTACGCTACTGCATAGAGGCCGTTGGCCTCCATATCTAAATTTAACAGCCACTGAGTTCACAGCACCATATACACGAAAAAAGCCAGACCCTAAAGCCTGACTTTAATACTATTCTAAAATTTCAAAAAATTCCTTTTCTTAGCCTAACTTGTTAATGTAGATAGCCAATTTCGACTTCAAGTTATTCGCCTTGTTTTTGTGAATGATATTCACTTTAGCCAACTTGTCTACTTTCTTAACAACAGTTGGATACAAAGCTTCCGCTTCTTTCTTATCAGTAGTAGAACGAAGTTTTCTAACAGCATTTCTCATGGTTTTAGCATAATATCTGTTATGAAGTCTTCTCTTTTCTTCTTGTCTGATTCTTTTTAATGATGATTTATGATTTGCCATTTTCGACTAATCTTTTTTAATTTCGTTATTGTTTTATTTGTAGCCCATAGGGGAGTCGAACCCCTCTTTCAAGAATGAAAATCTTGCGTCCTAACCGATAGACGAATGGGCCAGTTGGTTAAGCATTTCTGCTTGGTTAACCGATGTTATCTCTCGATTGCGGATGCAAATGTATGGACTATTTTTGAATTGACAAAACATTCGGCAAAAATATTTCTGCTTTTTTTCATAACTAAAACTATTTATTGCTGATAATCAAGCAAATAGATAACTAAAAAAAAATATCGCAGCTTTGTGCCTTGCTTCATCAATTTGGTTGAATCAGACTGGTGTTGAATAAAAACACAGAGTCACAGAAACACTGAGCTTTTCCTTGTGCTGAACACGGAGGCTTCGCTTTTGTCGTACAATAACTCTGTGTTCAGCACAAGGAAAGGCTCCGTGTTTCTGTGACTCTGTGTTTTAATTTTAGTTCAACACAGCCTCTAACCGAACCAAAAATGCAGTTCATTTGCCCCTTAAATGCAGTTCATTTACACCTCAAATGCAGTTCATTTAGCATGCAAATGCAGTTCATTTGTAACGCTATATAGCTTCACGCCCTCGGTCTATATAGCTCTGGCCCTTTCGTCTATATAGCTTCGACCTCTCCGTCTATATAGCTTTGACCCCTCGGTCTATATAGCTTCAAATCTTCGATCTACAACTTCGTTTTTATAACTACTACAGCAACAACAGCAGTTTCTTCTTTTTATATTTTCTTCTGATGTTATGTTCTTTTCTGTTCTTTTCTTTTCTGTTGTTATAGCGATACTATATTATTTTTCGCCCGATTGTACATATTCGTCCCACAAAGCAAATACATAACAGGCTGTTTTATAACACAGTGAATGAGCCCGGATGTACAATTATTTAAATTGCCAACAGAGGTTAAAAACAAACGTTTGACTATCAAACGAGTGCAAAACGGATGCAAAAACGAGTGCAAAATGAATGTAAAACGGATGTAAAATGAACACAAAACAAACGGCATTGAACATTTTACTTATCGTCTTAATGCAGGGTATTTATTGTTAAACCGGAAACCAACTCCCAGCATTAAGAAGTTAGGCAGATGAAAATCTTTAAGACTATAACCTATATGCAGGTACGAATTGCGTGTTATTCCAACCTTAAGTGCCAGTATCTGGTACAGGCCTCTCAAGTCGCCACCGTTATGCAATACATTTGCTCCTAAACCTACATTTACGCTAAAATACGGCATAACATACTCACCACGTACCGAAAGCCCCAAAGCTGTTTGAAACCGGATGGGAGGCGTTACAAAATCGGGTTTTCCGCTGTTGGTATAATCTTGGTTATATATATTTGCGCTGCCATCGTAAAAGCCATCTAACGAAACACCGGCACGGAACCTGTATCCAAAATTATACATGGGCGCAAAACAAAATCCGGCAACCGGATAGGCATGTGGCGAAGCTACGTACTCATTATCTATAACAATACCTTTTCGGCGCCATGCACCAAACAGGGCCAAATCGTAACTGATGTGACGCATAAACTCGGGTATGGAAGCCGGATAATGGGTTTGCGCCAGTACATCTTTATGCCTGTTGAAGTTATACACAAAGCCGATTTTAGCACCCGTGGTGTTTAAACCGGCATTGGGATATTTGGTGTTACCGTTAGAGAAATGCGTAAGTGTAACACCTCCTATAAAATCGAAGTACTTGGAGAGCATCCACTTAAAATAGAAATTAACGTTCATATAGGCATTTACCTTAGAGCCGATAACCGTGTTGTAGTAATTTTCGTAATAGTCGTAAGGTTTCCATCTGAACGACAAACCAAAATTCCACTCATAGTTTAATGATACTCGCGAGCCAAGCCGGGCTATGCGTGCACCCTGAAACAAATAAACGCCAATAGGGTTTCCTATTTGCTGGCGCTCGCCAAAAGAGAAATAAGAGATGCCTATCCCCTGGTATGCGCCTTTATAAACACGGTCGCTAATGGAATTTGGTAGTGCTTTGAACGAGTATTTCAGATGTGCCGAGAAAGCATTTCGGATAGGTTTTTTGTCGTAATTATGCCCTTCAAGGAATTCTATAGTAGGGATGATATACTCGGGACGAGTTTCAAAACTCAATTGATGAAGATAGTTTGATTCAAAACGAAAATGGTCGGCAACGCAAATAGAGCTGTGTAAGAAACTTCTGGCCGAAGGAAAAGAAACAACCGAATCGGTTTCGTTTTTGGGCGAAGAATCGATTAATCCTTTCGCACAAATAACACCGGATAAGAAAAGCATTGCTACCAGCAGCGGCAAAATTTTCCACATCTTTATCGCTGATCCCATAATATAATTCAGTCTTGATTGTGAATTTTCTCGAATTAAAGCGTAAATATACAATTTATCTTTTTACGAAAATGCTCACAAAGGTATCTATGTTTAGTTTTTTAGAGCGAGCAAAGCAACAAATAATTTCGTAAATTTCGTACGTTGTTATGAAATATTAACGAAACTATTTTATATATTTGCCAAAATCACTTTAAATATTGATAATATGAAAAGATCCATTCATTTTTGTCTTCTGTTTTTGTTTGCGATAACAGCAACAGGAGTTTATGCAGTAGAAAACCAGAACTACCCGTACGAAACGGTGCCCAACGATCCGCTGAAAGCGCAAATTTACACGCTCAATAATGGACTGAAAGTATATTTAACTGTAAACAAAGAAACACCACGCATACAAACATATATTGCTGTAAGGGTAGGTGGAAAGAACGACCCTGCCCAAAACACCGGATTGGCCCACTACTTTGAACACCTGATGTTTAAAGGAAGCGAAAAGTTTGGTACACAGAGCTATGCCCTCGAAAAACCAATCCTCGACCAAATTGAGCAGATGTTTGAAGTGTACAGAAACACCGAAGACGATAATGAACGGAAAGCCATATACCAGGTAATAGACAGTTTATCTTACGAAGCTTCTAAACTGGCCATCCCCAATGAATATGATAAACTTATGTCGGCCATAGGTGCAAAAGGTACCAACGCCTACACCGGGTTCGACATGACGGTTTATACCGAGGATATTCCTTCTAATCAAATTGATAACTGGGCAAAGATACAGGCCGACAGATTTAAGAATAACGTAATTCGCGGATTCCATACAGAGCTTGAAACAGTTTACGAAGAAAAGAACATGTCGTTAACCCGCGATGCCCGCAAAGTAAACGAGGCAATGTATGCGGCACTCTTCCCACATCATCCTTATGGAACACAAACGGTATTGGGTACACAGGATCATCTGAAAAATCCATCTATCAAAACCATTAAAGAGTATTATCGTACTTGGTATGTACCCAATAACATGGCTATATGCGTGTCGGGCGATTTCGACCCAAACGAAATGATTGCAGTTATCGATAAGTATTTTGGCGATATGAAGCCTAATCTTAACCTGCCTCCGTTGCCGGTAAGAGCCGAAACCCCGCTTACTGCACCTGTTGTACGCGAAGTTCTGGGGCCTGATGCCGAAATGGTTACTATCGGTTGGAAACTACCCGAAGGAGCTGCCAGCCTGGAAACCGAAACATCGACACTGCTGGGACGAATTATGTATAATGGCAAAGCGGGTCTTTTGGATGTTGACCTTAACCAGCAACAAAAAGTATTGAACGCATACGGGTATGCTTATTCTATGGCCGACTATGGCATGTATCTGTTACAAGCCCGCCCAAAGGAAGGACAAACACTTGAGCAGGTAAGAGACTTACTGTTGGCCGAGGTTGAAAAACTGAAATCGGGTAACTTCGACGAGGATATGCTACAGGCCATCATAAACAACTTTAAACTTTATCAGCAACAACAACTAGAGTACAATTCGGTACGTGCCGATATGTTTGTAAGTGCATTTATTAATGGCCGCGACTGGAAAAACGAAGTAACTTCGCTCGATAGAATGTCGAAACTAACAAAGGCCGATATTGTTGCGTTTGCCAATAAACACTTGGGAAACAATTACGCCATTATTTATAAGAAGAAGGGACAAGATCCTAACGAAAAGAAAATAGACAAACCAACAATTACACCTATTGTAATGAATCGCGATGAGGCCAGTGCTTTCTTGAAAGAGATTCAGAACACCAAGGTTACTCCTATCGAACCGGTTTTTATTGATTACAGTAAAGACCTCTCTAAATTGCAAGCTCAATCGGGTATCGAAGTGTTGTACAAGCAAAATGTTACAAACAACGTATTCCAGTTGATGTATGTTTTTGATATGGGAAACAACCACGACAAGGCATTAGGAACCGCATTCCAGTATATGCGTTATCTGGGAACTTCGGACATGAGTCTGGAAGAAATTAACCGCGAATTTTACAAGCTGGCCTGCTCGTTTGGCGTAAGTCCGGGTAGCGAACGCACCTATGTAACACTGTCGGGGCTGAACGAGAATATGCCCAAAGCGCTCGAACTGTTCGAAAAAATAATGGCCGATGCACAAGTAAATGCCGAAGCATACAATAACCTGGTTAACGATATTGTAAAGCAACGCAATGATGCTAAATTAAATCAGTCGCAAAACTTTAGCCGCCTAACCCATTATGCAATGTATGGACCTAAGTCGCCCACTACCAATTTGCTCACTGCACAGGAGCTAAAAGACATGAATCCGCAAGAGTTGGTAAACCGCATTAAAAACCAGAACAGCTATAAACACCGTATAATTTATTACGGCCCATGTAACGAAAAAGATGTTCTTGCCTTAATTAAGAAACATCACAAGGTGCCAAAAAAACTGAAAGATATTCCTAAAGGAGAAGAATTCCCTTATCTGCTCACCAACGAAACCAAGATATATATTGCTCCTTACGAAGCTAAACAGATATATATGTCGCAAATATCGAACAGAGATGAAAAATTCAATCCGGCTATCGAACCTACAAGATATATGTATAACGATTACTTTGGTGGCGGTATGAACTCTATTGTGTTCCAGGAAATGCGCGAATCTCGCGGACTGGCTTACTCGGCATGGGCAGGATTTAGCGGACCTTCCAAGCTCGACAGACCGTATGTGTTCCGTTCGCAGATTGCCACACAAAACGATAAGATGCTTGAAGCCATTGAAACATTCAACGATATTATAAACAACATGCCGCAATCCGAAGCCGCATTTAAGTTGGCACAAGAGGGTATCATCAGCCGGATTCGTACCGAAAGGGTGATAAAGAGCAGCATATTGTGGTCGTACATCTACGATCAGGATCTTGGTCAAACCACAGATGCACGCATCAAAAGGTTTAACGATGTTCCTAATATGACACTACAGGATATTGTGAAGTTCCAGGAAGAATGGATTAAAGGCCGCACATATACATATTGCATCTTGGGAGATGAAAAAGACCTCGACCTTGAAGCATTAAAGAAATATGGTACGATTGTTAAGTTAACAACGGAAGATATTTTTGGGTATTGATACAAAGTAGATGTAGCATAATTAGTTCGTATTATTTATCAATTGCCGTCTGCTTTAGAGACTGTGTGAAAACGTCCTCCTCCGCCCTTTGGGCACCTCCTCCAAAGGAGGATAGCTGCGCTATACGTATCCGCAGGGTATCCTCCTTTGGAGGAGGTGCCCAAAGGGCGGAGGAGGACGTTTTCACACAGTCAACTGAAGCTGACGACAATTGATAAGCAATACGAGCTAACACTTAGTAATCAACCTATTGATAAACCCGTACATAATCTACATAATACTTCAACGGGAGTTCCGATAGAACAGGCTGACCGCCGTTTCCACCCATTGCCAGATTCAAGAAGATTTGCTGGCCAAAATCATCGCCACCATTACCTGCTTCTTTAAACGGATTTCTCCACGAACCGCGCCACCAGTCGCTCAGGCCTCCGGTTCCATTATTTGTTTGGCTGAGGTCTGTTTCGTTCATGAGTTCATCGTCTAAGTAGAGTCTGATAAAATCATCGTCCCAGTCCATACGCCATATATGGTACTTATTACCCCATTCTGCATCCTTGGCTGCGAAGTCGGCTATTGGACGGTTGTACGAATCCCATCGTCCACTCCATCGGGTATCGCTTGCCCAACACACATTGGCGTGGATGCTTTGTTTGCCATTTACATAATAGTACTCCATCAAATCTATTTCGCCGCCCAAAGGCCATTCCCAACACCAGCTATCGTTGCTTCCTCCGGTTGTCCATATAGCAGGCCATGCACCCGATTCGGTTGGAATTTTGGCCCTTACAATCATGGTTCCTTTGCGGAAACGGTAGTTCGAAATGATGCTGCTTGAGGTATATTCGGCATACTCGCGGTTCTTTTTCCAATCGCTGCTGCCAGCCTCATAATTGGGATTATCTACACGTTCGCGTTTCCCAGTAATTACCAATGCTCCGTTTTCGCAAACTCCGTTTTTATTGCTATACCATTGTAGTTCTTCGTTGCGTTGGAAACCTTCTTCAAATCTCCATTTATCGGAATCAGGGGTACCTGTACCGTTGAATTCATCGTGGAATTTCAACACCATACCGTTTTCCAATGTATGATCTTCGGCAATGCCTTCGGTATCAGGATTGTATTCGGGTCCTGTTTTTGATGGTACATATTTTACCTGAAAAAAGAACATCAACGTATTGGTTTTATTGTTTACTGCGTAGGCCGATGGATTGGTTATGCACAGCGGTAATACAAAGTTGGCATCGCTTTGACGTTGTTGTACCAGGTTAATCAACTCGGCAGAGTAAACTATCAGTTCTACGTTTTCCGATTGTTTATCTCCAGCCGGGAGTAGCATTTCGGTCGACGATAAAAGATAGTATTCTTCCGGAAGAAGTTCTGCTCCGGCATATTTTTCATAAACTCCTCCTTGAGGTGCCTTTGCTATTGCTTTGTGCAGTGAATCGGCATTAGCCTTTAAATCTACGGCAATATCCTTTCCTACTGTTCTGTTTTGGTAGAATACCAAATTAAGGTTGTACGAGAAGTTACTTACCTTATCGTCACTTTTTTGCAGGTTGGTAATTACATTGCATTCGGCACCATCCCATAAATTGGCAGCTTGCTTTATGCTCAACAGGTTGAGATCGAGACTACCGTTGTAGCTGAAGTCTTTATCGTCGTCGCAACCGTAAATCCCAATCGTAAAAGCAGCTATGCAGGCCGCTAACCATTTTATATTACTTTTCATTGCTTGTATTAAATTTAGTTTAAATTAAAACTCTGTGCCTCTGTGTCTCTGTGTTCTAAAAATTAATCTAAAGGCACTGTTTCAGGATCATAGATATCAATATCTACATCATAAAACATTAACTCGGAGATGCAGAAATAGCTGGCAGACCCTGACGCTGCAACCACACTGAACCGGAAATGAGTAAAACTTTCTCCCGGCATAAAGTAAGGCGAAGCATACTCGGAACCTGCTTGAGTAGGCATTCCGCTTAGCGTTCCTACAGTAGTCCAGTTATCGCCGTCGTTAGAAACCTGCAAGTCAACAACAGCCGGACGTCCTGACTCTCGCCAAGTGTCGTCTGTACGGTTGATGTATTTAACTGCAAAGTTTTCGTGCGGTTCATCGAAATCAATTTGAATGTATGTGGGGTAAGTAGTACCGCTATTGTGCCAGTTACTTGAAAAGAAACTACCCTTATCGTCATCTATCAGGTTGCTTACTTTACCTTCGCTCGAATCGGCTTGGTCGGTAGATACTTGTAAACCAGTAAGGGGTACCTTTGTTCTGTTCTTCTCGGTGTACGATGCCGGAGCAGCTCCCGATTTTGCTTTCACTTCGGTTACGGCACTGCTCTGGTTTGCAGCATTGAATGTTTGGAAGGCAAAAGAATAGTCACCAAAACGGGCACGTGTGTTTTCAACCAATAGTTGAGTAGCCCCTGTTGAGAAAATCTTGCAAATATCTTTCTTTTCCAACGGATCGTGGTATCTTACCTGCATATAGGCAAAGTCGTTGGGCTGCGCACTCCATGTTAGGTTGATGGCTCCCGGCAACGCTTCCGACTGGATAGCCGAAGCACTGATAGCAACAGGAGCACCAGTTGAACCGTTGTTTTCAAACGGTTCAAGTTTATCGTCACAACTAGTTGAGCCAATAAGTGTAAGTATAATAATAAGGTGTTTTAAGTTCACTTTCATATTCTTAGAATTTAATCATTCAACATGCTACTTAATCTCCCAACCCGGGTTTTGTACAAGGTTTGGATTCTTTCTGATTTCACTGTCGGGTATGGGGAAGAAGTACATCTTATCATTCCAAACCAGTGATTTGGTAGTCTTTTTGTACGAGAAGGTTTCGTCGCCTGTTTTTGTTATCTCCATACGCGAAACATTGGTGAATCCACCCTCTTTCCAACGACGCACATCCCAGAAACGATGTCCTTCGAAAGCCAGTTCAACCATACGTTCGCGTTTGTAACGTGTCCAGAACTCATCGCTGCTCAGCGTTTTAGGAAGACCGGGCATTTTAACATCCGAACGGTTGCGTATCACATTAACAGCGTCGATGGCTGTGAGGAAGAACTGGTCGGAAGTAGCATCGGGCGAATCCAGGTAACGGAATATAGCTTCGGCATAATTAAGGTAAAACTCTCCTAACCTGAAGGTTACCCAACTATGTCTCTTTCCACCTGTACCCTGACTGGCACTAATATCGGTTGAACCATCCAGGTACTTTTTAAGGTAATAACCTGTTGGGGTAGCATATTGAATAGGAGCCGCATTTCTTCCACCTGTATATATTTCGAGTGGAGTTGGGTTGGTGTCGGGCCATTTATCGCCATTCACAGCTATAGTCATACCCAAACGTGGATCTCTTCCGGTGTATGGATTATTCGGATCGGGTTCTCCGCCGTTCTTCATTTCGTAAGCATCTACCAATGTTTGTGTTGGGCAGTTACCCGAATTGGCGTTCTCCATTCCAATGGGGAAGTTGTACCATTCGGGGTTATTGGTATCGCCTACCCTACGGGCAAAGATAACTTCTGTTGCTTTGTAGTTGTTAACTCCCCAAAGGTCGGTGTACTTTCCAAGGCTAATACCGTTTTCGGCACAATAATCAATAACTGTTTGATTGGCTATTGCTGCTTCTTTCCAACGTATTTTGTCGTTACTTTCGTTAAATAGCTTGCTGGCACGGTAAAGGGCAGCGCGTGCTTTCAATGCCAGTGCTGTACCACGTGTAACACGTCCGGTTTCGGGGTTGGTAGTGCCTCCGGCAGCATCGTTCTCTAATCCGGAGTATGTAACGGGTAGTTCGGATGCAACCAAATCACATTCGCTCATAATAAAGTCGAATATTTCGGATGCCGGAGTACGGGTTATGGTGTTTGCCTGCTCTTCTGTCAACACATCAGTAGTGAAGGGCACATCGCCATAGGCACGAACCAACAGAAAGTAGTAATAGGCGCGCAACAACCGTACTTCATACTTGTAGCGGTTAAACCGGTTCATTTGCGATTGATAATCCTGTGCAAAACGAAGATCGTAGAAATCAAGATCTTTGGTTTCTTTCAGGAAATAATTGGCAGCACGAATGGCTGTGTAATATCCCCATTGCGATTTGGAGTTCAAAGCACTCCAGTTGCCATTGGTATAATCAAGCACCGATGAGTAAGTTAATGCCATCTCGGCCTCGTCGGTTGCCGAAGCTAAAGAGGTAAGTCCGGGTAAATCTTGATCCAGGTGTGAATAGATATTGTTCACAAATCCGGCCGTACGGCCGAAATCGGAAAATACATAATCTTTTTCATAATTGGTATATTCGTGATAGTCCATCTTGTCTGTACATGCCGACAGGAATGCTACACAAACAATACCGATATATATGTTTTTAAGTTTCATAACGTACTAAGTTTTTTGTTTCAGGATTAGTTAAAGACCTATCGTTAAACCAACATGTACAGAACGGGTAGCCGGATAAACATAACCCATTGCTTCGGGGTCGGTAAGATCTATGCTGTCAATGCTGAATAAATCAACACCTCTAACATACAGCTTTGCATTCTTCATGCGGATTTTACTTAACCAAGGTGCAGGTAGTTTATAATACACTTCGCAATTACGTAGTTTCAGGAAAGAACGATCGGCCAACCACACAGAACTTGCATACTGTGTATTATTGTCAACAACTTCTGTAGATAAGCGTGGGAAACGGGCAGATGGATTTTCTGGAGTCCACCGATTGTTATATGCATACTTCGAGATAGAAGTATTATCAATTAACGGCATGTATAAACCCGATGTTAATTGTGCTGTGTAATTAGCTACTCCCTGAAAGAAAGCGTTAAATCCAATTCCTTTCCACTCAAGTCCTACATTGAATCCATAATAAATTTCCGGACAGTTATAGCTATAGCCCATTGGAATAATGTCGTCTTCATTGATAACATTGTCACCATTGATATCTTTATATTTTATATCACCTGGTTTTACCGGTCCAAACTGTTGTGGAGTGCTGTTGGCAATATCGGCTTCATCAACAAAATAACCAATGGCTTGCAAGCCCCATACTTGTCCAACCTTTTTTCCTGTTGAACGACGATAGCTGTAAGCTTGTGGTTCTTCAAGCATCTCAATAATTTTGTTGCGATTGAAAGAGAATGTTCCTCCAAGTTTAAGCTGGAAATCATTTATTCTCTTTGTATAATCCAAACCAATTTCGGTGCCCCAGCTATCTACAATTCCTGCATTCACAAAAGGACTTTGAATACCTATTACTGATGAGTTTTGACCAGCTGCACTTACCCAGATATCCGAACGTCTTTCATAAAATCCGTCTACATTCAGTGTAAGTCCTTTCAACAAAGACACATCTAAACCTACATTGTATTTATATGCTTTTTCTGTAGTTCCATTCAGAGATGGCAAACGCCCTTCGGCCCATCCACCGTCACCATTAAAGTTATCTTGTATGGGATAACCATTGCTGCCGTTTACTGTGGTGTTCCAATAACCATTTGAAGGTATATTATCTGTATGAATAACACCGAACGATGCTCTTAATTTCATGAAATCAATGATGTTTTGGTTTTTCATAAAATCTTCGTTGGAGATAATCCATGACAACCCAATTGTAGGAGCCAACCCCCAGCGACTATCCGGATCAATTCTGTTTGAGGCAGATGTTGTTAATGTAAAATCGGCAAAATAGCGGTTGTTGTATCCATAATGGGTATACCACGAAGCACTTTGTGTGTACCAGGTGTTATTAATTCCGTTTTTATTATCGTACTTGTAAGTGTACAATAACATGGAGTAAAGGTCGTGATTGCCAAAGCGGCGTGCCCAATCAATATTTGCCTGAAAGTTAAACGAGCGGTGTTGCCAGTCTAGCTTTGCATTATCACCCGAAACAACTCCTACTGATCCGCCTTCAAAGTTATTGAACTCAACCGGTTCACCGTTTTCCCATTTACTTACCGATTGCATACCGTACTTGGCGCTTACCCTATAATCTTCCCAATACGAAGCAATGTTATCGTATCCTACACGTACATTACCACCCAAGCCTTTGGTTATAGCCGATAAATCCTGACGTAGTGCAGCGTCGAAATACAACGCACGGGTATGACCTTTGGAGTATCCACGTCCCTGAGCCAGATATACAGGGTTGTAACCACCATCCCATGTAGAATTACCTCCCCACAAACCGCTTTCGGTTTTAATAGGGAATGCGGCCGAAGGAACTGTAAATACTTTATGCATAAGGTTTTCGCCTCCCGATGCCGGACGGCTGAACTCATTAAGCACTCCCATAATATTGGCCTGCAAACGGGTTTTAGGAGTTAAATCAATATCGAGGTTGCTACGGAAGTTTGCTTTCGAGTATTTTTCTTGTGTAGAATATCCGTCGTTGGCATTGGCATTCTTTATGAATCCGCTGTTGTTTTGCAGATTCAGCAGTGTGAAATAACGCATTTTGGTAGATCCCCCGCGGAAAGTCAGCGTTACTATATCCGATGAACTGTTGTTGCGAAACACTTCATCGGCCCAATTAACATTGGGATACAAGTAAGGGTATTTACCACTTTGAAAAGCGTTCAGCTCATTCTGTGAGTAACGAGCCGCTTTGCCGTTATTGGCTAATGCTTCATTAACGGCACTAGCGTACATATACGAATCTGCCATTTCGGGAATACGTGTTTGTGTATTAAAAGCATGATCGTACGAGAAACCAATTTCTCTTGTGTTATACTTACCACGCTTGGTTACAACATTAATAACACCATTTATTCCCCTGTATCCATAAAGAGCTATAGCGGCAGCATCGCGCAATATACTTACCGATTCTACTTCTTCGGGGGTAATGTAGTTCAGTGCGTTCCAATTGTTATCGCGTTCCAAACCATCAACTACCAAAAGTACTCCATTGTTATTGTTCAATGTTTTTTGTCCGCGTATTAACATTGTTGGTATCTGTTCCCATACAGTACCTGTTTTTTGCATGGTAGCAAGACCGGCAACATTGCCATACAATGAATTGCCAACATTCATAGCCGAGCGGTTATCAATCTGATCGGCATATACTGTTGATACAGCTCCTGTTGATGCGGCATTGGTTTGGTTTAATCCAAATCCGTAATTTACCTTCTGTGCCGAGAAGTCCATTACAACGGTTATCGTTTTATCGTCGGTAACCGATACCATTTTTGTAGCCTCATCGCCGGTTTGTACTTTCAACATAACACCCCTGCCTACTGTGATTTCGAACAATCCGTTTCGGTCGGTTGTTGCCTGTACCAATGAATTGCCTTCAACTGTAACCAGTGCTCCTGCCACCGGATTACCAAGCTTGTCAACCACTTTGCCGTTTACATTACCCTCCTGTGCAAATGTATTCAGGCTAATAAAGGTTAACATTGCCAAAGCTATTATCTTATATTTTTTCATATTATTGTTTCTTAATTAACTGAATGTTTCCTCAAACATTAGTTCCAACCCGGATTTTGAGTTAAACCATATCCTTTGTTTACTTCAGAGGGTGGAAATGCCGACAGGTACCATTTGCTGCTGAAGTTGCTCCACCAAGAACGCGAGCTATTACCTAAAGTAAACACCTCGTATCTGAAGCTAGCAGGCTTGTTGGGGAATGCACTTGCGTTACCATCTGTTCCGCTCCAAGGCTTATCACCACCACCGTCGTTACGGTAAATGCGCAGTCCGTGCAAAGGTTTCTTAAACAAATCGTCTCGTTTGTAACGAATCATATCGAAGAAACGAACGTCTTCCAATCCCAACTCGCAAGCTCTTTCGCGCAGAATTTCCTCTAACAGCGCATCTTTGTTCGATGTGAGGTTTTTATCGGGGTTACATGTTTCCAGTTTACCCAAACCTACACGGCTGCGTACTATATTTACGTTTTCCAAAGCACCGGCAAAATCGTTCTTAGCCTGCAAACATGCTTCGGCATAAATTAAGTAAACCTCGGCTAAACGCAGGTAAGGCCATTCCAGGTAATTACCAGCCAAGCTTCCCTTGCCTTCTTTAAAGAACTTGTAGTTGCGGAATCCTGTTGCGGTTTGTCCTGTTTCGAGGCGGGTTTCATCAATATTCTCACGTCCGCCTATCCAAAGTTCGGCTGTATGGTCGGAGTAAGAAGCTCCATTAACCAACATGGTTTCGTACAAACGTGGGTCGCGTACCGGTTGGTTGTTATCGTTTTGATTAAAGAAAGGATGTGCACCTTCTTTCAGGTATTCATCGCTAAAAGGTTTTCCATCGCTCATTGGGAACATTTGCATATATTCCAACGTTGGGGTATATCCTCCAAAGGTTACCCACTCGCCCCAGTAATACCACCATTCCCAGTTGTATTTACCAATAATACGGGTAGATATTAGTAACTCGGTGTTGTTTGTGCGTAAGAAATAGGCATGATTAAATGCTGCACGATAATCGGAAGGCGTATCCGAGTTTGGCTGTATCAACGAATAGAAACCGTTTTTATCCAATTCTTCAAAGAAATCGGAACAAGCTTGCCAACAGCGTTCCCACCATTCGGCCTTATAGGCACCGTACCACACCTGATGATTTTCGACAGCTGTTTGTGGATTTTCCGTACTGTATGCCTGATTATCGTTAAACAACGGACTGGCAGCAAACAGCAATACTTTACATTTCAATCCCATGGCAGCGGCTTTGGTGAAACGTCCTTGCCAGTTGGCATCATCTTCGCCCAAATCCCACGGTAATACATTCGCGGCTTCGTCTAGTAAACGTACTATGTAATTGGCTGTTTCTTCGGCTGTGGCACGTGGAAGTTCATAGCTGGGTTGCACATCATAGGTTTGTTCCAACAACGGTAAACCACCAAAGTGACGGAAAAGGTCGAAATAGCGTGAAGCGATAATTGTTTTTGCTTCGGCTTTTAAACGTGTTTTTTCCGCATCGTTCATGTCGGGCACACGGTCTACATTTTCAATAAACATCCATGAGGCACGAATGGCTTCCCAGCAGTTTTCTTTTAAATAGTTAAACTTGGTGTCATCGCCTGCATCTTCATCGCTGGCTTTATAGCCTCCCGAGTAGTATTTACGGTTAATGCCATCCCATGAGTTATGGCTGTGCCAGCAATCGGACAGGGTTTCGAACATACCAGTATTCATTTTGCCGTCAACTGCATTCCAGTTGGTGGCAAGGCCGTAGTATAATTTAGAATAAGCATTCCACAGGAACGCCCGCGCATAGTCGGCTTTATTAAAGATAGTATCCTGATTCATATCACCCGTATCGGGGGCTTTCTCCAGGAAGCTGTCGCCGAACTTTATCTGATCAACACAAGAGGAGAATATGGTTGCTCCTACAAATGCTGCTACAAACCATTTTGTCAGATTTTTCATACTTCTTAATTCTATTTAAGGTGAAACGGATTAGAATCCTACTTTCAAACCAATATTAAATACACGTGTCAAAGGATAATTGGGGCGGTCGCTTTGACGTGATTCGGGATCACCCCACATAAAGTCTGTAAAGGTTAACAGGTTATAGCCATTCAGGTACAACCGACAATCGTTCAATTTCAATCTCTTCATGAAAGGGAAATCGAAATTGTAACCTACTTCTACACTCTTCAAACGCAAATAACTGGCATTTATCAGGTATAAATCGGAGCCTGCATAGTTATTGGTAGCATGAAGACTGGAGGCACGTGGAAATTTGGCAGTATAAGTATCTTCGGACGAACGCCACGTGTTTTCGTATTGATAAGCCAGTAATCCTTTATTGTTTGTATCACCCATAGGGCGGCGGAATTCGCTCAACATACGGTCTACATTCCATGCGCCTGTCCATTGCATAGAGAAGTCGAACTTGCCCCAAGTAAATCCGGCACTGAATCCGGCTGTGTATTCGGGTACATCGGTATAACCCAGATCGCGGGTAACGTCGTTTCCATCTACCTTGCCATCGGCATTCAGGTCAAGATAAACAGCATCTCCCGGCACCAATGTAATACCATGATCGGCAATGGGGCGGCCATACTGTTCGTAGTAGCGGGCATCGGCTGTTTCGTCATAAAATCCCCAGAATTTATACATGGAACGCGAACCAATGCGGCGGCCGGTTTGATACATCCAAGGTTCGTTCTGCGCTACTTCATTCATGTAGATAATCTTGTTGGTGGCGTACGACATATTTGCGCTCACCCAGTAGCGGAAGTCGGGATTTAGTTGGTCGTTCCACTTCACTTGTATTTCGTAACCTTTGTTCTCGGTTTCGCCTACATTAACCGCAGGAAGTGTCATCCCCAGTAACCCGGGCAGATAGTCGGGAGTTTTCAGGATGTCCTTACGTCTTTCGGTAAAGTAATCGGCCGAAACGCTTAACCGATCGTTCAACACATTGAAATCAATACCGTAGTTCTGTTTTACCGACGTTTCCCATTTAGCATACGGGTTCGATTGGGTTGCTTCCAAAGCTCCCGGTCTTTTATTGTTTACTTCCTGACCAAAGTAATATCCTTTATCGCCTTCGTATGTGTATTTACCAGGCAAGTATAAAAAGCGTTCGGAACCATTCTTGTCATTACCTACAAGACCTACCGAGGCACGCAGTTTTAAATACCCAACCACTTTTTTAGCTGCTGCAAAGAATGGTTCTTCACTAATAACCCAACCAATTGAACCGGCAGGGAAGATTCCATAACGGTTTCCTTTGGCAAAGTTCTCGGAACCATTGTAACCAACATTGAATTCTGCCATGTAGCGGGTTTTCCAATCGTAAGTTACACGACCAACAAGGCCTACATATCCCGATGGAATGTATGTATAGGTACCGCCCGGGTAATATTTTTTAGATTGATTGTATAAGGCAAGTGCCGATACATTATGATCGCCGAATTTACGGTTGTAATTCAAAGCCAATTCCATATACCAATCGCGTGCTTTACCAAAATCACCATCGCTATAACTCAACTGACTGTCGGAACCTGATTTGCGGAAAGAGATGGAACCATCATCGCCCACAATGGGAGTATAGTTAGCTACCGAGGCACTGGCTTTTTTTACATTAGAGTAGGTTGAATTATAAGACCCCTTCAGTTTAACCGAAAGCCCTTTGGTAATAAAATCCAGTTTCTGATCTAAAACCAAATCCACATTCAACACATTGGTTGTTTTTGTGCGGGCTCCTTTGCCATAATAAGAGGCCAATCCATCGGTACCTGTAAAAGGCAGGTAGTCGCCATTAGATTTTATGTACATACCATTAACAATACCGGGGCTTGCAAATGGAACAGCCCAGTAAAGTTTCCGGAACAATTGGTTCTGGTCTTCGTCCGACTCGGGGGTTTGTTTTGTTTCTATACGTCCACCAATATTAACCGATAAAAGCGTGGTTTTTGTGAGGTCAAAGTCGAGGTTTGCACGATAATTGTATCGTTTATAGTCGAAGTTGAAGTCGTCGGAGGCATTGAACTGTTTAAACATACCGTTCTGTGTAAAGAAACCACCCGAAACGAAATAGCGCATATTATCCGTTCCACCCGAAATGTTCACATTGTGTTGAGTTTGTATGGCTGCTTTGTTCATACAGTAATCTATCCAGTTGATATCGGGATAGAGCAACGGATTTGTATGATCGCGGAAAGTGGTTAACTGCTCTTCCGAGAAAATATCACCACCCCCATCGTTGCGCGACATCATATTATAATAGTCGGCATATTGATAAGAGTTGGCAAAATCGAGTTCCTTGGTACGTACATTTACACCAAGTGAGGTAGAAAACGAAATCTTAGCTTTACCCTGAGCACCACGTTTGGTAGTAATCAGGATTACACCGTTAGCACCACGTACCCCAAATACGGCTGTTGCCGAAGCATCTTTCAAAATGGTAATACTTTCGATTTCGTTGGGGTCGATTTGCGACATTTCGCGTTCCACACCATCCACCTGTATCAATGGTGCAGAGTTTCCCCAAGTGGCAATACCACGTACATAGATATCTGCGGCATCAGCACCAGGCTCACCCGAGTACTGTACCGAAGATATCCCAGTCATTTGTCCCGAAAGGATGTTTGAGATGGATCCGGATGGCGTTTTCAGTAGGTCATCACCTTTCATAGAGGAGATAGCACCTGTTACCGAAACCTTTTTCTGAACCCCATAAGCTACAACTTCTACCTCGCCCAACATCTGGGCATCTTCTTCTAATACTATATTTATACTAATACCTTTTTTAACTGTGACTACCTGTTCTTTGTAGCCAATAAAACTAAATTGTAACTTACTGCCGGGATCGGCTTCGAGACTAAATGTACCATTAAAATCGGTTATAACACCAACTGTACCCCCTACCACTTTTACGTTAGCACCGATAATCGGTTCTCCAGTTGCATCTTTTACTGTTCCTGTTACTTTAACAGTACTTTGCTGAACGGTTTCCGGAAAAGGATTTCCTGTACTGTATCCTTTCAATGGTACCGATAAGAACAAGAGCAATAAAACAGCAGGTAGCAACCGGCCTTTTACTTGCATTTGCTTTTTATGGAAGCTTTCTTGTTTTTCCATTAGCACAAAATTTAAGATTTAACATAATGAATAATAATCTCAACCAACAACTGTAGTTGCTTGCTTACATGTTTTTGGTTTGCGAAGTAAAGATAGAGTGCTGTTAGAAAAAGGGCATTCTACAACATCCCAAACAGACGTTAATTTGGTTCATGAAACATTTGTGTATGTAAAATGGCGGATTTGTACACCATAGTAGTTAGTAGTTAGTAGATAGTAGCTAGTAGCTAGTAGACCATGCGGCATCGCTACTAACTACTAGCTACTAACTACTAGCTACTAACTACTACTAACTAGTAAACCGTTCCATATACTCGGAAGGTTGCATGCCAAATTCTTTTTTGAAACTGCTGCTAAAATACCGGGGATCATTATATCCTACAGCGTACGCTAACTCTGATATACGGATATTCTTTTTCTCTTCCATAATCCGGCAAGCGGCCTTCATACGAATATTGCGGTTGAAAGAAACATACGAGAGGCCAGTTAAAGATTTCAGTTTCCTGAAGAAGGTTGATTTACTCATGTGCAGTTCATTCAGTAGTTGCTCCTGATCAAAATCGGGATCGTCCAGATGAAGAGTAATGCAGTCGATGGCCTGTTGCAGGAATTCTTCGTCAACACTGGTATAGTTCAACTCTTTGGCTTCAAATACCAATTGGTTTTTAAAGTCTTTCCCCATGCGTTTACGACTGCGCAAAAGGTTAGTGATACGGGCATGCAACACACTCAGGTTGAACGGTTTACTTATAAAAGCATCAGCACCCGAGTTGTAGGCTTCTACCCTATCTTCTTCTTTATTCTTGGCAGTTAATAAGATTAGAGGTATATGTGAGGTTTCGAGCTTGTTTTTGATGTATTTACAGAATTCGATACCATCCATCTGAGGCATCATAACATCCGAAACAATCAGGTCTATATCCTCACGTTCAACAACATCAATGCCTTCTATGCCATTGGTGGCAGTATGAACAATGTAGTCGGTGTTTAGCAACTTGGTCATTAACAGTAGGAGCTCTTCATTGTCTTCGACTATTAATAAAGCTGGTAAGGTATGAGTTGATTCTGTTTCTTGTTTTTCATCCATTTCATCGTCAAAATCCTCTTCGGTGAATGCTGTTTCGGACAATTCTGTTTTAACATCGTCTGTTAGCAAGTTCTCTACTTCCTCTTCCGGATAAGAACTGCGGAGGTATGGTAGATTGATTGTAAACACTGTACCTTTTCCTTCTTCACTTTCTACAGCTATTGTGCCGTGGTGCAATTTAACCAGATCACGAACCAATGAAAGCCCTATACCGGTTCCAATGGTTTTGAATTTTCTGTAATCGCCTTCGTAAAAGCGTTCAAACAGGTTCTTCTGTGCTTCTGCGGATATACCGGGACCATTGTCTTTTACTACCAACCGGGCCATTCCTGTTTCATCTTTGGTAAGTTCTACTGTTACCATACCACCCGAACGGTTGTATTTTGATGCATTAGAGAGTAGGTTGTAGAGTATCTTATCTATCTTGTCCGAATCGAAATAGGCATTAAATACCTCAGGCTGGCACGAAATACTAAATTGGATATCTTTCTTTTTCATCAACGGACGGAAACTATCCAGCCCCCGGCTTATAAATTGGGCCAGATCGCCATGCGCAACCCGTAGTTTAAGATTACCGGTTTCGGCTTTGCGGAATTCAAGTATTTGCTGCAAAAGACGTATCAACCGGTTAATATTGTTGCTCATTACCCGATACTGATCTTTGTAGGTGGGTGCAATGCGCTTTAACTCGTCTACCGAGGCCGAAATAATGGTTAACGGAGTGAGCAGTTCATGAGTAATATTGGTAAAGAATTGTAGTTTGGCATGGTTCACCTCTTCCGACTTTGCCTGTTCCATTTCGCGTAAATGCAATGCGTTGCGCAAACCAATGCGATTGCGTATTATCCGGTATATGTAATAAGCCAAAGCGCAGGTAAATAGCAGATACAAGGTATAGGCCCACCAGGTTTTCCATGGTGGCGGAAGGATGGTAACTTTCATCTGTAGTGTATCTTCGTTCCATATTCCATTGGCGTTAGAGCTTTTCAGGTTGAATGTATAAACTCCCGGTTTCAGATTGTTGTAATAAGCAAAGTGTTTAGAGCCTCCTGTATATTGCCAATCGGATTCGAATCCGGTCAATTTGTAAGCGTATTGGTTCTTATCGGGGTTTGCATACTCCAGTGCCGAAAACTCAATATTAAAATTGTTGTGCCAGTGGTCCAGACATATTTCGTTTGCAAAGCTGGGCGAGAGTGCCGAAACATCCATACGTTCTTTTAGTGGTAAATTGCTCCACGACTGGTTGAATATTTTAATATCGGTCACTGTAATAGAGGTTGACGATAATTGCTCTTGCTGTTTTTGAGGATAAAAGCTATTGTATCCTTTGTGTCCACCGAAAAACATTTCACCGTCTGTAGCTGTGGCCAAGGCGCAACGGATAAAAATATTATCCTGCAATCCGTCTACTTTGGTATAGAGGCGGAAACTTACAAGTTCGGAATCATCGCCAATGATAAGTTTTATTAATCCGGCATTGGTACCAAGCCACAGATTATTGTCTTTATCACTTTGAATGCTTACAATGGCATCGCCCGGCAGATTCCATTTTGCATGTACAGGTATGAATGAGTCGGAAGTTTCATCGTACAAACTTAAACCGCTTCCACCCGTGCCTACCCAAATACGGCCTTTATTATCTTTATAAATGCAATCGGCATAAATACTGTTTAGTTTACCATTGTTGGTTGAGTAATAAGACACTGTATAGTTATCGGCTTCATCTCGTTGTAGCCTGAGTACTCCGTGTGTGTTGGAGGCTGCCCACATATCGCCATTGATGCCTTCGGTAAGGTACATGGTATGAATGTTTTTCATTAAGTTGTTACCAACCTGCAAGTTATCGAAACGTACTGTTTCGCCATTGGCTTTGTGCATAGACATACCATTGCGTGTGGCGAACCAGAGGTTGTGCCCAGAGTCTTCGTATATATGGAAAACGCAATTACCGGGTAACCATGAAGCATTTTGTGGCAGGTGGTTCTTTACTCTCTCGGCTGTGGGGGCTTGTTTGTTTACTTCAAAAACACCGCCATCGTAAACAGCAAACCATATATGACCTGTAACAGAGTGTTGCATTATAGATGTTACAGTTGATATGCTTTTATAAGACTCAAATCCGGGCATCTGAGTGTAATATGTAAACTGACCTGTTTGCCTGTTTTTTACTCCTAATCCATAGCTTCCTATTCCCAGCCATAACAGTCCTTCATCGTCCAGCAGGATGCTGCGAACAGAAGTTGTTTTCAGCATTCTTTTTACTTCCAGCAATTCATCCCAGTAAAAGTTTGCTTTCCGGGTATTGACATTGTTAATGCCACCTCCAATCATGCCTACCCACATCAATCCCTGACGATCGCGCATAAGACTGGCCACTTCGTCACTGGCAATGGAACTATCTGATTCGGTAGGGTAAAAATTACTAAAGGTTTCGGTACCTTTATAATTATCGGCAAGTGGAAGCACACTTAATCCCTTACGAGTTCCAACCCATAGAGAATGGGTATTGATGTCTTCGGATAGGGTATAAATTATATCGTCTGAAATTCCTGTAGGATTATTTTCATTGTATCGGTAAGTAACCCAGGTAGTTTTATCGGGTTGGTAAGCATCTTGTAAAAGTACCAGTCCACCACCCCATGTACCTATCCAGATATTCTTTTGGCTATCCTGAAATATATAATGGGCAGAGTTTTGGCCGTTGGCGCTGTTTAGCCTTGGATACCGGAAGTATTTATTTGTTTTACGTTCATAACGATAGAGCCCTTCGTCCCATGTGCCAATCCAAATATCTCCCCGATCATCTTCGAGTAGCGATTTGACAGTGGTTTTAGGGAGTATGTTCCCTGTGTTGCTTTGCTCATGGCTTAAAAAATCATCTTTATCTTCGTCGTATTCATACAATCCCCAATCTGTTGCAAAAAGAATCCGTTCGTCGCTGGTAACCAGTATTTGCGGAATACTATTGCCATTCATTGCCGGATTATCAATTTTGCGTATGATACCTGTTTTCTTATCTAAAACATTGAGGCCACTGTAAGTACCAATCCAAAGGCGGTGCTTTGTGTCTTCGGCTACACAAAAAACATTGTTATTGGTTATCAGATCGGGATGGAAAAGGTTAGACTTATAGGTGGTAATTGAATAACCATCGTACTGAAATAATCCGTTGCGGCTACATATCCAAATATAGCCATCGCGATCTTGATAAACAGACTGTATGTCTTTATTGGGCAGATCACTAAGGATAGAGGAAGATTTAAATATTAAAGAGCCAGGATTAACAATTTCGTTTGCCTGGCACAGAGATACGGATAAAAGTAAAACCAAATGAATAAGACGCCTGATTCTAGTTTTCATAGCAATTGTCTATATTTATGATGCCTCGGTAAGACATCACAAATATAGATAAATACTTCCGAAAACAGGCTATCTTTCTTCATTTTTAATCCATGTAGCCTTTTTCCACAACCATTCTAACGGGCCTTGACGATGTGAACGAATCCACCAACGACAAAATAAGAATTGAAGAAAGAACACAGCAACACCCATCAGGAAGCATGCTGTAATGCCAGTGTACTGATAAAGCCCCAGCCCCCAGTTATAAAACAAGAATCCCCCGATTAAAGACTGCGACAGGTAGTTTGTTAAACTCATGCGACCATAAGGTGCCAACTGATGAAGTACACTTTTGAATCGTGTAAGGTAATAAACAAGTATTATGCCAGCAAACAGTATCCCTGTAAAGGCAATGTTCGAGAGCGACTTTAGTATAAGGGTAGAAGGTACAAGCAATGCTTCACGGTTTACAAAGTCGGGCAGTATAGCTATTAAACCATAAATGGGAAAGAAGGCTAAGGTAGATGTAATAAACACATTGACCCAGAGTTTTATATTCTTTTCCGAATAAAGGAATAAACTACTGCGACCTATTAGCATGCCTATCATAAATAATCCTGCTGTTTGGGTAACCCGTCCATGTAATATCATCCAGCCCATATTGGCAACATTGCCTGTCCATATAGCGGTTTTGCACATTTCGAGAAACGAACCTTCTTTCTGTGCTATGTTAACCAACTCCCAGTATGGCCCATCGAACTCGGCATTCATGGTGAATTGAGGGTTAATGAGTGCGTAAATTAGCTGTATCCATTCAAGCGGTTGCAGTAAAAGAACAACAGCAATCAGTGCCACTGTACGGGTAGATAGCCGGCAAACTGCAATCAGTACATAACCAATCAACGCATAGAGCACCAATATTTCGCCGGGAAATAAAGTTGAGTTTATACAGGCTATAAAGAATAGTAATACCAACCGCCAGGCAAACCGACCACGAAAATCTTTTTCTTTTTGTTTTTGTGAGTTATCCTGAATAAAAAAGCTGAACCCAAAAAGCAAAGCAAAGATACAGTAGGCTTTGCCCGAAAAAGCAAAGAACACACTGTCCCAGATTACCTTGTCGGTAAACTGTAAGAAATTGCAGGTTTCTTCGGGGAAGCTATTGAGACTAAACCGCTCAATGAAATGAATCAGGGTAATCCCCATTACGGCAAAGCCACGTAATACGTCTGCTATCTCTATACGATTAGTAGTGTGCATACTTTCTTAGATTTTAAATGTTAGCGTTTTATTTGTGCCGCAAATTTATGATAAAACAGGTGCGTAATCTAAGAAAAATGGGTCAATAAGTGGTGAAAAGAGGTATATAGTGATTTTTGCACACTTAGTTGAATAAAATAAGAATAACTGTGCAAATATTACTGAACCAAAGTATCTTTAAAACAAGAAACAAAAAAGCGACAAACCGAAGAAATCTTCAATTTGTCGCTTTAAGTGCGGCTGAAGGGACTCGAACCCCCACGTCTCACGACACTAGATCCTAAGTCTAGCGCGGCTACCAATTACGCCACAGCCGCGTCGCTTTTGGTTTTGCGATGCAAAGATATGATCTTTTTTTGGTTACACAAACTATTTTTGGCAGAAAGTTTAAATAATATAATATTCCTTAGTTAAATTCAATATCAACAATGCCCGAATCGTCCTCCTTGAGTTGTATAGAAGGGTGTTTCTTATAAGTTGTATTCTTATAAGTTTTTTCTCCGGCTTTGTTATACTGCTGAACATTTACCAGTCGACCGGTTTCGTCTAGCAGCATGAGAAGTTTAATTTTACCATCTTCGTATTGTTTTTCTTGAATGGCTTCGCCGTGGCGGTAAAGTGTTTCTTTCCACAATATGCCTTTGTGATACACTTTATGTACACCGTGAGGCTTGTCGTCCTGATAATCGCCCTCGTTTTCAATGGTGTTGGGGCTTTCGTCGTAATAGGTAGACTTGCCGTTGCGCTTACCGTTGGCATATTCTACTATCGATTTTACAATGTTTCCTTTATAGTAACTCTTTTCCTGACCATGGCGTTTGTCGTTCAGGTAAGTTATTTCTTGCTTAATGTCACCGTTTTCCTGGGCAAAGATCCATTTACCTATTTTCTCTCCGTTTTTGTTGTACGTTCCTTTTTCTCTGATGTTCCCGTTTGCATAATGTATGCTGTAGTCGCCAACCTGCTGTCCGTGTTCGTAGTGCGAGGTAGTGGTTTGTCCCTGGCTATCCATCTCGAAATGCTTTCCGTGATATTTTCCGTGGGCATACCCCTTACTTGCTATTAAAATGCCCTCATTATTATACCTCACACGGTTTCCGTGTATTTTGCCTTCGTTATCGTACGAGAATTCTTCGCTAACCTTGCCATTGGCGTGGTGCGAAATACGATGTACGGATGTTCCATTCTTATACGTATGCCGGGTTTCAACGTATCCATCGCTGTAATAACAGTAGTCGCCATCGGGTCTTCCGTTTTTATATGTTCCTTTCTCGGCCAACGAGTTGTATCGGTATTCTTCCCAATCGCCATTAACAATACCTTTGGTAAAGTTACCAATGTTGTACTTTACCCGGTTTACTACAATATGATAGGTTCCGTTTAAGGGCTTCCCGGTTTCGACTTCGGAATACTGGCTGATGTAATTACCGAGCTCCAGTACACGGATGGTTATTATATCCGGCAATTCCTGATCTTTCTTTATCAGAAAACCTTTGTAATCTCCACCTTCCATTTGTGCATAAGCAGAAAACAGATTCATGGAAATAAAGAACGCAATAAAGTATAGTTTAATTTTCATGTTTATAGCTTAATTTGTTTGTAACCGTTGTTTGTTTGAATTATAAAGCCATTATTAATGCAGATAGCATGTTTTATGGTGGTTTCGGCACCAAGTTGTTCCAAATAGATTTGCTCTCCTTTGCTGTTGAGTAGTTCTATCATCAATGGTGCATCTTGGGCTAATGTTGCTTTATAGCTGATTAGAATAAAATTTTTGTTGTTATGCAATACAGAAGGCGAGAAACAAATCCGCTCGGCCGTAATGGGTTCGAGTGAGGTTATCCGGTATTTATCCAGTTGTTTGGTGTCGCGGGCAGTAAGTTTAAGCAACTTGTTTTCGGGACCACCGTTATTAAATAAATAGGTTACCCGCATAAGCTGTGCTACATTGCTCGACTCGTTGTTTTCTGTATTCAGAAACAGGTAATAGTTTTCTTGGCGTGCATGGGGAAGAAGCGTTTTCGATTCTCCGGTGGCAACATACCTGAAGGCTTTTTCGGTATAAAGCATATCTGCTGCCGGAAAGTAAAAGAATTCTTTTCCCAGATTGGTATTCAGCCGAAAACCTTCGCCATTTTGCTCCTTAACAAAAGCTACCGACGAGAAACCGGCGTTCAGGGCTGGTTTGCCGGCTGCAATACCGGGTGTAACATCTACCAACATACAGCTATCGGTATGTATTGTGTAGATATGGTTTGAGTTTACAATAACATAATGGGTACTATCCGATCGGAACCATCTGTAATCAATGTTGGTTATCGGTGGGGTAACCTGCAACTTTGTTTCTTTCAATACTTTATCTGTATCAGCATCCCGGTAAACCGAATAAAATCCCTGACCATCTTTACCCGATAGCGCATTTTTGAGTTCAAGGCTAAGAATAAATCCTTGTCCGTTAACTGCTAAAGGAACCGAAAACAGCTCCTTGTTAACTACGGTGATTGCAGCGTTGTTTTCGACAAAAACAACCCTTATCAGCACATACAATAACGCAAACGCCACAATAGGTATCAATACCCATTTGCGTTTTACGGGATAGGGTGTGGTGGTTGTATCGGGTGTGGTTGGGCGATAGTTTACATTTACATTGATGTCGTCGTTATCAAGAAAAAACTTTGTATCACACCTGTCGCACTGGTAACGGTCTTTGTCTATCTCTTTAGGGCTTGTACTTCCGCATTGCGGACATTGTATCACCTTAATTTGTTTTGCCATAAATAAGCTTTTGAATATTTAAGCTTTATGTGTTTTAAGCTAAGGTGCGAAATTACAATTAACTTTGTATTTACCAAAAAACACAGTTGATTCTTATTGCATAAATTATACCTTTCTTTTGGAATTGAATAATTATATCATCATCTTTGCACTGGCATTTGTTTATAAACACCCGGATGTACAAGTATCGAACACCCGGGTGTTCATGGTCTGTACACCCGGATGTTCAATACTGTTACACCCGGGTGTTCACGCGTTGTACACCCGGGTGTTCCAAAACAAATGCTAGTGCATTGCAAAGCAAGATGTACTACAATACACAATAAGACGTACTATATTTGAACATACATAACAATGGAACAAACAAAAAAGAAGAACGGAATAGCTGCGGTTATCATTGGGGTTATATTATCTTATTTACTATCTACTTTCTTCTTCAAAACATCGGTAGAAGAGAAACTAGCTAAGTGGGCAACCAACATAAACAAAACGTGCCCCACGATGGTAGATGAATTTACTCAGATAGATAGTGTAGCGGTTCCCAAAGGCAGTCGCACGATTAAGTATTATTATAGCATTTCGAACATTGATGAAGAAAACCTGGACTTGGATATAGCATACACCGAAATGCGTGAAGTACTGCTAAATGGCATTAAAACTTCTTCGGAATTGAAGATATTAAAGGATAATGATGTTACTTTCGACTATCTGTATTTTAATAAAAACAGGGAGAAACTGATGGAGATAAGTATTTCTCCTGCCGAATATAAATAATGTTTTGAGTAATGAGTAATGAGTAATGAGTTTTGAGTTTTACCATGCGGCATCGTTACTCAAAACTCATTACTCAAAACTCATTACTCATTACTCAAAACTCATTACTCAAAACTCACCATACTCATCGTATTGCTTAATAAAATCGCTTTCTGCCTGAATTTCCACCTCTTTATAATCCTCATCGTGGTTAAACCAACAAAGAAAATGTCCCAGATCGGTATAATGGAAAACATCTTTGTATGCCCATGTTGAATCTTTTATTCCGGGTTTATAGAACGATGTTTTAAGTGTATATTCACCATTGTTGCTAGTCAGCACACCGCGATAGGCTTGATACAAAGCAAAACTGATATCGGCCTGTGCCACTTTGAAGATGTATTTATCGCGGAACTGTTGAACAACATTGTCCAATCCCTTGGTTACAAACAACAGGTTGTAATACCGATCGTTCATCATATTACGGGTTACTTTTCCGGTAGACGATGGGATTAAGGCTGCACTGTACAATTCAAAACTTTTTTCGTTGTAAGCTACCTGCCCAATGTAATATTCGGACGGGGTGTTACTCTTTTCTTTTTCAACTAATTCCTTCATGTAGGTAATCGCTGCATCGAAGTTATTCTCAAGGATACTCATATCGGGTTGTTTTAGGTTATTAATAGCAATACAACAATTTAATGGTTGGTTTGGTTTTGATGTATATCACAACTTAAACACAACTGTTTGATTTACAGACAAATCCGAACGAAGTGAGAAAACTTTGATGTAACCCTTTTCCGCATTTGTTGTAACATTGAAGCCCCTTTGCGCTTCGTATTCTTTTCGTCTTCTTCTACTTTCGTGCATCGGCTTTTCTTGAGCCGGCGAGAGTTATTAACAGTTAAACTTCAATTTAATGATTATGAAAAGAAGACGAATTCCGAAGCAATTGCACAAGCAATTATTCATGTTCTGTTTCCTGTCGTTGCTGGGTTTTGCATACGCCAATGCACAAAGCACGATGGATGTTAAAGGTCAGGTGGTCGATGCCTTAAACGAACCACTGCCCGGAGTAAATGTAATAGAGAAAGGAACCACCAACGGTACCATAACCGATTTAGATGGTAACTTTACGCTGAAAGTAAGCTCAAATGCCACACTAACATTTAGTTATATAGGTTATCTGCCTATAGAAGTAAAAGCAACCACCAACATGAACGTTTTACTGCGTGAAGACTCGCAAACACTCGATGAAGTAGTGGTAGTGGGTTTCGGCGTTCAAAAGAAAGTAAACCTTACCGGTTCTGTTGCTACAGCAACTGCCAAAGACCTCGAAGCACGCCCGGTAGCCAATGCGCTCCAAGCACTGCAAGGGGTTATTCCCGGATTAACCATTGCAAACTCGGGCAATGGGGGCGAGCTGAATGGTACCAAATCAGTAAGCATTCGTGGTATCGGAACAATCAGCGATACATCTAGCGGAGCTCCACTTATTCTTATTGATGGTATGGAAGGAGATATAAACACCATCAATCCGCAGGATATTGAAAATATATCTGTATTGAAAGATGCGGCTGCATCATCTATCTACGGTTCGCGTGCACCTTTTGGTGTAGTGCTTGTAACTACTAAGGCGGGTAAAGAAGGGCGTCCGGTTATTAACTACAACAACAGTTTCCGCTTCAACTCTCCTATACGTTTGCCCAAGATGATGAGCTCGTGGGAGTATGTTAACTTCTACGACGATGCTATGTTCAACAAAAACAATACGCACTATTACAGCGAAGAATATAAGCAGAAAGTAAAAGACTATTATGATGGTAAACTAGACCCCATGGATGTTGCTGCCCCTCAAGGGAATGGAAAGTGGGACTACGACTACACCTGGGGTAATGTTGATTGGATACGCGAATACTTTAAAAACTCTTCGAGTTCGCAAGAGCATAATGCCAGCATAAGCGGTGGAACCAACAAATACACCTATTACCTGTCGGCCAATTACATGACACAAAACGGATTTATCCGCTACGGAGGCGATGATTTTCAGCGTTACAACCTCACTGCAAAGATTTCGGCACAGCTTACCGATTATGTAAAGATTGACTATTCGACCCGCTATGTGCGTACCGACTACGACCGTCCGGCTATGCTTTACAGCTCGTTCTACAATAATGTATTAAGACGCTGCCGTCCGGTTCGTCCTATCTACGACCCTAACGGATATTATATGTCGGACATCAATTACATTGAAGCGCTTCAAAGTGGTGGCCGCCATAAGGAACAAAAAGACGGACTGTCGCAACAAGTACGGGTAACAATTACTCCTATAAAAGATTGGAACATTATTGGTGAATTCAACATTAAAACCGATAATAACTGGACGCATTGGGATAACAAGATTGTGTATTCGCACTACGCCAACGATCCGGAAAAGACGTATGCAGCAACCATGACGGGCCCCAGCCAGAACACCGTTTCGGAAGAAGGCTATAAAAGCACGTTCCTCAACCCCAATGTGTACACCAATTACCGTATAGACCTGGGCGATCATTCTATAGCTGCCACAGCAGGTATGCAGATAGAGCAACAGAAGTATCGCAATGTACGGGCACAACGTTCGGATATGATCTCGACCGATTTACCAGTACTCGATTTAACCACAAGCAGCTCTAACTATGGCATTTATGGTGGTATGAACGAGTGGGCCAATGTGGGTTTCTTTGGTCGTGTAAACTACGACTACAAAGGCCGTTACCTGGTTGAAGGGAATTTACGTTACGATGGTTCATCGCGTTTCCGCAAAGACGACCGCTGGATACTTACTCCTTCTTTCTCGTTGGGATGGAATGTTGCAAGAGAAAGCTTCTGGGAATCGCTTACCGATTATGTTTCTACATTTAAGATAAGAGGTTCGTACGGGGTATTGGCCAATCAAAACACATGGAATTTGTATCCTACTTACCGGGTGTTGACTGTAAAAGCTGCTAATGCAAACTGGCCGATAAATGGTTCTAAGCCTAACACTGCCGAGTTCCCTGAGCTGATTACTACCTCGTTAACCTGGGAGAAGATTAAAACCATGAATCTAGGTTTCGACTTTGCTGCCCTGAACAGCCGCCTTACCGGATCGTTCGATTACTTTACCCGTAAAACTGAGGATATGATGGGCCCCGGCTTAGATTTACCTGCTACACTAGGAACAAAAGTGCCCCGCACCAACAACACCGACCTGAAAACCTTTGGTTGGGAACTGCAAGTTGGATGGAGAGATCAGATAGGCGACTTTAAATATGGAGTTAGGTTGAGTGTTGCCGATGCACAAAGCAAGATATTGCGTTATGGTAATCCTACAAAATCATTGAGCACTTACATTGAAGGCGAAATGGTAGGAAACATATATGGTTACACCACTGTTGGCATTGCCAAAACAGACGATGAAATGAAAGAACATCTGGCTTCTTTGCCCCAAGGCGGACAAGATGCACTGGGCAATCAGTGGGCTGCCGGTGATATTATGTATGCCGACCTTAATGGTGATGGAAAGATTAACAATGGAAGTTATACCCTTACCGATATGGGCGATATGAAAAAGATTGGTAACAACACACCCCGTTACCTTACTGGTATCAACCTGGATGCATCGTGGAAAGGAATTGATGTACAAATGTTCTGGCAAGGTGTATTGAAGCGCGACTACTGGGCAGGCGATACCAACATGACTTTCTGGGGAGTAACCGATGGCGAATGGTGGTCGACTGCTTTGAAATCGCACCTGGATCACTACCGCCCCGAAGGTCATCCACTGGGAGCAAACCTGAACTCTTACTATCCACGTCCGGTATTTAATACCAAGAACAATAAAGTACAAACACGCTATTTGCAGGATGCATCGTACATGCGTCTGAAGAATCTGCAAATCGGATATACATTCCCCAAAGCAATAGCCAACAAACTGATGCTTCAGAACCTGCGCATCTTTGTATCGGGCGAAAACCTGCTGACCTTCACCAACCTGAGCAAAACCATGGATCCTGAAACTCCGGGTGTAGGTACACAAGATAATGCACAGGCAAACGGCACAGTATATCCATTGTCTCGTACATATTCATTTGGCTTAAGTGTAAACTTCTAAATCCCTGTATTACAATGAAAAAGAATCAATATAAATCAGCACTGAAAGGAATAATACTAGCCGTTTCCTTGGTTGGGCTTACCGGCTGTAACGATTTTCTGGATATAACTCCTCCATCGTCCGTATCGCCCGAATTGTATTTGGTTGAAGAGTCTCAACTGGCAGCATATACCATTAAGTATTATCAGGATAACTTTCCATCCCTCAACGGGCAGTACGGAAACGATCTTCCTACCGATAATGCAACCACCAAATCGGTAAATACCCGTTTTGTTCCCGGTCAATGGAGAACACCCGCAAATGATGGCGAATGGTATTTTTACCGTATTAACGAGATGAATTATTACCTCGAAACCGTACTTCCCCGCTTGGAAGCCGGCGAGATAAAAGGTGAACCTACCAATATTAATCATTACGTAGGCGAAGGATATTTTCTTCGTGCGTACCAATACTTTTACCGTTTAAGAAAGCTAGGCGACTTCCCGATCATCACCAAAACACTCCCTGATAATCAGGAGGCATTGGTCGAAGCATCAAAACGTTCCCCTAGAAACGAAGTTGCCCGCTTTATTCTTAAAGATTTAGACGAGGCGATTAAGCTACTTAAAAACAATCCCAATGGTGGCAAAGCACGCATCACCCGCAACGCCGCTTTGGTATTGAAAGCACGTGTAGCTCTGTTCGAAGCTACTTGGTTGAAATATCATGCCGGAACTCCACTGGTTCCCAATGGTCCGGGATGGCCTGGAAAAGACAAAGACTATAATGCCGGTTATCAGTATCCAAGTGGTTCTATCGAGAACGAAATCAAATTCTTCCTCGACGAAGCACTCGCTGCCTCCGAAACTGTTGCCGATGCTATTCAGCTGACTAAGAACAGCAAAAGCATTCAGGAGTCGGCTTCGGAACCGGCTAACGATTATTACAACATGTTTGCTGTAAAGAATCCGCAATCGTACGATGAAGTATTATTCTTCCGTCCCTACGATGCTGCACTAAACATTGGTACCGATTACAATCATCACATTTACTATGGATATGCCCGTGGATATACCCACCAGATGGAACAAATATTCCTGATGCAAAACGGACTTCCGGCATACGCCGAAAACAGTGGTTATGCAGGCGATGATTATATTACCGATACCAAAGAGAATCGCGATTGGCGCTGGCGTTTATTCATGAAGGCTCCGGGTGAAGTGAAAACATTTATCAATACAACAAGTGTTGAACGTTTCGACGAGGCCCCCATGATTTACTCGGACGATGTGAAGTATTCTACTGCCACCGGTTATTTGTTAGGCAAAGGTTTCTCGCACGACATGAACAATCAGTTGTTGAATAAAGACGAAACGGCTGCCATACTTATCCGTGCTGCCGAAGCATATCTTACTTACATTGAAGCTTATTACGAAAAGAACGGCCGCATTGATGGCAAAGCCGATACATACTGGAAAGCCATCCGCGAAAGAGCTGGTGTTGATACCGACTATAACAAAACAATTGCTGCAACAGATATGGCGAAGGAAGCCCTCAACGACTGGGGAGCATACTCGCATGGTAAGTTGGTCGATGCAACACTGTACAACATACGTCGCGAACGCCGCTGCGAGTTCATTGGCGAAGGCTACCGCTACGACGACCTTATCCGCTGGCGGGCAATGGACCAATTGAATGGCTATCATTTGGAAGGTATAAAGCTTTGGGGCCCTATGAACGATTTGTACGATCAGTCTAAACTTATTTACGATGTAGATGATAAGAAGAACACTGTTTCGTCGCCTACAAAGAGCGATTACTTCCGTCCGTTTCAGGTGGCAACTACTAATCAGTTGTACAATGGTATAAAGTTTATCGAAGCGCATTACCTTACACCAATTGCCGAAAAGCACTTCCTGATATCATCGGAAGACGGAAAGAATGTTTCTACTTCGCCAATATATCAAAATCCGGGATGGCCGATAACGGCGAATGAGGCACCAAGTGTTGAGTAGTGAGTAATGAGTTTTGAGTTACGGTGCCGCATGGAATTCCCCGCGGACTATAATTTATATAAGTATGCAAATTAAAGTATTATTAGGTAGTTTAGTTCTGGCAGCCCTTTGTGGTTGCCAATCACCGGGAAAGGATTTGGTAAAGGATAATTTCACTTTCTCTGGGTCACAGTTGAGTTACGCGCTTACATGCGCGGACTCAGCACTGGCCGCTAATCCCGGAAATCAATGGGGATTCCCAAGGTTAATTCCCCGCACTGAAGAGAAAGATGGCTCTTTGAGGTTAGTTTCATCACACGACTGGTGTTGTGGTTTCTTCCCAGCCAACCTATGGCTTATGTACGAATACACTGGCGAAGAGAAATGGAAACAAGCAGCCGACAGGTTTTCCTGGTCTATTGAAGATGCTAAGTTCAATGCCGGAAGTCACGACCTTGGCTTCATGATTTATTGTCCTTTTGGCAATGCCTACAGAATCACCGGCGACGACCGTTACAAAGAGGTAGCCTTGCAAGCAGCCAAAACACTGAGTACGCGTTATAATCCAGCTGTGGGATGCATCCGTTCATGGGATTTCAATAAACAAAGGTGGCAATATCCAGTTATTATTGACAATATGATGAATCTGGAACTTCTGTTCTGGGCAACCCAAACAACAGGCGATTCAATTTATCACAAAATGGCAGTCAGCCATGCCGACCGCACATTGGAGAATCATTTCCGTCCGGATCATTCATCCTATCATGTGATCAATTACGATACAATAACAGGCAGTGTTATTTCTAAAGAAACACTTCAGGGATACAGTCACGAATCGGTATGGTCAAGGGGCCAGGCTTGGGGATTATATGGTTTTGCCATGTCGTACAGGTTTACCAACGATCCTAAATATCTAACATTATCGCGCAACATTGCCGATTTAATGTTGAATCACCCACTGTTACCCGAAGATATGATTCCTTACTGGGATATGTCGGACCCTGCCATTCCAAATGTTCCCCGCGATGTTTCGGCAGCATGTATTATGGCATCGGGCCTCTACGAATTGTCTAAAGCATTACCCATTGACGGTAGTAAGTATAAAGCTGCTGCCGATCGTATTCTTCAAAATTTATCCGATGGATACAGGGCAGAAGTTGGAACCCACAAAGGTTTCTTGTTGCTTCATTCAACAGGGAATCACCCTTCGGGCGATGAAGTAGATGTTCCTATTTCGTATGCTGATTATTATTATTTGGAGGCGTTGCTGAGGAAGTATTAAGCAATGAGTTTTGAGTAGTGAGTTTGGCAGCGGCTTTAACTTGCTACTCAAAGCTTATTCAGTTGTTCATGCTACAACTCTTTCTTTAAAAGTTCGTATATTTCTTGCCATGTTTTCTTATAGAACCCGGTACTTTCATCAGCAAGCTGGGCGTAAGTAGTTGAAGTGTAATATCTATCGGTAGCTTCTAATTCATTAATATCGTAATCAATCATCAGCGATTGTACCACATGATCACCTATATCATAAATTGCAATATCTATTCTGCCTTTAGCTTGCGATAATGCCTGCAACGATTGCATTGTACAAAAACAAATCTGGTGTGAGGGATTGTATGTTAAGTCTTTCAGGAATTGTTCTTTAGATATTAGGCCTTCAATATACCGATCTACTTCGGTAGTTACTTTATCATCGGCAACAGGCCCTTCTACAATGTCGTAATCGTGTACTTGTTGATTGGTTTTATTTTTTCGGTTAAGAACTACAAACTCAAGCCATTCATCATTGTAGTCATTAAAATGAAGCTTTTTCAAATCATCATCAACCAACGCAAATTCATCAAATTCAAATTCACTGACCACTGGTGCCTTTTTACTCCATTTTGAAACACGTATTGCCATTGTTCGAGCTTGTTCATGCAATTTTGTCACATAAAAGCCTCGCCCAAAATCTTTACCGAACTTGCATTTATTGAGGTCTATTTCTTCAATCTGCGTATCACTTCCATGATAAACTTTCATTATCTCATCCCTCCATTACTCAAACAAACCTTGTATATATCTCTGATAGCCCAATAAGGATTATCGGTATGTAATGCCCACCAACATTCGTCCAAATAATCTATTCCGCCATATTTCTTTAGATACAAATAGGCTTGTTGGCTATTCATTTTATAAGCACGAGCGAATTTTGTTATTATAAAAGTCATAAAATTAATTTTATCACTCATTTCTTTATCTATTATTGTTGCCATAATTTCACACTTTAAATATTGCTTTAAACAAATATAAGACATTATTTTAATTAATCAAAAAATCATTCACTCGTAATCCTTTGCAGAAACTCATACAGATTATCTTTCTCATTCAAATTCAACTTCTTCCTCAATCTATACCTTGTTATCTCCACTCCCCTAACCGATAAGTTAAGCAAAGGGGCAATCTCTTTCGAAATCATATTTGTACGAATATAAGCGCAAAGCATTTTCTCTTTCTTATTCAAATTAGGGAATTGTTTTTCCAATGCACTGAAAAAGCCATGATGCAAAGCATCGAAGTTGGTTTGAAAATCATTAATTGCTTTGTCTTGTTCAAGGTTAGTATCAATTTTGTTAATCAATCTCAGGTTCTTTCGTCTGATGTCTACCAGATTTTCTTCTTTTATTGCATTCCCCATGCTGATGGCCTCTTTCTTTATTTCCAGAAGCATTTCATTTTTGCGGGTTAAGTTCAGGGTCGAGTTTATCAACTCGGCTGTTTTGTGTTTCAGTTCTGCTTTCAGGTTTTCTTCTCTGAGGAGGTCTATCTTCTTATCCTTTAGTTCGTTCTCCTTTTTAAATTCAAGTTCTTTCTGTAGCATCTCCTGTTCTTGTTTCAATATAAGGAACTTGCGACTTTCCTGAACCCGGTGCCAGGCAGTATAAACCAACAACAAAACAAGTATAAAGTAACAAATATAAGCCCAGAAGCTTCTGTACCAGGGAGGCAATATTTCAAAGGCAAACAATGTTGTATTAGGTTGCAAACCACTATTGGTAAGAGCCCTTACTTCAAAAGTATAACTGCCCTCTTGCAAATGAGTAAAGTCGCGGTAAGTTTGATGCGAGTAATCGCTCCATTCGCCTTTTTCATCTTCGAGTAGTCGCCATGCATACATAACATCCTGTAAAGGATCGTAGGAAGTAGCCGCAAATTCTACCCGCAATGAGTTGTGCGAGTATGGCAACAAAATGTTTGGCTGATGTGCAGTAAAGCTACGCCCATAGATTAAAGAGTCTTGCCAGGAAGTGTTATACACTTTGCGTATACAAAGGTTAACCGGTTGCTGGCTGTTATGTTGATGATTGGTATTGAGTAATGAGAAACCATCTTCCGTGCCAATAAGGAGCTGATTGTCCGAATGAAAGTAAATATCTTCGAACTCATCAATCAGTGAGTTGGTTAAGTATGATTCATAGATATTCCGCTCATAGCTTTTTTCTTTTGGATTGTAACGAATCAGCTTTAAAGTTCCGTTAGCTACATACCAGATATTCCTTTTATCATCTTGTGCAATGTAGGTATAATGGGTTCTGCCATCCAACAGTTCTTCCAATTCCTGATACTGTTCAACAGAATCGCGGATATGGTTGTATCTGAATAAGCCATAGATAGAAGTAAACACCAAAGCATTATCAATCTTTGCAATACATATATTCCCTTTTACGGGCAGTGCATCTGTATTATAGTTTTTAATATCCTCAACCTTTCGCAAGTCTTCCGATAATTTAAGCCGGTGAATGCCTTGTTCGCTGTTTGCTATCCAGATGGTATTCTGCATATCTTCGGCTATCATTGTTTTACACGACTGCCCAAAGCCAGCTATTTTATGTGAGTATTTCCATTTCCCGTTTTCCTGGCAAAGAACAAATAATCCCGAGTAGCCACCACCTACCAGTGCATTCTTTTCCTGATTCACATAAATCAAATCCCATGCATTGCCTTCGTATACCTTTTCTGCCTTTTTATTGTTCAATAAAAAGACACCATTATCAGAATTACAAAATGTTGCTCCATCTATATCTCTAAGCGACCACACTTGCCCTTCGGTTCCTTTTATCAAATGAATATCCAGTTCTTCTTTTTTGGAAAGAGTTTTAGCCTCTGCACAATATAATCCCTGATTGGTGCCGAGATACAGAAATCCATCTCTGTATGAAGCACTGTAGCCTGATCCGATAATTCTGCTTTTACACAAAGATTGAAGGGGTGAGTTAAGATGAACACAATCAATACCATTATCGAGCCCAACCCACAGGTTGTTTTCAAAGTCGAAATATAGTTTTAATACGGTTTTATTTTGAAGTCCGTTTTCAATGGAGATATATTCAAAGTCATCAGTATCCAAATGAATCAGGAGAATACCATCTTGTACACTTCCCAATGCTAGCTGAGCTCCTTTTATAGCTGCACAAAAAAATTTATTGCTGTTAATTGCTTCTGTGGCATTGCCTTCGTACTGGGTAATAGTGCCATTGTTATAAAAATAAAGTCCCTTTGTATCGCTAACCAGCAAGATGCCTTGTTTAGAGGGTAGCATTTCTATGATCTTCATTTGGGCCAAAGACGATGAATTGGGCAATAAATGAAATGCACCATTTGCTAACTTCATCAATCCGTTGGCAGCAAGTATATGGAGTGCATTATCAATCATTCCCGAGGATATGATTCTCAAATCGTCGTTCACAACAGATAAAGCATTGTTATTCCACAAATAAATGGCATGATCGGAAACAAAATAGATTCCTTCGTTCTGCGAGTAGATATTCCATATTACCCCAATTTTAGTACTGGGTAACTGTTTCGACAGATTTGTATATACAAGATTCCCCTTCTCATCGGGTGTATAATACCCAAACTGCTCTAATCCGCCTGCATATATTCTGTTATTATGTATATGAACAGCGCGTACTTTTGCATGATCGAATAAATAGGAATTCCAATACACTCCATCGAATTCAAGGAGTCCTTTATTATTGGCAATATACATCCAGCCATTGGGGTGCTGGGTTATTTGCCAGTTTTGGTTGGCTGCTTTATATTCTTTTTTACTGTAATTGGTAATTGAATATTGCCATTTGCCGGCAACAGGAAAAGAGAAGAAAAACAATAGTATTAAACAAAACAAATGTCGCATACTTCTGGAGTTAATGTTAGTTTATACTACTTCTTCCATCTCCACCAGCTCCCAACCGCGGAACACCACAGTGATAAGCCTCAGTTTTGCATTGCCAATGGTGCTTGCCACAATTTCGTCCGAAGCATATTTTTGTAGTTGGGCACGGGCATCAGCTTTCAGGGTTTCTATGCGACTATCGGGTTCGTCTCGTTTCAGGTATTTCACTTCCAACAGATAGGCAAACTCCATATCGGTAAGCCGTGGATTAGGCTGAAAATAGATATCAGCATATCCTTTTGACAATTCATATTCGGGAAGCAGAATGTAGTAATTGGTTAGGCCCAGATAAGCCAACAGGAAACCTTTTATATGAGCCTCGCCTTCAATAAACTCGCGCACACGACTCTGTTTCTCCAATTCGGAGGCAATGTAAGAGAATACGGGTTGCCATTCGCCCTTGTAAGCCATAGCTTTTATGAGTTTCCCTAAATGATAAAAGTCGATACGGAAAACTTTAGAATCAGCAAGACCTTCGGTTAGATAAGAGTACATTTGTTCGCGAACGGTATGATTGGGAATACCTAACATGACTTCCCCATATTCTGCACCTTGTATCGTTAACAAACCAAAGTAATAAAGCAACGACTTGAAGTTATCCGGATTAGTCATATCCTCTACCGAAAAGGAATCGCTGAGAATGGCTGGCACCTGTCCGTTTTCTACAATCTCGCGAATTACTGAAAAGTTGGGCCCCAGTTCATTATCTACTTTTATCAGGTGACGTAGCTTGGCATAATCGGTACGGATGTTTTTATCGATCATTTCGCGTGGAGGGGTTCCGAGCAGCAAGTGATTACTGAGATAATAAAGCACCATGTCAGAGTTGTACATGCTTTCGCCTAATGTTTCTTGTGCAAAACAATAATTATCATACCAAGGCTTCATTTCGTTTACAGCTTCATCTACCCCTATTTTCAGCATTCCCTGACTACGATAATACTCCAACATTTGCCGTAATTCTTCTTCCGAAAACCCTACCAGACTGTTAAACAGAGGCGAGGTAGTAAAATTGGTGCCAATATTGAACCCAGAAGTCACATCATCTAATGTTATAGGACTTACACCGGTAATGAACATGCGTTCTAATGCCATACCATTACCCGTAGTTATTCCTTTCAATACATTAAAGAAATAACGGAAGAAACCTTCGCCATGGGTAGCTTCCTGATAGGCCTTTTTGCCCATAGTGGCTAATATAGAATTGGTGAAGTTATCGTATTCATCGATAATAAGGTAGATGCGTAGTCCTAACCCACTTGCTTTATCGTTAACGTATTGCAATTTGTCTGTAGCTGTAGCTAATTGGGTTAACTCTTCGCTGAAACCAGGTTCAAAAAGATGTTGATAGCGGCCAGTAAATTCCTGAAAGCGCAAACTACAATGACTTTCGAATGATGCTTCCAAACGCTCCGGACGCGAATCGACAAATGAGAAGTTAAAACGTAGTACCAGGAATTTTGCCCGCAAGTTGGTGGGATGTTGATAAATCCACTGGTTACCAAAAAGCTCTTCAAACCGGTCGGCATTATTGATATCGTAATAAGCATCGAGTACATTTAGCAGCAAGCTCTTGCCAAATCGACGGGGACGAATCAGAAAGAAAAATGAAGCAGCTTGCTCTATTAAAGGGATAAAGTGAGTTTTATCTACATAGTAATAGTTATCGCGAACCATGCGTACGTAATCTGTTATTCCGTAAGGTATGCCTTTTGCTGTTATAGGTGTCATAGTTGAAAACTTTTTATGTACACAAAGATAATTATTAGTTCCGTATAGGCAACCTAACCCAGAGCCTTCGTGGTATAAAACGCCAGAAAAAAACCAGCAAGCAATACTTCCAATCAATGGTTACATAGCTTTTCTGATGGAGAACTGCTTTCACTATATGTTGAGCTACTTTCTCGGGTAACAACATAAAAGGGTAGTTTTTATTATCGTTAAGCAGTTCGGTACGCACAAAGCCGGGCCGAATATCGGTAAAGGTTATCGGAATCTTTTGCATCCTTGTTAACTGTTCCAGCGATTCGATGTATAAGTTCTGAAAACCTTTTGATGCAGAATAAGAGGGAGCCGACCCAAGTCCCTTGGTACCAGCAATAGAACTGATTACGGCTATGTGTCCTTTCCCTTGTTGCTGAAAATAATGATAGGCGGAGAGTACCATACGGGTAAATCCGTTCACATTGGTTTCTAATGTTTGAAATTCTATTTCAGAATTTAATGTGGGATTTTGCTTCCCTATGCCCGAACTCAGGAAGAAGATATCCATTCCTCCTAGTTTTTCAATCAGTTGGGTTAAGTGATCAGGTGCTTCCGGGGAAGTTACATCCAGTTGTTGGGTTTGGTATCCCTGAGGGTCGGTGGCTTTTAATTCTTCCAGACGGTCGGCACGTCGACCAGCAATGCCAACGTACCAGCCTTGTTTTCGGAAGAGTTTGGCTACTTCCAAGCCGATTCCGGAGGTAGCACCTATGATGATGATTCGGTTCATGATGGATTGCTTCAAGTTATGAGAAGCAAAGATAGGCAAAGGAAATTAATTAAGCCTATGTTTTGTAAAACTCTCCAACTCCAATATCAATCTCATTAAATCTTTTCCATACTTAGAATCAACAGCCCACGCCTTACCCATTCTAGTTACAGTACAACCTTTATTGAACAAATATCTGTCGTGCCGTGGGTCTTTCGTTGTGTTTCTTGGTTTAGGATAGTTCTTCATCCCTGCATACAGTGCCAGATGATCAAGATGGGCATCAATTCCATCTTCCCAAGAATCAAAGTACATAAAGTCATCTGGGCTATCTCCGTTTCTTCCTTGTTTTTTTAAGCCACAAGGATTTTTGTGATCCACACTAACACTTCCACCATACCATCCATAACCTGTTTCTTTTGCCGACTGACAGTAGGCTACAACCGGATTAATGCCAAGAACCATGCTTCGTTTCCAATAATAATTGGCTAATTTGATGAATGTTTCTGTTGCACCTTTTCTATGTGCCCAGTTTTTAGCAGTCTCGAGAGCTACTGTTGAAGAGTCTTCTATTAAATAAAAGAGTTCATATCGTTCCAGAATGGTTTCATCTCTATGTAGAAATGCCCGATCTATTCGTCCATTAGAATCGATATTAATAATCAGTTCTTGTTCTTGTTTTTCGAATTCGACACTCAAAACTGTGACAGGGATATGGCGTATTTGGTGTCCTCCACCATTTAGTGGCAAGCATTTTACATTAACAAAAGATACCGGACAACAAACATGTGCTTTTAAAAGAGCAAGTATCTCATTTTTTCCTGTCTCTGTACAGTATAAAGGATTGTTCTGCAATTTGCCTGTTATAACTGTTCGGTTAAACGAAGTGAGCAACGTAGACAGACACGCTGCTGTTTTTTCGCGTTGATTATCATTGTAAAAGCCCTCTGTTAGTAAAGCTGTAACAGCATCTAACTGGGTACGAGAAAGGATGGTTGCAAAATCAAGGGCACGGATTGAATGCTCTAACGAAGGTATAAAGTAAATAATGTCTTCTTTCTTTTCCTTCGCTTCCTCTACCCTATTCTCTTTTAATGCTTTATGCATGTAATAAAACAGTTCAAGCAACTCGCCATTAGTTACCTTTTTGGCGATAAGTTGATGAGGAACTAAGAATAACAGAACTAACAAAGCAAACTGAGTTTTCTTTGTTGCAAAGCGAAATAAATGATTTGTTTTCATGGCTACAAGTTTTATGCAGCCAAGCTAAAACCCTTTAATCAGATTAAATACAAAATCATTCAGAGATTTTAAAAAAGATGAGTCGGATATATTCGGATTGAAATATATTTATCCGGAAATATCCGAGTTCTTTTCATTTAGTTGCCTGGTAGACAGTGTAGACTTATATAATTTATTACACAATAAATCTTTATTCTTCATTTTATCTGCCTGGATATTTATTTTTCTTCTGTCATCGCTAACATAGTTGCTGTCTCTATCTATTACATTAGCTACTTTATTGGGCTTAATCCCAGGGAAAGCCAAATAAATAACTGCTATTGTTTGCTGATCTAGACTCAATTTTAAATGGTTGCGCAGTTGTAAATGTATAGCCCAGAACTCAGCACCTAATTTCTCGACTTCCTTAGTGTCTTTTTTATTAAATGCCTCTCTTATTTTATTAAACAACGCATCTTCTAATTGTTGTTTGGTATCTGCTTTAGCTCTGGATCGAAATAAAAGGATTAAACCTATTATTACTAGTACACCCACAACCACACTTACTATTACTATCCATGATATTTGTGTGGATGGAGTAATGGTAATTGCTTGAAGCTTGTGATTAACCAAATTATACCTATAAAGCCCTCCCGAAGAGCCCAAAAATACATCAATCAACCCATTTTCATTGTATTTATTAGGTACAATGGCAACATCCGAAAATGTTAAATCAGTAGAAAACTGATGCAATACATTGTTGTTATCCCGACACCCTATGCCAGTATTACCTATTAAGAGGTTATTATTGTTTATAATAGCTTTGGTTGTTGAGGTTGAATTAAGAAGGGTGATTGCGTTTTTTTCTTTCAAATAAATGCCTTTATTGGTAAGCAAATATAGTTTATCTTGTGATGTTTGCATTTGCTGTACACTTCCAATTGTTTCGAAGTCTGAATTCGGTATCGAAAGTAAAGTGTCTTTATGCAACCTGAACACTCCTTTTGTTAAGGATGAAACATAAATACTGTCTCTCTTCACAATATCTGTTATATAAAGATTGGAGTAGTCTATTGTTGGCTCTGTGCGAATAGTATCAAACTTTTTATTCTTATCCGGATTAGTAATAGCATATAAAAATTTCCGAGAACCGACATACAAACGATCGTCAAAGTATGCCAGACTTTTAAAGTCGTAATCCTTATTTTCTCCCAATATAGTAGCTTTGTGCTTTTCGCAATCAATCTTATACAATCGTTTGGAAGTAATAGCCCAAAGATAATTAGGAGATAAACAGATGTCAACTATGTTTTCCTGAGTGTCGAAACCAGTTAAAATCCCTACAGGATTAGATACAGCTGTGTTACAATCAAAAGAATGCAGCCTTCCCTCCTTGGTAATAAAGAAAGATTGATTATCATCTTTTTTAATTGCTGCTATTACATGGTTAGAATCGCCTAACGGATTTTGATGTTTGGAAAGTATATAAAGTGTATGGTTACAAGTTATAAGAATAAAATCTTCTCCTTCATAAATAAAATTCTTGTAATTACTGCTCAGTATGGAGCACATCTTCAAAGAACATTTTCCGTTGTTGTTTTTGAATGTTATTTTGTTAGAAAACAGCTTCCATTCAACTTCGGCGTCTGGCCTGATATAAGCAAAGTATTTTTCGTTACTACTTACAGGAATCGAATCAATTACTGTTTTGCTTTTCATGTCAAACACATATCTACACTCCTGCGACGAAGCATATAGTGTATCTTTAGACTCGTATAGATGAAGGATTTCTCTTTTTATAGGAGTCTCTTTTGTTTCTGTTCTTGTAGTATCGGCAAGTATCAACCCTGTTTCTGTAGCACAAAACACATCTTTCCCTTTCACTAAAATCTTGTTTACACGATAATGCTTTTCAGTATGTGTATCTGGGCGATAAATCTTTTTCAGAAGTGTATCTCCTTTCAATATATCATCTTTTGTTAAGAGATAAGCTCCCGAACTTGTTGCTAAAAACAAACTTCCCTGATCCTCTGTTATACTATATGTTGCATAACTGGTTATCGGATTGGGTTCGTATATATAATTTTCGAGTTTAATGCTATATTGCTTCTCTTCTATTACTTTGTAGTCTCTTATTTTTATCCATATCAACCCTTCGTTCCGCACTCCAAGCCAAAAGGTAGAATCGCTTTCTTCTAATATATCATAAATCCGGTTAGGTCGGGTTTTAACAATACGTTGTTCATTGGTAGTTCTGTTTAGAATAGCAAAACCTCCAGCGTCAAATCCTATAAAATAAGTGTCATTATGAATTCTTGAAGAAGAAACACAGCTGGTTTTTAAGGTAAAATCTATCTGGCTATGAACAAGTTGAGGTTCTACTTCCTTGCTTATGTCTGTGCAAGATATACATGTAAACAGAAAGAAAACAAATAGATATAGATTACAGGTTCTCATAAGAATTAGATTTAAAACCAATGTAAGAAAATACTAGCAATGATACTCTACAAGCCCCTCCACCGGATCTACTTCAATGGATTCAATAGTAACGCCACATTGCCCGGCAGCCTCTATTAATACTTCTTTGTAGTGCCAGGCTATAGAACCGGTAAAGTAAACCGGATGTTGCAGGTAATCGTACTGTTTCACATTCCGTTCAATGAACGATTTGAAACAACGGATAACCAATTCTTTAACCTCGGCTACATCTATATGCTCCAACAAGAAAGGAGATAGGCTTGCCAGAAAACGATTGGGAAACGGCTGACGATACACTTTTTCAATAACATCGGCAGGGGTTAACGCGTATTTATGCAGGAACGCTTCTTTCAAGCCATCGGGTAATTGGTTCTTCAGTAAATCACCAATCAATGTTCGTCCCAATACGGCTCCGCTGCCTTCATCTCCTAGAATATAACCTAATGGCGATATGTTCTTTACTATCTCGTTTCCATTGTAGTAACAAGAGTTTGAGCCGGTGCCCAGAATGCATACTATGCCGGGATTGTTGCCACACATACTGCGGGCAGCTCCCATCATATCGCTTTCTACTGTAATTGTTTGGGTTATAGGGAAGTGATCCGAGAAGAGTTTATAAACAACTGGTTTCTTATCGGGTGTACAACCGGCTCCATAAAAATGCAAGGCATCAATAGCCACAGTGCCCAGTTCGGTAAGAAGCTCGTTTTTAATTCTTTGCCCAGCCTCTTCAACTGTTTGGAAATAAGGATTTAATCCTTTGGTTTGAAAGGATCGAACTCTTTTGTTTTCATCAACCAATGCCCATTTTGTTTTGGTTGAACCACTGTCGGCTATCAGTTTCATTCAAATTATATTTTAATATATATCTTCTTTTTATAAAGGTTATATCCAACGGCCCAGTTCAGGGTAACAAACAACAATGCATAAACAAGCGATGCCAGATAGTTACCAAACACAGGTTGAAGTACCTCTTTATAAACAAATCCTTGTGCGCTTCCTCCAAATGTAGCAAGTACACCGGCTAATACATAAATAAATAGCGGGTTTACTCCAAATACCTCGAACGGGCGGCTCCATTTCTTTCTCCCTTTTACATCGATAATCCACAAGAGCAATGCTTGTAAGGACGATGCCATACCACAGGTTACCAGTACAAAAGAGGGCGACCATATTTTTTTATTAATCGGGCAAGCGTAACTCAACAAATAACCAACAAATGCCAACGAAACGCCAACAATGAATAGTTGCTCTATCTTTTCGTGAATATTATCCAAATTCATAATCAGTTTGCCACACCAAAAGCCTATCAGCACATGGGCAACAGCTGGAATGGTACTTAATATACCTTCGGGATCGATACCGTTATCGTTATACATATGATTAAGCCCCAATACGGCACGGTCAACAATAGAGAGTATGCTGGTTTGATCGTAGGCAAAACCGTTTCCGGCATAGAGTATAATAAGATAAACGCCCAGTATTCCGGCAATAATATAGGGTATATATCGATGTTTTACACTGCAAGCAATCAACGATACTATTCCATAGCAGAGGCCTAAACGACCAAGGACACCCATAATACGTAGATTTTCGAACGACCAGAAACCTTGGCGAAGCATCAGGCCCAGCCACGAAAGTGCCATACCCAAAACAAATATCACAATAGTACGCTTTGCTATTTTACCTACGGAATCTTTAGTTAAAGAGAAATTATATTTCCGCAGGGATATATAGGTAGATATACCCATAATAAACATAAAGAAGGGAAATACCAGATCGGTTGGGGTAAGACCATTCCACTGTGCATGCCTTAGAGGTTCATAAACGTATTGCCAGCTACCAGGGTTGTTAACCAGAATCATACCTGCAATAGTAATACCCCGAAGTACATCAAGGGCCAAAAGTCGATTTGAATTTGTTTTCATAGTACATTAATTATTTGTGGTTATTAACTGCTACAAAAATACAAAATGAAAGTAAATGAATTGCTATAAGCTAAACTTAAATTCCTACCTTTTGTTAGTGTTTATATAAAAACACATCCTGATAAACAAACACGCCTATAATCTGTTATAATTAAATGGAAAATGGATACACAAACATGTATCTGTCACTTGTATTTAATTATACTCAATATGGAAATTCTTCATACTTTTTTGCTACCTTCTGCATGGATAGCCTTACTTACACTGACTCTACTGGAAGTGGTTCTTGGTATCGATAACGTTGTTTTCCTATCCATTATGTCGTCTAAGTTGCCCGAGAATCAACAGGGCAAGGCACAAAACACCGGACTGTTTCTGGCAATGCTGGCCCGTATCGCCTTATTGTTTGGAATATCTTTACTGATGCAGTTAACCAAACCATTTTATTCATTCGATGCACATTGGATTACAGGTGGTGTTACCGGACAATCGCTCATTGTACTCGTTGGCGGATTATTTTTGTTATACAAAAGTGTAAGTGAGATACATGATAAACTTGAGGGAACCAGCGAAAATAAAAGTACTAAGAAAAAGGTGAGTTTCTGGGGCATAATTGGCCAGATAGTAGCACTCGATATTGTCTTTTCGTTTGATAGTGTGCTTACGGCCGTGGGTATGGTAAGTTTCAGAGACTTTGGTTATGTAGGAGCAATGGCAATTATGGTAACAGCTATTGTGGCTTCGGTAGTTATAATGATGTGGTTTCTTAAACCAATCAGCAATTTCGTAGGCAAGCATCCCACTGTACAAATGCTGGCATTATCTTTCCTTATCTTAATTGCGGTAATGTTATTGGTGGAAGCTGCACACCTTTCGAATATAGTAATATTTGGTAATGCAATTCAGGAAATTCCTAAAGGATATATCTATTTCGCAATAGGATTTGCTCTGTTGGTAGAGTATTTAAACTTGCGGGCGCGAAAGAAGAAAAAGTAATGAGTAGTGAGTAGTGAGTAGTGAGTAATGAGTTTTGAGTTACCATGCGGCATCGTTAACTCAAAACTCATTACTCAAAACTCATTACTCAAAACTCATTACTCATTTCAGCTCTTTAATACGAATATTCCTGAACTTAACAGGCGATCCGTGTCCAAGGAAACCTATATGGCCTTTCTTGTTGAATAACCCGGGATGTTCTTTCTTGTCCGGTGTACCATTCTTAGTGGCTTCGCGGATATTACCATCCACAATTACATGTCCATTAAGCGTAATCTTTATGCGGTCACCATTGGCAATAACTTCCTGATAGTTCCACTCGCCAACGGGTTTTAGGTAACCACGTTGTGCAGCAATAATTCCATATACCGAACCATGATACTGGTATTTTTCCAAATCTTTGTAAACAGGATGTTCATTATCCAGTATCTGAAGTTCCATACCTACATAAGCTGCATCGCCTTCCATAGGTGTACGAATACCTAATCCGTTATTGGCAGCAGGGGTAAGCTGGAATTCGAAGCGGAAAACAAAGTTGCCATATTCTTTTCTGGAATACAGGTTACCACCCGACCCGCGACTTGGAACCAATGAGATGGTACCTTCGTCCATGGTGTAATCTACAGTGTTGCCAATCCATTCGTGCATGTTTGTTCCGTCGAATAGAATCTTATAACCTTCTTTCTTTTCTGCGGCCGAAAGTTGGAATGGTTCAACCATTGGCAATTCTTTTACATAGATATCGCGGTAGTAAACTTTACTTCCATGCGCTTGCAATTCCAGTTGTTCAAGAGCAAGAATAGGAAGATTACGATCCCAGTAGTTTTCAAGGATAACATTATCAACTACCTTTTCGCCATTAAGTACAACAGTAACACGGTCGCCTACCATCTTTATATAGAAAGTATTCCATTCGCCCATCTTGTTATCGGCAACTTTTGATGGTTTGCTTTCATGCACCTTATTATTATAAAGGCCACCTGAACCTACCTGAGCACCTACATTTACACGGGCAGTATCCCACATCTGAACCTGTGGTGTTCCACGCAGATAGATACCGGCATCGGCTTCCGGTCCGGCAGGATCGAGCATCCAGTCAATGTACATTTCAATATCACCATATTTCTTTACTGTACACAGATTGTCGTAACCGGTTCCATCGAATAACAACACCCCTTTTTCTACTTTCCAGTCATTCCGCATTTGCACATCGGCTTTTTCCTGAGCAGTCTTCATTTGCGCGGCAGTCATTTTTGCACGACTAATCGGGTTGCCTACCAGTCCTTTCCAACCAGTGAGGTCTTTACCATTGAAGATAGAAACATATCCTTCTTCCTGCGGCATTTCGCCCAGATGTTTACGAATAGCCTCTTTCTGATATCCGGCATCGGGATTATTAAGTACATCTATTACTTTACCAAGCAAATCGCGTACAACCTTACCAGTAAAGTCTTTATTACCAAGCGCTATTTTCATCACTGCCTGTGCGGCCGATTCCTGAATAGCTTTTTCATTCAGATAATTTCCGGCAAATATCATAGCAGTAAATGTACCTGTTTGACCAATCTGTCGAAGTATTGTATTTTTTTGTGCCGGAGTTTTAGCAATCTCCATTGCTTTACGCAATCCTATCAAACGGTTTTCCGGACTTAGAGCCGGATTAGCAGCCAAACGGATGTAAGCATCTATTGCACGGTCAAAATAAGTAGTCGAAGCAGGGTCCTTAGCAATATTGTAAAGCGCATCGGTTGTTTCAGAACCTTTCCAACGTAACAGGGCTTCGAATGCTTGCTCTTTTGCACTACCCTTGTCGTTATTGAATCCTTCAACAATAGTTTTCAGGCCCTTTGCATCACCTGTAGCAGCCAACACTTTGTAGTAAAGACTACGAGTTTCAATACCAGCACGAATGATGCGGGCATTTACCATTTTAGCTTGTTCGGCAGGCGATTGAGAAGCAATTGATGCAATGATAGCTTCCTGAATAGGTGCAATTTCATCTGCTTGTGCTGTTTCGAGCATTCCGCAAAGACGTACAAAGTCACTGTTGTTTACTACATCTTTCAATGCCTGATAAGCTGCTTGTTTCACCAGGGGCGAAGAGTCTGTTAATTGTTTGTACACAGTAGTACTGTTAACATCCGATTTACGAAGAGCCAACAGTCTTAGTCCTGCTATTTTCCCCTCATCGGATGATTTGGTAATTACCTTCGAAACCGATTGACTGATATCACCGGGGAAAGATGCTAATGCTCGTTCGGCCATTGCAATTACTTTCTGATCCTTACCTGCAAGTAAATCTGCAATTACAGGAATTACACGTGCATCTCCTATTTTAGTGAGTGTCCATATAGCTGCTTCTTTTACTTCATAAGCTGGATCTTGTAGGAAACCAATTAGTACATTTCTTGCTGGTTGATCCAGTTTTACTTCCATATCCTGTAATGTTTTCCGCTTCGCAGGATCCGAGGCAGCTTCACGTCCCATCCAGTTCAACACATCCGATTTTACATCGGGTTTTGCCTTATTGATAGCTTTCAGTACTGCAATATACATTGATTCGTTTGCATCTTGCGAAGCCAGATTTAATACTCTGTTTCTTTCAACTCTATCAGCTTTCTTTATAGCGTTAAGAACATCTTTGGTTGGGTTGTCACTCTTCAAACCGGCCTCAACTACTGGTGTTGGCAGTGCTTCGCCTTCTATCGAAACATTTGCCCCCATAGTATATAGCTGGCGGATAAGGAACTTCTTGTTTTCTACCGAAGTTACTTTCAGTAGTCCTTTGGTATATGCCTGAATAAGGGCAGTGCGTACTGCGGTATTAGCATCTGCCGAGGCATAAGCTGCTAAACCATTTAGTGCGTACTCTGCTAATACAATGCTTCCGGCATCGCTGCCTTTCAACATTTCAATCAGCATAAATACACCTTCTTCGCCTGTTGAGGCAAGGTCGGCAAATTGACGGTTAAAGATTTCCTGATTGTTGGCCGGAAGTTGCGCAAGCACATCGGCTACAATTGTTTTATTTGTCCGGTTGGCCGGGCTTTGGGCCATTACACTACTCAAGGCGATGAGTAGGGCGGTTATTATTATGGGTATTCTTTTCATTATTATATGTTTTATTGAAACGCAGATTATATTGTCCACGGACCACGCATTGGTTGATCAATCAACTTATTGGCAGCCTCATCATTAATGAATTTCAGCTTTACCGGATCAAAATGCAGTGTGCGGTTTAATCGCAAGGCAATTGTTCCCAGATTTACAATAGTTGACGAACGGAATCCGTTTTGTTCGTTCAGAGCAAATGGTTGACGTGTTTTTACACATTCAAGGAAACTGTCGGCCTGTGGATCGGGCTCGGGGAAAGCAGCAAGTTTCTTTTGCCAATCGGGTATATCGCAATAGAAGTTCTGATAAACATTTCCATTAGGTCCGGAAATATATGGAGCACTTGTATCACCATAATCACCACCCCATAGAACTATCTGGCAACCATCATCGTATGTATAAGTAATAGAGCGCCATGTACCCACTGCGTCGTGGTGTTGTTGCGGAGCATCAACTTCTACTTTTACCGGGCTGGTATTGTCTTTACCAAGAATGTACTGAACAGGGTCGATATAATGTTGTCCCATATCACCCAATCCGCCACCATCATAATCCCAATAGCCACGGAAGGTACTATGTACACGATGCGCATTATAAGGTTTATAAGGAGCAGGGCCTAACCACATATCATAATCCAGTTCTTTGGGTACAGTCTGTTCGGGCAGATGGTCTTTTCCTACCCAATAGAACTTCCAGTCGAATCCGGTATGTTTACTGATGATTACTTTTAAAGGCCATCCAAGAAGTCCGCTTTGAACCAGTTTCTTTAACGGCTTAACAGGAGTACCCAGTCCGTAGAAAGTATCGGCAAAGCGAAACCAGGTGTTCAAACGATACATGCGGCCGGTTTGCTTGATTGCTTCCATCACTCGTTTACCTTCGCCTATGGTACGGGTCATTGGTTTTTCGCACCAAACATCTTTTCCGGCTTTTGCTGCATCCACCGACATAATCCCATGCCAGTGCGGAGGGGTTGCAATATGAACAATATCTACATTCGGATCGTGGATTAGATCGCGATAATCGTGATACGCTGCAATTGCATCTGTTGATAGCTTTTTACCCAGTTCAAGATGTGTTTTATCCACATCGCATACTGCTACCAATCGGGTGCCGTCATAATTAACATGGCCGCGGCCCATTGAGCCGGTACCAATAATTCCTTTGGTTAGTTGATCACTTGGTGCTACATAGCCTCTTCCTAGTACATGACGGGGTACTACTGTAAACGCTGTTAGCAAACCTGCGGTTTTGAGAAACTCTCTTCTGTTTGTTCCCATGGTCTAAAATTAGGTTAGAAATAGTTTGTTTTCAAGGAGAGGCAAATATACGTTTAATTGAGGAGATTACAGAAGAGTATCATGGTTTTCTTACGAGATGTGAGTAAACTTTGATGCGGAAGAAAGGATGGAAAAGATTATTTATCATCATAATGTCCATAGGCAGACAATATGAGCACTCTTACTTTTTCTTCTTCAATTTCGTAAATCAAACGGTGTTTATCAGTGATTCGCCTTGACCATTGACCACTCCTGTCACCTCCCAGAGGTTTAGGATGTCCTGTTCCTGTGGTGGGATGTTCTTGTAATTCAACTAATAGCTTAACTAATTTTTTGTATGCTTGTGGTTCATTTCGCTTTAAAATGATAATATCATCTTCTGCTTCTTCAGCAAAGGTTATATCGTAATTCATAAGTTATCAAGATATTCAAGAAGTTCCTTTTTTGAATGTACTGTTGTGCCTTTTCCTTCTTTTATGTTCTTTGAGGCGCGATCTATTTTTGCAAAAAGTTCTTCTTTGCTCATCAACGTATCATCTTCTGTCACAGGAATCAGTTTAAAACTTCCATTTTCTCTTGATTTTATTACAATATCCTCGCCTCTTTTTGCTAAGCCAAGATACATTCCCTGTTTTTCTCTGAATTCTCTTGTACTAATCACTAACATATCTTTTAATTTAAATGTGTACCAAAGTGGTATACAAATATACCAAATATTTTAAGAATTCAAAAGAAGAGAATGATTTTATTACAACCCCCTCCTCACCATCACCGCAGCCACAATTCCCGGAATAGTACAAACACATACCCAGATAAAGAATCCGGTATAGCCAATAGCCTCTTGAATCCATCCGGCAGCCATGCCAGGAATCATCATGCCTAAAGCCATGAAACCTGTACCTATGGCATAATGGGCAGTACTGTGTTCGCCCTGTGCAGCATGAATCAGATACAAAGTAAAAGCAGTAAAGCCGAAACCATATCCTAGTTGCTCGATAGCCACACAGGTACCTGCTATCCATACACTATCTGGCTGAGCAATGGCCAGCCATATATACAACACATTGGGCAGATTGATGGCAATGGCCATAGGAATAATCCACCTTTTTAACCCATTGCGCGACACAACAATTCCGCCCAGAATACCTCCAACCAACAAGGCAATAACTCCAACAGTACCATATATAATTCCAACCGAAGCAGTATCAAGTGCCATTCCACCGGCGCTACGTTCATCAAGCAGGAAAGGAGAAGCTAGTTTAACGAGCTGCGATTCGCCAAGGCGATAAGTGAGAAGAAAAAAGAATATCAGGCCGATGTCTTTTTTCTGAAAGAACGAAACAAAGGTTGTGAGGAAATTATTCAGCAATTCGTTTGCTGTAGTGTCTTTTCGTGGGGCATCGGCCGATGGATGCGGCAAAATACGGTTGTGATACAGGGCTAATCCGATAAACAAAGCAGCCATCAGATAAAATATAATGCTCCATGCCAATGGAATATTCCCGGCAGTTGAATGGATGATTTTACCTTGCTCCATCAATCCCGCCAACAACACCAGTAATCCTTGCCCGAAAATCATGGCCAAACGGTAGAATGTGTTACGTATGCCCACAAAGAACGATTGATCGGCCTCTGATAATCCCAGAATATAAAAGCCATCGGCAGCAATATCGTGAGTGGCCGAACTGAAAGCCAATAGCCAGAAGAAAGCCATTGTGGCCTGCACAAAGAAAGTGGTGGGAATAAAGAAAGCCACTCCCGCAAGTCCTGCCGCAATAAGCGATTGCATGGCAATAATCCATGCCCGTTTGGTTTTAATCAAATCAACAAACGGACTCCACAATGGTTTAATAACCCAAGGTAAATAGAGCCAACTGGTATAGAATGTGATTTCGGCATTGCTCAACCCTAACCGTTTATACATAATCAAAGCGATGGTCATAACAGCTACATAAGGCAAACCTTCGGCAAAGTAGAGCGAGGGCACCCATGTCCACGGGCGATTAGGGTTGATAGCAGGCTTATTCATATACTTTTGTTATTTGTGTTTCGGGGTAGTAGTGCAGCAGGATTTGTTGATATGTGTATCCCTTTACAGCCATATTGGCTGCGCCTATCTGGCATAGGCCTACTCCATGGCCCCATCCGGCACCACGGAAAATAAAACCGGCCAGGGTTCCATCTTCATTATATGTATGCTCTACAACAAAAGCAGAGCTATATAAATGACTTGTAGAAAGCACTCTGCGTATTTCGAGTTCTTTACCAACAACCCATGTTTTTTGTGTTCCTTCAATACGCAGGCGATATATACGTCCGGATTTACCTCTGCTTAGTGGCGTGATTCCTTTTAACTCACCAAAATCGATACCTGTTTTGTTGCGTATAATCGAAGCGAGTTCGTCTACTTTATACGCTACAGTCCATCGGTAAAAGTCGGGAGTTTTTTGGTCGTAGCCTCTCATGGTAAGGGCAATGATGGCAGGATCTGTTACATTGCACCACGCCTCGGGGGTAGTGTTTACCCACTCTGCGGCTGTTTCTTCTTTACCGAAATCGGGGAGAGGGGCTTCGCTGGGCCAATCCCAACTGGCTATGGCGTATGTTTTAGGTTCGTCTTCCCAAGCATATTGATACTCTTCGATAATACCACCGCAACACTTGGAGTAGCGGGCATCAATAACGTTACCCGATTGATCTAACAAAACTTCTCCGTATGTTTCTTCAATGGCCTTTAGTGCGGCTGGGTTTGTAATCTTGGTTATTCCCTGATAGCGTTGGCAATGGTCGTCGGCACAAACATCGTATACGGTATGCCCGGAAGAGTCGTACCACACAAGTCCTTCCTTATCTGTTGTAACAGTACTTTTGGGAGATTGTATCTGATTTATCAGCCAGCTGCGCGATATTATGGCATGAGATTTCAACGATTCTAACGGAGCATTGGCACTCATCTCGGACGAGATTACACTTTTAAGATATTCTTCGATGGAAAGGGTATTAATACCCACAAGTTTATCGGCTTCTGTTATCACTTTCCACGATCCGCGAAACTGAAAGGTTTGCTTTTGCTCCCAATGGAATTTCTTGCCAATGGTTACATCGCGTACTTCTATCCATGCTGTGTTTTCGTCGACAGGGGTAAACAGCAATGTATCGTAGAGTGTATCTTCGTAGGCTATTTTTCCTTCTTTAAGGTGTACTATCTGTTCGCCTTCTACCTGCTTGTTATTAAACAGATATGGGGTATGAAGATAGAAACTTATTGTTTCCGATTCAATGATACCAACATTTACATGTTGCGGGTATATGGGCGAAATTACTTGCTGCATAATATTTTCTAGTTTGGGCGAATCCAGTTTATTGAAATCTTCTTCTCGTATGGTTACAATTACACCACCCATCTCTACTACTGCAGGACTTATTATCAGTTGATCTTCGCCTGTTGCATAATAGCAATCCGGACGGTGCGCTTTTCGTAAGATAATAACTATGTGCCAGGTATTATCTTCGTACCAAACAATGAGGTTATTCATTTGTTGCTGCTTGGTAGGGAGGGTGCTGAATAGGTGGTTAAACTTCTCTATCGCATTTTGGTGAGTAGTTGCTTGCAGGTGTTTTACTCCCCGCCCTCTCAAGGAGTCATTTTTTATATATTCAATAGGTAAGCTTCCTCTCTCTATTGCCTGAAAATGTGCATGCTGCGGAATAGATGCACCCGCTCCGGGACCGTTATAAAGAATAGTATATCCTTCCATCTCCCTTGCCAGATCAAGCATATCACCGAAGCGAACACCTATTTCCTGTGGAATATGCTGGTTTGCAATAATGGTAAAATGCCTGCGGAATATAGGATACGGATTAATCAGTATAGTATATCGTCCATGAAAGTCAAGGCTTTTTTGCTCTGGTGGCCGATTCATGGAACACAACGGACATACATTCTTATCAGCGGGTGTAGCATCTGGTGTAGCGGTGACCGAAATCTTCCGGAGTGGGTTAAATACTACTTTGGCTGTCCATTCACCAACATGTAAGGAACGTTCTTGCAACTTATCAAGATTATTAAAACGTTCGGCTACTTCGGGCCAACAATTTAGTTGATCGGTAAAGAACTGTTCGATGGTGTCTTTTATCATTTACAGCAAGCTTATATTGTGCGATGTACGGTCTAAAATCTCAAAGGTACGCAGTTCGTCTTTAAAGAAGTTTTGCTTTACCTTTTCGGCAGAGCCCGGTGCGGCATCAGAGTTATCCCGCCATCTGCGGCAATAATAAAGAGATTCGTAGATGCGTCCAATGGGGTACAACCTGCTGAACACCAATGCCAGTGCATAATCTTCGCCATAACTAACGTTGGGTGCAGGATGTTTTCTTAAAAGGGGCGTATAGAACGAACGGGGAGCACCAATCCCGTTAATTCGTAACAGGTTGTTACGTCCGTTCTCTTTTGTCCATTCACGGTGGTCAATTAATCCCGGAGGAATGGTGTTCAGGTGAAAATCTGTCAGTGTATACGATCCCACCAGCATTCCGCATTTCTCTGTATAGAAGGTATCGAGTATCTTTTGAATGGTGTTTGGGCTCGAATATACATCGTCGCTATCTAACTGAATACAAAATTTACCGCATTCGGAATGATTGGCTGCCAGGTTCCAGCATCCTCCTATCTGAAGATCTTTTGTTTCGGGTATTATATGAATCAACCGGTTATCGCCGGAGGCTATCCGGCTTATAATCTCTGTGGTTCCATCGGTTGAATGATTATCAACCACAATAACATTGTAGGGATTGTTGGTTTTCTGATTTAAAGCCGATTGCAAAGCATCGGCAATTGTTTCTTTCCGGTTCTTTACCGGGATAATAACAGATGCCTCGACCGGGAAATCTGAAAGAAATGTTACCGGAGCAGGGGTATCGGTAAGTAGTGCATTGGTTTTTTTAAGGTAACTGGAAAAAATCATTTCCATTTCAATCTGCACTTCTCTGTTGCGGGGGTCAACATAATCAAATTGACTATTGGCAGTTATTGTTGCATCTTCTTCCAGCGTAATAGGGATAGAATACACTATATGTTTATAACTTGCTTTCAACCATAATTCGTAAAAAGCGGCATACTTAGATGGTTGAAGCTCGGCGGCAATCTTTTGCAAAACGGATGTTTTAAATAACAATACCGGACCAAAATCGAAATCATCGCGAACACTACCACCCAGAAAATAGGGCCCGAAGAAACAAAATGCAACAGAGGGCTCGGATAGTTTTCGTAACGCTTTATTTATTGCCGACATGTTTTTAATAATGTCAATATTGCGGAGGCAAAGAGCAGTATAGGGCATTTGTAGGGTACATACTGCCTCTTTTAATTGGGCACTGCCAATAATGGTGTTAATCAGAACTGTTTCGAACATAAAATAATCTTGTATATAGCAAGAGGCAAATATACAAATACAAATAGATTTTCGGCATATTTTTTATCCAAAACAGTATATCAAATGTAAATAGGTTGATGATGTTTTGTATAACTACGGTATTTTTATTGTAGATGTGATGGTAAATAGCAATAGCTTGTTTTATTCGGATTGCGTTACATAATTAATACAATTTTATTGGTATAACATATTTTAAACACTTAAATCAGAATGAAAAGTAACAACAATATAGAATTAAAAGAAAATGGTAATACCATGGCAACAGAACAGAACAGAACATAACAGAACATAACAGAAGAAAAAGAATAAGAAAAAGAAACTGCTGCTGTTGAAGGTATCTTCTCGCTTTCATTCTTTCGCGCTTTCGCGCCTTCACACCTTCGTGCTATATAGCAGAGCTATTCCGGTCTATATAGCATTGGGTCTTCGGTCTATATAGCATTGGGCATCAGAGCTATATAGCATTGGTTCTTTGGTCTATATAGACAAATATTTTACTCGTGGTAGAATGGCAGGATGAAAATTATGGCTTGTTTTTTGTTGCTACCTGATAAAGTATTATATTTGTGCTTGGGTACTCTTACAAAAATGAAAAATATAAAGTTCAACATAAAAAAGCTTGGTGCAATACACAATTCAACACTTGAATTAAGTCCACTAATGGTTTTCTCCGGAGAATCCGGGCTTGGTAAAAGTTATGCGGCCTTCTTAGTGCATTATTTGTATATATTGCTACTGACAGACAGAATGCGTCATTTTTTCAAGAAAGAAGAAATCGACCTGAATTCACTTATACAAGGAAAAGGCGCTCATGATGTTATTCTAAAAATCCAGTCTTCTGTTTTTTTGGGATGGGTAAATAAAGATGCGATTTCGTACATTGGCTATCTCTTGGGCGATGAAAATTTAACCGGAGATGTAGAGATAGATATCCCTTTAGAAGATGAATTGATCTTCTTTTTTGATGTAGAAAAAGTAGGGATTGATAAAAAGGAAGAATGGTACTACAAATTTTCTTTAGAAAACCTGCCAGCCTCATACCGAATACCTGCCAACTCCGAAAATCTGAATGCAGATCCCTTAGTAGCACTCTTGGCCGCTAAGTTGTTAGGTGAAATATTTACGGAATCACTCTTAACAAGAACCTTTCTTATGCCACCCTCAAGAGGTTCGTTGGTAGAACTTAGTGATCGGCCTGCTTTTCGATCGGGCATGTACGATGAGTTTTTTGATAACAAGTTAGCATTAAACCGCTCATTAAAGGAAGCAACTCCCCCTTCGGAAACCATATTAAAATGCCTGAACGAAATAAATGGTGGCGAGCTTACCCGGATAGAAGGAAGAGAAATGTATCGGATAGAAGGAGAAGCTAATTTGGAAATACCTGTAACAGCCGCCGCATCGTCGATAAAAGAGTTAGCCCCACTAACGCTTTTCTTGAAAAAATACCCAGCTGACGAATCATCTATTTTGCTAGAAGAACCTGAAGCACACTTGCATCCTACCCGGCAAGTTAAAGTGGCCGATTTGGTTGGATGCGCCATTCAAGAAGGTTGCCACATGCAAATTACCACCCATAGCGATTATTTTCTCAGGAGGATAAACAACCTGATGATGGCTTTTCAATTAAAAAACAGAGATCCCGAACACTATAAACAGTTTAAAAGTAAATGGAATTTAGTGGATGAGTGCTTGATAGATCCGGCAAACGTAAATGCATATCTTTTCCAAAGACGCAAAGATGGAAGTACCGAGATTATTAAACAAGACATATCGAACGATGGTATTCCCTTCGACTCATTTTTTAATGTAATTGAAGAAGATATATTAACATCACGCGAACTAAGAAAAGCTCTTCAATAATGTCTGTATCTACCGATCTTAAAACGTTGTTTCCCAACTATGACATAAACTATCATATTGGGAAAACTACAATAAGCGAAAAAGGTATTCAAGCTAAAGTTAAAGAAATACATTGGGTTAATTCGGATTTTCATTACATAGACACAAGCATAGTAAAAGAATTTACGCAGTTCTTCCAAAAGTCGGGCACGCCACATATTTTTCATTTAGATTGCGATGGCATTATTCTTTTTGAAGAAAATGGCAAGAAGTATATTTTCATTTCCGAATTAAAATCCAGTTTCGACATGAGAGACTTATACTATGCCAAGGATCAAATAATATCTTCTTTCATAAAGATAAATATGATTCTGCATTTATTGCCCAATTACCGGAAAGAGGATTATGTTTTTAAAGGTTTTATAGCTTGCTTATCGCCTAATGCCGAATTTATACGCGAATTACACAAAGGATTATTTTTTAAGCGAGGCAACAGATTTAAAACAGAAGCAGAATTTGCAGATGAACTTTATCATGATAAAAGTATTAAGCTCAAAGCCTCGGAATGCGACCAATTACGAAATCTGCCTTTAGGAAACAACTGCTTATTTAACGAGTTAGAGTTTCATTACCTGGAAGTACCTTCAGGAAACAATTCTTATACGGTTGATGTTCTTCAATATATCTAAGCTACATTATCTCGTTTGGTTCAGTTAGAGGCTGAAATGAACCAAAAAGAGTTCACAAGCAATTACCCCCTTGGGGTAAAATTTGAATAACCCCCAGTGAAGCGAAGCGACTGGGGGTGGAGAATAGACTCAATCTCATCAACGCCGAAGGTGTTGAATCTCCAATTGAACCCTTATCGGGTTCCCATGCGAGTGAGTGATTTATCTACCCCCAGTCGCTTCGCTTCACTGGGGGTTATTCAAATTGAATCCCATAGGGATTCCCTGAGATGTATGTGCCATCCTACTTATACTGCACGACAAAAGCGAAGCCTCCGTGTTCAGCACAAGGAAAAGCTCCGTGTTTCTGTGACTCTGTGTTTTTATTCAATTCCAATCAGATTTAAACCAAATAGATGAAGTATAAATAATACAGGCTGCCTCCCCTTAAAATTTATTCTATTAATTTGTTCTTCAATATATTATTTATTATCTTTGCACCCGAAATGGATGAAGGTGGAGGGGCAATAAGCCTCTTTTTTTGTTCTTAACAGTTAGTAAATGATAGAAAAAAGCACAGTAACCAAGCTCGTCGAAGAGTGGCTCAATGGAAAAAACTATTTCTTAGTGGATGTAAGTGTTAGCCCTGACGACAAAATTGTTGTAGAGATTGACCACGCCGAAGGCGTATGGATTGAAGATTGTGTAGAACTAAGCCGCTACATCGAATCTAAATTAAACCGGGACGAAGAAGACTACGAACTGGAGGTTGGTTCGGCAGGAATCGGACAACCATTTAAAGTGTTGCAACAATACTACAACCATATTGATTGCGATGTAGAAGTGCTCACTAAAGCAGGAAGAAAACTAACTGGAGTTTTGAAAGACGTTAACGAAGATAACTTTGTTGTAGGAGTACAGAAGAAAATTAAAACCGAAGGCTCCAAGCGCCCACAACTCATAGAAGAAGACGAAACCTTTACCTATGACGATATAAAATACACTAAATATTTAATCAGCTTTAAATAAGATTATGGCCAAGAAAGAGGAAACTATCAGCTTGATAGATACATTTTCGGAATTCAAAGAATTAAAAAACATAGATAGAACCACAATGGTGAGCGTACTCGAAGAGTCGTTTCGTAGTGTGATCACTAAAATGTTTGGCACCGATGAAAACTTTGACGTTATTGTAAACCCGGATAAGGGTGACTTTGAAATATGGCGAAACCGTGAGGTTGTAGCAGATGAAGATCTTGAGAATCCGAACATGCAAATTTCACTCACCGAAGCCCAGAAAATTGATGCTGATTACGAAATTGGAGAGGAAGTTACCGACGAAGTACACTTTGCCAAATTTGGACGACGCGCCATATTAAACCTGCGTCAAACATTGGCCTCGAAAATATTGGAACTGGAAAAAGATAGTGTTTACAATAAATACATAGATAAAGTAGGTACCATCGTCAATGCCGAGGTATACCAGATATGGAAAAAAGAAATGCTACTGTTAGACGATGAAGGAAACGAACTATTATTGCCTAAAACAGAGCAAATCCCAACTGACTTTTACCGAAAAGGAGAAACAGCCCGTGCGGTGGTTGCACGCGTAGACAATAAAAACAATAATCCAAAAATTATCCTGTCGCGCACATCACCCGTATTCCTGCAACGCCTGTTCGAAATGGAAGTGCCCGAAATTAACGACGGTTTAATAACCATTCGTAAAATTGCCCGCATACCCGGAGAACGCGCTAAAATAGCAGTTGAATCTTACGACGACAGAATCGACCCTGTAGGAGCCTGCGTGGGAGTAAAAGGAAGCCGTATACACGGAATAGTTCGTGAACTACGCAATGAAAACATTGATGTTATTAACTTTACATCAAATATATCATTGTTTATTCAGCGTGCACTAAGTCCGGCCAAAATATCGTCTATTCGCTTAAACGAAGCCGAACATAAAGCCGAAGTGTTCCTGAAACCCGACGAAGTATCGCTGGCTATTGGTAAAGGCGGATTAAATATTAAGCTGGCCAGTATGCTAACCGAATACACCATCGATGTATTCCGCGAACTGGACGAAACAGCGGCAGGAGGAGAAGACATCTATTTGGATGAATTTAACGATGAAATAGATCAGTGGGTGATTGATGCTATCAAAGCTATTGGATTTGATACGGCAAAATCAGTATTAAACGCACCTCGCGAATTATTGATTGATAAGACCGACCTGGAAGAGGAAACCATTGACGAAGTATTGAATATATTAAGAGCTGAGTTTGAAGATGAATAATGTGCCAATGTGCTAATGTGAATAATATGCTAATATGCAAATGTGCCAATTAGAATTCACATTATACAGCGCAGCCAATTGGCACATAGGCAATTTTACATTAGCACATTAAACTCATATTAGCTCCATTAATCACATTAGAAAAAAGTATGACGATTAGGTTAAACAAAGTTACAAGAGATTTAAATGTAGGAATAGCGACGGTAGTTGAATTCTTGCAAAAGAAAGGATTTGCGATTGAAGCAAACCCCAATACAAAAATTACCGACGAACAATATGCGTTGCTAGTGAAAGAATTCAGTACTGACAAAAACCTCAGACTGGAATCGGAACGTTTCATTCAGGAACGCCAAAACAAAGACCGCAATAAAGCATCTGTAGCCATTGATGGTTACGAGCCCAAACCGGAAAAACCTAAAAAGGACGAAGTTATTAAAACTGTAGTACCCGAAGAGGCACGCCCGAAATTTAAGCAAGTTGGCAAAATAGATCTGGATCAGCTTAATAAGAAACCAGAAAAACCTGCTGTGGCCGAAGTTGAACCAAAATCGCAACCAGAACCGGAAACCAAACCAGAACCCGCAGCACCAGTAGCAGAAGAGAAGAAACCTGTGGAAAAACCAAAACCAGTTGTAGAAACCAAACCAGAACCTGTGGTTGTGGTTGAAGAACCGGTAAAGGAAGCAAAAGTAGAAGTAGCGCCACAGCCCAAAATAAAGAAAGAAAAACCGGCTAAAGAAGTTAAACCGGAAATTAAAGAAGAAGCACCAGAAATAGAAACCGTGGTTCAAAACGAAGAGAATTTAGGCACAGAGGTAGCAGAAGCTAATACCGACAGCGCAGAAGGAAATGAAAATGAGGTGTTTACGATTCGTAAAACAGAAATCGTATCCAAGATTAACATTGTTGGGCAAATAGACCTTGCCGCACTCAACCAGTCGACCCGTCCGAAAAAGAAAAGTAAGGAAGAAAAGCGTAAAGAACGTGAAGAGAAGGAAAAAATTCGTCAGGATCAAAAGAAACAGATGAAGGAAGCCATCATCAAGGAAATACGCAAAGAAGATCCGAACAAACCCAAAAACGGACCAAAGAACGAAGGAGAAGCGAAGAAAAAACGCAGTCGTATTAACAAAGAAAAGGTGGACATTACCAGCCCATCGAACTTTGCACGGCCTGTACCTAATAGTGAAAGAAGCAACAACAATAACAGACCGGGTGGTGGTAACAACAATAACAACCAACAACGCGGTAAAGGAAAAGACCGATTCAAAAAACCTGTTGTTAAACAAGAGGTTAGCGAAGAGGATGTAGCAAAACAAGTAAAAGAAACACTTGCACGCCTTACCTCTAAAGGTAAAACCAAGGCATCGAAATACCGTAAAGATAAGCGTAACACAGCCCGTCAGCAGCTAGAACTGGAAAATCAGGAGGCGGCAGACAACAGAACACTGAAAATTACAGAGTTCGTTACTGCAAATGAGTTGGCAAACATGATGGACATCTCCGTAAACCAGGTAATTGCAACCTGTATGAGTATCGGTATGATGGTATCAATCAACCAACGTCTGGATGCTGAAACAATCAATCTGGTAGCCGAAGAATTCGGATTCCAAACCGAATATGTAAGTGCCGAAGTTTCGCAAGCAATTGTTGAAGAAGAAGATGCTCCGGAAGATCTGGAACCACGCGCACCGATTGTTACTGTAATGGGTCACGTTGACCACGGTAAAACATCATTGCTCGACTATATACGTAAAGCAAATGTAATTGCCGGCGAGGCCGGAGGTATTACACAGCACATTGGTGCATACAATGTGAAGATGGAAGATGGCCGTCGAATTACCTTCCTCGATACTCCGGGTCACGAAGCGTTTACCGCCATGCGTGCACGTGGAGCCAAGGTAACGGATATCGCCATTATCATTGTTGCGGCCGACGATAACGTGATGCCTCAAACCAAAGAAGCCATCAACCATGCCGTAGCAGCAGGAGTTCCTATTGTATTTGCTATCAATAAGGTAGATAAGCCAACCGCTAATCCCGAAAAGATTAAAGAAGAACTGGCAGGAATGAACTTCCTTGTTGAAGAATGGGGAGGTAAATACCAATCGCAAGATATCTCAGCCAAACAAGGTTTGGGAGTAGCCGAACTAATGGAGAAAGTACTTCTTGAAGCCGAAATGCTTGAGCTGAAAGCTAATCCAAACCGTAACGCAACTGGTTCAATCATTGAATCGACCCTTGATAAAGGACGTGGATATGTGGCAACAGTACTGGTATCTAACGGTACACTTAAAATGGGCGATATCGTATTGGCTGGTACAAACTATGGTCGTGTAAAAGCTATGTTCAACGAACGTAACCAACGCATAACCAAAGCAGGTCCGTCGGAACCGGTATTAATCCTCGGTTTAAACGGTGCACCTACAGCCGGTGATACATTCCATGTAATTGATACCGAACAGGAAGCCCGCGAAATAACCAACAAGCGCGAACAGTTGCAACGCGAACAAGGACTACGTACACAGAAGATTCTTACGCTCGACGAACTTGGCCGTCGTATTGCACTTGGTAACTTTAAAGAACTTAACGTTATTGTGAAAGGTGACGTGGATGGTTCTATCGAAGCATTGAGCGACTCGTTAATCAAGCTGTCTACCGAGCAAATCCAGGTGAATGTAATCCACAAAGGTGTGGGACAGATTTCGGAATCGGACGTTACGCTGGCTGCTGCATCAGATGCCATCATCATTGGATTCCAGGTACGTCCTTCGGCTGCTGCCCGCAGATTTGCCGAACAGGAAGGTGTTGACGTTCGCTTGTACTCTGTAATCTACGCTGCTATCGAAGAGGTGAAAGCCGCTATGGAAGGTATGCTTGCTCCTGTGATTAAAGAAGAAATCACTGCTACTATCGAAGTACGCGAAGTATTCAACATCACAAAGGTTGGTACAGTTGCCGGAGCCATGGTGAAAGAAGGAAAGGTGAAACGTTCCGACAAAGCACGCCTCATTCGCGACGGTATCGTAATCTTTACCGGAAACATCAATGCACTGAAACGCTTTAAAGAGGATGTGAAAGAGGTTGCTACAAACTACGAATGTGGTATCAGCCTTGTAAACTATCACGATATTAAAGTAGGAGACGTAATAGAATCGTTTACAGAAGTTGAAGTAAAACAAACGTTATAAAAACTCACTACTCAAAACTCACTACTCAAAAAGGCGGATAATACGGTTTGTATTTCCGCCTTTTTTAATTTTGCCTTTTGGTTGTTTCTATTTTCCCATTGTTTGGCATCGCCCAATGTCATCAAGTTAAGAAATCCCGAAGGGATTGAATTTGAATAACCCCCAGTGAAGGGCTTCGCCCTTCACTGGGGGGATGCGTATCCCTATAACTCACAACGCCGAAGGTGTTGAACCCCCTTCGGGGTTCAGACTGTGTATGTATTGACTTGCCCCCAGTCGGGCTTCGCCCTTCACTGGGGGTTATTCAAATTCAATCCCTTCGGGATTCACCATGCGGATAGCATACAATGAATCCCTTAACTTGATGACATTGGCCAACGCCGGCGTTGCCTGGGGCTGAACTAACCTGCCACTTCGTGGCGAATGAGATCTTCCGAACATGACTGGGCGATGCCTGGGGCTGAATTAAGTCGGGCTTACAGCCCGTAGAACGCGGATTATGAACTGCCCTTATCAGGGCGCTAGGGCGTGGTCGCTGTTATTACTTTGGAGTAAGCAATTACCCCGAAGGGGTAAACTGTTGATAACCCCGGGTGAGCGAAGCGTAACCCGGGGTAGGCAAATACCACATTCTTAGAACCCCGAAGTGGGTTCAACCCCTCCGGGGTGATTGCTTATAAATCGTAACTTAAAGAGCGATCACTTTAACCTGCTACACTACTGCATAGAGGCCGTTGGGCTCCATATCTAAAACTCTGTGGTGAAATACGCTAATAAATTTCTTATAACTTTGTATCTTTGTAACCTTTAGCAGGTAATTAGCAACAACAATGACAACAATAGATTATATATTTCTGGGACTGATGGCAATTGGAGCCATATCCGGTTTTATGAAAGGTGCCCTCAAACAAATTGCTACTGTATTTGGATTGATAGCCGGGTTATTCATAGCAAAAGCCCTGTATGTACCTCTTGCGGTAAAACTATCGCCTGCCATTACCGACTCTATGACGGTTGCCCAGATAATAGCTTTTATTGCCATCTGGATTCTTGTTCCGCTGGTATGTACACTTATAGCCTCTGTTTTATCACGTTTCCTCAGTGCTATGGCTTTAGGATGGGTAAACAGACTATTGGGCTTAGTATTAGGAGTTGTACTCACAACATTGGTGATAAGTGTTGTGCTCAATGTACTGAGTTTTATCGATTCCGACAATCTGCTTATCAGTAAAACAACCCAAGATACTTCAATGTTATATTATCATATACACGACCTGATTAGCCGACTGTTCCCAGTTGCTCAGGAAATAGCAAAACCATTAATAACAACTTGATTTATGCAACAGGAAGAACCCAATAAATATGTCAAGGAATTCACCCAGGAGAAGTACAAGTACGGTTTTACTACCGATGTACAGACCGAAATCATTGAGAAAGGACTCAGTGAGGATGTGGTTAGAATCATTTCGGCCAAAAAGAATGAACCGGAGTGGATGCTCGAATTCCGTTTAAAAGCCTACAAACATTGGCTTACTATGGAGATGCCTACATGGCCACATTTACGCATTCCCGAAATAGATTATCAAGCCATATCTTATTATGCTGCACCCAAAGCCAAAGAAGGTCCTAAAAGTCTGGACGAAGTAGACCCCGAACTTATTAAAACCTTCAATAAACTGGGCATCCCCCTCGAAGAGCAAATGGCACTTAGCGGAATGGCTGTTGATGCAGTAATGGACTCCGTATCGGTGAAAACTACCTTCAAAGAAACATTGATGGAGAAAGGAATTATCTTCTGTTCCTTCAGCGAAGCCGTTCAGGAGCACCCTGATCTTGTAAAAGAGTATATGGGATCGGTGGTTGGCTACCGCGATAATTTCTTTGCTGCATTAAACTCGGCTGTATTCTCCGACGGTTCTTTTGTATATATACCCAAAGGCGTGCGTTGTCCGATGGAACTTTCTACATACTTCCGTATCAATGCCCGGAACACCGGTCAGTTTGAGCGTACATTGATTATTGCCGAAGACGATTCGTATGTTTCGTATCTTGAAGGTTGTACAGCCCCAATGCGCGATGAGAACCAACTGCATGCCGCTATTGTAGAGATCATTGTGCACGACCGTGCAGAAGTGAAATACAGCACCGTGCAAAACTGGTATCCCGGTGATGCCGAAGGAAAGGGAGGTGTTTATAACTTCGTTACCAAACGTGGCATCTGCAAGGGCATAGATAGTAAACTTTCGTGGACACAGGTAGAAACCGGAAGTGCTATTACCTGGAAATACCCGTCGACTATACTTGCCGGTGATAACTCTATTGGTGAGTTTTACAGTGTGGCTGTAACTAACAACCATCAGCAGGCCGATACCGGAACCAAGATGATTCACTTGGGAAAGAACACCCGCAGCACAATAGTAAGCAAAGGTATATCGGCAGGCAAGAGCGAAAACTCCTACCGCGGACTTGTTCGTGTTGCTCAAAAGGCAGATGGTGCCCGTAATTACAGCCAGTGCGATTCTTTATTGCTGGGCGATAAATGTGGAGCTCACACATTTCCTTATATGGATGTGCACAACGAAACTGCCATTATTGAGCACGAGGCTACTACCAGCAAAATCAGCGAGGACCAGATATTCTACTGCAACCAACGTGGCATAAATACCGAAGATGCAATAGGCCTTATTGTTAACGGATATGCAAAGGAGGTTTTAAATAAGCTCCCCATGGAGTTTGCGGTAGAGGCACAGAAGCTGTTAAGCATATCACTGGAAGGAAGCGTGGGATAATTTAAGTTTTTAAGTTTTTAAGTTTTTAAGTTTTTGAGTTTTAGGACTTACAAAGCCTCAAAAACTAAAAAACTAACAAACTTAAAAACTCAAAAACTTAAAAACTCAAAAACTCAAAAACTCAAAAACTATAATATCATGTTATTAGAAATAAAAGACTTGCACGCAAGTATCAACGGAAAAGAGATATTAAAAGGAATCAATCTGGAAGTTAACCCGGGCGAGGTTCATGCTATAATGGGACCTAATGGTTCAGGAAAAAGTACATTAAGTAGTGTATTGGTAGGTAATCCTGCTTTCGAAGTAACCAAAGGCAGCATTACTTATCAGGGTAAGAATTTGCTCGATATGAGTCCGGAGGATAGAAGCCACGAAGGCATCTTCCTTTCTTTCCAGTATCCGGTAGAGATTCCGGGTGTTAGCATGGTTAACTTTATGCGTGCTGCAGTAAATGAGCAACGCAAATACAAAGGGTTAGCACCTCTCTCTGCAAGCGAGTTTTTAAAACTTATGCGCGAGAAACGTTCTATAGTAGAACTGGATAATAAGCTGGCCAACCGTAGTGTGAACGAAGGATTCAGCGGTGGTGAAAAGAAACGTAACGAGATATTCCAAATGGCTATGCTCGAACCTCAATTAAGTATCCTCGACGAAACAGACTCCGGCTTGGATATTGATGCGCTTCGCATCGTGGCCGAAGGGGTGAATAAACTTAAAACTTCGGAAACAAGTTATATCGTTATTACGCACTACCAGCGTTTACTGGATTACATTAAACCGGATATTGTACATGTGCTCTATAAAGGCCGCATTGTTAAAACTGCCGGACCCGAACTGGCTTTGGAACTGGAAAAACGTGGATACGACTGGATTAAGGAGGAAATAGGAGAATAATTAGACACGGATGACGCGGATTACACGGATTTTAAAACACGGATTTAATATATTATGATACATGAAGAATTAACAGGAAAGATAATTGCTGCTTTTTATGAGGTATATAATACTCTAGGGCATGGATTTTTAGAACAAGTGTATCAAAATTCTTTTTATAAAGAATTAAAAAGATTGGGGTTAAAGTGTGAGCCACAAAAAGAAATAAAGCAGTAAAACAGTTATTACCTGAGCATGAATGTCAATTGGTTAATTACCTTAAAGCAACGAATCTGGAAGTTGGTTTACTATTCAATTTTGGTTCTGTCCCCCAAGTGAAACGTAGAATACTCACCGAAGGTTATTATGATGAAATTGATGAAGAATAATAAATTAAATCCGTGTTTTAAAATCCGTGTAATCCGCGTAATCCGTGTCTAAAAAAGAATAAAGTTATGAAATTAGAACAACAATATATAGACCTTTACTACGAAGCAGAAGAATTGCTACGCGCAAAAAGCACCCGCCAATTCAACGCGTACCGTAGTAAAGCCATTGCCGATTTCCGTGAGCAAGGTTTTCCAACACGGAAGCAAGAGAACTATAAGTACACCAATATCAGCCAGTACTTTGAAACCGATTACGGATTAAACCTCAACCGTTTGAATATACCCGTAAATCCGTACGAAGTATTTAAGTGCGATGTACCCAATATGAGTACATCCCTGTATTTTGTTGTAAACGATATGTTCTATAACAAAGCATTACCTACATACAATCTACCTAAAGGAGTTATCTTTTGTGGCTTAAACGAAGCTTATGAAAAATACCCTCATTTGGTAGAACCATATTACTGCAAACTGGCCGATACAGCCACCGATGGAATAACCGCCTTTAATACCGCTTTTGCGCAAGATGGGGTATTCTTTTATGTTCCGGAAGGTGTGGTAGTAGAAAAGCCCATTCAGTTGGTAAATATTCTTCGGGCCGATGTAAACTTCATGGTTAACCGCCGGATGCTCATTGTTATCGAAGACGGTGCACAAGCCAAATTGCTTGTTTGCGATCATGCCATGGACGACAAAGACTTTCTTGCTACTCAGGTAACCGAAGTATTTGTTGGGAAGAATGCCACTCTCGACATATACGAACTTGAAGAAACGCATACCCGGACAGTACGCATCAGCAACCTTTATGCCAAGCAAGAGGCATCCAGCAACCTGCTTTTAAACGAAATAACCCTTCATAACGGGGTTACCCGTAATACAACCGAAGTTTCTCTGGTAGGCGAAGGAGCCGAAACTTATCTCTGCGGAATGGCCATAGCCGACAAGAAACAACATGTAGATAATAATACATCTATCAAACATATAGCACCCAACTGCAACAGCAAAGAGCTATACAAGTATGTGCTCGATAATCAAGCTGTTGGTGCCTTTGCCGGAATGGTGCTTGTTTGTCCCGGTGCTCAGCACACAAACTCACAAATGACCAACCGCAACCTCTGCGCAACCCGCGAGGCTCGTATGTACACTCAACCTCAGCTGGAAATCTATGCCGATGATGTGAAGTGCGGACATGGGTCTACTGTAGGGCAACTGGACGAGAATGCACTCTTCTATATGCGTGCAAGAGGAATACCCGAAAAAGAAGCCCGCTTACTGTTAATGTTTGCCTTTGTAAACGAAGTGGTAGATACCATCAGACTTGATGCACTGAAAGACAGACTGCACCACCTTGTCGAAAAACGTTTCCGTGGTGACTTGGCGCGCTGTCAAGGGTGTTCTATATGCAAGGAACTATAGATTTCAATCGTAAATCGTCTAATCGTAAATAAAATGATAGATAAAATAAGAGCCGATTTCCCTATACTGCAACGTGAAGTATATGGTAAGCCATTGATATACCTTGATAACTCGGCAACTACCCAGAAACCACGTGTGGTGGTTGATGCCATAGTAGATGAATACTACTCAGTAAACGCCAACGTACACCGGGGAGTACATTTTCTGTCTCAACAGGCAACTAACTTGCACGAGGGAGCACGCAAAACCGTACAGAAGTTTATCAACGCTGCCAGTACCAACGAAATTGTGTTTACCCGCGGCACAACAGAATCTATAAACCTTCTGGCTTTCTCCTTTGGCGAAGAGTTCATGAAGGAAGGAGATGAAATTATCATCTCCACCATGGAGCATCACAGCAATATAGTACCCTGGCAACTGCTTGCTGCCCGTAAAGGAATTGCCATAAAAGTTATTCCCATAAACGATAAAGGCGAGTTGCTGATTGATGAGTACAGGAAACTATTTTCGGAACGTACAAAGCTGGTAAGTGTTGCCCACGTATCGAACGTACTGGGAACCATCAATCCGGTAAAAGAAATAATAGACATTGCTCACACCAATGATGTTCCTGTATTGATTGATGGTGCTCAATCGGTACCTCATATCCCTGTAGATGTTCAGGCACTTGATGCCGACTTCTATGCTTTCTCCAGCCATAAGATATACGGTCCTACGGGAATAGGAGTGTTATACGGTAAAGAGAAATGGCTCGATGCAATCCCCCCTTATCAGGGTGGAGGAGAGATGATACAGCATGTTAGCTTTGAACGTACCACCTTTAACGAACTTCCTTTTAAGTTCGAAGCCGGCACACCCGATTATATTGGTACTACCGGTTTGGCAATTGCACTGGATTATGTTTCGGCAATCGGCCTCGAAAACATTGCTGCCTACGAGCATGAATTAACCAGGTATGCCACTCAAAGGCTAAAAGAGATTGAGGGCTTACGTATCTATGGCGAAGCCGATAATAAAAGCAGTGTAATATCTTTCCTGGTAGGAGATATTCACCACTTCGACCTTGGCACATTGCTCGATCGGTTAGGAATTGCTGTCCGCACCGGGCATCATTGTGCCCAACCACTAATGCAACGGCTAGGAATTGAAGGAACAGTACGTGCATCGCTGGCAATGTACAACACAAAAGAGGAAGTGGATGCATTGGTTGAGGGAATAAAAAGGGTGGCGAAGATGTTTTAGCATATCCGATGGATCAATATGAGTATTAAGACATTACTGTGACATTTTTTTGTCTTTCTCATTTGTAATCGTTACATTTGAGGGACAAACCTTTTAATACTCAATTCTATGGATGATTTACTCTTCTGGCTCGTTCCTGTAGCCTCTTTGGTAGCTCTTGGTTTTGCTCTTTATTTCTATAAATGGATGATGAACCAGGACGAAGGTACAGACACTATGAAAAAAATAGCCCAACATGTTAGGATTGGCGCTATGTCCTATCTCAAACAACAGTACAAGGTTGTAATTGCAGTATTTATAGTAATGGCTGTGATTTTTGGTTGCATGGCCTATTTCGGCTTACAAAATAACTGGGTACCCGTTGCCTTCCTTACAGGTGGTTTCTTCTCCGGTCTTGCCGGATTTCTGGGTATGAAAACAGCCACATACGCATCGGCACGTACAGCAAATGCTGCACGTAAGTCATTAAACAGTGGCTTGCAGGTGGCTTTCAGAAGTGGAGCAGTAATGGGGCTGGTGGTGGTTGGTCTCGGTTTGTTCGATATTGCTTTCTGGTATCTGCTGCTCAACTGGTTACTACCCGAAACACCCGAAAAGCTAACCATAATAACTACCACGATGTTAACCTTTGGCATGGGAGCCTCTACCCAAGCACTATTTGCCCGTGTTGGTGGAGGTATCTATACCAAAGCCGCCGATGTAGGAGCCGATTTAGTGGGTAAAGTAGAAGCCGGAATACCGGAAGACGACCCTAGAAATCCGGCTACCATTGCCGATAATGTTGGAGATAACGTTGGTGATGTAGCAGGTATGGGAGCCGATTTGTATGAATCATATTGCGGTTCTATTCTGGCAACAGCCGCCCTTGGTGCTGCTGCCTTTGCATCGAAAGGCAATATCGACCTGCAAACAAAAGCAGTTATTGCCCCCATGCTAATTGCAGCAGTAGGCATTTTCCTTTCTATTGTAGGTATCTTCTCCGTTAAAACCAGCGAGAATGCAAGTATTAAAAAATTGCTTAACTCACTTTCCTTTGGAACAAATCTAAGTTCAATTCTTATTGTTATTGCAACCTTTGGCATTATGTATTTACTGGGATTGCCCGATTGGCAATGGATATCTTGTTCAGTAATAGTAGGTCTGCTGGTTGGTATTGTAATAGGGCAAGCAACAGAATATTATACCTCGCAATCTTACAAACCCACTAAAAAGGTAGCCGAATCAGGTAAAACTGGTCCGGCAACGGTAATCATCTCCGGGCTAGGACTGGGTATGATATCGACTTGTATCCCTGTACTGGCTGTTGTTGTGGGTGTAATCGCCTCTTACTATTTTGCTTCCGGATTCGATTTTGCCAACATTGGAATGGGACTTTACGGAATTGGCATTGCAGCAGTTGGCATGCTCTCGACACTGGGATTCACCCTTGCTACCGATGCTTATGGCCCAATTGCCGATAACGCTGGTGGTAACGCCGAAATGTCTTGCTTGGGAGCCGAGGTACGTAAGCGCACCGATGCTTTAGATTCGCTAGGTAATACTACTGCCGCTACCGGAAAAGGTTTTGCCATTGGTTCGGCTGCGTTAACGGGTTTGGCATTGCTTGCATCTTACATTGAAGAGATAAAAATTGGCTTAATACGTTTGGCCGAGGGTGCTGCCGATAAAATGGTTGCTGTTGGCAAACATATTACTGTTACGGTTGAGCAGTTACATGCAGCATCTTTCCTCGACTTTATGAACTGGTACGAAGTAACCCTGATGAACCCCAAAGTGCTTGTGGGCATATTTATTGGCTCTATGATGGCTTTCTTGTTCTGTGGATTAACCATGAATGCCGTTGGACGGGCAGCAGCCGATATGGTAGAAGAGGTACGGCGGCAGTTCCGCGAAATCAAAGGGATAATGGAGGGCAAAGCCGAACCTAATTATGCCCGCTGTGTAGAAATCTCTACCAAAGGTGCACAAAGAGAAATGGTTGTGCCTTCTGTATTGGCCATTGCTGCACCAGTTGTTACAGGACTCATCTTTGGAGTAACCGGTGTTATGGGCTTATTAATTGGCGGACTGAGTACGGGATTTGTTCTGGCCATCTTCATGGCTAACTCCGGCGGCGCATGGGACAATGCAAAGAAATACATCGAAGAGGGCAACCATGGGGGTAAAGGATCCGAAACACATAAAGCAACAGTGGTGGGTGATACTGTAGGCGATCCGTTTAAAGATACTTCCGGCCCAAGCCTTAACATCCTCATTAAATTAATGAGTATGGTAGCTATTGTAATGGCAGGGCTTACGGTAGCGTGGAGTTTGTTTTAAGATAAAAGATAATAGTTAAAAGATAAAAGTTCTCTGTAAGTCTTGTTTCAGTTTAGAATTAATAGGATATTTGCAGAAGAAGAACTTTTATCTTTTAACTATTAACTTTTAACTTAATGTTATTACCCTATTTACACGAACACCTCATTGAAGCCGGATGCGACGAAGCCGGACGCGGTTGTTTGGCCGGATCTGTATACGCTGCTGCTGTAATACTTCCCAAAGATTTTAAAAACGAATTATTGAACGACTCCAAACAATTATCGGAGAAACAACGTTATTTATTAAGAGACGTTATACAGCAAGAAGCGTTAGCGTGGGCTGTGGGTATTGTTACCCCCGAAGAGATTGACGAAATAAACATTCTCAATGCTTCTTTTTTGGCCATGCACCGTGCTGTAGACCAGTTAACCATACGTCCGCAACATTTGTTGATTGATGGTAACCGTTTCAAAGAATACAATGACACTCCCCATACCACTGTTATAAAAGGTGATGGCAAATATCTTTCAATTGCTGCAGCATCCATACTGGCCAAAACCTATCGCGATGATTATATGAATGAGCTACACGCAGAGTTTCCCGATTATGCCTGGAATCAAAATAAAGGATATCCAACCAAGAAGCATCGCGAAATGATAGCAAAAGTTGGCACTTCGCCATATCACAGAATGAGTTATAACCTTCTTGGTGATACACAACTCGAAATTCCATTCTAACAATTCATACTATAGAATGGAAGGAGTTATCGCTTCGCTAGGAGTTAAAGGAGTTAAAGTTTTAGATGCTCTGAAGTATCTTATAGCTATAACTCCTAAGGAGCAAAGCTCCTGATAACTCCCTTTAACTACTTCCATTCTGGAATATGAAATAAGCACTAACCTAAAGTAGAATTTTTATGAAACAAATGATTGCATTGTTGTGTGTTGTGGTATTTTCGGCATGCAGCAACACAAAAGAAATGAAGTTCCTCCAACTCAACATCTGGCAAGAAGGAACAATGGTAGAAGGCGGTTATGATGCCTTAGTAAACGAACTGGTAAGAGCTGATGCCGATTTTGTGATGCTCAGCGAAGTACGGAATTACAAAGGGACCCGCTTTTGCGACCGCATAATAACATCTTTAGCCGAGAAAGGTCTTACTTACTATTCGTTTTACAGCTTCGACTCGGGCTTACTGAGTAAATATCCTATACAGGATAGTGTTACGATTTTCCCTTTAAAGGATGATCATGGAACCGTTTATAAGCTGAAAGCTGATGTTAATGGAAAAACCTTCTGTGTGTATACTACGCATCTGGATTATCAAGATTGTTCGTATTATGAAGTAAGGGGATACAGTGGCAAAACGTGGGCAAAACTACCAGAACCTGTTACGAATGTCGACACTTTGTTAGCTAGAAACGTGGCTTCACTAAGAGATGATGCCATAAAACTATTTATTGCTGACGCTAACAAGGAAGCTGCCGCAGGTAACTATGTAATTATTGGTGGAGACTTTAACGAGCCTTCTCACCTGGATTGGACAGAGGCAACCAAAGATAGTGCCGATCATCATGGGGTGGTAATTCCGTGGACTGTTACCACGCTTCTGGAAGAGAACAATTACAAAGATGCTTACCGCGTAATGTATCCCAATCCGGTTACCCATCCCGGCTACACCTACCCTGCCGATTGCAAAGGCGCACCAATCAAGCGTCTTACTTGGGCTCCCGAATCGGACGAGCGCGAACGTATCGACTTAATTTTCTATTATCCTTCGGAGGGTATGAAGTTAAAAGATGCAGCTATTTATGGTCCAAAGGGATGCATACGTAATAGCGAACGGGTACAAGAAACCAGTGAGGACAAGTTTATTGAACCAATTGATATCTGGCCAACCGATCATAAAGGGGTGCTTACTGTGTTTGAGGTAAGTTTTTAAACAGTAAGTAAGCGCTTGGTTAACCAAGCGTTTGCCCAATTAAACTACTTGGTTTATTCTAATAAAGAGTTATATTTGTGCATTAAAGTGAATTATTCTAAAGGCCAACGGCCTTTGCTCAATAGCGTAGGGCAAAGCCCTACGTAAACGGATCATGTATTGTGACCCCAACGGGGTCAACGTAAATTGTTTAAATGAGTTGACCCCGTTGGGGTCATAATATATAATTATCCGTTTACGTAGGGCTTTGCCCTACGCTATTGAGATGAGGCCGTTGGCCTCTTTGCGTATCAAAATATATCAGAACTCATTGTTCTTTTTTAAAAGCATTCTTCAAAAGCATCCTGCGCCGGCACAACAATATCCATTTGCCGCTTTGCGGATGTTTCCGTACGTCGCCACAACTCTTTTATCGCTTGTTTAACTGTTTCGGAATTTAAAGAGCAATATTTCTAGCTCACCTCAGTGGTACTTTGCTACAAAAAAGGAGCCTTTTCACAAAGACCCCCTTCCCTAACAAATTATTTAATTAAAAAATCGGAAAATATTAAATGTTATTCTCTTTAATCAGGTATTCGGCAATTTGAACAGCATTTAGTGCAGCGCCTTTCTTAATTTGGTCGCTAACTGTCCAGAAAGTAAGACCGTTTTCGTTTGCCAGGTCTTTACGGATACGTCCTACATACACAGGATCTTTGCCCGCAAGGAATAACGGCATCGGATATTCTTTCTCGGCTGGGTTATCCATTAACACAATACCATCGGCACTTGCGAAAGCTTCGCGTGCTTCATCAATAGAGATAGGCTTTTCTGTTTCTACCCAGATGCTTTCAGAGTGAGCTCTTAAAGCAGGAACACGTACACAAGTTGCACTTACTTTAATATCCGAGTGCATAATTTTACGTGTTTCGTTGAACATCTTCATCTCTTCTTTGGTATAACCATTGTCGGTGAAAACATCAACCTGTGGAATCAGGTTGTAAGCCAACTGATAAGCGAACTTCTCAACTACAACCTCTTCGCCTGCTACAACCTGACGGTATTGCTCGTGCAACTCGTCCATTGCAGCAGCACCGGCACCACTGGCAGCCTGATAAGTAGAAACATGTACGGTTTTAATGTGCGATAGGTTTTCAATGGCTTTCAATGCTACAACTATCTGAATAGTGGTACAGTTAGGATTGGCAATCACACCACGTGGACGATCTTTGGCATCGGCCGCATTCACTTCGGGTACTACCAAAGGCACATCGGCATCCATACGGAAAGCGCTTGAATTATCAATCATTACAGCACCGTATTGAGTGATAGTCTTTTCGAATTCTTTCGAAGTACCGGCACCGGCAGAGGTGAATGCAATATCAATATCTTTAAAGTCGTCATTGTGTTGCAAAAGTTTGACTTCGAGCTGTTTTCCACGGAATGTATATTTAGTTCCCGCACTGCGTTTAGAACCAAACAACACTAATTCGTCCATTGGAAAATTTCTTTCCTCGAGTACGCGAAGGAACTCCTGTCCTACCGCTCCGCTTGCTCCAACAATAGCTACTTTCATTTTAAGTTTTTGAGTTTATTAGTTTGTTAGTTTTTGAGTTTATAGGCTTTTTGAGTTTTTGATGCTGTATAGCAACTTACAAACTCACAAACTTAAAAACTTATAAACTCAAATAATTTGGCTGCAAAAATACGACATTCTGCTATATAACCACATAATAAAACGTTTTTTTTCTTACTTTTGCGTGAAATTAAATCCCGTGTGTGAATGAATTGGCTTGATTTTAATCTACATTTACCTATTACCGATCCTACCTGGATTTTCCTGCTGGTTCTTCTCATTATTCTTTTTGCTCCGATATTGTTAAGCAAGCTTCGCATTCCCCATATTATTGGGATGATTATTGCAGGAGTTTTTGTTGGCGAACATGGTTTCAACATTCTGGTACGGGATAGCAGTTTTGAACTGTTTGGTAAAGTAGGACTTTATTTTATCATGTTCCTTGCCGGACTTGAAATGGACCTTGAAGATTTTAAGAAGAACAGATCGAAAGCCTTGGTTTTCGGTATATTTACGTTTGTTGTTCCAATGATATTTGGGGTTTGGAGCTCCATGTCTGTGCTTGGTTATAATGCCACAACATCGGTATTGCTAGCCAGTATGTATGCATCGCACACGCTAATTGCCTACCCCATAGTAAGCCGTTACGGTTTATCCCGATTGCGCAGTGTGAGTATTACTGTAGGCGGTACAGCCATCACAGTAGCATTGGCCCTCTTGGTGCTTGCCATTATATCGGGCATGTATAAAGGTGAGATTACCAGCCTGTTCTGGATTTTGCTCACCGTAAAAGTTGTTGTTGTATCCTTCCTAATCATTTATTCTTTCCCTCGTATCGGTCGCTGGTTCTTCCGCAAATACGAAGACAGCATTATGCAGTTTATCTTTGTACTGGTGTTGGTATTTCTTGGTGGCGGTTTACTTGAACTGGCTGGGATGGAAGGTATACTTGGTGCTTTCCTTGTGGGCCTGGTACTTAACCGGTTGATACCTAACCTGTCGCCATTAATGAACCGGTTGGAGTTTACGGGTAACGCTTTGTTTATACCCTACTTCCTGATTGGTGTGGGAATGATTATCGACATCCGCTCTTTGTTTACAGGTGGCGAAGCTTTGAAAGTTGCCGTAGTAATGACAATAGTTGCTACTTTTAGTAAATGGCTGGCAGCCTGGATGACACAAAAATCGTTCCGGATGGGCAAGAACGAACGTACCATGATGTTCGGACTCAGCAATGCTCAGGCAGCCGCAACATTGGCAGCCGTACTGGTTGGTAACAAGATTGAGGTTTCGCCCGGTGTTCCTTTACTGAACGATGATGTATTGAACGGAACAGTAGTAATGATTCTCTTTACCTGTATTATAAGTTCTGTTGCAACCGAAAGGGCTGCCCGGAACATGACCATCGAGGATAACATTGAAGGTGCAGACGATAAACCGAAGGAAGAAGAAAACATCCTTATCCCAATAGCCAACCCCGACACAATAGCCAACCTGATGAACATGGCTTTACTTATGAAAGAGCCTAAACGCAAATACGGATTAACCGCACTGAGCATCATCAATGACAATAACGCTTCCGAAACCCGTTTGGCACAAGGTAAGCGTTATCTGGAACGGGCAGCTATGGTTGCTGCTGCTGCCGATGTAAATGTTCACACATTAACCCGGTATGATTTAAATGTGGCTTCAGGCATCATCCACACCATGAAAGAGTGTGCTGCATCCGAAGTAATCATCGGTTTGCACCACAAAATAACAATCGTAGATTCATTCTTAGGAAGATTAACCGAAAACCTATTGAAAGGTACCCACAAGCAAATTATGATTGTTAAGAGTGTAATGCCTGCAAATACTTTGCGCCGGATTGTTATTGCTGTACCCCCCAAAGCCCAATACGAAGCCGGATTTATTAAATGGCTCGAAAGGCTTTGCCGAATGGGAACACAGCTAGGTTGCCGCTTGCATTTCTTTGCACACCCGGATACAATACCCTATTTAGAAGGCTACATTGTAAAGAAACACAGGGGATTGAGAAGAGAAATGACCCCTCAGGATGAGTGGGAAGATTTAATGATGCTGGCAAGCCATATTAACTTCGACCATTTATTGGTTATTGTTAGTGCCCGCCGCGGATTCATATCGTACGATCCGGCCTTCGAAAAACTGCCTGCCCAACTAAAATACTTTAGTAACAATAGCTTGATGGTGCTCTATCCGGATCAGTTTGGAGATCCACAAGAGAGCCTTTCGTTCTCGGAGCCTTTGCATCATAATGAATCGCAACACTACGAGTCAGTGGGGAAATGGTTTTATAAATGGTTTAAGAAATGAAACAACGAACCGAATTACTTTTCGGAAAAGATAAGATGAATCGCCTTGCTAATGCCCATGTATTGGTAGTAGGTTTGGGTGGTGTAGGAGCCTATGCTGCCGAGATGATTTGTCGGGCAGGGGTAGGACAAATGACAATTGTTGATGCAGATACCGTTCAGCCAAGCAACATCAACAGGCAGCTGCCTGCTCTTCACTCAACTGTTGGTATGAAGAAGGCCGAGGTGCTTGCCGAACGTTTTTACGATATCAATCCGGATTTGAAGTTAACTGTACTTCCCGTTTTTCTGAAAGATGATAACATCCCCGAATTGCTCGATGCTGCAATGTACGATTTTATTGTAGATGCTATTGATACCCTCAGCCCCAAATGTTTCCTGATATACCATGCTATGAAAAGAAACATAAAGATCATTTCGAGTATGGGGGCAGGTGCCAAAAGTGATATCACACAAATACGCTTTGCCGACATCTGGGATACTTACCATTGTGGTTTAAGCAAAGCCGTAAGAAAGCGATTGCAGAAAATGGGAATAAAGCGCAAGCTACCAGTTGTGTTCAGCACCGAACAAGCCAACCCTGATGCTGTTATTCTAACCGAGGATGAAATGAACAAAAAATCCACTTGCGGAACAGTTAGCTATATGCCAGCAGTATTTGGATGTTATCTGGCAGAATACGTAATAAAAAAGTTATGAGTAGTGAGTTATGAGTTTTGAGTAGTGAGTTTTAAGTAGTGAGTAACGATGCCGCATGGTAAAACTCATAACTCATAACTCATAACTCAAAACTCATAACTCAAAACTCATAACTCAAAACTCTATAAATATGATCCATTTAGAAGGAATCACCAAGAGCTTTGGTACCCTACAGGTTCTTAAAGGCATTGATCTTGACATACAAGAAAGCGAAGTAGTTAGCATTGTTGGCCCCAGTGGTGCCGGAAAAACAACCCTTCTGCAAATTATGGGTACGCTGGATAAACCGGATAATGGTAAGATAACCATTCAGGGAACAGATATATGCCAATTAAAAGAGAAAGAATTATCAGCTTTCCGCAACAAGCACATTGGTTTTGTTTTCCAGTTCCATCAGCTATTGCCCGAGTTTACGGCACTCGAAAACATTATGATTCCCGCTTTTATTGCAGGTAAATCAGTAAAAGAGTCAACCGGTCGTGCCTTGGAGTTGCTTAAGTTTATGGGCATAGAAGACCGTGGAACTCACAAGCCCAACGAACTATCGGGTGGCGAAAAACAACGTGTTGCTGTGGCCCGCGCCCTGATAAACAATCCTTCGGTAATTCTTGCCGACGAGCCTTCGGGAAGTTTAGACACTAAGAACAAAGAAGAACTGCATCAACTGTTCTTTGATTTACGCGCACAGTTTGGCCAAACTTTTGTTATTGTAACTCACGACGAATCACTCTCACGTATTACCGACCGTACAGTTCATATTATTGATGGGCTGATTGGAAAGGAAAAAAACTCAGTGATCGTGTATGAATAATTCAATTTAAAGCGCACCTTAAGTACACCTAAAGGGCAACCTAAAAGCACACCTAAAGGGCAACCTAAAGGTATACCTAAAGGGCAACCAAAGCCTTTATATATAAGAACGCGCAATAAACGAAAACAAAAACTAAAACAAAAACTATATAATAACTCTAGTGAGTTATTAAACACACACTCTGATGTAAAAAAATGGAAAGATAAAATCTTGATCTGTTTATCCCGGTAGGATCAAGCCTTTATCCCGGTAGGAGAAACCATTTGTCCCGGTAGGATGAAGCGTTTATCCCGGTAGGAGAAAACGTTTATCCCGGTAGGATGAAAATGATACTTATAAATACTCATACCACCATAACGCTTTATCCGGAGTTTTTTATTAACTTTGCTAAGTTATTTTAATAGGAAAAATAAATTATGAGCGAAGAACAAGTTACCCATGACAACAGTACATATTCAGCCGATAGTATCCAGGTACTGGAAGGCTTGGAAGCAGTAAGAAAGCGTCCGGCCATGTATATCGGTGATACTGGTTTGAAAGGTTTGCACCATCTCGTTTATGAAGTTGTTGACAACTCTATCGACGAAGCTTTAGCCGGCCATAGCGACCGCATTGACGTAACCATCAACGAAAACAACTCAATAAGTGTTGAAGACAACGGACGTGGTATTCCCGTAGGCTTCCACGAAAAAGAACAGAAATCTGCACTTGAGGTTGTTATGACTGTACTTCATGCCGGTGGTAAATTCGACAAAGATTCATATAAAGTATCCGGTGGGCTTCATGGTGTGGGTGTATCCTGTGTGAATGCACTTTCTACCCAAATGATTACCGAAGTAGCCCGCGATGGTAAACTTTATCGCCAGGAATACAGCTGTGGTAAACCTGTAACAGAAGTTGCCGTGGTAGGCGAAACCGACCGAAGAGGTACACGTCAGACATTCCTTCCCGACGAAAGCATCTTTACTGTAACAGAATATAAATACGATATTCTGGCAACACGTATGCGCGAACTTGCATACCTAAATGCCGGTGTAACCATCAGTTTAACCGACCGCCGCGAGATGAACGAAGACGGAAGCTACAAAAGCGAAATCTTCTTCTCGGAAAATGGTTTGGTTGAGTTTGTACAGTTCATTGATTCATCGCGCGAACGCTTGATTCCCGATGTTATTTCTATCAGCACAGAGAAACAAGGTACCCCGGTTGATGTAGCTATAATGTACAACACATCGTATGCAGAAAACATCCACTCGTATGTTAACAACATTAATACCATTGAGGGAGGTACGCATCTAGCCGGATTTCGCCGTGCACTTACACGTACATTAAAGAAATATGCCGAAGATGCCAAGATGCTCGAAAAGGTAAAAGTGGAGATTTCGGGAGACGACTTCCGCGAAGGTCTTACCGCTGTTATCTCTATTAAAGTAGCCGAACCACAGTTTGAAGGACAAACCAAAACCAAGCTCGGAAACAACGAGGTTATGGGTGCTGTAGATCAGGCAGTAGGCGAAGCTTTATCGAACTACCTTGAAGAGCATCCAAAGGAAGCCAAAATTATTGTAGACAAGGTTATTCTTGCAGCAACAGCACGCCATGCAGCCCGCAAAGCCCGCGAAATGGTGCAACGCAAATCGCCCATGTCGGGTGGTGGACTTCCTGGTAAACTGGCCGACTGCTCGGACCGCGACCCAGATAAATGTGAGCTATTCCTTGTCGAAGGAGACTCGGCAGGTGGTACAGCCAAACAAGGTCGTAACCGTACATTCCAAGCAATCTTGCCACTTCGTGGAAAGATTCTGAATGTAGAAAAAGCCATGTATCACAAAGCACTCGAAAGCGACGAAATACGTAATATCTACACTGCATTGGGTGTAACCATTGGAACAGAAGAGGATAGCAAAGCCGCTAACATAGCCAAACTTCGTTATAAGAAGATTATCATCATGACGGATGCCGACGTAGACGGTTCGCACATTGATACACTGATTATGACTTTCTTCTTCCGCTATATGCCCGAGCTTATCCGTAACGGATATCTGTACCTTGCAACCCCACCACTTTATCTCTGTAAAAAAGGTAAGGTTGAAGAGTATTGCTGGACAGATGAACAACGCATGCAATTTATTGAAAAATACGGTGGTGGTTCGGAAAACAGTATCCATACACAACGTTACAAAGGTTTGGGAGAGATGAATGCAACTCAACTTTGGGATACAACCATGGACCCTGAAAACCGTATACTGAAACAAATTAATATAGAAAACGCTGCCGAAGCCGACTATATATTCTCCATGCTTATGGGCGAAGACGTTGGTCCACGCCGCGAGTTTATCGAAGAAAACGCAACGTATGCGAATATTGATAAGTAATTCTTTAATTTAAAAACCAGCCTCACATCTTACAACGTGAAGGAACGCCGATAGAAGAGAAATCTTTTACCGGCGTTTTTCTTGTGACAAGCCATTTGTCCACTATGCCCTATGTGATGAATATCTTTTTTAGGCAATTGGGTATATAAATCGAAGATTTTTATCTAAGTTTGCGAGGTCATTATTAAAACCTCGAATGAAAAATAAACGTAAAAGCCGGTTACTTCTACTGGCACTCTTGTTGAGTAATACACTCACTGCACAAGACGCTAATCAAGACAAGCTAAAAATTACTCCTATAGGCCGTTTTTATTACGATGGTGCAGTGTACTTCTCGGACGAAACCAAGTTAAGCAATGGCACAACCATGCCCGATGCCCGCCTGGGATTGAAAGCAAACTATGGTAAATTCAACATGAAAGTGGATATCGGATTCAGCGATAAAAAGGTAAAGCCTAAAGATATCTTCCTTGACTATCACATACAAGAAAACGCTTACTTCAGATTCGGTCATGTTGCTCCACCTTTCGGACTAGAGCCTTGGGAAACAACATCTTCCATTAAGTTTATCTGCGAGAATCCAAACACCTATCTTTTTGGTACAGACAGGTTGCTGAATATTATGTTTTCGCACTACGGACAAAGATATGTACTGAATGGCTGTTTAATGGGCGATAGCAATGCCCTTAGCAATGATACGGAAGGACGAGATGGGTACGGTTTTCTGGCAGATGCCAAATATGTTGTGCATCAACAAGAAAAAACTCTTTTATTATTTGGTGCCAGTAGCTATATACGCACAGGAAATGCAAACGGTTATAACGAGGAAGGTAAAGAGAATCCACGGATATTAAACTTCTCGTCGCCAATGAATACAAAAATTGAAAAAAGAAAGCCTATTGTATTCGACATTGAAGATGTTAAGTACCAGCACAGCAGTGCCATATACACCGAAGCACGATACAATAATGTATTCCTACAATCCGAAGGTTTCTTTATGAATGTAAAAAGGAAGAATGGCCTCCCCTCCTATCAGGCCAATGGATTTTATATGCAAGGTGGCATCTTATTATTTGGTGATAAAACCTACAATTTCGATTCTGTAGAGAAGAAAACCACTCGTCCACGTAAAGGGCTTGAACTGGTTGCCCGTTATTCCTACACCAACATGGATGATAATTCTGCGGGCATTAACGCAGGAAAAATGACGGATATCTCTTTTGCTTCAAATTACTATGTGAACAACCACGTATGTATTAAGCTGAATTACATTTATCAGAAGATGGGTAGTAATTGTGCATTCCTTGCAGGAGAAAATGTTAGTTCAGTGCAGGCAAGGCTACAGGTAATTTTTTAAATAGAGAATTGAGAATTGAAAATTAACGTGCCGCATGGTAATTTTCAATTCTCAATTCTATTTTCAATTCAAATAAGGTTTTGTTCTTTTAATTCGCGAGCAACATCTTCCAGCTCATCATACCATACTTTTCCGAACTTGCGGATCAATGGCTCTTTAAGGAACTGATAAACAGGGACTCCTTTCTCTTTACCGAGTTCGCGTGCTGCATGGCAAACACTCCACCGATGATAGTTTACGGCTCTAAAGGTTTCGTGCTTGTCTACACGAATGGGATATAAATGGCAGGAAACGGGTTTATAGAAATCTACTTTGCCTTCGCGATAAGCTTTCTCTATGGCACAATAGCAGTATCCTTTTTCATCGTAACAGGTAAACACGCAGTCTTCCCCCTTTACAATGGATGTTACCAAATCGCCATCCCTATCACGGTAGCATACTCCTTGCTTGTTAATAACATCTTTGGCAGCCGGCGAAAGATCGTCCCAGATAACGGCAAGGGCTTTTTCCAGTTGTTCTACTTCATCATCTTCCAGCGGTGCGCCTGCGTCGCCTTCAATGCAACATTCGCCTTTGCAGGCATCAAGGTTGCAAATAAACTTTTCCTTGAAAACATCGAGGCTTACTACTACATCATCAATCTGTACCACGGTTTCTTATTTTTTAATATTAGACACGGATTACACAGATTGCACGGATTTAAATACACGGATAAAATATTAATAAAATAAATCCGTGTTAGATCCATGCAATCCGCGTAATCCGTGTCTATAATAAATTATTATTTTATTAAAACAACCCCGTTCATTTCTTTCGGAGCATCCAGTCCCATGATCTTAAGGATAGTTGGAGCCACGTCAGCCAAACGGCCATCTTCTACCTTGGCATCCTTGTTCTCTGTTACATAAACACATGGAACAGGGTTCAAAGAGTGAGCAGTATTAGGAGAACCATCTTCGTTAACAGCGTTATCAGCATTACCATGATCGGCAATAATGATTGCTTCGTAACCGTGAGCTTTGGCAGCTTCGATGCTATCTTTAACACAATTATCAACTGCTATTACAGCTTTTTCGATAGCTTCGTAAATACCAGTATGGCCTACCATATCACCGTTAGCATAGTTTACTACAATGAAATCGTACTTTTCCGAGTTGATAGCCTCAACCAAACGATCCTTTACTTCGTAAGCACTCATTTCGGGCTTAAGGTCGTAAGTAGCTACTTTAGGAGAAGGAACCAAGATGCGATCTTCGGCAGCATAAGGAGTTTCGCGTCCACCGTTAAAGAAGAAAGTAACATGAGCGTACTTCTCTGTTTCGGCAATGTGTAGTTGGGTTTTGTTTTCAGAAGAAAGATACTCGCCTAATGTGTTTTCTACATTATCTTTATCGAAGAGGATATGAACACCTTTAAATGAAGCATCGTAAGGAGTCATACAATAGTATTGCAGATTAGGGATGATGTGCATGCCAAAGTCGGGCATATCTTCTTGTGTAAGCACAACAGTAAGTTCCTTTGCACGGTCGTTACGGTAGTTGAAGAAGATAACAACATCACCTTCTTTAATAGTACCATCGAAGTTGGCGTTTATAATTGGCTTAACAAATTCGTCGGTAACACCTTCATTGTAAGATTCCTGCATTGCCTGAATCATGTTGGTAGCTTTCTTGCCAACACCATTTACCAAAAGGTCATAGGCTTCTTTTACACGTTCCCAACGTTTGTCGCGGTCCATTGCGTAGTAACGGCCAATGATTGAAGCTATTTTACCTGCACTTTGTTTGGTGTAAGCATCCAATTGTTCAATAAAGCCTAAACCGCTCTTGGGGTCGGTATCGCGACCATCCATAAAACAGTGAACAAATGTATTCTCTATTCCATACTCTTTAGAGATATCGCAAAGCTTAAACAAATGATCGAGCGAACTGTGTACACCACCATCGGAGGTTAATCCCATGAAATGAATACTCTTACCATTTTCTTTAGCATAACTAAATGCCGAAACTACTTCGGGATTCTGCATGATGCTGTTGTCGCGGCAGGCAAGATTGATCTTTACCAAATCCTGGTATACTACACGTCCGGCACCAATATTAAGGTGACCTACTTCCGAGTTACCCATTTGTCCGTCGGGCAAACCTACGTTTTCGCCACTAGCCTGTAATTTTGAGTGTGGATAAGTGTTTACCAGATAGTCCCAGTAAGGTGTGGAAGTATTGAAAATAACATCTGCTTTTCCGTGGTTTCCGATTCCCCAGCCATCGAGAATCATTAATAGGGCTTTTTTACTCATGATCTATTCTGTTTAATGATTAATACCTATCTAATTTCGAGGTACAAAGGTACAAAAAAGATTATAAACGTTTACGACGTATGGTTTGTTTGGTTCAAATTGAAACGCTTAGCCTTTTTAATTTCATTTTAATAAATGTTATTCCAATAATCTTTTAGAATCCGATAAACTACATTACTTTTGCTGTCATTATTTTAACCTTAATACATTCATTTATGAACAAAATGATGGATATTGTATCTCATTTCGCTATTGATGGCGGAATTGGTGAGATTTCTCCCCTTGGTAGCGGACTGATAAATGACTCTTACCGCGTAAAAAACTCAGAAGCAGGCAAACCCAACTATGTGCTTCAACGAATTAATCATGCTATCTTTCAGGATGTAGATATGCTGCAAAATAACATTCTTGCAGTAACTTCGCACATCCGTCAAAAACTCGAAAAAGAAGGAACAGACGATATCGACCGTAAGGTTCTGACCTTTATTCCTACCAAAGAAGGCAAGTATTACTATTTTGATGGCGAGAACTATTGGCGGGTAATGATATTTATACCCGAAGCTATTACGTACGAAATTGTAAATCCTGAATACTCATACTACGCAGGTGTGGCATTTGGTAACTTCCAGTCTATGCTTGCCGACATTCCGGTTGAGCTGGGCGAAACAATTCCCGACTTCCACAACATGGAATTCCGCCTGAGCCAATTGCGCGAAGCCGTTGCCAACAATGCTGCCGGAAGATTGGAAGAGGTTCAATACTATGTTGATGAACTGGAAAAACGTGCCGATGAAATGTGCAAAGCCGAGCGTTTGTACCGCGAAGGGAAACTTCCTAAACGTGTTTGCCACTGCGACACTAAAGTTAACAACATGTTGTTCGACGATAAAGGAAATGTGCTTTGTGTAATCGACCTCGATACTGTAATGCCTAGTTATATCTTCTCCGACTTTGGCGACTTCCTTCGTTCGGCTGCCAATACAGGCGACGAAGATGATAAAGACCTTAACCGCGTAACCTTCAACATGGAAATTTTCAAGGCATTTGCCAAAGGTTATCTGGAATCGGCTAAATCATTCCTTACCCCAATCGAAATTGAAAACCTGCCTTACGCAGCCACCCTATTCCCTTATATGCAGACAGTTCGCTTCCTGGCCGATTATCTGAATGGTGATACATATTACAAAACTAAATATCCGGAACATAACCTTGTACGCTCTAAAGCACAATTCAAACTGCTTCAGAGTGCCGAGGAAAATATTCCGGCAATGAGTGAATTTGTAATATCATGCTTGTAACCAATTACAATAAAAGAAGAAGGCTGGAGCAAGGCATCCGGCTTTCTTTATTCGTTTTTATCGGAAGTTTTTTATTAAGTGCATGTAATTCATCAAGTGATATGAAAGAATTAAAAGTAAAAAAGATTAGTGAAACCATAACAGATGCTGCCACTGTGCCAGCGCTGCTCGATAAAGAAAATGTAGCATTCCAAGCTCTTGACGTTGTAAACTGGGAAGCTTATCCTTATAAACCGGATGTAAAATTCCGCATAGCCCACACAGAAAACGCTATTTTGTTGCAATATCGTGTTAAAGAATCTAGCGTACGCGCTAAGTACGGAAACGATAACGGATCTGTATGGACAGACTCTTGTGTTGAGTTCTTCCTGATTCCAGGAAAAGATGATGTATATTATAACCTGGAGTGTAACTGTATTGGTACTGTATTACTGGGTGCAGGCAGCGGCAGAAACGACCGCGAGCATGCCGGTACCGAAGTAATGGAAACCATTCAAAGATGGTCGAGCCTTGGACGCGAACCTTTCGAAGAACGTATTGGAGATACAGAATGGGAAGTGGCTCTTATTATTCCTTACAGTGCATTCTTCAAACATCAGATAACATCACTCGATGGCCGCGACATCCGCGCAAACTTCTACAAATGTGGAGATGAACTGAAAACACCACATTTTGTTTCATGGAATCCTATAGGGGTTGAGAATCCCAATTTCCATTTGCCGGAGTATTTCGGGATGATACATTTTGAATAATGTGCCAATAGGATAATATGCCAATGTGCTAATTACCATGCGGATAATTAATACACTGGCATATTTTCTTATTTTCACATTGGCACATTGGCACATTGACACATTATTACTACTTTTGCACCATGTTAAAATGGAGAAATCATACCGTTAAGCGATTGGTTCGCAACGCTTTTTATATTTCCTCGGTTGCGGGATTAGTATATTCGTGTGCCAGTATTGGCCATCCGGATGGTGGTGCATATGATGAAACACCTCCACGTTTCATTGGTAGTACACCCGTAGCAGGGGCAACCAATAATACCCGTACAAGGATTGTACTTGAATTCGACGAGTACATTAAGCTGGAAAATCCCGGCGAAAAGGTGGTTTTTGCACCGCCCCAGCTTTTGCAACCGGAAATAAAACCCAGCGGAAAACGGATAACGATTAACCTGAAAGACTCGCTAAAGCCCAATACTACCTACACCATAGACTTTGGCGATGCCATTACCGATAACAACGAAGGTAACCCGCTCGGTGATTTCAGCTTTACTTTCTCTACCGGCGAAGCGATCGACACACTCGAAGTAGCCGGTACATTGCTCAATGCATCCAATCTGGAACCAATTAAAGGTATGCTTGTTGGGCTCCATGCCAATCAGGCCGATTCTGCCTTCACTACACTTCCACTCGACCGTATTGGAAGAACCGATAGTCGCGGACGCTTCAGGATTCGTGGTATTGGTGCAGGCTCTTATCGTATATTTGCGTTACAGGATGTTGACCAAAACTATCGTTTCAGTCAGAAGAGTGAAGCCATAGCGTTCTATGATTCAATAGTTATCCCTCACTTCGAAGAACGTCTTCGCCAGGATACTGTATGGAAAGATTCCTTAACTATCGATACCGTTATTGAACGTAACTATTCGCATTACCTACCCGATGATATTTTATTGCGTTCGTTCAAAGAGGCAACAGACTACCAGTACCTAAAAAGAAGCGAACGCCTTGTACCTCATAAATTCACCTTGGTTTTCAATACTAAAGCCGATACACTACCTACAATCCGGGGATTTAACTTTGATGAGAAAGATGCTTTTATTATTGAGAAAACTTTCCGCAATGATAGTATAACGTATTGGCTAAAAGACTCACTGGTTTACAAACTTGATACATTAAAATTCCAACTGGATTATCTGTACACCGACACATTAAACATGTTAGTGGCCAAAACGGATACATTAAAATTGCCTGTAAGAAGACCGAAGAGTTCGAAAAAAGAAGAGGAAGAAGATAGCAAATCACGTTCGAAAAAGAAAAAAGGCAAGGATAATGAAGAAGAAACACCTGCCACAGTATTCCTGAATCTTAATTTACAGGCTCCCTCTTCAATGGATGTATTTGGAAATATTACATTAACTTTCGAAGAACCCACAGCTTATATAGATACCAATGCCATTCACCTGAAACAAAAGGTAGATACCTTGTGGAATGATATTGATTTTATTTTCCAACGAGATTCGGTCGACATTAAAACATATCATGTGTACCGTGAATGGGAACCCGAAACCGAATATGAGTTCTCTATGGACTCCTTAGCTATCGTTGGACTCTATGGATTGCATACCGATAAGAAAAAGAATTCCTTTAAGGTGAAGTCTATGGAAGATTATGGAGCAATTATGTTCAACATTACTGGTGCAGGCCCCAATGCTTTTGTAGAACTTCTCGATACTTCGGACAAAGTAATACGAAAAGTGAAAGTCACTAACAACCAAGCCGACTTCTATTTCCTTCCTGCCGGAAAGTATGCTGCACGCTTAATAGAAGATACAAACGGCAATGGTGTATGGGACACCGGAAACTACGAGCAGAAACTACAGCCCGAAATGGTTTACTATTATTGGCAGGTACTGGAGTTAAAAGTGAGATTTGAACTGGAACAAGATTGGAACTTAACCTCACGCCCATTGGATAAACAAAAACCAGATGAGCTTAAAAAACAAAAGCCTGACGAAGATAAAAAGAAGAAGCAAAACAGAGAGCGCAGGCGTTGAGTTTTGAGTGGTGAGTTTTGAGTAGTGAGTGGTGAGTTATGAGTATTGAGTTAACGATGCCGCATGAAACTCACCACTCATTACTCATAACTCACTACTCAAAACTCATTACTCAAAACTCATTACTCATAACTCAATACTCAAAGCCTGGTCTTTTCTGTAAACAGTGGCTTCGAATGTGGCAATCAGTTCGTTGTTCTGGTTGGTTACATCTACCTGATAATGTCCTGTTTTGCGGCCCATATATCTTTCTTTAGCTTCGGCAAAGAGAGTATCTCCGGGTCCGCTTCCCCGCAAGAAAGTAATATTTGAAGTGGTAGATAATGCTAATGTTCCGTGCGAATTAGCTGCGGCCGCCAGTGCTAAATCGGCAAGAGTAAAGATGGCACCACCTTGCGTAGTGTTTCCTGCGTTTAGGTGGCGAGGTTCAACAATCATCTGGGCTTTGCCATAACCCGGTTTAATGTCGATTAGTTCAATACCCGCTTCGGTGGCAAATCGGTCTAGTTTGAAGAATTCTTTTGCATCCATGATGGTATCCTTATTGAAACGCAGATTAACGCGGATTAACGCAGATAATTAATAAACCAATCTGCGTTAATCCGCGTTAATCTGCGTTTCAAAAAATTATTTAGTAAGTTTCCACTCAAAACCATCCTTGGTATCCTTTATTTCAAAACCAAGAGCAGTAAGTTCATTTCTTATTTTATCGGATGTAGCCCAATCTTTATTCGCTTTGGCCTGCATACGTTGTTCAAGAAGCATATCAACAACCTTTCCGTAAGCCTCTTCACGGTTGTTTGATGATCCGCCACTTTCTGCTTTCATACCAAGGATATCAAATAAAAACAGGTTAAACGTTTCTTTTAAGGTATTCAGATCTTCTGCATTGATCTTATTATTACCCGAGATAATGTTATTGATAATTTTTGCACCTTCAAACAAATGCGATATAACGATTGGAGTATTCAAATCATCGTTCATGGCAGCATAACATTTCTCACGAAGTCCTTTCACATCTACATCCGATTCGGAAGAGGGTGCGATTTTATTCAGATGGTCTACAGCTTCCATCAACCGGGCGAGTCCTTTTTCGGATGCTTGCAATGCCTCGTTGCTAAAATCAACAGTGCTACGGTAATGAGCCATCAGGATAAAGAAACGAATGGTCATAGAACTATAGGCCTGTGTAAGCATCGGATGCGTACCAGTGAAAAATTCGTCCAGTGTAATAAAGTTACCTAGCGACTTACCCATTTTGGTGCCATTCACAGTAATCATGTTATTGTGCATCCAGTAGCGCACCATATCATCACCCTGCGAAGCAACCGATTGTGCAATTTCACATTCGTGGTGAGGGAATATAAGGTCCATACCACCACCATGAATATCGAAATGTTCACCAAGATACTTGCGCCCCATAGCAGTACATTCGCAGTGCCATCCGGGGAAACCGTCTCCCCAGGGAGAAGGCCAGCGCATAATATGCTCGGGCGATGCTTTCTTCCAGAGGGCGAAATCGCTGGGGTTACGTTTCTCGCTCTGCCCATCAAGATCGCGGGTGGTGTTAAGTAAATCGTCTATATTTCTTCCGGAGAGTTTTCCGTAATGATGTTCTTTGTTGTATTTAGGCACATCGAAATAAACCGATCCCTGACTTTCGTAAGCATAACCATGCTTTACTATTTCTTCAACCAGCTTTATCTGCTCAATGATATGTCCCGAAGCATGTGGTTCTATACTTGGCGGCAATACATTTAAAGCATTCATTGCATTGCGATATCTGTTGAGGTAGTATTGTACTACTTCCATTGGTTCTAATTCTTCGAGCCGGGCTTTCTTGGCAATCTTATCTTCGCCTTCGTCGGCATCATGTTCCAGGTGACCTACATCGGTAATATTACGAACATAACGAACCTTGTATCCTATATGTGTGAGGTAACGGAAAACGATATCAAAAGTAATAGCGGGGCGTGCATGTCCTAAATGAGCATCGCCGTATACTGTTGGCCCACAAACATACATTCCCACATTGGGGGCATGCAGGGGTTCAAATACTTCTTTCTTTCTACTTAGCGTGTTGTAAATAGTTAGTTGCTGTTCCATAACATTTTGGTTATTATTGAGTGATCAAAATTTATGTAGGAAGTTTCTGGGAGATGCCTTATAGTTGGCTATTACTCTGTTTATTAGTCCATTATTCACTTCTCGACAAATCTAAAATTGTGGTTTATAATTGTCAAAAGTAGCTATATTTATTTGATTTACAAATAAAAAAAAGAATATCTACAACAACTCCATCCACTCTTTATCCGTAAGTGTATCAAACGGATTAGAATCTACAATGAATGTTTCCGATAATTTCCGTTTACCTTCTTGCAAACGGATAATTTTTTCTTCAATACTGTTTTGGGTAATAAAACGGTATGCAAATACATTCTTATCCTGCCCTATGCGGTGTGCCCGACTGATTGCTTGCATTTCCGAAGCTGGGTTCCACCAAGGATCTATAATAAAAACATAGTCGGCTTGTGTTAGGTTCAGTCCTACCCCTCCGGCTTTCAGCGAAATAAAAAAGGCGCCAATATCATTGTTGTTAATGAATCTGCTGATCTCCTGTTCACGGTTTGAAGTGGCACCAGTTAATATCGCATATTTCCATCCCTGTTTATTAAACGCTTCGGCAATGATTTCCAGATGTTTTACAAACGAAGAAAAAATAAGCACTTTATGGCCCTCACTATGTAAGGTTGCATACATAGTTATAATTTCTTCCAGTTTACCCGACGAACCGGTAAAGTCTTGCTGAACCATTCGGGGATGGGAAGCCAACTGGCGCAGTTGCATTATACCATTCAATACAATGAGGTTGTTGTGATTTACCTTTTCTGTTTGTTGCTGTAGAAGCAGGTTTCTCAAGCCATTCTTCTCTTTCTGGTAAATCTCGTTTTGTTGTTCTGTCATATCGCAATAAATCACCTCCTCTGTTAGCGAAGGTAATTCAGGCGCTACTTCCTGTTTGCTTCGGCGCAGAATAAAAGGAGAGATTAGTTTTTGCAGTTTATTCTCTACCTGTTGGTTATTCTGCTTTATCGGATTGATATATTGCTTGTTATAATCACTTTCCGAGCCAAACAAATCCGGCTGAATGAAATGGAATTGCGACCATAAATCTTTCAATGAGTTTTCGATAGGAGTACCTGTAAGAACCAGTTTGTGATTTCCCCGAAGCCTGATTGCTGCTTTAAATGTTTGCGAATCGCTGTTTTTAATATTCTGGCTCTCGTCCAAAACAATATATTCGAAAGAATACTTTGCCAATTCTTCAATATTGTTGCGCATAATGCCGTAGCTGGTCAGTATCAGATTGGAACGATTAAATAATTGTTCCATAGAAGTTCCTTTCAGCTGATTGGAACCAGTGTATTCATAAACAGTGAGTTTGGTAAACTTGGCTGCCTCCCTCCGCCAGTTATGAATAAGCGAGGTAGGAACTACAATTAAAGATGCATTTAATCTTGATACAAGTTCATTGTTACCAAACAAAGATAGTTGCCCCGGCTCACTGCTTCTAAAGTCCGGAATGTTCTGTCCCGAATAAACATGTTGCAATACAGTCAGGGTTTGTATGGTTTTCCCAAGTCCCATATCATCGGCAAGGCATCCTCCAAGGCGATTTCTGTTTAGGTGGAGCATCCAGTTAAATCCTTCTTCTTGATACCTACGCAATTGGGTTTTCAATTCTTTGGGAGGATTTACCTTTTCCTTTTCCTGATAACCGGTTTTCTTACGCTGATCTTTTTTGAAGATGTTTTGAATCACCCCAACATAAGAACGTTTCAGCTTAATGGCAGAAGTATCTTCTTCGCTTAATTCCAGCATGTCGGTATATTCTCTGAACCATTCTTCCGGAAGAAGAACAATCTTTCCATCGGGCAATGTATATTCTCTGTTACCTTGAAGAATGTTTTTCCTGAAACGGATAAACGGAATGTGGTAATTACCGATTACTACTGTAATATGCAGTTCAAACCAGTCGTTGGTTTCTGTAACACTCTGTTCAATGGTTGCTTCATCCAAACAGTAATTGGCTCCTTTATCTATATTCATTAACCGGATATCATCTCCAAAAAGATTTTTATTATTGCTTATCCACTCAGTAATATCACGGAAGGGTGTTTCCTCGGAGAGTTTATAAAACGAATCATTCAATAACTGTAGCCCATTATTCTTTAGTTTATTGGCTATTATTTCTTCCTTTTGCCGATCTCGGTAGAAGTATCGGATCACCTTTCTGCCATCTTCATCACAGAGAAATGTATATTTAGGTGTAAACTTCTTCCCCGGATAAAAATGTTTATTGCCATAAGCAAAGACCAATTGTAATGTGGCACCATAAATGCTGCTTTCTACACTTATAATGGCTTCGCACTCCCTGTGTTCCTCAATGATAGGCAAGCCTTTAGATTCTACTTCGTGATGACACATTATAGGGTATACAATATTCTCTATATACTTATCTAACTGAGCAACACTTACACTAACAACAGGTTTGTTGGTGAAAGGTAATATACGCGATGCTTGGATATCATGAAAAACATGCATCTCATTCCCTGCAAGTATTATAGCAGGCGAAAATACAATTGTTGTTACCGGTTTTTTATCAAGGAGGGATACCTCTTCCCCACCCCGTTTACAATTCAGTTTGTATCTGAAACATTCTTCATCTGCCTCAAAATAGAAAGAAGACTCTGTTAAGTTGGAAGATATTTTATAGGCACTGTGTGGATAGAGTATTTTGTTTCCGGGACTATTTTGGTAAAGAGGAAGATTGTGGTTTCGAATAAGATCAACCATTTCGGCCAGTTTTTTTTCAATAAAAGGGCGGATGGTTTTCTTTAGTGTTTCTTCTGTTAGTTTTTTCAGAAAAGTATTCACATTCTTTTCGCGCGAATAAACAGTCATCAGGTGCTTCTCGGAATAGCGTGAAGCTATTTCTATAGCTGTTTTAGCAACCTCGTTGAGCTGTTGCTTTAGTTCTGCTGATAAATGAAATGCCTGTTCAAGTAGCTGTACTGTACCATCTGGCATATCCTGAGCTGTATATGGTATTAGTAGCGGACCAAAAACCGGATGCTGAACAAGTACTATAACTATTTTAGTTTGAGGAGATATATCTTTCATCTAAATTTCTTTTAACCTGCAAACTTAACTAAAAACAAGGCAAAATCCTTTATGAAACTGGTGCAATTCGTTATTTTTTTCTACGTTTGTAGATAAATATGTGTATCTGATACTTCAGTGCAGAAGAAAGAAATATAAATGAATATCTTATTGAGTGAGATTTTAAACATCTGATTAGTGAAAAGAGTTTCCAGATGTTAATACGTATTTGCATATATCACCGTTTTTTTGTATCTTCGGCATAGCTAAGATAGCAAATATAATACGGGAATGTTAGTAGTTTGAAATTACTCTCATTCCCGTATTTTGTTTTTGTAAAACTACAGAGTTTTCTTTGGCGAACTACAGAGTTTTCCAAAGAAAGCTACAGAGCTTTCCGAAGAGAACTACAGACTTTTCTGAGGAGAACTACAGAGAAGTATGCTGATAGGGCTGAAAAAACAGTTGCAGTGAATGGTTATAAGAAAACCAAGAGTTAATAATATACAAAAGTTAACAGCCTTTTAGTTCTAATCAGCAACCACCTGAATCACACGACTATTCAATATCTGCGTTGAAAACAGTTCCAGTCCTACACTCATCAAGTATTCGCCGGAATAAACCTTATCGTTTCCATTCAGTGACGAACCTGCACCGGGCATCAGATTTATCTCCTTTACACGGTACTTTTTATCTTTATCCAATCCTTGCAAACGCACCGGAAGTAATTTCTCACCATAGCGTGGATAAATATCAAAAGCAAACACTACTGCGTTTCCGTCTTTAGCAACATACATGGAAGAAGTATGATTACCATCATAAGGAGAAACGAGACGGTAGAGATCACCTTCCAGAACAGCAGGTTTTAACCGGTTGTAGTTATCCACGGCCTGGTGGCAGAACTTCTGTTCATTCTCATTCATTTCTGCTAGTTTGATGTCGAAACCCAACTTACCCATCATGGCAACATCTGTGCGAAACTTTATGCTTGCGTTTTTGTTCCAGGTAGTAACATGTGCACACAAGGTTTTGGCCGGAAATATCTGCGAATAGCCCCACTGAATAAACAAACGTTCAATTGGGTCGGTATTGTCACTAGGCCAGAACTCAGTGAAGTACTTTAATGCCTCATAGTCCGAACGGCCTCCCCCACCCGAGCAAAGCATCATAGGAAGATCTGGGTATTTTTGCTTTATCCGGTCGAGCACTTTGTACAATCCACGAACGTAATCAATATAGAGATGAGACTGTTTACCTTTCAGGTAAGGAGAATAAATATTGGTAATCGGGCTGTTGCAATCCCATTTAAAGAAAGCAATTCCGGGATATTTGGTCATCAGGTTATCTACTACACCAAACACAAAATCCTGCACAGCCGGATTGCTCAAATCGAGCACTAACTGATTACGGAAATAATATTCGTCGCGATTAGACAGATGGATTACCCAGTCTTTATGCTTTTCGTAGAGTTCGCTTTTGGGATTTACCATTTCGGGCTCAATCCAAATGCCAAATTTAATACCTTTCTTCTGGGCTTCACTTACCAGATGTCCAACACCATGTGGAAGTTTATCAGCTGTTTCGTCCCAGTCGCCCAATCCCTGATGGTCACTGCTGCGGGGATATTTATTGGCAAACCAGCCATCATCCAGCAAGAACATATCTACACCTAGTTTTACTGCGTCATCCATTAAGCCAACTAATCGCTCTTCATCAAAGTCGAAATAAGTAGCTTCCCAGTTATTCAGTAAAGTCATTCGGGTTTTATCTCCATCTTTTAGCTGATGGTTACGAGCCCAGTTGTGGAAGTTACGGCTAGCCTGTCCTTTTCCTGTAAGACTGTAGGTAAAGTAAAAATCGGGAGTACGGAAAATTTCATTCGGCTGCAATTGATACTCGGAAGCATACGGATTAATACCGGATAGTATACGCAAATCGTTTTTATTGTCTATCTCGAAAGTGAAATAAAAGTTACCTGTCCATCCCAATGTACCTACCAATATTTCACCTGTATTCTCTGCCGACTTATCATCCAGCGAAAGTTGAAAGAAAGGAGAACAGAACATATTGGCACGGCTGCCCAGCTTAGAGTCCAGTGTTTTCTTTCCAAACTCTAAAGGTAATTCGGTTACATTGGCTTCATGGGCCCAGTCGCCTGCAAACTCCGTGAGGAAGTATTTACCCCGATTAAGGTGCAACATCGACGAAGCATATTTATGCATTGTTACTGCCTTCTTTTCTTTATGGCTTATCTCGGTATAGGTTTTAATGATATTCTCTTTTGTATAGGCCACATAGAATAGCTTTACTGTTACAGGGTATTTATCGTCCTGCAAAGTAATAACGGTTTCTTCTACTCCCGGTGATAACAGTTTGGTGTTATGCGATACGTATTTGAGTAATAAAGACGAGTTGCCGTCGTTGTGCAATATATGGATGGCTGGTTCAAAGTAATCTTCCATGCCGTGGGTAATGTACGCTTCGCCACCTGTTGGTAACAAGGCGATATCGCTATCCATGTTCAGGCGTTTTCCCAAATAGCTTTGGTATAGGCGGCCGTTATCGGCTACTTTGTAGATAAGGGATACCTCGCCGGTATTTATTTTAATAATGGGGTTATTTGCTTGTATTATACAAGTAAATAACAGGAAGAGGAATAAGGGTATTTTTCTCATTTGTTTTTGGTTTTAGTTATAAGGCGTTACCACCAACTTATACGACCCACCATTCAGCAAAGCTTCATCAAAAGAAATAGAAACATTTTTGCTTTCACCTGGCATCAGGGTAAAATAGTCATCATTCACTATAGCAGGCAGAATACGTTCGCCATCGCTGGTGCGCACGGCTTGAACATGTATTGCAAAAGCTACCCCTTTAGCTGTTTTGGGATGAGTAATGGTTGCCTGTATCTCTGCTTTACCTGCATTCTTCACTAGTTTGGATGATACTTTAAGATCGGCTTTGGGCAAAGAATTTAATGCGGTGAAATCTAAACGGTCGTTACCCCGCCAGTAGTTATTCTCTGAAATTACTTTTCCTGTACTGTCTTTCAGTTTCAGGCGGATGAAGTGAACATCAGATAGTTCTTTGCTTGGTTGAGTACCGCTAAGTACATCAAAGCTCCATAACGAATAGCCGAACCACCAACCGCGCTCAATTCCGAACATACGTACATAACGGGCATCTACTTCGGGAAAGGTTATTTCTTCCGGACCGCCAATGCCTTCGTCTGTTTTATACACTTCTTTCCAGTTTTGGGCATCATTAGATATCTGTATCTTATATGCTTTGCCATAAGATGCTTCCCAATCCAAACGTACACCGCCTACAGGTTGAACACTACCCAAATCAACATATACCCATTCATTATCGGCAACAGCGGCTGCCCAACGTGTATCACTCTTGCCATCGGTCACTAACGAGGCATCGCCGTGGGTGGTAGATGATGCATAAGCGGGTTTATTCAAAGATAGGTTTTTGCGTTCTTTATTAAAGTCAATCGCAAAGCAATCTGTTATACTGTTAGAAGGCGAATCCATGCTTACAGTTTTACTGTAAGCCGGAACAATCTTGCCATCAAGATTATAAATAGTTACTTCGGCTTGCAAACCACTCAGGTTTGTTGCAGTTGTATTTGCCACCTTTACAACGTCTGTTACCGGATTCCAAAGAATGTGTACAGGTTCGCAGGCCGATTTAACTCCCCAGTATGCACCGGTAAGATCGTAATAGTAATCATACGTTTGCCATACCATAGAAGGATAAGCCGATTGTCCCATCCAGGTCATTATTCCGGAAGCATCTTCCCACATACGATCCAGCCAACCTTCGTACATTGCTTTGTTGGATTCGATGTTGATGAATTGTGCTTTCCGGCAGAAGTCCTCAGCATTGGTTGGTTCACCGTAGCCTTTAGTTATAGAAGCTGCATACCGATCGGGGGCAGCATTGAATGCGGAAGGACCAAAGTAGTGTAGGTTCCACATATCATCACGGGGCCACCAGTTTTCCTGTGGCATAAACTTCCTGAAACTTTCGAAAGTACTACTGCGGTACCTATCTCGGTACGGAAGCCCCAACCGCGAGCCGGATCACCTTCCAGTCCGTCGGGGTATTTAGTGAAATAATGGCGGGCTTCAAAAGCTCCCCAAGGGCCACTGCCTGTTAGTCCGTCGGCATGTGAGTTTGCCTGAAAGTAACGGTCGCCTCCATCAAAGGTTTTGATATTTTCGGCCATCCAGCCTTCCAGCGGTGGTTGCGGGTTCGATTCGTTATCGCCGCACCATACTGCAATACTTGGGTGGTTGCGCACTCGCTTAATCTTTTCCATCATGTTATTGTTAAATACATTCAGGTCGTATGGAAGGTTGGGGTTAGAGTTAATCCAGAAATCATCCCACACCATAATACCGTACTTGTCGCAGGCTTCGTAAAACTCATCATCGGTAGTTGAACCCAGCCAATTGCGGATCATATTGAGGTTCATTTCTTTATGAAGACGAATTTTAGTATCGTACTCTTGTCCACGGCAACGTAACATATACTCGGACATTCCCCAGTTGGCACCTTTAATAAATACAGGTACTCCGTTAATATGTATGTGGAAGGTATTGCCTTCTTTGTCGTACGTGTACTTTTTGATACCGAACTTTACATCGCGGGTTTCGGATACCTGACCGTTAACTGTTACTTCGAAGGTACAAGTATAAAGGTTAGGGTCACCATAGCCGTTAGGCCACCAAAGCTTGGGAGAATTGATACCCAATTGCGGAAAGAAGCGTTTATCGAACTTTACAAGTTTGGTAGAGTTGCCATCAATATCTACTTCCTGAGTAAATGTAATGTTACCGGGCATAACTGTACCTTTCACTATTGCCTTACCGGATTGAGGTGCATTGTTTTTTACCTCTAACTGCACAGACAGATCGGCACGGGCATGCGAGGGAAGGTCGGTACGTATCCATGGATCAATCATGGTTACCTGTCCGGTATTGGAGAGATACACTTTATCGGTAATACCACTGTTGAGTCCGGGTACATACGGCATCCAGTCCCAGCCTCCACTTGATAGATAATTGGGACTTCCCTGATTGGCTAGAGGCTTTTGTGGTATATGTACTAATACAGTCAGGATGTTCTTTCCCGTTTTTTTAATGATGTTGGTTACATTAAAGCGTCCGCGGTGCATAAATCCGTCCAATGTGCCGAGTGGCTGGTCATTGAGGTAAATATCTGCTTTGCGGTTTACACCATTGAAGTTGAGCCAGATTAATTCTTTGTTGAAGTTATCAGGCACAGCAAACTCTGCCCGATACCAGAAGCTGCGGTCGTATTTACTGCGGTCTACCTGATGAATATTATCACCGAAGTTAGGGTCTTTCTCAAGTCCGGCTACTACGTAAGAGTTAAATACGGTTCCCGGTACAACTGCACTTATCCATGAGGATGTGTCGGACTGAGGAGCAACCTCCCATTTTACTGCCGGGTTATCACTGTGCAGATATACATAATCTGTTTCGGTGGCCGTTGCATAGCCTGTTACAGCTAAGGCAGCAAGAAAAAGTTTAAGTTTTTTGTTCATTGATGAATGTTTAATTTATGCGAATTATTTATTTACCGTAATCGTCTTCTTGAAAGCAATCCGATCCGATGAACTTCCGATTTGTATTTCAAATTCACCCGGTTCCACTACCCTATTCATTCGTGCATCATAAAGGGCTAGTTCGGCTATAGGCACTTCAAGTTGTATTTCAACTTGTTTGCCTGCTTTGATCAATTCCTTTTTAAATGCTTTCAGTTGTTGAACGGGAGTAGCTACCGAACTGATTTTATCTTTCACATAGAGTTGTATAACTTCCTTTCCATCCATGTTACCTGTATTCTCTACTTTAACGGTAGCAATAATCTTGTCATTTTCATGAAATACCGAATCATTAAGTCTACAATCTACATAGTTGTAATTGGTGTAGCTGAGGCCATAACCAAAGTTCCACAAGGCGTAAGGTTTTTCGAAGATGTAGTGTCCTTTAGGGTCTTCTAACGAGCCGCCACTATCGAATTGTTGCTCGCGGTCAGTTGGATAATAGTTGTAGAAGCATGGAGTATTACCGGTGCTCCGTGGAAATGATACATTCAACCGTCCGGAAGGGTTTACTTTCCCGGTAAGAATATCGGCTACAGAGTTTCCTTGTTGTTCGCCTGCATACCATTGTAACAATATGGCATCTGCATTCTCTTTTGCCCACGACAGAACCATTGGTTTACCGGAAATCAAGACAACAATAAGTGGTTTGCCTGTTGCTTTAATGGCTTCTAATAGTTGTTGTTGCTTGCCGGGTAAGTCGAGCGATGAGAGGTCGAAACCTTCGCCTGCTGTTGATTTATTGGGCGAACGGCCAAGATAAGTACTTCGTGTTCCTACGGCAACAATGGCCACATCACTTTTCTTAACCAGATTTACCGCTTCCTCAATACCGCTACTGTCCTGACTCCACCAGTCGCAACCTTCGGCATGAAGTAACGAAGCTTTGTTACCAATAGCATTATGAAGTCCTTGTAACAAGGTAACCCCTTCTTTGGTATCGCTTGTGGTCCACGCATAATCTCCGAAAACTGTTTGATTACTGTTGGGGCCCACTACCGCAATTGTTTTGTATTTAGAGAGATTCAAAGGCAGTATATTGTTTTTATTCTCCAATAAAACGGCACTCTCGTCTGCTATTTCTTTTGCCAGAGCTACCTTTTCTGCATTACGAACCACTTTATCCACCTTCTCAGGTTTGGCATCAGAGGGATTATCGAACAGGCCAAGGGCAAACTTAACTGTTAGTATCCTGCGTACTGCCTGATCAATATATTTAATATCCATCTTTCCGTTTTTCACTTGTTCGGGTAGAAGGCTGTACGACCAACCTACATTTAGATCAACTCCTGCTTCAACCGACATTTGCGCCGCTCCGGCATCTGTGTCTGTGGCATAATGGAATGATTTCAGGCGTTCAACAGAACCCCAATCGGAATATACATATCCGTTAAAGCCCAGTTCTCCCCGCAATATATCGGTCATGTAATAAGATGAGCCCGCAGTTGCCACTCCATCGTAGGCACTGTAGGCACTCATTAAAGCTTGTGGGTTTGTTTCTTTGATAACCCGTCTGAATGGATACAGGTAAAGACTTTGCAATTCTCTTTCTCCACCACTTACATGGGCACAGTTTAATCCGCCAACAGGGGTTCCATGTGCCACAAAGTGCTTGGGCATACAGGCAACGCCTTGTTTGTGATATCCTTTTACGAAATGAATACCCATTTCGGCTATCAGGAAAGGATCTTCACCAAAAGTTTCTTCTACACGTCCCCAACGAAGTTCGCGCGTAATATCCAGTACGGGAGAAAGTACCTGACGTATTCCAATAACGCGGGCTTCTTCTCCGGCAGCCTCCGTCATTCGTTGTATCAGTGCAAGATTGAATGTACTTCCTTGTGCTATAGCATGAGGAAAAAGGGTGCATTCATTTTGCAAAACACCCTGAATACCTTCGGCAGCGGTTATAAGAGGAATACCCAGACGGGTATTATTGAGCATATACTTCTGAAGGTTGTAGTACATTTCGGCACATTCCCGGGCAGTCATTCCCATCTCATGGGTACAGCCGTAGCTATTGCCTTGGAATATCTTTTCTATTTCATCCTTTTTTCCTGCCGGCTTGTTTTCCATTTGATATACCTTCTCTTCAAGCGTCATTCGGCTCAACAGATCGTCTACCCGCTTTTCGATGGGTGCGTTTTTATCTTTGTATAAGGGGATATTGCTTTTTTGAGCAAAAGCCGGGCTAGCGATTAGGGGTAGTCCGGTTATTATTAATAGAGAGAGTGTTTTCATTATGGTAATTGTTTTCCTATTTAGAAGGCCAACGGCCTTTACCCAATAGCGTAGGGCAAAGCCCTGCATAACATATTTGGAAACGTAGGGCTTTGCCCTACGCTATTGCAATGAGGCCGTTGGCCTCTCTTTACTTATTGTACCCCGGATTCTGATCCTCTGCCGATATATCCGGATTCTCTTTTATCTCTGTATCGGGTATCGGGTATCTTACATGATAATCCTGAATAGCATTGGCTTTTTTAACCGATGGGTTACGTTCCTTGGCATACTCAATAAGCTTGCCTGTACGAATAAGGTCTATCCGTCGCCAGCCTTCAAAGCAAAGTTCGCGTACGCGTTCGGTCAGAATATTGGTGCGGAACTCATCTTGCGACATGCTTGTACTCCACTTCATTTCTTCGGGTAGTGTTCCTCCCCATGCACGGGTTCTGATTTTGTCATTAACTTCGTTAACTGCTTCGGATGTGTGGCCTAACTCGTTCAAACATTCGGCATGACAAAGAATTGCATCGGCCAAACGTAGATAAGCAAAATGCTTACCCGATTCCCAAGGCTGACTATCTTCTACATTGGTACGAATATCTTCGAACTTCTTTATGTGTGGCAACAGTTCATCGCCCGATCCGCCTTCCATCGGTTTTGCCGGTTCTCCTTCGTATGTAAAATCGTAACGGATGCTCTCCTCTTTTCGTTGGTCACCCTCTTCCCAAACGCCACCATCTTTTATATCCGAATAAGCATAAGGTGTAGGTACAATCATGTCCCAGCCAGCAAACCAGCAGATTGATCCAAAGCTTCTGAATGCTGCTCCCGAACCAAGGTCATTCATCCAGTGGTTACAGTTGGGCCAGCCTTTACGGAACTGGAACTCAAATATTGACTCGGCACAATTAGGTTGGTCAACATCCCAAAGGTCGGAGAAAGAAGGCATCAATGAGAATTTAGGCATTACTTTCTCAAAGCACTCTCTTGCTTTGTCAAAGTCGCGAAGGCCGGTTTCTACCGGAGCCGACATATACGCTTTTCCCAACATCACCCATCCGGCCCAACAGGTAGCACGCTTTTTGTCGCTTTGTGTTTCGGGCATATTATTAGCAGCCACTTCCAAATCATTGATAATAAACTCCCAAACATCTTTCAGTGGTTGGCGGCCATAACCCAGCTCGTTGGCTCTTGCCATATCAATAATGGGTACTTCGCCCCAAAGCAATGCCAGTTCGTACGTAAATGTACCACGAATAAAGCTGGCCTCACCCAACAGGTTCTTTGCTTTGGCCGGTTCTTCTTCCGTCATGCTTAGGGCATAGATTGCTTTAGCGGCTGCTGTTACTACAGGCCATCTGTTAGACCACTGCTCGGCTAGTTTTTCGTTTCCGGCCATCAAACCGTTATAGCTGTCCATGTATAGGAATGGTGGATTTTCCCAAAGTTGGCGTTCGCCCCCTTTGGTTTCGTCGATACCAAAATTAAACATCAGGCTACCACGTCCTTTTTTTACTTCAATCAGTGAGTTATAAAGCCCGATAACAAGAGGTTCTATGTTTTCGATCTTTGCAAAAACCGCTTCTTCGGTCATTGCTGTTTTTGATTCCTGATCCAGAAAGTCTGAACAAGAAGTACCTGCAATGGAGAAAGCCAGTGCACAGGCAATTGTTTTTATAGTATATCTTTTCATAATAATATTAAGTAAGTGTTCATTAAGTTAAGTTGCCACTTCGTGGCGAATGGATACAATTAGAAACTTAGGTTAATACCAAAAGTGTACATGCGTGTAGGTGGATACCAGTCGCCTGTTTCAGGATCGTAGCCGCCATAGTTGGTAATGCAGAACAAGTTCGATCCAGTAGCATATATCCGTACACGGTCAAGGAATAGCTTATCTGCAACCTTTTTGGGTAAAGTGTAGGCAAGTGTTAATGACGATAAACGAAGGAACGAAGCATTCTGTACACTATAATCCGAATCGCCTACTCCGAAGCGTGGATAACTGTAGCCACCAATCACCTTGGGAATATTGGTGTTTGTGTTTTCTGGTGTCCAGGCATTGAGCAGGTCTTTGCCGGCAATACCTGTACCTACACTACTCATCAGCGTTTCATAGTACGAACTCAGTTTTTTGGCTCCATAAGAGTAATTGAAAACAGCGTTGAATTCAAAACCTTTGTAAGAAAGATCGGTAGAGAAACCTCCATAGAACTTCGGATCGGTAGAGCCTACCACATATTTATCGGCCTCGGTAATCGTTTTGCTACCATCGGCATCTATAACATACAGGTCGCCCGGATTCACATTGCGGCCATTAAAGTTGATTTTGCTTAACCATTCCATATCGGCAAGTTGTGCCACACCACCCGATTTATATGTATAAATGGTATTACGGGATTTGCCAATAAACAAGTTTCCTTCTTTCTCTACATCCTGATTACTGTTTACATTATACAACACATCCGATTCTCCAAACAGTTTGGTTACCTTGTTTCTATCGGCCGAGATGTTTCCGGAGAAGTTCCATTGCAGGTCTTTTGTTTGGATAATAGCAGCGTTTAACGACAGTTCAATACCTTTATTTTCAATTGCTCCGATATTCTCGAAAGCTTCTCTGTAGCCCGATGTTGTAGGTAACGAACGTTTCATTAACAAATCGTCGTTCTTAATATAGAATGCATCGATAGAAGCACGAAGCCGGTTATTCAGGAATGCCATATCAACACCCACATTCAACTGTTTCTGTTTTTCCCAGGTAATATCAATGGTTCCGCGGCGACCGTTAGAGGTATAGGCTACCTGATTGTCTTTGATAGATGGATAATAAAGGCTGCGGTAAGCAAAATTATCAATATTCTGATTCCCTACAATACCGTATCCAACACGTAGTTTGAGGATATCAAACACTTTTTGATCTTGCATAAAGCTTTCGCCGGTAACATTCCACGCAGCCGAGAACGAAGGGAAAATACCCCATTGATGCCCCCGTGCAAATTTAGATGAGCCATCGTAACGTGCTGTTGCTGTAAGGTAATACCTTTGTGCATAGTTGTAGTTAACACGCAACAAGTAAGCAGCAAGTGTTTCGGTAATAAAGTCCGATCCCATACCTAACTGTTCCTTATCCGATCCACTACCAATGTTATGGTACGAGAAATCGTCGGTTGCAAAACCACGGGTATCCAGGTATGTATATGCGCGGCTTGTTTTGCTCATACTGGTACCAACCAATCCGGTTATGCTGTGGTTGTTTATTTGGGTATCGTAACTAATGGTATTGTCCCATTGCCAGTTAGTACGGCCGTCTTTGTTGTGTTTGGCTTCACCACCCATTCCATAACGAGTTGATTCGTAAATAGCTTTCGGAGTGTATTTATATGTTGCCTGCTCCACATAATCAAGCGAGAAGGTTGAACGGATATTCAATCCTTTCAGAGGGTTAATGTTGATGAAGTTTGAAGACAATAAGCGGTTCCTTATACGGTCGTTATCAACCTTCAACGAATTGATAGGATTAAAGAATTCTTCATTTACTTTACTTCCATACGACAATAAAGCCAAATCAGAATCAATTGGTTGCAAGGGGTTACCGTTACGGGCGTTAGAGAATACATAATCATCGACCATAGCATCTTCTGTACGGGTAAAAGATGTATTGGTACCTACTTTAAGCCACGATTTTATTTGATGATCGGCATTGATACGACCTGTATAGCGGGTTTGACTTACATTCTTTACTACTCCTTTCAGATCGAAATATCCAAAACTCAGATAATACGAACCTTTATCGGTTCCATTCGAGAAGCTCACCGAATGACTTTGCTGTATACCAGTGCGGGTTACCTGATCCAACCAGTTATAGTTCTTTCCATTTTTGTACGACTCGCGTTCAAAGTCAACAAATACATCGTTCGATCCGTTTAATACATCTGTTTCAAACTCATTCCAGTTGCTGTTTGGGTTTTGAATCATGTATCCGTTGAAGTAGGCGGTTTGTCGGAGTTCATAAAGTTGTTTCCCGTTAAGTGTTTCGGGTGTATTGGCAAACTCCTGAAAACCTACCCAACCATCGTATGTTATCTTACCTTCTCCTCTTTGTCCTTTCTTAGTGGTTATCAATACAACACCATTCGATCCGCGCGATCCGTATAAGGCTGTTGCCGAAGCATCTTTCATTACCTCAATAGAAGCTACGTCATTGATGTTAAGACTATTAAACCCGGCGTAGTTGTTATCCATAACCAAACCATCTACAACATAAATCGGGTCTGTGCCTGTATTAATGGTATTGATACCACGTATACGGATGGAGGTATCGTCGCCCGGACGGGTTCCGCTTTGCACTAGTACACCGGCTACACGTCCTTGCAATGCTTGTGTTACATTGGTTACAGGGCGTTCGGTAAGTGTTTTTGCATTTACGCTACCTACAGCTCCGGTAAGATCGCTCTTTTTAAAGGAGGCTCCCACCACTACTACTTCTTCCAGAAGCTCCGAATCGGGTTTCATGGTTACGTTAATTACCCGTTGTCCGTTTACCTTTATCTCTTGAGGTATGTAGCCAAGATAGCTGAATACAAGAATTGCATCCGGACTCACCGTAATGGAGTATTGCCCGTTAAGATCGGTTATGGTTCCGTTAGATGTACCTTTCACCTGCACATTACCTCCAATCATCGTTTCGGATGTGGCTGCATCGGTTAGTGTACCTGTTACTGTTATATTCTGGGCGGAGAGGCCGTAACTCCAGAATATAAGCATCATTAAAGTTAAAAGCTTTACTTTTTTCATACTACATTATATTAAAGTTAAAGTGAGTTATTCTATCTAAAGGCCAACGGCCTTTGCTCAATAGTGTAGGGCAAAGCCCTACGTAAACGGATCATCATGTATTGTGACCCCAACGGGGTCAACTCATTTAAACAATTTGCGTTGACCCCGTTGGGGTCACAATACACTACTAATACCTACGTAGGGCTTTGCCCTACGCTATTGTGATGAGGCCGTTGGCCTCTTTGCGTATCAAAATATATCAGAACTCATTGTTCTTTTTTAAAAGCATTTATTCCTCAATTTTCAAAAGCATTACATCCTGCGCCGGCACAACAATATCCATTTGCCGCTTTGCGGATGTTTCCGTACGCCGCCACAACTCTTTTATCTGGTATTTCTGTTCCCCATCAAGCCCCAGGCGTTCCATTACAATAGTTACTTTCTGTTCTTTATCTGTATAATTAAATACTGCGCAATAGCATGTACCATCTTCTTCAATCCGCACAAACTTATTTTCGGACTCTTCGCCGCTACCTTCTACAGGACGGAAAGATTTTCCGTTGGCAATGGAGTTTATAGCTTTGTTGGTAAGGAACTTCTCCGACCGGGCTTTGCCTTCCCCACTCCCTGCGTTGCTGTAATCATCTCCCAGAATATAAAGTCCGGTTATGATGGCCGAAGTAATACGTGCGCGGTTCTCGCCCTCGGTGGCGTCTTTCAAAACAATATGATCGGCATCATTATACGAATAGATGTAATTTTGCCACCAGCCATAAGATAAAGCATTCAAGGTGTATTCGGTATCTTTAATCTTATTCCAGGCATCGCAAGCTATGCGGCGCGAATGTGCATATTGAGCAGGAAACACCGGCGAAATGGACAGGTTAATATACATACCGGCAAAGTATTTGTTAAGTAGTTGCATGCCATAGTTATAAGCTTGCATGCCTGTAGTTATGGCGGGGTTGTACCATTTATCGGCTTCCATGGCGCCATGCGTCATAAAGTCCATCTTAATGTATTCAAATCCCAGGTTACGGAGGTAGATGGACACCCGGCGCATTCTTTCTTCAATGGCCGGATGTGTTGGGTCTATGGAGTATGCTCCGTCCAGTTCCTGTGGTTTGCCGTTGGCATAGAGGTATATATCTTTGTTGTGGTATCCGGGGGCGTCATCTACTTGGCGTTCGGGATCGCGGCTCCAATCGGTAAAAGGTGTCCAGTATGCACCGGGAACCTGCCCGTTGGTGCGACAGGTGTTTACGAAGGTACGCAACTCATCTTCAGTAAAGCTGTTCCAGCCCGAGTCAAGACCTATATAGAGTGTATTATCGGCATTTACAAAATCTTTATTTTGCAGGTGTTCTTTTATGTAATTAGATACCTCAACGGCTTTGGTTCCGGTAAGTCCGAACTGCAATACCCCCCAACTATTCCAGCCGAAAGGTACTGCTTTTGTCCAGACTTTAGGTGGTGCTATCGCAGCATTCACCCGGCCATATTCCTCCATACCGTTACACCAGTTACCGAAAAACCCAATTAATATTTTCGGCGACTTAATACTGATGCCAGTAAGAGTACCATGAGATTTGTTATCGCGTGTTTGTTCGTCGGCAGCACCACCAAAGCATACCAATGAACCGATATTATATCTATCACCTTTACCTATTGTTACGGCGGTTTTCCAGTTATCGTGTTCAACCGAGCCAACCACAAGTCCGCGATGGTCGTTATTGTTGAATACAGCTGTTACTTCATAACTAACCAGTTTATCGAAGTTAAGGGGATTCGAACTGTATCTTATCCACTTATCGTTATCAAAAGGAATAAACAGGGCGCGGTTACTCTTGCTCTTATCCAGTATAACGGGCATCTTATCTATATTAACCGGAGCCATATAGTTAGATGATATTCCACCGGCGCTTTCCAGTGTAAACTCGGTTAGGATATATTCTTTTTGAGGATAGGTATAGATATACTGTGTAAGGGTGGGGAGTTCCTGGTCTGTATAGGTTATCTTCATACAGGTTCCTTTACCGATGGAATCGACCATTTTCTCGATGTTTATTTCATGGTGCAGATAGTCCAGACTTGTTATGGTTTTACCTGATGATTTGTATGAGGCATACATATTATTGCAGATGAGTTTTTCTCCTTTTTTAATATCTATACCTTTTGTTTCGTTGTTATAAAAGATATGCCATTCATCGGTATGCAGTTCTTCGGCTGGCGAACTACATGCGGAAAGGTAAATGGAGATTCCTGCAACTATGAATATGGTTTGCAATAAGGTTTTTGTTCCTGATTTGTTTTTCATGATAGCTTGTTTTTCATCTGTAGAAACTTCGGCGAAGATAGATGGTGGAGAACAATCAGGAGGAAAAGATGCGCTGAATTAAATATAACATTTGAGGAATGTTACCAATAGAGTGAGGGTTTTGTGCAAATGTTATAGGGGATTGTGCAAATGTTACAGGGTGCCAAGTTTATGGCACTGACAACACTGACAATACTTTGTTCTTAAAAAAATAGTAAGTTTCAAAATTTAGATATTATCTTTTTCTATGAATTAATCACACGTTTTAACACCCCTCTTCTCAAACTCTTTAGGCGTCATTCCAAACTGTTTGAGGAATAGTTTGCTGAAATACGAGGGCGAATTAATCCCCACCATCTCACAAATATCGACTATACGGTACTTTCCTTCCTGAATAAGTTCGGCAGCTTTTTTAAGTCGTATCAGTCGGATAAAATCTACCGGAGACAGGTTAAATAAGAGCTTGATTTTGCGTAACAGGTTGGATCGACTCATGCACAATATATCTGCCATACGCTCTACATTGAAGTTTTCGTCGACAATATTCTCATAAATAACGCTTATTACTTTCTCCATAAATTCCTTGTCGGCTTTGTTCATCTGCATATTGTTTACTGGGAAGAAAGGCCGTTTAGAAAAAGCTTCACGTTCTTTTGAACGGTTGTTGAGCAAGGAGAACACCTGCGTTTTGAGATAATTAAAGGAGAATGGTTTCTCTACATAAGCCTCGGCACCTATTTTTAATCCGTTGATTTTACTGTCGAGATCGTTCTTGGCTGTGAGGAAGATAACAGGTATGTGGCTAATATCTATATCGGATTTTATAGCTTTACAAAGTTCCCATCCGTCCATTACGGGCATCATTATATCACTGATTACAAGGTCGATGTGGTTATTATGCAGAATATCCAATGCCTCCTGACCGTTTTGAGCAGACTCAACAGTGAATGATTCTTCCAGTTTTTCGCGGATGAAGGATAGCATGGCTTCGTTATCTTCTACCAGCAACAGGGTATATCCTTTGGTGTTTTCGGTATCTGCTGTAATCTCTTCATCAAGGATTACTGTGTTGGGATTACTTATCCGCTCATGTTGCAGTTGTATGGCTTCTCTATTGAGAGGAATTTCCAGCACAAAAGAGTTACGGGCGTGGTTGGTATCCAGATAGAGTTGCCCTTTATGAAGTATTGCCAGCGATCGGGCCAGAGAAAGCCCAATGCCTACACCGGATGTAGAGGCATCTTTAAGATTCTGATAGAAAGGCTCAAATATCTGTTCACTCTGCCCCGCCGGAATCTTTTCGCCATCGCTGATTACGTGTACAATAAAGGTATCCTGATTCTGCTGCAACTCAACAATAATAGAATGATTTGCGTATTTAAGTGCGTTGTTAAGCAAGTTGCTTAATATTTTAGTTATAGCTTCCCGATCTACAGATGCCTGCACTTCCTCATCGGGTATGTGGATAAGGAGTTCTTTGTTCTTTTGCAGAATGGTGGGTTCGAACCGGGCAATGGTTTCGTTGAGCAAGGTTGTAATATCTACGGTTTCGAACTTCATCTGGAATTTATTGACTCCTATCTTCTGAAAGTCCAGCAGTTGACCAGTAAGATTAAGTAGTCGTTGGGTGTTTTGCCCAATAACTTCAATGTTACGGGTAATCTTCGGGTTGTCTATGTTCATCTCCTGTAGTGTTTCTACAGGGCCGTTTATGAGTGTAAGTGGGGTGCGTACTTCGTGAGCTATCTCGGTAAAGAACTGTACTTTCGATTCGTAGAGTTCCTTTTCTTTTTCTATTTCAAATATCTTCTGCCGTTCTTCCATCTCTCTTTCCTTGCGGCGCCTGTACCACAAGAACCATCCAACAACAATGCACAGGCCCAGTTGGAAGTAAATAATATAAGCCCATGTAGATTGCCACCAGGGCGGTAATATTACAATGGAAAGAGTGCGTCCGGTAAATGTTCCGGCTGCAGTGTTATGGGTAGCCTGCACTTTGAAATTATAATTGCCGGGCGGCAACTTGGCATAGGAGATGTTTTGATTGCTCCCTGCTTTTATCCAGTCGCGGTCTAAAGGCTCCATCATGTAGTAATATTGGTTAGACTCTGCTGTAGAATAATTAAGTAATGCTATATCAAAACTAATGTTAGACTGATTGTGGGTAAGTTCTATATGATCGGTATGGATTATACATTTCTTCAAAGGAGATTTGGGTGTATGAACGGTAATCTCTTCATTGTAAATACTGAACCTGGAGATATAGATGGGCGGAGCCGAATCTACTTTATCCGAAACATTGGGATTAAAGGAAACAAGTCCGTCAATGCCTCCGAAGTAAAATTTACCATCGCTGGCTTTCAATGCGGATTTATAGTTAAACTGATTTCCCAGTAACCCATCGCGAATGGTGAATACACGTATCTGCCCGTTATCGGGGTTAAACTTTACCAAGCCCTTGTTTGTGCCAAACCACAGGTTCTGATAATCATCTTCCAGAATTTTATAGGCTACATCATCGGGCAAACCTTCGTTTACGGAGAAAGTAGTAAAGTCGTCCGTATCGGCATTGTACCGACAGATACCTCCACGGTCGGTAGAGAACCAGATACGCCCGCGGCTATCCTGCATTACGGAACTTACCGAGTTTGAACTGAGGGTTGTATCATCGCCTTCGATACATGGATATTGTTTGAAAGAGTCTTCGGCCGGATTGTATCTCCACACTCCACTGCCCATAGAAGCAAACCAAAGGGTTCCATCCTTTTCTTCAAGCACATCGAAAATCCAGTCGTAGCCTACCTGTTCAAGCTTCTCAAAGTTAAAGGTATTGGGTTGGGCCCGGTAAAGGCCCCATCCGGCGCCAATCCATTTATATCCTTTGTTGTCTATATGAAAGAAATAAACGCTGCCTTCTTCAATGTTGAGTTCTTCGCTTTTGTAATTCCGGATAGAGCTGTCAGCCAGTTTAATAACATCCATTCCCTGCTTAAAGAGTCCGCAATACAACTCATCCTGATAAATGGTCATGGATAAAGTAATAAGATGAGCTTTGCTTCCGGATTTCCCCGAACGGATTTGTTTTACTTCGCCGGTGACGGGATTAAGTTTATTTATTCCATCGTCTTCGGTGCCAATCCAGATATTGCCGTTGGAATCTTCAACCAGCTCGCGCACGCGTTTTGTGCTTAACGAATGCTGTTCGCTACCGGGAACATATTTATCGAATAATAATTGGCGGCGCGGCAGATAGTTAACTCCGCCAAACATGGTACCAATCCAGATTCCTCCTTCCCGGTCTTTGTACATGGTGTAGATAATCTTATCCGAAAGGCTGAAATCGCGCATCAGGTCTTCTTTGAGGTGTGTAGTCTTGTTCTGTTTTTCGTCGAGTATAAAAAGTCCTTCGTGTGTTCCTATCCACAATTCGTTATCAAAGTTCATGATGTTCCTAACAAAAGTATCGTTTGCACCAGGCAGACTAACATCTACCAATGTTTGTGTTTGCGGATGATATTTCTTTATTCCTCCTTCGTGAATGGCAATAGCAATCCAGTCGCCATAATCGGATATATAACTGATGTTCTTTCCCAACAACGACCGCCCGTCTCTGTCTGTGGCATATTGCTCAAAAGCATCAATCTTTTCGTTATACCGAAACAGTCCTACACCCCAGGTTCCTATCCATACTTCTCCATTGGCCCGTACACAGATACAGTTCGGAGCTTCGGACTTAAAGTTCTTTTTATCGGTTACTTCGTAATAGTACAGGGTAGAATCTTTGTAGCGGAATACTCCCTGATCGGGGATAACAACCCATATATTTCCGGAAGAGTCGCTTACAATATCGGCTATCCAGTTGTCCATTGTCATACCATCTTCGGTTTTATGGTCGATGAAGGTAAACAGGTCCGATTGGGGATTGTAAAGGAAAACACCCCGGTCGGTTCCTACCCAGAGGTTTCGATCTGTGTCTTCGAACAGGGCAGCAATGTTATTATTCCCTCTTCCGGATATATGATCGCTGCAATCCATCTGCACAATGGATTTACCGTCGAAACGGTTCAACCCGTTTTTGGTTCCAAACCACATAAAGCCATAACTATCTTGTATTATGGCCTTTACATTACTTTGGGAAAGACCGTTATCGCCCGATATATGAGAGAAATAATAATGGGATTGCCCCTGATCGGCAGCATAAACAGAAGCATAAACAGATGTAAAGAGGAATGATAGGATTGTTAGTATATTTTTCATGGAACAAGCTGTTTTCTTATGATAGACACAAACATACGAAAAAAGTTATGCTCGTTACTTAAGAAAATTGTATATTTGTATAAAAAGAATGTATTTATGGACTCAACACTTGAAAACGTATACCTAAATATCCCAAAGGATGATTTGAAATTTGTTAAAGAACTGGCAAAGAAAATGGGATGGAAGATTGAAACAAAAGACAGTCTTTTGAAGAAATATATAAATTCTCGTCCTAAAAAAGTTGATTTGACAGAGGAGGAAATCATGGCAGAAATAAAGACTGTTAGGTATAAAAAATGAAAATCATAGTTGATACAAACTTATGGATTTCCTTTCTTATTGGTAAGAAACTATCAATAATGAGACAATTATTGTCTGACAAGAAACTCACTATCTATATTTGCGATACATTAATTAACGAATTCAAAGATGTATCTTCTCGCGATAAAATAAAAAAATATGTTTCCGAAAAAGACGTTGCTGATACCTTGCAACTAATGGAAAGCTTTTGCAAGCAAATAGACATACGCAAAAAAGCCAGTTCCCCGATTCGTGATATCAAAGACCTTTATCTCTTATCATTAGCTGATACTATTCCAGCCGATTATATTATTACTGGAGATAAAGATTTATTAGTATTGCAAGAACATAACCAAACGAAGATACTTACTTATCAGGAATTTCTTGAAATAAAAGGTTCTGTTAGATAATACGAACCATTCACTTTCCCTGCACATAAACCGCCCCACATGAGTGTTTTTTAAAAATTATTTTGTAATATTGCGACATCTAAAAGGCTCAATACCAGCGATACCATTTATTATGAGTGACAATACTAATCCAATTGATGTAGGGATCATCTATCTTCCTGTTATCAACTTTGCAATGCAACAGAACAGAGTGTCTGTAATACGAGTGCTTACTATAGAAAATAAGACAGAGGAAGTACTGACCGACATTAAAATAAATCTCACTGTTGAGCCGCAGTTTGCCGAAACAACTCCACATATAATAGAAAACATACCGCCTGGTAACACAGTGCGGGTAGATGGATTCAAGATAAATCTTTCTACTAACTTTTTCATCAGTTTAACCGAACGAATGGCGGGTGCCTTAATGCTGGAAATAACTTCCGGAGAGGATATCCTCTATAAGCAATCCTACCAGATTACAATACTTGCTTTCGATCAATGGGCAGGAAACAGTGTATTGCCCGAAATGTTTTCTTCCTTTATTACTCCCAATCATCCCTCTATTGTACCGATCATAAAAAAAGCGTCTTCTATACTGAAACAGTGGACGGGTAATCCTTCGATGGACGAATACCAAAGCCGTAATCCCGACCGTGTACGCAAACAAATGGCCGCATTGTACAATGCCATTCAGCAAGAGGGTATAGTGTATAGTTCTGTACCTGCCAGCTTTGAAGATTACGGGCAGCGGGTAAGACTAACCGATGTGGTGTTGAGCCAGAAATTAGGAACCTGTCTGGATATGGCTTTGTTGTATGCTTCTTGTTTAGAAGCAGTTGGCATCCATCCACTGATTATATTTACACAAGGACATGCATTTGTAGGAGGATGGCTGGTGCCCGAAACGTTTCCCGATAGCATTACGGATGATGTTTCGTTTCTGACTAAAAGAATAGCCGATGGAATTAATGAAATAACATTGGTAGAAGCCACCTGCATGAACTTGGGTAACGATGCCGACTTCGACCGGGCTGTAAACATGGCCAATAACCAATTGCAAACGGGCGGCTTTCAACAGGCATTGGATGTAAAAAGATCGCGGTTTGCCGGTATCAGGCCACTGCCGCAACGGGTATTGAATGGCGAACACTGGGAAATAAAAGAAGAACCAGCCTCAGTAACCGATAAGGTTCAACCGGCACCAGAGAGTGTTAATCCTTACGATCTTACCCAAATCAGTAAAGATATAACCATCACCAAGCAATTAATGTGGGAGCGGAAACTACTGGACCTCAGCCTACGCAATAACTTATTGAATATACGGATTACCAAAAATACATTGCAACTTATTTCGGCCGATCTCGACAAGTTTGAAGATGCAATGGCCGAAGGCGACGAGTTCCAGATTATGCCCAAACCTACAGACTGGGACAATCCTTTATACGATTATGGATTATACCATTCCATTCAATCGGGCGATCCGGTTCTGGAGCTTGTTAAATCCGAAGTTAGCCAAAAGCGGTTAAGATCTTATCTAACCGAAAACGAACTGAACAAAGCCCTGTTGCATCTTTACCGGTCGTCGCGTCTGTCTATCGAAGAAAACGGAGCCAACACACTTTACCTGGCTTTGGGCTTGCTTAAGTGGTACGAAACTCCAAGTAGCGAACGCCCCAGGTATGCACCTATCTTGTTGCTTCCGGTTGAGATTATCCGCAAATCGGCAGCCAAGGGATATGTTATCCGGTCCAGAGAAGAAGACTCTATCATGAATATCACTTTACTGGAAATGCTCAGACAAAACTTTGGCATTACCATCACCGGATTGGATCCTTTACCGGCCGACGAAAGTGGTATTGATGTAAAGCTCATCTATTCTATAATACGCAACAGCATAAAAGACCAACGTAAATGGGATGTTGAAGAACAGGCCATACTGGGTATATTCTCTTTCAACAAGTTCATTATGTGGAATGATATACACAATAATGTGCACAAGCTGGTAGAGAATAAGATTGTTTCAAGCCTGATAAACGGAAAAATTGAATTCGATTTTGAAGATAATACAGCCAATGCTTCGGTACTGGAAAGGGAATTGCCCCCAACCGAAATAGTACTGCCCATAAGTGCCGACTCTTCGCAATTGGAAGCTGTGTTCGAGGCTGTGAACGACCGAACTTATATCTTGCATGGCCCTCCCGGCACAGGAAAGTCGCAAACCATAACCAACATCATATCCAATGCACTGTACAAAGGAAAAAGGGTGTTGTTTGTAGCCGAGAAGATGGCGGCGCTTTCTGTTGTTCAAAACCGGCTTGCAGCCATCGGGCTGGCCCCATTCTGTCTTGAATTACACTCAAACAAAACAAAGAAATCGGCCATACTGTCGCAATTGAAGAGAACATCCGAGGTGGTAAGGCTGTTACCACCCGAAGACTTCGGGCAGGAAGCCCAACGCATTCACAACCTTCGGTGCGAGATGAATAAGTATGTGGATGCCTTACATAAGAAGTGTTCATTCGACATTTCTCTTTACGATGCTATCAGCAGATATCTATCTATTGATTGTGATATTGAGTTTCATTTTCCCCGGTCTTTGTTCGAAAAACTGACCAAAGAGCATATACAAGAGTGGCAAGATTGCATAGAAACATTGGTAAGTGTTGGAAAAGCATGCGGGCATCCTCATCAGCACCCGCTTACCGGTTTACAAATAACCCATTACTCGGCTACCGGAAAAGAAGAAATATCGCAATGCCTGAAAGAACTGATACAATTACTGGCAGCTATTAAAAGCAAACTCGACCAGGTGACCAACTTGTTTGGAGCAACCAACGAGGGCAGTTATAGTAAGAAACAGGTTGATATCTTATCGAATATCATCCGGAAAATCCTTGAAATACCAGAACTAACACCGGGGGTATTAAACCAACACCAGTTAGATGAAGTGCTTGAGCAATTGCACATAGTTGCTTTGCACGGAAAAGAGCGCGACAAGAAAAAGGAGCAACTTCTTTTGACTAACACCAGCGATATTCTGGATATTAATGCCAAACAACTGTTATCTACATGGAACGAGTGTTCTAACAAATGGTTTATACCCAAATACTTTGGGCAAAAGAATATAAGAAAACAGCTCACTGCATACTCCCTGAACAGCCAACTGAAAAACGAACAAGTCAAAGCATTGCTTCATAATGTTATAGCGTATCAGAACGAGAAAAAGTATGTAGAACCATACTTGGACCAGTTACCCTTGTTTTTTGGTAAATATGGTAGAAGAGAAAACGAAGACTGGAATACAATAGAACAGATTATTGACGAACTGGCCATTCTTGATTCGCTGATACTAAACTGTACACGCAATGTTGCCGGAGCAGCTAAAATGAAAGCCGCATTAGCGCAACACCTGGCCGAAGGTATTGGTTACTTTAAAAGCATACACAGCAATACATTGACAGAGTTTAATGATTTGTTGTTGACCTTCAATTCGGTAAGCCAACGCTTGCAATCGGTTTGCGGAATGGATATTAGTGTTGTATATGGCGATTCGGACCGCTGGATTGAAATATTAAACGGCAAGCTAAACACTTGGGTAGCCAATATAGACGAGCTGAAAGACTGGTACCAGTGGCTACTTATCAGCGAGAAACTACAAAAAACACAACTGGGCTTTGTTGCCGAAGAGTATAAGAATAAAAATATACCAACGGGCACCCTGACAGACAGCTTTAACAAAAGCTTTTATCGTGCCTGTATAGAATACATTGTCTCTGCCGAGCCTGCTCTTGAGTTATTTAAGGGCGAAATGTTTAACGATGTAATCAGCAAATACAAAGAACTGATTTCGAACTTCCAAACCCTTACCCGGCAAGAGTTATATGCTAAACTAGCATCCAATCTTCCCGATTTCACCCGCGAGGCAGCCCAGAATTCGGAAGTGGGCATCCTTCAGCGAAACATAAAGAACAATGGCAGAGGTATGCCGATACGCAGGTTATTCGATCAGATTCCTATTTTACTGTCCAGGATGTGTCCGTGTATGTTGATGAGTCCCATATCTGTAGCTCAATACATTGATACGGATGCCGATAAATTCGACTTGGTAATATTCGACGAAGCATCGCAGATGCCTACCTACGAGGCTATAGGAGCCATATCGCGCGGAAAGAATGTGATTATCGTGGGCGACCCCAAACAAATGCCTCCTACCAGCTTCTTCTCTGTAAACACAGTCGATGAGGATAACATTGAAATGGAAGATCTGGAAAGTATTCTCGATGATTGTCTTGCGCTCTCCATGCCATCGAAACATTTGTTGTGGCATTACAGAAGCAAGCACGAAAGCTTAATCGCATTCAGCAACTCAGAGTATTACGATAACAAATTACTTACGTTTCCATCGCCCGATAACATTGAGTCGAAGGTGCGTTTTGTACCCATACAGGGTTGTTACGATAAAGGGAAAACCCGTCAGAACAAGATGGAAGCACAGGCGGTTGTCGATGAGATAATCCGCCGTTTATCCGACGATGATTTGAGGAAAAGAAGCATCGGGGTAGTAACATTCAGCGCTGTACAGCAAAACCTGATAGAAGATTTACTTTCGGATCTGTTTACCTTAAGGCCCGACTTGGAAACGTTATCGCTGGAGTGTGAAGAGCCTCTGTTTATTAAGAACCTCGAAAACGTGCAGGGCGACGAGCGGGATGTTATATTGTTCTCAGTTGGCTACGGACCCGACCAGGAAGGAAAAGTAAGCATGAACTTTGGACCCTTAAACCGGATAGGGGGCGAACGCCGTTTAAATGTAGCCGTTTCAAGGGCCCGTTACGAAATGATTATTTATTCTACACTCCGTGCAGACCAAATAGACCTTAACAGAACATCGGCTGTAGGTGTAGCAGGGTTGAAACGATTCCTGGAATATGCCGAAAAAGGTGGAAGGCTAACAACCGGACAGCACACTTTAGCAACGGCTTCGGTAGAGAATGATATTGCTAAAAAGTTACGGCAGGAAGGTTACGAAGTTCATACAGCCATTGGATGTTCGGGATACAAAATAGATATTGGTATTGTTGATAAGGAAAACCCATCCAATTATATCCTGGGCATTTTATGTGATGGAGAGAATTACCGGCAAACAAAAACAATGAGAGACAGGGAGATTGTTCAAACCAGCGTTTTAAAGCAATTGGGTTGGAACATTCACCGGGTTTGGACGATGGATTGGTGGGAAAATCCCGGAAAGGTATTAGTTACCATAAAAAGGATGATTGAAAACCCGGAACAGAAAAGTCCCCAAAAGCCCAAACCAGCTGTTGCTGTTGCCAACAATACTCAAGTACACCAAAGCGAAGCCTTACGCAATGATAACATATCCGAGATTATTGCTCCATACATTCGTACCTCTTTACCTCTTGTTGAAGTTTCACCGGAAGAATTCAGAAGCAGTGGAAACTATTCTATAATAAAGAAACAAGTAAAGAAAGTTATAGAAACCGAAGCTCCCATATCTCGCTCATTGGTTTACCGTAGAATATTGGATGCGTGGGGATCACTACGCTCAAGCCCAAAGATGGAAACCCTTTTTAAAGATTTATTCAGCCAACTTCCGTACCACACTACCACCCACGAAGCTGTTGTTTTCTTTTGGAGGGATGAAGAACAAGCAAAGACATATACCCAATGCAGGCCCGACTCCGGCAGAGACATATCTGATTTTCCGCCCGAAGAGATTGCAAACGCAATTAAATATATATTAGAGAACGAAATCAGTTTACCAACAAAAGACCTGATACGAACCACTGCCCATTTCCTTGGATTCGCTAAGGTTGGCTCTAATGTAGATGCTGCCATGTATTGTGGCATCAATGAGGCAATAAAAAGAGGATATGTGAAGGAAGAAGGGGGAAGAGTGTTGGTAAGGTGAAGGAGTTCTTTTTCAAATAAGCATATAAAAAACAGGAAATAACAGAGTTATAATCCATAGCACCTTTTGAGTACTTACTATATGGATATTCATGCAGATACTGAATAATATGAGATACAAAATCAGATAGGATGTTAAAAAAAACGCTGAATATTGTTTCTTAACATAAGAGTAGAGGTCTATATAATGCCAAAAATCTTTTTCATTGGATTTTCCTAATGAAATAAAAGGAATTGTTTTCTTTAACAACAGATTCTTTGGATTAACATACAAGCCAATGCTTTGTTCTTTCTTTTCTATAATATCGCCATAATAAACATGGCAGAATATTCGTTGAACAATGCCAATGTATTCACGTTCAAAACGAATATCGTCTGTTGTTTCAAATGCAATACAAGTACCACCACGTTCAGCATATTTTTGTATGCCTATATTTTCCGACAATAAATTGACTCTGTATTTTACATCAATAGTTTTGTGTATAAGGGTTTTATCCACATTTATAATAATAAAAACATGAATTAGAATAAAAACAATTGGAAGTAATACCAATAGAATTGTATAATAACGATATCTCATGTTTTGCTATAATTATTAGAATAGATTTATTTGCTCAAAGATAAATCTATTTTGTATAATCATTATGCTATTTCTTGTGTTTTATGAATCCCCTATGGGGATTTGTGTTCGTATGTTTTGTTTTTCTATTGATATGAATGCCCGCTGGGCATTAGTTGCAGCCATATTGATATGAATACAAGAGTTCATTGTTAAACAACAAGCATTAGCCGCAGCATTGATGGACTTCCGGTGAAACTCATGAGCCGGTCATTGATATGAATACCCTCTGAGCATTAGTCGCAGCCAATATTGTATGCTGTTGCCCGTAGGGCATTCATATCAATAGAAATAATATTATGACAAAATTCTTAAATCCCCATAGGGGATTCATATTTCGCTTTTCGGGCTAACTCTGGATTATGATGCCGCATGGATTCCCCTCCTTGGTTAAGGAGGGGTGGCCTTTAGGCCGGGGTGGTTGGTGTACATACAAACTATGTTTTATACACAATGCTTTGTAGCCCAACCGCCCGTTGGGCACCCCTCCTTAGCCAAGGAGGGGAATCCATGCGGCATAATCTGTGACCAACAGGGTTTTATTTACCCTATTCAATTCACTCTCTCAGAAGATTTTCGGTGAAAAAAGTGTCACAAGTGCAACACGGCTATAACTTTCTGAAATTTAACCAATTACAGTGTGACACTTCGTGTTTTTAAGAAAAATAAGTACCACCGAAGTGTCACATTTTGCCAATTTCTCACAAAAAAGCAGTAGATTTCTTTGTTCGTCCCTTATGTAATTTTTATATCTACTACAAGGATTTTTGGCTTATCGCATTAAATTTTCTTTTTGTACACCCGGGTGTTCAATGTAAGTACACCCGGGTGTACCATGCGTGTACACCCGGATGTACATGGCGTGTAGACCCGGGTGTTAACAACATGAACACCCGGGTCTACACAAAGTAAAGCAATAAGGATTAGAAACAAAACAAAATAATATCAGTCATTTATTGAATAAGTTATTCCACATGGTTCATATTCAATCCACTTTTTACCACACCACAAATTTTTCCATTCCACTATTAATCAACCTGTTACCACAAACACCTTTCCAAATTAATCCACCAAATTCTTCCACAAAAAATAATAAGACCATAATCCGCCTACTTTTGACACAACGAACAATCTCCGGATTGTAGTAACAGTTTTATTATTAACTTTTAAAAATAGTACGCATGAAAAAGAACAGGAGAAGTACTTTTTCCGGGAGCCGGAAATTTCTCTTTGCTTTATTCGCTCTGTTTCTGTCGTTAAGTGCAACCGCACAAATGGTTACAGTAAAAGGGCAGGTAGCCGATACAGCAGGAGAACCTATTATTGGAGCCAGTATTAAGGAAAATGGCACAACCAATGGAACAATCACTAACTTTGATGGTAACTTTGAACTTCAGGTAAACGAAGGGGCGCTTTTAACCATTTCGTATATCGGTTATACAACCATTGAGGTAAAAGCAACTGCCAACATGGTGGTTACATTGAAAGAAGACACCGAATTACTCGATGAAGTGGTTGTTATTGGTTATGGAAGTGTAAAACGTAAGGATGTAACAACTTCCATTTCATCGGTATCTACTAAGGATTTAGACATTCGCCCGATTGTATCGGCCGGACAAGCTATTCAAGGAAAGGCTGCCGGGGTATCGGTTATTCAACCTAATGGATCACCTGGGGCAGAGTTGTCTATCCGTGTACGTGGTACCACTTCTTTTAACGGTAGTAACGATCCGCTTTATGTGGTTGATGGTGTTCCGGTAGATAATATCGGTTTCCTTTCGGCCAACGATATTGAAAGTATGCAAATCCTGAAAGATGCTTCTTCGGCAGCTATCTATGGAGCACGTGCAGCCAATGGGGTTATTATTATCACTACCAAAGGTGGTGCTAAGAACGAAGCAAAAATCTCGTTCAATGCCCAGTTAACTTTGAGTAGAGTTTCCGAGAAAATTAAACCGTTGAATGCACAACAGTACAAAGATTTGCAGGATGAAATCGGTATGATTTCGTTGCCCGAGAATCTGAAAGACCAAACCGATTGGTTTGATGAAGCCTATTCAACTGGAGTTATGCAAAGCTATCAGGCTTCGGTATCGAACGGAAATGACAAAACTCAATACTTCTTGTCTGGTGGATATCTGGATGAAAAGGGAGTTTTAAACACCGCTTTCTACAAACGGTATAACTTCCGTGCCAATATCGACAGCGAACTACGCAAATGGTTACGCGTTAATGCCAATGTTTCTTACTCGGATTATGTAAACAACGGTGTTCAAACCGGATTAGGTGCAAATCGTGGTGGAGTAGTATTATCGGTAATTAATACACCATCTTATGCTCCGATATGGGACCCCAATAACGAAGGTCAATATTATAACCAGTTCTATGGTATCAATAATATCACCAATCCATTGGAAAACATGGAGAGAGATAAATACAGAAGAAACCGTGAGAACCGCCTCATTGCATCGGGTAGTGCTACAATTACCTTTATGCCCGAACTGACATTTAAGTCTTCTTTCACCCTTGACCGTCGTAATGCGTTGAGCACAACCTTCCTCGATCCGATTTCTACAGCTTGGGGACGTGAAAACTATGGTACAGCATCGGATAACCGTAACCAAAATACAGTTATTACTTTCGATAATGTATTGAATTTCAATAAAAACTTCAATAAGCATGGGCTTGATGTTATGTTGGGTACTTCGTGGACAGATTCGGACTATCGCAACAGTTGGATTAACGGATCACATTTCCGCGATTCCATCATACAAACATTGAACGCTGCCAATAAAATTTCATGGGATGGAACCGGCACAAGTATTTCGCAATGGGGAATCAACTCGTACATGGGCCGCGTATCGTACAACTTTGCTAGCAAGTATCTTGTTACAGCCAACATGCGTATGGACGGATCATCGAAATTACACCCCGACCACAGATGGGGAACTTTCCCTTCGTTCTCTGCTGCATGGCGTATGTCGTCCGAAGCATTTATGAGCAATCTGGAATGGTTAGATGATTTGAAAATACGCGGTGGATGGGGACAAACCGGTAACCAATCGGGTATTGGCGACTACTCTTATTTGTTGCTTTATAATATCTCCCGTCAGGAATGGTGGAAAGAAGGACAACAAAATGCACTTCCTAACATCTCGCAGGCAAACCTGCGTACCAAAGATTTAACTTGGGAAACAACTACTCAAACTAACTTTGGTATCGACTTTACTGCATTCAATAACCGCCTGACCATTACAGCCGATTATTACTACAAGAAAACAACAGACATGTTGATGTATGTAAGCTTACCTGCCGGACAAGGAGCCTCGTCGATTACCCGTAACGAAGGAGAAATGGTAAATAAAGGGTTTGAATTTGCGGTGAATTCGAAGAATATTCAAGGAGTGTTTAATTGGAGCACCGATTTCAATATCTCTTTCAACAGAAACAAACTAACCAAACTGGAATTGCAGAAAATATATACTGCTGCCAAAACCAGCGATTTTACAAACGAAAATGTGGTTCGTAACGAGCCGGGTCGTCCGTTAGGTGGATTCTATGGATACATCAGCGATGGAGTAAACCCCGAAACCGGCGAACTAATATATCGCGACATCAATAAAGATGGTAAGATATCGGCTTCCGACCGTACGTATATCGGCGACCCGAATCCGGACTTCATCTATGGTCTTACAAATACATTCTCGTGGAAGAACCTGAACCTTACTGTATTTATTCAGGGATCTTATGGAAACGACATCTTCAATGCTTCGAGAATTGAAACAGAAGGAATGTACGATGGTAAGAATCAATCGACACGTGTATTGAACCGTTGGAAGATTCCCGGACAGATTACCAATGTACCTAAAGCCGGATTCGACCTGAAGAACTCGACCTACTTTATCGAAGATGGTAGCTACCTGCGCGTAAAAGACATCTCATTGTCGTACAACCTTCAGCTTCCTTTCCTGAAAAAAGCAGGAATAAGCCGTTTGCAACCTTACTTCACTGCTACAAACCTGCTTACATGGACAAAGTATAAAGGTATGGACCCCGAAGTTAACCAATGGGGCAATAGTGGTGCTGTACAGGGAATTGACTGGGGAACCTATCCACACAGCAAATCGTTTGTGTTTGGTGTTAATGTAGAATTCTAAAACAACCTATTATCATGAAAATAAAATATTTACTGGGAGGTCTGGCTTTTGCTACAGTGTTTGCCTTTATTCCGGCAGCATGTTCGCTGGATTATGAACCGGAAGCACAATACTCGGAAATAACCGAGGGACAAGAAGAGGGCGATAAGGAAGAAGACACATCGGAGTTTAAAAACAAGGCCGCAATAGATGGCCAGATGCAACAGATTTATAAGCTGATGAGAGATCGCCAGGAACATTGGTATGTAGATGTACTGCTGATTGCAGAGGCTCATGCCGATAACGCTTACGCCGGAACAACCGGTGCCGAAGTGGTTCCTTTCGAAAACAACTCCATTGAGGGATCAAACTCAGTACTCGATCGCGACTGGTCGCGCTACCTGTCGGATGTAGGTCAGGCCAACAAAATCATCTACAATGTAGATAACGTAAAAGATGGTTCTTTTACAACTACCGAACGCGAACAGTATAAAGCACAGGCCAAAATATTCCGGGCAATGGTTTACTTTGACATGGTGCGTTTGTGGGGCCGGGTTCCTTTGATTACCGGTTTAGCCGATGATATAACTTCCGAAAACGTTGGCGAAATATATCCGCAATACTTTCCCGAACAACACGAAGAAGAAGAGGTGTATGCACTTATTGAACAGGATTTGTTAGAATCACTGCAATATGCACCCGACAATAATTCGGGCGATAAAACACTGTTTACTAAATCGGTAGCTCATACATTGCTAACAAAAGTATATGCCGAAAAAACGCTGAGAGATTACAACAAAGTAATTGAGTATGCTGATAAAGTAACAGCTGCCGGCTTTGATTTGGTCGATTTCAACGATTTATTCGGAATGAACGAAGCCAATACCGATACGAAAGTAAGAAATACAAAAGAATCAATTCTCGAAGCACAGTTCTTTACCGGTAACGGTAACTGGTGTACATGGATGTTTGGACGCGACCTGGCAAACTGGGAAAGCAACTTTACCTGGGCCAAGTGGGTAACACCTTCGCGCGATTTAATTAACCTGTACAACGAAGAAGGCGATAAAATCCGCTCCGCAGAATCGATTGTTTATTACGATTGTACATGGAGCAACTATTATCCGGGAAGCGAATATCCGTTTATGTACAAATGCCGTTCGGCTTATAGCAGCATTATCAAATACAGATATGCCGATGTGCTTCTTCTAAAGGCCGAAGCTTTAATCATGAAAGCCAGCCCCGATTTGGAAGCTGCTGCAAACATTATTGATAAAATACGTAATCGTGCCGGACTTGGTAAACTATCTGCTTCGGTTCGCAGTAACAAAGATTCTATGCTGAATGCTCTTTTAAAAGAACGCCGCATGGAGCTTGCTTTCGAAGGCCAACGTTGGTTCGACCTCTGCCGTTTGGATAAAGTAGAAGAAGTAATGAACGCAGTTTATGCTAAAGACTCCGGAAGAAAAACTCAGGTATATCCTTTCGATGAAAACTCTTATAAGTTAGCTATTCCGCAAGGAGCCATCGACCAGAATCCAAATCTTACTCAAAACCCAGGATATTAATAAATTAAAAATTGAAAGTTGAAAGTTATGAATGAATTGACTGCATAGTAAACTCAAAACTCATAACTCAAAACTCAAAACTTTAAATATTATGAACTTAAGAAATATATTATACGGCTTTGGCGCATGGGCAATTTTGTTTACTGCTTGTGGAAACGATAACCCAAGCGAAACGCCTGGTCTTGAAGTAGCAGGGGATGTAACTATCTTGCTTACTACAAATACCCGCTCTCATGATCTTGAATGGAAAGCTATAGATTTCAGTAAGAAGAACAACATGTCGCCAACTACGATCAGTCTTGATCCTACAGTGAAATACCAAACTATGGATGGATTTGGTACTGCTGTAACCGGTTCGAGTTGCTACAATCTTCTGAAGATGAATAAAGAAGACCGCACGAAGTTCCTTACCGAAACATTCTCCGACAAGGATGGAATGGGCCATAGTTATATTCGTATCTCTATTGGCTGTTCAGACTTCTCGCTCGATGAATACACTTGTTGTGATAAAGAAGGGTTGGAAAACTTCGCCTTACAAAGTGAAGAAAAAGAATATGTAATACCCATTCTGAAAGAAATCCTTGCTATCAATCCCAACATCAAGATTATGGGTTCGCCATGGACATGTCCACGTTGGATGAAGGTGAATAACTTAACTGATATGCAACCGTTTGATAGCTGGACAGATGGTCAACTTAATCCGAAGTATTATGCCGATTATGGTACTTATTTCGTGAAGTGGATTCAGGCAATGAAGGCCGAAGGAATCAACATTTATTCGGTAACTCCACAAAACGAACCGTTGAACAGGGGAAATTCGGCTTCTTTATTCATGGGATGGAAAGAAGAACTGGCTTTCATTAAAGAAGGTCTGGGACCTAAAATGAAAGAAGCAGGTCTTACCACAAAGATTTATGCTTTCGACCACAACTACAATTACGATAACATGGCTGATCAAAAAGGCTACCCGGTGAATATTTACGAAGATGCCGAAGCAGCCTCTTACCTGGCTGGTGCCGCTTATCATAATTATGGTGGTAACCGCGAAGAGCTGAATGTGGTTCACAATCAGGCTCCCGATAAAGAACTCGTTTTCACCGAAACATCAATTGGTACTTGGAACGATGGTCGTAACCTCAGCACCCGTTTAATGGAAGATATGCGCGAAGTTGCTTTAGGAACCGTTAATAACTGGTGTAAAGGTGCTATTGTATGGAACCTGATGCTCGACAGCAATCGTGGTCCTAACCGCGACGGTGGATGCCAAACTTGCTACGGTGCTGTAGATATTGACAAGAGTTATAAAGGCATTACCCGCAACTCGCACTATTACATCATCAGCCACATGTCGGCTGTAGTTAAACCGGGTGCAACCCGCATCGGAACTACCGGATATACCGAAAGCGGTATAATGTATGCTGCATTCGAAAACACCGATGGAACCTACGCTTTTGTTCTATTGAACGAATCGGCAGAGACTAAGAAAATAGCACTAAACGATGGCAATCATCATTTTGCTTACGATGTACCGGGCAAATCGGTAATATCTTATCGTTGGAAGAAATAATAACAAGTTTTGAGTAATGAGTTTTGAGTAATGAGTGCCCTGCGGCATCGTTAACTCAAAACTCACTACTCACTACTCAAAACTCTATAATATGAAATCAATAAAATATTTATTTTTAGCACTGGCAGGAGTATTTGCTATAAGCTCCTGTAACGACGATGATTTTGTTGCAGGTAATCCGGTTATGGATCCTAAAACCGAATTCTCGACTGCGATGTTTGGCGATAGTTTGCAGTTTACTGTAAATGCATCGGATAACGATGTACCTCTTTCGACCCTGAAAGCACAGCTTTTCTATGGCGAAGAAAAAGTATCGGAAACAGTGATACGCACCAAAACGAATGATGAATATAGTGGCAAAATATTTGTGCCTTTTTATGCAAATATCCCCAATGCAACGGCTACATTAAAGTTGGTACTGCAAAATATTAACTTTACAATTACCGAGAAAGAGTATGATTTGCCGTTGAGCCGTCCGGATTACGAATATCTAACACTGGTAAGCGATGAAACCGATGAAGATGGCAATGCCATAGAATATAGAATGGAACGTCAGGCTTTGTACGAATATGCAGTAACAGCACGGTTTCCGCAGAAAGTAAAAGGGCATATTAAAACTCCTGTTCCAACAGCCCAAGCCAATGAAATAGTATTTGGATGGCAAGGAGGCGAAATTAAAGAAGGTACTACAAGTGCAATAACCTTCTCTAATTCAAGCGCAGGAAAATATACCATTGCTTTTAATACATTTAGCTACAACGCCAGTCCGTTTGTTAAGCTACTTATTGAAGGAAAAGAAATGGAAATGGTAGATGATAATAACTATCGGATAGATTTGGCCCTTACCACTGGTCAGGAAATAGAGATAACAGGTATTCCGGATATGGATGAATGGTGGATTGATGCCGATTACTTCTCCATGCAGGATAATGGAAAACTGAAATTCCTTCCAATGGGTGGTAATTACCGGATAACTGCAAACTTCACTCACAAATACTTCATTGTTGAAGTATTGAGCGGCGGAGCTCTTGCTACTTTACAGGAAGATGGAACAGGTGCTATCTGGATTAAAGGGAATGGTATTGGAAAACCTTCATTAAGCAATGTTGTAGGGTGGAATGAATTTGTATCCTTATGCATGGCTCCAATTGAAAAAGGCAAATATCAAATAACAGTAGTAGGCGGAAAAACAATAAACACAAGTGATATAGACTTTAAATTCTTCCATCAGAATGGCTGGGGAGGTGAATTTAAACATGATGCAATATCAACCACAAGTAATTTAGTCTTTGTTGGAAATGGAGAGAATGGAGGTGACAGTGGTAATATAAAAATCACAGAGGGCAATTCGCTCGATGCAATGGGTATTTATACCATCACTGTAGATGTTACAGCTGGAAATGACAAAGCTGTTCTTACTATTAAAAAGGAAGGCGAAGAGGAAATAGAAGAAGTCAAAATTAAGTTTGATGGTGAAGAAATGCAAATGGTTGACCTGGACAATTACAAAATTGAAAAGGAATTTACCCAAGGACAGGAGATCAGTGTATCTGGTATAACAGGATTTTCCGGTTGGTGGATTGATCCGGACTATTTTACTATGAATAATGGTAAGCTCACTTTCTTACCCATCAGTGGAAAATACCGGGTTACAGCTAATCTTGCTCTGAAATATTTTGTGGTAGAAGCTATGAACGGCGATGATCTAGCTACATTAAATACTGATGGAGCTGGTGCTGTTTGGGTAATTGGTTATGATATAGGTAAACCATCATTGGCAAACCAAATTGGCTGGAATGATAAGAAAGGACTTTGTATGGCACCTATCGGAAATAAGAAATATCAAATTACCGTTGAAGCCGGAACAAATGTAAATCTGGATAAGATTGAATTTAAGTTCTTCCATCAACAAGGTTGGGGTGGTGAATTTACTGGGAATGAATTAACAACAAACAGTGATTTTGTAATTGTTAAGAGTGATGGTAATCTGGCATTGGAAGAAGGAAAAACGTTGGTAGATGGTGAATTGTATGTTTTCACTCTTGATGTAAGTGCAGGTAATGACAAAGCAGTACTTACTGTAACTCAAAAATAACCGATAAAATGAAGAGTATATAAGCAATCAGGTTGATTAGTGTGGTGTTTTCAATAGGTATTGTTAGTTTTTAAACCATTGTTTGTATACTCTCTTTTTTAAATTCCTTTTGACGTATTTATGATGTAGTGAGCCCTGTAAATATCTACTCTTTTATAGTGATATTTACAGGGTTTAATAAAATTAGATAGAAACATGAAACACATTTACTCTTTTTGCCTGGCATGCTTTTCGTTCCTGGTAATGGCATGTACAACAAACAAAGTTGAAACTACACCTCAACCTGGTGGGTTTATTACAATCAGCGGACCGGATTTAATTAAGCCGGACGGAACCAAACTGTTTATCAAAGGAACCAACTTTGGTAACTGGCTTAATCCGGAAGGATACATGTTTAAGTTCAACAAGGCTAACTCTGCCCGTTTTATAAACGAGATGTTCTGCCAAATGGTAGGACCGGATTTTACTGCAGAATTCTGGAAAGCATTTAAAGACAACTATATCACTAAAGAAGATGTAGCTTTTATTAAACGTACCGGTAGTAATACAGTTCGTTTACCGTTTCACTATAAATCATTTACCGATGAGGATTACATGGGACTTACCGTTAATCAGGATGGTTTTGCCCGGGTAGACTCTGTAGTAAAATGGTGTCGTGAAGAGGGGCTTTACCTGATTCTTGATATGCACGATGCACCCGGCGGACAAACCGGAGATAACATTGACGACAGTTATGGCTATCCATGGTTATTCGAAAGCGAAGCCAGCCAAAAACTTTATTGCGACATCTGGCGTAAGATTGCCGATTATTATAAGAATGAGCCTATAATTCTGGGTTATGAACTTTTCAATGAACCCATTGCTCCTTACTTCGAGAATATGGAAGAGTTGAACAACAAACTCGAAGGTATATACAAGCTGGGAGTTGCGGCTATTCGCGAAGTTGATAACAACCACATTATTCTACTGGGTGGTTCTCAATGGAATGGTAACTTTAAGCCATTTAAAGACTCTACTTTCGATGATAAGATTATGTACACTTGTCACCGTTACGGAGGCGCACCTACCAAAGAGGCTATTATGAACTTTATATCGTTCCGTGATAGTGTAAACCTTCCGATCTATATGGGCGAAATAGGACACAACACCCCCGAGTGGCAAGCAGAATTCTGCAAAACAATGGAAGATAACAACATTGGATGGACTTTCTGGCCATACAAGAAAGCTGATGGCTCATGCTTTGTTGGAGTAACCCCTCCCGAAAACTGGAATGTGATTGTTGAATTCTCGGAAGCACCACGCGCAACTTACGGAGAAATACGCGATGCGCGCCCCAATCAGGAGGTTGCACGCAAAGCAATGCTCGATTTCATCGAAGCTTCTAAGCTTAAAAATTGTGTAATTCAGGAGGAATATATTAAGTCGTTGGGATTAGTCCCTAATTAAAGTACTTTCTTATATCTCCCTCCTTCAGAGGGCAGGGCTGTTAAGTTGAAACATGGAGGCCAACGGCCTCTATACAATCGAGTAGACTGCCCTGCCGGTGTCGCCCGGCAGGGAGAGCCTCTCACACCACTGTACGTACGGGTCACGTATACAGCGGTTCGTTAAGATATG
>NZ_QVMJ01000040.1 GCF_010500955.1 Bacteroides sp. 519
CCCATATCTTAACGAACCGCTGTATACGTGACCCGTACGTACAGTGGTGTGAGAGGCTCTCCCTGCCGGGCGACACCGGCAGGGCAGTCTACTCGATTGAGATGAGGCCTTTGGCCTCCTGAAATAATTACATTACAGAGAATTTAATAATTCACTCTTTAAATATTGAGAATTAATTACTCTTTTGCTTATTTTTGTTTTAAATTAATAGAAATAAGATAAAAATAGTGTTTGAATTATAACTTTATTCAAAAATAACTTCAATAAATATATCTTTTTGATTTAATAGAACTCTTGTTTGTGTATATTTGCCACCGAAAAAATAAATATCGGACATTATGTGTGGAATTGTAGGCTATATTGGAACAAAGCAAGCCTACCCCATTCTAATTAAAGGATTAAAGCGGTTGGAGTATCGGGGATACGATAGCGCAGGGGTAGCATTAATCAGTAATCAACAACAACTCAACGTTTACAAAGCAAAAGGAAAAGTTTCCGAACTCGAGAATTTCGTCATTCAAAAAGACATTACCGGTAATATCGGAATCGCTCATACCCGTTGGGCAACACACGGGGAACCTTGTTCAGAAAATGCCCACCCTCACTACTCTTCTACCGAAACTCTAGCTCTCATCCACAACGGAATTATTGAAAATTACGCCGACCTCAAAGAAAAACTACAGGCAAAAGGGTACGAATTTAAAAGCAGTACCGATACCGAAGTTCTCGTTCAATTTATAGAATACATCAAAATCACTAACAATCTCGATCTACTTACTGCGGTTCAACTAGCCCTCAATGAAGTAATTGGTGCTTATGCCATTGCAATTCTGGAAAAAGATCATCCGGATGTAATTATTGCAGCTCGTAAAAGTAGTCCGCTGGTAGTTGGGATAGGGGAGAATGAGTTCTTCCTTGCCTCGGATGCAACCCCAATTGTAGAGTACACCGATAAAGTAGTATATCTCAAGGATGAAGAGATAGCAGTAATACATCGCACAGATTTGAAGGTGGTTAATCTCAATAATGTAGAATCCACCCCTGAGATAAAACAGGTAGCTATGAAACTCGGGCAGATAGAAAAAGGTGGCTATCCGCATTTCATGATAAAGGAAATTATTGAGCAACCCGATTGTATTTACGATTGTATGCGTGGGCGCATCAATGTAGATGTTAACAATGTGGTTCTGTCTGCCGTAATAGATCATAAAGAAAGATTGTTGGCCGCAAAACGTTTTGTAATTGTTGCTTGTGGTACCTCGTGGCATGCCGGACTGATAGGTAAGCAGCTTATTGAAAGTTTCTGTCGCATTCCTGTAGAAGTAGAATATGCTTCTGAGTTCCGTTACCGTGACCCGGTTATAGATGAAAGCGATGTAGTTATTGCTATATCCCAATCTGGCGAAACAGCTGATACACTGGCCGCTGTAGAACTGGCAAGAAGCCGGGGAGCATTTATATATGGAATATGTAACTCTGTGGGCTCATCTATTCCCCGTGCTACACATACAGGATCGTATATTCACGTTGGACCCGAAATAGGTGTAGCATCAACCAAAGCCTTTACCGGACAGGTAACTGTACTTACCATGCTTGCCCTTACATTGGCTAAAGAAAAGAACACCATCAATGATGAAGAATATATAAAAGTTATCCGGGCATTGAATGATGTACCCGTAAAAATGAAAGAAGTTCTGAAACTTAATAATAAGATAGCTGAATTAGCCAAAATATTTACGTATGCTCATAACTTTATCTATCTGGGACGAGGTTATAGTTATCCGGTAGCTTTAGAAGGTGCTTTAAAATTAAAGGAAATCTCCTATATTCATGCCGAAGGTTATCCGGCAGCCGAAATGAAACATGGTCCCATTGCCCTTATTGATGCTGAAATGCCTGTTGTGGTTATTGCTACACAAAATGGATTGTATGAAAAAGTATTGAGTAATATTCAAGAGATTAAAGCCCGTAAAGGTAAAGTGATTGCAGTTGTTACCGAAGGAGATGAAATAATTAGTAAAATAGCAGACTACTGTATAGAGCTACCCACTTCACTGGAATGTATTGACCCGTTAATTGCTACAGTTCCTTTGCAGCTATTGGCATATCACATTGCTGTATGTAAAGGTATGGATGTGGATCAGCCAAGGAATTTGGCTAAATCGGTAACAGTGGAATAAAAAATACATAACTTTGTATTGTAAACTTAAAACTTAAATTCAATTGGAAGAGCTCAAACATGAATGTGGTGTAGCTATGATCCGTCTTCTGAAACCTTTAGAGTATTATCAGGAGAAATACGGAACATGGATGTATGGATTGAACAAACTCTATCTATTGATGGAGAAGCAACACAACCGCGGGCAGGAAGGTGCCGGATTGGCTTGTGTAAAACTGGAATCGAATCCCGGTGAGGAATATATGTTTCGCGAAAGAGCTTTAGGCCCGGATGCAATCACTGAGATATTCGATGCAATTCAGAGTGGGTTTAAACAATATCCGCCCGAAAAGATTAAAGATGTGGAATATGCCAAACGTTCTTTACCTTTTGCGGGAGAAGTGTTTATGGGGCATTTAAGATACAGTACTTCTGGTAAGTCGGGTATCTCTTATGTTCACCCCTTCCTACGTCGTAACAACTGGCGTGCTAAGAATCTTGCCATTTGTGGTAACTTCAATATGACGAATGTGGATGAAATCTTTGCACGTATTACAGCCGTTGGGCAGCATCCTCGTAAACACTCTGATACCTATATTATGCTTGAGCAAATGGGACATCGTCTCGATCGTGAAGTTGAACGTATTTTTCAGGAGTGCGTGAACGAAGGGCTTACCGGGATGGATATAACACATGGCATAGAAAACAGAATTGATCTGGCCAATGTACTTAAAACCTCCAGTAATATATGGGATGGCGGATATGTAATTTGTGGACTCACTGGAAGCGGAGAATCGTTTGCAGTGCGCGATCCGTGGGGCATTCGTCCGGCATTTTGGTATATGGATGATGAAGTAGTTGTTGTTGCATCCGAAAGACCGGTAATACAAACTGTTTTTAATGTTTCGGCCGAATCAGTAAAAGAGCTTCAACCGGGACAATCTGTCTTGGTAAACAAAGCTGGTAAAATGCGGTTGGCACAGATTAACAAAGCAAAGCAAGTGCGGAAATGCTCATTCGAACGGATTTATTTCTCTCGTGGAAGTGACATAGATATATATAAGGAAAGAAAAATGCTGGGCCGCAATTTGGTAGAACCAATTCTTAAATCAATAGATTATGATATAAAGAATACAGTATTTTCTTTTATACCCAATACAGCCGAAGTAGCTTTCTATGGTATGCTCGAGGGGTTTGATAATTATCTGAATAAGTTGAAGATAAAAAAGATAGAAGCCCTTGGTCGTAACCCAAATCATGAAGAACTGGACGAAATCCTATCTATGCGTATCCGTAGCGAAAAGGTAGCTATTAAAGACATCAAGCTCCGTACCTTTATTGCTGAGGGTAATAGCCGGAACGATCTTGCTGCCCATGTTTACGATGTAACTTATGGTAGTATTGTTCCCGGAGTAGATAATCTGGTGATTATTGATGATAGTATTGTGCGAGGAACAACTTTACGGCAAAGTATCATTGCGATACTAGATAGATTGAACCCAAAGAGGATTATAATTGTTTCTTCTTCACCCCAGGTTCGTTATCCTGATTATTATGGAATAGACATGTCGCGTATGAATGAGTTTATTGCATTTAAAGCTGCCATTGAACTGTTGAGAGATCGTGAAATGAAAGATGTTATTGAACGCGCATACAACAAAGCCAAAGCTCAGGAAAAACTGCCGGGAGAACAGATGGTGAATTATGTGAAAGAGATATATGCTCCATTTACTAATGAAGAAATTTCGGAAAAGATAGTAGAAATGCTGACTCCGAAAAACATTCGCGCCAAAGTAGAAATCGTTTATCAGCCGCTGGAAGGTTTGCACGAATCTTGTCCGGATCATACTGGTGATTGGTATTTCAGTGGTGATTATCCTACAGCAGGCGGAGTAAAGATGGTGAATAAAGCATTTATTAATTATATAGAACAAATGTACCAATTTTAATAGTCGCAATGAGAAATGTTACTTTGATTCTTGACGACGGGAGCCGTTTCCATGGTAAGTCGTTCGGTTACGAAAAGTCTATAGCTGGTGAAGTAGTATTCAATACCGCTATGGTAGGTTATCCTGAAAGTCTTACAGACCCTTCTTATGCAGGTCAGCTGATGGTGTTGACTTATCCATTGGTTGGAAACTATGGAGTACCTCCATTTACAATGGAACCTAATGGCTTATCTACCTTCATGGAAAGCAATAAAATTCATGCCGAAGCCATAATTGTAAGTAACTATTCTCAGGAATATAATCATTGGAATGCAGTAGAAAGTTTGGGCAATTGGCTAAAGCGTGAAGAAGTGCCAGGCATAACAGGCATTGATACCCGTGAACTAACTAAAGTGTTGAGAGAACGTGGCGTTATGATGGGGCGCATTGTTTTTGATGATGAACTACAGGAAGGTGATGAAGAACGTATCATTGCAGATTTGGCAAACCTTGATTACGAAGGGACTAACTATGTAGATATTGTTTCGTGTAAGGAAGTGATCCGATACAACGAAGGCGCAGAAAAGAAAGTAGTACTGCTAGATTGTGGAGTAAAAACAAATATTATTCGTTGTCTTCTGAAACGGGGAGTCGAAGTAATCCGTGTTCCCTGGAATTATGATTTCAATCATCTTGAGTTTGATGGATTATTTATCAGTAATGGTCCGGGAGATCCCGATATTGCTGAGCTAGCAGTAGTAAATATTCGTAAGGCTATGCAAAACCCTTCTTTACCAATTTGTGGTATTTGTATGGGAAATCAGTTATTGGCAAAAGCAGGTGGAGCGAGTATTTACAAACTAAAATACGGTCATCGCAGTCATAATCAACCTGTACGGATGGTAAATACAAGCCGTTGTTTCATTACCAGTCAGAACCATGGTTATGCTGTAGATAATGATACCTTGGGAGCCGATTGGGAACCATTGTTTGTAAATATGAATGATGGTTCTAATGAAGGTATCAGGCACAAAGCTAATCCTTGGTTCTCTGCGCAGTTCCATCCGGAAGCGTCTTCAGGGCCAACGGATACAGAATTCCTGTTTGATGAATTTGTGAAATTGATATGAAAAGTAATTTAGACACGGATTGCACGGATGACACGGATTTTAAGAACACGGATAAATATTCTATAAAATAAATCCGTGTTCTTAAAATCCGTGTCATCCGTGCAATCTGTGTCTAAAAAAAATAAAAAGGAATGAATATGGAAAAAAAATATAGCAAAATACTTCTTCTTGGTTCCGGGGCCCTTAAAATAGGTGAAGCTGGTGAGTTTGATTATTCAGGTTCTCAAGCATTAAAGGCATTAAGAGAAGAAGGCATTAAAACAATTCTCATCAATCCCAATATTGCTACTGTTCAAACCAGTGAAGGCGTAGCCGATCAGATATATTTTCTTCCTGTAACACCTTATTTTGTAGAAAAGGTTATTGAAAAAGAAAAGCCTCAAGGTATTATGCTTGCTTTTGGTGGACAAACAGCACTCAATTGTGGTGTTGAACTATACAGAAGCGGAGTATTGGAAAAATACAATGTAGAGGTGTTAGGAACTCCTGTACAGTCTATCATTGATACAGAAGATCGTGAACTCTTCGTTAAGAAGCTGGACGAGATCAATGTGAAGACAATTAAAAGCGAAGCAGTTGAAAACATTGTTGATGCACGCCGGGCAGCCAAAGAACTAGGGTATCCTGTTATTATTCGTGCAGCTTATGCTTTAGGTGGTTTAGGTTCAGGCTTTTGCGACAATGAAGAACAACTGAATGTTCTGGCAGAAAAAGCATTTTCATTCTCGCCACAAGTGTTGGTAGAAAAAAGTCTTCGTGGATGGAAGGAAGTGGAATACGAAGTAGTGCGCGACCGTTTCGATAATTGTATTACTGTATGTAATATGGAGAACTTCGACCCATTGGGTATTCATACGGGCGAGTCAATTGTTATTGCCCCTTCGCAAACGCTTACCAATTCCGAGTATCATAAACTGCGCGAGTTGGCAATCCGCATTATTCGTCATATCGGTATAGTAGGCGAGTGTAATGTTCAATATGCTTTCGATCCGGAATCGGAAGACTACCGTGTAATTGAGGTGAACGCACGTTTAAGCCGTTCATCAGCTTTGGCTTCTAAAGCAACCGGATATCCGCTGGCTTTTGTTGCTGCCAAACTTGGGCTAGGGTATGGATTGTTCGACTTAAAGAATTCAGTAACTAAAACAACCTCTGCTTTCTTTGAACCAGCACTTGATTATGTAGTTTGTAAAATACCCCGTTGGGACTTAGGTAAGTTTCAGGGAGTAGACCGTGAGTTAGGTTCTTCCATGAAATCGGTAGGAGAGGTAATGGCTATCGGTCGTACTTTTGAAGAAGCCATTCAAAAAGGTTTGCGTATGATAGGGCAGGGGATGCACGGCTTTGTAGAAAACAAAGAACTGGTAATTCCCGATATTGACAAAGCCTTACGCGAGCCTACCGACAAACGTATTTTTGTTATTTCAAAAGCGTTTCGGGCCGGGTATACAATTGATCAGGTTCACGAACTTACAAAAATAGATAAATGGTTTCTGCAAAAGCTGATGAACATTGTTCGTACAGCAGACGAATTGGAGTTAATTGACAATGGACAATTAACTATTGATAACGACCGTTTAAGCCAAACCCTCAACACTCAGTTGCTTCGCCGTGCAAAGCAACAAGGCTTTTCAGACTTTCAGATTGCCCGTGCATTATGGAAAGAAGACATGGATGATGTTCACATTGAATTCATTCGCCGTTATAGAAAATCAGTTGGTATTATTCCCGTTGTAAAACAGATTGATACGCTTGCGGCTGAATATCCTGCGCAAACTAATTACCTGTATTTAACTTACAACGGCATCAATAACGATGTTCAATATCTGGGCGATCATAAATCCATTGTAGTATTGGGTTCTGGTGCTTATCGTATCGGCTCCTCTGTAGAATTTGATTGGTGTGGAGTACAAGCACTAAACACAATCCGTCAAGAAGGATGGCGCAGCGTAATGATTAACTATAATCCGGAAACTGTTTCTACAGATTATGATATGTGCGATCGTCTGTACTTTGACGAATTGACTTTCGAACGTGTAATGGATATCATCGAATTGGAAAATCCGCATGGAGTGATTGTATCTACCGGTGGCCAGATTCCAAACAATCTTGCTCTGCGTCTTGATCAACGGAATGTAAATATTCTCGGAACATCAGCCAAAAGTATTGATAATGCAGAAGACCGTGAGAAATTCTCGGCAATGCTCGATCGCATTGGAGTAGATCAACCACGCTGGCGTGAGCTTACCTCAATGGACGATATCAATGAATTTGTTGATGAAGTAGGTTTTCCGGTTCTTGTTCGTCCATCGTATGTTCTTTCGGGAGCAGCAATGAATGTTTGCTCAAATTATGAAGAGTTAGAACGGTTCCTTAAACTAGCTGCTAACATTAGTAAAAAACATCCGGTTGTAGTAAGTCAGTTTATTGAGCATGCTAAGGAAGTTGAGATGGATGCGGTAGCCCAAAATGGTGAAATAGTAGCTTATGCAATCAGTGAGCATATTGAGTTTGCTGGTGTACATAGCGGTGATGCAACTATCCAGTTCCCACCTCAAAAGCTATATGTTGAAACAGTGCGTCGCATAAAACGTATCAGTCGTGAAATAGCAAAGGAACTTAACATTTCCGGCCCGTTCAATATTCAGTTTCTTGCCCGCGATAACGATATCAAAGTTATTGAATGCAACCTGCGTGCTTCACGTAGTTTTCCATTTGTAAGTAAAGTATTGAAAATAAACTTTATAGAACTGGCCACTAAAGTAATGCTGGGGCTGCCTGTAGAAAAGCCTTCCAAGAATCTTTTTGAATTGGATTATGTTGGTATTAAAGCATCACAGTTCTCATTCAACAGATTACAGAAGGCCGACCCTGTGTTAGGGGTAGATATGGCATCGACCGGAGAGGTTGGTTGTATAGGTAGTGATACTTCGTGTGCCGTTTTAAAAGCTATGTTATCCGTTGGTTATCGGATTCCGAAAAAAAACATCCTTCTTTCAACCGGAACAATGAAGCAAAAAGCAGATATGATGGATGCTGCGCGAATGCTTGTAAACAAAGGATATAAGCTGTTTGCTACTGGTGGTACTCACAAATATCTGTCTGAAGCAGGTATTGAAAGTACGCTGGTTTATTGGCCAAGCGAGGAAGAGAAACAACCACAAGCGCTTAATCTGTTACATAATAAAGAGATTGATATGGTAGTTAATATTCCCAAAAACCTCACAGAAGGAGAGTTGAGTAACGGATATAAAATACGTCGCGCAGCTATTGACCTGAATGTTCCACTCATAACCAATGCCCGTTTGGCTAGTGCATTTATCAATGCATTCTGTACAATGAGTATTGATGATATCTCGATAAAGAGTTGGGAAGAGTATAAATAAAGATTGCTCTTGGTTGTTCGTTTGTTAATTATAATGCATTTATAAATCACAACTGTTTTTTATGCTGCAAATCGTTATTTCAAAATGCAGCATTTCACACTTTCGAAATGCAGCATTTTGATTAAACGAAATGCAGCATTTCATCAATGCAAAATGCAGCATTTTGAAAATGTGCAATAAAAACGGCTTTGTGGATCTTGTAGAGGGGGTGAGATAAGACAATTTCTTGTTTTTGTCGATTTAGAGCAGGGTAATGCATCTATACATGTTATATATTGAGATAAAAATCTTTTATCAAATTATTAAATTCATCACTGTACTTATGGCGTTCAATTTCAATCAGTAATTCTTTGGGTATATAATTCTTTTCTGAAAATTGAAAAGAAATCAAGCTTCTTTTAGGCAATTTTCCCGGAGCAGTTATTACATTAGTGAGTTCCATCGGGTGAAGATTAAAATCATGAGCTTCTGCTATAATATGGTTGATAACACTTGTAGGAACAATCATGGAAAACAAACCATTACTTTCAAGTAGTTCGGATACTTTACATACTAGTTCGCGGTATGTAAGATTTTGGTTGTGTCGTGCAACAGTACGTGAATCATCCGGAGACTTAAGCGAATCTATAAAATAAGGAGGATTACTCACTATAAGATCGTATTTCTTTCCCGGATAAAACCGATTTAAATCTTCGTGAATAACTTCTATTCTGTTGCTCCAGGGCGAACTTTTAATGTTTTCTGTAGCTTGCGAATATGCATCTTTGTCTATTTCGATAGCTGTAATGTTTGCTGTGGAGCGTTGGGCCAGCATTAGTGCTATTAACCCGGTTCCAGTTCCCACATCCAGAATTGTTTTGGCATGGTTAATATCGGTCCACGAACCCAGTAAAACACCATCGGTACCAACCTTCATGGCACATTTATCTTGCCATACAGTAAACTGCTTAAACTTAAAATAAGAATTTGCCATATCACTTGAATGGTTTTTGCACAAAAGTAGGGAAAATTAATAAAGAAAAAGTTACCTTTGCCAGCGTTTTATGTCTTACCTCAAGTCATAATATTAACTAACCGAACAACAATGATGAAAAAAGAAAAATATTTTGAGGCAGAATTAAGTGAGCAGGATGATAATGCATTTTCTTTAATTGCTGATATTGAAGACAATGACGAACAATATGACACGAAAATAAAGTTGAACGGAAAAGTACCTGTACTCCCTTTGCGAAACATGGTTTTATTTCCTGGAATATTTATGCCTGTCACTATTGGAAGAAAATCCTCACTAAAATTAGTAAAGGATGCAGAGAAGAAAAAAGCTCTGATTGCTGTAGTCTGTCAAAAATCGGCTCAAGTTGAATCGCCTAACATAGATGATCTTCACCTGATAGGTGCAATGGCAAAAGTAGTTCGGATATTGGAAATGCCAGATCAATCAACTACTGTTATCTTACAGGGGGTAAAACGTATTACACTTCAGGAACTTACCGATACCAGTCCATACTTAAAAGGTAAAGCCGATTTATTCGACGAAGAAATACCACCCAAGGAAGATAAAGAGTTTATAGCTTTGGTAGATTCATGTAAAGATCTTACATTGAGATATTTGCAAACTACAGAAGGAGCTCATTTAGATTCGGAATTTGCTATTAAAAATATGGCAAATAATATTTTCCTGGTTAACTTTATATGTACCAACCTTCCACTAAAAAAAGAAGAGAAAATAGAACTACTGCTCATTACATCATTGAGGGAACGAGCATATCGTCTTTTGGAAATTCTTAACCGGGAGGTACAACTGGCCGAGATTAAAGCATCCATTCAGATGCGTGCCCGCGAAGATATTGATCAACAGCAAAGAGAATACTTTTTGCAGCAACAGATCAAAACCATTCAGGATGAACTTGGTGGCAGCGGACAAGAGCAGGAAATTGAAGAAATGCGCAAAAAGGGGAATTTCATGAATTGGAGTTCGGATGTTATGGCTGTTTTCGAAAAGGAACTGGCAAAACTGGAAAGAACCCATCCGCAATCGCCTGATTTTAGTGTGCAATTGAATTATCTGCAGACCATGCTTAATTTGCCATGGGGAATGTACACTGTAGATAATGTTAATCTAAAGAATGCAGAAAAAATACTCAATAAAGATCATTACGGACTTGAAAAAGTAAAAGAACGCATCTTGGAGCATCTTGCAGTTCTTAAGTTAAAAGGCGACATGAAATCTCCAATAATCTGTTTATATGGACCTCCGGGAGTAGGTAAAACCTCTTTGGGTAGATCTATAGCAGAATCATTGAAGAGAAAATATATTCGTATGTCTTTAGGAGGCGTACACGATGAAGCCGAAATTCGCGGCCATCGCAAAACTTACATTGGCGCCATGCCCGGACGCATTATCAAGAGTTTGATTAAAGCAGGATCATCTAATCCGGTTTTTATTCTGGACGAAATTGATAAGATTAATTCCGATCGTCAGGGCGACCCATCATCTGCTTTGCTCGAAGTACTAGACCCAGAGCAGAACCATTCTTTCCATGATAATTACCTGGATGTTGATTACGACTTGTCGAAAGTTATGTTTGTAGCAACAGCCAATAATATCAATCAAATTCCACCTCCATTGCTCGATAGAATGGAATTGATTGAGATAAGTGGATATATTACTGAAGAGAAAGTAGAAATTGCCCGAAAACACTTAGTGCCCAAAGCAATGGAAGCTAACGGATTAAACTCTAAGAAAATTAATTCTCCATTAAAGATTGGTAAGCCTACTTTGGAAGCCATAATAGAAAATTATACCCGCGAAAGCGGTGTACGTGAATTGGAAAAGAAGATAGGAAAGATTCTTAGAAAGGCTGCACGTATGTATGCTACAGATGGCTACTTTTCGCCCAGCGATATAAAGCCTTCGGACTTGTATGACTTTTTGGGAGCCCCTGAGTATACCCATGATAAATATCAGGGGAACGATTATGCAGGTGTTGTAACCGGACTGGCATGGACAGCAGTAGGAGGGGAGATTCTCTTTATTGAAACCAGTTTAAGCCGTGGAAAAGGAAACAAACTTACTTTAACAGGAAACCTGGGAGATGTAATGAAAGAATCTGCCATGCTGGCATTGGAATATATTAAGTCTCATGCAGCATTGTTGAATATAGATGAAGACATTTTCGACAATTGGAATATACATCTTCATGTTCCGGAAGGTGCTATACCTAAAGATGGACCATCTGCCGGTATAACTATGGTAACAGCATTAGCATCAGCTTTTACTCAACGAAAAGTTAAAGCAAACCTGGCAATGACAGGCGAAATAACTCTTCGCGGGAAAGTGCTTCCGGTTGGTGGAATTAAAGAAAAAATACTTGCAGCAAAACGTGCGGGTATTAAAGAAATAATTCTAAGTGTAGAGAATAAGAAGAATATCGACGAAATAGAAGATATGTATCTTAAAGGGCTTGACTTCCATTATGTAAGTGATATAAAAGAGGTACTTGCTATTGCACTAACCAATCATAAGGTTGTTGATGCTATTGATTTTACAGCGAAGAAAAACGAAACTAAATGACATTTGAATTACAACATACCGATTCGAAAACCAATGCACGTGCCGGGTTGTTAACAACGGATCACGGACAGATTGAAACACCAATTTTTATGCCCGTTGGTACGTTAGGATCGGTTAAGGCCGTACATCAAACGGAACTAAAGAATGATATAAATGCCCAGATTATTTTGGGAAATACTTATCATTTGTATTTACGTCCCGGGTTAGATGTGTTGGAAAAAGCTGGAGGATTACATAAATTCAATGGTTTCGATCGGCCTATGCTTACTGATAGCGGAGGGTTTCAGGTTTTCTCTTTAGCCGGTATCCGTAAGTTACGTGAAGAAGGAGCAGAGTTTCGTTCGCACATAGATGGAAGCAAACATATTTTCACTCCGGAAAAGGTTATGGATATTGAGCGTATTATCGGAGCTGATATAATGATGGCTTTCGACGAGTGTCCTCCGGGAGATTCGGATTATGAATACGCAAAGAAATCTATGGGGCTAACTCATCGGTGGCTGGACAGATGCATCCAACGGTTTAACGAAACAGAACCTAAATACGGATATAACCAATCTTTATTCCCGATAGTACAGGGTTGTGTATATACTGATTTGCGTAAGCAATCGGCAGAGTTTATAGCATCCAAGAATGCAGATGGCAATGCTATCGGCGGTCTTGCTGTAGGCGAACCTGTTGATAAGATGTACGAAATGATAGAGGTTGTAAACGAGATTTTACCAAAAGACAAACCCCGTTATCTGATGGGGGTTGGAACACCAGTAAATATTCTCGAAGGCATTGAACGTGGAGTTGATATGTTTGATTGTGTTATGCCCACCCGGAACGGTAGAAACGGAATGTTGTTTACCAAGGAAGGAATCATGAACATGAAAAACAAAAAATGGGAAACAGACTTCTCGCCAATCGAAGCCGATGGTGCATCGTATGTAGATACTTTATACTCAAAAGCCTATTTACGCCATCTTTTTCATGCACAAGAATTACTGGCCATGCAAATTGCATCTATTCATAATCTGGCATTTTATCTTTGGTTGGTACAAGAAGCCCGTAAACACATTATTGCAGGTGATTTTTCGACCTGGAAACCTATGATGGTGAAAAAAGTTTCAACAAGACTATAAGAATATGAGCAAAATAATAAAACGGCTGGACTGGTATATAATAAAGAAGTTTTTGGGAACCTATGTGTTTGCCATAGCCCTTATTATATCCATTGCTGTGGTTTTTGACTTCAATGAAAATGTAGATAAGTTCATGACGAATGAGGCTCCCTGGAGTGCTATTCTTTTTGATTATTATTTGAATTTTGTTCCATATTTTGCAAATCTTTTCAGTCCGTTATTTGTATTCATTTCTGTAATCTTCTTTACCTCTAAACTTGCTGAAAACTCGGAAATTATAGCCATGTTTTCTACAGGTATGAGTTTTCACCGGCTTGTACGTCCTTATATGATTTCGGCTGCGGTTATTGCCATTGCCACATTTCTTCTGGGATCGTATATTATACCACAAGGAAGTGTAACCCGTCTTAATTTTGAAATTAAATACAAGAAGAAAAGGCAACCCGCCTCTGTTAAGAATGTACAGTTAGAAGTTGATTCGGGAGTAATAGCATACATCAATAATTATTCCGACTATACTAAAACCGGAAATCGTTTCTTTTTAGATAAATTTGAAGGTAAAAGATTGGTTTCACATCTTACTGCCAAGTCTATAACTTATGATACCACTTCCACTTATAAATGGACAATGAAAGACTATACAATAAGGGAAATGAATGGGTTGAAAGAAACCATTTCAAAAGGTGATAAGATGGATACGATTATAAAGATGGAACCTTCGGATTTTCTTATTCAAAGAAATCAGCAGGAAATGCTTACCAGCCCAGAGTTAAGTGAATATATTGAAAAACAAAAACGAAGAGGATTCAGGAATATAAAAGAGTTTGAAATAGAGTATCACAGACGGATAGCTGCCTCTTTTGCTTCTTTTATATTAACTATTATAGGCTTATCTTTATCTTCTAAAAAAGTAAAAGGAGGAATGGGATTGCATCTGGGAATAGGTTTGGGACTTAGTTTCTCATTTATACTCTTCCAAACAATTTCTTCAACTTTTGCTGTAAATGGCAGTATGCCGCCTGTTATTGCTGTGTGGATACCTAATATTATGTTTGCGTTTATTGCAGTATATTTGTATATTAAGGCTCCTAAGTAGTTTAATGTGCCAATGTGAAAATATGCCAATGTGCCAATTAAAGAATATAATTATTTAATTAGACTATTAATTGGCACATTGGCATATTTTCACATTGGCACATTGCTCATTGGCGCATAATAAAAAATCCCGCCCGCTATGTGTAACACATTGCAGGCGGGATTTTGTTTGTTGTATTAATTCCCTCTTGTCACTATTCCGGTTTAACCCGGAAATAACTCTCTGTTATCTTTTAATTGAATTAATAAATTAATTCAGATAACTAGAAAGTTCAGCTGCAGAGATGTTTTTGGCTATAATTATACCATTTTCATCCAGTAAATAGTTCGAAAAACCGCGGTTTAGGTTATACTTTTTAAACAAGTTCGATTTTTCTCCTCTTGTTTCTACAAAACATAAGGGATCAACTATTTGATCTTTACGAATGGTTTCTTGAAATACAGATTTAAATTCGTCAAAAGATACAGAAACCATTTTCACATTCGGGGCATCTGTTGATTTGATGGCATTACTTAACATTGTGTTAAGCAACCGGGATTGCGCATCATAACTGGCCCAAAAACTCAGCAATACATACTTACCTTTCAAATCTTTCAAGGAAAGCGATTGTTTACTTAATGTAGATTCAATTTTAAAAGAAGGGGGTATTTCACCCACATTTAAACCTCCGGTAGGTTTATCTTTTACAACAAAAGAAGTCAAGGAACTAATTAGCAATACAACAAAGATCCATTTTACATGTCTCATGTAAGTCGGTTTTGGTTAATACTATCCGGGCCTGTACTCTAACAGGGATTTCATCCCGGACTCTCATTGTCGGTAGGGCTGATTCAATGAATCATAACGTCTTCCGTTTTGAAATCGGCGCAAAGTTAAACACTTATTATATTAATATCCAAATAAACAAGCGATTTTCTGATTTTTTAGCGGTAATTTTTTATGTTATTTAGCATATTGTGCGTTTTTTGATTACTTTTGCAAAAGATTTAATAACAACCTTTTATGCAAGAAAAATCTCCAACAGAACTCATATTAATTCGGGTTACCGGAGAAGATCGTCCTGGGTTGACAGCTTCAATAACCGGGATTTTGGCCAAATACGATACTACCATTCTGGATATTGGTCAGGCCGACATTCACAATACCCTCTCACTGGGGATACTTTTTAAGGCCGAAGAACAGCACTCTGGTCTTATAATGAAAGAGTTGCTTTTCAAAGCTTCTTCTTTGGCAGTAAATATTCGCTTTTATCCAATTTCTGTTGAAGAGTATAACAGTTGGGTAAGTATGCAGGGAAAGAACAGGTATATTCTAACTTTACTTGGAAGAAAACTGTCTGCCCGGCAAATATCGTCGGTAACTTCAGTGTTGGCAGATCAAGGAATGAATATTGATGCCATCAAACGTTTAACCGGCCGTATTCCTCTTGATGAAAGTAAAGCTAATATCCGTGCTTGTATTGAGTTCTCAGTGCGTGGTACTCCAAAAGATAAAACCGGTTTACAGGCTCAGTTAATGAAATTATCCAAAGAGTTGGATATGGACTTCTCGTTTCAGCTGGATAATATGTATCGTCGTATGCGTAGGCTTATCTGTTTTGATATGGATTCTACCCTGATTGAAACGGAAGTGATTGACGAACTAGCCATACGTGCCGGAGTAGGAGATGAAGTTAAAATGATTACCGAACAGGCCATGCGTGGTGAAATTGATTTCAACGAAAGTTTTAAGAAAAGAGTTTCTTTACTTAAAGGCTTGGACGAGTCTGTACTTCACGAAATAGCGATAAACCTTCCTATAACCGAAGGAGTTGACCGTTTAATGTTTGTGCTTAAAAAATACGGTTATAAGATTGCCATATTATCGGGAGGATTTACTTACTTTGGACGTTACCTGCAAGATAAATATGGTATTGACTATGTTTATGCAAATGAACTTGAAATAATTGACGGCAAATTAACCGGAAACTATCTGGGAGATATTGTTGACGGCAAACGTAAAGCCGAATTATTACGTTTGATTGCCCAGGTTGAAAAAGTAGATATTGCCCAAACAATAGCAGTAGGAGATGGAGCAAATGATTTACCAATGTTAGATATTGCAGGTTTGGGAATAGCATTTCATGCAAAGCCTAAAGTAGTAGCCAGCGCTAAGCAATCTATTAATACAATAGGGCTGGATGGAGTATTATACTTCTTAGGATTTAAAGACTCATATTTAGAAGAGAGAGGAAGACTGTAATTTTAGTTTTTTAGTTTTTAAGCTTTTAAGTTTTTGAGATAGACTACATAACTTAAAATCTTAAATATTTAAACCTTAAAAACTCAAAAACTTAAAAACTTAAAAGCTTAAATGAAATTTACCGAATTACCATTAGAAGATAGCGTGCTGGATGCAATTGAAGCCATGCGTTTTGATGAATGTACACCTATCCAGGAATTAGCCATTCCTATTATACTCCAGAAGAGAGATTTGATTGCAGTAGCACAGACCGGGACAGGTAAAACAGCAGCGTTTTTATTACCTATTTTAAATATGCTGAGCAAGGGAGGATATCCAGAAGAAGCTATAAACTGTGTAATTATGTCGCCCACCCGCGAACTGGCACAACAAATAGATCAACAGATGGAAGGCTTTTCTTACTTTATGCCTGCCTCAAGTGTAGCTATTTATGGGGGAAATGATGGAATACTGTTTGAACAGCAAAAGAAAGGATTAACTTTAGGTGCCGATGTTGTTATTGCAACTCCGGGAAGACTATTGTCGCATATAAATCTGGGGTATGTAGACTTGTCCAAAGTTTCGTTCTTTGTATTAGATGAAGCCGACCGCATGTTGGATATGGGTTTTTACGATGATATCATGCAAATCGTAAAACTATTACCTAAGGAACGGCAAACTATTATGTTCTCTGCCACAATGCCCGAAAAAATTCAGCAGCTGGCTAATAACATATTACATGAGCCGGAAGTAATAAAGATTGCCGTATCCCGTCCTGCAGAAAAGATTATTCAGGCAGCATACATCTGTTATGAGAATCAGAAATTAGGCCTGGTCAGAACCTTATTCGAAGAGCATGTTCCCGACAGATGCATAATCTTTGTATCTTCTAAATTAAAAGTTAAAGAAGTTACTAAATCACTGAAAGCCATGAAACTCAATGTGGGCGAAATGCATTCGGACCTTGAACAGGCGCAACGCGACCACATTATGCACGAATTTAAAAACAGACGGATAAATATACTGGTTGCTACTGATATAGTAGCCCGTGGAATCGATATTGATGATATACGTTCGGTTATTAACTACGATGTACCACACGATAGCGAAGACTATGTACATAGAATAGGTCGTACAGCACGTGCTAATAATGATGGCGTAGCTATAACTTTTGTGAACGAAAAAGATCAGAGTCGTTTTAAAAGTATTGAAACTTTCCTTGGAAGGGATATCTATAAACTTCCCGTTCCTGCTGAACTTGGTGAACAACCTGAATATAATCCAAGAACCAGAGCCAATTTTTCCGGAAGAAAAATGCAGGGAAAGAGAAAGTTTACAGGAAATAAGGGAAGAAAGCCCAATAACCATAAATAAGAGTCATCCAGAGCGAAGCGAAGGACATCCTCTTAACTATGTTGCTTTAACCACTCTTCTGCTTTAACTAGTGCTTCTGGTTTACCAATATCCAGAAGCTTAAGATTATTCAATGGATAGGCTTGAATATTTGCTTTTTCGCAAATCGCAAGATAGAAATTAATAATCGAAAATTTGCCCGTCCATGTATCCATCCATTTGAATATTTCTGGTGAAATAACATGAATGCCACTGAAAGCATATCCATCATACATAGATGGAATGAAATTCGGATGGGGAGATTTTACTTCACCTGTTTCACGGTTCTGCCAACCACATAACCGGTTTTCTTTATCAAAGAGTAAATGTCGCGAACTTTCTCGTTGGCTAACAAGTAATGTGGCCAAAGAGTGAGAATGGTATTGGTAAAGTTGTTTCAGATCAACATTTGATAGAATATCAGCATTATGTACCAGAAAAGGTTCTTTCCCGTCGAGAAACTGTTGGGCATGTTTAATTCCTCCTCCGGTATCTAACAAACAATCCCGTTCGTCAGAAATATGTATGTTTAAGCCAAAATTATCTTTGCTCTGTAGGTAGTCAATAATCTGTTGTCCATGATGGTGGATATTGATTACAAGTTCGTTAAAACCAGAAGCTTTTAATTTCAGGATAACATGTTCAAGCATAGGCTTTCCACCAATGGGAAGCAAGGCTTTGGGAGTTGTATCGGTTAACGGTTTGAGGCGTGACCCCAATCCCGCTGCAAAAATCAGGGCTTTCATACAGTTGGATCAAATACTTGTTCGATATTTTGTTCGCGATGGATTAGATTGACTTTGACACCGAACTTCCGGTTAAGTCGTTCGGCCACATGTTGTGCCGAATAAACAGAGCGGTGTTGGCCGCCTGTGCATCCGAAACAAATCATAAGATTGGTGAATCCACGGTCCAGGTAGCGCTGTACGGAAGCATCAGTTATTTTATAAACAGATTCGAGGAAGGAAGTGATTTCTCCTTCTTCTTCGAGGAAGGTGATTACAGGTTCATCCAGTCCGGTAAAATGAGTATATCTTTCGTACTTGCCAGGGTTGTTAATAGCCCGGCAGTCGAATACAAATCCACCACCATTGCCGGAAGTATCGTTGGGTATTCCTTTTTTATAGGCAAAACTCATAACCTTTACTTCCAACGTGTTAATCTCTTTGGAGAATTGTTTCAAGTCGACAAGTTGGTGCAAAATATCGCATAGATAAGGGTATTCGGAATAACCTTCCCGCAATAATTCTTTTAGATTCTTAATGGCAAAGGGGATGCTTTGAATAAAATGCGGTTTCTTTTCGAAGTAGCCACGAAAACCATAAGCACCTAATACTTGCAGGGTGCGGAACAGAACGAAATGACGCAATTGTTTGCAGAACTCTTCTTTGTTGACTGTGGTATAGTGGGAGAGGGATTCCATGTAAACATCCAGTAACTCATTTCGCAATCCTTCCGGGAAGTTTGCTTTCGCTTGCCAAAGGAAAGAAGCAATATCATAATAGATAGGCCCCTTTCGTCCACCCTGAAAATCGATGAACCAAGGTTTACCATCTTTAATCATTACATTGCGCGACTGGAAATCACGATACATGAACGTGTTAGTTTGATCTTGTAACAGAATATCACACATCTTTTGGAAATCATCTTCAAGATTGTTTTCCTGAAACTCCAGTCCGGTAGACTTTAGAAAGCAATATTTGAAATAGTTTAAATCCCAAAGAATGGAGCGTTCGTTGAATGTAGGTTGTGGATAGCATTGGTCGAAATCAAGCTCCTCGGCACCACGAAACTGCATCATGGGTAGCATAGAAATGGTTTCGCGCAGTAACGAACGTTCCTCATCGCTGAATACAGAGGTTTTTCTTCCTTTTTCTATCTTATCAAAAAGTAGTGAGTCGCCCAGATCTTCTTGCAGATAAAAGAGGGAATCTTCGGAGGCAGCATAGACTTTAGGAACAGGAATGCCCTTTTCCCGAAAATGTGTTGCCATATAAAGGAATGCTTTGTTTTCTTCTTGCGAAGTTCCGTTTACACCTATTAAGTTCATGGGCCCAGATAAACGGAAATAGCGACGATTGGAACCAGATGAGGGTAACTCGATGATATTTTCAGCAGGCGAACCGATCACCTGTGTATAAAGTTTCTGTAAAGCTGTGATGATCATTTTAGTTTTTTAATTTGTACGCTAAGATAATGCTTTATAATTTAGCTGGCAAACCCTAACATATTAGCCTGAATTAATACTCGTTTGGTACTGAATTTTTGAAACGCTGAGTTACGCTAAGTTACACGGAGTTTTAGTTTTCCTGCGGCATCGAAATAAAAACTCCGCGTAACTTAGCGTAACTCCGCGGTTCAATTCCCAATTGATTTGACGAAGTTATAAATACAACTGGTAATCAAAAACTTACAGTACCAACACTTTTTTACCCTTGAGAAAAAAGTACCACGCCTGTGGTACAAAAGTATCACAGGTAAGATACAAAAGTGTAAGCGTCTCCGCTTTGCCGCCTATTTTGTATTTTCTTTGTTCTTGATCAAAGAATGACTGTTTTTTTAAAACTCAAAGGGATTTTTTATCTATTTTT
>NZ_QVMJ01000041.1 GCF_010500955.1 Bacteroides sp. 519
GGACTTTGCCGGCAGGCTATTATTACCCAGAATATACCAATAAAAATGTGGATGCCTTAATCCTTTGGACGCAGTCGTCCGAAGATCCAACAACCGAAGCTGCTAATGGGGGGATATCTTATACTTTCTCTTTCTATCACGGTTCTTCCAAAGACACTGATAAGTATGGGGTTTTAGCCTTTTCATTACCTTACCAAAACGGAACTGGAGCTGTACGTCCAGAACAGGTAGCATATGCACGTTGTCGGAGGGTTTTTAATTATGGACTTCAAGGTTCATACCCGGCATTGACATTTAAGTATGATGATAATGGTTTGCCAACTACAAGTAAATAAAGGCGCAAAAGCATAAAGGCACGAAAGCATAAAGGCACGAAAGCGCGAATGTGAAAAGGCGCGAAAGCAGGGAGTTTAAAGGCTTCTTGTTTTCGCGCTTCTTGTTTATTTGAACACGGAGGTACAAAGTTTTTGATTTATAAGCCCTACGGGCTTTAACTCTGTTAAGTTCTATCAATTGCCGTCTGCTTTAGCTGACTAATCGTTCTTTGATTTAGTTACAGATTGTAAGTTAAGCCGCATGGTTCAACCGGAACGGTTGTTAAGCCTCTTTAGCTGACGGTTGTTAGAAAGATTCTCCCTTGGCTTTAGCCAAAGTTAATTTGGCTAAAGCCCCAATTGCTATACCTTTTAGACCGTCAGCTAAAGCAGACGGCAATTGATAATTACTAAAACTTAACAGCCCTGCCTGTTAACATCTCTAACCTGCATTATTCATACTTCATCAATTTGGTTCAAATCAGATTGAAAAGGAGGTAAAGTGAGGTAGAGGAGGTAAAGTAGTTGAGTGGTGTGATGCCGCATGGAACTCCTCTCCCTAGAGGGGAGAGGTGCCCTTTAGGGCGGNNNGAGGGGGGACTCAAAGGTTGTGCAACCGATTTTCCATGCGGTATGTTTTCACTCCCCGCCCCGGCCTAAAGGCCACCCCGCCCCTCAAGGGCGGGGAATTCCATGCGGCATCGCCTACTTTACCTCCTCTACCTCACTTTACCTCACTTTTGGTTCAACTCAGCCCCTAACAGAACTAAACGAATATGAATAATACAGGCTAAGATACTTCAGAGCATCTAAAGCTTTAACTCCTAGCGAAGCAATAACTCCTTCCATTCTATATTCATGTAGGCTAAATATTAAATCCGTGTTTTCAAATCCGTGTCATTCCGCGCAATCCGTGTCTGAAATTAAATTTCATCTATAAATTCCCCTCATTCATAGATTTTTGTTGCATACATTTGCCAAACCGGGTTTATTTGTACTTTTTTATAACAAGTTGCTAATTTAAACCTATCCATTAATGTATGAATAGAAAATACTACCTATTGTTTTTATGCACATTCGCTATTGTTTTTAGCGCATGCTCAAGTGATTCCGATAACATCTCTTATCCTGCTCAGGACGAAGAAATTGTTGAAGTACCCGAAGTGCCCGAAGATCCAGGTGCCGAGGACGACGATGAACTGGTTCCTAACACACAAACCGTTAGTTACAACAATGCCGTTTCCATAACCTTCTCGGGTAGTGAGGTAACTGTAGATAACCCGCTTACCGATGGTGTATCCATTACCCATACCAATGGCCATGTAATCATCATCTCAACCATTACCGATAAAGAAGTAAACTATATCCTCTCTGGCGTAACCAGCAACGGATCGGTTAAAATCTATGGTGAATATAAATTCGGATTGGTATTGAACGGAACAGGCATAACCAACCCCAACGGCGCAGCTATTAACATTCAGTGTGGAAAGAAAGTAACCGTTACCGTGGTTAACCAAACCAACAATCGCCTGATTGATGGGGCAACCTATACGCATGTAGAAGGCGAAGATATGAAAGGAACCTTCTTTAGCGAAGGCCAACTCAACTTCTATGGTAGTGGATTGCTCGAAGTAAGAGGTAAAAACAAACACGCCATCTGTACCGACGATTATTTTCGTATGTACGAGGGGAACATCCATGTAAAAGAGGCCGCCAGCGATGCCATACATGCCAAAGACTATGTGCAGATAGAAGGGGGCAGAATAACCACCCGGTCGGCCGGAGAAGGTATTGACTGCGATGGATATGTAGAAATTAACAGTGGAACCCTCGAAATTGTAACCACCGCACAAAAGGGGCACGGTATTAAATGTGGCGAATACCTGACCATAAACCAGGTAGACAAGATGGACATATCCGTGTACGGAAATGCTTCGAAAGGAATAAATGCTACAGGAGATGTAACCATTGTGAGCGGCACCATTACCATAAACACTGCCGGAGATGCAATATGGGAAGCCGACGAAGCCGACACCTCATCGAGCGCCGGTATTAAATGCGATGGAAATGTGGTGATTGATAACGGAGAAATTACCATTGTGAGTGCCGGAAAAGGTGGAAAGGGTATTAACGTAGATGGCACATTGACCATTAATAACGGTACCCTTGCAGTAACCACTACAGGCGATCAGTATGTGTACGACCGCAATAACGATACCGCCGCCAAAGCAGTTAAGAGTGATGGCAACCTGACTATCAACGGAGGAAACATAACCTTGCGCACATACAAAACCGAGGCCGAGGGATTGGAAAGTAAAGCCACACTTACCATAACCGGTGGAACAGTGGTTGTTGAAGCGTACGACGATTGCATTAATGCTTCAAACCACATTCAGATTGATGGTGGATATGTGTATTGCAAAAGCAGTGTTAACGATGCCATTGATTCAAACGGAACATTGAGTATAACAGGGGGAGTTGTTATTGCAGCCGGTGCTACATCGCCCGAAGGTGGTATAGATTGCGACCAAAGCAGGTTCAGCATTACAGGAGGTACCATAGTTGGTATTGGTGGCGATACCAGTACACCTACTGCCAGTGCATGTACACAGTCGTCGGTTATATTCAGAAGTTCAACGGCAAACATACCTATTGTTCATATTGCAAATTCTTCGGATAACAGCGAAGTTATTACCTTTAAACTACCTGTTACTTATCAAAGCGGAGTAGTGATGCTGGTTAGTAGTGCAGCATTAAAAGCCAATACCGGTTATACTATTTATACGGGTGGCGAAATATCCGGCAATGAGAACTTCTACGGATTGTATACCGCAGCAACCTACAAAGGCGGATCGAATGCCGGAACCTTTACTACAGGCACTGCCGGATCGGTATCAACAGTTGGAACCTCCGGTGGCCCGGGTGGCGGACCAGGCGGGGGTTGGAGACCTTGAAACGCTGAGTTACGCTAAGTTACGCGGAGTTTTTTGATATTATGCCGCATGGATTCCCCTCCTTGGCTAAGGAGGGGTGCCCAACGGGCGGGGTGGTTGGTGTACATACAACACTATGTTTTATACACTATGCTTGGTAGTCCAACCACCCCGGCCTAAAGGCCACCCCTCCTTAGCCAAGGAGGGGAATTCCATGCGGCATCGAAATAAAAACTCCGCGTAACTTAGCGTAACTCAGCGTTTCAATTCCCCTCTGATTTGAACCAAATATGAATAATTCTGGAATATGAATTCACCTACAGAAGATTTTCGCCCAAAAAACCATCATAAGTATCATAACACACTTATCGAACTGTATTTCAATGTATTACATTATGATAGATGCCCAAAAAGTAAAACATAAGTACCATTCGAAGTCTCATAACTCATCACTCAAAACTCATCACTCAAAACTCATCACTCACCACTCAAAACTACTCACTCACCACTCATAACCACCTTATACACAGTTCCCCGGGTTACCCTGCGGTGCTCGAACCTGTTTTTCAACACCTTGCCTAAACTCATAGCTACTGTACGGCTGCATTTAAACAAGATGTATTTTTCGCGGATGCGTTGCAGCATTTCACTGCAAGTTAATTCTTCGTACACCTCTCCGGTGGTCGGCCTCCTGAAATATGTAAGCACTATTTCTTCCTCGGGCGTTGTTCGCAAAAACCGTTGATTGCACGATGTTATATATGCCTCTTCTTCGTGTGTAAACCAGTACTGTTCGCTATTGCGGATTGCCTGCAAAGCCTGTGCATACAGTTGCCCGTAATCAACAGGTTGTGTGTAATCAATAATCCCTTCCACCTCAATGCAAATAAAACGGCGGTTGCCGGTGGGGTCCGACAGTAAATCAAAGTTATTGCTTGTAGCTATAAATGTGGCATACCGGCGTATAACATCTGTAGTACCCGCATAAGGCAAGCGCGTTTGTACCATTGCTTTTTGAAGAATGTGTTTCATAAATCCCTGATAAGAAGGACTGATAGAGTCGAACTCATCCATATTTATTAACGCAAATCTGCCAAGCGCATACTCCACATTGCGGCGGTTACTAAAGTCAATACTATCTGTATAATAGTCGCGCAATTCGGGTGGTAATAAGTTGAGGCAGAAAGTAGATTTACCACAACCCTGGTTACCAACCAGTAGGGGGAGGGTACTATTGGCATGCTTGCGGTCTATTTGTTGCCAGTGGGCCACCATAGAAAGAAACCACTTGTAAAACAAGTCGGGCCAACGCGGATTGTTGCATTTTATGCAATTGGCCAGTGCACGGATACGGTCTTTGCCGTCCCAAGTGGGAAGCGAATGCAAATACTCTTCGATAGGGTTATATATTGGTACGCGGTCCGACTCCAGGTAGCGTCTGATATCGGCATCCCAAGCATTAATACCTTCGGCTGTGGCATTCAGCGAGATACTGTTCATGGCCTGTTTGGTTAGCGGACGAAAATCGAAATAGAAAGATTTCAGTTCGCGATACTCCACTATTCCTTTTATTGTATTGCGCCTCAGTTGGTATCTGCGTTGCATAAAATCATCGAGTTGTGCAATAAGTGTCATCGAAGCCGTGATGCAGGGCTTACCTCCGAATTTCTTTCCCAGCGAGTACGCACTACGGAACTTCGCACGAACTTCTATTTCGTATTTTTTAAGGTCACGATGAAACAACGTCCATTTCACTGCCTCTTCTTCGGGTATTCCGGAGTGAAAGCAATTTTCGGCCAATGCTGTAAGGAAAGGTTTTAATTCATCTTTTTCCCAATCCACACCATTAATCATCCGAATGGCATCCATTAAACAAGTATCGAAAAGGGTAGATAGGATGTGATGTCGTTCATAACCCGGTATCAGGCGCTGTAGCGGATCTTTAATTGCATGTTGCATCTCGGCATAAGTAGGCTCGGCCGGCAAACGGATGGGTTGTTCTATATGGATAACCGCTGCGTTGGGGTTATAATACAGTTCCGGATCGAACGATAAGCGACAACCACGTTCAACAACAGGCTTTTTCAGCTCTATTTCTCTTTTTAATTGAGGCTGATACCATTCCACAGCCTCACGATACGCCTGTGCATGAAACCTCTCTACCAGTTCACGCTCTTGTGGAAGCGTACCATCGGGTAAAGCAAACCGGATAATGATTTTCACGCTTTTTCCGCTTGATCCGATAAATGCAAGGAAGGTTTGTGCAAGTTGGGCCGCCTGGTTCCGGAGGTCGACAGCCTCTTTTTGGTTTGCCAGTTTATTTATTTCAATGATAACCAGTCCGTTGTAAGTAGTCAGTTCCTGTTTGCTGTTTTTATTCTGAAAAGCTCCGCCAAACACTATGATGGGCAGTTTCAATGCATAGATATCTGTTTTGCCGGGTCGTGCATAAATCAGGTTGTTACGTAGTGTTGTTACTGGTTGTGATTTTATTTCTGTTCGCAACATTTCCAGTACGGTTTCCAGTGCGAGTGTGCGTTGCGTTATTTTTCCGTCAATGTTTCTATAGCTAGTTACTTTCATGTCTTTTGGGTTGTTTTAGTTATTTAGTTACTCAGTTTTTGCTTCTCTGTAGGATGCCTTTTGTTTCTCTGTACAAAACCAACTGTTTCTCAGTATGAAACCAACAGTTTCACGGTAGGAAACCAACTGTTTTCTATATAGGAAACTACTTGTTTCCTATGTATGAAACCAGTTGTTTCCTATATAGAAAACAATTAGTTTCATTGGTAGAAAATAAAGTGAAACTACTTGTTTTTAAATCTCAAGGTACAATGAAACTATTTTTGTTCTATGATACTTCGAATGGTACTTATGTTTTACTTTTTGTGGAACTGTCATGATGTATTGTGTTGATTCATAGATAAATAGGTGTGTTATGATACTTATGATGGTTTTTTTGCGATAAATCGCCTGTAGGGTTTACTGCAAACGTACGAAAAAAAATGGGATTATGGGGGAATTTGAGATGTTTTTTTGTAGAGACGCAATGCATTGCGTCTGTTGGTATTGTGGTATGGCTTTGTTGGACAGGAGGGAAGATGCAATGCATTGTTGGCATTGTGGGTATGGCCTTGCTGGGCAAAAGAAAAGACGCAATGCATTGCGTCTCTACAATAGGAATCTTAATCTGGTTTGGCATTACGAAATTCCAAATAGGTTTGAATATTGCCAATATCCTCGGATGGAGTAAATCTGATTTCGATTTCATGTTGTATTACGTTTGCAATATATAGAAAAATTTAAATAAAACGAAATGTATTTATACTATTTTTTATCAAGGCATTAATGATGGTTGTAGGGATTCCCCTAATAACAATTAGAGAAAAGCTCCTTTTACAAAGATTTATCCTTTCCTAATTTTATGTCAGTAATTCAAGAATGGAAGGAGTTAAAGGAGTTATCAGGAGCTTTGCTCCTTAGGAGTTATAGCTCTAAGAAACTTCAGAGCATTTAAAGCTTTAACTCCTTTAACTCCTAGCGAAGCGATAACTCCTTCCATTCTATATTCACTAATTAAATTTATATTTTATGAAAAAATTATTCTTATTTTTAGTTTTAGCAGTATCATTTATGGCATGCGAAGGTCCGATGGGCCCAATGGGTCCGATGGGACCTACAGGACAAGATGGGCAAGATGGACGAGATGGCTACAATGGAATAAACGGGAAAGACGGAAAAGATGGTTATGGGGCCAATTGGTTTTCAAAAACCTTTGTTGTTCAACCACACGAGTGGGAACTGCATGGTGATCCGGATGAATTGAATTCTTTCTTTTTTGTGGATAAAAAATTACCAGAGTTAACTCAAGAAATATATAGTGATAAAACTGTAATTGCTTATATCCAAACAGGAGATGATGTAAAGAACGGTATGCCTTATGTATTGCATAAAGGCGAAGTTGATGATAAGGGAAAAGAGTTTATATGGACTCAAACTTATGATTTTGATTATTCGGTGGGCTGGGTTGGATTTTATCTCACCTATTCCGACTTTAGTACCAGAATTAAACCAACTGATGCTACCACTTTTCATATTGTATTAATGTGGTAAAGCTTCTATAATATATTCACAGAGGACACAGAGAAAAAATAAAACTCTGTGTCCTCCGTGTACTCTGTGGTGAATATCCCAAGTGGCTATTTATCGTGCTGATTCAGATATATATCTTCCTGCTCAACAATTTTCCATCCTTTAAACAAAATAATATCAAGCTTAGCTTCCTTTGCTCCCGGATTATCTTTATAGTGAAACTGGTTTGGACTGCTGCTATTAATAGATTCCGGAACATCCGAAAATATTTTGTCAATAGCCTCTTTTTCCATCAGGTTATATCCAAAGTATAGTTGTTCAATCATTGTATTTTTAGAAATATCCAATTCTGTCAGTTCATTAGTAATGCAATTGAAGTGGATAAGATCAATACAATTTGATAAATCCAGTTCGGTTAGTTTGTTGTTATTACAAACCAGCTTCTGAAGCCTTCCTAAATTGGTTAGAGTAGGAAGAGTTTCGAACTCATTTTCATAACACGAAAGTTCAATTATACTGTTTTGGTGTGGAATAGTAAGAGAAGTCAGCTTGTTTCTGGGAATCGACAAAACTTCTACAAAATAATTGCTGGCTAACGACAGACTGGTTATGTTTGTACGTTTAATCTCAATGTTTTTTAAAGCTCTGTTATTCGAGATGTCTAATTCGGAAATACCTACCTCATTAATACAGATTCTTTCCAGCAAATCATTGTAATGCAAATCAAGTGTTGCCAGTTTTTTGTTGGTAACACAATCAAACTCTTTCAGTTCCCGGCATTTGCTGATGTCTAAAGAAACTAAATCGCTCCAACTGTGCAGAACCAAGTGCTCTAGGATGGGGCAGTTGTCAATCAATGCATGTTCAAAGCCTACAAAATTATCCAAACTTAAATAAGTGAGTATCGGCGCATAACCAAAATAGATATCCGAAATGTAGTCTTTCTGCGAAGAAATGCTTAGGTGGGTGATGTGATCGGACCAGATTTTGATCTGATAAACACCCTCTTCGGCATATACATGATGACAACCTTTGGAGTCTTCATCCAACATATAATACTTTTCCAGGGTACCGTCGCCCCAGTCAACAGCAATTTTTTCTCCTTGTGCCTCAAAAGCAAAACCTTGTCTTACAAACAGGTTTACATCTACGATGATCGAGTTTTCGGTAGTCAGTTCAGGTACATCAAAGTCTGCGGGGTCAAAGACTGGTTCTGAATCCTTACATCCATACATAAGAATACAGGCAGTCACTACTAGAAGTAGAGATAGCTTTTTCATAATTCATCCTTGTTTTACTTAATATCGTTGTTTTCAATGCAAAGATAGAAAATAGGGAGTTCTTAGCAAAGAATAGCCTGAAATAAACCAAGTTAATTCTCGGATGGAAGAATAAGCCTCTATTTAGAAGTACTATTTAGGTAGAGAGGAAATCCTTGGAGTATTCTTTCAATTTAACAAATAGGTAATTCTCGCTATCCAAACCGATAGATTCCATAGTTAGACTAAGAGAAACTACTTCTAAATCAGTGAATATACTTAACAATGGGGCTAATATTAAAACGGTCGCCAGTTTGCTCGGACATAGTGGGCTGAAACATACGGAGAAATACACCCATGCAGTAGACAAGCTGAAAGAAGAAGCAATTAATAGTCTACCCGAATTAAAACTTTGATAATAAAAATAGTAACTTTGTACAAAGTACCAAAACATGAACTTTGAATCATTAGTAAATCATATCAGTGTCATTCAGGACACGTTGCAAGCACAGGCTGCACATTCTGTAAACCTTGCACTAACTTCCCGTAACTGGCTTATGGGCTGTTATATTGTGGAATTTGAGCAAAACGGTGAAGACCGTGCAGCCTATGGTGAGCAACTTTTGAAGAAGTTGGAAAAACATTTGAATACCAAAGGGCTAAATGAACGTCGGTTTCGGGAGTTTAGGCGTTTATATCTTGTTTATCCACAACTGAAAGAAGAAGTTTTAGGCTATGTTATGTCAGGAAATGCAATTCGGCACTCGCTGACTGCCGAATTCACCGAACCAATTCGGCACTTGGCGAGTGCCGAATTACAAACCATTGATAATCAACCGACAAAATGGCATATTCCTGCCAATAAGATATTCAACAGGATACCTTATACACATCTTAAAAGCATTGTAAAAATAGAGAATCCAATAAAACGTGCATTCTACGAAATGGAAACAATTCGTGGGTGCTGGTCTGTTAAAGAATTAGAACGGCAAATAGCCTCTCTATATTATGAACGTAGCGGACTATCTCAAAACAAAGAAGCATTGTCGGCAATCGTACAATGCCAAGCTACCCAACTACAACCTAAAGATGTCATAAACACGCCAATAGCCTTAGAGTTTTTAGGATTGAATGAACGAGCCTTAGTAACAGAAAATAATTTAGAACAAGCCATCCTTGATAACTTACAGAATTTCTTGTTGGAAATGGGGCATGGTTTTTGTTTTGAAGCTCGCCAAAAACGAATATTAATAGATGAAGACTACTTTTTTGTAGACCTTGTATTCTATCACCGGATTTTAAAATGCCATATAATTGCAGAATTGAAAATCGATAAATTTAAACATGAATATGCTTCTCAGCTAAATATGTATCTCAACTACTTTAAAGCAGAAGTGATGCAATCGGATGATAATCCACCTATCGGTATTTTACTTTGTACCGAGAAAGGAGATACATTGGTAAAGTATGCCACTGCCGGATTAGACCCCAATATATTTGTTCAGAAATACATGATAGAGCTTCCAACCGAGGAAGAAATAAAGAAATTCATATCTTATCAGAACTATTAAAAAGAATATTTGCAGATGATACAAGCTTATTTTTCAAATATAAAAGACATAATCCTCAATGAGATACATAACTCATTATAAAGCAAGGTCAAAACTTACCAAATACAGTTGATACTTGCACCTCAATAGACAACCAAAATTGTGCCCTTTGTGATATTGAGAAAAACAAAATACAAAGGAAAAACAAAATCTTCATAATACAAAAATACAATTTTGCTACATACAAATACGATGAACTAGTTTGAATTTCCTCATTCAAATGCCGAACATAATTAAACTAGTTCTAAACCTATTGTAAAAGTAATAAAAATCAGAAAAGAAGCTATAAAAAAGCAAGATTAATTTAAAGTACATCCAAGTTAACAACCAAACACTGAACAAGTAATACTCAAAAAGCGTTAAACAGGGACATCGTATTTTACACACATCAAAATAATTTATTGAATATGGAAGAAAAGAAACAATTAACCACCCAGGTTGGAAAACCAGTAGCAGATAATCAGAATATAATGACAGCCGGCGAACGCGGTCCTGCTTTATTACAGGATGTATGGTATCTGGAGAAAATGTCGCATTTTAACCGCGAACGGATACCCGAAAGGGTTGTACACGCAAAGGGGTCGGGAGCTTTTGGTACATTTACCGTAACAAACGATGTAACCCAATACACCAAAGCCTCTATTTTTGCCCGTGTGGGAAAGAAAACCGAAATGCTTGCACGTTTTTCGACTGTAGCCGGCGAACGTGGTGCTGCCGATACCGAGCGCGATGTACGTGGATTTGCGTTGAAATTTTATACAGATGAAGGCAACTGGGATTTGGTTGGAAACAATACACCTGTGTTTTTTGTGCGCGACCCTATTAAGTTCCCCGATTTTATTCATACACAGAAGCGCGATCCTAAAACCAATCTGCGAAGCAATACGGCAAAGTGGGATTTCTGGTCGCTCAGTCCGGAGTCGTTGCATCAGGTTTTAATACTGATGAGCGATCGTGGTATACCACGCAATCTTCGTCAGATGCATGGGTTTGGCAGTCACACTTATAGCTTTATTAATGCAAAGAACGAACGTTTCTGGGTGAAATTCCATTTCCGTACCATGCAGGGTATTGCCAATTTAACCAGTCGGGAGGCTGCCGAAATAGTAGGTAAAGACCGTGAATATTCGCAACGCGACCTGTTCGAGCATATTGCAAAGGGAGATTTTCCACGTTGGAAATTATTTATTCAGGTAATGCCCGAGGCAGATGCCCCTAAATATCAGTTTAATCCGTTTGACCTTACAAAGGTATGGCGTCATAAAGATTATCCGCTAATTGAAGTAGGTATTATGGAGCTGAACCGTAATCCCGAAAATTATTTTGCCGACATAGAACAGGCTGCTTTTAATCCGGCTAGTAATGTTCCCGGCATTGGTTTCTCGCCAGATAAAATGTTGCAAGGTCGTTTGTTTGCTTATGGAGATGCGCATCGTTACCGTTTGGGAGTAAATTATGAAACACTTCCGGTAAATCGTCCGAAAATAGAGGTGCATAATTATCATCGCGATGGATTTATGCGCAATGACGATAATGGGGGAGGAGCAGTAAACTACGAACCCAATAGTTTCCATGGTCCGGTAGATAACCGTACAATGTATAAGGAGCCTGCTTTACAACTGGATGGTCCGGCAGATCATTACAATAACCGCATGGATACAGATTATTATACCCAGCCGGGTGATTTATTCCGGTTGTTGCCGGAGGATGAGAAGATGCGTACCATTCAGAATATTTATGATGAAATGGAAGGTGTATCCGATGATATCCGTTTGCGTGTAGCCGCACGTTATTATCTTTGTGATGAACACCTTGGCAAAGGAATTGCACAGAAATGTGGATTTGATAATGCCAAAGTTCAGGAAGAGGCTAAACGCTTGAAAGAAGATGACGAAAAGCGTGCTCAGGAAAAATAGTTGATCAAAGAACCACAACTTTCGTTTTTGTATCACGCTTGTGGTACAAAAGTGCCACGCTTGTGGTACAAAAGTATCTTAGTAGTGATACTTTTGTACCACCGGCGTGATACTTTTTTCTCAGGCTTAAATAATTAGTGGCACTTTTGTACCAAGCGTAAAAAATATGTGGTACTGTAATTTGCTGATTATTAGCTGTGTTTTTATTTACCTGATAAAACTAGTCATTTCCCTTTCTTCCTCGGGTTGTGGAATCTCTGCTGTTCCCGATTTTAGATTCTTCAACATCCAAACCATATTTCGGGCAAGTGTACGCATGGTTTGCAATCCTTCTTTATCTTCCGAAGCCTCTCCCGGAAGGCGTCCGTGAACAGAGTTCCAGTATTGAGAAGAAACAATAGGCATATTTGAGATTGTGAAATACTTGTTTAACCGATCGAATGTAGCACTGGCTCCACCCCGACGGCAAACAGCAACAGAAGCACCGGGCTTGTATTGTAAATGCCGCCCCGACGAATAGAACAAACGATCCAGTAACGCACATAAAGAACCGTTTGGGCCAGCATAATAAACCGGAGAGCCAATAATAATACCATCGGCTTCCATTGCTTTTTCTCTCACTTTATTGTATAGGTCATCCTGAAAAACACAACGGCCTAACTCAAAACATTTGTTACAAGCAATACATCCCTGAACAGCTTTACTCCCAATAGATACAATTTCAGTTTCTACTCCATTTGCTTTTAATGTAGATGCAACTTCCGATAAAGCAATAAAAGTATTCCCCTTTGATTTAGGGCTACCATTAATTAAAAGAACTTTCATATTAGCTATAATTTTATGTTTACAAAGATATAACAAATTAGAAGTGTTTAGTTCATGTTATAACAAAAAAATAATGTTATCTTTGGCTTTTGAAACTAAGGCCGTTGGCCTATTGTACAACAAAAGCGAAGCCTCCGTGTTCAGCACAAGGAAAAGCTCCGTGTTTCTGTGTCTGTGTTTTAAAATCTAAATCTAAATAATATGAGAGTTTATAAAAGCAATATCAGCATGTTTGTTTTGTTACTAGTGTGTGGTTTTCTGAATGCCCAGAACTACAAAACCCCAATACAATCTTTACCAGGTGAAAAATGGTGGGGTGGGATGGTAGGTCTGGGGTCAAAGATGCCATTCGAAGAAAATATGCGATTATATAACCTTGCAACCGAGAACCTGAATAACCAGAATGTACCTTTTATACTATCGTCTGCCGGAAGATACGTATGGAGTGATAAACCATTTACGTTAACATACGCTGAAAATGGATTGCTTCTTGCTTCAGATTATGAAAAGCTGGAACCGGTAACTGCAGGGAAAACACTTCGCGAAGCATATCAGGTTGCTATGAAAAAACATTTTCCCCCATCGGGTACACTCCCCGATTCGCTTTTCTTTTCTATGCCTCAATATAATACATGGATAGAACTGATGTACAATCAAAATCAGAAAGATATATTAAATTATGCCGATAATATCCTGAAACATGATTTTCCGGTAGGTGTATTTATGGTTGATGACAATTGGCAGAAGTATTATGGCAACTTTGATTTTAAGCCCGAAAAGTTTCCGGATGCTAAAGGAATGATTGACAAACTTCACCAACAGGGATTTCGTATCATGTTGTGGATATGTCCATTTGTAAGTCCGGATAGCCCGGAGTTTCGTGAACTTTCGGCCAAAGGATATCTGGTGAAAAGGAAATCAACCCGCTCGCCGGCCATTATTCGATGGTGGAACGGTTACAGTGCTTCCTACGATTTGAGTAATCCCGAGGCAGTTGAACATTTAAAAACACAACTTTGTAAATTGCAAACAGCGTACGGGGTAGATGGATTTAAATTTGATGCCGGGGATATTTCTCACTACACCGATCCTGATCTTGAATATTACGATAAAAGTGCAACATCGGTAGATATGTGCGAATACTGGGCAAAGATAGGATTAGATTTTCCTTTCAATGAATACCGGGCCGGATGGAAAATGGGCGGTCAGCCATTGGTACAACGGTTAGGCGATAAAAATTATTCATGGGGTGCGGTACAACTCTTAATTCCTGATATGTTAGCAGCAGGCTTAATGGGATATGCATATACTTGTCCGGATATGATTGGAGGAGGGCAGTTTGCTTCTTTTTTGAATGTGGATCAAACTAAACTTGATCAGGAGCTGATAGTACGTTCATGTCAGGTACATGCCATGATGCCCATGATGCAGTTCTCGGTGGCTCCCTGGCGAATACTCAATGAAGATAATCTGGCTATATGCCGCAAGTATGCCCGTTTACACGAATCGTTGGGTACTTATATACTTCAACTGGCACAATATGCGGCCCAAAGCGGAGAACCGATAATACAACACATGGAGTATGCTTTTCCACATGAAGGATTTGTGGATTGCAAAGACCAGTTTATGTTGGGCGAAAAGTATATGGTTGCTCCTATGGTAACTAAGGGGACCAAACGCACCATAAAGCTTCCCAGAGGAATATGGAAAGACGATTTAGGTAATCATTTTAAAGGTCCCCTTACTATTGAGCAGGAAGTGCCTATTGATAGGCTTCCGTATTTTGAGCGAATATGGGTTAATTAGAAGATTTTACTTTAAATCTCGCCAAATTCCCCTTATGATCAGTGGGCCATATCCCTTTAGGAACAAAAAACTTATCCTTCGAGTCTTTTTTTATGATCTTTCCTCGCAGAACAGTTTCGGATGGGCCCACTAAAACACTTTGTTGCAAAGACAGTGCCGAATGAACCGGAAAATAGTAAATAAAATCAATCCTGTCGCGCTCATCGGCTTCGGGAGCCCAAGCTAAGATTTCCAGTTTTGCTTCTTCGGCCAGTTTATTCCCTGCCGGAAATGTAAATCCGGGATATTTAATGGGATCGGGATGTTTTTCCCGATAAGCATCCTTAAACCCAGACTTATGAAGCATAACCGAACAGTCCCAATTGACGATTGCACCATTATGGTCGAATAGATTTTTAGTATCTGCCTGCCAATCCAGGTGAGAAGGCTCATTGAAATCGCCACCCATAACAATGGAATAACCTTTTTTAATCTCGGCCTCAGCATCTTTTATAAAAGCACGGATGCTTTCGTCGCGGTAAGAAAGCCTGTTAGCTTCCAGAATAGTGGCCTCGTTGGTAACAGGTGCATCAATCTTTTTCCATGTTGTGCCACTGTATCCACGTGGCATATAACATTCGTAGTGCGTATAGTCCAAATGGCACGAATAAAAGTAAATGGGCTGTCCGTTTATAGGGATCAGTGCTTTAAGCATTGCCCGGTGCTCATCACCGGGTACAATGCAACTTTTTACAATACTTTCGGGTTTGTATTTCGATAAGATACCAACCGACAAACCAAGTGTTTCCCCATAATATTGTTTGCCTTTGGCTTTAAGGTCTTTAAGGATGTTCTCCATAAATTTAGCAGGATTCCTGATTTCGCAAAGGAAAACCACATCAGCATCTGCCTGATCCAAGACACTGAGAATACCCTGATAACCATCAGGAACCTTTGAACCTTCATGCCATATATTCAGTTGTAAAACAGTGAAAGAGTTTTTTTCCTTTGCTTCAAGTTTTATACCGAATAAACAAATTAATAATAGTAGGTATACTGTTCTTTTCATTTCAATAACCACATTACGTTATTTACATTATCTGTTCCTCCCCATTGGCGTTCTAATGCAGCAAGATATTCTTCTTTGTTAAACAGAAGTTCGTTCTGCGGATACCGCCAACGCATTGGTATTTTATTCTTATCGTCGTTCAGGTTTGTATTCGGATTGATTGGAAACTCCGGATAGGTGTTGCGGCGATAATCATAATAATCATCATATTGCATGTGATAGAAACGTGCAATGTAATTTTGAATCCAGATTTGTTTTAACCGATCTATCTGAGTACCGTTTACCTTATAAGCAATTTTTGGATTGGCCAGATAGCTTTCAATATATTCATCTGTAATCTCCCTGCCATTACTATACTCTTTAGAAACAGTGTTGCGTACAAAGTTCATAGCACTAAATAAAGCCGGAAAAGAAACTAATTACTTTTGGCTGATAACGGAGAAACAACATTTCGAATGCAGTGGTATCGCCTTTACTTAAAGCCTGAACATAATCTTTGTCTTCCTTCATAGTATTTAACCTACATTATTCGTACTTTGTTTTAAACACAGAGATACAGATATTATAACTGATGGTGATAAGGTTCACAAAGGTTGTTTTAAATCAGTTGCATTCTGTTTCAATAAGAGTATGAATAAAGACTTAAGGCAAAGATAAAATTCTGATTTAATAAAAACAAATTATAATTCTTTAATCACTTCCGTACTCTCTTCATCATCTTCTTCCTTTATCTTATCTGTTATCATTAATATACTTAACTCATAGAGCAGATAAAGAGGTAACGAAACCGCTGTTAGTGTAAACGGATCGCCGGTTGGAGTAATAATTGCAGCTACAAATACAATAACAACAGCAGCATGCCGGCGGTATTTCCTCAAGAAAGATTTGTTGATGATACCCAGTAAAGATAAGAACCAGGTAAGTAAAGGTAGTTCGAATGCCAATCCCATGCAAAGAACAAGCATCATAAAGTTATCAATATACGAGTTCAGAGATATCTGATTAGCAATATCCGGACTTAATTGGTAACTGGCCAGAAAACGCAAAGTGAGCGGATATACCAAAAAGTAACCCACACATACCCCCATGAAAAAGAAAAGAGTACCTAAACCTAGTGACTTGCGAACTCCTTTTCTTTCGTTATCGTAAAGAGCAGGATTAATAAAACGCCATATCTCGAAGAACAGATAAGGCACAGCTGTAACCACAGCCATCCAGAATGCTGTTGAGATATGAATAAAGAAAGGAGCTGCCAGGTTAATGTTGATTAGCTGCACATTAAACTCCTGAGTGAAAAAGTCACCAGATAAATGAAGAGACTCTCCAATCCATCTCAAGAATCTATAAAAAACGAAATCGTTATGTGTAGGGGCAAGAATTACATACTCAAATAAATAAGGCATGGCTATAAAATAGCCTACAGCCAAAATAAGTAACGCACCAAACACACGAAAAAGCAAAACGCGTAGTTCGTCAAGATGATCCCAGAAAGTAAGTTCTTTGGGAGTTTTATTGTTTGCCATGGGAAAAAGTTATGAGTTATGAGTTATGAGTTATGAGTTTTAAGTTAACCATACCGCATGGGAACTCAAAACTTATAACTCAAAACTCAAAACTCAATTAATTAGTCTTCTTATCGTCTTCGAGTTCGTCTTTAGCTTTGTTTATTTCGTCCTTGGCTTCGTTTACGCCATCTTTGAAACTTTTTACGCCTTTACCAAGTCCTTTCATTAATTCGGGAATTTTCTTGCCGCCAAACAAAAGCAGAATAAGTAACGCAAGAATAAGTATTTCACCACCGCCTAAGCTGGGGAATAAAAGTAGATTAGTCATATTTGCAGATATTTTTAATTTGTAAATTGTGATTCAGGTTTCAAAAGTAGCAAAAAAACATATTGCACGAAAATATATTCTTTTAATCTTGAAAATATATTCGTTTCACCCGCGACGAAACAGCCGTAAGAACCTCGTATGATATGGTTTCCAATTTGTTGGCAATGGTTGTAATAGGAAGACCGTCTCCGAAGATTATCACCTGATCGCCTTCCCGGCAGTCGATATCAGTAACATCAACCATGCATACATCCATACAGATGTTGCCAACGTAAGGAGCTTTCTGCCCGTTTATCAGGCAATAGAAGTTTCCATTGCCCAGTTTGCGGTTCAAACCATCAGCATATCCTATCGGTAGAGCGGCAATTCGCGAATCTCGGGTTAATTTACCATTCCGGCTATAGCCTACGGTTTCACTGGCTGCCAAATTCCGTATTTGCAGAATGGTTGTTTTGAGTGTGCTAACATTTTGCAGAATAGAATTATCCACAGGATTAACTCCATACAATCCAATACCCAAACGTACCATATCAAATTGGGCCTCCGGAAAGCGGAGAATACCAGCCGAATTAGATATATGGCGCAAAACCCGGTGTGAGAATGCTTCTTGAAATTCGGTAGAAGCCTTTTCAAATACAGCTATCTGCGAACGGGTGTAATCATCAAACTCAGCACTGTCGCTCCCTGCCAGATGCGAGAATATGGAACGGGGGATAACAGCAGTTTGTTCTTTAAGCCTTTTGATTAGCAAAGGAAGCTCGTCGGGGTTGAATCCCAAACGGTGCATGCCTGTGTCTATCTTTATGTGAATGGGGAAATTGGTAACACCTTCTCTTTCGGCCTCCCGGATGAGGCTTTCCAGTATATGGAAATTATAGATTTCGGGTTCGAGCTTGTAAGCGAACATGGTTTTAAAAGCTGTCAACTCCGGATTCATAATAATGATAGACGAAGTTATTCCGGCTTTCCGAAGTTCCGAGCCCTCATCGGCTACGGCAACAGCCAGGTAATCGGCCCGGTGTTCCTGTAGGGTTTTGGCAATCTGTTCCGATCCGGCTCCATAGGCCGAAGCCTTTACCATACATATTGTTTTGGTTTTACTATTCAGTTTAGAGCGAAAGAAATTTAAGTTATCTACCAGCGCATTGAGGTTGATATCCAGAATGGTTTCGTGAACCTTGGCTACCAGTTCTTCCGAAATCCTTTCGAACTCAAAGCTGCGTGCTCCTTTTATAAGGATAATCTCGTTTTTGAGATCTCTGCATACATCCGATTTCAAGAAAGAAGTTGTATCGGCGAAGAAGTATTTTTCAATATGAAAGCGGGATGCCACCGAAGCCAGGTCATTTCCAATACCTATAATCTTCTCTATTCCCCGGCTATGAACCATTTGTGAAACTCGCCTGTATAAATTAGTGGTGCTTTGTCCGGTTTCCAGTATGTCCGATAAGATAAGCGTTCGTTTCAACATCTTGTCCTGCGAGCGACGATACAAAAAATCCAGAGCAATATCCAATGATACCAGATCCGAGTTATAACTGTCGTTAATAATCACACAATTGTTTTTCCCCTCTTTCACTTCAAGGCGCATTGCAATAGGATCAAGATGCGCCATCCGGGCAGATATCTTTTCCGAAGGCATCATCAAGTAAAGGCAGGCTCCTAAACAGTTCAGAGAGTTTTCGATAGAGGCATCGTCAACAAAAGGAATCCGGAATGAATTCAACATCCCCAAATAAGTATAAGTAATCTGTGTGTAATCTTTCTCTTTGGTGATAGAGTTGATAAACAGTGGTCTTTCCTTATCAACTTTGGACCATGCAATTTCGCGTGCCGATATCAGTGATTTGGATACACAATTGCTGATTAACTCATCATCGGCATTATAAATAATAACCTCGCAATCTTTAAACAGTGTTAGTTTCTCCATACATTTCTCTTGCATGGAGAAGAAGTTTTCCTGATGCGCTCCTCCTAAACTGGTAAATATACCAATTGTTGGACGGATTATTTTTTGCAGTAAACGCATTTCGCCCACTTCTGATATTCCCGCTTCGAAAATGGCTAGTTCGTTATCTTTATTCATCTGCCAAACCGAAAGCGGTACACCAATCTGCGAATTGTAGCTTCTGGGCGAACGGACAATGTTTTTATCGGGCGAAAGCAACTGATGCAACCATTCTTTTACAACCGTTTTTCCATTGCTTCCGGTAATACCGATTACAGGGATATCAAACTGTGACCTATGACAGTCTGCCAGTTTTTGAAGTGCTTTCAATACATCGGGTACCACAAGGAAATTGCCCAACGGATAATCTGCTGTGTCAATATCTTTATTCTTGAGGGTTGGTTTATCAACTACGAAATTCCGTACACCGCGGGTGTACAGATCGGCAATGTATTTGGCTCCGTTATTCCTTTTAGATGAGAGGGCAAAGAAAAGAGTTTCTTCCGGAAATGCCAGCGAACGGCTGTCGGTCAACAGCCAGTCAATAGTAGCATCGTTGCTCCCGATGCGGCCGGCATTAATGCTGTCGGCTATTTCTTCAATCGTGTAAGACATATTTGCAATTCGTTTTCTACATCAAAGTTCGGGTATTTTTCTTTCAGTTGATTTATTTTTAACACTAATTGTTCTAAAAAACGCTTATACTCCTCAGAGTCCGGATAAAACGGCTTGTGATTAATATCTCTATGGATACTTTCGTATTCTTTCAGTATGGTTTTTGTTTCTTTCGAGAATAGTGTTTCTGTTAAACGCTCCCATATATACTGTATGGTCATGTTCGATGGATGCAGCATGTCGTCGGCATAAAACCGGTAATCACGCAGTTCATCCATTACAATTTCATAAGATGGAAAATAAAAAACATGTTCGGGGAATAGTTTTTGCAATTCGTCAATAGCAAGCAATAATGTACTTTTGCTTAACTGATTTTGGTGTAAACCATCTTTAATATGGCGTATGGGACTAACTGTGAACAGTAGTTTTACAACAGGGTTCGTAGCTAACAGTTGTTCTATTAACCCTTTGTATTCAGTAACTATCTCTTGTACAGTTAACCGGCTTCTTATAAATTCTTTGGCCGCAACTTTATGACAATTGGATACAATATTATGATTGTTTTTCTGTGTATAAATCCATGCTGTACCAAATGTAATAAACAGATAGGTTAGTTTAGGCAGTTGCAAATGGCTGTTGTTTAATCTGGCGTTAATGTTACTCAAACATGCTGTTGTTGTAGATGCCGAGAAAGAACCATGATGCATATAGCTATGGTAATTGCTCAAATGATAAAACAGGTCATTCTCATTGTATTCCCTATTATTCATTATTTGTTTAAGCGCAGTGGATATTGATGAAGGATTATAGAGAATGCCGAAGGGATTTACATTGCAGCAGAATTTATGTTCTATCAGTAGTTTGCCAATACCTTCGGCAAAACATGACCCCATTAATAGTATGTTGTCTTGATAACCGACAGGAGGTATTCTTTTAGATATATCGACTGTAGTTCTGAATTCCATCTGATTTTATTTACAATTCACAAAGTTACAGTTTATGATTGAATATAAAACACAGAGGTACTGTGTTGAATTCCAAATTAAATTAAATATTTTTTCTATCTTTGTCTCCGCCAAAGGAAGGCTTCATGCGATACTTTGTACTGA
>NZ_QVMJ01000042.1 GCF_010500955.1 Bacteroides sp. 519
CAATTGAGAGACTATTCTTTTCCGTATTAACTACGAATATACAACACTCGGAGAAATAACGGATCATTAATGATGCAAATATACGAGACACAGAAACACGGAGCTTTTCCTTGTGCTGAACACGGAGGCTTCGCTTTTGTAGTACAATAACTCAAAATAGGCCAACGGCCTAATAGCCTCTATTCTGGAAACGGTACAGGAAAAAGTTGCTCAAACTGCGTATAAAGTGCCCGCAGAGCATCTTTATGAGGTAATGGACGAGGAAAGGGATTGGTGAAATTCCCGACAATTTGCATCCATATATCTAACAAAACCCAACTTTATTTCAGATGCAATTGTTGACATACTTATTGTTGGAATAAACTCATCTATTCCTAATGCTAAAAAATCGGAATATCCTTTCTGATTGTGAGGTTTCCAAACACCAACTATTTTTTTGCCCACTAAGGATGTACTCCAGTATGGAATTTCAAATAAAACAGAATCAATTGCAGGCAATATTGCTATTTCAAACTCATCAGTATCATCATTTACAGTCAATGTTAAATACACATCATCTAATTCAAAAATAATGTTTGAATATCCATTAGTCTGGATATCAAAATTCTTACAATATATATTTTTTATTGTCTTTCCTACAATTTCTTCCATATTTACTTTTTCTCCTCTATCCTAATTGTTTCTGCAAATACTTCCAAGTGGCCCTCTCCTATCGCAAATATTGCCCGAAAAACCAACATATCTTCTTCAAAAGAATTCTGCTCAAATCCTATTTCATAGGTTATTAAGTCGCGATACATATCCGAGTTTATTTGTCGAATTGTATATTCTTGTACTTCTTCAAAATAAAGATAAAATTCACAGTTTTCTCCAAGTAAAACAATAAGAAGGTTCGTATTCCCTGTATCAAAGTCTTGAGTAAACTCAATTTTCTTAACCCAACTATCATGCAAACTTTCGACACCGAAACCGTGCCTTTGGGGATCTGAAACAAATTCAAATAATTCATCAGACAGATGGTGTTTGATTGTTTCTAAATATGTAATATATGATTCAAAATCCCCACCTTCATAGGCTTTATTGTATTTCATTGTTATCTGTATTAAAGTTCCTGCCTTTAAAAGACGAAGGTAATAAAATAATATGGACTTTCTCTAAGCAATAATAAAGGTATCTTAGAAAGTTTATTAAATTTGTATTCTAAAACCGGAAATTATGATCACAAGCAACCGAAACCTTCCCATTGGGATACAAACTTTTGAGAAAATACGAACTGGAGGCTTCTTATATGTTGATAAAACAGCCATGGTATGGAAAATAGCTCAAACCAATAATCCTTATTTCCTAAGTCGCCCCCGCCGTTTTGGAAAAAGCTTGCTGATTTCTACTTTCGAGTCTTATTTTGAAGGTTGTAAAGACTTGTTCGAAGGGCTTGCCATCTCCAAGTTGGAGAAAGAATGGAAGAAACATCCTGTATTACATCTCGATTTGAATGCGGAGAAATACGATTCGCCGGAACAACTAAACATTATTTTAAATGATTACCTAACACAATGGGAAACTAAATATGGAACAGGAGAAAGTGAAGATTCACTTTCAAGACGTTTTGCAGGAATCATTCGTCGCGCCTGCGAACAAACAGGTACTCAGGTGGTGGTACTTATCGACGAATACGACAAACCTCTGTTACAAGTAATGCTTAACAAAGATTTGCTCGATGAATACCGCAAAACACTAAAATCTTTTTACGGTGTATTGAAAAGCTCCGACCGTTATTTACGCTTTGTATTTCTTACAGGAGTAACCAAGTTTGCACAAGTTAGTGTGTTCAGTGATTTGAATCAGTTGAATGACATCAGCATGGACATGAATTACGCCTCGCTTTGTGGTATCACTTCCAAAGAACTGGTAGAAGTGTTTACTCCCGAAATAGAACAGATAGCTACATACAATAAACTAAGTTTCGAAGATACAATAGCCACTATGACATCTCAGTATGATGGATATCATTTTTGCGAGGACTCTGTAGGCATTTTCAATCCTTTTAGTGTACTAAACGCTTTTCAGAAAAAGAGATTCGACAACTATTGGTTTCATACTGGTACACCTACTTTTTTGGTCGAGTTACTGAAAGAAACCAATTACGATCTGCGCACCCTTATAGATGGTGTGGAAACCGAACAGGAGTCCTTTTCCGAATACCGGATAGAAACCAACAACCCCATTCCACTGATCTACCAAAGTGGTTATCTAACCATCAAAGATTACAACCGGGAATTCAAAATGTACACCCTCCGTTTCCCTAATGATGAAGTAAAATATGCTTTCCTCAAATTCTTGCAACCGTCCTACTCTTCTGTGGAAGACATTAACCGCGCCTTTCATATTCAACATTTCGTGCGCGAACTTCGTAGTGGCGATGTGCCCTCTTTCATGGAACGCCTGAAAGCTTTCTTTGCTGATTTTCCTTACGAGTTGAATGACAAGACAGAACGGCACTATCAAGTTGTGTTTTACATCGTTTTCAAGTTGATTGGAGAATTTGTTGAATCGGAAGTACGTAGTGCTCGTGGCCGAGCCGATGCCATAGTGAAAACCAAAGAATTTATTTATGTTTTTGAGTTCAAACTTAATGGGACTGCCCGTCAAGCTCTTAAACAGATTGACGAGAAAGGATATCTTATCCCCTATACAGTGGATGGGCGTAAGCTGGTAAAAGTAGGAGTAGACTTTAGTGCAGAAACAAGGAATATCAATGAGTATCTGGTTGAATAATTTTTTATGAAACAACTAAGAAACCACGTAAATATAAACCAACAAAATGAATACGAAACGTACATTTATTTATTCTGATGATAAGTCTGAAAAGTTCTGGACTATCGATATCGCCGAAACCAGCTATACTGTAACCTTTGGAAAAACAGGTACTAACGGACAAACGCAAACCAAAGAATTTGCCGATGAGCCCACCTGTACAAAAGCTGTAAATAAACTAATTGCCGAAAAAACAAAAAAAGGATATGTTGAAACAAGTGGAGAGGGAGATATAATACCAGCAACTCAACCTGCTCAACCCCAAGAAGCCCCCAAACCCAAAGCTAAGAAAGAAAAGAAGGTTGAACCGGACGCTACCGCACCATCTTCGCAAACCTCCGAACGACAGAGTACCACTCTTTATTTCCGTTCGGGCAGTTCCGACAAAGTTTATCAAGCCGAATTGATTCCTGCTACCGATGGCTCCGGTTACCTTGTCAATGCCGCGTGGGGACGTCGTGGATCGACCCTGCAAACAGGCTGTAAAACGCCTAATCCCTTGCCATTGGAAAAAGCACAAGCCATCTATAACAAACTTATCTCCGAAAAAACAGCCAAAGGTTACTCACCTGGCGATGACGGAGCCTTGTTTGTAGATACCGATAACGCTAACCGGGTATCCGGACTATTACCACAACTCCTGAATGTAATTGACAAAGAGTTGCTCGAACAGTTAATAGCCGATCCATTATATTGCGCCCAACCCAAACATGATGGCGAACGACGCATGATCAAAGAATCGCAAACTGGCGTTAACCGAAAAGGTCTTACCGTGGCCTTACCCGAGCATCTGGTAGAAACCTTTTCTAAGCACATTCATGGCATAGCCGATTTGGATGGAGAAATGGAAGGCGACCTCTATACCACTTTCGATATACTTTCGTTAAATGGGGTGAGCCTTCGCGAACAACCCTACTCAGAAAGATTAGATACCTTATATAAGCACGTAACACCCACCGACACTTTCGCCCTGATCGAAACAGCTTTCACAGCCGAAGAGAAGCGCAACCTTTACGAGCGTTTGAAAGCCGAAAACCAAGAGGGAATTGTATTCAAACGTCTTGATGCCCCTTATACGCACGGGCGCCCCAACAGTGGTGGTCCACAACTGAAGTATAAGTTTTGTGCCTCGGCCACCGTTTATGTAATTGCTCAAAACGAAGGCAAACGCAGCGTACAAATGGGAATCAATGAAGAAGACGGAGCGTGCCGCCCGGTTGGTTCGGTAACCATTCCAGTAAATTATAACATTCCCGAAGTAGGGCAAATCATTGAAGTACGTTATTTGTATGCTTATCCGCAAGGCTCGCTGTATCAACCTATTTATTGTGGGGTACGTCCGGATATGGATAAAGAGGATTGCAGTGTAAGTCAGTTGAAGTATAAAAAGAGCTTATAAACAAGCAAAGATGAAGTTGTGATGATTGATTTATTGCTGACTCTACAACCACATGGCTGGAGCTCTTGCCTTATAGGCGACAAGAATAAACGATATGAATTTCTGGTAACCCATGTGTTTAGTAATCCCTATTCTGATTTAATCCAAGTTTTATCTGAATTGATAAACGGGCAACAAAGTGCAACGCTTCTTTGGTACGACGAACCTGGCGGACACCGGATTGAATTTATGGTACGACAAGAAAATGTACTGGTTTCAATCGATGAGTTTCCTCAATTATGCTATGAAGAGCCTAAATCGTATCAGCTTGTGTTTGAATTCGAAATGGAACTGAAACAACTGATTGCACTTTTTTATTTTCAACTACAAAAAACAGAATTCCTCCTACGTTATAAGTCCTTTTCTGAAAATAGAGCAGAATATTTTCCGTATCAGGAGTTCTGCACATTCAAAAGGATCGCAAAAACATTTTTAGAATTATGAGAACAGATGCTGAAGAAATAGCCAACATTTATCTGAAAGCCAGAAAAGAAAAACTAACAGAGAGCAAGGCGTTTTTAAGAGTAAAGCCCTTTTTAGAAGATAGATACCAACAAGAAGGACTTTCTTCCCTCTCCAAAGAAATGTTGGAAACAACCAACCTTTGTTGTGTAAAAGCAAAAGATGCAGAAATCTTTGGAAAAGGATTTTTCAAAATTATAGCAGGAGAAGGAGACACTTTAGGAGATGATGAAGCCCTGCTTTTCGAAAAGTTGGTAGAGCGATTTCCCAACTCAGCAAAGTTAGCCGAAATGCTTGCCGATGTGTATGGTGTTATTGTTAACGAAACAGGAGACGAAGTATACACACAAAAGCTGGATGATCTGTCAAAGAACAATCCAGCTTTAGAAAACGCAGCGCTACAACGTTTATATGCACTTGTTGATATATATTACAACAAAGACTTCAACCTCAATGACTACATAAAAGCAATCGACAAAGCCAAAGAAATATATCAGCAACATCCCAAACTGGATTTTGCAGAATATTATGCCGGAGGGTTAAGCAAGATAGTCCAAGAACAAGAGGAAGAAGATGATGCACTGAAAACAATTGAATTGCTTAAAGAACTATTGCATTGCTGGAACGATTCTTTCATTGCAGCACATTATTTAAATGCTTTATCAAAATTAACCTGGAAGCAAGACGAAAAAGGTTGCTTGGAAACTATACAGAAAATGGAAAGCTATTGGAATAATTGGCCTTACAAGAAAGGAACATTAGCCATGCATTTAGCTTATACATTGGCCAATTACTCTCTTTGCACCAAAGGAACAGAGAGAGAGAAAGTATTGGATAAAATAGAAAAGCTAGCTGCCTACTGGGAACCGGCAGCAGAGCTGGCTTACGAACTTGCGGAAGGAACTTATAGATATGCTCATAAACCGGCAAAAGCAAAGTAGAGTCAGAGCTTAATCGGCCTGCTTGCTTTCTCTTTGCTTTCGTTGTGCAATCCTATTTAAGTGCGATTTAATTGGAGGAAGAACATAAAGAAATATAAGAATCCCCCACAGCATTAGCATATAGCTCAATGGAAAAATTTGGGCTACTACAATCAGCAAGAATAACAGTATCCCATGAAGAAACACTATGATTCCGAAGAGTAACAAAAGATCTGGTCCGGCATGAATCCAAATATTGCTTCGGACAGCAACGCGTATGTTAACCCAACACAGCAGAATCGTAAGAATAATTGCAATAACTATAAACACAATCTTCATTCTTCCCACCCCTTATTTTGAGGATTGTACTTAGCAAATTCATCTGTATCAGTAAACTCGGATGCAGTCATTCCTATTTCAAAAATGGCACCTTCATTCCAACCTGCTGTAAAAAACAGTCCTCTACTAGTGAGTAATGCCGAGGTTTCTTCTGCCGAATTATAAAAATGCTCACCCAATTTGTCTTGCTGTTGCTGTATATAGTTGTACTTTAAGAGACGGTTTCTTAAATACGCTATTTGCTGTTGTGTAAAGGGCTCAAAATTGTTTTCGTCATCAAAGAAATCTTTACTACCCATTTGCTGCTCTTTTGCTTTCGTTTCTATACGATAAAGCGATACATTGTAACTCATATTATACTCCTTTTTTCTATTATTAATCTTTCTGTTTCACGAGACAAAGTAAAACCAACCGACCAATGGAAATCTGTATCAAAGATGACTAAGATTGTATCTCCACCTTGTTCGGCAGGGTCGTTGCATAAATAATCGAGAATAAACTTAATCCAATCGTTTTCCATATTCAATAGCCCAATGCCTATATATTGATTGATGGCCTGGTCGGCAACATTTATTCTATACCACAATGGTCTATCGAAAGTGTCGAGATATATGCCTTCCAAAAACTGAACTATTGGCTTCAAACGTTCTCTGACAGTAAAAGATTCATGTGGTAATTGTTCTATCGATTTTACTGGAAAATAGATTTCTTCTGTGACTTTTCCAATCTGTTTCAAATCAATTCCACAGTGTTGCGTCACAAAATTATTTTGGATATAGTTGTCGTAAAATCCTAATGTGTTCATTCTCTAGTTGTTTAATGGGGCAAAGATACCTATTTTGGATAGAATTCTTTCTTTAGTTCAAATATTTGCTAAATTTGTAGGCTTGAAAAAGCTTAATTGCTTAATAAAAGAACCTAAACACTATATGATAAAGTTTGAATTGAAAGATATTGATGAAGTTATGTTATTTGGAGGTACTCCTAAATACACAGCTCATTGGTTTGCATTGACGGACGGACTCTACTGGCTGAATTTTGGAAACACAAAGATTTACGAATATTCTGATGAGTTTTTAAAAGATATTGACTCTAAAACAAAATTTGTTGATTACTACATCGTTCGTTTATTAGAAGACTTTTCCGATTTATTCCCAGCAATAGCCGAACAAGTTTCTGTCGAATTATACAAACAAGTAGATACCCCTGAAAAACTATCATCTTTTCTAACACAACATTGTGAAACAAAACAATGGATATACAACAGAACACTTTATGCTTCGCATTTGCAAAATGCCCCTATAATCAGTTTCATCCGAGTAGAAGATAAGCTTCATGTTATTTGGTTAATAGACAACAAGAAAGATTCCATGTGGACAGCAGAAAATGGTTACACCACCATTCAATACACAGAATTCGTTGAAAATGTAGAGCAATTCGGAAAAGACTTTTTTCTGGCAATGGATAAACAAATACAAAAAGCTATCGACAAAGACTGGGGCGAAAATGTAGACATTGACAAACCTCGTTTACTAATAGAGCAACAAGAGCGAAGAATTGACTTTCAGCAAAAACTTGATGCATTGAAACATGCTATTAAATAGAGGCTTTTATGTTTTGAAAAAATCAAAGTTTATGTTATTTCCAAATTCGGATATGGATTAGTTTCCGATGATTTTCTCCAAATACTTTGCTCTGCTAATTGCAATCTTCTTTCTAATTCAAAATCTCCCATTTTGAGTTTCAACGTTTCAAGCGGAACAGACTTATCCGTATTGTCGAAAACTTCTCCATTTGTTTCTTTTGCAAGAAAGTACGCTATGATATATACGTTTTCTATTTTGTTAGATGTTACTTCAAGTATTGATGTGTCGTCCTTATTTATCCAACTAATGTCAAACCATAAATCTTTGATTTGTCGAGAACACATATAAAGTTCAGTCCATTCTCTACTTGAAACAGGAAAACTATTTCCTTCACTATCGTAATTGTGAAAATCGTCTCCAAAAAAATACGTCCCGAAAACACGAAAATCAGGTCTTTTAGAATTAATTTTTACTTTTAATAAATAATTGTCGTTCATATTTTATTATCAGTCTGTTCATTAATCTTTGTTTTTTTAGAGCAAGAGCAAAAATAGCTATAATTATTGATATATTTGCCTCTTCATTCAATTACTCCTTATATTTGCGGAGCTAAACAAATGAAACAGTATGCTAGAAGAAGTTCAAAAGTATAAATACAACAGGAAAGTTGTCGACATTTACGACAACTGGAATATTGATTTCGATAAACCCCTTGAACAACAAATAGAAGAGTTGCACGAAGATATTATTCAGATTACCTTTGCCAGAGGTTATTGTTTGGATGTTGGCTGGTATCCGGCACATAACATCTGCGGACAATTTAAAGGTGTGGTGCTTCAACATAACAATTGGGATAACCCGATCTATACAATGGAGACTAATAACCCAAAAGTAATGGAAGATTGGGTAATGGAAGCAACAGAATATGTGTTGGATTTTATTTAAAGATGAGAAAGTATGTACATTTGAAGTTATTAAATTACGAAAATGAAATTAGCAGAAGCAATGAACACATATAATCCCGCTTTACTTGAAATAAAAAGAAGGGGTTATGAAATTTCTTTAGAGCTAACCGAAGATGGCTTAACTATTTCCACATGGAAAGCAATGAGGAATAATATCGAAGTATTTGGATTTAATCCTTTATCTCTCTTGGGTTTAATTGTTATTGCCGACCAGTATGGTGAAAATTGGAGGCAAGTTGATACAGGTAATTTATATGATGAAATATTGGAGCAATAAAACAATCATATTGGTTTCTCAAAAAACTAAAACACACTTCCTTGATAGCCAAACTACACCAAAACCAACTATTCACCTTCGAGAAAACAACAGGAATGAGCGCTGTGTTTTCCGGGAACGAACTCGCATTGTTGCAAGAATATGTACAAAGCGGAGCTGTAACGCCTTTCATCGAACGACTTTTTTGTTTAGGAATTCTTGTCGGAAATGTTATCCCCATACTGAGCGAAAGCCTTGCCACAGGCGAAATCTATTCGCCACAATCGTTACATATTGATATCACAAACCGTTGCCCCCTTCATTGTGCTATCTGTTATAAAATACCTGATAAGCCCAAAGACATAACCTACCTCCGATGGAACGAACTGATAACAGAAGCAGTCAAGCTGAAAGTATTTCAGATAGCCATCGGAGGAGGAGAACCACTAACCCACCCCAATATAGTAGCATTTGTGGAGCGTGTGGCGCAAACACCAATGTCTGTTACCATTACCAGCAGCGGATGGGGGATGGACGAAAATCTTTTAAACCAACTAATCGGTGCCGGACTCAATCACCTGCAAATATCGCTCAACGGAAGCACTGAAGCTATAAACCGTCTTTCGCGCGACGGATATGCTCATGCCATTCGAGCCTTGCAACTGCTTTCGCACACCAACGGCCTGTCTTATGGCGTAAACTGGGTAGCTCGCAAAAGCAATCTGGCCGATTTTGAACAACTCGTCGCCCTTGCCAAGCACTACCAGGCAGGTAATATCAATATACTACGCTATAAACCTTCATTGGGAGAAGTTTATGCCAACGAAGCCCTCAACAAAGACGAATTCTTTTTGTTGGCCGACAAAATAAAACAAGTAAGAGGTATTCTAATAAAAACGGACTCGGCCTACTCTCATCTGCTACTTTATCTCAACAATGGCAAAGTAAGTGCCCACACTTGTGGTTGCGGTGCCGGCCGAACTTTCATGGCTATCTCGCCCGACGGCACCATGAAGCCTTGCAGCCACCTGCAAGTGGGCAGTTGCAGCGATAGCATTGCCAGATACTGGAATCACTCGGAAAGTTTGCATACATTCCGAAATTTATCTTACCAGAATGCTCCCAATCAGTGCGGAAGTTGTACATTTGTACATCAGTGCGGAGGTTGCCGCGCTATATGCGAAAGAGCGTATCACAATCATCCGGCAGGCGAAACAAGCTGCCCTGTTTACAAAAGAAGAACAACATGATAGAATATTGGCAATCTTACGAAATAGACGGTTCGGACTCAAGCTATAATGTAGTAGTGGCCGAACGCGAAAAGTGCATCGAACTATTGAAATTTTATCTGCAACTGAAGGTTATTCATCGTGGCAAACCTATTAAAATACATTGGAGTTCGGGCAAAGATTCGCGAATAGTAAAAGACATGTGTTTTGCTTACGAACACCTCGACGACCTTTGGGATGTTATTCGCCATTGCAACCTAAAATATCTTCAATTGGAGTATACATACGTGGCTTCCGGCTCCCTCTATCCGGAAGTAAAACGTGAATTAATCGATATGCTTACCCAACATATAGGTGTAAAGAATCACGCGTTTGTTAATCCCATGTTTTCAAATTCGTATACAACTGTAAGCTACATCAATATTAGTTTCGATGCCAAACCAAACAATTATTACGAGATGGTTTGCAGCGAAAACTATTTTCAAATAATAAGTAAAGAGCATCCCTTATTAATAATTGATTTCGATTGCCCACTCAATGGCCCTCACGAATTGATGTTTTATGGTATGCATAAGATGAAAGACGCTTTTCCCGAATTCGAAATAGATATGCATACAAGTCATGAACTATTAGCGGCATACTCTATCAATTGGGACGAGTTGATTATGGAAGGAATCTCGCTGGAAAGTTCAGATTACGCCTACACACTGAAATGGCTTTTAAGCAATCCCGCCATTACCATGCATCCGGACAATGATACAATTTATCTGGGCCGACTGCCTATGGGTTTCGAGCATTTCAATCCGTTAGTTGTCTACATCGATGAAAATGACAAAATAAACGGTTCTAACTACTGGACAAAGGATGAAATAAACTACTACTTGGCTCTTCAGGGAATTTTCGGCAAACGCACATTCAGTATAGATGAGTATTTGCAGAAAGTGCATAAAGCATCCAATGCCGAAATATTTAGTGATGCCGATTTCGAAACCTATACTTCATTCGACATCCAGGTGGCAGTAGGCAAAGATAAACAGCAACATGCGGTCGTGAAGTTCGTCAGAGAGAAAGACGGACCAAAGTTGATGGTTCTGATTGCTTATAAGTATAGGGAGGGGTTGGAACGAATAATATAGTCAACATACTCTCTAACCTCAACATTCGAGGATTCTTTTTGAAGTTTTTCGATAATACTTTGCCAATCCGACTTTTTATCTTTAGCATACAAATGCAAAATCTTTAAAAATTCCAAAGGATTAGTTTCATAAAGTGTGTCCAGTTCTGCTGTTGTATTTTCATAGTCGAATTTTACCAATATATTCAACATGTATAATTTAACGATCTCATCTGTTTCTTTGTTATAACTCTCCCACAATAGTTTTAAGTATTTGGGCGAAAGCTCATTAAGGGTTCTAATGTACTCGAGAGCAACCATTTTCCAATATGGTACATTATCTTTATGTACATTTTCAACATCCATAAGTCTGGCAAAACTTTCCTCTTCCGTTTTATATGGTTTACATTCCAGCCCAATCCTTTTTCCCGAAATAATTGTATCTAACCAATTCTCGTACCAATCGAGAAAATTAAGTTCCGATGCAAATTGCGGACAATATTCAAGTTCATCGTATATGTAAACCACACGTCCTTTGCTCTCTCCATTTAGCATTATTCCCATATAGCCGGAACAACCACAAGCGCCAATGGTTAAAATCCCCGCATAAACCCGTTCAAATGCTCTCTCATATTCTTCATCATTGTCTTCGGGTATATTCTCTGATATGCTTTCCCAATCTTTATTGGTGGTTTTTAAGTTGAAGAAAGGCTCTTTGGCAAGATGTTTTGATGGTGACTTTAAAGAATATCCCATGCACAATTGCCTTTTATGCCCTAATTTGAAGATACCATAATCGGGGCCTGCTCCCGAATTGCCAACCTGCGACTTATACTCAATGCCACCATTACCTACCTGAGTTAAAAAGACTTTATATCCTTCTGGTAACGATATATTGTATTTCCTTTCAAAAGCTTCGACCTCCTTTATATCTACTGGAGGGTCTAATCTATACTGATGAGATTGTGCTCCAAACACCTCTAAAAACGAATCTGTATTCTTTGCCAAATTCAGTTTTAACTTTATTCTTGCTGTTTGACTTAAGTTCTTCACCTATCCTTCTTTATTGTTAAAAATCGCAAGTTACTTATTTTTGTGAAATACGACCAAGAAATTTCAGTTCTTTTCTTCTTAGATAAACTGCATTGTGTTATATTTGCCAAGCTTAATAGACATAAATAATGAATATACAGCCCCCAATTCAAGAGTTAGAATTATTAGGCAGAATGCCCGACGAATCGAATGACAATCTGACCAATGAACAAATAGACCTATACAGCTCCTTGTTAGACAAAGTAAACAAACCCATCAATAAAAACGAAGCTGCTATACTTGTAAAACTATTCCCTGAATCGGGATTGTATGGAGTACAATGGACACTCTTGCACTTGTTCGAAAGTATTTACAGTACAATCTCTGTTAATGAATATCGGGAGTTAATAGCCCTTTGCCCAAGCGATGAATGGAGAGAAAATTTAGAAATACGACTTGAAAATGGTCTTAAACGATTAAAACGACTGGACGAACTCTCTCCTTCTGCCATAGCACAACTAAAAGAATTAGGTCAAATACCCGATGAACCGGAAGATATAAGTGAACAATATATTGATCTGTTAGATAGCATAAAACAGCCCATTTCACTTGAAGAAGCCAAAATCCTTATCGAATTATTTCCTAATGATAATTTTAATGGAGTTGCATGGAAGTTAGCATATCTTTTCGAATCTGTTTTTCACCAAATAGATCTTTCTGTTTATAAATCCCTGATAGAAAAATGCCCAAGCAATGAATGGAAAGAACTATTGAACAATAGAATGGAGAAAGGCTTGATAAAATGAAACACAAAATCAACCATTATTTAAATAAACCATGCTAAAACAAACACTTATATTTGCCACCATCATCTTATTAACCTCATGCGGACAAAGTAAACAGCCCACCAATAAGCATTCTACCAAAGAAGCTTTAATAGAGGAAAATGTAGCTAAAGAAACTCCAAAAGAGGAAAACAAAGTCGATAACGCCTTGATCTTCATCAATGGCTATACAGAAAATGCCAACAAGCTGAATGAGTCTCTTACCATGATTGAGTGGGTTGAACTACACAAAGGCCTGACAACTCAAAGTTTCAGACTCGCATTAAAAAAAATAATCGACGATGCTTATCAAGAAGACCCTGAGCTAGGACTTGGTTTCGACCCCGTATTTGATGCTCAGGACTATCCGGACAAAGGTTTCGAAGTTGATTCATTTGACGAACAAACAAACCACTTGACAGTACGGGGAAAAGATTGGCCCGACTTCAAAGTTACGATGAGAGTAGTAAAAGAGAATGAACAATGGCTGGTGGACGGATGTGGAGTAGTAAATATGCCTTAGCCATTCGGTCACGTCCGGCTATGTACCTGGGTTATCTTAATCAAAGCGGTTTAGAACACTGTTTTGCCGATATCTTATTCTCATTAAAACCTATCGAAAAGAAAGCCTACCTGTTATTTGCCCTCAACAGAAATACCCTCCATTTAAAGGTCAAAGGAATTATTCCGGATGCTTATACATACTGCTTCAAACATTCCGAAGAAGAGTTTTGGAAACACGACCAAGCAAAACACGGCTTAGCATTTTTTGTATTAGCCTGCACAAGCGAAAGCTGTAGAATTACTATTAAAAACAAAAAGGAGATATTCGAGGTTGAAAGCAATCGAAGAGGATTTAACTATAGGAGTGAAAGTTGGCAAGGGCACCCAGATAAAGAGGTCAATACACTTGAAATAGCATTTATACCAGACAAGAACATCTTTAAAGAACTAAATCTCCGGTTCGATTATTTCCTGAACTTCTTCAAAGAACAGTCTTACTTGCTTCCTTACCTAACAATTGAGGCTGTCAACACATTGACAAGCGAACGAACCTATTTCTCTAACCAACATGGTATGAGCGATTATGTCGATGCGTTATTTCACCGGTTCCACTTGCAACCCGAAGTTAGATTGGACAAGAAGATACAATTATCTGCATATAATTTAGATTTGGTAATAGCTTATCTACCCAGTTACTACAACTGGCACCAGATTGAAACCTGGGCAGGAGGAACTCCTTTGTTTGGTGGATCGCTCGAAAATGGAATTCTAAAAGGTATAAGTAGTGTTTTTAAAAATAAAAGCATCTCAGCCAATCCATTAGAACGACTTGTTGTATGCGCCCACTTAAGAGGAGACACCCTTACATTTGCAGGCAGCATCAAAGAACAATTAGATATGCCGGCATTGGAGAAAGAATTGAAAAAGGTGGTTGCACAAGAGATTCAAGAAGTTATTAATTAACTGTTTCCTTTTTAGTCCACCAAATACTCCCCTATATTCCTGCTTTCGGCATCAAACTGCACACCCACTTTTACCACTTCCCTTCCATCTACCAAATAAGGTATGAGATATCCCTTCTCATCAATTTGCCGAAGGGCTTCTTCGGCCGTGCCATTCAACTTAAACTCGAACACATAAATATGATCTTTGGTTTTTACTACAGCATCTGCCCGACCACGGGCACTACGTACTTCGGCCTCGGTAAACTGCCCCAGTAAAGTAAAAACAAGATAGAATACTACTTGGTAATGCCGTTCTGTTCGGTCGTTCAACTCGTAGGGAATATCAGCAAAGAAACTACGGAGGCGTTCTATGAAAGCATCTACCTGTCCTGCACGGAGTTCCCGAACGAAACGGGTAATATTGAAGCTGGTTTCATCTTCCGTAATTTTTGTATAGTAAGGTAAAAGGAAGTCTAAAAAAGCATAACGTACTTCATTATTGGGGAAACCAAGTGTATAAAGCCCAAATTCCTCATCATACTTCTTGATGGTAAGGTATCCGCTCTGATAAAATACCGGAATGGGATTGTCTGCCTCCACCCGGTATTGGGTAAATGCATTCGGGCTGGTTTCTACTCCATCTATCAGCTCGCGCAAATCGTAATTGCTTCGTTTAAGCAACTCAACAAGGAAAGTGGGTGTACCGGTCTGAAACCAGTAGTTTCCAAATTCTTGCTTAGAAAACGAATTAAGCACACTAAATGGATTAAACATTCCCGATGAATTTTTGCTGAAGTGATATCCATCGTATTGAGCTTTCATGTAGGTCACAGTTTCGTTGGACGAAAGATTGTGTCGTTTCCCCATCCGCTCTATTTCGGGAGAGAAAGTTGCGATAAGTTCCTCTTCCGTAATACCGCACACATCACTATATTGTGTATCCATACTGATATCGTTCAGTTGATTGAGGTCGCTGAATATGCTGACGTGCGCAAATTTGGTAACCCCCGTCAGAAGTACAAAGCGTAAATAACGGTCGGAACTTTTCAATACGGCATAGAAAGCTTTCAGGGTGTTGCGGTATTCCTCAGCCAGTGGCTCGTTGAACATGGTTTGCAACAGGGGCTTATCATATTCGTCGATGAGAACAACAACGCCACGACCGGTTTTCTCGTAAGCCCGGCGGATAACACCGGTGAAACGACTTGAAAGAGTAATCTCTCGTTCGTCTTTTCCCCAGGTATCTTCCCAAAGAATTAAGTGTTGCTCAAGCATCAAAACCAATCGCTCTACCGATTCATATTTTTCCGCATTCAAATCCAGATGCAATACCGGATGGGTATTCCAATCCTTTTCCATATTTTCAATGGCTAAACCTTCGAACAGATCTTTTCTTCCCTGAAAATATGATTCGAAAGTAGAGAGCAACAAACTCTTACCGAAACGACGGGGACGGCTCAGAAAGTAGACTGTTCCTGTGTTAGCCATTTGCCAAACAAGGGCACTTTTATCTACATAAAGATAATCTTCCTTACGAATTTTCTCAAAGGTTTGTACCCCAATGGGAAGTTTACGAGTTAAATCGGTTGTCTGGCTGTTCATGATTCTTCGTTTTTTAGAGCAAGAGCAAAAATAGCTATAATTATTGAAATATTTTCCTCTTATAAGTCCTTATATTTGTGCTAATAAAACAAACATAATGAAAATATACTATCTTTTTCTACTTCTTTTTCTTTGTGCTTGCTCTACAAGTAAATCTGTAAAGCAAGTGAATACCGAAGTTTTACAGCAACAAAAAGCATATCCTAAATATCCTGGAGGCGAAGATTCTACAAATAGTCATGAAATTTATGAATTGGTATTCCCTCTGCCCCAATATCCTGGTGGAATGAATAACTTGAAGAAACACATAAGAAAGTCAGTCAGCTATCCGTTTCCTGTAAGATTGGGTAAAAAAGGAGATGCAATAGTGCAATTCGAAATAAATAGGTATGGAGAGATGACAAAGGCAGTTATGATTAAAGGCCTAAGTAAACAATGTAACCGTAAAATAATAAAGGCACTAGAAATGATGCGTAAATGGATATCCGGCAGTGCCAGAGGCCCTAACGAAAACACTATTTGGGAAATGACACTCTCATTCGGATTCAATCGGAAACCGAAGTTTGTTAGTTGCGAATTGGTGGATAACGACAGCCTTATGCTTTCGTTGTATGAAAGTGATAGTATATATACAGCAGTGACTAATGTTTCGGATATTCCAACAATGAGTATATCCGATTGGGAAAATCTACTCGATAAACACGATTTAATATTAAATAAAGACTCTGAATATCTTAATGTGGCAGTAAAGAAAAGCCCTTATTTTATGCAAAGCGCACTACTTGGGTTCGACAAAGAAATACAGAAACAAAAAAATGAAAAGGGAAAGACTGAATATGGCAGTATTCAAATCAATAAAAAGAAATATAATACTATAGATTATACAGATCAATACAGCATCAACTACATAAAGCTCAAAGGAGACAAATACATACTATGCTTAATAGGAGACCAGAATATTTATAAAATAATTCCGGATAAAAGTTTTTTCAACAACAGGTTGTCTACTGTAAAAGTAGAGAAAGAATTAGAAAGAACAAAAATAGCAGAGTATTCAGCTAAAAAAGAATACGCTTATTTTAATATAGAACATAGTATGAACGGAAAATATACTATTGTTAATAATGCAAATATGCCTTTAGGTATTGAGGGCGACATTATAGTTGGGCACCAAGGCCCAACAGCAGTATATAGAAAGGATAAGGATAATTACGAACTATACGATGCTTTTCTTAATAAAGTTGAGCATAAATATAAAATCCAATATGCACAACTTGGTTATGGAAACTGGCTGACTTTAATTATTGACAACAATTTAACATGGATGGTGGCTGATAAAATCAGTAAAGAGAATATACGCACTCTTCCAATGTTTGGAGTTTGTGGTACTGTTAGTTATTATGAAGATGAAGTAGTCTACATTGATGGAGATATTAAGATTAAAAGAATAGAAGATCATCAAAGATTAGGAAAAGGAGTAGAATATTTTGATTTTGACATTACCAATACTCAGCACATAGACAGCCTATACTTTTATGGAACAAAAACACAACAATATTATTCAGCGAACGAATTTTATCCCTATAATGTAACCTTAAATGGAGTACAATTCAGGCATTTGTTGTATGCCAAAATGAAGAATGGCAAATACAATATATACGCATACAAGGAAAAACACAGAAGTATTTATAAACAGACGGAGGAAACATTCAAAAGTACTTTAGATGTTGAATTAGGAAATGGAGAACCGGCAAAAACATATTACTCGGGAGAAATAGAACTCATCCCACTACTTGTCAGTGATGTAGATTCCGTTTCAATGCACTCATACCCCATCATTTATAAAGATAACGAACTCTATGGCGTATACAACGTCAATAAAAAAGCCAGATATAGTGAGCTAAAAAAAATCAATTATGAAAAAATTATGCGCTTTAAGTTACCTGATGGTAAACAGGGCTGGCTTGACTGGAGTAATGGAAAAGAAATTATTGATAAGAATTATTAATTCCCCCATAATCCCATTTTTTTCCGTATGTTTGTAAACTCGTACAGGCGATTTATCGCAAAAAAACCATCATAAGTATCATAACGCACCTATTGAACTGTATTTCAATAGATTACATTATGACAGATGCCCAAAAAGTAAAACATAAGTACCATTCGAAGTATCATAGAACAAAAACAGTTTCATTATACCTTGAGATTTAAAAACAAGTAGTTTCACTTTGCTTTCTACCAATGAAACTATTCGTTTTCTATATAGGAAACAACTAGTTTCATACATAGAAAACAAGTAGTTTCCTATATAGAAAACAGTTGGTTTCCTACCGTGAAACCGTTGGTTTCCTACTGAGAAACTGTTGGTTTTGTACGGAGAAACAAAAGGCATCCTACAGAGAAGTGTCGAACCCTGACTTGGGTTGACTCTTTTTTTCTTATCCCTAGAACGGGTTGACAGGTTTAATAACTATCCCTACTTGGGGTTGACTGTTTTGTTATGAGTAAGCGTCTCCGCTTTGTCGCCTATATTGTATTTCTTGTTTGTTCTTGGTCAAGGAATGACTGATTTTTTAAAATTCAAAGGGATTTCTTAAGAATTC
>NZ_QVMJ01000043.1:0-1476 GCF_010500955.1 Bacteroides sp. 519
ACGGTAAGGGGCGGGAACCATGTATTTAAATACTTCTTGCTGACGGGAGCCTTTTGCTTCGTTGGCAGCAATCTTTTCGTGCAACAGAAATTCACTGGCCAGGGCAATGGAGTCTTTGTCTTTAGGCAGCAGCGGTTGAAGGTCTTCGGGACCAATGCCTTTGAAGTAGAACTCGCGGTACTTGGCCGGAACGGCATCCAATGTGATCTGCCGACGAACGGGCGAAGATTCAATTAGCTTCTGCCGTTCTTTGCGGTACTTGGCACCTAGCTTCGAGGTGTCGGCACGAAGGGCTAGCTGACGGTTTAGGTCGTTACGATAGCGTGCATTGTGAGCCATAAGTTTCAAGCGAAGTTCTTCGGCGTGTTTTATGTTGTAGGCGTCGTACTTGGCTTGTTCGGCGTTACGCCAGTCGCGGTACTCTTGCATCAATACCCATTTGTTATAGTATTGATCCAGGTTGGTTTTACGACGGCGGCCTAGTTCGCGGTTTACACCACGATGATCTACAAAAGCAGAATCGTAGGCAGAGGGGTCGATAATACTGGCCAGGTAGTTTTGATAACGTTCGTAATCTTGCTTTTGAAGTTCTACAAAGTTTTTACCACGCAACACTACATCATCCAGATTAACTACCGAATCGGAGGTTATTAGTTCGGGGGTAAGGGTTACCTGAAAGTCGTCCGACAGATAGGCTTCGGGAACATGTACGATAAAGTCGATGTTCACTTGTCCTTCCCGCACTGGTGCAAAGCGTGCACGGGAGGTGACGGTGACCTGAGACAGAGTGTATACTTTATTGGTATCCAAGCGGGATTCGTCCTGGTTATTTTCTTCAATATTTGTGAGTTGTGGCTGTTGACTGTAATTTACCTGTTCGGCCAACACCATGGGGCTACCATTACTTTGACCGGGACGATTCCCCGGGTGGGTAACAGTGATACGGCTACGCTCAAGGAACAACCGTTCCGTAAGGTGGCGTTTGCGGGTATTACTGTTATTGGTGTTGCAGGATACAAGCAGTAACAGGGTACAAAACAGGTATAGGTATAGGGTTCTCTCTCTCATAAAAATCTAATATGCCAATGTGGATAATGTGCCAATATCCCAATGTGGATAATATGCTAATGTTAATATGCCAATATGCCAATGTGGAAAATATGCTTATATAATTATGCGCAGCCAATTGGCACATTGGCATATTAGCACATTGGCACATTACCTTCTTTGTTTTAATTCGTCTTCTTTCTTCTTAGCTAGTTCTGTCAGATTGTGTGCGGCTTCGGCTACACCACCAATAGAGGCTTGGTTCAACAAGTCTTCGGCTTTGTCCAGTTCGCCACGAATCATATAAACGATACCCAGGTTGTTCCATGCTTCGGGTAAAGCAGGGGCTTTTTCGAGTAAGCGCAAAGCGGTGTTCTCTTCGCCATTCTCGATTAACAGGGCAGCGGCGTTGTTCATGGCAACGGGGTC
>NZ_QVMJ01000043.1:1516-35081 GCF_010500955.1 Bacteroides sp. 519
GTTCTCGGGGTTGGTGTTCATCAGCTGACGGGCTTCGGTGGTGCTATAGCTACGTACGGCATAGTCAATCTGGTATTCTACGCGGCGTAGTTCGGGGAATATATCACGAAGCAGGGCACTGTAGCTCGAAAGGCCTTTCAGGCGGGCTTCTTTGGCATCGGGTTCGGCAGTGCTGTCAATGATGGCAAGGATCTGGTCTTTCTGTGCAAGGTTGCTTTCTTCTACTTTAACGCGCAAGCCGGCCCAGTCTTCGGCTGTTGAGCGAACAGTGAAAAGGTTTTCGGCCAACAGGTAGTGGTTCTTGATATAATCTTTCAGGGCAATAGAGCGGTTGTGGGCTAATTTGTCGTTGCTGGCGTATTTGCCTTCGGGTGAGGCATAGCCATCAATAAACAGGCCGGTGATTTGTGCATCCTGATCGCCCATTACTTCAAGGAAGGCATCGTTGATTTTGCCTAACTCAACCGGGTTACGACGGAAGTCGGGAAGAATTACCGAACGGCCAACCTGGAAGTCAAGGAAAGCGCTACCTTGACGGTTACGGGTCTTCACTTCGGGAGCGGGGGCTACCAGAGCTACAAGCGGTTGCACTTCGTAAGGGGCACGGGGGGCCATTTTAACACGGTCGCTTAACTTATAGGTGTAAAGGTTTACTTCACTGCGGCAACCTATCAGTTCCTGACGGAGGTACAGGCTGGCGTTGTCCATCCAACCTTCGTAGGGAATGGCTACTTGGTAGCTCATGTGTTCGTCGGTATATTTATTGGCGTTCACAATCATGCGGGGGGCGTCGTAAAGAGACAGCCACTCATCGCTGGCAACCATAAACCAACGGGCGTTAATCATCGAACGGGTTTTACCGTTCAACTGAACGTAGGGAAGGTCAACAATTTGTTTGCCGTTACGCAACTCGGGCGTAAAATACATGCTAGAACAGTTAGGAACAGCGTTGGCTTCTACTTTAATGTCGAAACAAACGATTAAACTGTCGTTGCGCTCCGAAAAATCGGTCGATTCTACGTAAACAGAGCCTTTGTAGTTCTGGGCAGTAGCGGGAACAGAATAAAAGACCATAAAGGCTATAAAGGCTATAAAGTAATGAGTGTTGAGTAATGAGTTATTTTTCATCTTCTTCATGTTGTTATTATTTAAACGCAGATTAACGCGGATTAACGCAGATTATTTAATTAGAGATTAATCCGCGTTAATCTGCGTTAATCTGCGTTTCAAAAATCAGTAGCTTCATTTTATTTCAAAAAATAAATCAAACTCAACCCAATCTTTGTTGGCCCAACATAGTGCGTAGTGCCTTCGTCGAGTTTCAAACCGCATTTAGGGGCTTCAAACTTTTCGTAATCTATATAGGCGTAGCCGAAACCAACGGTGGCTTCAAGAGACCAACGGGGTGATAACAACCAGTGATAGCCCCATGATACACCACCGCCGGCCAACCAACCACGGTAACGATTATCTTTTAAACCACTGATAAAACCAATATGACCAACATTGAAGTTGGAGTAGTGACCATGAAGGCCGAAGAAATGACCGACAAAACTTTCGCAAAGCCAGTAACGAACTTCGGGCTGAACAGTCAGGTTCTTCCATTTGGTGTTGTCCTTGAAGGTTATAGGGTTGTACATTACCGGCACATCGAGGGTTAAACGTTTGCTCAACTTAAGTTCAACGCCTAAATTGAGGCCCAGACTGACATCATAAAGCAAATTGCTCTTAACGGCAAGACGTGGGATGGGATCATAGAGACGGTAGGTGCTCAGGTCTTGAGAACGAAGAACCCCCGGGGCCAGTGTGAAAACAAGGATGAATATTAGTATTATTCGGGTACGCATAGAACAAGTTTTACAATGTTGATGATTAAGAATTAAGACTCTCACGAGACGACTCAATGCTGGAAAGCCACTGTTTATAACCACGGTTGAATTGATAAACGGTACGGGGAAATTCTGCACGACGCTCACTACTGTCTAACAAAGGATCAACCATTTTACCTACTTCGTTTAAAAGACTAACCAAAGAAGTTACATCTTGACTATGGGTAATACGGCCGGGGCCATGTAAATAATTTAAAAGCCGAGCCTCTTCATAAGAAAGGCATAACTTGCCATTTTTGGCACGTGGGTTTTCAAAGCAGATACTACTCGCTTTATGAAGCAGGTAAACTACATATAAAGTCTTCTTATCCAACATCATGTCTCTAGTCGTTATAAATCCGTCTTATTAAAGAAGACGGACATTTCTAGTTTTGATGGGAGAAAAAAAACTATAAAATCAGGGAATTAGAAAAGAACAAAAAGTATGATGTAAAGAAAACAAAATAAAGGTTTGTATGGCTCAAAAGCGGTATATGAACGTTAATAAAGATTAATTGAATTTATTTACAATGTAATGCTTTGTTGATAAAACACACATTATATATATAAAAAAATCCGTTTTATTCGTTATTGTGGCCAAAACCAAAATCTTTGTTTTTGATGAAAAATAGGACATTACTTGCACAATAAAATCAAAAGTTATACATTTGCATCATTAATGCTGTCCGTCTCCTTTAATAAGACGGACATCATTATATCACCTCAAAGGGTTATTACAAACAACTTTGCGCAATAAATACTACAACTAACACGTCGTTTTTTTTACCACATCCCGATCAATACATGGATTAACACAGATTCAGCGGATCTATACATATTTTTTACCCATGCAACATCAACGGTTTCACTGCGTAACTCACGTAAATTCAGTCTTTATCATAAGTACCATTTAAAGCGTGACGACAAATTTGTAACAACATTTCTTAACACGCCTAACAACACGCTTTTAACAAACTGTTTATCTGCAAGATAACTCAGAACGTGTTGACGTGACGAATAATTTTGTATTTTAAACATCTATGGAGAGCGGGGTTGGTTCAAATCAGATTGGAATTGAAACGCTAAGTTACGCGGAGTTACGCGGAGTTTTTATTTCGATGCCGCAGGAAAACTAAAACTCCGCGTAACTTAGCGTAACTCAGCGTTTCAAAATTTCAGTCCTTAACCGAACCAAAAATGCAATTCATTTGTACCTCAAATGCAGTTCATTTACACCTCAAATGCAGTTCATTTACACCTCAAATGCAGTTCATTTAGCATGCAAATGCAGTTCATTTAGGGGGCAAATGCAGTTCATTTGTAGTTGAGAGTTGAGAGTTCCATGCGGCATCGTAACTCTCAACTCTCAACTAGAGCATCAGCAGTTTCTTTTTTATCTTTTTCTACTGATGTTTTCTTTTCTGTTATGTTCTTTTCTGTTGCCATGGTATTACCATTTTCCTTTTGCCAGCGTTTGTTCGCGTTTTTCTTTCCAACTATACTGCGTTTAACTATCGTATCATTGTATTTTTGCATAACCGTGTAACATATTCAGACGAAACCAACGGGTTGTCATTTTCCATTCTATCTACAGTGCTTGTACAATACATCATCAATCTATTTACAACAAATGTGCAATCAATCGCAATGATTGAAATTGAAACGCTAAGTTACACGAAGTTTTAGTTTTCCTGCGGCATCGAAATAAAAACTCCGCGTAACTTAGCGTAACTCAGCGTTTCAATTTATGCACAAAGTACAAATAATAGATAAAATAGTATCAACCATTTAATAATTTGAATTGTTATTTTTGTTATAGCCTTAATTCAACAGTGTTATATGTGCAGAATAAACAAGCAAGTAGTGCTTTTGCCTTCTTTTTAGAATTGTATTGTTTATTGATAAAATTGTATTATTATTACTCTAAAATACAAGATATTTTTGTACCAAATAAAAAGTGTGAATTTATTCATTTAAATCTAATTGTATTATATGAAGAACATTTTGTTGTTTCTTATGGCGCTCGCCCTGAGTAGCCATATAATGGCTCAGCAAACTACGGTAACAGGTGTAATAACCGATGCTACCGATGGTTCGCCAATAATTGGAGCCAATGTACTTATCAAAGGTAGCAGTACAGGTGCAATCTCTGATATCGATGGTAATTATAGTGTAAGTGTACCTTCCGGAAAGAATGTATTAGTAATCTCCTGCATTGGATACAGAGCACAAGAAATTACATTATCAGCAAACCAACGGGTAGCCAATATAGCAATGAAGGAAGATTCCGAATTGCTTGATGAGGTTGTAGTTGTTGGATATGGTACTATGAAGAAAAGCGACCTTTCGGGGGCGTCGGTATCGGTAGGCGAGGATAAGATTAAGGGATCGATTATTACGAATCTTGACCAAGCTTTACAAGGACGGGCTGCGGGTGTTAATTCGGTTATGACATCGGGAGCTCCGGGATCATCAACCTCAATCCGTGTACGTGGACAGGCAACTGTAAATGCAAATGCAGAACCACTGTATGTAATTGACGGTGTTATATTCCAAGGAGGTAGTAGTAGCGGACATAGCGTAGGATTGGGCGATGCTCTTGGTAATGGAGCAGCCACAGGTATATCACCACTTTCTACACTTAATCCGGCTGATATTGTTTCTATGGAAATTCTTAAAGATGCCTCTGCAACAGCTATTTATGGAGCCCAAGGTGCAAATGGTGTTGTACTGATTACCACCAAACGTGGTAAAACCGGTGAAGCTAAATTTAGTTATGAAGGGATGTTTGGTGTACAAAACCAAGCTGTACGCCTCAAAATGATGGATTTAGCAGAATATGCAGTATACAACTCAAGCATAGCAAAAACAACCGGTGGCCAAGATGGTACAGTTGAATATATGGACCCATCTTTACTGGGTAAAGGAACTAATTGGCAAGATGTTATTTTCCGTGATGCATGGATGAACCAGCACAATATTTCTGCTCAGGGAGGTACCGAAAAAGTTCAATACTTTGTTTCAGGTTCTTATATGAATCAGGATGGTACGTTACGCGGAACAGAGTTTGAACGTTATTCATTCCGTACTAATCTGGATGCTCAACTTAAATCCTGGTTTAAATTAGGATTAAATGTCATGTATTCAAATACACACGAACGCCTTTTAAGGGCTGATGGTTCGCAGGGAGTATTAACATATTCTTTACTTACACCTCCCGATATTCCTGTTTACGATGTTTATGGCAATTATGCAACAGTGGTACGCGAAGGATACAACCGTATGAATCCATTGGCACTAGCCGAACTGGACGATAACTTCCTTACTCGTGAAAAATTAAATGGAAACATTTTCTTTGATCTAACTCCTATCAAGAATTTTACTTGGCATGCCGAACTGGGTTTTGATATAAGTAACTCGAAAGCCGAACGTTGGAGACCTACTTATAATTTTGGAGGTAGTGTACTAAGAGAAACGAATACCAGCATTATTCAACGCAACAATAGCTTATATTGGCAATTAAAAAACTACCTTACTTATAATGGCAATGTGGGTAAACACAACTACACATTAATGGCCGGACAAGAAGCTTGGGAATCTAAATATGAATATATTAGCGTAAGTGGTTCAAATTTACCTGATAACAGCATTAAGAATCCTTCTTTGGGAGATAACCACGGCTGTTATAGGTAGTGGTTTTGGTAGTTCGGCAATGGCCTCGTTCTTTGGCCGCGGAACATACAATTATGACGACCGTTATTTAGCCACATACACATTCCGTAGAGACGGTTCTTCTAACTTTGGTCCTAAAAATCGTTGGGCTAATTTCCACTCATTTGCAGCATCATGGCGTTTTAGCAATGAAAATTTCTTTTTACCATTAAATGAAATCATCAGCAATGGTAAACTTCGTTTAGGATGGGGGCAAACAGGAAACTCCGCAATTGGCGGATATCTGTGGGGAGCTTCTATCTCGGCAATGCCATCGGCATTAGGATCTGGTTATCGCCAAAGCAATATTGCTAATCCATACATAAAATGGGAAACTCAGGAACAATGGAATGTGGGATTAGATTTTGGCTTTTTCCATGATCGAATCAATCTTACAGTTGATTTTTACGATAAAACATCTAAAGATATGTTGATGGCCCTGCAATTACCATCGTATATGGGAACCAGAGGAAATGGTTCTTCTGCACTGGCATCGCCTTGGGGAAATTATGGTACAATCAATAACAAAGGACTGGAAATAGCATTAAATACCAGAAACCTTATTGGCAAATTTGAATGGGATACAGACTTCCAAATATCTTTTAATAAAAATAAATTAGTTGCTCTTGATGGAACTTCTTCGTCGGCTATTGAAGGTTATGGCCAATGGTCCGATATTGTAAGCCGTTCCGAAATAGGTCAGTCACTTTATAATTTCTATGGATATATAGCCGACGGCATTTATCAAAGCAAAGAAGATATTGAAACGCATCTTTGGGGAGAAAAACCATCAAATGGTGTATACAATCGCTATAATACAGTGTTTGTAGGCGACGTAAAGTTTAGAGATCTTAATAACGATGGTATTATTGACGACCGCGACCGTACTAATATCGGTTCGCCATTACCAAAGTTTACCTATGGCATGACAAATACTTTCCGCTTTAAAAACATTGATTTATCAATATTCATACATGGTAGTTATGGCAATAAGGTAATGAACTACTTGGCTCGCGAACTAACCAGCATGGGCTACTGGAGTAATCAATTGCAAAAAGCAATGAACTTTGCTAACCTTGTACCTATCCATGATAATATTAATTATCCGCTAATTAAATATGATGCCGAGGGTAAAGAATATACAATAAACAATTGGTTTGAAGATGTTGATAATGTAAAACTATCTAATCCAAACACCGATATGTCTCGTGCAGGACGGGGTTTACCTTACGACAACAACCGTATCAGTAGCCGTTACATTGAAGATGGTTCCTATTTACGTATAAAGAATATAACAATTGGTTATACATTTCCATCTGAACTGACACGCAAATATAGAATCGATAATCTACGCGTTTTTGTGAATATTCAAAACCTGCACACATTTACCGATTATAGTGGCTATGACCCCGAAATTGGTTTGAATCCACAAAGTGCAAATGTGTTTGGGTTAGATTACGGACGTTATCCGTCTCCTAGAATTTATTCATTTGGTTTAAACTTATCATTCTAACCTCTTAAATAGTATAACATGAAAAATAAAAATATATTCAAAACCTTGATCCTTGCCACAGTGGCATCTATAGGATTCATTTCATGCGAAGACTTTCTGGATCGGCCAACAGAAGATGGATATACAGTATCATCGTTCTATCAAACCGACGAACAATGTTTACAGGCTGTAAATCCTATATACAATTCTCCATGGCACGATTTTACACGTGGTTTTTTGTTGGTAGGAGATATTCAGGCCGGAAATTCTTACTGGGAACATGATTGTTTATACTTCCGTTTACGTTCAAGTAACGAAGAGCTGGCAGGTATGTCGGCCTCATTATGGTCGGTTAATGCACATTGCAACAGTATTATTGAAAACATTAATATGTATGCTGGTTCCGGAACAACAGAAACTGGTCGAAATATGGCCAAAGGTGAAGCTCTGTTGTGGAAAGCAATGGCTTATTTTTATATGGTTCGTATATGGGGACCTGTACCAATCATTCATAACAACTCTGCCGAAATTGCTGCAGGTAATTATAACAATGTGTATAAGGCAACCGAACAAAACATATACGATTATATCATTTTGACACTTGAACAAGCCGTTAAATGGTTACCCGAGAAACCAGTAACTGCCGGACGGGTAGATAAATACTCAGCTTATGGACTATTGGCAAAAGTGTATTTAACAAAGGCTGGAGTTGGAATGAGCAACAGTCGTAATCAAACCGATTTAGACAAAGCTGCCGAATATGCAAGCAAAGTGATTAATGAAAGCGGTAGGAAATTAATGCCTAATTATGAAGATATATTCAGATTAAGAAACAACAATGCCGACGAAAGTCTTATTGCATGGCGTTGGGTGGTGGCTCAACACTGGACAGCTTCAAACCCAATACAACCGGATGTTACTTTTCAAGGAATGGACGGATTAGGTGGCTGGGGAAGCTGGCGTGGTATTTCGGTCGATTTAATGGACCAGTTTAACGAAGATCCTGCTAAACTAACACGCAACAACGCTGATAAACGTCGTAAAGCAACAATGATGATGTATGGCGATGAGTACGATTACTTTTGGAGAGACAAAGGCGGATTTAACTGGACGAATTATCAAAAAAATGATTTGAAAGAATTCCATAGTTCAACTGGTGCAAACTGGGTAAAACATATTGTAGGAAACAGTGCCGACCAGGTAGGAGAAGGTGGAGAGCCTATTACAGAAGCAATGAAAAATAGTTTGGCTACTCATATTCTTCGTTTGGGTGATATTTATCTGGTATATGCCGAAGCTATATTAGGAAACAACGCCTCTACATCCGATCCTAAAGCATTAGAAGCTTTTAATGCTATTAGAAGCAGGGCCGGAGTATCACAAAAAACAGTCATCACTTTTGATGATATAATGAAAGAACGTCGACTAGAACTGGCATGCGAAGGAGATAACTGGTACGACTTTGTTCGATTAGCATATTACAAACCCGATGATGCAATAAATCGTTTGAAGAGCCAACGCAGAAAAAACTACATTGGATTAACAAGCTATTATATGCAAGATAATCCAACCATCACCATAGGATCCGACGGATTACCATCAGTGCGCTATAATGCGGATCAAGCCGACTTGAATATCACAAAAGAAAATATGTATGCACCATTTCCTGATGTAGATTTGGCTATGAACCCCAACCTAAGAGGTGAACCTGTTGAATATGATTTAAGCAATTATACTTATTGATTAAAAGATAAATAGAATTTACATATGAAAAAAGATATAAAAACAACTATTGCCGGATTAGTGGCTTTGTGTGTTTTTCTCACAGGTGCATTAATTGGATGTGAACATGTGGACGATGGAAAATACAAAATGACTAATGGCCTGCCCGAAGTATACTATGTGCGTCTTACCGATACTACCAAAGCAGACTCATTAATAGTAGAAGCGTTCATGGAACAAAACATTTGCCTGATTGGTAATAATTTAACCAGCATTCAGGAAATTTATTTCAATGACCAAAAGGCAACATTGAATATGAACTTTATAACAAACGAAACCCTGATATTAAATGTACCAAAGAACATCCCCGAAGATGTAACCAATAAGATATATTTGATAACTGGTAATAAAGATATTGTAGAATACGATTTCAGGGTACTTGTACCGGCACCTGTGGTAAAAAGCATGAAATGTGAATTTGTTGCAGCAGGCCAAACTGCTACAATTTATGGAGATTATTTACTTGACGATCCGAATATTCCATTAGAGGTAACATTCTCGGGAAATGTAAAAGGTCAGGTAACAGCTTCAAGCAAAACAGAAGTACAAGTAGTGGTGCCCGAAGGCGCTTTAGAAGGCCCAATAGTTGTGAAATCACTCTACGGAAACGGACGTTCAACATTCCACTTCCGCGATAGCCGAGGATGGATCACTGGTTTCGAAGATTCTGAAAATGATGGAGCCGGATTTGTTCCCGGTTGGGGAAGACCAGGAAACATCGAAGAAGATCCTGAATTATCACTAATGGGTAAATATGTAAAAATGACAGGTGCAATAAGTCCTGGTAACGACGAAGACAGCTGGGCTTCGGGAGGTAATAACTTCACCATAAACATCTGGAGTAAAGACAATCCTGATAATCCAAACATAGGTATACCAAATCCGATGGTAACTAGCAATCCGGCAACATCCATTTTAAAAGTAGATGTAAATGTAGTAGAAGCATGGAGCGCATCACCAATGATTTTTACTTTCGCAGCAGCCGACGATAAAGAAGGTTGGTTATGGAACGATACCACACAACCTCGTGGATTCTGGGCACCTTGGACTACAACAGGTTCTTATGTATCTAATGGTTGGGTCACTGTTTCTATTCCACTATCCGAAATGATATACAATGGAGCAGGCGAAGAAATAGCTGCATCAAAGAATTTTGGTCAATTGGGTATAGCGGTGCATAACCGAGGTGGTTCTCCGTATATTGGTACACCTTGTAATCCTATTATCCTTGTAGACAATATACGTATAGTTCCAGGTGAATAATCTTTAAACAAAACAATTATGAATAAAATATATAACATATCGAAATTTCACATGATATGCCTGATGCTATTCTCCATTTGCATCTTTGCAGCATGTGATAAAGACGACGATAATAATAGCCAGATAGTATTGAACTCATTTGGGCCATCACCTGCCTTACGAGGCGGAGAACTACGATTTATCGGGGTTAATCTGGATAAAGTTCAATCTATTGAAATTCCTGGCAGCACAGTAATTACCGAGATCACTAAAGTTGGCGACCGAGAAATAAAAGTAACAATTCCTCAAGATGCACTAGTGGGTAAAGTTAAACTAAATACGCCACAAGGAGTAATTGAAACAGCCACTGTTCTTACTTACGAAGAGCCTATAATAGTAGATAAAATAACAACTGAACTAATAAAAGCAGGTGAAGAATTTACAATCGAAGGTGATTATCTGAATCTGATAAAAGAAGTGATTTTCTCTAGCAATATTGTTGTAAACCAAGAAGATTTTGTAAGTCAGACACGAAAAAAAATCGTGGTACTAGTTCCGGAAGAAGCGCAGCCTGGTAAAATACGCGTATCGAATGGTGCAGAAATGCCAATCGAAGTATATTCTGAAGAAAGTGCAAATGTTGTTGAGCCTGTAATTACAGCTTTAACCCCACTACAAGTAAAAGCAGAAGAAAGCTTAACTATTAAAGGTACCGACCTGAACTTAATTGCAACAATAATATTTAGCGGAGGAAAAGAAGTTAGTGAGTTTACTGTAAACAACGAACAGATTGTAGTTAATGTTCCTGCTGATGCGCAAGATGGTACAATTACATTGGTTGCAAAAAGCGGTTTGGAATATGTTTCAACAGAAGAACTCACTCTGATTGTACCTACAAATCTTTCGGTAGCTCCTGCAAAAGGTATCAAACCAGGTGATATTATTACTATTACCGGAAAAAACATTGATCTGATAACCTCATTCTTATTCCCTGGAATGGAAGAAACAACAGTTCCTCAGTCTGTCAATGACACAGAAGTGAAAGTAGCATTTCCTGATGCTGCTTACAGTGGTGAACTTATAATTAATCTGGGTAGTGGAAAAACAGTATCAGTTGAGGTTGAAACTCAAAAGCCTGTTGTTTCATCTTATAATCCATCACCTGTAACAGCTGGCTCTATCCTTACAATACAAGGTACGGATATGGACTTAATTGGTTCTGTAGAATTTGGAGAAGAGATAGTTGCAGAAGTAGAATCGGCTACTTTAACCGCATTAACCGTAAAAGTGCCAGTTGGAAGCCCATCAGGCGAGCCTGTACTTGTAATGAAGAATAGTGAAAGAGTGAAAGCTCCATCATTAGAAATCGTATCACCAGTGTTCTGCTTTATACCTGAATTACCGGCTGGAGATGAAGAGATAAAATCGGGAACTATATTAGTAGTAAATGTAGAAAATGGTGATAAACTAACAAATGTAACAGTCAACGGCAATAGTACTCAGTTCATCCTTCAGGGATCGGAACTTCATGTGCTGGTACCTATTAGCAGCAATGGTGCAACTACTTTTACTCTAATCTCATCAAATGGCGAAGTATCCTATACTATAGATATTATTTATTCGGGTAAAGTTGAAACTGTAATTTTAGATGAAGAAACTGATCTGGGTGCATGGAGTAATTCATTCCGTTTAAATAAAAAACAATTTAAAGATGTAGGTTTCAAAGCAGGCTCTATATTACGTTTCTACCTAACACGTACAGGTGATTGGCCACAAATTCAAATCAATCATGCAAATTGGGGAGCACTAACAATGCCCGAAGGCTCTGATGTAATAGATATTACAGATGTAGTATTCACACAAGAAATGATAGATACAATGATGGGACAGGATGATGGATGGTCCGATACAGCACTTGTTATACAAGGAGCCAGTGCTATTATCCACAAAGTATCTACAATTGTAGAAAACTAGTTATCAATAGGCTATTAGGTTAAATACAGGCTCACACAACGAGAATAGTATGGGCCTGTATTTTTTTAGAACACTGAAAATGAAAAGAATATTGTTTTTATATGTTTGTTTACTAACATTCACCTGTTGTTCCTCAGATAAGGGAGAACCCGAAACACCTATATTAGAAGCTCCTAAATTGGTTTCTTCACAACCAGCTAATGGACAAACTGAAGTTTTGGAAACGGTTATGAATATTGAGTTACTTTTTGACCAAACAATTCAATTGGCAAGAGCACACAATATTACCCTTAATGGAGTGGTAGTGTATCAACCCGAAGTAAATAATAAAACAGTAAAGGTAAAGGTAAAATTAGAAAAAGGTAAACAATATATATTGAAGATACCTTCGGGAAGTATTATTGGCGTTACGGATATTCCTACAGAAACAATTACTATTTCATTTGAAACAATTAAAGAGCCTGTCCCAGAAATATCTACAAATCTGGTAGCAGAAGATCCATCTGTCGAAGCTCAGAAGTTGTACAACTACCTGTTGCAGAACTATGAAACCAAAACACTATCCGCCATGATGGCCGATGTGAGTTGGAACACCGACCAATCCGAGCAGGTATACGCTTGGACAGGAAAATACCCTGCCATCAATTGCTACGATTACATCCACTTGGCTTGGTCGCCGGCAAACTGGATTGATTACAGTAACATTACTCCGGTTAAAAGCTGGTGGGATGCCGGTGGAATTGTGGCAGCTGGTTGGCACTGGGTTGTACCACCCTCCGAAGGCATAACCGAGCCAAGCAAGATGACATACAAACCGGAAGAAACCTCTTTCCGAGCAAAAAATGCAACCATTGAGGGCACTTGGGAAAACAATGTAGTGAAGGCCGATTTAGAAAAAATAGCTGGATACTTAAAGCTACTTAAAGAAGAAGGCATTCCCATATTATGGCGTCCATTACACGAAGCTGCCGGAAATATTTACGAATACAATAACGGAACAGCATGGTTTTGGTGGGGTAATGATGGTGCCGAAGCTTATAAAAAGCTATGGATGTATATGTTCGACTATTTTAAATCACAGGATTTAAATAATCTTATCTGGGTATGGACTACACAAACTAAAGACGATGCTTTTTATCCGGGCGATGAATATGTAGATATTATAGGACGCGACCTATACAATATGAATGCTGCTAATTGTGTAATACAATATAAAGTAATTACAAACACGTATGCACATAAAATTGTTACACTTAGCGAATGTGGTACCGTAGGTCTTATATCCGAACAATGGAAAGCCGGAGCTCGTTGGTCGTGGTTTATGCCATGGTATGGAGAAGGTCATGCAAACCAAGAATGGTGGATCGATGCAATGAAACAAGATTACGTTATTACGCGCAATCAACTACCCGGTTTTAAGTAAATAAAGTACAGTATATTGGCAAAATAGTACTGGAATCGTGTTTCGATATGTACTATTTTTGCCAATATATTTTTTTATAACGATACAATAACCTCATGAAGAAAATTATTCCCATAGCATTATTTCTTATAATGTGTTCCTGTACAGAAAAGCCTAATACACCAATTAATTTGGTAGATAAAAAAGCTACTCCCGAAACAGTATCATTATACAACCGTATATTCACTCTTCTGGATAAAGGCATTATGCTGGGCCATCAAGACGATTTGGCGTATGGAGTTAACTGGTATAACGAGCCAAACCGCTCGGATGTACACGATGTAACAGGCAAATACCCGGCTGTAGTAGGATGGGAAATTGGCCATATCGAAATAGATGCTCCATATAATCTGGATTCCATTTACTTTGATAACATGAAACGTTATATCCGCGAAGCACACCAGCGAGGTTCAATAAATACCATAAGCTGGCACGGAGATAACATTGTAACCGGCAACACAGCGTGGGACTGTGCACAGGATTATGTTGTGAAAAGCATACTTCCCGGTGGCGAGAATCACGAAAAGTATCAGGTTTGGCTAGACAGAGTTGCTAATTTCTTCCTCGACCTGAAAGATAAAGACGGAATACTTATCCCTGTAATGTTCCGAATGTATCACGAACATAGCGGAGGTTGGTTCTGGTGGGGAAGCAAACAATGTACGCCCCAAGAATACAAACAACTCTGGGTAATGACGGTAGAGTATCTCCGCGACAAAAAGAATGTACACAACATTATTTATGCCTACTCTCCATCCGAAACAAAAGATGAAACCGAGTATCTGGAACGCTATCCTGGCGATGAATATGTTGATGTAATCGGTTTCGACTGTTATGCCTCGGGCGAAGGTACTATGTACAACGACCCTGAAACATTAAATGCCCACATAGAAAGATACAAAACAGCATTAAAACACAACCTCGATATTGTTATTAACTACGCTCGGAAGGCAAATAAAATAGCTTGTATTGCCGAAACTGGTATGGAAAAGTTTCCACCAGAGCACTTCTTCTCTGAAATAATATACAATACAATTAAAGACTATAAATTTTCGTATATCCTGTTTTGGAGAAATGCTAAAAACAGGCCGGATCATTATTACGTACCGTATAAAGGAAGTAACAATGAAGACGATTTCCGGAAATTTGTGACTAAACCAGAAATATTAATGGCGAAAGACATTATTTAGAACACAGAGACACAAAGGCACAGAGTTTTTATCTCCTCTTTAAAACCGTTAAAACCTCTGTGACTCTGTGTCTCCGTGTTCTAAAATCATAAATAACATCTATACATTATGAACTCTTACAAAGAAAAAGTAGACAACTTATTTCAGGTTCACGAAACACTACTAACCAAGAAAAATGAAAAAACGGATTCGAACAATGGCATTTATCAACGCTATACAAATCCTGTACTAACCAACGAGCATGCACCTTTAATTTGGAGGTACGACTTCAACGAACAAGACAATCCGGACTTACTTGAACGCATCGGCATAAATGCCACACTAAACTCGGGTGCTATAAAGTGGAACGATAAATATGTATTGGTTGTACGTGTAGAAGGCAACGACCGTAAATCTTTCTTTGCCATAGCCGAAAGCCCGAATGGAATTGATAATTTCCGTTTTTGGGATTATCCCCTTTCACTGGATGATGTTGACGACCCCGAAACCAATGTTTACGATATGCGATTAACCAATCATGAGGATGGTTGGATTTACGGTTTATTCTGTGCCGAGCGCAAAGATCCCAATGCGCCTGCCGGAGATTTATCATCGGCTACAGCATCCTGCGGAATTGTACGTACCAAAGATTTGATTAAGTGGGAACGGCTACCCGATTTAATTTCTAAATCGCAGCAGCGCAATGTAGTTCTTCATCCGGAGTTTGTTGATGGTAAATATGCATTATACACACGTCCGCAGGATGGTTTCATTGATGCCGGTTCCGGTGGTGGCATTGGTTGGGCACTGATTGACAACATGACCTGCGCTGAGGTAAAGGAAGAAAAAATTATAAACTTTCGCTACTATCACACCATAAAAGAGGTAAAGAACGGTGAAGGCCCCCACCCTATTAAAACAAACAAAGGCTGGTTACATCTGGCTCATGGCGTAAGAGCCTGCGCGGCGGGTCTTCGCTATGTTCTTTATCTCTATATAACCGATCTGGAAGACCCTACTAAAATTATTGCCGAACCTGCCGGGCATTTTATGGCCCCACTGGGAGAGGAACGTATAGGAGATGTATCGAACGTATTATTTTCGAACGGATGGATTGCCGATGAGGATGGAACAGTTTATATCTATTATGCATCATCGGATACGCGTATGCATGTAGCAACTTCAACAATAGATAAGTTATTGGATTACTGCATGAATACCCCTGCTGATGGGCTGCGTTCAAAGACTTCGGTAGAGGCTATTACCAAATTGGTAAATAAAAACAAAGCAAACCTTTAAAAACGCAGATTAACGCAGATTTTCGCAGATTATTATTAATTAAAAATCTGCGTTAATCCGCGTCAATCTGCGTTTCAATAATAACCAGTATAAATGCAGAAATTTCAGGAAGAACTATATAATGAACTTACATCCAATATACTCCCCTATTGGATCAATAAGTTGACAGATAATGAGAACGGGGGATTCTACGGCCGCATTGACGGACAGGAAAACTTGCATAAACAAGCCAATAAAGGCGTTGTGTTGAATGCACGAATCCTGTGGACATTTTCGGCAGCTTACCGAGCCAATAAGCATCCGCAATATCTCGAAACCGCCACACGGGCATACAATTACATGAAAGATTTTTTCATAGATAAAGAGTATGGTGGAGTGTATTGGGAACTGGATTATACAGGTTGCCCTGTAAATACCCGCAAACAGGTTTATGCACAAGGGTTTGCCCTGTATGGATTCTCCGAATATTACCGGGCTACAGGTAACCCCGAAGCATTACAACTTTCAAAAGATTTCTTCGGTTTAATAGAGAAGTATGCCTACGATCCTGAAAACGAGGGATATATTGAAGCATTGCAAAGAAACTGGCAACCCATAGAAGATATGCGTTTAAGCGCAAAAGATGCCAACGAAGAAAAATCAATGAACACGCATCTTCATATACTGGAACCTTATACTAATTTGTTGCGTATATGGAATAACCCTAGTGTTTTGCAAGCCCAGAAACGCCTGATCAGAAACTTTACCGAACACATTGTTCATCCTGAAACAAAACATCTGATTCTGTTCTTCAACCGCAAATGGCAATCCAACTACACAATTGTATCTTATGGTCATGATATTGAAGCTGCCTGGTTATTATATGAGGCCGCCGAAGTTCTGGGCGATGAGCAATTGCTGGAAGATGTAAAAACATTAGCTGTTGAAATTGTAGAAGCATCTTACGAAGGCTTACAGAGTGACGGAAGCATGGCATACGAATCGGATGGCGGACATATTGATAAAGACCGCCATTGGTGGGTACAAGCCGAAACGGTTGTTGGCTCAATGTATGCCTATAAACTTACAGGAAAACAAAAATACTTTGATGTAGCTGTTAACTGTTGGCAATATATAAAGAAGCATATACTGGATAAAAAGAACGGTGAATGGATATGGAGTGTTTATGCCAACGGAATGCCCAATACCACCGATGATAAAGCCGGATTCTGGAAGTGTCCGTATCATAACGCCCGGATGTGCATGGAAATCAGAGAAATGCGTATATTTGTCTGATTAAGTAAATCTATCAATTAAAAATTCTAGTACAATTATGAATCAAGTTTTATTGAGTGGGGTCGATATTGCGATAATCGTGGCCTATCTCTGTTTCCTGGTCTTTATAGGCCTTTACTTGAAGAAGAGGGCTTCCCGAAATCTGGAATCTTATCTTCTTGGTGGTAAATCGCTTCCCTGGTATATGCTCGGCCTTTCCAATGCATCAGGCATGTTCGATATTTCGGGCACAGTATGGTTGGTGGCCATAACCGTACTTTATGGCATTAAAAGTATCTATATGCCGTGGGTATGGCCGGTGTTTAACCAGATATTCCTCATGGTTTATCTCTCGGCATGGCTCCGTAGGTCAAACTGTTCCACTGGTGCGGAGTGGATCGGTTTCCGTTTCGGGCAGGATAAAGGTGCGCAAATATCCCATGCCATTATTGTAATTTTTGCAGTAATAAACTGTTTAGGAATGCTGGCTTACGGATTTATTGGTTTAGGAAAATTTATTGAAATATTCCTGCCGTTAAAAACCATATTCCCCTTCCTGATGGAGGTTCCCGATGCGTATGTGCCACACATCTGGGGAATTGTATTCACACTGTTTGCCGTATTCTACGCGCTACTGGGTGGAATGATGTCTATTGTTTGGGCCGATGTGGGTCAATACATCATTATGACAATTGCAGCAATCACCATTGGTATTATAGCCATGATTCATTTAACGCCCGAAAACTTTACCAACCTGTTGCCGGATGGCTGGATGTCGGCTGGCATAACACAGAACCTGGGTATCCGGTGGGAAGGTGCCATGGCCGAATTTAATGGAGAAATAGGACAATCTATTTACCAGATATTCAGTTTCTTCTTCGGAATGGTATTGTTGAAAGGATTCCTCACTTCGGTAGCCGGCCCAGCCCCTACGTACGATATGCAAAAGATTCTTTCAACCAAAAGTCCGAAGGAAGCATCTATGATGTCGGGATTTGTAACCGTAGTTTTAATGCCGGTACGTTATATGATGATTGCCGGAATAGCTGTTCTTGGAATTATATTATTCAAAGATATTCTACCCGAAATCAGAAATGCAAGCGGAGCTCTGGATGCCGAACTTATTCTTCCGGCTGTAGTGAAACACCATTGGATTCCGGTTGGGCTTACCGGCATAGTTGTAGCCGGACTGTTGGCTGCCTTTATGTCGACGTTTGCAGGTACCCTTAATGCTGCTCAGGCATATATTGTAAACGATATTTATATTAAATATTTCAAGCCGAAAGCTACACCCAAACAAGCAACCAATGCAAATTATATAGTTGGTATTGTGGTTGTTATCATCAGTATTTTTCTGGGAGTAGCAGCAAAAAATGTAGACCAGATGCTACAATGGGTAACCGGTGCACTTTATGGTAGTTACATTGCAGCCAATATCTTGAAATGGCATTGGTGGCGCTTTAACTCCAGTGGTTTTGCTTGGGGTATGGCAGCCGGTCTGATCCCTGCCCTGATATTACCACTTGTTGCTCCGGTATTCAAAGAATCGTTCCCTGAATATGCCATGTGGGCAGAACCTCTTTATTATTTCCCAATTATTCTTTTATTCTCGATTATTGGTTGTATCATTGGTACTTATTCGGCTCCTCCAACCGAAGAAGGTGCACTGAAAAACTTCTATCAGAAAACCCGGCCCTGGGGATTCTGGAAACCGATAGCAGAAAAAGTTAAAGCAGACGATCCGACATTTATGGAGAACAAAAACTTTGCCCGCGATATGGTAAATGTAATTGTGGGAATTGTATGGCAAACATGTTTAGTGGCTGCACCTATTTATCTGGTATGCAAGGAGTTTACATATGCAGGTATAGGATTAATGGTGGTTATTGTTTGCTCTGTACTGCTATATACTAATTGGTATAAGAGGTTGGAAGATTGATTTTACACAAAATTGAAACGCTAAGTTATAAATATAACTGGTAATCAAAAACTTACAGTACCAACACTTTTTTTCCTGTGAGAAAAAAGTATCTTGCCTGTGGTACAAAAGTATCACAGGCAAGATACAAAAGTGCCACAAGTAAGATACAAAAGTGCCACAGGGAAGATACAAAAGTATCTTAGGGAAGAGTATTTATTGATTGTTTAACCTACGTGGGTGCCCTTACCCTCACGTTTTACTTATAACTCGTCCGGCCACTTGCGGATGCACCGCACTGACACCCCGTAGGCCCCCCGGTTGATAGAATATGCTTCGACGCCAAGTCCGCGCATCTCGTATGTTAATACAGCGTTGACGTGGAAAGTGTACACGTTGTTTTTAGCGGGATTATAATTATTGGGCGTGGAAGACATAAAGTAACCGTTGCCACCGGGGTAGTACAGGCCGCCTTTCCAGTTGTATTCGTCGGTGTTGGCCCCGGCAGCAGGTACAACTACGCGCGCTCCCACGGGATCGGTCAGGTATTTATTGTATTTAGAATCGGGGTTTTCTTTGTCAGTATTGTCATCCGGGGTAATGCCGGCACCGACCATGCGGGCGTTGGTCAGGCGCGTAAAGCCGTAGTGACCGCTAGGGTTAGGATTTGTAACCTTCAGTACCTTCCAGTCCGTCCTCGGCCCATCATCAAACGCATAATCATATTCACCGTACAGAACACCAATCTGCATGTAGCCTTCCACGTTTTCCAGATATCCAGCATTTATAGTTTCCGTGCGAAGAGTACTAAACTCTCCCATTGTAGGCATGCGCCAATCGCCCTTTACCCAACCCTTATCACTGATATAGCGGCAGATGTCGCCATACCCCTCCGCGGCATTGTAGCCCTTGTCCTTGTATTTGGTTTTGAAAGCGTCGTAGTTCCGGTCGTTAGATAGGTTGTTATAATTTATGTCGCCGAAGTACGGAATATCCGTCTCACCATTCCAAGTATCATAGTTGAATTTCCAACTCACTTGACTTGGGTTTCTGCCGTAATTGGCCATGTATTCCTTCTCGTACTCGATAGGCCAGAACACGACATCAGTAGGCTTTAAGGACGTCAGATTAGTTCCATTGCTGCTAGTGCTTATTCCTACAAGCCCCCCCCAGCGGAAAATGATGCCCTGTACGTTGGCTTTCAATGCAGTGTGAGTGTTAGTGTCAGTGTCGTCAGAGAACGTCACGGTTTTCTTGCCAGCGCCGTTCACATCTTGGTATTCCACGATTTTCTTCGTATAATCGGCCTCGTCCTCGGCAAAGGTCAGAATCCGGTTGTCGCCGTCGACGTAAAGGACTACATTGCTCTTGGCGAAACGGTGGACAATGATTCTCTGTTGGGCGATGGCCATCTTCACACGCCCGCCTGTGTTTACGAACTTTTTAGTGCCCACCGCTGTGACGGTGTCTTTCGTTGGAGTGTGCGAAGCCATGATTGTGCCGTAGTCAACAGTCAACTGGTCGTTTCTTGACATCTGCAGTACGTTGCTATAAACCCTGAGCGTATCTCCATTCTGGTTCGAACTGACATCATTGGTGGTGTACTTGTAGCCGTCGTTCTTCTTTATCGCGAGCGAAAGCCACTCCTGACCGTCCTCCACACTGGCGGCGACATACTTCCCTTTAACATCGGTTGGTGTCTCCGGAATGAACAGTGAATTGCCCCGCTGCACCACGAGCAGTTGTTTCTCTAACACGCCCACCGTTATGCTGTACAACGCCATTTTCCCGTCCCCGTTGACAGCGAACCCTGGCTGGAAGGTAGCTCTCACCTCAATAGGGGTTCCGTCTTCGGGTACGGTACCTGTTAGCTTTCCAGATCCACTTGTTAGTGGAGAGCCATCTATTAGCGTTATACCACCGGCACCTGCGATTTTCTCTACTACTATCGGCGTACCCTTCGGGGCGTCCGTGCTGATGGTAGTGAGCACCTCAACGTTCGTCGTGTTGTTTGACCAATGGATGAACTCGGAGTTGCTCAGCCCGAGGTAATAGACGCCGTTGTCCACGATCTCGTGGTCTGATAAGCCAGACGAGAGTACTTCATAGCTCACACCGCCTGTCACGTCGGTTCCATCCAACGGGTCCAACGCGTCTTTTATCGAACCATAGCCACGCATACTTACTTCCGTGATTGTCAAGGTGTAGTGTGTGTTGCGATCAACGGCTATCGGGTTGCCGTCTTTGTCTTTAAGCGCCAGTCGGTACCAGTACGGCGTGTCGTTGTACTTGAATTTACCCTGCACGAGCACAGTGATCTCGCCCGCAGCCGATTCGTAGATGTAAAGCGGGCTGCCACTAGTGTTGCCCTCTCCTGCCACTGCCGAAGACGAAGCGGCTATGCCGGTCACACGTGTGTCGGGATCGTCTGTACCATCGCCATTGAGGTAGTGTACCTTATTGCCGGTGGGCAGGCCGCTGGGTGTGCCCGAGATGGTGTCACGGTAGAGGTATCCGTATTGTTTGGTGTTGAGCACCGTGGCACCCTGAAGAACAAATCCCGCCGCCTGGTTCACGACAGTAATCTTCGCTGCGATGCGCCGCAGCTTCACCATATCCTCATCGGTACCGATGGACGTATCCTCATCAATCTCGGTGAGGTCGCAGATGCCAGACGCGGGGATATATTTGGTCGCACCCGCGTAGGGAACCTTGACGTGTCCGTTGGCTTCGACGGTCAGTTTCACGGTGTTGAGAATACCAGTGACGGCCTCAGCAAAGGTTTTGTTCTTGGTCACGCCCTTCAGTGGACTTTCGTCGGAGTTCAGCGCAGCGACCGTGAAGGCGTACGTCTGGTTATTGTAGAAGAAGTTATCGGGCGGATCGGACACGATGAGCAACCGCACGGGCCGATCCGTAGGTTTCAGCGCGACTTTGGATTCGCTATTAGCCCGTGCGGCCTCTTTGAAGACTGCGTCTCCCATGTCAGTTTTGTCTACAGGCAACTCGAACACCAACACTATCGGCCTGCGATCCCCACTGTAGGACACATTTCCGTCGGTGTCGTTTCCGGCCGCAACACGTGTAACGGGCATCTGGTAGCTTCCTGCATTGGTATGTAGCGTCAACTGCACCTTGCCGTCGACGAACTGCCCGGGAGTGTCTATCTCTTCCTCCACCGTGCACGACGACAGCCCGAATGCGAACGCTGCCACTGCAACTGCTGCCATTATTTTTCTATTCAAAAATTCGTGAATCATATCTCTTTTCATTTTTTTATTGCCTACTTATCCCATTTCATCTCTATCTGTATCTTCTCGCGTATGCGCGCCGTTCCCTTTTGTATGTTGAGTATGATATAACCTCCGTCTTTTCCGAAGTGTTTCAACTTGAACGTAATTTTGCCTTTATTGGGACTGGGGCCGTTGAACACAAAATTGCTTGCGGGAATGGATGTGCCGTCGTCGTCAGTGTATGCGCTGAGCCCTTCGAATATGTTATTGATATTGGTTTTTAGGTCCCTATAGTAGAAGTACTCCTCAATGTAGGCCGCTGTCCCGTCCGTCTCAAATTCGATTTCAACGTCATCGGCTTTAACATCATCTGGGTAGCCCTTTTTCGTGATGGCGACCTTCTCAAAGTCCTTCTCAAAGTCCAGCGTTAAGTCTAAGATATTTATCTGTATCTTCTTGCGTAGCCCTCCTACGTTGAGCACGATGTTGTATTCGCCTACTGCCGCCGAGTTGCTAAGAAAATCGAGCGTAAAGTGGCCCCAACCGTCGTCGTCGTCGAACTCAAAATTAAGATCTTTGAATATGCTATTGACCTTGGTTTTACTGTCAAGCATATCCTCCTCAATGTAGGCATCTTTCTGGTTCGTCCAAAAGTAGACTTTATTATTACTGGCTGTGAGCGTACCGTTCAGTTTGTAAAAATTAACCTCGGTTTCCGAAAGGTTTAACTTGCGGCCCAATGCGTCGCCGTCTACGCCGGATGATGTCCAGGGTAAAATTTGGGCGGCAATGGTTACTTTTTCGCCTGTTTGGTTAAAGGTGAGGATATAGTTAATCCACTCACCCATCCCCCAGTCAATACCAGTATCCGATAGATCAACTTCTATAGGAGTAGCTTCATCTTTCAGTTTCAATTGAAGTTTTATCTCCTTCCCCGATTCCGACACAGTTTGTGGAAACAAGAAGAAATTATCGTTAAGCAAAGTAGAGGTTGTAGTCAATTTGTATGGGAAAATACTGGGACTACCAGGAGTGTTTGTTGCATTCATACATGGACTGTTTGTAGTGTTGCCCACCCGGGTCCAAGTAAACTTAGAGTCATCATCATCCTCCTCTGTACTACCTGATTGGGTTTCGCCCTCATATGTATCTCTTACCCCTGTAAGGGTTATGCTTTCAATTTCTTTTTCTGGAAAATCGGTAGCTCTAGATACTTGAAAGGTTACACGTGTTAACAAGTGATGGAATACTAAATCGAATTTTGCACCATGCGTAGGGTTTTCTCTCGAAGCATACATCAAGTCTTTATGCGTAGAAGCGTTTGCTCCAATCGTATACCCGCTAGCGGAATTTACTGTACATTTCAGATTTGAGGCATCTGTTGCTACTGTCATAGCATCGGATGGATAAAATGCAAAGAACTTATAAGTGCTTGTGGCGTTGGGCCATACTTTTTTATAGGTAGTATTTTGCCCACCCGTTACCTCAACATTATCACCGTTAATAAAAGTGCTGGCACCAGTACCATCGTACATACCATATAGTTTCATGGTACCATTAAAATCGGCAGTAGTAGTTCCTCCCCAATCTGTTGCGGCTCTCGTTTCCGCACTTCGTAGCACAAATTTATGTATTGCGCCGAATTCGATATAGTTGGGAAGAGCATCTATATCTTTCTGACACGAACAAACCGCCACCACGATGATTATTCCATATATATATCTTATTCGATTCATTATTTATTTCTGCTTAGTTTACTGTTATTGGCACATTTATTTTATTCCATCCTTTTACTTTGATAGGATTAATAGTGATGTATCCTGGTTTGATGGTTATTTGATAGTTAATCCAATAACCGGCTACCCAGTCTTCGTAATCTTTTAAATCAAATTCAACTTCTGTATCGTCAACACCAGCAGTATCATGTGCTGCAGCTACTCTAAATTTGAGGTACAACTTTGCGTTTTCAAATTTTCCAGCTCCGGTTCCGACTTTGTCATGTGGGAGCATAAACATACTATAATTATTCGTAGGAGTACTAGTAGTCGGTAAGTTAGGTAAAAAGGCCGATTCGAAGCTAGTTTCTGTGAAATCAATACTAGGTGCCTGTAGTGGCGTAGAAAAAGTCATAGAAAAAGTAGGTGTTGCACCACTTTTGCTTTTTGTTCCCCAACTAAAACCAGATGTGCTCATTGTTGGTGTTCCTCTATCATACACGTCTTTTATAGCAACTTCTTTTATCCACACTTCATCGCTGCCTATAAAACCAGTTGCCTCCCTTCTTATCTGAAAAGTAATACGGGTAAGAAGATGATCAAAGTTTATTGCCACTGTTCCGCTATTATCCGAACGTTTATGTGTTCCAATATTAGCAAACAACAAATCTGGTTGATTGGTATATGCTGATTGTATTGTATATGGATTATCTAAAGTATAATTGGCTGCTGCCGAAAAAGCTGGCTTTGTAAATGCACCAGTACCCGATGCCGGAGCATAAGCATGAAAATAAAGTTGTCCATCATTGCTTGGCCATCTTTTAGTATACGAGGTAGTTGCTGTACCATTAACTTTACTTATAGCACCACCGGTTGCCACAATAACAGGATCATCGTAAAAAGCAGTTGGAGATCCAGCTACTTCTACCATAAGCAACTGAAAAGTACCTGTATAATTGTGGTATGCCTCAGGAGTTATTCCTTCGTCAGTCGAAGCCTGCCCTCTTGTTGTTACTTCCTGACTTCCTATCACACCAATCTCAAGCTTGATTGCTTCGGGATCTATAACTGTTTCATCGCTCATTTCATTTGTACACGAGCCTAAAAAAGCTGCACACACTAAAAGTCCGGATAGATATTTACTCTGTATCATAGTTATTTGTTTTAAAATTTATTAATCTTCAAGAGATACATTTTTCTTGTCCCATCCGCTCACTTTGATGGGGTTAATTATTATATTGAATTCTTTAATTATTGCAGTAAGTTCCAAGCGTGTATTGCGTGGAAGGCTGTAATTATATGGTTCACCGGGTAAAGGATTGTTGGGTGGATCGTAATATTCGGTATATGTTGTATTAGGGGTGTTGATACCCAACCGAACACCTTCGTCATCGAAAGTGGGATCGTCATAAATGACCCTCAGGTCTACTGCCTTATCTTCATCTGTTGAATCTAAATTCCCCAGCAAAATTGAAGGAATTATTACACGCGGTTTGTTCCATATCCAAACATCTTTATCGGCATCAAAACTCCATCTTATTTCTTCGGCATCATTAAAGTCTGCTATGGTTCGTGTGCCTCTGGTACCGGTATAGCTATTCGGTGTTCCATCGCGTGCTTTATCAAACAGTGGAACAACACCGGTTGGAAAGTTGTATAACTTTACATATTCAACTTTATCTTTTTTCTCTTCTATTTCTGTTTCGAACGTCAAATCTAACCTTACTCCCAGTCTTTCCATTAACACTTGTATGGGACCCGGAATGGTGTCTCCACCATTAATTGAGTGTCCTGCTTTGTTTGTTATGCGTACATTCTCTATCATAGCTGTCATAGGAATGTACTTATCTTCATGAAAGGCAGATGTTGCACTGGTAGCACCAGCCGAAAAGCCCATATTATCTAACATACCTATATGTTTTGATTCATCAAATGCGGCAAGTGCATCTAACCGGGTTTGATCCGGTTCACTCCTTTCGTTAACAATAAATACAAAATGATAGATTGTATCAAGTTTCATCCGGAAGGCTACTTTAGCCACAAGTTTATCTGCAATGCTGTCTTGAAAAGCGACGCTAAAAAATTTATTGTATACACATTTCTCTGTTGGAGGGTCAAATGCCAATATACGCACCCATTTTATGGTATCATCAGGCGCAATCACTATTTCACCTTTCTTCCTTGTAGTAATGTCAAACGAAACTTCCTGCTCTTCGTTAACTACGGTTTCTCTCTCGTCCCGCTCACAAGCAAAAAAGAAAAACACCATTAATAGTAAATATATACTTATATATATTGGTTTCATTGCGGGGGGATTTATGGTTGTACATCCAGATTAGCTTCTATTCTTACCAGATACCAGTTATTAACAATTATCTCAACATGGTACCAGTTGTCGAAACGGTCTTTTTCGAACACAAACTGTAGTTTGTAGTTGTCGAACCTTTCCAACATAAAATCGTTATAGTATTTTGGGTTTTGCATAATGAGTGGTGTAAGCGATTGGCTTATCAGCACTTCCTCATTTCTGCCTGGTTCTTGCAGTATAATGGTTAGTTCCAAATCATCGTTTTCCCACAAACGTTGTGTTTGCAAAAAAGAACTGAATGTTTGGTAATATGTATTTTCGTGCACTGTGCGGGTTTCGGTTGATTGATCCGAATAGTAGTGATGGTAAGTGTACACTGGTTGCTCGCCCGGGCAACGATTAAGGAAGCTAACAATTCCGTTCTTACCGGTAATGGTTGCTTTTATTTCCGATCCGGTGGGTAACTGACGGTCGAATATAGCATCTATCTGTATATTATTGGTGTTTTTTGCGAAGTTAAGATAGTACTTTTCGTGTGGTGGGTTCTCGTCTATGGTTATTGTTAGTGGCTTGTTGCCATGTTCGGTATCCGATTTTCTATCTTCGTAGGCATAATACAATGCCGATTGTATTTCTGTTTCTATATGTTGTTCGCCGTTACAAATTATGCGGTTAGTAGCATTGGGCAAAGTGGTTGCTTCTTCATTTATATACTCTTCGCTGGCATTCATCCATGCCACAAAAGTATAGGTACCTGCATTTAGTGTGAAGGTATATTCAAAATTGGTTTCGTACAATTCGTCGCTATAAAACCGTTTTGTTAGGAAAAGATCGCCGGTATTTTTGTATATATAGAGGTCTATGCTGTCGACAACTTCCCGTATATGGTCTTCGTGATCACCATTTATATTGTATAGAAATTTCAAAGTAAGCTGTTGTTCACCAGCCGGAAGTTCATCACAGTTCAAATCGCCTTCGCCCAGACAACTGCTAAGCAAAAGGGGGAAAAGAAAACATAATAGAAAGGTAGGGTTAAAAACTGTGCGCATCATAATGGGGTTTTGAGTTTGAGTTTTGAGTTATGAGTTTTGGGTCATGGGTTTAGACTGACCCAAAGCTCATAACTATTCAGCAGTTTCGGGGTTAAGAGTTTCAGGGGTTAAAGCCTAAAACTCTTAACGTTGAAACGATTTAGCGTGGTTCAAGACCGCTTTCTTGCTTAACAAGTGTCCAGTCTTTCACAACCAGATTTACATGTAGGTATGTGTCTTTTTTCGGATCAAGTGGATCTGGTTCTTCAGTATCAATGTCACCACCTGGGGCAGAATATCCACAAGCCAATACTTTGTCGATAGTTAACTCATAGTAGTGGTTACGAACAACATCATAGCGTTCAGTGATTTCTTTTTCTTTATCGTAAAGTGGAATGATATAGTAGCAAACACATTTTAGATATTCTTCAATTTCATACTCACCTTCTACTAAACCAAGTTCGGTTTCTGCTACATCTTTTGCATCATTAGCATCCAAGAAGAATCTACCATCATAATAATCTGTTCTTTCTTTATTTTTACGAATACGGTAGAAATCGTATGTACCAACAGCCTGAGTATTGGCAGTTTCAGTAGTTGCACCACTTTCTACAACCATATCAGGATTAAATTCAGCTTTTATTGAAACAATAGTTGCATTACCATAAGTAGGCTCCGCGTTCGTATTTTCCATTGCATAAGAATATACACCACCTTTAGCTTCAATTTTGCTACCACCTTTTTTAGTGAATGGAAGTCTATAAGTTAAATTATCAACATCGTGCAAGTTAGGCCAGTAAGCAGCAGGCTGTGTTCCACCTACAGGATACGCAGTGTGATATGGAGCCTGGAACAATTCTTTTCCTCCAAAGTTAGGGAAGAAGTGCATTGCATTCGGATTGTTGGTAACAACATATTCAATACTTTCGGGTTTAACAACACCGGCAGCATCAACATGCAAAAGAGTACCATCATCCTGCAAACCGATAGCAGTTTCAACTTTGGCTACAGCACGACCAATTTTGATTTCTACATAGTTCTTTTTAGGATTTGCTAGCAAACCGTCTGCCACGATTTCATCGTAAGTGTGAACATCCAACTCTTTTGTTGTATACTCCATTTGTTTGTAATCCTGATTGGCAAGCATTTCAACACCACTTGTCATGAAGAAATTACCTTTCTTACCAGCTGCATTTGTTGATGTAAGGTCAACAAATTCAGCAAATCTACCTTCGTTGATTTCAGTGATTACCTGATTCAGGTTATCAAGGTGTTTTCCTTTTAAAGTGGTAAGCGCAAATGTTACACTACTTGGAACATTAGCTGCAGCAATAAAGTAATATGTACCTGCTGTTGCTTTGAAGATGTTTTGTTTTGGAGTTGTACCATCTGCCTCATAAGGTTCGAAAGTAAACACTTCAGTGATAACCTTATTAGAGTTCAGCATAAAAACCGCTGCACTGTTGATTGTTGTTTCTGCATCCTCAGCTTTTATTTCAGGATACAAAGCACGGGTAGAGTTTTCTTGTTGCAGCCCAAACTGCACATATGTTCCTTCACCCTCAAGTTCAACAACATCGTTGCCTTCGTTGTCCGAACAGCTTGCCATTCCCATGCTAAGAGCAGCAAAAGCCATCATTGCATACTTAAAATTCATTTTCATTTTCATTTTTTTGTTTATTGGTTAATAAATAATTATTGGGTTTCCCCGTTTGTTAATTCAATTGTTTTAGACACGGATTGCGCGGATTACACGGATTTAAATACACGGATTTATTTTTTTAAACCGGTATTTAATCCGTGTTTAAAATCCGTGTAATCTGCGTCATCCGTGTCTAAAATTTTATTCATAATTTATCTAAGTGTTCACGTAAATTATAATCCCGGATCATCTTACTAATCTCCGGATCGCGCTCCGCCCGGTTTATCTTACCCGGATCCAGTCTGCAAGCCTCCATCAAGTGATCAACTGCGGCCTGATGCTCCTTCAACCGGTAGCAAAGTATGGCAGCCAGGTAATGCGTGTTTGCTGTTTGAGGCAACGTAGCCAACAGGTTGTAAGCTTTTGCGTCATAACCTAAACAGGTTAGTGTTACGGCGGTGTTATAATCGTCGTACTCGTTTAATATATTCAAAGCACGTTGGTATTCGCGGTTTCGCAGCAAGCGCAAAGCGTGCATATATTCTGTACGCTGATCGGCGGTGAACTCAGGGTTACCCAATAGGCTACCATCGGCCAGTTCGTCCATCGAGGCGATTACGTAACTCAACGTGTCCAGTGGTTGAATCTTGTAATAACTGCGGTCGGTAGCGGTAATGCTGCCACCCAATGTTAGTTTCAGATTCTTTAATCCTACTGTTACCGGGTAGGTACGGGTATAGCGGTAGCTATAATTCTTACCGGGAGTGATGGTAGCACTGTAGTGCGCATCCGGACGGTAAGGGGCAGGTACCATATACTTAAACACCTCTTGCTGACGAGAGCCTTTAACTTCGTTGGCTGCTATCTTTTCGTGTAACAAATATTCTCCTGCCAGTGCTATAGAGTCTTTGTCTTTGGGCAACAACGGTTCAAGGTCCTCGGGACTGATGCCTTTAAAGTAGAACTCACGGTACTTGGCCGGAACGGCATCCAATGTGATCTGTCGTTTTACAGGGGCCGACTCAATGAGTTTTTTACGTTCTTTACGGTATTTATACCCTAGTTCGGATGTGTCCTGACGGGTAGCTAAACGCCGGTTCAGTGCATTGTGATATTTAATATCGTGAGCTATCAGTTTCTGACGCAGATCTTCGGCACGCTTCACATTGTATTCATCGTATTTGGCCTGTTCGGTGTTGCGCCAGTCGCGATACTCTTGCATCAACGACCATTTACTGTAATAAGAATCAAGTTCTGTTTGTCGGCGACGACCCAGTTCGCGGTCTACCCCACGGTGATCTACAAAAGCAGAATCGTAAGCAGTGGGGTCAATTATACCATCCAGATACTTTTGATAGCGCTCGTAATCCTGCTGCTGTAGTTCAATAAAGTTCTTACCACGAAGTACCACATCATCCAAATGCACTACAGAATCGTTGTGCAACAGATTGGGGGTAATCGTCAGTTGAAAGTCGTCTGTCAAATAAGCTTCGGGTACGTGAATAATAAAATCAATATTCACCAATCCTTCGCGTACCGGGGCAAAGCGTGCTCGTGAAGTGACAGTTACCTGCGACAATGCATATACCTTATTGGTATCTAACCGGGCTTCGTCCTGATGGCTATCGGTTGTAGAAGCATCAAGAGGCTCCTGGCTATAGTTTACCTGCTCGCTCAGTACCATAGCACCCCGACCACCATCGCCCTGACCCGGACGATCGCCCGGATGAGTGATTGTTATTTGTGAACGCTCAAGAAACAATCGTTCAGTTAAATGGCGTTTACGGGTGCTATTATTGGTACATGATGCTAGCATTAACAGGATGCCAATAAGGTATAGGTATGTTTTCTCTCTCATAAGATTAATGTGCCAATAGGATAATGTGCCAATATGCCAATATACTAATGTGTCAATTTACCAATGTGCCAATAGGATAATAGGATAATTATGCGCAGCCAATTAGCATATTGGCATATTAGCACATTGGCATATTATCATTCGTCTTCTTTCTTCTTTGCCAGTTCTTGTAAGTTGTGAGCAGCTTCGGTTACACCGCCAACGGATGCTTGGTTCAACAGGTCGGCGGCTTTATCAAGCTCGCCACGCATCATGTAAATGATACCCAGGTTGTTCCAAGCCTCGGGTAAAGCAGGGGCTTTTTCAAGTAAACGAAGGGCGGTGTTTTCTTCGCCATTCTCTATCAACAGGGCGGCGGCGTTGTTCATGGCAACCGGGTCGCTGTCGAAGTATTTGGGAATTATTTCCATGAGGATGCGTTTGTATTCCGGACTGTCTTTGCCGTATTCGAGCGCTACGCTGTAAAGTTCCAACTGCGACAGGTTTTCGGGATTCGTGTTCATCAGCTGACGGGCTTCGGTGGTGCTGTAGTTACGTACCGAGTAATCGATCTGGTATTCTACGCGGCGAAGTTCGGGAAATATATCGCGAAGCAAAGTGCTGTAAACAGAAAGGCCTTTCAGTTGGGCTTCTTTGGCATCGTACTCTGAACTGCCATCGATTATGGCCAATACACGGTCTTTCTGGGCAATGTTGCTTTCTTCTACTTTTTGTTTCAAACCAGCCCAATCTTCGGCGGTTGAGCGAACACTGAAAAGGTTTTCGGCTAGCATATAGCGATTCTTGATATAGTCTTTCAGGGCAATGGCACGTTCGCGGGCCAGTTTGTCGTTACTGGTGTATTTGCCTTCGGGTGAGGCATAGCCTTCGATAAACAAGCCGGTGATTTGTGCATCCTGATCGCCCATTACTTCAAGGAAAGCATCGTTGATTTTACCCAACTCAACCGGGTTACGACGGAAGTCGGGAAGAATCACCGAACGGCCAACCTGGAAGTCAAGGAATGCACTACCCTGGCGGTTACGGGTCTTCACCTCGGCTTTGGGGGCTACCAAAGCAACCAACGATTGTACTTCGTAAGGGGCACGGGGGGCGAGTTTTACGCGATCGTTTAGCTTGTAGGTATAAAGGTTTACTTCACTGCGGCAACCTATCAACTCCTGACGAAGGAAAAGACTTGCATTATCCATCCAACTTTCGTAAGGCAATGTGGTTTGATAAGTCATGTTTTCGTCGGTATATTTATTGGCATTCACAATCATTTGGGGGGCATCGTAAAGAGACAACCATTCGTCGCTGGCAACCATAAACCAACGGCTGTTGATCTTTGAACGGGTTTTACCATTTAACTGAACGTAAGGTAAATCCATGGTTTGCTTGCCGTTACGGAGCTCGGGCGTAAAATACATGCTCGAACAATTGGGTACAGCATTGGCTTCTACTTTTATGTTGAAGCAAACAATTAAACTGTCGTTACGTTCCGAAAAATCGGTCGATTCTACGTAAACAGAGCCTTTGTAGTTTTGGGCAATAGCGGGAACAGAATAAAAGGCCATAAAGGCTATAAAGGCTATAAAGGCTATAAAGTAATGAGTTTTGAGTAATGAGTTATTTTTCATCTTCTTCATGTTGTTATTATTTAAACGCAGATTAACGCGGATTAACGCAGATTATTTAATTAGAGATTAATCCGCGTTAATCCGCGTTAATCTGCGTTTCAAAAATCAGTAGCTTCATTTTTATTTCAAAAAATAAATCAAACTCAACCCAATCTTTGTTGGCCCAACATAGTGCGTAGTGCCTTCGTTGAGTTTCAAACCGCATTTAGGGGCTTCGAACTTTTCGTAATCAATGTATGCGTAACCAAAGCCAATGGTGGCCTCCATGGACCAGCGGGGAGAGAGCAGCCAATGGTAACCCCACGAAACGCCTCCACCGGCCAGCCAACCGCGATAGCGGTGATCTTTTAAACCACTGATGAAGCCTATGTTACCTACATTGAAGTTAGAGTAGTGACCATGAACACCGAAGAAATGACCTACAAAGCTTTCGCAAAGCCAGTAGCGAACTTCGGGTTGAACGGTCAGGTTCTTCCACTTGGTATTATCCTTGAAAGTGAAAGGATTGTACATTACTGGTACATCAAGGGTTAAACGTTTACTCAGCTTTAGCTCAACGCCAAGATTCAAGCCCAGACTTACATCGTAAAGTAAATTACTCTTCACTGCAAGACGTGGAATAGGATCGTAAAGGCGGTAAGGTATAGCTTCTTGTGAACGAAGAACCCCTGAGACCAGCGTGAAAACAAGGATGAATATGAATTGAATACGTATATGTCGCATAACATTAATTTGTTTTAGTGTTAGTAAGCCAACTATTGAAAGAACGGTTAAATTGTAAAAGACAGCGGGGAAACTCGCCTTTGGATTCGGCAGGGATAAAAGGGGAGTCAACCACCTTGCGCAAGCAAAGAAGTAAGTCAACTAAAGTTTTTTTGTCCAAATTGCGTTTAGTGCCTTCAAGATAACTACGCAAACGAACACGTTCTAAAACAGCATTGCGTCTCTTCTCTGTACTAAACATGGACAAATCGGTATCTGCGCATAA
>NZ_QVMJ01000044.1 GCF_010500955.1 Bacteroides sp. 519
TACGCCGCGTAGAATACCAGATTGACTATGCCGTACGTAGCTATAGCACCACCGAAGCCCGTCAGCTGATGAACACCAACCCCGAGAACCTGTCGCAACTAGAGTTGTACAGCGTAGCCTTGGAGTATGGCAAGGACAGCCCCGAGTATAAAAAGATAATCATGGAAACCATTCCTAAATACTTCGACAGCGACCCCGTTGCTATGAACAACGCCGCTGCCCTGTTAATCGAGAATGGCGAAGAAAACACCGCTTTGCGCTTACTTGAAAAGGCTCCTGCTTTACCCGAAGCCTGGAACAACCTAGGTATCGTTTATATGATTCGTGGCGAACTGGACAAAGCCGAAGATTTACTGAACCAAGCATCAATTGGTGGAGTAAATGAGGCTGAGCATAATCTGAAAGAGTTGGCAAAGAAGAGAGGAGAAGATTAAGGCTAATGTGCCAATGTGCTAATATGCCAATGTGCCAATTGGCTGCGCATAATTAATCAATTTATTAATTACATTCTATTGGCACATTAGCAATTGGCACATTATCCTATTGGCACATTATCCTATTGGCATATTGACACATTAGTAATTGACACATTAGCATATTGGCACATTGGCATATTAGCACATTGGCACATTATCCCATTGGCACATTATATTTATGAGAGAGAAAAACTTACTGTATACCCTTTTCGTTTTATTGACCCTTGCCTCTTGTAGCACCGGTAGCATGCGTAAGCGCCACCTAACGGAACGCTTGTTTCTGGAACGTAGCCACATTTCCATTACCCATCCAGGTGGCCGTCCGGGGCAACAAGGGCCGATGGTACTGGCCGAACAGGTTAATTACAGTACCAACCAAGCAGGCATTGAAGGCACACAGGAAGCCGAAGCCGCTTTGGATACCAACAAAGTGTACATGTTGTCGCAAGTAACCGTTACTTCGCGCGCACGCTTTGCACCAATTAGAGAAGGACAAGTAAATATTGACTTTATTGTACATGTACCCGAGGCCTACCTATCGGACGACTTTCAGCTGACGCTTACGCCGGAACTTATGCACGGCGATTCCTTAGTGAAACTGGAAGACGTGGTATTGCGCGGAACAAACTTTATTGAATTACAAAAACAAGATTACGAACGCTTTGAAGAGTACCTGAATAGCATTATTGATCCTTCGGCTTATGATTCTGCCTTTGTAGACCATCGGGGTGTGAACCGCGAATTGGGCAGGCGTAGGCAAACAGAGCTCGATCAGTATTACAACAAATGGACTTTGATGCAAGAGTATCGTGATTGGCGAAACACCCAACAAGCAGAATACGATGCGTATAATATTAAGCAGGCAGAAGTATTGCGCAAGAAACTGATTGCACATGATATGAAGTATCAGGCACTCTTTGCACGGCGTTTGGCCATGCATGCCGATACCTTAGAATTAGGGCGTAAGTATCGTACAGAGCGTAAACGAATTGTAGACACTTCTTCTTCCCGCCGACAGATAACATTGGATGGTGTTCCGGCCAAGTATCGCGAGTTCTATCTTAAAGGTATTACTCCCGAAGATCTGGAACCGCTTTTACCACAAGAACGCGACTCGCTACAAATAGCATCGAGCTTTCTTTTGCATCAAAAGATAGCAGCCAACGAAGTAAGAGGTTCGCGACAAGAAGAGATGTTTCGCTACATGGTGCCCGCTCCTTATCGGCCGGATGCGCACTACAATGCAGTAATTGCTCCGGGCAAGAATTATATGTATCGCTACACCCGCAGCTATCCGGTAACGGCTGGGCTTAAAAACATCCGTCTGACACTAGGCGGAAATATAACAGCCACCGATCGTAGTTATTATAAGATATCACGCGTGGATACGCTGAGCTATATAATTTCTTCGATGGACGAACTGGCCGACGGCAGTTTGCTTGGCAACCCGCAGTTCACAACCGATCAGCGCACGGAGTATATGCATGCTTTGAAATTATTAAGAAACCGCGAATATCAACGGGCGTTGAGCATCTTGAACGATTACAACGATTACAACACTGCTGTAGCCTTGACTTGCCTTGGCTACGATGGAAAAGCATACAACACCTTGGCCGCCTTGCCGCAGAATAGCAACACGCACTACCTGGCTGCCATCTTGTGTAGCAGGTTGAAAGAAATGCAAGCAGCTGTAGATCATTTAATGGAGGCTTGCCGACTGGATCCGGATAAGGTAAACCGGGCACAGCGTGACCCGGAGATAAGTAAAATGATACGGGATTATAATTTACAGGAATATTTAAATGGTTTATAATTAGACACAGATAAAAAATTAGACACAGATAACACGGATTGCACGGATTTAAATACACAGATATTATTTAAATCAGCAATTAAAATCCGTGTTTTAAAATCCGCGTCATCCGCGCAATCCGTGTCTAAAAAAGAATAACCGTGTCTAAAAAAAGAATAATCCGTGTCTAAAAAAAGAAAAAAGAAAAAGAATAAACAACGGGGAAACCCATATTATTAATTAAAACAAAAAAATGAAAATGAAAAAGTTTCTTTTCGCTGCTACGGCAGCAATAATGATGTTTGCGTCGTGTTCGGAGAACGATGACGTAAAAGTGCCTGAGGTGATTGAAGGCGAAAAAGCAACACTGGATATTGCTTTCAAGATGCCTGCTTCAATGTCGAGAACTGAATATATTACTGCTCTTGACTATGAAAGCAAAGTAAAAGCTATCACAGTTTACTCTTTTAGTAGTAGTGGTGACGAGTTGAAAGTAAACGAATTATCTATAACTGATTTTACACAAGATGGTAACTATTACAGAAATAAGACACCGCTTGAAACTGCTGCCGGTTTAAGAAATCTTTATGTAGGTGTTAATATGCCTGCTCTTACTGTGACAACTGAAAAAGAATTGTTGGATGCTGTTGCAACGCTTTCCGAAGCTGCTAATCCAACAGATGGCTTTGTTATGTTCTCGGACTGTACAACAAAAGACATTCACGCACAGGATAAAGGTACAGAACCTGTAAAGAATACACTTTCAACAACTGTAAGACGTTTGGTTGCAAAAGTGATAGTAACAAGTACTGGTATTCCGTTTCCTCAAAAATTGTATAATGGTGAAGGTACTGAGGCTGAGATTAAATATGAAGTTAAGAACTGGTTCCCAGGTAATGTTAATGAAGAGATTTACTATGTACAACGCATAGTGAATGGTCTTGAAACTCCATGGAAATGGACTGGAACCGGTACTAGCCCTAAAAGTCCAGGAAAGTATGATGCAGTGGCTGTAGGATTGCAAAACGATCCTAATGTTTGTGATAATGGTGAGTGGAAATGGACATCAACTGATTTGAAAAGCTATTATTTTGGTGAAAATGCGGGTCAAGACAAAGCAATTGCATCTTATGTAATGGTTCAAACCAAGGTTAGCGGTCTACCATTAACTACAGTTGGCTATGATACGAAACATGATGCTCTGACAGGGAAAGACAGACCAGTGTATACCGGTCGTACACCTGGTACTGCTTATGTTCCTGGATCTGATTTCTTCTTGGTGTTCTGTAAGGAAACTGTAACGGGTGAAAATAATAACGATATTTGGTTTGTTTCAAGTTATGACGAAGCCTATGCATTGGCTAGCGAGTTAACTTCAAAAAGTACAACTGGCAAACAATATGTATTCACAGAATATAAAGCCGGTTATGTATACTTTATGGTATTTATCAATACAGCCAAAGGTACAGCACCCAACCCTCCTACTCCAGGAAGTAAAGACCACCGTAACTTGGAACGTAACGAATTGGCTCATATTCTTGTAACTGGTATCAAAGAAGGTGTATTTAAAGGATGGCCTGGTGATCCTACTATTCCTGATGGTGGAGATGGTAATGGAGGTCCTGGTGACGGTCCTGGTTCAAAACCGGTTGATCCAACAGATGAAAATACAATCGTTCCTGATCCATGGGATCCTTCAGAAGATAAAGAAACAATTCTGAATATTGAAATTCAAACACTTCCATGGGTATACTTCAAAAACGAAGTTATACTTGAATAACCTATTTTAATAGCGGACAGCCTGCTTTACGGGGCTGGCTGTCCCTTTTTAACTCAATCACCCAAAAAGATGAAAAAACAATATTCCATATTACTAATAAGGTCTGTGATCATTCTATTTGCCCTTGTGGGAATCACTTCCTGCATTAAAGATGACCTCGATGGGTGTATTGATCTCAGGGGTAGTGTACATTTAGTTGTTAGCTTGGATGTAGATGCCCAAACACTCGACCTTTTTCCTGAAGATAGATATCAAATAGATAGTTTGCATGTGTATGTGTTCAATGACAACATGCAATATGTAACTTCGGTTACTGCCGGAGCTTATACTGGTAGCGATTACGAATTTAACCTGTTGCTTACTGCTGGCAATTACCAATTTGTGGCTTGGACCAATACAGGCGAATACTATAAATTTAATCGCACAATTGAACAATGCGAAACTCGCAAATATTATATGGATGAGTTGGAATATTACCTTCACTACGATTCTGATAAATGTATTTACGAAAACATTCCCGATTTGCATCATGGAACCCAAAGCCAAGAAATTGTAGCAAATCAAGACAATTATGTACAGGTTTACATAAGCCCTAATACTTACACAATTAATATAACAGCAATCGGTTTACCTCAATCGGAAGATGATTACACGTTTAGCATAACCGATAATAACTCGCACTATTCTTTCGACAATTCGATAATCGACAATAAAGCCGATTACCAACATATACGTACTTGCCAGATGGAAAACTACGAACTGAATACTTCGATCAAAGTACTCCGGTTGGCCAATGAACGTAGCCCGAAACTTACACTGAGCAATGCCACTGCCGAACAAACGCTCTTTAACGGCAATCTGATAACGACCATTTGCGATGCCTACAAGGCGCAAAACAAGGAAGCAGATTTCAATACAACCTATACCTTCGACATTGTATTGTACTTTGGCCTACAGATGGAAATTGAGATAATTATGGTTAATGGCTGGAAGTATATATGGCAAGAAGAAGATAATTTGGGCGAAGACGAGTTTTAACCCCCTAACTTATAAGTATGAAAATAAAGAATAAACTGTTGGCAGCCTTGACAACCTTACTTCTGCTGGTATCATGTGCTGAAGACACAAACACCCTGAACTCTAACGAACAGCAGGTTGACATAAATATTATAGCCAGTACAAACTGGTTCAACGAAGATCATGGTGAAATATCAAACGATATTCATTATGGAGATTATATTGACCCTACTATCAAATCACTGCGGGTGTTGGGCTATAGGGCCGATGGAACACTATCATTCAATACATATCTAAGCGAATCTGCTTTACAAACGGTGAACGCATATGGTGTGGTCTCTGCAAAGGCAATGATGAGAACCGGTACGTTTCAAGTAGTGTTTATTGCCAACGAAATTTCGGATGCAGCACTAAGCGCAGAACTAGGTGCTATCATCGAAATTACCGACCCCAGTAAAGCCACTGCCGACGAAATTACCCACAGCAAGCTGGATTACATAAAAACATTATTCTTTAACCAATCCGCTTTTGACGAAAGCAAATATATTCCGATGGTAACTGTAAAAGAAAACGTTACCATAAACGGTAATACACATGTAGTTGAGAGTGATAAAACCAGCCATTTTGGTGCTTGGGCTGTAGCTATGGAAAGAATCGGTATCCGTGTGCAAGTAAAAGTAACCATGAGTAAAGCAGAGGCACTTACCCTGAATACTAACTCAATAACAATAGGCAACATACCATCCGAAGTATATCTGTTTACAGATAAAACTAATGTACCATCTTCCCCAATAGAAAAAACATACACATGTGCCGCCTCTTTTGATGAATATAAAAGAGATTACCCCACTTATGCCGGTTACTACACCGACAATGACGATACACGTACTTTTATATTTAAAAGACTAATACTTCCCGAAACCAGATTTACACCTGTTACCACTGAAAATAAAGCAATGGTGCTATCAATGACTTTTACTGATGGGAAAAAAAGCGGGAAAATAGGAACGAAGGTCAATGTAACTGGAGCAGAAACACCCAATTATACTATTTTGCGAAATTCGTTTCTGGATGTGTTGGCAACCATATTGAATTTGGATCCGGAATTTAATATAACTGTTAATGTGCTTCCATGGGAAGCTGAAACAAAAATAGAATCTGATTTGTAATATAAAAATATAAAAACAAACTGTTATGAAACAAAAAAGATCCCAACAGATAAAGTCCATACTTAGTTTAGCCTTACTGATTCCATTACTAAGTGCATGTAATCAGGACGAAAATGTGCAGTCTCAATCAAACGACCAACATGAGATAACATTAAACTTGAGCATGCCTGCCAATACCGGAATGGAAACCCGGGCAACGGTAGCAGGTACTACAGAAGAAAATACCATCAAATCTCTTTATTTGCTGGTGTGCGATAAAACCAGTGGAGAAATGGTCACTAATGCTATTTCTTGCACCGTGCTTACCGGAGCCGGAACTGCCACACAAACTAGCAAGGCTACTGTGCCAGCAGGTAGTTATGATTTAATACTTATAGCCAATGCCAGTAGCCAGGTGGGTAGTTTAGCTTCTGGTACTGCCAAAACCGTTATCACTGGGCTTACTTATACTAAAGGAACAGATAAGTGGGATATCACTGGTGCAACCAATAATACCAGTATTCCGATGTGGGGAGAAACAAAGAATGTAACTATCTCTACAGGTGCTACTGTAACAATTGATATGAAACGTATACTGGCTCGGGTCAATGTTAAGAAAAGTGTCACCAATGATGTTTTTACATTTACGAAAGTGTTAGTGTATAATTACAGCCGCACTGCACGAATTGTTCCTCCTGCTACAGATTTTGCTGGTGTTACTTACGTAGCCGACTCTTACCTAGAGTACAATTCTTATGCAGCAGATAGTCCCATTTACCTATTCGAAGCCCCTTCCAGAGGTGCTTATGGCGCAGCCAATTGGAAACAGAATACCTGTTTAGTAGTAGGAGGGGAATACAACAAATCGGGTACTGTTACTTACTATCGTATTGATTTTAAATCTGGCTCTACTTGGTACGACCTTCTTCGTAATAACATTTATACCATAGATATTAAGAGTGTAACCTCTGCCGGATATACCGATCCGGATGATGCATACAAAGCAGTTCCTACAGGTATGACCATCAATGTATTAGCTTGGGAAGATGAAAAAACAATTAACTGTGATTTGTGATTCATAACTAAAACCAACTGATTATGAAAAAAATAACATCCGGTTTAATAACATTTACTCCGGTTTTGGCCATGATATTTGTTATGCTGAGTGCTTGTGGCCGTGATGATGCTACCATTAGCCCGGTAACAGATGATGCCAAGCATAAAATAACACTGAGCCTAAACCTCCCAGCCACTGCCGAAATGGAAACCCGGGCAGAGGTGGTTGCTTCAGCAAAAGAGAATAATATACTTACGCTTGATTTGGTGGTATGTAACCCCAGTGGTGGCACCATTGTTGATGTTATTTCTTGCACTTTTACAGCAAAAGATGGTACTAATAAGCAATGGGAAGCTGAGGCTGAAGATGTTCCCAAAGGTACTTACGATTTGGTACTTATTGCAAATGCTAGTACGGAAGCAGGTTCATTGAATAAAGATGATGCTCGCTCTAAACTAACAGCGTTGATAAAAACCAAATCGGATAAGTGGATTATTGATGCTACTGATGAATCTAAAAGTATTCCTATGTGGGGCGAAGCAACAGGTGTAAACACCTCTACCACAACAACAGCTTCTTTCGATATGAAACGTATGTTGGCACGTATTAAGGTAACTAATGCAGCCAGTAATTTTACACTTACTGATGTATATTATTACAACTACAGTCGTCAAGGTCTGATTGTACCTCCTACTAGTACCTATACTGATACAAATCCGAATACAGGTTCTGGTTCTGATAAACGTTTAGATTACCTGACTTATAGTGGAGCATATATTTATGTATTCGAAGCTCCTGCCACACAAAAACCTTGCATTGTGGTTGGAGGTACCTACAATAGCAGTAAACACTATTACCGCATTGACTTTGGTGATATTAATATTACGCGCAATATCAGTTATGTGCTCAATATAACCAGTGTGTCGGGTGATGGTAGTCTTACACCAGATGAAGCTTACGAATTAGAACCTGTTAATATGAGTGCTACTATTACCTCTTGGGTAGATGTAGCCATTAATGAAACATTATAAACAAATAGCAAGATAAAATGAAAACAGTATTTACATTACTAAAGAGGGTACAGTTGCTGCTGGTGGCGGTACTTTCTTTGGCTTCTTGTACAGACGAAGGATCTGTTATAACTCCTATCACCGCCGAAGGAGAAGTAACATTGCAAGCCATATTACCTGCCAGCGTTGAAGTGGCTACCCGGGCAACCATTGGAACTACTGAAGAAAACAGGGTGCGAAGCCTCGATTTATTATTGTTCAATGGTACTGACGGTAAATTGGGAAAGATTATTAATATTCCTGTTGGAGCTATAACTCCTGCTGATGATGCAGTACGAGACAATAAACTAAAATTTAAAGCACGTTTGCCTATTGGAACCTACAACTTGATGCTTGTGGCCAATGCCCATTCAAAGGTTAACAGTACGTTATATTCATCGGGCAATGTAAATGCCTATACACGAGCTCAAGTACAAACCGCATTATTAAAAGACGACCAAACCACAGCATGGGCTTTGGCCGATAGTGATGCTGGGGTTATACCTATGTGTGGCGAAGCTTCAATAACGGTGGCTGCTGGTAACACAGCTGCAACAAATGTTAATCTTACTCGTATGCTGGCCAAGATATCGGTGCAAAACAGCGTAACAAGTAAATTTGCATTGACACATGTGTATTATTACAATTACAACACCAAAGGAGTAATTGTTCCTAATGCCGATCATTATCCGGCATCCGGTAATAGTGGTAAACCTTCTACACCAACAACAGCAAACAATACCAATGCAGGATTGCAAGCAGGAACAGCATTAAACTATTCGACAAAAGTAAGTGGGGGTGCTATGACAGAAGATATGTATGTGTACGAAGCTTATACGTACGGATATACACATGCAAACTGGGAGCGGAATAGCCCTTGTTTGGTAATAGGTGGTACCTATCTAGGCAAAACCTACTATTATCGCGTTGATTTTATCAGCAGCACTGGTTTGGTGAACATACAACGCAATCATAGCTACAATGTAACTATTACTGATATAGTTGGCATAGGTAGTGACACTCCAGGCGACGCTTTGAAGGCGGCTCCGGTTAATATGACCTCGACTGTACAAAGTTGGGACAATGGTATGGCAGGAGAAGTTGTTTTCGATGGGCAGCATTACCTCTCCGTACATCCGAAAATGATATTCAACCTCCCAAGAGAAGCCAATAAAACAGAAGATCTAATAGTGCAGACCAATGTGACAGAAGGTTTTAAAATAACAAAAATTACTGCACCCGACAAAACTACCATAAATCATCCAAGCTGGCTATCAATTGGTGATAAAAACAAAGATACATTTTATGGTATGGACGGGGGGCAAGTAAAGATAGTGCTCACAACTGCGGAGGAAAACACTACCGGCGCAGCACGTACTGCATATATTCATCTGAAAGCCGGTCGGTTAGAGGCCGTAGTAGAAGTGATACAAGGCATAGTCTCTGATTTTATTCCTGTATTTACATTTCTTGGATATACTACAGTTGATGATAATACTACAATTATACCGGGCCCCGGTGGCACGGTAACAGCAAAGGCAAAAACCAATATGGCTTGGGAGTTCCACGCCAAAATAAACAAAGATAAATATGAACCAGTAGATCGAGAAATTAAAGCGTCTATGGAGAAGCCGAACTCGGAATCGGCAGCAGATTATACACTTACTATGCCAGAACCTTTTGGTCCCAATGAAACTTGGGATTATATTGATAGGAAAGTTTGGATAGCATACAACAACATAATATCGCGAGAAACGGATATCAAACAGGCTGGGTATGCTATTACAGCTACGGCAACAACAGTCCCATCTCACAAAGGTGGTAACTCAATTGTTACCATAACCGGCTATCATCCGAAAATTTATGTACGGGCAATCGCTGGAGGAAAAGAATTGAAAGGTACTCCCAAATATAAAGAGGTGGGCCCCGGAGCACAAACTACAACAGTGATAGATGATATTGAGATACCCATTCCAGCAGCAATGGTGGGTCGTGATATTACAATTCAGTGGGCAAAGAAAGCTGAAAATGAACCATGGGAAGATATCATAACCTTTTGGCAAGAGGGTATTTTTGCTTATTCTAATATTGTTTTAATTGGTTCAAAGCTAGATTTTGCTAAAACGAGCGGGGAAAACGATCAAATTCCTGCTAATTCGCAAGGTGTGTTCTTTAAGTGGGGTTCTTTGGTTGCATTCAGTCCTGTAGGAGAATACGCAGGTGCTGGTAAAAACGACGATTTAGACCTTAGTAGGATCGTATGGGAGCCGGAAGAAGGAGCACCCACATCTAGTGGTGCTACATATACTACTATTCCTTATCTCGACGAAAATTCGTATCTACTCCCATTTAGTATGCGTACATATAATAATGGTATCGGATACAATGCAAATGAGAAAAGAGGTGATATTTGCAGGTATATAACCAAAGGTGAATGGCGTTTACCTACATACGATGAATCTCAGGTTTTGCAAAATGAGACTAACGTTCACGTTGGAACGTTTACAAATCTAAAATATGCCCCATTCGACGCCACCGGCATTACGCATTACCGTAATGGTTTTTTCCAGCCAGAGTCTGGTCGTTGGGTCGGTTATAATTCTAAACTTGGGGATTCCCCAACAAATCCTTCGAGTGGGATATTTTTCCCAGCTAGTGGTCGTCTTGGTTCGAATAGTAGACCAGAAAGATTAGGCTTTGTAGGAGAATATCCGACAGAAGACTCAAAAGGGGCGATGAGTTCCGACAATGCAAATATGGTAGAAATTGCTTCTGACGCAGTAAAGTCGACTGGTCGCCCGCGCTATCATGCGCGTCCAGTACGTTGTGTGAGAAACGACTAGAATTTGTTTAATTTCCGTGGGCTTTAATGTTCACTCTAAATAATTTAGCAAGAGGCATCTATATATGGTGCCTCTTGCTTTATTTGGTATCTATTTGTTATCTCCAATCTTTTTATTTAAGTTTGCATGGACTAATCATAACAGGTTGATTATTATGGATAAAATTAAGCCTTTCTTAAAAATCGTGAGTAAATATAAGTGCACAATAACATTGATTGTATTTGGTATTTATATTGGTTTTATAGATCAAAACAGTCTTGTGCGTCGTATGCAATACGCAAGCGAAATACACGATTTAAACAAAGAAATAGAGAAATACCAGGCCGAGTACGATGAAAGTACTCAGAAACTTCAGGAACTAACCACTAATCCTGAAGCTATTGAAAGAATAGCACGCGAAAAATACCTGATGAAAAAACCTAACGAGGATATCTACATTATCGAATGAAACAAATTATTCCCGCTTTATACGTAGTAGGTGCCTCAATGGCACTTATAGGTGCTGCCGTTTATATAACCGGTTGGCCATTTGCCCCTTACATTTATACCATTGGTGCTACTCTTTTTGCACTGGCACAAATAAACTCTCCATACACCGGAAATAACAAAAACATAAAACGGTTGCGAAAACAACAAATCTTTGGCGCATTGTTTCTTGTACTTGCCGGTGCCTTTATGTTTTTTACCAACAAAAACGAATGGATAGTAATTCTAACAATAGGTGCATTTCTTGAATTGTACACTGCATTTCGTATTCCACAGGAAGAAAATAAAGAATAAAGAAATTTTAGACACGGATGACGCGGATGACACGGATTTAAAGCACGGATTTATTTTATTAATATTTTATCCGTGTTTTTTTATCCGTGTCATCCGCGTCATCCGTGTCTAATAATAATAATAATTAAAAAGGAAATATCAGTGGTAATGCAAATATCATCACTATACCCATAATTATTTGCAGTGGCAACCCTACCTTAACATAATCCATAAAAGTGTAATGTCCAGGGTTCATAACCAGTGCATTGGGTGGGGTCGAGAATGGAGAAGCAAAACACATACTAGCCGCTACAGTTACTGCAAAAAGGAAAGAGTAGGGGCTAACACCCATCTGAATAGCAGCACTAAGAGCAATAGGAGCCATAAGAACTGCTGTGGCGGTATTGCTAATAAACATAGTCATCAACGAAGTGGTAAAATAGATACCAGCCATTAGTATATAAGGACCATAATTACCCAAACTGTTAACCAGTGAATTAGATACCAGTTCCGATGCACCAGTTTTTTCCAAAGCCAACGACATAGGAAGCATGGCAGCAATAAGTACAATACTTTCCCAGTTAATTGTTTTGTAGGCTTCCTCCACATTGCGGAAACAACCCGTTAGTACCATTAATAATGCAGCAATAATAACCGCTGTAACGGGAGCAACCGGAATGAAATCGAACATCATCGTTACAATCATACCAACCATTATAATGGCTGCAATCGGTGCTTTGTGGTTGAGGGTTACTTTGGCTGCCTCGGCTAAAGGCTGTCCCAGTACTACCCATTCCGACTGATCGTCGCTTAAACGGGCAATGTTGTTCCAGGTACCCTGCACCAGCAGAATATCTCCCGAATGCATTTTCTCGTCTTTGAGTTCCTGCAAAATGTATTTTTCTTTTCTACGTATACCCAATACATTTACGCTGAAGTTCTCGCGGAATCCCGAATCCATAACCGTTTTATTTATCAGTTTAGAGTTAGGCATCAATACAATTTCGGCTATTCCAATTTCATTAAATTCCATTTGGCTGCCATCGTTGTTAATATCTCCTTCTGCCTTGTGTGTATCCAGCAATTCAACTTTGCTATCTGTTACAAAGTGCTGTACATTTTCCGATTCGCCCAAGATATATAAAATATCTCCCGGTTCAATTACAGATTTTGCTTCTGCAATTTCCTGGTTCATTGTTTTGAAGAACTTTCTCGAAGTGGCAGAGAGTCTTCTTATTTCAACAACCGTTACATTGTATTTGGCAGTAATGCCCAGTTCCATTAGTGTTTTGTTGGCTACAGATGAATTGCCTTTAACCTCTACCCGGTACAGATTGTGCGAAAGTTGGTATTCGCGATCCAGATCTGTAACCGACTTGCTTTTCTTCTTCTTTTTGTTCCCTTCGCCTCTTCGGGTAAGAAACATTTTGCTGAGCGGAATTAAAACAATAACCCCTACCGTAATACTGATTAGCCCTACCGGAGTGAACGAAAAGAATGATAAACTTTTGTATCCGGCTTCAACTAACGTGTTGTTTATAACAAGGTTAGGAGGGGTACCAATCAGCGTCATCATACCGCCCATACTACTGGCAAAAGCCAACGGCATTAATAACCGGCTTGAGTTAATATTTCCACTGGCAGCCATACTCACTACAATAGGAAGCATAAGGGCAACTGTTCCGGTATTGCTAACAAAAGCACCGATAGTAGCTGTTACCAGTATAATTAATATAAAAAGTTTCAGTTCGTTGTTTCCGGCCAAATTCAGTATTTTACTACTAATCATTTTAGCCAAACCTGTTTTAAAGATGGCGCCACCAACAACAAAAAGTCCCACCATCATAATTACTACCGAGTTTGAAAACCCGGTTAATGCTTCTTCGGGTGTGAGTATTCCAAACAAAATTAACAGCACTAAGGCACAGAGGGCCACTAAATCCGAACGAACTTTGCCGTTTACAAAGAAGATAGCAGCCAGTATGAGAACACCAAAGGTTATTTCCATATATTTATAATTTACTTGTTATTTTATCAACCAGTTCATTGAACTCGTTTTCGTTGAACAAACGGGTAAGCATAATAATCCGTCCGTCGCGGTCAATTAAAACATTTCTGGTAATTCCTGCATTTCTTGCAGCATACTTGGCAAAAATATCACCGCCGGGATCTAAACCCAGTGGGTAGGTAACACCAACCTTTTTACCAAATTCAATAACTTTATTCAGAGGCTCGTCACGATCAATGCCAATCAATGCAAAGTTTTTATTGTTTTTATGTTTCTGCCAGATGTCTTTTTCTATAAAAGGCATTTCTTTGCGACAAACTCCACACCAACTGGCAGTGAATTGTAACATTACTATTTTTCCCCGCAGGCTGGATAGTTTTATGGTTTTGCCATCGGTTAAAGTTATATCAAAATCGGGTGCAATATCTCCCAGGCGTACAATATACCCTACTTCGTCGGCTACAGGTGCACTGTTTAGGGGTTGTTGTTGTGCTTTTACTTCACTAAAACTTATTAAAGAAATTGTGGTTAAGAGGTATAAGAGATTTTTTATCATGAGAACAGTATTTATAATTTGCTCACGAAATTAACAATTGTGCAGTTCAAAACAAAATAAAACACCGATCTGATTTTGTGTTTTATTGAGTTTTTGATTTTTTTATTGATTAGAGAATAAATGTTTGGTTCAAATCAGAATGGAATTGAATAAAAACACAGAGTCACAGAAACACGGAGCTTTTCGAAAATGCCCGTAGGGCATTCATATCAATAGAATAATAATAAGTTTTAATCTTCAACCCGGTACGGGTTGCATCGTATCTACCATGCAACCCGTACCGGGTTGTGAAGAGTATTATCATTGCCTTTCTATTGATATGAATGCCCTACGGGCATTTTCGAAAAGCTCAGTGTTTCTGTGACTCTGTGTTTTTATTTTAGTTCAACTCAGCCCCTCACCACTGCCATCATCCCTTCAACCTGAGCCAGAGCGAGCATACGTCCGTGAAAAGAATATCCGGGATTGTATCCTTTGTCTTTATCATCCAGCATTAAGCGGCCATGATCTACCCGCATGGGAACATCCGGACGTTCTTTTTCGAAGATGCGGATAAGTTTAATTAAGTGTCCGCGGCCTTCCAGATGCGATGCTTCGATAAAGTTTCCATCGGGTGTAGCTTCTGTGCTTCGCAGGTGTACAAAATGTGTGCGGTGGGCAAACCGACGGGCAAGTTCGGGCACATCGTTATGAAGTCCGGCGCTTAATGAACCGGCACAGAAGGTCAGTCCGTTGTGTGGATTGTCTACTGCATCAAGAAACCATTGAATATCTTCGCCACTGGTGATAATGCGTGGAAGTCCCAGTACAGCATAAGGGGGATCGTCCGGATGAATACACATATTTATATGGTATTCGTTGCATACCGGCATAATGGCCGAAAGAAAATAGCGAAGGTTTTCGCGCAACGCATCTTTGTTTATACCATCGTACTTTTTCAGCAATCCATTGAAAATGGAAACCGGATTTAAATCGCCTTCTTTAATGTTACCATTAACAAATCCTTGCGTTTTTACAATGATTGTATCTATTAAATCATCTTTCTCTTTTTCGGTGATAACTTTATCTAGCTCATGCACTTTGGCCATTTCATCTGCTGTATAATCTTTTTCGGCATTCGGACGTTTCAGAATGTAACAGTCGAAGTATGCAAAGCGGATTTTATCGAAATACAGGGATGATGTACCGTCTTCCCAAGGGTGTTCCAAATCGGTACGTATCCAGTCTATTACAGGCATAAAGTTATAACAAACTGTTTTTATACCAGCTTTGCCCAGGTTAGCCAGACTGATTTTGTAGTTTTCAATCAGTTGGTCACGATCGGGACCGCCGTATTTAATGCTTTCGGAAACGGGCAGACTTTCAACTACCGACCACCGTAGCCCGTGCAATTCAATGAACTCTTTCATGTCTTTGATTGCATCTAATGGCCATACTTCTCCGTTAGGGATGCTGTGCAATGCGGTTACAATACCTTCAACACCAATCTGGCGAAGCATGGGTAGTGTTATTTTATCGTTCTTTCCGAACCATCTCCAGGTTTTTTCCATGATGATTATTTTATATTCTGATTAATCTAGAGTCCAATCTTTACCTCCTTTAAGCCGGATACTTTCAATCAAGTGATGCATAAGGGTACAAGGTTTCTTTTCACAATGGCTGGTATTTACATCATGAAATTCTTGAAGATTCTTTGCCCTTTCAACAGCAACAGATATATAAGGTGTAATAATTGGAAGTACAATATTGGGAAAATGCTTCTCTCTTTTTAAATCTTTTTTATAAGATAGAGTTACATATTGCATCAATTTTACTAAATCTTGTGGTGGATTCTCAAGGTTCGCAAAAAGATCGGTTAGGCGGTTATAATAATATGTTCGATGATGAGTTTGTGTATCACAAGGATCAACATCTTCTAAATGAAGGAGTATCCACAGTTCAAAGGCATCATTGCTCCAAGCTACATTGATACCATTACGTTGGGCTAACTGTATGGATTCATCGAATGCAAGATCTTCTAAGGACATTTTTGATGCATCTGTAATAGTACCATCATGGGAAGTATCTCTATCAAATACGCACCAAATTTCAATACTATCTGCATCTAAATAATACGCATCATTGTTTTTCTTTAATATATCATTGTTTCGACAGTAATCCAATGTTCTCATTACATTATCGAACATGCTTTTCTGATTGGTTATGGTGTTTATCTTTATATTTTCTGTTTCAAAGCATTTAATATAAATGCTTTCACTAACCTGATCTTCGCAAAAAACAATGAATGTATAAAGTCTGTCGGCAGTACGATCGTTGTCCGTTTTTAGTTCCCAAGGATTAATCATTCGTCAGGTTTTTCTTCATCGTTAATAATATAGTCATTCAAAGAAGGGGTAGCACCGTAAAAACCCGCTAAATATTGTTTAGCAAAATCCGCATCGTTTCTTATCCCTTTCAAATCGGCTAAAGAATACAAACGTGTAGATTCATCACTTTGCTTTTCTGTGAAATAGAATTGATCTCTACGCATAATGGAAGGGGTCATTAAGTTTGTATCGTGGCTTGTAAATAGCAGCTGAGAATTAAGTTTGTTTATAGCCGGATCGTTGAACAATTTAATCAATTTAATTAAAAGTGCCGGATGGAAGTTACTGTCTATTTCATCAAGAATAATAAAAGCCGACTCTTCGTGTGAAAAGAAAGCCAACAATAAAAGTCCGGTTAAATCAAACATTTTTTGAGTGCCAGCCGATTCATGATATTCCAAATTAAGCAGAACCCGGTTTAAACCATTTCCTTCTTTAAATTCTTTTGATAGAAAGATCTTATCTTGTGGAAATTCATCTTCATATTTAAACTTCTTCAAAGTTTCAGGATCAAGAAGTATATCTTTATAGTTCAAATTGAACGATGACATAAGATTAATGAAATTATTCTTAAGCTGTTTGTTCTCATTCAAATGAAAAATAGAAAGCCATCTGAAGTTTTCGCTACTGCCACTAATATTGCAAAGAGTTTGTCTACTCAGATAAGAAATGATATTATTAGTATCGTTCTCAGCATCAAAGGCAGCCGAATGACTTAAATATAAACTGTGTTTATAGGGCAGCGAAGAAGGGATTTTATTTTTGTTGGGTAAGTTGTTTTTAACTATTTCGTTTCCAACACGCAAAAACAACAATGACATGTTTTTGTTCTTATCTGCATACAACCATTCATTGGCTATTATTATATTATTCAGACCAATCAGGTTGTTTCTTTCACTTAAATCATTTTTGACTGTTAAACCATATCTATATTTTACTCCTTTAATGAATAGAGTTATTTGAAAATAAGATTCGGTTGTATCTGAATCTTTTTGATAAAGGAAAGGTTGCCATAGTAAGGATAAGTTAGAAGTTGCGCTGGGTGGTGAAGTAACTATTTTGATGAAGTGATTCAATGCTTTTAAAATGTTGCTCTTTCCACTTGCATTTGCTCCATAGATACCTATTGTTTTAAATAAAGAAAGCCCTTCATTATTAACAATGTTATCCTGGTCAATATATGCATGTTTTTCAGCACTTTTCAATCCGGTAGTAACAAAACTTAATGTTTGAATCTTGTTAATTGAACGGAAGTTCTGAACGCTAAAATCTATAATCATAATTAAGAATTTGACGATTATCTGCAAATATACGGAAAAGTAGTTCTATTACCGCATCGCATTCTCATAATTCGTTATATCCAACCTGAATTCCATCAACCTATCGAGTTCATATATCGGCCTTTCCACCTCGAACGGTATTGCCATTTGTGAGAATTGTTGAAAGTAAAGCAAACAAGCATTCATCCACCAAACCGCATCGCGGGTTTGAATCTTTAGTTTGCTTTGTACAGCTTTGAAACGCTCTTCATCAATATGATGTTCAAGTACATCCCAAATTAGTTGAAAATAGCGAGTGTCTTGTACACCACTCTCATATTTGTAGCAAAGTTCTTCCCAAAGAATAGAGCCTGTTTTCATTTTGAAATCCCAGGGAACATGGTGGAACCATAGGATAAGTGCTTCGGGACAGGTGTTGATATCGTCATAGATTTCCTGCAACGAAGGGTGGTATTGAGCCACTGCATTGCTTCCTGTACTGCTTCTGTTGAAGCCTATTCCTTCGGAATCAGCTTTGTGATAATAGCTCGGCATCCAGTCGGGGCGGGCACCGGGAATGTTGCACCAAGGCTCCGGACCATAATGATGCCCCCATGCAAACAAGTGATGAAGACCTAAGGGCATCATATAATTAACTACAGCCTCACGCGATTCGAGCATTGTTTTACTGAGGAGATAGTTGGGCTCATCATTAATTGGCAAACTGAAGGTTTGTGCAACCCATTCCTGAACAATCTCTTCCGAAGTTAATTCGTGGTTCCATGCCAGTCGCCCGAAGGCATACCAGTTGGCTTGTGCCAGGTGATGACCGCACCAATTAACGTCGTTGCCTATATTTGCAACTCCGGCAATGGCGGTTATCTTTTGTGGATAAATACTGCCATCGGTAACTTTGGCAACAGTTGAACCTTCTCCCTGTTGATATGTATCGCTGTCCAGACACTCTTTCCACATAGGGGCAAGATAGGCCATGTGGTTAGAGAATCCAAGGTATTCCTGAGTGATTTGCAGTTCGGCCATTACGGGAGTTTGCTGCATTGCACCAAACAACGGACTGAATGGCTCACGCGGTTGAAAGTCGACCGGACCGTTTTTCACCTGAATAATAACGTTGTCGCGAAACTGACCATCAAAGGGCATAAACTCTTGATAAGCTTGTTTGGCACGATCTTCATCGCCGGGATTGTAAACAAAAGCACGCCACATTACAATTCCTTTGTGAGGTTTTAGTACATCGGCCAGCATGTTAGCACCATCGGCATGCGTGCGACCAAAGTCTTGCGGACCGGGTAAACCTTCCGAATTGGCTTTAACAAGGAAGCCGCCGAAGTCGGGAATAAGTTTGTATATCTCGTCGGCTTTATTCTTCCACCACTGTTGCACCTCTTTGTTTAAGGGGTCGGAGGTAGGAAGTCCGCCCAGTTCGGCCGGGCTGGAGAAGTTGATGGACAGATATACCTTGATTCCGTAAGGGCGTAAAATGCCAGCAATTGCGTTGACTTTTTGCAGGTATTCGTTTGATAGTATTTGCGGACTGGCATTTACATTGTTAAGCACAGTTCCGTTAATGCCTATAGAGGCATTGGCGCGGGCATACTCTTTGTAGCGTGGAGAAATTGTTCCGGGTAGCTCGTCCCAGTTCCAGATGGATTTTCCGGCATAACCACGTTCAACTGTACGGTCCAGATTATCCCAATGATTGAGCAAGCGGTAGTTGTAGCGTGGGGTTTCTAAGATATCTAACTCGTCTTTAGTACCAATGGTTTCTTGTAGGCGTAGTAAATGGTAGGCACCGTATAACAACCCTTGCTGTGTTGGCGATTCGATAAGGATTTTATTTTTCCCTTGTGTTTTAATGGTGTACGATTCGGGTGATCTGCCCTGAAATTCCTTCTTCTTTTTATTAATATGGAGTTGAACCGGCATTCCTTTCCACTGGGTAGAAAGTTCATCCTGAGCTATACTCAAGGTAGGGCCTTTTTGGTTAACTGATATTATTGCGTTGTTATTGTGTGCGGCACGCAACCAAAGTTTACTGCCGTCTTCGGCGATAACACTGATTGAAAAGAAAAGAAATACAAAGGTTGTTATTAGTTGCTTCATTAGTTATAATCTTATTTTAAATACTTTTTTAGACACGGATTGCGCGGATTACACGGATTAAAAAACACGGATTTATTATGAACATCTACTTATAAAACTAAATCCGTGTTTTAAAAATCCGTGTAATCCGCGTCATCCGTGTCTAAAAATACAAATATATATCATTCCTTCACATAATACATATTCCCGGTTAACTTAATATCCCTTGTCACCACCTGGCCCAATTCAACCGCCTTGGCATCCGGTTGCTTACCCCCAATGGAGATACGAACCTTTCCTTCCTCGACCACCGCAAAACAATCTTTATCGCGTGCAGCTATCTGTTCCGGTTTAAGCGTGAACGTTACCGTTTGCGTTTCACCGGCTTTCAGATGTATGCGTTGGAAACCTTGCAGCGAACGAATAGGCTTTTTAAGCTTACTATCGGGTAATGAAACATAGAGTTGTACCACTTCATCACCATCCATAGTGCCTGTATTAGTTACATTTACAGCGAGTTGAATGTTATCGCTCGTTTTTGCTGTTTCGGGTATTTTGTTGATCTCATACTTGAAAGTAGTATAACTCAATCCGTAGCCAAATTCATACAAAGGCTCACCAGTAAAGTAGCGGTAGGTTTTACCTGCCATATCATACTCGGCAAATGCCGGAATTTGTTTAATGTCCTTGTAGAAAGTCAGTGGTAAGCGGCCAGCCGGGTTGTAATCGCCAAATAGAATATCGGCAATAGCTGTGCCTCCTGCCTGACCGGGATACCATGCTTCGATGATGGCAGGAACATGTTCTGCCTCCCAGTTGAAGGCCAGTGCGCTTCCGTTTAACAGTACCAGAACGGTAGGTTTACCCAATTTCTGGATATCCTTTATTAAGTTTGTTTGCGTATCGGGTAGTTTAATGTCGAGGCGGTCGCCACCCTCAAATCCATCTACCTTTACGGGCATCTCTTCGCCTTCGAGCAATGGACTTAAGCCCATGCACAGAATTACCAGATCCGATGAATTGGCAAGTTCTATTGCTTCTTTCTTTAAATCGGGTTTGGGCGTATCCCATAATAACCGGGCAATGGCATGTTCGGTATTCTCTTGTGTATATTCTATGCGGATGGGGTAAGCTTTTCCGGCTTCCAGATCCATCCATTCGTATTTCTTAGCAGGTCCATGCTCGCTGTAATGCTTGATTAACAGTGAATCGTTCCAAAAGATTTTAATACCCGTATAGCCTTCAACCCCAATAGCGTAATTGCCACTTACAGGTGGAACCAGTACACCGTTCCAGTTAACAATGAAGTTATCATAGGCCATATCTTTAAAGGGGGCAGTGGTTCCCCAGGTGAAATCAACGTTTGCATCTATCTGATTGTGTTTGGAATTACCATTCTTTTTGCGCGGATCTATGTAAGTTGCTTTCAGGCCGTGGACCGATAACGTTTCGTCGGTGTACAGATATTCCGTAGGGATGGCACTGAAGTAGGGGAGGTTTGCAGCCAGTTCGCATCCTTGTGCAAAGGTTACTTCGGCATTGGGAAGTTTCTCTTTCAGTGCAGTGAGTGGTGTTTTGGGGTTTGCCGGAAAACCGTTGTAGTTTCCTAAAAGTACCTCTAAATCGTCGGCATTGGGGCCGATAACAGCTACTTTCTTAACATCTTTACTAAAGGGAAGCAGGTTGTTGTCGTTTTTAAGAAGCACCATTGATTTGCGGGCAACATCGAGTGCAATTGCCTGATGCTCTTCACTATCTACCACATCGAACGGTATTTTGGCGTAAGGAACATCTTCTTGCGGATCGAACTGACCAAGTTTCATTCGGGCAAGAATGATACGTTTAACCGAAACATCCAGCTCTTCTTCGGTAATAAGCCCTTGTTTTACAGCTTCGGGAAGGTGGCGGTAAGTTACTCCGCAGTTCAAATCGGTTCCTGCTTTAACAGCCATAGCAGCGGCTTCCTCGGCTGTGTTAACTACATGATGGTATTTTTCTTCGTAAAAGTCTTGAATAGCCCAGCAGTCGGATACTATGTAACCTTCAAATCCCCAGCGTTTGCGCAGAAGTTCTTCCAGGTATTTGTTGCCGCAGCAAGGTGCTCCGCGGAACCGTTGATAGGCACACATAACGGAATAAACTTTGGCTTCCTCTACCGTACGTTTAAAGTGTGGCATGTAAGTTTCAAGCAAATCGTACTCGTTGGGCCATACATCGAAAGAGTGACGAATAGATTCGGGGCCGCTATGCACGGCAAAGTGCTTGGCTGTAGCAATAACTTTAAAGTAGCGGGGATCATCTCCTTGCAATCCTTGAATAAAAGGAATGGCAAGTGATCCGCTAAGGTATGGGTCTTCTCCATACGTTTCCATCCCGCGGCCCCAACGGGGATCCCGGAATATGTTAATGTTGGGTGTCCAGAAAGTAAGTCCCTGATAAATACCCCGCTTACCGCGTGAAGCATATTCGTGATGTTTGGCACGGGCTTCGTCGGATATAACATCGGCAATGGTTCGCATTTCATCGGTATCCCACATAGCAGCCATACCAATGGCTTGCGGAAAGACTGTTGCCCGGCCCGAACGGGCTACGCCGTGTAAACACTCGTTCCAGAAGTTATGGGCAGGTATGCCCAGGCGTTCGATGGCTTCGCTATCGTACCGGAGGATGTTTACTTTTTCTTCCAAAGTAAGACGGGATACAAGGTCTTCCGTACGTTCTTCGAACGATAAAGAGGTGTCCTGATAGGGCAGGGGAGTATCGCAGGAAGAGATAATAAACATGGTTGTTGATATGAGTAGGATGTTTTTGAATGCTTTCATTGCTGTTTGTTTGATTTACAATTACTAGTTATTGTAGAAGTTGGAAAGTCCTCCTCCGCCCTTCGGGCACCTCCTCCAAAGGAGGATAAGCTGCGCTATAGATCGTCCGCATGGTATCCTCCTTCGGAGGAGGTGCCCAAAGGGCGGAGGAGGACTTTCCAAAAAATCTGCGTTAATCTGTGTTTCAAAAGAGAAATAAAATCATTGTCCTTCAATCGTCTTTATCGTTCCATCTTCGTTATATTCCAGCTCAACCACCTTTAAGCTACGCAACCAGGTGCGGCCACCGGATGGAACACTATCGTGATGAAACAGATACCATTTACCTTTATACTCAACTATGGAATGATGCGTAGTCCATCCTACCACCGGAGTAAGTATTACTCCCTGATAAGTAAACGGCCCGTATGGATTATCCCCAATGGCATAACACAACAAATGCGTATCTCCTGTAGAGTACGAAAAGTAATATTTACCGTTGTACTTATGCACCCACGATGCTTCGAAGAAACGGCGTTCGGTGTCGCCACCAGTTAATGGCTTTCCATCTTCGTCGATGATAAGTACTTCGCGAGGCTCTTCGGCAAACTGAAGCATATTATCACTGAGGCGCGCAATGCGTGGACAAAGGGCTGGTTCATTGCCTTCGGGAAGCACTGCACATTCTAAAGCTTTGTTGTTGCGGTAACGTTGCAACTGTCCGCCCCATAAACCACCAAAGTACATGTAATAGTTTCCATCGCCATTGTCGAGTATGGCAGGGTCTATGCTGTAACTTCCCCACATAGGGTTGGCTTCCGGTATAAATGGCCCTTCGGGTTTATCGCTGATGGCAACGCCCATGCGAAAGATGTCGTTTTGGTCTTTCAAGGGGAAGTACATATAGTATTTACCATCTTTAAAGGCTATGTCACAATCCCATAATTGGCGTCCTGCCCAAGGAATATTTTCTACTTCCAGCACTACACCATGATCGGTAACTTCACCGTTTATATCTTCCATTGAGAATACATGGTAGTCTTTCATGTTGAAATGATCACCGTTATCATTCTCTTCAATACCGCTCTCCCAATCGTGAGAGGGGTAGATGTATAACTTTCCATTATAAACATGTACCGACGGATCGGCCATAAAATCGTTTGGAACGAGGTATCTTGCTTCTTTTTTCATTATTTGTTTCTTTTTGAATGCTTATTTGATCAGCTTTGAATGGTTATTTATTCAGCTTTGAAATGCTATTTGTTTTGTTTTGGAACACCCGGGTGTATATAGTGTGAACACCCGGATGTACAGCCCCTGTAGACCCGGGTGTACGTGGCTTGTAGACCCGGGTGTACGCAGTATGAACACCCGGGTGTTCAAAGCCTGATGCTTATAGCTTTTAAAGCGCATCCTTATGGGTTGCCGCATCAATGATACTTTGAACCACAGGTTTTGCTTGATGGTTTCGGTCGAAAAGCAACGGATAATCTGTACGTCCACGCATGGGGAAATCATTTTTCCATGAGTCGCCGTCGGCTACACCCCACAAGGTAACACGCAAAATATGATCGCTGTTTTTCAGGAAAAGATTAAAGAAATCCATCATGTGGTTGCTCCATGCTTGCGAAACTTCGGTGGGCAATCCGTTGGTATATGGGTTCATTTCTTTGTTATAGGCTTCGATGTCCGAGATATTGGCACCCACATTAGGGCGGGGCGAGGGTAGGGCAGATATCTCAAATTCGGTAATCATTACCTTAACTCCGGCAGCTACATAGGTATCAATGGCTTCCTGATACTCGTTTAGCGATGGGTAATCCATGCCTACGTGCCCTTGCATACCTATGGCATCAATACGTAAACCTCTTTCTTTCATGGTGTTTACCATCTTTACAATAGCGTTACGCTTACCGGGATGCCATTCGTTATAATCGTTATAGTAGAGTTCGGCATCCGGATCGGCTTCGTGGGCGTACTGGAAAGCAAGATACATAAACTCTTCGCCTAATATTTGGTAGAAGGGTGAATTACGCCAGCTACCATCGTCGTTAATAGCTTCGTTTACCACATCCCAACCACGAATTTTTCCTTTGTAACGGCCTACAAGGGTGTAAATGTGATTCTTCATTCTTTCTTTTAACACGTCGGCAGATACCAGTTCGCCTTGGTCGGTATGGCAAAACCATTTGGGCAGTTGTGAATGCCAAATGAGGGTATGGCCCGTTACAGTAAGCTTGTGCGAGATTCCGAAGTTTACAAAAGAATCGGCAAGTGCAAAATTATACTGGTTTTCTTCCGGATGTACTTCTTCGCTCTTCATGCAGTTTTCGGCTACAATAGCATTAAAGTTTTCTGTAACTACACGGATTCCGGCAGTATCACGGCCAGTAATTTGCGATGCATTTAATGCAGTTCCGATAAGGAATTTATCTTTTAAAGCATCTTTGAGGGTTATTTCCTTGTTTTGCGATGCAGGGTTGCCTGTGCAGGCTAATAATAAGGGGATTGCTAACAGGGCAAAAAGGGCGTTGTTAAATGGTTTTTTCATTGTTGTATGTATGTTATTTTATTCTGTTTTTGTTATTGTTATCCCTTCAAATGTCTTTCCTCAATTTCCATATTTATCTTATCAATTACCTCGTCCGACAACTCGTATTTGGAGATGATAAACATGGCTACTATCAATAATATGGCCGGGATAACAGCAACAAGCCACAATATTCCCTGTTCGGCAAAAGCAGATTGGGTAACGGTATTCTTTTCATCGAAATCAACAAAAGCCAGTACCAGTCCGGGAACTACACCACCAAGCGCCATTCCGGCTTTGTAGAAAATTCCTGTAAGGGCATTTACAATGCCCGAGATTCTTTTACCTGTTATATGTTCGCCATACGAGATTACTTCGGGAACCAGCGCCCACATATATCCTGTGGCTACAATAACTCCTGTTGATTTAATGAACTGTGCCACCAAAACCAACCACACTTGGGTTTTCAATGCAGGAACTACTGAGATAACATAAAGTAACGCCATTCCGAAAATAGCTATGGAAAGGAATATGTAAAACATTTGTTTTTTACCGATAGCACGTTTAATGGCCGGAACCATGGGCATAAAAATGAATGCCGGGATAGAGCCTAACGCAGCAAAATAGGGTAGCATATCAGGTGCCTGCACATTATAAATCATATAATACGAACCGGCAGAGTTACCAATTGCCATCATGGCAAAGGCAGTGATAAAGAAGAATGCCAGTACACGCAAAGGGGTGTTGTGCTTAAATTCTGTCCACAGATCGGAAACTTGTACCTCGGCGGTTTCTTTTTCGTCCATTACTACCCGTTCCTTGGTTTGTGTATAACAGAAGATCAGCAATATCATTCCTGCTACGGCATAAATAGTCATGGTGATGAACCAGGCGTTGCCGGATTCGGCTGAGTTTATTTTTCCGTCGGGCGAAAGCATTTTAATAAGTACAGGAATACCGTAGGCTACGGCCAAACCTCCCAGGTTAGCGAGGAACATACGTACTGAGGTTAGTTTGGTAATCTCGTCGGTATCGCGCGTAAGCGATGCATTGAGCGCCCCGTAAGGTACATTTATAAGAGTGTAGCACATGGATAATCCTACATAAGTGATGTAAGCATACACCAGCGAACCCGAAAAACCGTTCCAGAAACAGAGTATAGCAAAGCCGGTAAGCGGAATGCCTCCCAATATAAGATACGAACGGTATTTACCTAGTTTAGGATTGTGTTTATCTACATACGCACCAACAAGGGGGTCCCATATAACATCGACCAAGCGAACAATAAGGAACATAACGGCTGCTGTTGCTGCCGGAAGCCCATAAACATTGGTATAGAAAATAAGCAGGTATTGGGCTACTGTTTGGTAGATAAGGTTCTGAGCCAAATCTCCCGATCCAAAACCTACGCGCTGTAACCACGAAAGTTTATAAAAGCCTTTCGACTCGCTAAGAGTTTGTGTAGATGCATTCATCGTATTATTTGTTAATTAGTTTTTCCATTTCGTTGGCTACCCGTATGCCTACATCCTTTTTGTTTAAAGGGTGAATATCGTTCCATTCTCCAAGGTCTTTTGCCGGGGCAAAGCCAGTGTGTGGTACTTGTTCGGTAACTTTTTGTTGTGCTGCGCGGAAGTTATCCCATCCGTCGGGTTGTCCAAACAAAGCCAGTTCTACAACCACAAAAGGTAACTCCGGGAGGTTGAATATGCTTCTCCAATCATTAATCATGGCAGATAACAGGGCGGTGTACTCGTTGTAGCGGTTGGTATTAGATTCGCCTTGATACCAGATGGCACCTTTCACCACGTAATTTTTGAGTGGTGCTATCATGGAGTTGTATAAGCCAACAGGTTTATATTGAAAGAATGTTTGTCCGGCCGATGGTGGCATTTCGGTTCCGATCTTATGTTTCCAGTTTCCTTCCAGTGATAGCTCACTTTCCTTGAATACTAGTTTGTAGGGTTTTTCTTTTACAAAATGGGGATAGCCTCCATAACTTATCAGGCGTATGGTTATTTGGTTGTTGCCTTCGTGCAATAATCCTGCTGGTATTTTATAGATGCGGGGCGGGTACTGATAGCCTGTAGTGCCAACAAAAGTACCGTTAACAAATACCGAATCGGCATCAACAATGCAGCCAAGGCGTAGTGTGGATTCTTTCCCGGCCAGGTTGGCAGGGATATTGAAATGTTTGCGAAACCAGAATGAACCGTTAACCGGGTTGAGGCCGTTGTTGTTCCATGAAGTATCGAACAAATCAGCTTCTTTCCAATGGGCGTCATTGTATTGGGGGGCGTACCATTTAACAGGCTCGTTTAATCCGGCATCAGTTCGGTATAGAACTTCGTGCCAAAGTTGGTTTCCTTTATTTTCTCTTTGGCGGATGTCGGCAATATATTCGTCGGATTTATAGAATTCACGTTCGTTCAGATACTTGGGGAAAGGTTTCAAACCCTCTTCGCTGATCCATGCTTCTACAGGTGATCCGCCTACGGCAGAGTTTATGAGCCCAACCGGTACTTTGTGTTTGGTGTACCATTCTTTAGCAAAGAAATAGGCAAGAGCGGAGAAGTTCATTACATTTCCGGGTTCAAGTGCTTTCCATGCTGTTTGCTTTACATCTTCTTGGGGCTCATGAAAGTTATAATCCAACGGTATTCTAATCTGTCGGATTTGTGGATTGGTGTATTTGTTCACCTCATCGGCAAACATATCCATAACCCTTGCAATGGGCAATTCCATATTCGATTGTCCGGAGCAAAGCCATACATCGCCTACCAGAATATCTTTAAGCTGAATATCATTAATGGTCATCAGGTGCGGACCTCCTGCTTTTTGCGGAGGAAGTATTATTTCCCAGTTGCCACCTGCCGATGTTGTTGTTTTGTATTTCTTCTTAAGAAAAGTAACAGTAACTTCTTCCTGAGGGTCTGCCCATCCCCATACTTTAATACTTTGCTGCTGTTGCAGCACCATGCCATCGGAAACAAGGACTGGAAGTTTCACTTTTGCTTCGGTTGTGTAAACTCCCACAAAAGCAAAACTTACCATAAGTCCTATAACCTGAAATATACTTTTTACCATACCTTTTGTTGTTATATCGTTGGTTGCAAATATACGTTTCATACTTTGGGGATTGTGCTTTTTATGTTTCAGATACCTTTCCAAACGTAACATCTTCCTTTTTTTATGTAACATTTAGTTTGCGTGGTGTTACACGGCTGTATTATTTGTATTCGTACAAGCGAACGTACAATATACTGAAGTCGTCAACCCCAATACGTACATGCCTCCCCTGATGTGTTTGGTCACCATTAAGGCGACGTATATATGTAAAGCTGCCATCAGAATTAACCTTTACTTCGTCAACTGTGCCAATGCCGGCTCTCAGTCCGCCTTTCCATTCGGTTTGCTTCCGGTGCTGATTGCCTGTATTCAGGAAACCGTCTTCTCCCAGTTGGCTTGCATCAATAGCTTTGCTTTCGTTTGTCTTTTCAAATTCAATCACAATGCCGCTTCCGGCAATCAGGAATTCGTCTTTATTCAGGCGAAGAATGATGCCTCCGCCCGTTGGCCAGGTACTTCCATCCGTGGCACGTGAGTCCCAAGGGAGTGTAAAGAAGTGGCGGCAGGTAATTTTAAGATCATCCTTATACAGTATGCGTTCTTTGTTATCGCCGTCAAAATACAATCCGTTCATAGCTGCTTTGCCCTGATACTGTGTAATGATGGGCATAAGTTCTTTTAGTTTGGCATAGCTTTGTACCAGTGGTGCCTGTGGAGCATTGGAACCATTCTCGATAGAAAACGGACAGAAGCCTATTGCATTGTGTTCGCCAAAAACATAGAATGCTTGTACTCCGTTAGCATCGGACAAACGTATTTCGGGTATGAACAGTGGATTGTTGGGCAGGTGATATTGAGCTACCCAATTGGTAAAACCTTTGTCGTAAAGGTCGGGTGCAAGTATATCAATACTGGGTGCACCGCAATGCCAGATGTCTGTTAAGTGAGCCAGCGGCCCGGCAGAAGGGTATTCGCCGGGCTTCCGGCCGCGGCTGTTCATAGCCGCATTCACAAACAACGGTATATTGTGTATGGAACGTGCCGAGGTGGCAAGCTGTTCTACATATTGTGCATAATGCCATGCCATAAAAATTTCGTCCGAAGCGAGGCGCCCAGCCGGGTTTTCGTCTCCTCCAAACAAATCCAACCATGTACCTGTGGTTTGATAGCCTTTGTTGCCCCATTGTTCAAGCAACCACGGGTGCAGTGATTTCTTATTTTTGGTAAGGTACGAAGTCAGTTTTTCGGGTACGGGTGCATTGAATAATGCGTTGGCTTCTTTGGAGTAATCGCGTGCATCTTCCAGCATTCCAATTTCATTCTCTATTTGTACCATGATGACGGTACCCTTCTCTTTATCAACTGCTGCGATGTGTTTCATCAGTTGAGAAAAAGCACGGTTGTCGGCTTGTAATACATTGTTGGAGAAAGAGCTGGCTATTTCGAGCGGCTTGCCTGCCTGAGTGTATGCGCGCGGATATTTTTTATAATCTTGTTTGAACCATAACGGGGCGTAGCAACTCATTGAGTTTTTCCATGCACCAAACCAAAGGAATACTACCTTCAATTGGTTTTCGCGGGCTTGGGTAATTGTTTTGTCTATTAAGGTAAAGTCGTATTTACCTTCGGTGGGCTCTATCAAATCCCAGTAGGCTGGTACCAATACAGTGTTGAGGCCCATGCGTTGCAGTTTTGGGAATATACGTTCTATATCCTGAAACGATGCAGCCGATGAGTTTCCCAGTTCACCGCCTAGAATAAGGAAGGGTTTACCATCTACTATTAGCTGTGTGGCAGTGCCTTGTTGCTTGAGGTGTGGCTGGGCAAAAAGGGTATAACTGTTTATTGTTAATAATATAAATAGTATGATGGTGTGGGTTTTCATTGTAATATTGTTGTTTGTTTATTCAGTTTTAAACATGGAGGCCAACGGCCTCTGCGCAGTAGCGTAGGGCAAAGCCCAGTCATGTTCGGAATATTTTTGCATTGTTTACAATCCGCGTTCAACGGGCTGTAAGCCCGGTTTAATTCAGCCCCAGGCATCGCCTGGGGTAATGGGAAACACCCCATAAAAGCGGGCTGAAAGCCCAACTCAATAATTAAACTGCCCTTTCAGGGCGCTAGGGTGTGGTTGCTGTTATTACCCCAGGCGTTGCCCAGTCATGTTCGGAAGATTTCTTTCTATTTTCCCACTGCCTGCAATAATGTAAATAAAAAAGAATCAGTGTGTCTATTGTTAAAAACAATGTGGTT
>NZ_QVMJ01000045.1 GCF_010500955.1 Bacteroides sp. 519
CCGTACGTACAGTGGTGTGAGAGGCTCTCCCTGCCGGGCGACACCGGCAGGGCAGTCTACTCGATCAAGATTAACAACCGTTCCGGTTGAACCATGCGGCATACTTACTAAATCAAAGAACTTGATAATTCGTTGTCTATCAATGAATCCCCTACGGGGATTTGTTGTTGTATGTTTTGTTTTTTCTATTGATATGAATATCCTAATGGGCATTAAATCAGTCTATTCAGTTGCTCGTTAAGGACAGGGCTGTTAAGCTCTATCAATTGCCGTCTGCTTTAGCTGACGGTTGTTAGAAAGATTTCTTTCTTGGCTTTAGCCAAAGTTGATTTAATTTGGCTAAAGCCCAAATTGTTATACCTTTCAGACCGTCAGCTAAAGCAGACGGCAATTGATAATTAATCAACTTAGAACTTAACAGCCGCGAGTGCCCAAAGGGCAAAGCCACAGGGTCCGTATACACAGCCCCCTAACTGCCCCCAACCAATTAACTTCCCCAACCCCATAAATTAACTCCTTCATCCGCAGTAAATAACTATTTTTTCTGCACATTCAAACTTGGCTTTCTATAAACAGCCAATTAGCTTTCTATAAAGAGCTGATTGGCTTTTTATAAAGAGCTAATCGGTTGTTTACAAACAGCCCAGTTTTGTTATGCACATTTAGAAGTTAGTTTGTGCACATTTAGAAGTTAATTTTGCCGCTATTAGAAGTTAATTCACTAACCTGAATTATTCATACTATAGAATGGAAGGAGTGGTTCGGTTAGTATTTCACCACAGAGTTCACAGAGTTACACAGAGTTCTAAATACGATGCCGCATGGAAATTTAAAACTCTGTGTAACTCTGTGAACTCTGTGGTGAAATCGTACAATCTTAGTGTAACTCGTGTTTCAATTTTCAACCATCAACCATTCTCCCAGGTTGCGTTCGTTGCGGTCGAAGTTTACGCCTACTTTTATTAGTTGGCGTTCGTCGGCGGTATAGGGAATGAGGTAGCCTTTATCCTCAATTTGTTGCAGCGCCATTTGTGCGGTTCCGTCTAGTTTGAATTCAAATACATAGATGTAGTCTTTGGTTTTTACTACAGCATCGGCACGGCCTCGGGCGCTTCGTACTTCGGTCTCGGTAAACTGTCCCATCAGTTTGAATACCAGGTAGAACACTACTTGGTAGTGTCGTTCGGTTTTATCGTTTAGTTCGTAGGGAAAGTCGGCAAAGAAGGCTCGTAGGCGGGTGAGGAAGGCTTCTACGTTGCCATTTCTCAACTCAGACACAAACTGGCCAATGTAAAAAGGAGCATCTTCTGCTCCTACACAGGCGTAGAATGGAGTTACGAAGTTAAGGAATCCGTATTTCACCTCTTCGTTTGGATAACCGAGAGTGTATGTACGAAACTCTTCGTCGTATGCTTTGATGGTGAGGTATCCGCTTTGGTAAATCATCGGCACAGGGTTGTTAACGCTTGCCCGGTCGTTAGTGAGCGAGGCAGCAGGAACCTGAATACCATCCAGCTTGCGGAGGTCGAAATCGGTTTTCTTCAACACCTCGGTAAGGAAGGTTGGGGTTCCGCTGGCAAACCAGTAACTTTCGTACACTCCACTGGTTAAAGTATTCAATACACTGAAGGGATTGAACATATCAACCATGTTTCGGTAACTGAAATGATAGCCATCGTACATACGGGTAAGCCGGGTTATAGCTTCTTGGCGCGATATATTATTACTTGCGGCAAGCGTGTCGAGTTCGGGGGAACAATACGTTTCAATCTCTTGCAGCGTCAATCCGCAAAGGTCGGAGAAACGGTGATCCAGACTGATATCTACCAATTGGTTGAGGTTGCTGAATATACCCACTTGGGCAAACTTGGTAACACCTGTAATAAAGATAAACTGTATCCATTTATCGGCACTCTTCAATACTGTGTAGAATGCAGTAAGTAGGTTACGAAAGCTGGTTTGCAGTTCTTCATTGTGCATAGAACGCAACAGCGGCTTGTCGTACTCATCAATAAGTATCACTGCCCGAAGGCCGGTTTTCTTGTAAGCGCTTTCGATAACATTCATAAAACGCATAGAGTAAGAATCGGTTGCGCTATGTGAATCGTATTCCTGTTCCCATGCCACGAGTTGTTCTTCTAATATCTTTTGCAGGTCTTCTACTGTTTCGTATTTCTCGGAATTAAGATCGAGGTGCAGTACAGGATATGTTTTCCACTCTTTCTCAACAGTTTCGATAAAAAGCCCTTCGAATAGTTCCTTCTTGCCTTGAAAGTAGGCTTCGAGGGTAGATAGCATCAGACTTTTACCAAATCGACGAGGCCGACTCAGGAAGTAGGGATTGCCTATGCGTATCAGGCGGTACATCTGCTCGGTTTTATCTATATAAACGTAGCCCTCGCTACGAAGTTTCTCGAAACTCTGTATGCCAATGGGGTAACGGCGGAAAGGGGCGCTGTAATCTATAGTGCTCATACTGCTTAGGGTTTGTTTGGTAAACAAAGATAATGGAAATAACTAAAAGCCTGTTTAAACATACCTCAAAACTGCACTTTTTGCTAATTTGGGACTCGAATTTGCTAATTTGGGACTCCCTTTTGCTCCATCCTACCTACTTTTGGCACCGGAAAAACGAAAAAGCTACTAACTTATGGTGTCAACAACAGAAACCTACTGGGTGATAGTAACCACCAACGGAACACAAGAACATTCCATACACATAACCGAACACCCGGAGCAAATACCGCCCGGGAAAGAAAACATTGTGCATGCCCGTAGCTTCGACGATTTTCTCGTAGCTGTAGGCTACCGAAACATACTTAGGCAACTCAGCCCCAAATCACTTATCAAAGCAATAAGGAAAAGAGAATTGATAAACTAAAAACTATAAATTCAAATGAAACCATTCATTGCAATCTTATTCGTAGCGCTACTAACTGTAGCCTGTACCGGCGAAACGCCGGAACCAAACCCCGGTAACCAACAAATAACCATTGGTAACCTGACTGTGGCCGGAGAACATCTCTCAACTTCTCCCCTTGTTGAGGGGAGATGCCCGCAGGGCAGAGGGGTAAATGAAAACACCTCCCCCTGGACCCCCCAGTACGAATCTTTTGCCCCGGGCGACCAACTGACCGTGACCAGCACCGACCCGGCCACCACAGCCGGCTTCATCCGCACCGACGATGCCACCTGGACCCTCGGCGAAGGAGCCACACCCCTCTACCGCAACAACTACACCGAGCAAAGCACCTTTGCCGCAGCCAAAGGAGTAACCGCCTTGGCCAACATTACCGACCAGAGCACACTGGCCCTCTACCACATGGCCGACCGCATTGAAGGTGCCCTCATCCTCAACGGGAACCAGCTTGTAACCACCGCCGAGGCACCCCTACAGCACCAACATGTAGACCTGGTAATAACCGTAAAGCCCACCGCCGGCAGTGAGCACTGGGTAGGCGTGGACTTCGCCGCACACCTGACAACTGCTGATGTACGCTTCATAGCTGCCGACGGTAGCACCACCATCAAACCCTACTTGGCCACCGTAGCACCACAAGCCGTGACCTACCGCGCCACCCTGCCACTCGATGCACTGCCACAGGAAGGAGCCAACATCATCAGCATACAGGCACCCTGCACCCAACCCCTAACCGGGAAACTACCCACCCTGACCGGAGGTACACCCGCGCCCGGAACACGCATCAACATCAATATGACCTACGATAACAAACGCCTACTGGCCACCACAGCCACCATAGCCGAATGGAAAACAGCACCCGACTATAATGTAGAAACAACCCCATACCACGTAATTATACGAACAGCCGATGACCTCCGGGCATTTGCTAAGCTGGTAAATGAAGAGAAGCTCACCAACTTAAATGCCATACAGGTGGCGGATATAGACCTTGAAGGTAAGGAGTGGACACCCATAGGAAGCAGCGCTACTCCCTACCAAGGCGTATACAATGGCGCAGGCCACACCATCAAAGGGCTGAAGATTACTAGCAATTATGACCACCAAGGCCTCTTTGGCCATACCGAAGGTGCCACCCTGACAGGCATCAACCTGATAAACCCAAGTATAAATGGAAAAATTTATATAGGCGCACTGGTAGGACAAAGCAACACCGGCACCCACATTAGCAATTGCAGCGTGCAGGGAGGAATTATAGAAGGATTCGGTGGTATAGGCGCACTGGTAGGACAAAACAAAGGCACCATCGCCGCCTGTTATGCGGATAACATTACCGTAATCGCCACTGATAACACAGCAGGTGGTCTGGTAGGATACAACAATTCTGGTACCATCGCCTATAGCTACGCCATAGGAACAGTAAACACTCCCAACGTCAAAGGCGCACTAGTAGGAGCTAACAACGACGGTACCATCACCTCTTGCTATGCTATAACAACCGATGGCCTCAACATTTATGGCACTAATTACGCCGATTACGGCACCTCCGAATCCTCCTCCACCTCCCCCACCGAAGCAGGAGCCACCGTGCGGGCCTACACCGGAAGCATTACCGTAAACATCGGCCCCGGCGGAATTACCCGCACCATTAACGCCGACATCTGGGAGAAGGAAGCCGCGCAGCCCAAACTAATCTGGTCAACAAAATAACACATATAATTTATGAAACCAAACATCTTCAAACTGTCAATTGTCAACTGTCAATTGTCAATTATCACAGCAGCTTTGCTGCTGTTTACCGCCTGCTCCGGCGAGGAATCCGGCACGGGCGCAGCGCCCGCAGTATTCACTGCCGACACACGCGCAGCAACCCTGACAGAAGCCGCCACCATCAGCCTGAACGCCGGCGGCAGCACCCATGCCACCTACACCCTGGCTACCGATGGCACCATGACTCCCGATGCAAACAGCCAAGTCTACATTGCCCCGGGCACCACCACCCTGCCCGTAGTAGCATGGACCGTGGCCAAGATAGCCGGCACCGATACGCCCCTATTGCACAACAACCCCATTACCCCCGTAACGTGGAGTTCCGATGCGCAGCCCACCATCGGCATCACGCTGGCCCCCGCCACCACAAGTATACGCCTCGTAGTAAAAGACGACAAAGGTCAGGCTGCCAACCCCACCAGCGCCACCCTGCATGGTATAGCCACGCCCACCGGTACATGGGATGCCACCACCTTGCCGCCCACCCTCGAAACTATAGAAGGTAGCAACACCCTTGCCCTAACCAACGGCACCCACACCCAAGCCATACCCGGAACCGTGGACAGTGGTAAACATCTACTTACCATCCGGATGACCGACACCGAACATATTATCATTGCCAACCGCTCATACACATTCTTGCCGGCTTACCAATACACCATCAATGTAACGATTAATACGCAAGGAAAGGCAGAGATAACAGATATCAGTATTGCGGATATGAAGGACGGAGGAGCCATCATAATAGACCCGGGAAACAACAAACCCAACAATAACAACAAACACATCATCGCCACCGAAGCCGACCTGATAGCCTTTCGCGATGCTGTGAATGCCGGCAACCATAGACTCAATGCTATACAAGTGGCCAACATTACCCTAACCGAAGAAAACTGGACACCGATAGGAAACAATAATTACTACTTTGGCACCTACGACGGTGGCGGATACACCATAACCGGCCTTAGGATAAATCGGCCCGAAACCAACAACCAAGGACTCTTTGGTATAATCAATTACGGCAATCTGACAAACATTCATCTAGTAAATCCAAGCGTAATAGGAGCCAAAGCCACAGGTGCATTGGTAGGTAGTACTGAAGAGACTTACATTATTCGGTGCAGTGTAACAGGTGGAACCGTAACGGGAACCGACTGGGTTGGTGGGATGGCAGGACACAGCGACAGTAGCATCACAGTTTGCTATGCCAGCATCACCACAACTGGTAGCGGTAGCTGCGTTGGAGGGCTGGTGGGCAAAAACCTAGGTCATATCCGTTTTAGCTACACCACAGGCAATGTAACCGGTGTAAGCGAAGTTGGTAGCTTGGTGGGATGGTACGAAGAATACAACGGTACCCTTATCGCCTCCAGCTACGCCACGGGAACTGTAAATGGCACCGCCGGAAACACCGTAGGCCACAATCCAAATGGAGAACCTATTGAATGCTGCCCCGAAACCAGCGATGGCGACCCTGCCATCGTCCGCACCTACACTGGAACCCACAAAGGCTTTACCGCCGACATCTGGACCGCCGACGAATACCCTAAACTGAAATGGCAGAAGTAGACAGAAGAACAAAAGAACAAATAACATACAAAATATGAAACCCAACAGCATCAAATTGTCAATTGTCAATTGTCAATTGTCAATTATAATAGCTCTGCTATTATTACTATTTACCGCCTGCGCTGGCGAGGCACCAGACCCAGCTTCGCATGCGGAAACGGCACCCGTACAAATAACAGCCACCGCGCAGCAACTCCTCCCCTCGTCGAGGGGAGGTGCCGGCCTGCCGGCGGAGGGGTCTACCCGCGCCCCCGGAGATATCAAAACAAAGTTCGTGCCAGGAGATAAGATTAGCCTCCAAACCGATGAAGCCGAACCCATTGGTAGTACCGCCACCCTACAGCCCGATGGCACCTGGACCACCGACTTCGAGCTACCCCTTGATGGTAGCATGCCCGGTATCCGTGCCGCGCATCTGCACTACACCAGCCAAAACATTGAGGTACTCTTTTCCACCACCGCCAGCATCAACAACGGTACCCTAACCCTAGGCACCGGCCCCGACGGCACACCCTGCTGGAATATTACCCTCAATTTCCGGCAAAATAACCCTGTAGTAGATATCGTAGTATTCAACCCCGAACTGAACAATATTACTGCCCGTATGCAACAGGCCACCATAACCAATAGATCCGGCAAGGAAACCATAATCACCAGCCCCACTGATGTGGTAATACCCAATCAGGGCGGCTGCACCATTACCGACATTACCGTGCGCGTAGATAACATAGACTACACCGTGACCGGACTGAACAACGTTCTAAACCCCAGTACCCGCTACACCCTCGCCTTCTTCTGCAACCCCGTGGCATCTACCGCCACCCTAACCGAAACCGGACTAACCTGGGAAGACGGAGAAACCATCGGTATCAACGGATATGACTATGTGATAAGTAATGCTAAAGAGTTGAAAGACTTTATGAACGATAGTAAAGAGATAGGGATGGGAAGAAAAGCGATACAGATAAAAGACATCGACTGGCCGGAAGGGAAAACATGGATGCCGGTAGGTAACGATGCCTCTCCCTTTACTGGTGTGTACAATGGAAACGGATATATCATCAACGGGTTGAAGATAGGCTGCAACACCGACAATGCCAACATTGGCATGTTTGGCTACATCGAAGATGCCGTATTAGTAGGCATACACCTACGTCAGGCCACCACCATAGGCAACGCCATCAACAGTAGCGGTCTATTAGTAGGATATTCCAGTGGAAGCACCATCAGCCTGTGTAGTATGCAAGGCACCATTATGAGCAATAATATCATGATCGGAGGGCTGGTTGGGAGGGCTCTCAATACCTACATTACCCGCTGTTATGCCAACGTTGTGATAACGGCCACTTTCGATAATGGACAGATTGGTGGACTAGTAGGAAGTTCCAGTTTCAGTTCCATCATAGCCTGCGGTGCTAATGCCAACATTAATGCTACCGCAGCCACGACCAACGAATGTCGCGTTGGCGGGCTGGTAGGAAGCAACACTAATACTAGTACCATTTACTTTAACTATGCCACCGGAAGCGTGGTTATTGGAGGTAACAACAGCGAGAAGTATTGCATAGGTGGGCTAGTGGGATATAGCAGCGGCACCATTGCTTACAACTACGCTACCGCCGATGCCACATTTACTGGTACAAGCAATAACCTTTACGCTGGTTCGCTCCTAGGATGGAAAGGCAATGCTGGTACCATTACCTCCTGCCACGCCACCGGAAAAGCAAACAGCATAGCCGTAGGCGAAATCGGATACAAAACTGTGGGTAACGACAATGGCTCCTCCAATGTCTCCTCCGGAGACGACCGCCAAGCAACGATAGCATCCGCCACACCCGTAACCAGCCCTGCCGTCCGTACCATCCTCCGTAAAGCCGATGGAACCGGATACGACATCACACCGCAGGAGCGTACATTCAGTTCCGACCAAGTATGGAACTGGACAGATAGGATAACACCGGATATTAACTATGGGTATGAGGGAGAACAATAAGGATTATAAACAATAACATATGAATAAATACAAACTCAAATTGTCAATCGTCAATTGTCAATTGTCAATTATAGCAGCTATACTATTAATAGGCTGTCAACAGAGCGAGGAACTTACTACCGACGCCTCGCCGGTACAACTAACCGTAGACACCCCACCCGCATGGCACTCCTCCCCTCAGATGAGGGGAGGTGCCGGCCTGCCGGCGGAGGGGTTGACCCGCGCCACCCCCGTAGTCTGGACCGACGGCGACCAACTGTGCGGCACCATTACCTTTATCCACGCCAGCGGACTGAAAGAAGCCCCCGTGCCCTTCATCTACAACCTCGGCACCGAAACCTTTGTCGCCCCCACCCCCACCTGGCCCGTGGGGCAGGACATCGACCACGCCATCCTGACCGGTGCCTATGGTATTGATGCTGATGGCAACCGTATCGATGGTGGTACCGTTCCCCTCTACCACGCCCAGAGCAAGGCCGAAGCGGGACAGCCGTTCAATATTACCCTGACCCATGCCACGGCCGGCATTGCCCTTGTAGGCTTTGCCGCCGGAGCTACTGTTACCGTGGCCGATGCCACCGGCACCATCCCTGCCGAGGCCGAAGCTACCCTTACCCTATATCCTGAACTTGAGGCCAATGCCACACAGGCAACTGTCGTTGTTGGTAGTAAAAGCTACGCCATCGCCATCGCCGCAGGTGCAGAACAAAACAGCTTGCTGGGAAGAATGTATACGCTTAGTGGGGAGAAGATAGGGGGAACCAACCCGGGAAGTGAGCAGGAGAGGATGGTAAAAGAAAGAAAAAGATTATGCGAGTTTGCCGAAGGCATTAACAACGGCACCCTAACGGGCGAAGCCCAGAACTTTACCCTGACCGAGGATATCGACTTGACGGGGATTGCGTGGACGCCGATAGGGCGCTACGGCAAGCCCTACAAAGGCATCTTCGATGGTGGCGGTCATACTATTACCGGGCTTACCATCAATAGCACTGAACGATCACAAGGTTTCTTTGGCACTACCGATAACGGTACTGTTATTTCGAATATACACCTCAGGGGGGTAAATATAGTGGGAGGTAATAAGATCGGTGCATTAGTGGGGGAAAACTATGGTAGTATTATCCAATGTTCTGCCACAGGTAGCATAAAGGGAGGTGAACATACTGGTGGACTGGTGGGGGTTAATTATGGTACTGGCACCATTACCGCATGCTATGCCACAGGTAATGTAGAGGGAAGCAATCACATTGGCGGACTGATAGGAGGAAATGATGGTACTATTGCCGCATGCTATGCTACAAGCAATGTAGTGGGAAATGGTATTGGCGGGCTAGTGGGAAATAACTTTGGCGCCATCACTGCATGCTATGCCACAGGAAATATAGAGGGAAGCAATGCCGGTGCATTAGTGGGAAATAACCTTGGCATCTGCAACTACAATAACGCCAACGGCAAAGTAAACGGCACAGTAGCCTATGACAACCTGATAGGCAATAACAGCAACTATATTCCCATTGGCAACTCCTCCTACCTGCAGGACAAGGTTTTCGAGATCTATAACTTTACCCTAACCGCCAATGGCGTAAACGACACCTGGCCGGCAACAGTCAAAATCGCCGTAACCAACGCCGACGGCACCGTGAGCGCCAAAGATGCAACCATCGACAAAAAAGAGATATGGAACCAAACAGACCTTTCCCTCAACCGGGATGCGATCAAAGTGGTTCCATAAATGCGACCCCTCCGGCCTTCGGAGGTATTTAGACCCCTCTGCCCTTCGGGCATCTCCCCTTAAAAAGGGGAGAAGTTGAGGAAGCAAGGCTCTCGAACAGGCTACTATATTTGAATAACCGTAGCCCCCCAACTCCTCCCCTTTGTAAGGGGAGGTGGCAGCGAAGCTGACGGAGGGGTCAGTAAGAAGCTGACGGAGTAAGAAATAATAAAAAACAAAAGTATAACAATGAATAAAAAACAAATCATACCCATCGCAGCCATCGTGCTGCTCGTAACCCTCGCGTTGGCAGCCTGCCAGGCAGAGGAAGAAGGAAGAGAAGAAAAGAATTTACCAATAACCATAGGCAGGCTCAATGTAGCCTGTAGCGAGGCGCTGCACCCCAGTTCCCGCGCCGATGAGGACGGGCTGGCGGACTGGTATGTGGGGGATGAGTTGAAGGTTTACTACTGGGATGAGAATGGTGCCAACATCTCTATTGGCAGTTACACCCGCACTGCGCATGGCACTTGGAAAGCCGCAGACAATGTATGGCAAGTAAGTGATGTGTCCAAGGATATTGACATTCTGGTTGGTAAAGATTTCATCTTATCGGACCAAAGTACCTGGCAGAACTACCACAAAGCCGACCGGATTGTTGGTTTTGTTACCCTCGACCGCACTACCGGCCAGGTGTACACTGCCGAAGGCCAGTTGCTCAACCATCAGTCTGTCGATGTAGTGATTACCCTTACCCCCGCCACCACGGGCTGGGCACCGGAAGAGTTTGAACAGCATATACGCACAGCGAAGATAAGCATAAATGGATATGATATGTTTTACAACTACAACCTCATGCCGCATACCCCTTGGCTCAGCCGGCTATCAGCCGAGGGAGCAGAGCTGCGAGCGCATATTAATCCTTACTATCTAGCCGCTGCCGGCGATGCCACCAAGCCCATTATCACTATTACCCCGGGCGATGGTAGTGCACCCATCAGCGGTAGCTACACGCTGCCAGCCGACACAAATCTTGATCCCGATGGATACAACATGCGCCTAGCCATTACCTTTGCCAACTACGCCAACCAGCGCATCCTGGCACCCGGAACGGCCACCATTGTAGGTTGGCAGGATGGAGGAACGGAGGAGATTGTAGAATAAACACACGTCGCCGCCGTAGGGGCGCTCCTATGTGTGCGCCCTAATATGTGCACCCCGATGTATTATCAGGGCGCCCACACAGGGGCGCCCCTACGGGTAAAACAATAATATATATAAATATGAAACATCTTAAATTCTCAATTGTCAATTGTCAATTGTCAATTCTACTAGCAGCCCTGCTGCTAGTAGCCTGTCAGGCCGACGATCCCGCCGCCCCTGCCACCGGCGACACTGAGCTGGCGTGCAGCGCCTCGCTCTCGCGCTCCCTGAGCGAAGACGCCACCATTACCATGACCCTGGGAGAGGACGCCACCGAGTACCAATACACCCTCTCGGCCACCGACGGCAGCATGACGCCCATCGGCTCCAGCCCCGTTATTGCCGTAGGCACCAAGACCATTAACGTCAGTGCCTGGGCAACCGTTACTTGGGGGACCGAAGCCATTGCTATGCCCGTGGCCCACAACAACCCCGCCACCCCCATAGTGTGGACAACAGGGCGACCCACCATCGCCCTTACCCTATCGCCCACAACGGCACTTATCCGCCTCAGTGTGACCGATAGCGACAACCAGTCCATCAGTACAGCCGGCGCAACCATGCCCGCAGCAACACCCGCCCCCAACGCAACAAGCACCACCTTCGCTGCTAACGGACTGCTGCAAATAGCTGCCTCTGCGGTAAAGAAAGACGAGGTGCTCTTTACCATCCCCGTAACGGACACCAACACCAAGAACCTTGTAGCCAAGAAAGATTATAACTTCCTGGCTGGCGTGGAGTACACGTTTCGTGTAACGATTACTACGAAAGGAGAGGCGGTGCTGGAAGGGTTTAGTATTGAGGGGATGGAGGAAGGAGAACAGTTGGGAGTCGAGGTCATGACCATCGCCACCATTGCCGACCTGCGCAAGTTTCGCAACCGTGTGAATGATGGGGAAGTAAACCTTTGTGCTATACAAACTGCTGATATTGTAATGGAAGATGAAGATAAAGCCGGCCAAGGCTGGGTGCCGATAGGGAAGGCTTACGTTAACGACCGATACAATGGTACCTACAACGGTGGTGGCTATACCATTACAGGGCTAATGATTAATAGGGAAGCGGACGACTTCCAAGGATTCTTTGGTTATACCAATAGTGGTAGCAAGCTCACTGACATTCGGCTTGAAGAGGTTGATGTAAAAGGCAACTTCAACGTTGGTGGGCTAGTGGGACAGAATTTCGGAACCATTATCAAATGCTCTGTCAAGGGTTGTGTAACGGGTAATTACCAGACCGGCGGGCTGGTAGGAGAAAATTTTCATAGCATTACGGAATGCTATACCGAAGTCAGTGTAGAAGGTGACAACAATACTGGCGGGCTGGTAGGAGAAAATTTTCATAGCATTACGGAATGCTATACCGAAGTCAGTGTAGAAGGTGACAACAATACTGGCGGGCTGGTAGGAGAAAACGATACAGGTTCTATCATCGCATGCTATGCCACAGGTTATGTAGATGGTTATAGCACCGTTGGTGGACTGGTAGGGACCAATAATAGTTCCATCATCGCATGCTATGCCACAGTTAGTGTAAATGGTTATAGCACCGTTGGTGGGCTGGTAGGTATCAACAACAAAGGTTCTATCAGCTACTGTCACGCCCCCTACAGGATCATTGGAGATAGCAGTAACATCGACCCCACCAACTCCACCACTCCCGACGAAGCCGGCAACACCGTGCGAGCAGGAGACACCGCCAATGGCACCAGCTACTGGAAGACCGATGGTAATACACCCGAACTCTACTGGCAATAAATCCGAAGCCCTCTGCCAGACCCCTCTGCCCTTCGGGCATCTCCCCTCAACGAGGGGAGAAGTTTGGGACAGCAAGGCTCTTGGAGTAATGTAGAATATTCAATAACCGTAGCCCCTCAACTCCTCCCCTTTTTAAGGGGAGGTGCCGGCAAGCCGGCGGAGGGGTCGTAAAAGCATAAATATGAAAACAAACAAACTATTCCCCCTCCTGCTCTTCGCTCTGGCCTTTGTTCTGCTGGCCTGCGAGCGCAGCGAGGACCCCGGTGCACTTACCGCGCCGGTAGTGATAAACGCCACCTCCGCATGGAACAACCCCTCAAGTGGAGACACCCGCGCAGTAAAAGAAGAATTTACCCTCTACGATGTAATTACCCTTACTTATGAGGGCAAGGGTTACGATTACCGCCTTACCGCCACCGGCTGGACGCCTGTGAACGAAGAGTTACGCATCCCTATTGATGCCGACAACCCGAAGGCTACCGGCCTTCATACCGGTATAGCTTGGAGCGAACTTTACGACACACTCTCCGCTCCGGAAACAGCCTTTACCTACGATTCGGCTGCGAAGACCTGGACTATCAACCTTACCTTTGCCCACGATAACGGTGCGGTAGACCTTATGCTGTTTGATGAGGGGCTGTCGCCGCTGACAGGTGTTACTCAGGTAAGCATTACTTACGGAACAGATAATACCATAACCATTAGCGACACTAGTACTCTGGCCAAGCTACAAGGCGTCATCGTGCCTCCGGGTAATATTACCAAGGTAACCGCCACGGTAGGTACAGACGACTATGCCGCTACCTTTACTGAGAACAACACCGTTGTGGCCGGCCATCGCCACCCCATGACTGTAATACTGAAGAAGCAAATAATGTGAATCAGTAGTTAAAGGAGATTTTCAGATTTCTTTCGCCACGAAGTGGCAGGTTAGTTCAGCCCCAGGCAACGCCTGGGGTAATAACAGCAACCACGTTCTAGCGCCCTGAAAGGGCAGCTTAATGATTGATTGAACTGGGCTTTCAGCCCGCTTTTATGGGGTGTTTCCCCATTACCCCAGGCGATGCCTGGGGCTGAATTGAACTGGGCTTTCAGCCCGTAGATAACAAATAATTAATAACTAATGATATCAATATGAACATGAACAAGAAACCATTGTCAATTTTCAATTGTGCATTGTCAATTGCCGCCACCTCGCTATTGCTACTGGCGGGTTGTGACACCGACGACACCGGCGGCAAATCCAACGACCTGCGCACACCCCTGACCATCAGCGCCGGCAGCGAGGCACTGCACCCAAATTCCCGTGGCAGCGAGGCGCTGCACCCAGGTTCCCGCGCGGTTGATGCCACCTGGCACACCAACGATGCCATCGGCGTGTACACCTACCAAACCGGTACCACCACCGTGTACGATGCGCAAGCCAACCTACAGTACCGCAACACCGCCGGCGATGGTGCCACCGCTACCTTCGCCCCGGCCGACGCAAAGAATACCGCCTACTACCCCACCAACGGTGCAGCACTGGACGTTATTGCCTATTACCCACACAACTCTCAACTCTCAACTCTCAACTCTCAACTCCCCATTCAGGCCGGGACGGACTTTATGACTTCTGCGTTGGTTGCCGGGCATTCGGAGGAGAATCCGGAGGTGGCATTGGTGTTCCGTCATCGCCTCTCTAAGTTGGCAATGCTAATTAAGACAGACGAGAGCACGGCGCATATCGATCCGGCTAGTGCTGCCATTACGTTGCACGGCACTGCTACGCAGGGTACCTACCATCTGTTGGAGCAGAAGATGACCGAGGCTACTGACGTGAAGGATATTCGCCTGACCGGTCGCACTGCCATTGTGTTGCCTACCGCAGCAGGTAGCGGCGTGAGCTTTACCGTTGAGGCCGGAGGCAAGAGCTTTACCGCTGCGCTGCCCGGCAACATTGCTTTCGAGGCAGGCAAGGTAACCACCGTTACCATCACACTGAAAGAGCAACAAACCGGCGGCGACGAAACGGCAGCAGCCATCAGCGCCACCATTACCGACTGGGAAGGCGGCCCAACCACCGAGGTGGATGCCATAAGGTTTACACAGGCAACAAACCCGGAAACGGGAGAACCGGCTATCCAGAAGTTTACCATTACCAAGAACGGCACCACTTCCAGCGTTTACGAGTATGTAGACGGTACGTGGGGCGCCTCTAACGGCTTCTTCCTGATTAGCGAAACCACGGCTACCGATCAGTTTACTGCCACTGCCCAGGGCGACACCGACCCCATCTCGCAGATTGCCGACGAGCTGGCTGCCGGTCCTGCCACCATGAATAGCGAAGGGATTATCAAACTCGACTTCCGCCATACCAAAGCGCTGTTGAAGCTACGCCTATATGCAGGCACAGGTTTTACCGGTAACCTTGCCGAGGCGAAAGTAACCTACCAAGGCATCAGCTACACCGGTGCCGAGAAGGAGCTTATCATCGAGCCGGGTGCTTTCAAAGTGGGCGATGTGATAGCCACCGTTCTGGTAGACGGCTACACATACAACGTTAAAACCGCCAAGGATGTGAACTTTGCCTCCGGCACCCGCAATACGCTCTCTATTACACTGAGTGTGCAGAACGATACAAGCGGTCGCACCGTAGGCCTGAACGTTACCACCAAGGATTGGGAGGTAGGTACCGATGCTTCGGCTGCTGCCAACCGGGTGGTTATCAACAGCCCGGCCGACGGCAATACAGCCCTGACTGAGTTTACCCTCTACAAGAATCGTGGCACCGCCGGCGAAGCTGCCGTAAGCTACCAACTTGTATCGGGCGCTTACCAACCTGCCGACGGGGCAGCCCCCTTCTACCTTGAAGATATTGATGCGGACAACGACCTGTTTACAGGTAGCGCAGTACTTAGCACCGATGCCGTTACCGGCGTAGACGATTTGTTGGAAACACCGGCTGTGAAGTTAAACGGTGAGGGGGTGATTGATCTGGCATTTGCCCACAGCAAAGCCAAATTAACAGTGAATCTGGTAGCCGGCACGGACTTTCCGGCAGGCATCGACCTCAACACGGCTGTACTGAAACTGATTGGCCAAACACAAACTGTAACAGGAGCGAGCAATACGTTCATTCTGGAACCGGGCACTACCATTCCGGCCAACCTGCCGCTGGCTACCATTACCGTAGGTGGCCTGACTTACTCGGCCAAGCTCGATGCTACGATGAAGTTGGAAGCCGGCAAATATACTACACTGACCGTTACACTCACTCCAACGGCTGCGGGCATCGTGGCCCATGTAACCGACTGGAAGCTTGGTTCGGCCACCGGCGGTGCTGCTGTTACACTACCAGCCAATAACCTGTCGGCCTTGCCCAACGAAGCCGGTACACTGACATTGGCATGCAACGGCCTGAGCACCACCTATACCTGGGGCGGAACCGCCATCACTGCCGGCACCGACCTGTACTGGGAGAACATTGCCGAGGCAGCATCCTACGCCTTTACCCTAACCTTTACGCCCAATGCCGACGACGTGGTAACAGGCAAGAAGGATATACTTCAGGGCACTGCTACCGTTACTACCCGTGGCGGTCAGCCGACGTTCCAGTTGACTCATACTCATGCCAAACTAACGCTGGTTCTGGAAAAAGGAACCAACTTTCCGGCAGGCATCGACCTCAATACGGCTGTAGTGAAGTTGATGAACTTCGAACCCACTGCCACCGGAGTAAATAACAGCTTCATTGTAGAACCTACCACTACCGCACTGGCAGCAGGCACACAGATAGCTACCATTACCGTGGGCGGACTAACCTACGTGGCCAAACTCGATGCTGCCCTGACCCTTGAGGCTGGTGTACAAACAGCATTGAAGGTAACACTGAGTCCAACCGCCGTTACCCTATCCGTAACCGTAGCCGACTGGGGCACCCCGGTTGATTTTACCGCCACTGCAAAGGTGCAACTGGCCGCTAACAGCCTGTCGGCCCTGCCGGGTTCCGGAACACTGGTACTAGCATACGGCAGCGAAACAGTTACCTACACCTGGGATGGAACAAAGCTGAATGGCAACAATCACTTCTATTGGGAGAACATTCCACAAACCAATCCGGCGGCGTTTACGCTTACCTTCACACCTTCCGCTTCCGGCACACCGGAGAAGGATGTGTTAAAGAAAACAATCACATCGTACACCCACAGCACTGCGCTGGCATTCGAGTTGGCTCATATCAACAGCCGCATCAATGTAACACTGGCCAAGGGCAACACATATAATGATACCGATTGGGCAGCCATAAAGGCCGACAACAAAACTACGCTAACCTTTGCCGGGCTTAGCAGTAGCGATTACGCTCCGGTGTACAATTACACCAACGGCTTGGCAGCTATCTTCGCGCCCAAAGCAGCAATGGCTGATAGCGATAAGATAACCGTAGCCATTCCGGCCACAGGTACCGTAAAGGCCAACACTGTAACCATCGCCTTGAAAAACTACATGGCTAGCCTCGAAGCCGGCAAGATGTATGATATCACCATTACGGTAGATAAAACTACGGTAAGCGTGGGCGATATTAAAGTGGCCGACTGGACTACCATTACCGGTAGTGGAGAAATGGATTATTAATTGATGAACAGAACTGTACGAATGAATATACGCATTATACTAACAAGCACCTTACTGGCACTAACCTGCGCGCTCAGCGCGCAGGTAGATGGCTTTGGGCTACGAACCAACCTATTGTCGTGGGCGGCACTGAGCCCCTCATTGGGAGCAGACATCTCCTGGAACAACCGCTACATGCTGGTGGTAGACGGCAGCTATGGCGACTGGCATCTGGACGACGATAAAAGCGGCATCCGCCTGAGCGGTGTTGGCCTGGAAGCCCGCCGCTACTTCTCGACCGGAAGCAACGAAGTCTGGTACAACCCCAGTGGTGGAATCTACAACGGATTGTATGCTGGCATCGACGCACGCTACATACGTTTCAATGTTAACTTCAACGAAAAGAACCGCGAAGGAAACATGTACACCGCCGGTCTTGTGTTAGGTTACACTTTCCATACCCTGAACAGTCATTGGGTGGTCGATGCCAGTTTCGGCCTTGGGTATGTACACCGCGAGTACGACAAGTGCAAATGGTATCCGCCTGCAAACGATTACCGGAGCCTCGGACTCAGAAAGATAGACGGACCGGGACTCACCAACCTGAATGTTTCACTGGCGTACCGCTTTAAACTATAAAGAAGATGAGAAAAAGAACAAACTATATTGTGGCATTGGCACTCGTAATGGTAGCTACGCTGGTTTCCTGCAAAGTAGATCAGAAGGAACCCATCTACGAGCCCGGTGGAGAAATTACCCAAAACCCCGGCCGTGTGAAGGTACAGGACCCCAACGGACAAATACCCAACGGACAGCAATTTACCATTATCAACGAGCAGGGAAAAACTGTTGCCACTCTGGGCAACAACGATTATGTAGACCTGGAAGCCGGGCGTTACTATCTGTTGGGCTACACCGGAACGGAGTACTTCACACTGAACGGAGCCACCCGCAGCCTCAGCCCGAGCGAAGCCACTTTACAACTCCAATCGACCGACGGCATACTCCTGCCCGAAGGCCTTGTTGGTGGAATATCGACCTTCATCGTTATCGAAGATCAGGTAACCGTTATCAACGTATCTTTTTCGCCGCTCACCCGCAAGCTTTGCATCGAGGCCCAACCAGATGGCATTGATCTGCAAAACATTACTCAAACACAGGTTACGTTGAGCGGGTTGGCAGCCGGCATCAATCTCTATCAGGGGTTTGGCGCAGTGGCAAAGTCGGCCGGGAGCTATACCGCACAGTCGGATGCAAAGATGGTAAACGGGAAACTGGTGGTTGAACTCAACCTGCTGGGAATGGATGTCGATGCCGATCAGATGCTTACCATTAAGCTCACTGCTAATAACGACAAAAGCTACCATGTAACTATGAGTTTAAAACAAATTCTGGAAAGTTTCAATAGTGGCAGCCCCGCGGCAACCTTCACTGTTAATGTTCGCTTGAGTGCCGACAACGAAGAAACAGAAGGCAGTCTGAGCGGAACAATCATCGACTGGGAAGAGGGAGAAGAAGTTGAGATAGTGGGAGAAAATTAAACCATATTTTAACCGCAGAGTTTCGCGGATTAACGCGGAGTTTTAATTTCTATGCAGCATTGAATCTTAAACTCTGCGTGCTCTGCGGTTAAAATCAGAATAGTTAAATCAGAACTTAACTGAGGATACTTCAACGGGCAGAGAACCTGAATGTGTTCCTGCCTAATGCCTAAAAGTTCGGCAAATTCTCTATATCTTCAATCGACAAGCCGGTTGCTTTTATAATTATATCAATCGGCACACCAAGTTGTTTCAGATTTCGTGCGTTAGCTATATTTTGATTTTTTGCTCCTATTTCTATTCCTTCTTTTCTACCTTCTTCGTGCCCTTCTTCGCGCCCTTCTTCGCGCCCTATTTCCATTCCTATTTCGCGTCCTATTTCCATTCCTTCTTTTATCCCCTCTTCCATTCCTTTTTTCATACCTCTTCGCTCTGCACTGTTATACAGTGTTTTTTCTACGCTAATAATGTCCCAGAACTTTTCATATTCAAGCAATTGGTTTTCGGTAAAGGCAGATACTTCCAATGTGTTAAGAGCCTTTTTTATTTGAGGATTTTCCAATAATTCTTGTGATACTTCGTATGTTTTCTGGCTTATCTCTGTTAGATAGCGAAGCCATAAGACATGCATTTTCTTTGCGGCATAAGTTTGTGGCGTAAATTTGGGAAGTTCTACAAATATCAGATGAAGGCCTTCTATTACTTTGTCGGTATGTTCTACGTGTACCAACTTATAATAATGGTAATATCCTTCCAAGTCGGATTCGAACACTTCGTTTACCAGATTGAGCGAATACACCGGTTGCAACAGTTCATATTGTTCGCCACTATCTATCTGCCTGACGTATGCTTTGGAGGCATTGAATAATACACGCTGTTTAAACTCGGGCGACCAGATCATTTGCATTTCTACTATAAACTGCCTGCCTTGTTTATCTTTGCAACGTACATCTACAATACTGTTTTTGCGCAAAGGGTTTTCAGGAACCAATTCGGAAGAAAGGTATTCAATGTCGGTTATCTCTTCGCCTTCGTTAAGAGGAAGAAGTGCATTCAAGAGGCTCATCACTAAGTCGGGATGCTCGCCAAACACACGCTTGAATGTCAAATCGGCTTTAGGGTCAAGGTATCGCATAAAAGTTTGAATAACAGTGATTAATATTTTCGTTATTACAAAAATAGTTCTTTTATTTGTAGAATCACAACTTTTTCACGATTTGATACACTTTCAATACAATCATCATGTATATTTGCTCCATTATTTAAATGCACAAAAAAAACATGAAACAATTTTTCACTCTATTATTGATTTACATCGTATCAACAAGCCATGCATTTGCCACAGATCAACCCAGTTCCAATGTCTCGTCAGCCGATTCCATCATCGCCCTCATTCCCACCCTCGAAGGCATAGAAAAGTTACACGCCTATCAAGATCTACACCAGATTATCAAGTTTACCCGCGACCCCGACGAAGTAGTAGCCAACATTCACGCCTACGGTAAAGAAGCCCGTCAGCAGAACGATATACTCAAGGAATGCGAAGCCAAATTCCTGGAAATAGAAGTATATTTCAACAACAGCATGGACAACCAAATGGATGAAGTAATGCCCGATTATCTCCATTTTATGTACGAACACCAACAATGGTACTTCTATTTTCGCACATACAACCTCAAAATCAGCCACATGATGTTTCAGGTAGATGCTGCTCAGGCCATCGAAGAAGCACAGAAGATGTACGATATCGCCACCCGGGTAAACTACAAAGAAGGTATTGCCGCAGCCCTGAACAACATGGGAAAAGGATACAATGTACTCAACCGCGACCCCGAATCGACACAAGCCTTCGAAGAAGCTTTAAAAATGCTCGACGACACCCCACGATCGGACTTCCGTCAAGATTCTTACTGGTACCTCAGCCGGCAGTACGCTGTAGAGAATAAGATAGACCAACTCTTGGCGCTGGTGAAGCAATGGGAAACCGAAACAAACCAGATGATTGCCGAAGGCGACCGGCACGAAGAACACTACGTTGAGTTCAACGAAATATACCAGGGATACGCCAAAGCATACGCCCGCAGTGGCGACACCGACAAAGCCCTCGAATACCTCGAACTGGCACGCCCCTACACTGAACTACTGGGACGCGGAACCGAGCGTCAATTATGGAACCTCGAAGTAAACATCCTCTATACCATGGGCAGATACAACGAAATGCTGCCTCTACTCGACAAAATATACCAATCGGCTGTTGACGATAACCAACCCCATACCATGACTATGATGCTACGCCAGAAAGCCCGCACATACGTACTTCTGGGCGACGCTGAGAATACAGAAACCTATTACGAAATGTACCTCGACAAGCGCGACTCCATAGCCAGTCTCAATCTCGAATCGCAACTCTCCGAAATGCGTACCAAGTATGATGTAGACCGCCATATTCTTGAAAAAAAACGCAACCGCAACTACGCCATCCTTGCTGTTGCCCTCCTCGTGCTCAGCCTCGTTGCCCTTGTTGTATGGATGCTCTACTCGCGTCGGTTGTCCATCAAAAACAAATCACTTATAGAACGTATCCATGAACAAGACCGCCTACACGAGCAATTGCAACTATGCCGAACCACACACATGGAAACCTCAGGGCACACCCTCCCCGAGACGGACGAATTATTTGAACGCATCACCCAACTTGTAGAAAAAGAATACATCTTTATAGACCCATCGCTCAACCGCACTACTTTGGCCACTCTGGTTGGAAGTAACGAAACCTATGTGCGCCGAAGCATCCAGAACAACACCGGACAAACCGTAAACGATTATCTCAACAGTCTCCGCCTACGCTACGCCCGCGAACTGCTGGCCAACCACAAACTAACCATCGAAGCTGTTGCAATCGAATCCGGATTCGGAGCACGAAACACTTTTCATAATATATTTAAGAAGAAATATGGACTGACACCCGACGAGTTCCGCCGATTTGTTGGTTAATAGGCGCGAAGGCGCGAAGGCGCGAAGGGACGAAGGGATGAAGGGATGAAGGCCTTCGCGCCTTTACACCTTTACGCCTTTATTTTTTGAGTGGTATAGAAAAGCTAAATGTAGATCCTTCATCTTTCTTTGATACAAACCAAAGTTCTCCACCATTCTTTCGGGCAAAATCGTAGCAAAGTAATAAGCCCAATCCGGATCCCTCTTCATTGCTTGTTCCAAATGTACTGAAATGGGTATCGGTATGTAATAGTTTCTTCTGGTCTTCCTCGTCTATTCCACAACCGTGATCTTCAACATGCACCAAAGCTCTTCCTCTATTCAGTTCAACCCGCACAACAACTTCGCTGCCGGGATTGCTGAATTTAATAGCATTACTTATCAGGTTTCGTACAACCGTTTTCAATATATCAATATCCGCACTAACAGCAACGCTAGAAGGGGCTTCCATCCTTAAATTTATATTTTTGATGCTTGCAACCATATTGAATATGTCAATCACACTCTCAACAACTTCTACAACATCAATATCCTGATATACAACATTTAAACGTCCGATCTGGCTTTTGGTCCATTTCAATAAATTATCGAGCAATGTAAAAACCTCTTCGGTTGTTTGATTAGCCATGTTCAATAATTCAAACATTTCTTCTCCGATAGTGTCACTTGGCAAGTTCAGAATAAGCATATTCAATACCATTTTAATAGACCCCATAGGAGAACGAAGATCATGAGCTATTACCGAGTAAAGTTTATCGCGTCCCATTATCGTTTTCCGAAGTTCTTCTGTTTGAGACAGAATGATGCGTCGCGCTTCGATTAATGAGATTTGGTGAGTAACACGAATAAGCAATTCCTCTTTATTAAAAGGTTTGGATATAAAGTCACTTCCCCCCACCTGAAATCCTTTCACTATATCGGCAGTGCTATTTAGTGCTGTTAAAAAGATAATCGGGATATCCGATGTTTGCGGACTCTCTTTTAATTGCTTCGCTGCTTCAAAACCATCTATTTCGGGCATCATTACATCCAGTAAAATAAGATCCGGTTTCTCTGCCGCCACCTGCTCTAGCGCCTGTTTCCCATTGTATGCTACCGATATGTTGAATTTTTCGTTAGTTAAAAGAACTTTTAATAACAGCACATTCGACATTATATCGTCAACAATGAGCACTTTGTAGTTTGAAGGATTAATTTGCATAATGTGTTCTATTAGTTGAATTCATAACCAACTATTCCGGGTTGATCTTAAATATTCATCTAAATTTTGTCACAAATGTAAATTAATTGTATTAACTATGCAATTAAATTTATAATTTTATATACATTAGTCATATATACAAAGGCTAACCTGCATTATTCATACTTGTTTGGTTCAGTTAAAGACTGAAATGAACTAAAAGTGAGGTAAAGGAGGTAAAGTGAGGTAGAGGAGGTAAAGTAGGCGATGCCGCATGGATTCCCCGCCCTTGAGGGGCGGGGTGGCCTTTAGGCCGGGGCGGGGAGTGAAAACATACCGCATGGAAAATCGGTTGCACAACCTTTGAGTCCCCCCTCTCCGCCCTAAAGGGCACCTCTCCCCTCTAGGGAGAGGAGTTCCATGCGGCATCGCACTACTCAACTACTTTACCCTCACTTTACCTCCTTTATTCTGATTTGAACCCAAACCCCTCCTAGAAGTTTAAAATGCAAATTTTGTCGTCATTCAACACGCGGAGGCTTTATTCTATTGATTAGCAACGTATTAAATGCGTGTTGAATGCCGTGCTGAGAAACATTATTACAACTATTTCGTCACGCTTTCAACACGCTTTATTTTGAGCTTTGACCTCTAATAATAGTAGGGACTTTCCGATAGAAAACCCTGTACTCTTCCGCATAATAATCCACTATTTTCCATAAAATAGTCCATACTTCTACGCAAGCTATATAGCATTGGGGTTCCGATCTATATAGATGAGTGCCTTCGATCTATATAGCACCGACCTCTCCATCTATATAGCATTGACCCCTCGGTCTATATAGAAAGATATTTGAACAGTACTTTTCTCCCGGTAGGATAAAGCTTTTCTCCTACCGGGATAAAGCGTTCATCCTACCGGGAGAAACCGTTTATCCTACCGGGAGAAAGGCTTCATGCTACCGGGATGAAAGAATACTGCGATTCAAAGTATGAACAATACAGGTTAAACAGAGTACGAACTAATTGTTATCATGTTGCATTTTTACAACTCCCTGATATTTAGCGGATAACAAAAACATCTTAGTGATAGCAGTGGTAGATATTTTTTACTATCACTACATCTATCACTAAATTAATCAATTGTTTATCAGAATGTTATCACTGCTAGTGATAGCAGTGATAGCAAAATGGCGAAAAAACATTTTCTGAGGGATAGTTGATTTGCAATTTGGGCAATTTGGGTGTACGACAAAAGCGAAGCCTCCGTGTTCAGCACAAGGAAAAGCTCCGTGTTTCTGTGTCTCCGTGTTTTTATTCAATGCAGGCTAAATCGTTTGTTCTGCATTCAATACAAAGGCCCGTAGCCCCTGTGCTTCGGAGTAGACGAAAGTTTGGAATCAGATAAAATTATATTTTCAATTTAACATGCACCCGTCCCAATAGTCCAGTTATAAATATAATAAAGAAAGAGAATACAATACAGTTTAATACTCCTACAAATCCGGTAGTTAAAAATTCAGGTAGCCGAATACCTAATAAAGAAGATAAACTATATGTTACATACGGAATCAGATAGCATGTTAATGTAGCTGTTCCGGCAGGACTGATAAAATTAAACCAGGAAGCCTTTCCTTTTTCAACCAACCAATAGATTATGGCATACGTTCCTACAGCTATTGCACAGCAATAGAATATCCATGGCGGAGTTGCCTGAATTTTAGAAACAATCCAGAACTGGTGGGTAATGAATCCTAAAACCGCCAGGATTAATGTAGTAACTACGGCAAATATAACTTTATCCCGATTCGGTCTGTTCACGTATTTGGTGCTGACCAGTGAAAGCAGTAAACCACCCATTGTAAAGGCTGGTAATGCTCCATTACCGACATGAAGTATCCCAAGGAACTGATCAAAGAAGTTACCATGAGGCAAATTCAATAATGTTTCTCCCTCTCTTAATCCGCTTTTAAAAACACAAAGCAAAATAAAGAATATCCATATAGGTATAAGATACTTAAAACGGTCGCGGGCAAATATATATATCATGGCACAGATAAGGTAAGTCCACCCAATAAGTCCAAGTATACCCCACCAACGTGCTTGGAATACACCTCCGTTAGCATCGCGGAAAGCAATTGCCAGATAAAGCAACAGTAATAAACCTATGGCCTTTAAAATACTATATATTTTCTTCCGTCCCGGATTATCTGTGCGTGGGTACACGTTCCACACAAGCAGAAAGCCGATTACCATCAATATCCGGAAAACAGGTAGGTTCATTCCAGACTCGGCCCCTACCCCCGATTCTGTATTAACAATAAAAACACCCATCAAAAGAAGTGCAAGCGTTCTTGTCAGGATATGGCCAACTGTACTTACGCCCGGGAATCCTTTTTTAAATCGACCTTCAATAGCAAAAGGAATAGACATACCAACCACAAAAAGGAAACACGGAAAAACAATATCTGCCAATCCCATAAAATCCTGATTCGATTCTGCATGTCCCAGCCATTCGGGCTCGCCTTTAATAGTCCAAAGATCGTTTACAAAAATCATTAATAACATTGTCAAAGCCCTGAGTATATCAATGGCTACATTCCTTTGAGTAAATCAACTGCATTCTTTGTCATAAGTACTGTATTTATTTGAGGTCTACGCTCCATCCGGAAATGATACTGCCGTAGAAATAGAATTTCACGTCGAACACTTTTCCCGAATTCTGTTCTGTTACCTCGTAGCATTTGGTTGCACCGTATTCATCAACCAATGTATATTCGCCTAAATTCAGGGTAACAGCAGAGTCACTATTTATATTCTTTTGCATCTTTTCGTGCACTAGTTTCATTATTCCTGTATTCTCAAAAGGATTTGCATTAACCTTTATCTGCTTGTTTGCTGCCGGATTAGGACCTTTGGCTGCTCGAACTGCATGTACACTATCAGCATAAGCCTTGAATTGCGAACGGATTTCTGGTGACCGAAGCGAACGAATAGTAAATATGGCAATTCCTTCTGCACCATTATTAAATGCAGCATCCATACTTTCAAACATCTCGGGTCCGTCAACACCCATCATTCCACAATACAGGGTAGTCATTGGGTTTTTATCCCGTACATTCTCGGCTGTACAGTCCGAAATAAAGCTAACATCTTCGGTGTAGAAGTTAGCGTACACCATTGGGAAAACAATATCCAGATTCCATTTCCCCCAGTCCTGACGAACCATTTGGCGCGACATTGCAGGTGTTGGGAACGGTGAAGCAGCCATTGTTTTTCCATAAGCATGAACTACATCGGCTATTTCATTGGCAACCTCTGTTATCTGGTCGCAACGGAACTGCAACCATTGCATATCTGTTGAAGGATCTTCCAGTGTACGAGGGTCATAACCGTGTTTCTCCATAAACAGCTTTATCATAGCAGGATGATAACCATAATCCCATTCGGGGTATTCTCTATCTTGTACAATACCGTACTTAGGCCAAAGTGTAGTAGGCAGAATTACATCTACAAAACGGTGGTAGTCAATAGCAATTCCGTTCAATCCTTCAACCTCACAGTATGCTATTATTTTCTTGCGGATGTGTTCGCGCACTTCGGGCAATGCAGGACACATAAATTTGTAATAATCAACATAGGCTTTGGTATCGGCAAGACTCTCTCCTTTCCGGTTTACACTGAACCATTCGGGGTGTTCTTTAATAATTTTATCGCGGTCGTGCTCCAGATTCATTGTCCACAACCATGCATATACCTCTAAACCATGCTTATGTGCAATAGGAATAGCTACCCTGTAATCGTCAGGAGTTGGAGCGTTGAGAATAACACCGTCAAGACCTGTTTCCTTCATTATTATACAAACAGAATCAAAGTTCATGGTTGGTCGATAATCCAGCCAGGTCCAGAACATAGGGTATTCACTTTTTTCTACAGGTTTTTCAGTGCAGGCAATCATACTAAGCATTACCGCAAACAAAATGGGGAGTGTTAAGTTTTTCATAAGAATTTAAGTATTTAAAAAGTTCACAATATTACAAATAATAATTAGATATGCAGGTTTGAATATTATCAAATCAAATCCATTTATTATCAAAACACAGCGAAAACAGGTTTTTAACCTTTTATGTTAGCTATCAAACCTTTCTCTCAATATTAATAATTAATATTGCATACTTAAGTAAATGTTTCATTGATAATGAATAAACAATAAAAACATGATGAAAAAGATACTATTGTTATTATTATTGAGTGGTTATTTTATCCCGGTATGGTCACAATATCAGGTTAGTACTGCCCGTACCTGGGATAAATTTCCACCGGAAGTTCAAAAGAGAGGCTTCGGTTTACATGCTTCTCAACTAGTTCAAATGGATGATGAGCCGGCATTGGAAGAAGTTCTTCTATTCAGTGCTCATAACGGACATTACCCTTACTTTGATTTGTTTAAAAACTATTATGTGATAATTGATTATTATACAAAAGAAGTAAAATACACATCGGATATTATCATATCCACCGAACGTGAAATTATTCTGGAAGATCGCAACAATGACGGCAAATACGAACTTTATCGCCGGTATTTTCAAGACGGAAAGTTTAAGGTAGATGAGTACGGAAATAATCTTTCGGTTACTTGGATATATGATTGTATTGAATGGATTGACAAAAAAGGACTAACGAACACACAAAAGAAATAACTATGAAGAAAATAATATGGGCTATTGCCTTCTTTCTTTTCTTTGGCGGTATCGTACCACAGGTAAACGCGCAAAAGAAAATCAAAGCAATGATTGTTACCGGACAAGATGGAAGCCATTGGTGGAAGGGAGGTAGCGAAGCTATAAAAATGATTCTGGAAAACAGCAACTTATTCACAGTAGATATTCATGTTACTCCCACCTGGGGAGAGGATATGAGCACGTATAATCCGGATTTCAATAAGTATGATCTGGTACTTATTAATTATGGTGGAACTACATGGGCCGAAGCAACCCGCAAGAAATTCGAGAACTATGTATCTAATGGTGGCGGAGTGGTGATTATCCATTCTTCGGTTGTTCCAATGGACGATTGGAAAGAATATAACGAAATGATAGGCCTCGGCGCATGGAATGGTAGAAATGAAAAGGATGGTCCGTATGTTTATTGGAAAGATGGGCGTACCATATATGATTATTCGCCCGGTTGGGCTGGCTATCATGGTTTACAGCACTCTTCTACTATTACTAATCGCAATCTTAATCATCCTATTCTTGCTGGTTTGCCTACTGTATGGGAACATTTTAAGGATGAAATTTATGCACGCTTAAGAGGCCCCGGCAAAAATCTGGAAATATTAGCCACAACTCATGAGCAAGGACGCGACGAGCCTATGTTGTGGACTGTAAAATATGGCAAAGGCAATGTCTTTGTTACCTTGTTAGGCCATGCCGGAAGCGATCCGGAACTGCGTTACTCTATGGAGTGTACTGGGTTTCAGGTAACTTTATTGCGTGGTTCGGAATGGGCTGCCACCGGGCAGGTTACACAAAAAGTACCGAAAGATTTTCCTAGTGAAGGAGTAATGACACTCAGAAAAGAGTTCAAGGCACCGTTTAATGCGTATGAATAAAGTTCTAGCATTATTCATACTTCATCAATTTGGAATGAATTAAAACACAGAGTCACAGAAACACGGAGCTTTTCCTTGTGCTGAACACGGAGGCTTTGCTTTTGTCGTACAATAACTCTGTGTTCAGCACAAAACAAAGAACTCTGTTTCTCTGTGACTCTGTGTTTTTATTTTAGTTCAACACAGCCCCAAACTGAACCAAACGAGTATGAATAATACAGGCTAGTTGTTTATGATTTCCCAGTAGCCAGTTTTGTTGGGACCTACTCGCTTAATTATATTATGTTCTTGGAGCTGTTTCATTGTTTGAGCAACCCATCTTCTTGAATAGCCCGTTAGATTGGCTATGTCTGTCAAAGTGACTTGGGGATTGTTTTGTATTTGCTCCAATATTTTAAGTGCACTTTTTGGTGCACTTTCTAGTGCAGTTTGTAGTGCACTTTTGAGTACACCTCGCCTTGAAACTTTCAGGGAATCATCCTTGTGAGCTATATCTGCAATAATATTGCCTGCTGCCTCATGGCAAGGGATGGTTATACGAAAGAATGTACGGTCTTCATCTGTAACGACAGTGGCACGTGATGATCCGTTATTCTCTAACACATTCTGTATGGTCGGAATGCCCGTACTACGACCTTCGGTCATATCTAGTTCTTTGAGGTATTCACCCAAACGACGATTCCTGTAACGCTTTGACACAAGAATCTCACAACGTGAAATATCAGCAGCAGAGATACTACGATCGGGGCCTCCAACATTTTGGATGGTTATTCCCTTAGGTTCAACGGTTATTACCACTGGCTCCCATTCCCGATAATCGCGATGATAAAGCGAATTCGTTACACTTTCTTCCAAGGCCTGATAAGGATATGTGTAAAACTTCTTACTACGATAGTCATCCTTAGGTTTGATGATGCTCTGTAGCACCAACATCCGCTTCAAGTATTCCAATGTGCGGTCTATAATCTGTGGCACAGAGCCGGTGATAACCGCTCCTTCATAAAGGTTACTTGGATTATTCAATCGCCCCTCAGGGAAATACACAATCTCCACCTGTGTGCGCTTGAAGTACTTGCTCGGATTCTCACAAAACATCATAGCAGCTACATTTCTTAACACACGATTCTCCTTTGGACCAACATACAAGTCCATTTGTTCAAGAATCTCATGTAAAGGTTTTACATTTATATCGCTTGCCAATTTGCTTCCCACTTTTACCAAGTATTCACGTAAAAGTAGTGTAGAAATGTCCTCCAAACGAATATTTGAATTACCTCTCTCATCAAAAGGTATACGACTTGCTAATTCACGCAACTCATCCAACACTTCACCTTTTGCAATAATGCTACTCGTTCCACTACGAATATAGAAATACTCCTTACTACCATTTTTTGCAGTTACATTCTCCGGTACAGAATATGGACGATTAATACCAGCCGGACACCAAATCACAAGTACAGACTTCCCATCCACCTCCTCTACACTTGTACGAGGCATATAGTAAGGTGCAATCTTATTGTTATAACCCACCATCTCTTGAAGAACACCATCAATCTTCTCTACTGGTATTCCTTCCACAGGACGAATAGCAACACCAGTCTTATTGTCCGTATCTACACCGACCACAATGTAACCACCACCAAGGTCATCAAAATCATTGGCGAAAGCACATACACTATGGTATATGTTCGCCGGGTTCCAACCTTTCTTAAACTCAATTCGGTTAGATTCAATCTTCTGCTTGTTCAGCAGGTCGTTTATGTTTATCGCAAGTGGCATAATCTATAATTTTTAATTGCATCCTTCATAGCCCTTTAAGTACTTTTTTCAAACTAGCCTCTTCTTTCCAAGTCATTAATTTCTCTTTCACTACCTGTTCGGGTTGCGATTGATTTTGTGCCAGCAACTCCTTATAAATCTCCAACAACTTTTTCATGTTAGTTACAGGTGTATCCACCTGCATGATTATAACAGCAATAACCTGTTCCAATGCTTTATTAACCTGGGAAGTTATGTTTATCATCCCAATCAACTGATCGGTAAAACGTTTCAAGAAACCCCAGTTCTCATTTATCAGCCGGCCAATAATGCTTCCGGCTTTGCTGGCATTGAACATACCTGCATTGATATAAGACATCCATACTTCGGCCGTTAACAAACGTATTTCTTTGTGAGCAATCAGCATAAACGACGATAATGTTAAATAGCTGAACTCTCCCAAAGGCTGCTTCAGCTCCAACAAAGCAGTAAGTACTTCTATTGGATATCCGGGATCATACACATAAGATGCATCATCATAAAATATATGGCGCAATATATAATCGGAATTATGGGGAAAAGAGTGCATCAGATGACACAAATCTCCTTTCATAAAATACCGTTTCTTATTACTGAAAAGATATTCTATTAATAACTTGCGGTTACTTTTATCCAGATTGTGTCCGGGAATATGCAGGTTTATTTCAGGAGTATGTTCAACCACGTGTTCATATTTATGCCCGGTGTATTTCATTTGCGTGTATTCCCTGTTACCAATCTTCCAGTCGAAAGAAGTTGTAAAATAGGCAGGCGGAATAAGTGAGCTACTTTCGTCAAGAAATTCAGTGTACACCGATTTATCTTCGAGCGAAAGAGCAGCAGTAAGCCACCAATGAGGATTAACAACTTCTTTTTTATACTTCAAATCACCACTGAACAAGAAAAGAAGCAGGTATTTATATTCGCTTTCGGGTAGTTCGGAAGCTTTCCGGAAAGCTTCGGATGTATCGCAGAGCATACAGCGCTGAATAGCCAATTGCAAATCTATATTATCCGGTTCAAGTCCGTTTTGCAGGTGCTCTTCAACTCTTTCTACCAGCGTAACAGGATGTATCCAGCACGGAAAATGAGTTGGAGTAGACAACAAAGTTATCTTCTTTCCTTCCTTAATCCTATTCATTGCCAACAACAGAAGTCTACGAAACGGTTCGAGCAAATACAAAGTACCAGGATGCCATTCCTCTATTTTAAAACTGTTATGTCTTAATTTATCCTGCATTTTTTGCAGACCTTCTGTCATGCTGGGATGTTCCTCTATCAGAAAATCAACATAACTGATGAAAAAAGAAGTCAAGAGGCTTTCAAAAAAACTGGTTCCGTCACTGTTTAGCTTTCTGCATGCTTTTTGATAAGCTGGTTCCAGTTGAATACAAGTATCGATATTTACTTGATGTGTGAGCTGGATAAGAACATCGGCTAACATATAATATTGATAGGAGTGAAGATTAGCAAGTACCTCGCTCACAAAAAAAGGCAATTCCTCAATCCGAACATCTATCGGTATACGGTTTTCCTCTGATAAGAAATTCAGTTCACTTTCTGTTTTCTCTTCAAAGGCATCAGCAATAACAGATTCATTGGCAGACAGATAATCTTTTAAAAGAGTTTTTACCGAAACGAACATAAAAGAAACATACGGTTCAAGCAAAGCACTCCATGCTTGTTCTTCTTTATCAGCGTATTTCAAAAAAAGTGTAACAGCCTTGGTTTGTACCGTTTCATCTTTACACATAAATACATTGACTAACGATTGGCTGATATCCCTGTGACTATCCTTATACTTTTTCCCTATTGCATCGAGCACACTCATGGTAGAAGTTATAATAGATTTTACTTCGGACGAAAGCAGCATAGGTGTTGTACGAATAAACTCTTCCCGATCGAAATTCTTTTCCGTACAGATTTTCTTTAATATAGTAAGTACGGAATTGACTGCTTTTGATTGTGGAGAAGTTAGAGCTGTTAACAACTCTTGTTGAATGCCAATGAGCTCTTCGACAGTTGGCTTCAGTTCCTGAAACAGATCAATCCCCCACCCTGTTTGCAGTTTATCCAAATTACGAACAGATATCAAAATACTTTCTCTAAGTAAACGCATACGATCTATTCTACCCGATTCGGCAGCATTGCACAGCATATTGATCCAAAAATTATGATGTCTTTTGTTTGCCCAATGAATTTCCGAGGGATATTGAAATAAATACCAAATATGTTCATCCAGTACAAAGGGATACTTTTCTATCTGTTGTATATCATGTGGTAAAGTATTCGCAATTAGTTCAGGCGAGGGTTCAATCAGCTTCCGGTCTGTCCATTGTGCAATATAATAATAGTTAATAGAAGTCATTTCGGACTGCATCACACTATTCACATAATCCGAAAACCAATCGGGACGATACCATTCAAGCATCTCTTGAATAACTCCACTCGATGGTAATTTCCAATACATTTTCGGAGCAATATCACTCTTTTTAAGAAAGAAAAAGAGGCATCGTTTATATATTTCGCATCTGTTTTCATTCTGCACCGAATGACTGGAAAAGAATTCTTTACGAAAGTAAACAGCTTCCATTTTCTTTATTATAGGATAAAGTTCCTGTTTCTCTTCAGCAGTAAGTTTTTGAAGAAAAGGTATAATGGCAATTATATTGGCATCAGCAATAATTGCTTTAAGTTGATTTTCCATAGTGATGTTGTATTTGGTTCCAAAACTACTTCTTTTTATTAAAAATCAAAGTATAAATATCACACAAAGCCCAAAGAGGCCATGTTATAAAACGTTAATGCAAAATTGGATATCTCACTAAAAAGCTTTATCTTTCGTATAACAAAGATATACGGAAAGTACATACAAATACAGGCGGGAGACCATTGGTTTTCCGCCTTTTTTGTATTATGCTGATTTTATCAAAACGGTTACCACTACTACCCAAAGTGGTAACCACTAATAGTTTTAGTAGTAACTGTAGTAATTCTTAATGGTAACCACGGATATCTGTGGTGGTAACCACTTTAACTCAAAACTGTAAAAATGGGAACTACTTTTGTTCTATGGAGAGAGCCTAACTTTTTTGTTGTTTCAAAATAAAAAATGATATTTGTTTTAAAATCAGGAAGGTTAACAGTCTATAAAAACTTTGTTCGGAATACGTTGGCAAATGGTAGCATTTTTTGAGAGATTAATATATCTTTGTGAAAAAATAAACAATTGCTAAAATAACAATGGAACAATTAAACACCCACAATAAGCAAGAACACCCACCCATGCACACAGCCGAACATATTCTTAACCAAACCATGGTACGCATGTTTGGCTGTCCACGTTCTCGCAACAGTCATATAGAAAGAAAGAAAAGTAAATGTGACTATATCATAGAAACCGAACCCTCGCTGGAAACCATTACTGAAATAGAAAACCAGGTAAACGAAGTTATCCGGCAAAATCTTCCTGTAAATGAGCAATTTGTAACACGCGATAACATTCCTGATGGTGTAGACCTCAGCAAATTACCCGAAGATGTTAGCGAAACCTTACGCATTATAACTGTTGGCGACTATGATATATGTGCTTGTATAGGGCAACACGTAAATAATACATCCGAAATTGGCACATTCAAAATTATCAGCAGTGACTACGCGGATGGCAGGTTACGACTTCGGTTTAAGTTATTACAAGTTTAATTTTTAGACATAAGAACAAAAGAACAAAAGAACAAATAGATAAAAAACATATTCCTTTATCTAAAGTAAGTAAGTGTTCAGAAATAATTTATACCTTAGCAATCACCCCGGAAGGGGTGAGATGTGCATAACCCCGGGTCAGCGAAGCGCAGCCCGGGGCTGGCAAGTCACACACAAACTCAACCCTGAAAGGGTTGAACCCACTTCGGGGTTCAGAGGAAAAGAGAGACCATCTACCCTGGGTTACGCTTCGCTCACCCAGGGTTATGCACATATTACCCCTGTCGGGGTAAATGCTTGCTATTAATATGAATTAATTTGAATACTTTTGTTCTTATGTCTAAAAATAAAAAGAAAATATGTCCCTTTTGTTCTTATGTCTAAAACAAAAAATATGTCCCAAACAAATCATACCTTGAGCAAACGCCTAATACTTATTGCAGCTTGCATATTCATTTCTACCCTTATTGCACGTGCGCAATTTGTTAACTATGGTACCGATCCGGCCAGATATAAATGGAGAATAGTACATACTGATAATTACAAGTTGATATACCCCCTGGGAAATGACTCAATGGCCTACCGTTATGCCCGTTTATTAGAAACCACCTATCCATATGTGGAGCAAACAATAGGCAAATCACGCAAATGGAAACTTCCGGTGGTTCTTCATCCCTCCAGTATGCTTTCTAACGGACTGGTATCATGGGCACCACGCAGAATGGAGTTAATAACCACCCCTTCGGCCGATAACACTGCCCAGATGTGGGACAGTCATTTGGTTTTGCATGAAGGGCGACATGGCTTTCAAACCCGTAAGTTTATGGAAGGTATATTCCGCCCATTGTACTTTTTAATGGGCGAACAAATATCCGGTTTAGCCAACCTACCTGTACCTACCTGGTTTCTGGAAGGCGATGCAGTTGCTACCGAAACAGCCTTATCATATACAGGCCGTGGACGCTTACCCGAGTTTAACATGATATATCGTGCTCAAACAGAATCGGGTCAATTTTACTCTTTCAACAAATGGTTTCTTGGCTCATATAAAAATTATACCGGAAACAAATATGCGTTAGGATATGATATGACTGCTTTTGCCCGACATGAATATGGTGGTGACATCTGGGATAAAGTTACTACACGCTACATCAAAAAGATTTTCAACATACCACCATTTACAAAATCTTTAAAATATCATACCGGAATAGGAAAAGATGAACTCTTTAATAATACATTCTCTTTTCTTAAACAAGAATGGGACAAACTAGACGATAAGCATCTCCGTTCCGGGTTTACCCCCAATTATCTTCTGCCCGATCCAAAAGAATACGTTACTTATAAATATCCACAAGCTATTAATAACACAACCATTATTGCTTTAAAAAGCAGTATGAGTGAAATCAGTTCTCTGGTAGAAATAAAAGATGGCAAAGAAAAACACTTAACCCATGTGGGTAGTATTAACAGCAAACTCATTTATAGAAACGGAAAGATATTCTGGAACGAAAATGTTTCAGGGTTACGATGGTCGCACGAGAATTATTCCGTACTGAAATACTACGATTTGCAGACAAAGAAAATTGTTACGGTAACTCCCCGCCAACGTTATCAATCGCCTGCAATTAACTATAACGGATTAACAGCTGCCTTTTCCGAATATTCTGAAACAGGAAACAACCAGATTGTTTTAGTTAACGTTGAAAACGGAACAAGAATTGCCTCATACCAAACACCCGAAAACGCATTTGCCAAAGAAATATCTTTTGGAGAAGACAATCAACTTTTCATAACTTCGGTTGGAGAAAGTGGAATTTCTATCTGGGCATTAAACACCGATAATAGCGAATGGAAAGAAATACTTGCTCCTACCTGGGCAAATATTACTTCAACCTTCTGGCACGATGGAAATTTATACCTTGAATCCGGCTTAGACGGTACCAATAACATTTATAGTATTGATATACAAAGCAAGAAAGTATATAAGCTAACAACTTCCAGATTCGGTGCATTCACCCCTGCCCTATCTGCCGACAATTCTAAATTATTGTTTTCCGATTACCAGAAGAATGGTTACAGGTTAGCTTCTGTTTCACTCAATGATTTGCAACGTGAAGCAGCAAACTTCAATGAACCGTATAAATTTGCACTTGCCGAATCAATCAGCAATCAGGAATCATTCCGGGCCGATACGGCACAATTGAAAGAAATTGACTTTAAACCAAAACGATACAATCGTACTTTGAACTTATTCAAGATTCATAGTTGGGCTCCTTTTTATTATGATGTCACTGATATTATTAATATGGATGTGGATGATTTCTCGACCATTGTAAAACCCGGAGCAATGGTTCTGTCGCAGAACTCATTAAATACAGCAATCAGTCAGTTGGGGTGGTTTTACAAAGATGGAGCACATCATGGTAAATTTGCATTTAACTATACCGGTTGGTATCCTGTAATCGACTTCAATGTTACTTATGGTGATAAAGCATTCAATCTGGAATGGCATGAAAACGAAGAAGGAAAAGAAAATCTTGGATATTCTTATACCGGACGTACCTTACTGGAAGCCGAAGCCCGCATATCTATTCCTTTTAATCTTACCCGGAATCATTATATCAGAGGGGTTCAGCCATCAATTACGTATTATTATACCAATAATAAAATACAGCAAAAAGAGAACAGGAAACTTAGTGATTTTCAATATCTATTGCCGGAAGTACGTATATACAATTATCGCAAAATGGCAGCACGAGACATTTTACCTAAATGGGGTTATCAGCTAAGACTCCAAACTCTTGCGCCATTATCAACCGGTGATCTTTTTGGGCAGTTGTATGCTGCACGCCTAACTAATTACTTTCCGGGATTTCTTCCTAATAACAGTTTAATGGTTAGATTAGGGTATCAATATCAGAATATGGATAACAAATCAATGTATATCCCCAAAAAGCTTCTTACGGCTCCCCGTGGATATCATTATAATTCTGCTACCAATCATTTGTTTGAGTTCAAATCCGATTATGCTTTTACCATTGCTTACCCCGATTATAATCTGGGATGGCTAATGTATATCAAGCGGTTCAGAAGTAACGTATTCTTTGATTTATCTGCCAATAAAGCTGTGAAAACAAGCTGGAATACTCAAAGCTCTGCCGGAGTAGATTTTATTATGGATTGGCATGCCATAGAAACAGAGTTTCCGCTTTCTTTGGGAGTAAGACTAATCAAGCCTTTTGAAAAGGGTGGAATATCGGCGGAGGTATTGATGTCGGTGAGTTTTTAAGTGAGGTTACAAACGCTTGTCATCCTGAACGAAGTGAAGGATCTCGTGGGCTACCGTACCCCACGAGATCCTTCACTTCGTTCAGGATGACAAGCGTTTGTGTTATTCTTCTATCGTCAACTCATTAATTATGCGTGAAGCTCCTGCAAACTTATCAATAATGAAAAGTGTGTAGCGGATATCCACACAAGCTGCACGTTGAGATGCTGGGCGGAAAGCAATATCTCCGGTTAAACCTTCATAATTACGGTCGAATCCGGTACCTATTAACTGACCTTTACTATTAAACACCGGGCTACCTGAGTTTCCACCGGTATTATCTGTATCGACTATAAAGTTTACAGGCATTTCTCCATTCTTCATGGCATACCGACCATAATCCTTAGTCTTATATAATTGCTTCAGTTTCTCCGGAACAACAAATTCCCAATTAGTTGGATCTTCTTTCTCCATAACCCCTTCTAATGTTGTATAATAATCGTATACAGCACCGTCAACCGGTTCGTACGAAGCTACTTTACCATACGTTAAACGCAAAGTAGAATTAGCATCCGGATAAACAGGTATACCAGATTCCTTCTTCATATCCATCATACCTTTTACCCACACTTTATGAGCAGCATCATAATTGAGGTTTGCATCCCGCATTTCCATAGCAGTTTGATACAATCCGTCGGTAATAGAATGTTTAAACAATACCATCCAGTCTTGTTCAATACGTTCTGTTGTAGGCTTTTTGATGAAACGGGCAAAGTTTTCTTTTGTACCGAACATAGAATACTGAAAACAAGCATCAATAAAAGCATCGCTATTACCTTTAAATCTTTCATCAATGATACTGAAGATGCTAATACGTTGATCTTCGGGTATATATTGCATGTATGTTTTGAGCATTTGCTTGGCTACCAACTTTTCTACTTCCGGATAAGGAACATTATTGAAGTATTTCCCGGCATTGACCTTTAATGCTTCTGTTTCTGCTTTTACCTTCTTCTTATTCTTTTCCTTCAAAGCTGCTTCCAGTTTTGAGGTTGAAGGTATGCGCATAAAATCCAGTCCGGTAACTAAAGCTTCGGTTATGGCTTGTTGATGATAAATAGCTTTTCTTCTCTGTGACACAATAGAACGTATCTCATCAAAAGCATTTTGGTAAACATCTGTACCCATTGCTTTGCCTCGCTCCAATAGTTGTTCTTGTTGAGCACGTTTGGTATCTAATACATTAAGACGTACCAAACCCTCGTTCATACCAATTGCATTTTTCCAGTAATTTGCCGAAGAAGCATATTTACTGGCATAATGTATACGTACAGCCGGATCGGCCAGCATTTGTTCCATCAGTACATCCTGACGTACACCACGTACATTGTGACGCATAAAGTTTGTTGTCTGCATCCTTTCTTCAACTTCGTCGGAAATCATGTACCGCCAGTTTCTTCCCGGGAATCCCATAACAAAAGCAAAATCGCCTTCATTATATCCTGCCAAACTAATGGTGAGATGCTTTTTAACTTGCAGAGGTTTATTATTTATACTATACGCTGCAGGTTCGCCATTTGCATCGGCATAGATACGGAAAATAGAAAAATCGCCGGTATGGCGTGGCCACATCCAGTTGTCGGTGTCGGCACCGTATTTCCCTATAGATGAGGGAGGTGCACCAACAATACGGATATCACTATATACCTTTTTAATGAAAAGATAGTATTTATTGCCACCATAAAATGCTTTTAGCTCAAGCGTTGTTCCCGGTTTAGTGGTTATGTTTTCTTGTTTGGCAAATCTATCTGCTACCGTACTTAAATAACGGGGCGACAGATAATTTACTCCTTCAGGGTCTTCATCAACCTGCAACCGAGCATTTACATAATCGGTTACATCCAGAATCTTATCAATAAAAGTAATCTTCAAACCTTCGCATGGAATTTCTCCGTCAAGAGAAGCAGCCCAAAATCCATCTGTTAGATAATCATGTTCTACCGAGCTAAGTTTCTGAATAGCCCCATATCCGCAATGGTGATTAGTTAAAACCAAACCTTGAGAAGAGATTACCTCACCGGTACACCCTCCGCCAAAATGTACTACTGCATCTTTTAATGCAATACCATCCGGGCTATAGATCTGCTCCACAGGCATTTGAAGGCCAAGCTCAATCATGGCGACTTCGTTCTGTGCCTTCAAATCCGTCAGCATCCACATACCTTCATCGGCAGATGCGGTAATGGATACAAAACAAAATAATGCTAATATTTGCTTTTTCATTGATTCTTTTTTTAAGAACACAGAGGTACTGTGTTGAATTCCAAATTAAATTAAATATTTTTTCTATCTTTGTCTCCGCCAAAGGAAGGCTTCATGCGATACTTTGTACTGAG
>NZ_QVMJ01000046.1 GCF_010500955.1 Bacteroides sp. 519
AACACAAATCATTTGTATATTTGCGGCTTTTTAATAGCTTGCACGCAAGTGCGCGCTGCTCATGCGGGGCGCACGTAGCCCGTTGCTTTAGCTTCGGGTTAATGATGCGCCTATGTACAAGCGTGCCAAAGGTACGCAATATCACACAATGCGCTGGTTATAATCAAGATCGCATACCTTCGGCATGCATAGATTATGGCATCTTGTGATCCTGCAGCTAAAGCAACGGGCTACTTCTTTCTCACCCCTATTCAAATTCCTTAGTATTTTATAGTTTTCCATTCTATTAGATAACACAAACTGCTTATTTGTGACAAAACGCTATTATGTGTGCGTTAACATAATCTTTTTGTTGATTCACTCCTTGCTTGGTGTCCTAAAATTAACCATAAAAAGATCAATTTATTCACTATAAAATACATACCACCCCTTTTTAGTTCGCAAATAATGTTTAAATTTGCCCCGATTTGTAAAGTACAGTTTGCAAAATGGTTAACGTAATATCTCATCCGGGTGTAGTAGAAAGTATTGATGGTTCTCATGTGTTTGTGAGAATTGTCCAAACATCTGCATGCGCTTCGTGTAGCATAAAGGGGCATTGTTCCGCTGCCGACAACAAAGAAAAAATAATCGAAGTTACCACTACCGAAACTTATCAGGTTGGAGATAAAGTAGAAGTGTATGGAGAAACATCAATGGGAATGCGAGCAGTATTACTGGCTTTTATCATTCCTTTTTTTGTTTTAGTAATCTCTCTGTTTGGTATAATGTGGGGAAGCAATGATAATGAATTGCTCTCGGTTGGAATCTCTTTTCTGCTTCTTGTGATCTATTACACTATATTATCGAAGAACAAAACACAGTTGAAACGAAAATTCTTATTTAAAATAAAAACTCTAAATAACTAATTCCATGAATTTAATCCTTATTGCAGTTCTTTCTCTGGGAGCTATTGCACTTGTGATTGCAGTTATATTGTATGTGGCTTCGAAGAAATTTTATGTTTACGAAGACCCACGTATAGCCCAGGTGAATGAAATTCTTCCCCAAGCTAATTGTGGAGGTTGTGGCTATCCGGGGTGTAGTGGTTTTGCATCTGCTTGTGTAAAATCGGATACACTGGATGGAATGTTATGTCCGGTTGGTGGATCGGATTTAATGACCAACATTGCTTCATTACTGGGTCGCGAAGCTACTACTGCCGAACCTATGTTGGCCGTAGTAAAATGTAGCGGATCTTGCGACAAACGTCCAAGAACAAACCTGTACGACGGTGCTCCGAGTTGTGCTATTGCATCGGCCCTTTATGGTGGCGAAACCGGATGTAGCTATGGTTGTCTTGGTTGTGGCGACTGTGTATTATCGTGTCAGTTCGATGCCATTCGCATGAATCCCGAAACTGGTTTACCCGAAGTAAATGAAGATAAATGTACAGCGTGTGGTGCTTGTGTTAAAGCATGTCCGAGAAACATTATTGAACTTCGTGCCAAAGGAAAGAAATCGCGCAGAGTGTATGTGTCTTGTGTAAATAAAGATAAGGGTGCTGTAACCCGCAAGGCATGCTCGGTTGGATGTATCGGTTGTGGTAAATGTGTTAAAACCTGTTCGTTCGAGGCTATTTCATTAGAAAACAATCTGGCGTATATTGATTACAACAAGTGTAAACTATGTCGCAAGTGTGTTGAAGTATGTCCGCAGAATACCATTGTTGAAGAAAACTTCCCACCGCGTAAGCCCAAAGTTGAGGAAGCAGAAAAAACTCCTGCTACTGAAGCTTGATAATATGCTAATATCCCAATGTGCTAATATGCCAATGTGCCAATGTGCAAATAGGTAGTATTTAAAATCAGAACTTTAAACTCAAAACTCAAAACTTAAATATGTTGAAAACATTTTCCATAGGTGGAGTTCATCCACACGATAATAAGCTATCGGCTAAGCAGCCTATTATTATCGCGGATGTTCCGGCTAAAGCTGTTATTTTGTTAGGACAGCATATTGGTGCACCTGCCAAGCCTGTTGTGAAAAAAGGCGATATAGTGAAGGTAGGTACAATGATTGCCGAAGCCGGCGGTTTTGTTTCGGCGCCTATACACTCATCAGTTAGTGGGAAGGTTGCAAAGGTAGATTCTATTATAGATGCCAGCGGCTATCCCAAACCTGCTATTTTTATAGATGTTGAAGGTGATGAATGGGAAGAATCCATTGACAAAAGTACTACACTGGTAAAAGAGTGTAACCTATCTTCGGAAGAGATTGTAAAAAAGATATCGAATGCCGGTATTGTGGGATTGGGTGGAGCTTGCTTCCCTACACATGTAAAACTGAGTCCACCTCCGGGTACTAAAGCCGAATGTATTATTATTAATGGTGTTGAGTGCGAACCATACCTCACAGCCGACCATCAACTAATGTTGGAACATGCTGAGGAAATAATGGTAGGAATCAATATCCTGATGAAAGCCGTTAAGGTAAACAAAGCATTTATAGGCATTGAAAATAATAAACCCGATGCTATTGCGTTGATGACAAAAGTTGCTTCAAGCTATGCCGGGATTTCTGTTGTACCTTTAAAAGTGCAATACCCGCAGGGAGGCGAAAAACAATTGATTGACGCAGTTATCTCCCGTCAGGTGCCTAGTGGGGGACTTCCTATTGCCACCGGAGCAGTAGTTCAAAACGTAGGTACAGCTTATGCAGTATACGAGGCTGTTCAAAAAAACAAACCTTTGTTTGAACGTGTAATTACAGTAACCGGAAAATCAGTAGTGAAACCTTCTAACTTTCTGGCACGTATTGGTACACCTATGCAGCAACTGATTGATGCTTGTGGCGGATTACCGGAAGATACCGGAAAGGTTATCAGTGGTGGCCCTATGATGGGAAAAGCCATAACTTCGATGGATGTTCCAACGGCTAAAGGTAGTTCGGGTATTCTGATCATGAACAAGAAGGAAGCCAAACGTTCCGAAGCTAAAAGCTGTATCAGATGTGCAAAATGTGTGGGCGCATGTCCGATGGGATTAGAACCTTATCTGCTATCTGTTTTAGCTGAAAAGGGAGACTTTGAAAGAATGGAAACCGAGAGAATTATGGACTGTATTGAATGTGGCTCTTGCCAGTTTACATGTCCGGCCAAATTGCCATTGCTGGATTATTGCCGTTTAGGTAAGAGTAAAGTAGGTGCAATGATTCGTTCAAGGAAATAAGTTTTTAAGTTTTTGAGTTTTTAAGTTTTAAGTTTACAATACTTGAAAAGTTAGAATCTCAAAAACTTAAAAACTCAAAAACTTATAAACTCAAAACAAAATATGGAAAACAAACTTATAGTATCACTTTCACCTCATGTTCATAGCGGCGATAGCATTAATAAGAATATGTATGGTGTGTTGATTGCTTTGATTCCGGCTGTCATTGCTTCGCTTGCCTTTTATGGGCTTGGGGCTTTGATTGTTACGGCAGTATCGGTTATAGCCTGTATGTTCTTCGAGTGGGCTATCTCCAAATTTATAATGAAAAGAGAATCATTAAGCATTTGCGATGGTTCGGCAGCCATTACTGGTGTATTGTTGGCATTCAATCTGCCATCAAATCTTCCAATATGGATTATTATTTTAGGTGCATTGTTTGCAATTGGAGTAGGCAAAATGTCTTTCGGGGGGTTGGGTAATAACCCTTTCAACCCGGCATTGGCAGGACGTGTGTTTCTTTTATTATCGTTCCCAGTGCAAATGAATACCTGGCCTGTAGTTGGACAACTGGGATATTACATAGATGTAGAAACGGCTGCAACGCCTCTTGCACTTATGAAGAGTGCTCTGCATGGGTCAACTGATGCCTTGGCTAAATTGCCGGATTCGCTAAGCCTTTTCTTGGGTAATAATGGAGGATGCCTTGGTGAAGTAAGTGTTTTAGCATTATTAATAGGTTTAGTTTATATGCTTTGGCGGAAAATTATAACCTGGCACATTCCGGTTTCAATCCTGGTAACAGTTTTTGTATTTGCAGGTATTATGCATTTGGTAAACCCTCAAATATATGTTTCTCCATGGATTCATTTATTGTCGGGTGGGGTAATGTTGGGAGCAATATTTATGGCTACCGACTATGTAACTTCACCAATGAGTAAAAAAGGAATGTTATTGTATGGCGTATGTATCGGTTTGCTGACTATGGTTATCCGTTTATTCGGAGCCTATCCCGAAGGAATGTCGTTTGCAATTCTGATAATGAATGCTTTCACACCATTGATTAATATGTATATGAAACCAAAACGCTTTGGGGAGGTGGCGAAAAAGAAATGAAAAAGTTAGAGTCATCATTAAAAAATATGTTATTGGTTCTTACAACAGTAACTGTTGTGGCAGTAGGACTATTGGCTTATGTAAATGAGTTAACAAAAGAACCTATAGCACTGGCCAATCTTAAAACACTGAACGATGCTTTAAGAAAGGTTGTTCCTGCATTTGATAACGATCCCGTAAGCGAAGCAGACACATTATTTAGCGAGAAAGACGGTAAGAAAATAGTAGACTATATTATTTATCCCGCAAAGAAAGATGGTAAACAGGTTGGAACGGCTGTAGAATCCGGTCAAATAGGCTTCTCGGGGGAAATTAAAATCCTGGTAGGCTTTGATGGGGAAGATAAAATATATGATTATTCGTTACTCTCGCATTCGGAAACTCCGGGATTAGGTTCGAAAGCCGATGTTTGGTTTAAAAAAGGCAATAAAGGTGATATCACAGGTATGAACCCAGGAAAAACACCTCTTGCAGTAAATAAAGATCAGGGAGGTCAGATTGATGCCATAACTGCATCAACAATTACCAGCCGAACTTTTTTGAGAGCAGTAAATGCAGCCTATAATGCATATAAAGGTAATACAGATGTAAATACTTCGGCAACCGGTGCAGCCAATACTGATGCAAATACGGCAGCTACTGCTAAAGAAGAGGGTGCAACTGAATCTAACAATAATTAATAGGAAAGGAGAATACAATATGAACAACTTTAAAGTAATGATGAACGGGATAATAAAAGAAAACCCCGTATTTGTTCTACTACTTGGAATGTGTCCTACATTGGGAACAACTTCTTCTGCTATTAATGGTATGGGAATGGGATTAGCCACAATGTTTGTACTTATATGTTCGAATGTGGTTATATCGCTGATTAAAAACCTTATTCCTGATATGGTGCGTATACCCTCGTACATTGTGGTAATAGCCTCTTTTGTTACACTTCTGCAAATGATAATGCAAGCTTATGTACCCGCTTTGTATGCTACATTAGGACTATTTATTCCTCTGATTGTGGTAAACTGTATTGTATTAGGGCGTGCCGAAGCTTTTGCAGCAAAAAACAATATCGTTTCTTCTCTCTTCGACGGTTTAGGAATGGGATTAGGATTTACCCTTGCTCTTACCTTGTTGGGTGCTACACGTGAGTTTTTAGGAACAGGTAAAATATTCAACTTAACCATTCTGTCGGAAGAATACGGAATGTTACTGTTTGTACTAGCTCCAGGTGCATTTATCGCTTTAGGCTACCTAATAGCTCTTATTAATAAATTAAAATCAAATTGATTGTTGAAAAGAAGAAAGAATCCGCATGGTAACTTTCAACTTTCAACTCTCAACTCTCAACTAAATTATGGAATACGTTATTATATTTATATCAGCAATCTTTGTGAACAACATTGTGTTGTCGCAGTTTTTAGGTATCTGTCCTTTTCTGGGTGTATCTAAAAAGGTTGAAACAGCTTCCGGAATGGGTGCTGCTGTAGCTTTTGTACTTACTATTGCTACCATTGTTACATTTCTTATTCAAAAATATGTTCTTGATGCATTTAATTTAGGTTATTTGCAAACCATTACATTTATTCTTGTAATTGCCGGATTGGTGCAAATGGTTGAAATCATTTTGAAGAAAGTATCTCCGGCTCTTTATCAGGCTTTAGGTGTGTTTCTTCCGTTGATTACAACAAACTGCTGTATTCTTGGGGTGGCCATTCTTGTTATTCAAAAGGACTATGATCTTTTAACAGGAGTAGTATATGCATTTTCTACAGCATTAGGATTTGCATTGGCATTAATCCTTTTTGCCGGCTTAAGAGAACAAATGAGTTTGGTGAAAATACCAAAAGGAATGGAAGGTACACCCATCGCACTTATTACAGCGGGGTTACTAGCAATGGCATTTATGGGCTTTTCGGGTATTGTTTAACCCTTTTAAGTAAATGTTTATTTTAGTTTTTCTTGATTCTGAAATAAATTGTATAATTTTGCAGTGAAATTAATTGTAATCTAATCAGTTTATGAAGAAAAAGATATTAGTGACTGGTGGAACCGGATATATTGGTTCGCATACAGTTGTTGAGTTGCAAAATTCAGGATATGAAGTGGTCATTATTGATAACCTCTCTAACTCAAGCGCAGATGTTGTTGATAATATAGAGAAGGTATCAGGAATCCGTCCAGCTTTCGAAGAATTGGATTGTTTAGACTATGCAGGGTTAGATGCCTTGTTTACCAAATATCCCGGAATAGAAGCTATTATTCATTTTGCAGCCAGCAAAGCAGTAGGCGAATCGGTTGAAAAACCTTTGCTGTACTACCGTAACAACCTGGTATCTTTAATCAATCTGCTCGATCTTATGCCTAAGCATGGGGTAGGGGGTATTGTTTTTTCTTCTTCATGTACTGTTTATGGTCAACCTGATGTACTTCCGGTAACCGAGAAAGCTCCTATTAAAAAGGCTGAATCTCCTTATGGAAACACCAAACAGATTAACGAGGAAATCGTTCAGGATACAGTAGCATCCGGATCGCCAATTAATGCAATACTGCTGCGTTATTTCAATCCGATAGGTGCACATCCTACAGCATTGCTGGGTGAATTACCTAATGGGGTGCCTCAAAACCTTGTTCCTTATATCACTCAAACAGCTATGGGTATCCGTGAAAAGTTGAGTGTATTTGGCGATGATTACAATACGCCTGACGGTTCATGTATTCGCGATTTTATCAATGTAGTTGACTTGGCTAAAGCCCACGTAATTGCTATTGACAGAATACTGAACGGCAAGCAAAAAGAAAAGGTTGAAATTTTCAATGTTGGTACCGGACGTGGCCTTTCTGTTTTAGAATTGATCCATATTTTTGAAGAGTCTACCGGTGTGAAACTTAATTATCAGATAGTTAGCAGACGTGCAGGTGATATAGAGCAAGTATGGGCTGATCCTGCTTTCGCAAATGAAGAATTAGGTTGGAAAGCAGAAGCAACAATTGAAGATACACTTCGTTCGGCATGGGCATGGCAATTAAAGCTCCGTGAACGAGGTATACAATAATTGAAATCGTATTAACTAATATTAACGATACACAAAGAACAAAAGGATAAAACCTTTTGTTTATACTATGTAAAATTAGTCTGATACTATTTGCACTATATGTGAATATACAGAGATGGTTACAAATGTCTCTCCGACATTAACAGATTGATTGCATAGTAGTTTTGTCGTGTTTTATTTTGTGTTTGTGTTGTGGCGGTACTGCGATGAGAATCGTGGTACCGTTTTTTATTGCCGTTAAACTTGTGCATATCTGTTCGTTTTTGTTTCTTTGTGAGTTGAAAAACTTTTGGATAGCATAATATGAAAAGAATCGCTCCTGTAATCACTACTATATTTGTATTTTCATTTTTAGTATCTTGTTCTTCTGGAAATAAAGACGGAAAGAAAGATAACACCCGTGTATTGATGGAAAACATTACAGACTCGCAAGGTATTCAACGAATGCAAGTTTCTAAAGTAGAAAACATAGTTGAACATAAAGGGAAAAATTTTGCTATATCACTAACACGTGTTCCGGATGAAGTGCTACCCATGGTAGAAAGCGAAGTAGGAGATACATTTATAGATAACAGGATAACCTTGCACATAACCCAAGATGGCAAGGAAATATTTCAGAAAGCTTTTACGAAACAGGATTTTGCATACTTGGTAGGATCTCAGTTCCTGAAAAAGTCAATGCTCGAAGGTATGGTTTTTGATAAAGCAACTCCGCAAGGATTGGTATTTGCTGTGAGTGTAAGTTATCCGCAAACAGATTTATTCTTTCCTATTTCGGTAACTGTATCCGAAACAGGAAAGATGAGTATGGAGAAAGAAGAAATGGACGAAGAGTTTTTCTACGAATAATAAATAGAAGATGAAAAAACATATTTTAAGTAAAGGAATCTTTTTACTTTTTCTGAGTTTATTCATGCCCCTTTCGTTATTGGCTCAAAAATACAACAATAAACTTGATTCCATTTATACCAGTGTACAAATGACTCCTGCCGCAACTTTGATTGTGGGTAAAGATAAAAAATATGGTTTAATGGATGAAACAGGGAATTTGTTATTAGCTCCGCTTATATACGATGATATAAAACCGAATGAACTAAACTTGCTTACAGCCATACAAAATGGAAAAATAGGTATCTTGTCAGTTCAAACCGGAAGGGTTATTCAACCTTGCGTTTACGATTCTCTTTGTTTTCAGGTAGAAACTCTCGAAGTGACAGATATATTAGCCAAAAAAAATGGGAAATGGGGTATTACTACGGTTGACTATCAACATTTTAAAGAATTGCTTCCTTGCGAATATGATAACCTCACATATTTAGAGACTGACCGTTATATCCACACCTATCGGATAAAAAAGAATAACAAATACGGATTATACAACGAGTATAATCAAACTCCTTTAGTGTACGACTCTATCGTTCTCATGAATAGCATTGAATACGGCATTTCTTATTTTAAAGTAACCCGCAATGGTAAAGAAGGCATTGTTAGTTCAACAGAATTCGAAGAGATAATTCTCTGCGTGTTTGATAAACTAACAATGGACAAAAATATGATTGTAAAAGGATTGCGAAACGGGAAAGAAATCTCCTTTCGTTTAATGATGGGTGAAATTTATCTTTTATGAGTCACATCTGTTTGTAATCCTTAGCTAATCCTCCCTCACTTGTTTCTTTATACAAAGAAGGTAAATCGTGTCCGGTTTGCTTCATAACTTCAACTACACGGTCGAAAGATACACGGTGCATTCCATCTGTGAAAGAGGAATATAGATTAGCATCCAACGCCCGGGCTGCTGCCATTGCATTTCTTTCAATACAAGGAATTTGTACCAATCCGCATACAGGGTCACACGTCATACCCAAATGATGTTCCAACCCCATTTCGGCTGCATATTCAATTTGTGCAGGGCTTCCTCCAAACAATTGATTTGCTGCTGCCGAAGCCATGGCACAGGCTACACCTACTTCTCCCTGACAGCCAACTTCCGCTCCCGAGATAGAAGCATTGGTTTTAACTATATTGCCTACAAGTCCGGCAGTTGCCATAGCCCGTAGAATTCTGGTATCACTAAACTCCCGGCTATCTTGTAAATGGTGTAATATTGCAGGAACCACTCCGCACGATCCGCAGGTAGGGGCTGTTACAATTTTACCGCCCGAAGCGTTTTCTTCGCTTACGGCTAAAGCATACGCAAACACCAGTCCACGCGAACGGAGAGAATTTTTGTATCCGGAAGCTTTAATGTGATATGTGTAAGCTTTCCTACGAAGGTTTAGTGGGCCAGGCAATACTCCTTCGGCTTCCAAACCACGTTGAATAGCTTCGCGCATGGTTTTCCATACTTCATTCAAATAGTCCCATATATCAGATTCTTCGCATTCGTTTACGTATTCCCAATAACTTTTACCTGTGTTTTCGCACCACAGCAGAATCTCTGTCATACTATTCATGGAATAAATATCGGGGCTTTCGATGGATGGAGTATTCTCGCCTTCGGATAATGCACCCCCACCTACACTGTAAACAGTCCAGTTGTCGATAAGTTTATTGGTTTTATTGTAAGCGGCAAATGTCATTCCATTGGGATGAAAAGGAAGAAAAACCTTAGGTTGCCAGATAATTTCGGTTGGAGCAGCCGGGGTGAGAGTGTCCAGAATAGCAACATCCGTCATGTGGCCTACACCGGTAGCTGCCAGACTACCATATAAAGTAACCTTAAACGAAGCTGCATCCGGATGACGTTCTAAAAACATTTCGGCTGCTTTACGTGGGGCCATTGTATGGCTGCTTGAAGGTCCGGTTCCTATGCGATATAATTCTTTTATTGATTTCATTGATTTAGCTTTAAGTTCAGGATGCAAAATTAGGCAATTAATTGGCATAACATTGAAAAGTAACTGATAAAGTATTTCCTTCATCATCTACAACAGTCATAGAGTGTTTGCCCTCGGAGGGAAGAATCGTTATTTTATGAAAGTCCTCTGTAGCTGTAATGTACTCATCATCTAAATGCCAATATACCACAGCATTTGAATGGCTGTGCACTAGTTCGAAAGTCATTTGTCCCTGGCTGCCATCAAGTTGTTTAGGTAGATAAACCTGCGCATTCATCTGGGGATAAATAAATTGCATTGGGTTGTGTGTATCTTCACCACATCCTATCTTAAATGGCGGGAGAGTTTTGTATTCGGCATGATGCTGTTTGTAGTACCACTCCCAAGCCGGAGGCAAGGTTAACCAGTTACGTTGTATTGTTGCTTCCTGCCCAATACAATTTTCATATACACGGAATTTTTCGTCGGCTGTTAAGTTCACCTGGTGATGATAGGGGCAGGCAACTGTTCTCAATCCGTTGGGAACAACCATAACTGTATCTGTATCCTCACAAAACCGTCCTTTGAGGTGACCAGACTGTTTACAAACTACAGTTTCTGTAAATTCGGAATAAGGTGTATCAAACCATTGCGATGAAGGCAGGATATTAAAGATATCGAACATTACAGGGCCAGCTGTACGGGCTCCAACCAATCCGGGTTTACCTTCACCTGTTGCATTTCCTACCCAAACACCTACAGCATAACGGGGAGTTACTCCAACTGCCCATGCATCGCGAAAGCCATAACTGGTTCCGGTTTTCCAGGCAATGGTTTGCATGGAAGGAATAATTCTCCAATCTATCTCTTCAGGACGGTTAACCTCTTTGATTGATTGAAATGTTTGCCATACTGCACCGGGAGTGAATATTTCGGGCAATATCTGCGGATTGTCAGTCTTCGAGAGCAGCAAAGAAGTACGGCTTCTCTGCTTTCCCAGTAAAGCACGTCCCATTTGTGCATAAGCAGCGGTAACCTCCCAAAGAGTAGCTTCACCTCCACCTAATATCAGTGATAATCCGTAGTGCGAGGAGGTTCGGTTTAATGTACTGAGCCCCATTTGTTTCAGGAAAGAATGAAATTTGGGCACACCGTGCTGACGAAGCATATTTACCGTAGGTATATTTAACGAACGGGCTATTGCCTGCGATGCCGGTACTGCTCCCTCAAATTGCAAATTAAAATTCTGAGGTGCAAACCCGTTGATGTTTAAAGGAATATCAGGAAGCAATGTATTAGGAAGTATCTCACCTTCATTGAGCATTATATAATAAAGAAAAGGTTTCAAAATACTTCCGGTACTTCGGGGCGAACGGATAATATCTACCTGACTTCCTGCCCGTTTATCAGCAAAGCTAACATTACCGCAATAGGCAACAACTTCATTGGTTCTTACATCAATTACCAGTGCGGCCAGGTTGCGTATATCACTTCTGGAAAACTCACTATTCCATCTGGTTAGTAGTTGTTCTATCTGTGTTTGCACACTCTTGTCGATAGTTGTTACAGACTCAAGCCCTTTGCGCGAAGCAAAATAATAATCGACCAAATGAGGTGCTGTTTGTGGTAACGGCAAAGGTTCGTCGGGTAGTTCTTCGTTTAAAGCCAGTTCATAGGTTAATGTATCAATGGTTCCGTTCTTGCAAAGTTTTTCCAATAGCTTATTGCGTTTCTTTAATAAAGCATCCCGGCTTTTCGACAAGTGAATGGCCGATGGCGCATTGGGCAGTACAGCCAATGTTGCAGCTTCTGCCCATGATAGTTGGTCGGCATCGTGCCCAAAGTAACGCCAGGCGGCAGCATCCAGTCCGACAACATTTCCGCCATAGGGTGCATGTGAGGTATATAGGGCAAGAATTTCATTCTTAGAGTAACGGAATTCCAAGCGGGTTGCCAAAATCATCTCAATTATTTTTTCGTACCAGGTACGGTCTTTCCCCCTTGATAAGCGAATGGTTTGCATAGTTATGGTGCTTCCACCACTTACCACCCGGCCTTTTTTAATATTCTGTATGGTTGCTCTGCCAATAGCAAGGGGATTAACCCCCCAATGCCAACGGTAGTAGTTGTCTTCAAATTCAATAATACAGGTTTTCAATTTGTCAGGAACCGATTTGCGGGATGGGAAGCGCCATTGACCGTCTTCGGCAATACGGGCGCCTAATAGTTCTCCGTTTCTATCGGTTACAACAGTAGAATATGGTACATCGAATAGATTACGTGGCAGGCAGAATATATACCAAATGAGCAGAATTGCAATAATGCATCTGAATATGTTTTTTCTGCTTGGTTTTTTCATTGTTTATGGGGCTTATTTTATTCTACAGACTTGAGTACATACCTCTCATCGTATTCAACATCAAATAATTTCAAAAATTCAATATACTCTTCTGTAAACGTCCGCTTTTTATGATGTTCTTCTTGTTTTTCAATATAACATGCGATATCGGGAATTTGTGATTTTCCATAACTGAAGGCACCAAACCCTTCCTGCCACGAAAATTTTCCCATAACCAAACGGTTCTCGTTTATCCATAATGAAGAACTACGTTTAATATCTGCCATCAAATCAGATGGTGATTGTTTGGGAGACATACTCACAAGAATGTGAATATGATCCGATACTCCACCAATAGTAAGCAATTTATGCCCTTTATTTCTGATTGCTCCTGTTATATATTTATATAGTTCGTTGCGCCAATGGTTTTGTATTAAGCCAATACGATTTTGAACAGCAAAGACATAATGAATATAAATTTGTGTATAGGTATTTGCCATTATTTTTATATGTATTATCAGTGAATCCCCGATGGGGATTTTGTTCTTGTGTAATATGTTATTCTATTGATATGTATGCCCTACGGGCATCTCTGTAGATATGCTATGGTAATTTGGCAACAAATTATTGGTTCCTAACATCTGTAATCCGCATTCTATTGCCCGTAGGGCATTCATATCAATAGAAAAACATTGTGATACAAAATCTAATCCCCATAGGGGATTCACCTTTAATTGATTCACACTAATGGATTGTTTTTTATTTATACGGCCGCGCCTGCAATATAATCACCTTATCATCAGCTACTGCCCATTCAATATCCATATCTCCTTTAAACAATTGTTTTATTTTTCTTCCCTGCACAGCTAGCTTGGCAATCAATTCATCGGACATTACCCTTGTTTTCTCCGTCAAGGGTATTTCGTTGACGCCTCCTTCCGGTGCCAACCGCAACTCGGTATTCTCTTCCGAATAGCTGATTATCTGCACTGCTTTTGTTTTTTCGGAATACATTACTTGTTCAGCTATGCGCTTGCCCTCTACCACTTTAATTCCAATACCGCGTTTGGCGGCAATATATATCAGGTCCCACCGTTGCGCATCGTAAGGGTCTTTGGTTATCATTACACCCGATATCTCGGAGTCGGCAGCATGTTGAATCAAAACGCTCATCATAACCAACGAATCGGGTATATTGGCATACCTCCGGCTTTCGTAGGCTTCGAAATTGTAAACAGAAGCCCATACTTTCTTCACAGCCTCTTCTAAACCACTAACGGTTTTTACATTGGGAACAGTTGTAAACAGACCGGCACCGCTGAAATTCTTTAAATCTTCGGCGTTAGAAGAACTGCGAACAAATACGCCTTTACCATGAAGCTGAGACTTCCATTGTTCTACCCACAATTGAGATGTTGTTTTATCAAGAACGGTATTCTCTATTTTAGCCCGTAGCTTTTCTAGTTCGGCTTTACGTATATCGACATTTGACTGAAACTCCGGTTTCTTTTCCATTTCACGGATTTGATTATAGAAACCATATTGTTTCATGAAAGTGTGGTATTGCGCAAAAGGTATTGAAAAACCATCGGGGATTATAATGTTCTTCATCTTTGCTTTTATCTCTCCTAGATTTGCCGCTTTTGCACCACAGTAAATATAATCCTTTTCACGCATCTCGGATAGCGGAATAAGTTTGCTTTGCCGGATGTCCGATTTAACAGAATATCTGGTTTTCTTAGTACTCTTTCTGGCTACCTCTGCGGTTTCGTGTATGGTATAGCCGCTATTGGTGGCTTTAAGTTCTACATATTTACCCTCGTATGGTTTCAATTTCTGCGAAGCATCCTTCAAATAAAGACTGGGGATTTTCATGGCACGGGCCAGAACGTTAACATGAGACAGTAAAGTAGATGCACGTTCGGTTATTACCCCCGATACAGTAGGGATAGAGATGGGCACTTCTTTCAGTATCAATATATCGTTCTCTGAGATGTTTGTCAATTCTTCTATATTGTCGGCTATTCGTATCCTTCCTTTTGTTGTACCGGTGTTGAGCGGTATATAAGGATATTCTTTGATTATCTGTTCCTGGGTTACATATTTAACAGATGCTTTCCGTGCAGCATCTTCGTGTTGGGTAGCATTGGTTTTAAGTACTATGGTGGCAGAAAAACTATTGGTTATTGCCTGTTGAGCAGACGCAAGAATGCCGGATGTTAACTTATCTCCTTCCCAAAACTCATAAGTAAATTGTTTAATTAGCGATTGGTAGGATATGGTTCCTAATATAAATCTTCGCGATTCATCTTTATAATAGCTTTTTAAATCTTCAGGGGTATAGTTGCGGTTTAATATCTCATTCAGGAAATGTAAATGAAACTCGTAAAGTGGCGTATTGATATAGTACACCTCATCCTTCTTATTCCTGTCGATGGCAAATAATATATGTGGTATTTCGTGTAAAGTACCTTTGTTATAGATTCGTGCCAGTTGATAAAAGTCTTTATATTCTTTTATTTCCGACAAGTAACTAGTTGATGTTTTTACATCAGTTTTTTCTGTAGTGTAGTTTGCCGATGGTTTCCGGGCTATCTGAGCATTTAATAAAACAACCGAAAAGGAAAAGATTAAAAGGAAGTAGGTACGCATTTTATAGTGATTTAGAAACTTATTGTTTTGCAATATTTCAGCCACTCTTTTTCTTCTTCATGAAGAGTTTCCGAATTTGGAATATAATCAGGATCGGGCATATACCAGTCTACATTCTCTTCATAAAATGCTTGTACTTTCTTATCCTTAAATACATATCCTCTTCTTGCAAAAGGAAGGTTTCGCAGTATCTTATGTTCGAACTCATCACGTGGTTTAATTATTGACTGATCTATATAATAGCTGAAAGGAAGATATAAACTCTCTTCATCCATCATAGAGGAATAGAAATATGGATTCGTTGCACTTAAATACAATTCGTTTTCGGGATGAAAATTCTTTTTACGATAAATAATAGGGCCATGATGAATATGGAATTCAACAGAGCTATTATCATCAGTCCAATCATCAATAAGTAATTTATGTCCTATTTTACCTTTACCAACTATATCCCAATCATAATCATTAGTGAAAAAAGTTTTTGCAATATCAAATGTTTCAAACTCTCCCATATCAATGATTAAAGTAAAATCATCAATCTGATTGTTGGCCCAACGGTTAGCAGCAGTAAGAATGTAGTCGAAAGAATAAAGCTTATCAACGGAACCCGACAGTTTATACTTGTATGTGTGTTTTACAATGTTTACGCCTGGTTTGAATGTTGCATCAAAGTAGTAAACGTAAAAGAACTCTACACAGTTTTCGTTGTATATGCCTTCTTTTATCTTTGCCAATGTTTGCGATTCTATTTTTCCATCTTTCACATAAACAGAATCTTCTACATAGGCTATATTATGTGGAATATGTTTATCGTTAATGTTAACAGTAAAGTCGCTCATGTAAGGATGCTGACCATTTTTGGGGGAACCATCAACATCGCCCATGGGCGAAAAGGCTTCGAAACCAACCGTCATTGTTTTCTGAGCACCGGGATTGTAAAATTCATAATATACATCAACAGTAATAGTTCTTTCACTTTTTCGGGTGATTTGCAATATCTCCTTTTGAACGGAGATATCAGTTTCATTAATTGGAATTAAATGATTACCACTCGCATAGTAGGCTCCATCGTTGGCTATTGCATGAAGGTAAAAGAAGCATATCAATGTAAATACTGTTTTTCGCATAATGCTATACTTAAAGAGTCTTGGTGAGTTACGATTTATAAGCAATCACCCCTTTTGGGGTGATTGCTTACAATTATTGTGTCACCGTTACCACACCCGCTTTTGTGCGTCCTTGTGCCAACACATCATACATGGCTTCGCATTGAATTGCCGGCAATGTAAATGTACCTGCATAAGTAGCTTGCAAACGAATTGGGAACACCTTTGACTTGGCTTTAGCCAGGTCGAAGTATGTTAACACACGATCGTCGCGGATATCGCGGTAGGTATAATTATCTTGTTTAACCTCTTCGGTTATCTCTGCACTATCATCTACAATCATACGTTCGTTGTAAATCTCCCAACCAGATGGAATAATGTGGGTAAGTGCTATGTCTTTGTAATCTATTGTAGCATTTATATTCGAAACAGTTACTACAGCCATAAAGTCGGTTCCCTGTTTCAAATTGGTTATATCAGTAGGATTGCCAGACATATCTGTGTATCTTACCTCTACCTTCAGGTTGTTGGCCATTGCCGGAAGCGTATCGTTGAGCAGTTGTGTGCGCGAAACCAAATCAACATAAATAGCCCCTTCGCCCTTGTTCTTTAGTTCTACACTTCCTGAAAGCGGATTCAGTGGCAGATCGTTTTGGTAAATAGCCTTAGTCGATTTGATATCCGATTTGTTTCCACCGTTCAATTTCCATTCAAAAGCAAACGAACCCGATAACTTTTCGGCCAATCTACCCATTGCCATTAACGAGTAAGCTGTAGATTGGGTACTGAAATAATTTTCCCTGTTAAGGTTTCGAGATACCTTTTTGGCTTGTTCAAAAGCTTCCTTGTCTCTACCCATCAACACCAATGCTTCGAGAATCATAGCCTCGTCACGGCTAGAAGAACCATACACATAATTGTTGGAAGGATAGTCTTCTACAGTTGTGGCAACATTGAATATCAGGTTGTTGGCTGCTTCGGTTTGGCCAATAAGTGCATAAGCAGCAGCCAATCGCCATCTGGTTTGGATAGACATATCTGCTTTTTCTTTCAATCTGTTCATTGCTCCCAATTCGGGTGAGCCGGCCAAGGCTAAGGTATAAAGTCGGTAAGCCTGTTCCAAATCATCCTGACGGTAATACCACTTGCCATCGTTGGCTACAGGCGACCAGTTTTTGGCTGCATTCCGTTGATAGCTCTTCCATTTATTTAATACACTGGAGTTTACTTCGTATCCTTTTTCTTTCGCCATTACCAGGAACATACCCGAGTAGGAAGTAATCCATTGGTTGGCTGAACTGTTACCCGGCCAATACACAATACCTCCGTTAGAAAGTTGACGGGAATAGAGATGCTTAATAGCTTCCAGTACATTCTTCTTAATATTTTCTTTCTCTTTAGTATCTGTTTCTTTAAATTGGGAAACAAACAGTAATGGCAATGCCCTGGATGTTAACTGTTCGGAGCAATAATGCTGATAGTTATGCAGATAGTCGAAACGGCGGCTAATATCTACCGATGGTATTCGGGATACTTCCAGTTTCAACCAGCTTTCTTTTGATGCATTACCCAGTTTATAAGAGAGATTTCCGGTTTCGCCTGCACCCAGTAGTTTACTTTCGTTCAATGTTACTACAGGATTTGGGTTACGAACATCTATCTCAATAGACTCCTTGGTTGAATGTTTACCCGATGTAGCAGTGATGTCTATTTTAGCAATACCTGTAACATCACCCGATTTCAAACGGAAATATACAAGCTGATCGCCTGCCTTACTAAAGGTTACAGACTTCTTATTGCCATCTGTTAACTGAACATTCGGTGTGGTTTCAATATTAACGGAAACATTTTTAATGCCATCTTCCATTGCAAAAACATTAACCGGCAACAGTATTTCTTCACCTATACTTAATACACGTGGTAGGGTAGAAAGCAGCATAAGTGGAGTACGTACCGGAGTTGTTTTTTCGCTACGGCCATAGGCTCCATCCTGTCCGGCAACAATCATTGTGCGAACAGAACCTACATACATTGGTAAGGTAATCTTATGGGTATTTTTCTTGCCTTTATCAAGTTTAAATGGTCCAAGGAATTTCACAACCGGACGGAAACGGTTTGCTTTGGCATCGTCCTGTTTCAGCATTTCGTCACCACCGGTACTGAACAGTGAACTGTACGAACCGGCATAAGCTCCTATTACATCATCAAACATATCCCATGTACGTATGCCTAATGCTTCACGGGCATAGAAGTGGTTCCAGGGATCGGGTGTTTTAAAGTTAGTAAGATCAAGTAAACCATCATCCACAATAGCCAGTGTATAGGTCATTGGTTTGCCGTCTTTTTCGTCTACTGTTACTGTAAATTCATTTTCCGGTGTCAATACATCAGGCATTTTTATGCGTGGTTCAAGTACGGTTGCCTTATTGGTTACAAACACAGGTACTACGCCGTACATACGGATAGGCAAGTCGTTAACTGTTTGTTCATGAGGTTGCAACAGCATGATATGCAGATAAACGTTAGGTGCCATTTCCGGAGTTACCTTGAACTGATATTTAGTATCATCTTTTTCGGATACGGTAATCCACTCACGATGAAGAACAACAGAACCGGTTTCTAATGTAACAAGTGCCCTGCCTCCTGCCGAAGCCGGAATGATAGTAGTAACTGTTTCGCCTACATTATAGTTTTCTTTATCAACAGAGAAAGAAAGCATGGTTACACCGCTAGGATCCGATTTGTTTGAACGTCCACGCCAATCGGGCCAGTCAATATATATGGTTCCTCCGGTAGCATGTCCGCTTATCCTGTCTTTAACATAAACCAGATAGCGACCCCAGCTTGGGTAGTTTACGCGGAAGCTGAATTGTCCTTTACCATTTTTAGTTGAAATAGTTCCCTGCGCTTCGGGTACCATAGATGAATTGTTGATGTAGGATGAGAACGACTCGTTGCGTTTTTCCCACCACCACGACCAGTTAATACGGTACACTCTGTATTCCAGATTAGAACGATCCATCAGTTTACCAGTAGGATCAACAGTAACTATATCGAAAACATGGTCTTTATCGGTTTCGATATACCGTGATTTGGATTGATTCAGGTTGATACCCACATACGAACTGAATGGAGAGAACGGTACTGACACAGTATTAATACTTGCATCTCCTCCCGGTTCAAAAACACGGGTAGTGATGTTTGCCTGTAACATTCCCGGTGCATTGCTTGCGTTAGGAAGTTTTATACGGAAAAAGGCATCGCCTTGCGAATCCAGTTTACCATCAAATACATCCATTTTCTCAGTATTAAAATCGGTAGCCGGATTATTAAAGATATACTGGCTATAATCCTTAAACTGTATTGCTGTGCGCGACAATGACATTTCTACTTTTGCAGCCAAACTCGATGCTGTTGCTCCGGTAAGCCATGTCGAAGATAGTTTTACACCAGCATCAATATTAGATGCTTTAACGATATTATCCGGAATTGTCAGATTTATTTTTAAGCGGTTGGGCTTAACTGTTTCAATACGGAATGATTTATGGAAAGAAGCGCCCCCTACTTTTACATATCCGTTCCACATACCGGTAGGATCGTCTTGTTTGGTTGGCACCTGGAAGGTGTAAAGGCCGTTTATACCATTAGCCGAAATCATCTTGGTATAGAATTGTCCGCGTGGATTATACAGTTCAAATGATACCGGGTGTTTATCCGGAATGCGGTTTTGTGCATCTTCCAACATAAACGAAATATGTAAGGTATCACCCGGACGCCATACTCCTCTTTCGCCGTAAATGAAGCCTTTTAATCCTTTAGCAATCTCTTTTCCGCCCACATCGAAACGACTAACCGAAAGGTCTTCGCCATCAATTAGTTTAAGATATGTTTTTTGTTTGCCAAGCGAAGCAACCAATGCAAACGGTACTCCTTTGCATTCTATTTCAACAAAACCGTTCGAATCTGTTTTTCCGTTTCCTATAGGTTGAAGCTGGAAGTTATAGGCAATCACATCTGCCGAAGGCACAGAAGATGTATCCAGAATATTACTTACAGCAACCCACAATTTATTAGCTGAGTTCTGTTTGGCAATGACACCAAGATTGGTTGCCAGTACGTTACAGGATATTTTTCGGTCAGACCCCATGTAATAACTTGGGTGGCAAGGATTATCAGACTCCTCCCAATCATACAGATGCCAGTCATAGTCGGCACCTTCCATATAATAATAAGCATAAGGAGTATCCCAGTCCGAGTCGTCCAGTTCTTCCGAATCCGGAGCAATGCGGGTCATCTGTGTGCCATTGTCCGACAGTTGTTTCTTTCCTTCACCGTCGCATGGATAGGCTGAGTAGTCTTGCTTGAACGAAATCATAAGGCGATAAATAGCACCGGGTTCCTGTTCTATGACTCCGCTTAGGTCTATGGAGTATTCTTCCCAGTTGTTAAGGTCTTTGGTTGGATCGTTATCCAGGCGAAGCATTTTTTTATAAACCAAACGTCCTGAACGGCGTATCTCTTCCGAACCGGATAAAGCATTGGTTTGCAGGAAAGATAAAACGTTGTTTTCAAAAATACGTACTACACTTAAATCAACTGCGTAAAGGCTTACTGCTTTAAAGTTAACAATCAGCTTTTTCGAGTCGGGCATAATGGTTCCGGTATTATTTACCCAACTAACCTCGGGCTTAATATATTCCTGACTAAAAGATACGGATGTTTTTGTTTTGAGTGTTTTGCCGGTTGCACTTTTAATACCCTGATGGATATCTATATTAATATCGTTGCGCGAATTTTCGTAAAAAACATTCACCTTATTATCTTCTACTTGCAATACAGGCGATGATGCACCATAAACCTGAATAAGTCCGTTCAGGTTTTGTGTTTTAGAAAGTGCTTCGGAGAAAACTATCTGGATACCGTTTTCGGGTTGCTGTATTCTTTCAGCTGCAAGATACGTAAAGGTATCCTTAGCCGGGATTAGCAATGTTTTGCATATCTCTGTATCAACTCCAATTACTTTTCCGTTTACACAGATACGTACTTCACTTTCTTTTGCTTCTTTATTAATATTGTTAATAGTAAACTTATAAATTGCCGGATTATCGGTTTGTTGAGTTGTGACAGAAAGGGTTTGACTGCGTCCTATTTTTGCCGAAATCATTTTGTCTACAGTTTCCTGTTTCACGGCGTCACTGAAACGAATGTTTCCGGTAACAGTTGCATATTCGGGGTGCGATGCTGTTACATGAATCGCATCTACATCCATCGCAAAGTTGCGTTCAAGCACACGGAAGGTAAACTGAAATTTGTTTAATCCTTTTGTAACCTGCACATAATCGCCCAGTTTAAAATTGGCTTTGTAAAGGGTTCCGGGTTTTAAAGCACCCTCTTCGGGTACAAATTCAATGGTGTTGTTGCTTACCCAAAAGGCTTTTCCTTTGAGTGATGGCGAAAAACTAAAAGGATTATCCTTTAGTTCGGTATTTAACTCAACTACAGGTAAATCCTGTGTTAACTCTACACGGATAGATGATCCTTGGGAGATAACTCCACCCGTATAAGCATTTACATACGCAGCGAATTCGGAAGAGGGAACAATGTCTTCAGCAGTTTTTTCTTCGCAGGAATAATTCACAAATAACATTGCTATCAGTAAAAAAACACCGATACAGCAATTTAATTTAGGTTTCGCCATATTAAATATTTTTTGTAGGGAATTCAAAAAGCTCATTTGTTCAGCAAACAAAGATAGTACATTCTTCAAAAAAAGGATAGAATTATAAAATAAATATTAATGTAGAAGGAGGTAAAGGAGATAAAGTGAGGTAAAGGAGGTAAAGTAGAATCCATGCGGCATCGCTCTACTCTACCTCCTTTACCTCACTTTACCTCACTCTACCTCCTTTTTTTCTGCTTCGTGAACTATAATTATGATATCAATGACTGATTTTTCGCCTTTTTATCCGGTAAGCGATGTTATTTTTGCTAGCAAACTATAACCATGGAGAATAACAAAATCCTAGAACTATTATGAAAGGTAAAACATTAGTTAATTTCAGGAACATTATTTTATTATTGATTTTGTGTATGCCCATAAATGTGGCAGCACAAGAGTGGGAACTTGTATGGAGTGATGAATTCGATTATACTGGTCCACCCGATAAAAATTCGTGGAGTTATGAAAAAGGCTTTGCACGTAACGAAGAGTTACAATGGTATCAGCCAAACAATGCCTATGTTGAAAATGGAATGCTGGTAATTGAAGCCAGAAAAGAGAAATCGAAGAATCCTCTCTATAAAAAAGGAGCAAAAGATTGGCGTTCAATCCGTAAAAACATAGAATACACCTCTGCTTCGATAAAAACAGTAGGAAAGAAAGAATTTCTATATGGCCGCTTTGAGGTAAAAGCGCGTATTCCAATAGCAGGTGGGGCCTGGCCGGCTATCTGGACCTTAGGTAAGAATATGCCTTGGCCTTCGAATGGCGAAATAGATATAATGGAGTATTATCGTATTAATAATGTTCCACACATATTGGCAAATACAGCATGGGGAACGGATCAACCCTATCATGCAAAGTGGGATTCACAAACCGTTCCGTTCACAAACTTTACGGATAAAGATCCTGAATGGGCATCTAAATTTCATATCTGGCGTATGGATTGGGACGAAACAGCTATCCGGCTTTACCTGGATGATGAATTGATTAACGAAACACTACTCAGTGAAACTATTAACGGAAGCATTGGGCAGGGAACCAACCCTTTTCGTCAACCACATTATTTATTACTGAATTTGGCTATAGGCGGACAACATGGTGGCGACCCCGATGTGAATGCTTTCCCCATGAAATACGAAATAGATTATGTACGTGTTTACCAGAAAAAACAAACCATTCGTTCGGGAGAGATCTGGCCCGATGATCGTGGTGAGCATATTAATGCACATGGTGGCGGAGTTCTTTTTCATGACGGGAAATACTATTGGTTTGGCGAACATAAAAGCGAAAAGACCAGTGCTGCAATGGTAGGGGTAACCTGCTACTCATCGACCGATCTTTGTAACTGGAAGTACGAAGGGGTAGCACTTCCAGTATCCGATAATGAAAACAGCGACATTGTTCGTGGTAGTGTAATTGAACGACCCAAAGTAATTTATAATAAAAAAACAGGGAAGTTTGTGATGTGGTTTCATCTTGAACTCAAAGGAAAAGGATACTCGGCTGCACGTGCAGCATTAGCTGTAAGCGATACACCTGTAGGACCTTATACTTATATCCGTTCAACACGGGTAAATCCCGGAATCTATCCGTTTGATATGAGCGAAGAAGATCGGGCAGCTCAGCCAGACACCTCTCTTACCTCTAAATGGTGGACACCCCAATGGTACAAAGCAATAAACCAGGGCTTGTTTGTACAACGTGATCTGGAAAGCGGACAAATGTCGCGCGATATGACTCTTTTTGTTGATGATGACGATAAGGCTTACCATATTTATTCGTCGGAAGAGAACCTTACACTCCATATTGCCGAACTAACCGACGATTACCAAAGTCATACAGGTAAATACACTCGTATCTTCCCCGGAGGGCACAATGAGGCACCGGCAATATTTAAGAAAGATGGTACTTACTGGATGATAACTTCCGGATGTACCGGTTGGGATCCTAACGAAGCCCGTATGTTTTCGGCACCATCTATTTGGGGCCCTTGGAAACAATATGCAAATCCATGTCTAGGTGAAAATGCTCAGCTTACTTTTGGTGGACAAAGTACGTATATCCTTACCATTCCGGGTGGAAAATACGAATACATATTTGTGGCAGATATTTGGCGCCCACGGAATCCGATTGATGCCCGCTATATCTGGTTACCAATCCGGTTTGATGGAAATGGTACTCCCTATGTAAAATGGGAAAACGAGTGGAGTCCGGTGTATTAATAATCGATAAAAGAATAATATATAATTACTAAATATGAAAACATCCATTTGGGGAATAACCCTATTATCCGTATTTTTATTTATCTCATGTAATCAGAAGAATGAAGCTGATGAGATTATCGAAATTATCCATAAGGTAAACTCTCATTGGCAATCAGCCCATCCGGAGCACGAAAACTCTTTTTGGCATAGGGCAGCCTATCATACAGGGAATATGGAAGCCTGGCTGCTGACAAAGAAACCGGAGTATTTAACATATTCAACAGCTTGGGCCGAACACAATGAATGGAAAGGTGCAAACTCTGACAATAAAGACGAATGGAAATACAGTTACGGAGAAACCAATGAACATGTGTTGTTTGGAGATTATCAAACATGTTTCCAAGTATATGCCGATTTGTACACTGTTGAGCCGGCTGAGTTTAAAATTGCACGTGCCCGTGAGGTGATGGAATATCAAATGAGTACCGAAAACAACGATTACTGGTGGTGGGCCGACGGGCTTTATATGGTGATGCCTGTAATGACCCGTTTACATAAAATAACCCAAAATCCTCTTTACCTGAAAAAACTTCACGAATACCTGATGTATGCCGACAGTATAATGTTCGATGAAGAAGCCGGATTGTATTACCGGGATGCTAAATATGTGTATCCTAAACACAAATCGGCAAACGGAATGAAAGATTTCTGGGCTCGTGGTGATGGTTGGGTATTAGCAGCTTTTGCCAGAGTATTAAATGATCTTCCACAAACGGATCAGTACCGGAATATGTATATCGAAAGATTTCGCACAATGGCAAAGGCAGTAGCCGCTAGTCAGCAACCCGAAGGTTACTGGACACGCAGTATGCTCGATCCTGAACATGCGCCGGGACCGGAAACCAGTGGTACAGCATTCTTTACCTATGGACTTGCATGGGGGGTAAACAATGGATTCCTGGATAAAGAAACATATAAACCCATAATTGATAAAGCCTGGAAGTATCTTTCAACTGTGGCTCTTCAGCCCGATGGAAAGGTTGGTTATGTACAACCAATAGGTGAAAGAGCTATTCCCGGACAGGTAGTTGATGTAAACTCAACTGCTGATTTTGGAGTAGGAGCGTTTTTGCTGGCGGCTTGTGAAATGGTGCGTTATAAATTGCAATAAAGATTTTTCCGATTAAAAACTTAGAAGTTCCGCCAAGCTATATAGACGAGAGGTTTCGTGCTATATAGACGAGCAACCGTTTGCTATATAGACGGAGAGTCATTTGCTATATAGATCAGAGGTGCTCGTCTATATAGCAAAATTTATTATTCCGAATAGAATAACTAGAAAGATATATTACCATTTTTGAAAGTAAGCGTCTCCGCTTTGCCGCCTATTTTGTATTTTCTTTGTTCTTGATCAAAGAATGACTGTTTTTTTAAAACTCAAAGGGATTTTTTATCTATTTTT
>NZ_QVMJ01000047.1 GCF_010500955.1 Bacteroides sp. 519
AAAGTAGTTTTCCGTTTCCCTCCCCCCCCCCCCAACAAGGGTTATTCTTTACTGCCAACCCGTTTTTCGGTATCGCCCCGCCAGTGTGCTACCATGTTAAGAAACCAACGGTGAAACAGCGCAGGCCAATGTGGATTGGCACAAAGAACAGTTTGTGCCAGCGGACCAATGCGATCTACTCCATCCCAACGCGAAAGGTTATAGAGATAATCTGTTAGCGGATTGAATATCGGCACCCGGTTGGAGTAAATATACCGATTTACATCCCTGTCCCACAATGGGATACCTTCGTGTTGGGCATCGATTGCAATGCTATTCATGGCACGTTTGTCGATAGGCAAAAAGCGAAAACGGAAAGAATGCCGTTCGCGATACTCTACATCGCCCACTTGTGTGTTGTAACGAAAATCGTAACGGCGCTTCATAAATTCGTCTATTTGCAAAGCCAATCGCTGTTCTTTGCTCATGGAGTCTTGTGTACCAAAACCCTTGTATTCCTGATAAACGCTACGCACTATCTGACGGACAACATCGCTTTTCAGCCGCATGTAATAATGATAACTTATGCGTTTAACCGTTTCTTCCTCGGGAATGCCGGAAAGGAAACAGTTCTCGGCCAAACGGGTAACTATGGGTTGCAGATCCTGGCCCATAGAAATTGCTCCGCTGTTCTCGGCTGCGGTTAGTTCGGTATATGTTTTCTGCACGGCGGCTTCGAACAGCATTATGCAGGCTTCTTCGGTTTCATATCCCGGAACGGCACGTTCCAGAGGCGACTTTTCGGCCTGTTTTGCTTCCTGATGCGTTTGTTCATCGGGCATTGAAACCGGTTGTGCCAAATAAAACTGAATAGAATCCGGACGATACATTGGTTCGGGATCGAAAGAAAGTCGCGAATATTGTTCCAGTTTGGGCTCCTTAAGCAATATATCGAAAGGTATTTGGGGTTGATAACACTTCACTGCCAATCGGTAAGCATGTGCATGAAAGGTTTCTGCCGATTCATAGGTGGTTGGAAGCGAATTATCGGGGCGGGTAAAAGTTGTCCATATCTTCACTGTCCGTCCACTCGAGCCGGTAAATACCAACCGTGTTTGCGGCTGATCCCATGCAATACGCTTTACAAGTGCAATTTCTGCTTTACCCGATAAGGGACCAACAGTTAACTCTATTATACCATTATATGCTTTCAACTGCTTTTGGTTATTTACTTTGCGAAATTCTGCCGCAGGCAATATCCGGGGCGGCTTGTGTTCCTCATCAATAGACATATCGGGTAATATACCTTTCAGTTGTTCGCGAAAACCGGAAACGGGCTGTGCCTTGGTTTCTGTCTTTATTTTTTGCACAAAGGTGTTGATATCCATTGTGCTTAGTGTTGTACCTGTATCGGTATATCTCTGTTGAGTGATCTTCATAACATATTAGTTTTATATAATTTTTTACCAATGAAACAAGTTGTTTTCTATATAGGAAACTACTTGTTTTCTACATAGAAAACAACTCGTATTCTACATAGGAAACAACTGGTTTCCTACCGAGAAACAATTGGTTTCCTACCGTGAAACGGTTGACTTTCTACCATGAAACGGTTGGAATTGTACCGAGATTTGCGCGTGACGACAAAATTTTCGTCACGCATTCAACACGGGGTTTCGTCACGCCCTAACGTCCTTTCAATCAAGCGAATAGCCACGCTCCGTGTTGAATGACGAGTAAAATACGAAAATTAAAACTTGTGTAGAGGGTTTTTATCCAAAATAATATTCGTCAGTGTATCTTTCAAACTCCGGTCCCTTCTCAATGCCATTCTTATGAAATAATTGCCGGATGTACTCCTGTTCTTCGGGGAGTAACCCACGTTCGGACCGGTAGATGCGGTAATAGATGTTTCTTCCAAAGTAGCTAATTAGTTGTTTTCGCATAATGCTACCGTCTTTGTAGGGCACATTATCTAATAGGTGCCTGATGCCCCAGGCCAGCCGCACTTTACTAACGCTCTTAAAAAAAGGGCAATTGGCAACATTATTGGGGATGCACTTTGGGTTTACAATACATAGGCTAGGGTATTGCGATGTGCTGTTTTGTGCAACCAGATAGCGCATACATTGGTTTTTACGACTACATTGTTCATTAAAACAATGGTTATAATTGGCGGGTACTGATTGATAGTCGAATTTGTTTTCCATAAGTCTGTAATTAGTAATACAAATATAAGAGTTTTATCAACCTTACATCCTATCTTTTGCAAAAATAACAATCAAAATGATTCAATTCCTTTTTATTCTATTAAATAAAACACCCTCTTTATCCCAAGAAGGGAGAAAGAGGGCGAGTAAGGGAGATAATTAATTCAGAATTTTACCAGCCTGCGTTTTTCCAACCACCATCAGTATACCAATCAAAGGAACGATAGAAAGAAAGCGTGGTTCCTATCAAACTACCATCTGGCACATAAATGGATATTCCACTTGCATCAGTCATATCAAAAAATCCTTTTCTTTGCGAATAGTTTTTATCAGTAGTTTGAAAATAAGGTTGAACTTTATCAAAAGCCAAACGCCATTCATTATATTGTTCATTCTCTCCAGTAACAAGTTTCATCAAGCCATCAAAATCATAATAATTACGATTGCTACCATCATAAAAAAGAACTGATGACATATTTACAGTTTTTCTGTTTGCCATATGTTCTCCTAGAATGTTATTGGTGATGGCAGCAAATGCTTCTAGTTCTGATGTTTTAATAACAGAAACAGAAACGCCATATTGCCAATTTGCAAGTTGACCATCCTTATAATACAAGCCTTCATATTCTTTGTAATAATCAAAATATCCGCTGGCAAGATGTATTGCTGCTTCCTCTTTAGCATCAAACATATATGGAACCACCTTTTGATAGGGTGCTCCTGGTCCTGGTATTTCCGTTGGTGAGCTTACTATATAATCAGTACAATTACGCAACTCATAAGCAACTTCAATTGCTTGCATATAGCATGCATCAAAGAAGATAAAGTTAAAACGCGGAAACGCTTCTAATATTTCACGTAAATCAGTAATATTCATATTTGTTCCCTGATGATCGCCAAACCAACGGGCATTTGCAGAGTTCTGGGCTTCTACCCAACCTTCGGCATGCGATGCCATAACCAAACCATAATCTTTGGCCGGATATTCATCTATTACTTGGTTCAGTATTGATGTCATTACGTTTTTATCCAATGGATTTTGTGCTTCATAGGTTTTTACTGTATCTACAATAACTTCGCCAACACCATTTTTTTGCAAATACATCAAACGGGGTACATCACTTCTGGGGTCGCAATAAACCAAAAAGTTATTAGTTCTATCATCCACTCCTACCATTCCTTCAACCATCTCTCTGAAATCGTCTCTGATTAAACTACTGAGGTTATTATCAGCAACTAAATAAGCCAGTACAGTTCGTTCTGCCATAGCTGGTGGACCAGGCGGTGGGGCTATAGGGTCAGGTTTATCATCATCGCATGAGGTAACAAATGTTATCAACATGGATAAAACAAAAAATATTTTCTTCATTCAAACGCTCCTTTCTCTCTTTAAATTATTCCTGAGGTTTCGTAAATTCAAACTCATCAGAGGTTATTAATTGCAAACTAGTTTCTTTATTCTTTTTATACTTATTCAAAATCTTAGTTCTTTCTTTATCTAATTTTGCCTGATCTTCAGAGAAATAGATCATGCAGGTTCTGTTCTTCTCTCCTTTTTGGTATTCCAAATAGTTTTTCAACTGATAAGTATATAGTTCCCTTTGGGGCAAAAAGCCCTGTTTAGTAAGAGTCACGCTATCAAGCATCTGAATATTTGTATAATAAACAACGTCATCTGTAAACGAAGTTGAAACTCCAAATGCATATACTTGTTCTTTTTCTTTCTTCAAAGTAAAGGCAGATAACACTACAGTTACTAATACTAGCGAAAGGGCTAATTTAATGAATTTCATATATTTACTTTTTTAATATTTTGGTTCGCAAAGGTAAATATAATGTGCCGATATGTCAATGTGAAAATATGCAAATGTTGTTAATGTGTCCATTCTTAAGTACTGACAACGAAAAAACCGACCCATCACGATGATAAGCCGGTTACAATTTCTTTTTTTCGGAAATCAATATTCTTATTTATCCTAAATAAGATTTGAGCAGTTTGCTACGATTACTTTGTCTTAATCTTCTAATTGCTTTTTCTTTAATCTGACGAACGCGCTCACGTGTGAGGCCAAATTTATCGCCGATTTCTTCAAGTGTCATTTCTTGTTGTCCGATACCGAAAAACATTTGGATAATATCCTTTTCCCTCTCGGTTAACGTAGAAAGAGCCCTATCAATTTCCCTCGCAAGTGATTCATTAACAAGAGAGCGGTCGGCCATTGGAGAGTCGTCGTTTACCAACACATCCAATAAACTGTTGTCTTCACCTTCTACAAAGGGGGCATCTACCGAGATATGACGTCCAGACACTTTCAATGTATCGGAAATCTTATCTACCGGAATGTCAAGCTCATCGGCTAGTTCTTCCGGCGACGGACGGCGTTCGTTTTCCTGTTCGAATTTAGAAAAGGCTTTGCTAATTTTATTGAGCGAACCTACCTGGTTCAATGGAAGACGAACAATCCTCGACTGTTCTGCCAATGCTTGTAGAATGGACTGACGAATCCACCATACCGCATAACTGATAAATTTAAATCCACGTGTTTCATCAAACTTTTCGGCAGCCTTGATCAATCCTAAATTACCCTCGTTAATTAAGTCGGGCAAACTCAAACCTTGGTTCTGGTATTGCTTGGCTACAGATACAACGAAACGAAGATTGGCACGTGTCAATTTCTCTAACGCTACACGGTCACCCTTACGGATACGTTGAGCGAGTTCTACCTCTTCTTCTACAGTAATCAGATCTTCTCGACCTATTTCCTGTAAATACTTATCAAGAGAAGCGCTCTCTCTGTTAGTGATACTTTTAGTAATCTTTAGTTGTCTCATTCTTTAAAAACAGATTTGGAGTGCAAAGTTAGCACAATTTATTGGTTTTGAACCTAAATATTTGAAATATTTAAGTAGTGAGTAATGAGTTATGAGTTTTGAGTAACGATGCCGCATGGACTCATAACTCACTACTCATAACTCACTACTTATTACTCCTGCACTAAATCTACAGCGTAATTGGCGCGTCTGCCTGATGGATAAACTCCTGAAAGGAATAATACCTGATCTGTTTCGGGCGATTTAACTGCTAAGTTAAATACTTCTTCAAGATCTTTCAGTGAACGGATAGTACGTCCGTTGGCTTTTTGTATTATAAATCCTTTACGAATTCCGGCATCCGACATTTTTCCTGATTCAACTCCTGATACCTGAATACCTGTATTCAAACGAAGTTGTTTCTTTAAATCATCTGACAATTCCTGGAAGGCAGCTCCTAGAGTTTCCATACCTGTAGGTTTCACTACTTTTGTTGTTCCCTGTTCGTTCTTCAAGGTGATTTCAACTGTTCTCTCCTTTTTATCACGAACCAGTTTCACTTTTACTTTATCACCGGGGCGATGTCTTGCAAGAGCTTCCTGTAAGTCGGCCATACTCTTCACTGATCTGCCGTCTAACCCGATAATTACATCATCTACCTTAATATCAGCTCCATCGGCCGATCCTCCATCAACAATTTCGGATATATAAACTCCTTCGTTTACACCAAAATCTTTATCTTTTTTCTTATACTCATCACTTTGACGATAATCAGAGAATGAACCTCCTTTTATACCTAACAGTGCACGTTGAACTGTACCGAATTGTTTGAGGTCGCCCACAACTTTGGTCATAATACTTGTAGGAATAGCAAAACCATATCCCGCATAAGCACCGGTTGGTGATGATAATACCGCATTGATACCAATCAACTCGCCTTTAGCATTTACAAGTGCACCACCACTATTACCTCTGTTAATAGCAGCATCGGTTTGAATAAACGACTCTACTCCACCACTATATACTCCCAATGAACGGGCTTTTGCACTAACAATACCGGCAGTTACTGTCGATGTCAGGTTGAAAGGGTTACCAACGGCCAATACCCACTCGCCTACTTTAAGTGCATCGGAGTCGCCGATAGGAATAGTTGGAAAACTATCACCTTCAATTTTCACTAATGCAAGGTCGGTAGCAGGGTCGGTACCAATTACCCGACCGGCATATACACTGTTATCATTTAATTTCACGCTTATTTCGTCGGCATTTTCAATAACATGGTTATTAGTGACAATATATCCGTCTTTAGATATAATTACTCCCGAACCAAAACCTACTCTTGGCTGCGTTTGTACCTGACGTTGACGTCCTGAAGGGTCGCCAAAAAAGAAATCAAAAAGGTCGGGTGCTTGTTGTATGGTTTTTGTTTTTGATAATTCTGTTGATGTTATATGTACTACAGCATGCACCGAATTTTCAGCCGCTAATGTAAAATCTACCGGACCTGCATCTACAGCATTAAATCCTGCCAGTTTTACATCCGGGTTTTGTCGAAACATGTCGTTGTATGAGGTTGCCGTCAATTCTTTATCACCAGATTGTTTCATTATTGTATAAGTAGTCAATCCGGCAACGCCAGAGCTTAATAAAGCAATGAGGCATACCACAAAAATGTTTTTTGTTGCTCGTTTCATATTTTCCTATTTAAATTGTTAATATTCTATTTACTTTTAACATTCTGACGTTAAAATAACAACAAATATCATTCTCTTAATTTGATTGTCATTGTTTTTTGTCCTCTTTTAACAGAGAATACAAGTAGCTTAACAGCACTTAACGAGAGCAACTGACAAATTTACATTCCTTGTGACAATATGCATTGTTTGTCAGTCTAACTTCTGAACACCTATACCGGGCAAATTGTTTAGTGTAATCTTTCCATTAACTACTGTTGCTCCTTTAAACAAATCATTGGTTATCAAAAGATTGCCATCTAAATCCGCAAAATCAACTCCGGGCGACAATTGAGCGGCTGCCGATATAGCACATGATGTTTCCGTCATACAGCCAATCATGACTTTTAATCCTAAAGCACGCCCCAATGTTATCATCTTCCAAGCCTCACGCATGCCAGTGCATTTCATCAGTTTAATATTTATTCCTGAAAAGGCCCCGCTTAGCTGGGAGATATCAGTCAACCGTTGTAAAGATTCATCCGCAAACACTGGTAGAGGACTCTGCCCGGTTACCCAAGCAATATCATCTAATTGATCTTTTGGCATGGGCTGTTCTATCATTACAATTCCTTTATCTTTCAGCCAGTGAATCATGTCGATAGCATAATATTTATCTTTCCATCCTTGGTTAGCATCAACCGCAATTGGTAAGTTGCTTACCGAACGTATGGTTTCAATCATCTCCTTATCATTGTCTCTTCCAAGTTTCACTTTTAATATATTGAAATCGGAAGCTACTTCCTTAGTTTTTTCACGAACAACATCCGGAGTATCCATACCAATAGTAAATGTGGTTGATGGAGTTTCGTCCTTATTCAGCCCCCAAATTCTATACCAAGGTGCATCTAATAGTTTCCCCACTAAATCGTGCAAAGCTATATCTACTGATGCCTTAGCAGCAGTATTGCCAGGCATAATTTTATCAATATACGCCAATATGTCTTCCAATTGAAAAGGATCTGCAAATTGTTCCAGATTAACTTGGCTGAGGAAATGGGTTACCGATTCTATCGATTCGCCCAAATATGGAGGCATTGAGGCTTCACCGTATCCGATTATTCCGTCGTATTCTATTTCAACCTGTATGTTGGGGGTAGTAGTACGCGAATATGTAGCCACGGTAAAAACGTGTTTCAGTTTCAGCTCATAGGGTCTGAAACTTAATTTCATTCGGGGTATATGGTTTTTCCTGTTTATATTAAATGTTGTGGGTGTGGCGGCAGCAATGTCACTAATCAAGACCGAGGTTCCAAGCACTCCAAAACCTACAGTCTTTATGAATTTTCTTCTATCTTGATTCATTCTTGATACTATTTTTGAAACGCAGATTAACGCGGATTAACGCAGATTTAAAATAATTCAATTAAGAATCTGTGTTAATCCGCGTTAATCTGCGTTTCTATTCTATTTAGACAACTTATTGCATAAAAGGTTTAATAATACGGATTCGTCAATGTTGTATTGATCTCCGGTTCTTTATTTACGACATCTAAAATACGGGTGGCAAAGAGTAAACGGTTCAGATTAAATTCATCAAACGCAACATCATCTTTATCAAAACTACCAATCCTAACATCTCCCTGCGAATGAATAAATTTCTTATCACCTATATAAATTCCTACATGTACCACCCGTTCTTTACTTTCGGCAGTGGCTTTACGCCCAAAGAAAATAAGATCACCTGCCATCAGGTTACCAAAATCCTGATTAATTTCTATTCTTTTTCCTACATAAGCCTGTTGTGAGGCATCTCTGGGAATAATAATATCGTGCATATAGAGCACATTACGTACAAAACCGCTACAGTCCATTCCCTTCGATGAGGTTCCTGCCCAAAGATACGGTACGCCCATTAGTGTATAAGCAGTGTTAAGGATACTTGTTGCATCTTGTTTTAAATCAATACGCCAGTCTTTTTCTTTTTTGGCAATTAACTTTGAAACATACCCTTTTCTGCCATCAGGATAGATTACCTTATAATAGTTCCCCTCCTCTCCATTATACTGGAAGCGATTTCCGGCAACAACATCGGATACTACTTCGAACGCAGTTTGGGTTTTCTTGTCTATGTTTTTATATGCAAATCCATAGTGATTGGTAACTACAATTTTTTCTGAAGCATTCCAGGCATTGTATTCTTCGAGAGTCATTGGCTCAATTCCTGCACGATGCACCCAGGCAATATAATTATCCGGTGTTTGAATACGATACCAGTTTTCATAATCCAATATGTGTACAGGCATTCCAAGTACTGCTTGTGTTACCATTTCGGACGAGAAATCTGCTTTGTTATGCAAATTAGCAACCGACAGATTCACAATGCCATATATTTCATTGTCTAGTTTATTGCGATCGGGTAAAACAGATATACTGTCGGTTACCTGATAATCTGCCTGAGTCAGTTTTTCTTTCAACAGACTTAATGCTTGGGCTGAGGTTGTTTGTCCTTTCAGCACAATGTTTTTATCAGAAACATTCAATCCAATGTCAAAGACCCCTACCCTTTTGTCGGGTATATATGTTTGACGCACTTCTTCGGATATTTGTTTCACTTGTTCGGGAATATTTTTATTGTCAGGGGATTGACAGGAACAAACAGTGAGTGCTAAAATGATACTGATTGAAAAATACTTCATAGTTATTTGTTTTAAATAATATTTATTGAAACATATAATTGAGCCAATAATAAGGATCAAAAGTAGTTTTTTGAGAAAATAAATCTAAAGTCTCTTGTTTCCATCTTTTCACTTCGACAGAAGTATTGTTACTTACCATACCAATTAATTTAAGAATCCTACTTTTTTTATTCTCATCTTTTATCGATTCATTAAAATAAATTCCAACCAAATAATAGAGAGAATGAACAAAGAAGCCTCGCTTTTGACAAGTAACCTCATTGGCCAAATTTAAAATAAGTTCGTCATTATTTCCATTCAACACATAGTAATCCCAATCAGAAACAGGCCACTTATCTGCTTCATCATTGACCCAAGCTAGAATATCAATTTTATCTGGATTATATATATCTTTTAATTTCATCTTTTGAAACGAAATGCAACTTTAATCGATGGTTGTAATAGCAAATTTACAAAAAAAGAATAAAAACATCTATCTTTGTCATATTAAAGATATCGAACAGCATGGACTATTCAAGAATATTCAAGATGCCTTTTGCAAATGTATACCCAATGTATATACAAAAGGCAGAAAAGAAAAACCGTACAAAAGATGAAGTGAATGAAATTATATTCTGGTTAACCGGATATGATAAAGACACACTACAACAACACATAGATACCGGGAGCGATTTTGAAACCTTTTTTATGCAAGCGCCTCAAATTAATCCCAATGCTTCTAAAATTACCGGATCAATTTGTGGCTACCGGGTAGAAGAGATCGAGAACGAACTTATGCAAAAGATTCGCTATCTGGATAAGCTGGTAGACGAGCTGGCTAAAGGAAAAACATTGGAAAAGATTCTTAGAAAATAAAAACTGCTCACATGAATTTTATACTCATCTTATATTTTTCTATTACTATTATTATTGCAACTAGCGCGGTGGTAAGTATTATAAAGAAGACCAATAAAACGAAACAACTGATGAAAGAAGGCAACTTTGTAAGTCTTTATAACCTTATAATAAAGAATATTGTTTCTAAATTCATCGAAAAAAAACAATTAATACAACCTGATGATAAAGTATTGGTAGCATTAAGTGGTGGTGCCGATTCGGTAGCATTGTTACACATCCTTATTTCATTAAATTATAAATGCGAGGCAGCACACTGCAATTTCAAGTTGAGGGAAAAAGAATCGGATAGAGACGAGGAATTTGTACGCCAATTATGCAAATCGCTGAATATACCACTTCATGTTATTCATTTTGATACAATAGAATATGCGGCAGAGAAAAAAATCTCTATCGAAATGGCTGCGCGCGAATTAAGATACGAATGGTTTGCAAATGTAAAACAAGAATGTGGGGCAGCAGTTATTGCAATTGCTCATCATCAGGACGATAGCGTTGAAACCATATTACTGAACCTCATTCGTGGAACTGGCATAAACGGACTGTTGGGAATCCGCCCCTTGAATGGAGATATTGTACGCCCATTACTGGGTATCAGTCGTAATGAAATTATCCAGTATCTTGAAGAAGAGAAGATAGATTATATAACTGATAGCACCAACCTGTCCGATGCATATACACGTAATAAAATCAGGTTGAAGATTATCCCTGAAATGCAGAAAATAAACCCTTCGGTAAGGTATAGTATTCTTAGTACTGCCGATCATCTGCAAGACACTGCTCTTATTTATAATGCATGGGTAACCGAAGCTAAGAAACGGGTATTGACAAAAGATGGTATTCGCATTGAAAATCTTTTAAAAGAGGCATCACCCAAAACGTTGTTGTTCGACATTCTGTATCCACTGGGGTTTAATTCAACTCAATTAGATGATATCTTTCAATCGTTCGCAGGGCAACCGGGCAAACAGTTTATTAGTTCTACCGGACATCGGGTGGTGAAAGACCGCACAATTTTGCTTATCGACAATACATCTGATGCAAATGCCAATACTCCACCTTTTGAACTACAGATGGAAAAGATGCCTTACTCTTCTTCCTTTGTTATTCCGCGTGATAAAGATACTGCTTGCTTTGATGCAGACAAGATTACCCAACCGCTTACTACCCGTAAATGGAAGCATGGCGACTCTTTTGTGCCTTTCGGCATGAAATCCAGAAAACTGTTAAGCAACTACATGACCGACCGGAAGTTCTCACTGATTGCAAAAGAAAACCAGTGGGTACTGTGCAGTGGTGATGATATTGTTTGGCTGATTGGCGAACGAACAGATAACCGGTTCAGGGTAGATGATGATACTAAAGAGGTGTTGGTTATTCATATTTTACCAATATAATTTCCATGAAGGCCCTGGGCCGCTCTTTCATCTTTCAACTATTTATAACTATCTTTGTTCTTTATAATAAATAACAATATGGATATGAACCCTATAGACTACTCTGCCCCATTCCGCCGCTACCCCATTGGCATACAAAGTTTCGAAAAGCTACGTAGTGAAGGTTACCTGTATATCGACAAGACCGAGCAGATGTACCGGCTCATCCGCATGGGAAACCCCTACTTCTTCTCGCGGCCACGCCGGTTCGGCAAGAGTCTGATGCTCTCCACCCTCGAAGCCTACTATCTGGGGAAGAAAGAACTGTTCGAAGGATTGTTCATCCAAACGGTGGAGAAGGACTGGAAAACATACCCCGTATTGCACCTTGATCTTAATGCCGAAAAGTACGAAACGGTGGAAGACCTGCAAAGCATATTGGAAGAACAACTCATGAACTGGGAAGAACAGTACGGTTCAAAGAGTCCAACTGACTCCTATTCCATGCGTTTCATGAATGTTATCAGGAGTGCTTACGAAAAGACCGGCCTCCGCGTGGTGATTCTCATCGACGAGTACGACAAGCCTCTATTGCGTGCCATGCACGACGAAGCATTACAAACCCGCTATCGTAACCTGCTCACGGCCTTCTATACCGTATTGAAAAGTGCCGACAAGTGGTTGCAATTTGTCTTCATCACTGGTGTCACCAAGTTTGCACAGGTAGGCATATTCAGTAACCTTAACCAACTGATGGATATCAGTTTCGATCCTCGCTTTGCCGACCTCTGTGGGTTGACCCAGCGGGAAATCGAAGATAACTGTGTGCCCGAACTTGAAGCATTGGCCGCTGCCAACAACATTTCTCGCGAAGAAGCTGTAGCCGAACTGGCACGTATGTACGACGGATACCACTTCAGCTACCGCAACATGATTGGCATGTTCAACCCTTTTAGTGTACTCAAAGCACTCTCTACCCACATGTACGAAAGGTACTGGTTTGCTAGTGGTACACCCACCTTCCTAGCCGAGATGCTGAAGCAAACCGACTTCGACCTCCGCGAACTGGATGGCATACAAGTACCTGCTGCTTCGTTAACCGATGACCGGGCGGATATAAACAACCCCGTGCCGATAATCTACCAAAGCGGGTATCTCACCATCAAAAAGTATGACGAACGATTTCAGGTGTACACTCTGGGGTATCCCAACGAAGAGGTGAAGTATGGATTCCTCAACTTCGTAACCCCATTCTATACCCCGATACAGGAGAAGAATGCTCCTTTCTATATCGGGCAGTTTGTGGACGAGTTGGAAAAAGGTGAAGCCGAGGCTTTCCTCACCCGTTTGCGTGCTTTCTTTGCCGATTTTCCCTACGAGCTCAATAACAAGACTGAACGTCACTACCAAGTGGTGTTCTACCTGGTGTTCAAACTCATGGGCCAGTTCACCGATGCCGAAGTGCAGAGTGCCCGTGGACGCGCCGATGCCGTGGTAAAAACCAAAGATTACATCTATGTGTTCGAGTTCAAACTCGACGGAACCGCGCAAATGGCACTGCAACAGATTGACGATAAGGGTTACCTTATTCCCTATACTGCCGATGGGCGCCAGCTCATCAAGATAGGTGTGAGTTTCGACAGCCAGGAACGTAACCTGGGAGAGTGGGAGATTGTGGTTTAATAACTAACCTGTATTATTCATGTTTCAATTGGGTTCAAATCAGAGAGGAAATGAATTAAAACACAGAGACACAGAAACACGGAGCTTTTCCTTGTGCTGAACACAGAGGCTTCGCTTTTGTCGTACAAAACTCCGTGTTCAGCACAAGGAAAAGCTCCGTGTTTCTGTGGCTCTGTGTTTTTATTTTAGTTCAACTCAGCCTCTAACTGAACCAATCGAAGTTGATTACTGCTTATATTTTACCAACATAATCACTGGATTTGACTCCTCATTCAATCCAGCTGCAATTTCTTTCAGTTCCCCTTTCAAACCATCACTTTCATATGCCTCAATCAACTTGTTAGCAGCTAAATTTTGGTAAGTTGCAATTACACCATTATTTATTGGATTCGAAATCATATTTACTTTTTGTTCTTTTACATAATCACCATTAAGTACAGTAGCATTAAACACTGCATTCTCCTCTTTATCGTACATTAAACCTGTGGTTGGAAATCCTCTGCCTGTTGTAAAATCGAATACTTTTTTCACAGTTTCCATGAAATAAAAACGATCGGTAATAGTTCCCATAGTAAGTAATATTTCAGGATCATTAGAAGGAGTTCTTACTACAAATGGCTTTAGTTTATTCTCCACAGGTACATAAGCATACACTGTGTCGGACGATGTTTCAACAAGCAACCATTTGTTTCCACATGGAATTATTGAGCGTACAGGAGCCACTGCAATTCCATCACCTTTTTGCACAAACGGTGCTTTTACTACATCAAAAGGTATTGAGATATTCCGGGTTATGCTTCCATCGTGTTTCGATATAATTATATGATAAGACTGATTCCCTCTGCTCTCTCCTTCTTTATAATATATCGACATATCATAACAAATCAAATTATCCTTATCATAGTTGAACACTTCTAAATATTCAGTGCCCTCTGCATGGTTTAAACGCCGTTTAAAGTTTCCTGATAAATCATACACTAATATTTGTTTGGTTGGAGTACAGTTAACAAACATTTCATCATTATCTTCATCCAAAACAATTCCATTAATAAAAGTATATTCTTCGGCTCCTTGCCCTCTTCGGTTTATCTTTCTCAATCCTTTACCACTTTTGCGGTCAAACACAAAAATAGTTCCATCATTAATCCAGTTTTTCACTAATATGCATTTATTACCTATTGCTTTCACATCGCCTTGGGTAATAAATTCATCATTTGTTTCTAATGCAATGTATTCTACATTCATAAAGTTTTGAAGAACCAGTTCTTTCTGAGGATAACTTGCTGCTACATCTATTGTGATTAGATTGTTATGGGGACTAGATTGTTTACATCCTGTTATAATAAGTAGGATAATTGTAATTAGGGTTACTTTTTTCATTGTATTAATTTATAGGTAAAGAATATTGGGGTACAAGTTACAAAATAATAACTTACTCTACATGCTTATCCTCTTTTTATAGGTTCTGCAAGTTTCGATTTAAAGACCTGATAAACGATTTGCAGAAAAATATCCCTACTCACTTTATTCGCATTAACCAAATCTATCAATGAGTTTAAAAACGCTGTATATATTTCATCTTCATTTGCTAGTTTCTCCATTATTTGTTCGGCATATTCTAATTGTATTTTGTGAGTCGAAACTATCATTTCTTCCTTGTGATTATTAGTCACCTGCTGCCTCGACACACGGTAACGAAGCAACACCTCTGGTATATTAGCAAAACAACAACCTTGAAGAACCAAATCTGTCCACAATTTATAGTCTTCTGCACAAGGATAGCCATGTGCATATAGTTCGCTTGATTTCAAAATACTCTTACGCAGAATAATTGTGGGATGAAACATTGTGTTATGAAGTAGTAAAGTAGTTATTATCTCTTCATTTTTCGTTGAGGTTTTCCAAATGCCCGTTCTCTCTCCAAAAGTTTCCATCCAAGAACCACAAACATCTACTTCCGGATGCGCTTCCATAAAATCCCATTGAGTTTGCAAGCGGTGAGGCAACATTATGTCATCGGCATCCATTCGGGCAATATATTTGCCAGAAGATGCTTTTATACCTGCGTTTAAGGAGGCAATAAAATTATGTGAACATGATAGTAAATGTATACGAGAATCAGAATAAGATTCTACAATGGAACGGCTTTGATCTGTTGACCCGTCATCCACAACTATTAGTTCCCAATTAGAGAATGTTTGAGATAAGATGCTATCTATTGAGTTAGTGAGATAAGACTCGGCATTGTAAATGGGAAGGAGTATTGATACTTGGGGGCTCATTTTATTAGTGTAATTTTTTTAATCAAGTTGATATATTGTTTTTTCATAAATCTTATCTCATATTTTTCTTCATATAACTTCCTTACATTTCTAGCCAATTCCTCCCTTAATTCTGATGAATCTAACAATTCTAAAATATTATAGCTTATATTTTGTTGAAATTCTTTCGTGTGCTGTTTTCCAATGTGTGCTATTTTGGCATTCACTCCATCCTGAAACAGATTCCTTATTCCAAAGCCATCGGAAGCAATTATTGGCAATCCATACATCATCATCTCAATAGCAGTATAACTGCATTGCTCATTGTACGAAGGAATAATTCCTATATCGGCTATAAGCAACCACTTTTGAACCATTGTTTTATTTAACCGTCCAGTAAAAATAAAAGAATTCGCATTAGATGAAGTTTTTTCGAGAATTCCCGACATAGAATCTTCATTACTTCCTACAAATACAAGTTTAACATGTGGATAAGATTGTAAAACAAGTTTCATGGCACCAATTAAATCAAATATACCTTTTTGCTTAGTCAGTCTACCAATGAACAATATCACCTTATTATTTTCTTGTAAATGGAACTCTTCTCTTATTTTATTTTTTGATTGAATTGTTTTTCGATATAAGTTGCGATGCCCATTAGGGATATATTCTATTTTAATGTGAGGAATTTGGTATATTTCTTTTAAAGTTTGGCAAGTATCCTGACAAAGACATATTATCTTATCTACTAAAGCATATGTTTGTTTGTCTTCTTTGTATAAATGCCATATAGGATCTTTCATAACATCTTCATTCACTTTCCAAGTCTTGACTCTCCTGCTGTATGCATTTACATTTCCCAGAAATGGCTTTGTCCAAGAAAAATCATGGATAACATAACATAGTTTCGATAACGGAAAGTCTCTTTTTATAAACCTAATGAACTTACTGCAAGGAGCATGATTAATAAAATAAATATTATGAGAATCATCTTTAATATACAGACTTAAAAGTTTACTAACTATATAGCCTAAATCTAAAAAATATTTATTCTCAAGTTCTGGAAATAAATATTTTTTTAGTCCCTTTTCTGTAACTATTTCAAATTCATCAACTTCTGCATTAAAAACAATCAGATTTATATTCCAGCTAACATTATTCAAACAATGCAATAATTCTTTAACATATGTGCCAATGCCATTATTGCAGGAACTAAGATATTCATCAAAAATAAAAATATTCTTATTCATATTTTTTATTTTCTCCCATCAAATGTAAAAGAATCCCAGCTAATCCATTAGTTAGACCTAAAGGATATGACACAATTTTTTCGGGTAAATTTGCAGGCACAAATGCAAAATCCAGTAATTGTAAACTATAATTTTCCACCTTACCTTTTTCAAAAAACAAACAATAAGTATTAAGTAAACATTCTAAGTTCTTGCTATGGGTTTCCTTTTTCAATCTCTTGCAAGTTTCATACATATTCTCATAATATCTATTATCAAAAGGCAAATCGCATTTTTGTTTTTGTGCATTTTGTGTATGAAATATAATGTAATGCAATAAACCCTCAATGCCATTTTTTAGTGACGTATCAATGATATATAGAGGGTTCATTTGCATAATTTCCCTATCAATTTCTTCACAAATTTCAACTCCAACCCCTTCTGCCAACTGATTGTTTAATAGATACTCAATACCCCATCCGATACCTGATAAGCCTTTATCAAACGAAAAAGAAAGACCTCTTGGAATATTTGTCATTAAATGATCCAACAATTCAAATGAAAAATCAGCAATAACAGGTTCTTTATTTACTTTGGAGTATTCTAACATAGCCAGTATTACTCCCATTTTGCCTTCCATTAATCCTACATCATCTAAAAAATAAGATTTCAACATCAGCATATGGATAATTCTTTCCGAAATATTAACCCAACTTTCACTCATCACCATCATATTTCCTGCATCACTGACATCTGAGGGTCATTCTGGTGGCGGCTGTGTCCTACAGATTTTTATTTTCTTG
>NZ_QVMJ01000048.1:0-14209 GCF_010500955.1 Bacteroides sp. 519
CAATTGAGAGACTATTCTTTTCCGTATTAACTACGAATATACAACACTCGGAGAAATAACGGATCATTAATGATGCAAATATACGAGACACAGAAACACTGAGCTTTTCCTTGTGTTGAACACGGAGGCTTCGCCCTCAGAAAATGTTTTTTTGCCATTTTGCTATCACTGCTATTATAACTCTTTCATCCCGGTAGGAGAAAAGCTTTATCCTACCGGAAGAAAAGTGCAGTTCAATAACAAGTAAAATATCTTTCTATATAGACCGAGGGGTCAATGCTATATAGATCGAGAGGTCGGTGCTATATAGATCGAAGGCACTCATCTATATAGACCGGAGCCCCAATACTATATAGCTTGCCTAGAAGTATGGACTATTTTATGGAAAATAGTGGATTATTATGCAGAAGAGTACAGGGTTTTCTATCGGAAAGTCCCTACTATTGTTAGAGGTCAAAGCTCAAAATAAAGCGTGTTGAAAGCGTGACGAAATGGTTGTAATAATGTTTCTCAACACGGCATTCAACACGCACTTAACGTATTGTTAATCAAGATAATAAAACCTCCGCGTGTTGAATGACGACAAATTTTGCATTTTAAACTTCTGTGTAGAGGAGTTTTGGTTCAAATCAGATTGAAAGGAGGTAAAGTGAGGTAAAGGAGGTAAAGTGTGATGCCGCATGGAACTCCTCTCCCTAGAGGGGAGAGGTGCCCTTTAGGGCGGAGAGGGGGGACTCAAAGGTTGCGCAACCGATTTTCCATGCGGTATGTTTTCACTCCCCGCCCCGGCCTAAAGGCCACCCCGCCCCTCAAGGGCGGGGAATCCATGCGGCATCGCCTACTTTACCTACTTTACCTCACTTTTAGTTCAAAAAAGCCTCTAACTGAACCAACGAATATGAATAATGCAGGTTAGACGGATTACGCGGATTACAAAATTTTAAAACACAGATAAAATATCTTTGTCTGATATTAAATCCGTGTTTTAAAATCCGCGTAATCCGCGTAATCCGTGTCTAAAATTAAAAATTAGAACTTAACCTCAACCTCATCTCCTGTTGCCGAGATTGCATAAACTTTATAATTATTATTCCATGAAGCAAGCGAATTGTCGAGTGTAAACGTTGACGCTGAAGAAACAAATATCAGTTTCTGACCTTCTCTAACTTCGTAGGCTACAACATTTGTCCATCCGTTCATGGTTACTTTTTTGTCGTTTCTGCTGGCTGTTCCTTGTCCAATAGTTCCCGAGGTTTTGTATAAATCAGCATTGGCATCACAAATATACTCAAACCGGTGTTTAGGCTTAGTGTATCCTAATGCTTCAACTCTGTTTTTGGTTTCTTCTATCATCTGTTTGGTGATGGTCATTCTTGCTTTTCCATAATCTTCTACAACTACATCTACTTCGGTTAGGAAGCCCCATTTTTCGAAGAAGTCTGTAAGATTCATTTTAGCAGCTTTTGATGCACGCACAACAAACTCCAGTTGATGCCCGGCTTCGGACGACATATCTGCTTCCTTACGAACCATCTCATAAAGATCTTTATAGAAGTCTTTGTTGCCCTGTGCATCGGTTACATATAATTGAAGTTGCCAAAACGGAACCAATTTGCAAAATACATCAACCAAGTTAGATTCATTATCTGTAGTCATGTAACAGTGCGGTCTGCCTGATCTGAAATAGAGATTCATTGCTTTTTCGTAACGGTTTGTAAATCCTCCTTCGCCAGCCATCGATTCTGTTTGCAAACGAGTTGGATTACCAAACTTACGCTGTACATACATGGAGTGAATATTGTTGGTTACTTCGGTTGTTCCAACCCACTTTAATCCCGGACGTGTTTGGTTAATATGTCCAACCTCGTGAGCCGGCCCCCAGATAGCTGTTGTTTTAAGCAGATCAGGGTTGCATAATTCGGAAAGTGTGTTGTCGTTATATGCAGTATGATATCCGGCTGCATACATATACGAAGTATAAATTACACAGAAATACATTCGGTTGTTGAACATCCGGTTATATTTTTCCAATCCCATATGTTCCATTTCCCAATACACAATCTGGTCGTAAGCATCAATAAGCTCTTTTCCTTTGTTGCCGGTATGGTTACGGAAACGATTGGTTGGGAAGGTAAGATGGGCATACCTACCAAGCACATCGAAATAATCGTTGGTTGCAGCATCCAACAACCGGTTCCAATCGTTGGGGTCGGTATGTTTTGTGCTATCATAATAACCATTCACTGTTCCGGTAGGGATGTGTATTTTAACAATAGGGGCTGTTTTAAAGTTTGGGGTATGATACATTACATACAACAATCCGGATTTCGATGGAGTTATTTTATTGATGCCTTCGGACAAAGCAAAACTCTGCGGTTCATTAAAGCCATCGCCACCGGGTACATCCAGATTTTGCAAACGCAAACTGATGTTGTTTCCTCCCGTATTGCCTACCAATACAATCAGTTCTTCGCCGGCTTTAACTGAAATTCCGGTTGGGTTATCCAATAAACTGTACTGAGATGTTTTATTAGCCCGCGATTCATCGTCGGGATGTGGATAAGCTTTATAGTCTTGTATGCGGAACTCGCCCGGATAGGTATCGTTCAACAAGTGCATGGCTATGTCGCGGAAAAGAACAGATTGGCAAGCTCCAATCTCTTTTTCGGTTATACCGGGTTTCAACGCAGTACAAGTAACATCGGTAAACAAAGTAAGGGGATTAAAGTTTTCGGTGTTCAGTTTGTAGAATTCCATTTCGGCGCATGCTGCAAATCCCTGTCTGTCGCCAGCTCCCGATTTAACAACAAAACGGATGGCATCAACATTGGTTAAGGCCTCTTTGAAATCTATTCGTGTGGCCGATGATGATCCTTTAAAGTCTTTATCCAGTATATGTTTAAATGTATCGCTGTTTTTTTGTTTCATGTAGAGGCTAACTTCTTTAAAATGGCCATTGCCTCCACTTGTACGCGGATAGTAAACAAGATAATCCAGTATGTCGGCCCCTTCCAGATAGTAATCCAGAGTTATGGGGAAATAATTATCGGCAGTGTTGGTCCAATGGGAGTGGTAGATGGTTTCCATCTTACCATCGAACGATAATTCGATAACACCTTCTGTTTCTTTACCTGCATGCTGAGAAGATGCTTCGCCTTTGATAACTTTAAGTTTAATATCATCTTTTATGCCCGATTGGCCCGGAACATACTTAGTGCCTTTTTGCACAATCTTTACTTGTGTAGCGCAAGCCGATGTTTTGTCTTTAACGGTTAACATTGCGTTCCGTTCATATTCTTCGGTGCTGGCTTCCACTGTAAAATGGTGGGTATTTGTTTCCATGGCTCTTGCCGTGCCGGTTGTTTCTGTTATCCAAGCAGGCAATCCGGTTATTTCGTACGCTATATTGGCAGTAACATCGAACGAAATTGTTCCACCCTTTGCTTCTACCTGTATTTCTTTTTCCGATAGTAAGATGGCCGGATCATCGCCCAGTTGCCTTACTGTAATAGATTCTTTCAGGGCACCGGCCGATACGGTAATAGACGTTTCGCGCATGCCTCCATCTGTATTTTTGGTAACACTTACACGTAATACATTGTTTTCGGGGGTTGCTGTACACCACTGGCGTCCCGCCTCGTCTACTGTGGCCTGCCAGTTATCATAGTTGGTTTGTACACTAACCGATTTGGTGATAGATTCTTTGATAAATTCAAGGTTGGTGGGCGTAACTTCCAATATAGGATCCTGTTTATCATCGGAGCAAGCCACCTGAATGTTCAGAAAGAGTAATAGAGTAAATAGGTACAAAATGTTTTTTTTCATAAAATTAGATGTATGTTTAAATAAGTAACGCAGGAGCAATACAAAGATAATGGCTCCTGCGTTATTCTAGTTATTAATTGCTAAAAAAGAATCAGAATTATTTCTTTTCTTTATAGAAACCAAATTCAGACAGTGTAAAGAACTTCTGGCCTTGTATACACTTCTCTACTTCCAGACGTATATATCTGAACTTCTTATCCGCAGTAAGTACGGGGAAATCAAACTGAGTTGCTCTTTCTTTCCGGATAATACCATCGGCAGCGGCTGTATAGTCTTTAATGGTAAACCAGTTGTCGTAAGGAGTAACCCGGCCCTGGAATGTAAATATATCCGGGGTGTTTGCATTAGCATGATTTCTTGATGTTAAAGAGAAGTAGTAGTTTGTACCTTCTTCTATCTCTTCGCCCAAGTCTACTATCAGGTAATGTTTATCTGCTACATTTCCTCTCCACGACGAATGCCAGTAAGTACCGGTATTGTCGTCAATCAATGCACCGTAGTCTTTTCCTTCACTAGGGTCGGGAGCATTTGAGTAGAAGCTTTCGGCTGTTAAAGCAATTTTTTCGAACTGCATACCACCTTCTTGTTCAATGTTCATTGTAGCTGTTTTATCGTTATCGTTCAGCTTGAAGGTTAATGTAGTACTACGTTTGCTACTAGTGTTGGCATCTGCTTCACCTTTTACTTCGATAGTAGAACTACCATCGGTTTTAACAGTAAGTGTTGCTTCGGCATTCTTTATCCAGCCAGGTAGGGCAGCAACATCTACATCGAGCAATTGCTGAGGCGAAGTTACAGTAAACTTAAATGCTCCACCTGCTTTAGTCAGTTCTAAAGTGCCGTTGTTTGGCAAATCGATAGTTCCGGTTACAGCTTTCTGGGTTACAGATAGCTGAGCAGGTTCAAGACCAAAGTCTTTCAAACGGTCCGATTCAATATAAACCACTGCCTTGCGACTAACAAAATCGGTATACGCCAATGTTGTAACCTCTACTGTATATTCTATGGTTCCATCTTCTTTTTCGGTTTCGCTAGTACGCTCTGCCTGGCACCATTCGGTAAAGTCATCACCTACTTTTACCGACCATTCGTTCGAAGCCACGTTGGTAGTTACTACCACCGATTTGGTTTCGCCACCTGCTGCAAAGGTAAGAGATGTAGGTTTCAATGTAAATGTAGGTTTTATTCCTTGTTGCACAACCAGTAACTCTTCTTTCAGGTTGCCGGCAGTAACAATTATTTTAGCTTGGCGAGTATCTAACAGAGGATTTGCTGCTAATACCAACTTTATTCCACCATCTTTGGTTATTGTCAACCATTTGGCATCGTTGGGGTTTGCAAGTTCAAATTCCCAATCGCGTACGCTACAGGTTACTTCTACAGTTCTTGAATTGCTGGCCGAGGTAAACTCTACTTTCGACATATCCAGTTCTAAAGCGGGCGCTGCAATTTCTCCAGTCTGATAATTAGGATCATCACAGGCATAGAATGCCAATAAAGGGAGAAAAAGTAAGTAGCTTAATAATATATGTTTTTTCATTCTTTCAGAAATTTATTATTATTGATATGATTATTCGTCTTCGTCTGTTTCCGGATTGAAAACATCAACTGTAACATCGTAAAACTTAAACTCAGACATAGTCCAGAAGATTTTGCCACTATTCGTTTCATTTACAATCAAACGTATCTGACTGAAAGGGAACGGACATTTCAAAGGTTCCGACGAGTAATCGGCTTTACCATCAGTAGGTAATCCGTCTTCATCTTTCGTAAACTTTTTAATCAGTGTCCAGCTTTCGCCATCTGTACTTCCCATAAGGTCCATATCAGTAGGGTTATTGCTGGCATTTCTGGGTGCATAGTAAAATTTATAATGTCCATCAAGTTCCTCTTTCAGGTTAACCTGCATCCAATGTGCGTCAGTTACTTTTCCATGCCAATCAGTATGAAAAAAAGTACCTTTGTTTCCATCTAACAAGTTCTTAATAGGTCCTTCGGATTCCTCTTGTGCATTTGTGCTTAAATCGTCGACTGTTAAAGCAATTTCACGAGTTGTTACCTTGGTAGTGATAGTAGCTGCCTCCGATTTCTGCGAAATGGTTTGTTTGCTACTTTCATCACCGGTGGGGCTTACTGTAGATACAGTAAACTGATATGCCTCGTAACGTGCACGGGTATCGGGTATTAAAAGACTATCGGAATAGATACTAGCCAACCGGGTTACAGTTTTACCCAACCGGGGATCGTTGTATACTACTTTAACATACTCAATTGTTTCATCGGTAGGTTTATCCCATCGTAATACAATTTCACCTGGTCGGGTTTCCGATTTCAGGTTGGTTATTTCGGCAGGAGTTATCCCATCGCTATCGTTGCAGCTTGCCAGTCCCAAAGTTAACAAGCCTGCAAATAGTATATATTTAGTTATATTCTTCATACTATTAAATTCTATTTTATTAATAACCAGGATTTTGCACCAACTTACTATTTCTGTTTACATCGTCCGAAGGTATGGGCAACAGGTAATGAGCCGGTGAGTTGAATTTACGTTCGAAGGTAACTTCTGTTAACTGGGCAAGATCTTCAATGCTTTCGCCTTTTATGTTCAAACCTTGGTGCTTGTGGTTAAATGCATCGGCAGCCAACAACCAACGGCGCATATCCCAGAAGTTTTGGTTTTCCAGATAGAATTCAATCTGTCTTTCCTGACGCACAATTTCTCTGAGTTTATCCTTAGTTAACTCGGCCACTCCGCTCCACGATTCTTCTACAGTAGGTATACCTGCACGTGTACGTACCTTATTGAGATATTCGCGGGCAGTTTGCAAATCATCAGTTTCTACACAAGCCTCAGCATAGCTCAAATACAATTCGGCCATACGTATAATGGGCCATGGATATTCTTTCGGTCCAGCTTGAGCGTTCTTAACTTCGTTTCCTGCATGTACTCCTTTTTTATTCAAATATCCTCCTGGTGAAAAGTCGTTTGTTTGTTCACCCACGCCGCAGATTCCGCTTTTCAGGAAGTTGCATACTAATCTTCCGTTTGCATCGAATTCGGGATATTTGTCATACGCTCCATTGCTTGCTGCACTTCTAACTTCGTAATACCCTCCATGAAAAGCTACCCAAGCATAGTAACGCGGCTCTCTGCCTAAATTAAACAAAATGGTTTTTTCGCCAGGTTTCGCTACATCAACATGCTCATCAGTCAGATTCACTATTTCAAACTTATTATTGTCTTTATAGGCTGGATCTTCGTCGTAAGGTAAACCGTTTTCGGTATAGAAGCGGCTCAACATCGACCAAGTAGGGCTCACCCCATTCCATGGATAGGTAGTACCATGAGCACGAGGCATCGACTTATTTTGAAGTCCATAAGCACCTTCATCGCGAGCATCGGCCCAAAGAATTTCCTTATTCCCTGCTTCAATAATATTAAAACGCAACAAACGTTCTGTAGGGTCTGTTGGATACTTCAACCTGTTGATGTCGGGATCACCAATTTCTGTTAACAACTCATGTCCGGCTGCTTTGGCAGCATCAATAGCTGTTTTGTAAGCGTCTTTTGCCAATTTCCATTTGTTAGCATCGTAAGCAAGAGGCATCAATGGGTTACCATCTACATCTTTAAAGTTATTGAAGAAACTGCTGTTTCCGTTAAACAAAGGCGATGCAGCATAAAGCAACATCTTAGCTTTAAGTGCCAGAGCAGCAGGTTTAGTTGCTAATCCATAGTTCCTTTGTGGACGTTCATTGGGTAAGTCTGCTGCTGCTGCGTCAAACTTTTCACATATAAATGTTACACATTCATCATAAGATGTTCTACCTAAATAATCCGATGGCGATGTACCCGGACTAGGTTCTTCTTTGATAAGAATTACTGGGCCATAACAACGTACCAGCAAGAAATGATAATAACCTATCAGGAAATTGACTTGTGCTATATAATCATTCTTAGTGACTCCAGGTAAATTAGGTACCTTATCAATGTTGTTTATCAAAATATAACATTGCTTCAATCCCTGAAAGAAAGTATTCCAATAAGAAATTACCGTACTTGATGCCGAAAAATTTCCTTTAGGAAACCGGGCAAAAGTTTCGTGCTCGAATGCTGTAATTACTTCATCACCTGTCATAAAATCAAGTGAATTTGCTCCTGCTCTGGAGTTGGGTAAATACGAGTAACAGGAATACAGGAATCTCTCGGCTGCATTAACATCTTCAAATGCATCGTCTTCGGTAGGTTTTTCATCAGGAACCACATCCAGAAAATCACAGGAAGCAACTCCTAGCAGTAAAACCAGTAGTAAGGATAAGTATTTTAATGTCTTCATAAATGTCATCGTTTTTAATTATTTAAATGTCATTTGTACTCCGAAGTTAACCACTCGCTGAGTAGGATATTTCAAACCTGCTCCACCTCCCATTTCTGGGTCCCAGTGTTTAAATGGTGAGAAAGTCAACAAGTTGCTTCCACTCAGATAAAAGCGTACGTTACGAAGAAGAGAATAACCGATTTCGGCATTTTTCAGTTTCAAGAAAGATGCATCGCGCAACCAGAAGGTTGAATTTGCTGTGTTATGGTTGTTTTCGTCTTTTGTTAATCTTGGATACTTAGCATGAGGGTTCTGGTTGGTAGGCGACCAATAATCGTCGGCCACAAACTTCAATACATTTCGGTTGTACTGTGTTCCAAAAGGATGGAAACCACTCATCATCAACGAGGTATTAGTTACACCTTGGAAGAAGAAAGAGAAGTCCCATTTTTTGTACTGGATAGAAGGACCAAAGCCATACACAATCTCGGGCACGGTAGGATATCCCATATATACCTGGTCGTCGGCAGTAATTCTACCATCGTAATTACCATAGGCATCAGGTTGATCTACATACTTAATGTCACCAGGTGCAATAGCTATGTTTCCTAAAGATGATGCTGGGTTATTGGCTATGTCGGCCCAGTCGATATACAGTCCGTTAGATACATATCCTTGGTACGTATTCAACCTTTTTCCTATCTGCGAACGAGCTGCACGTAATCCAGGTGCCTCATCGTACTCTAACACTTCGTTACGGGCAAATGTAAAGGTACCTTTGAACTGAACAGACCAATCACGGTTAATTTGTTTACCATAATCTGCCGAAGCATCAAATCCCCAGTTTTTCACCTTAGCCAGGTTACCATATACTTTTGTTGAAGCTGTACCCAAATAGTTAGGAATAGATTTTTTCTGTTGGAAAATGTTTTCACGTTTTTCGTAGAAACCATCTATGTTAATACTAAGCGCGTTGAATAACCGTAAATCTAGCCCCACATTGAGTTTTTTTCCAACTTCCCAAGTAATGGCAGTGTTTTGATAGCGGTCGTACGAAGGCCCTTTCAATGAGTTAGTACTGTTTCCGTATCCGGTTTTGAAATCGGAAGCACCTTGAAGGTTAATTTGCGACATGTATATAAACCTTACATAGTAGTTACCATCCCTAATCTGGTCGTTACCTACCAACCCATACGAAGCACGCACTTTCATGTGGTCTACCACATTTTTAAGAGGTTCGAAGAAAGCTTCTTGAGAAATATTCCATCCTACTGCAACCGATGGGAAGAATCCCCAACGATGTCCACCAGCAAAGTTTTCCGAACCGTTGTATCCGGCATTTACCTCAAGCATATAGCGGTCGGCATAGTTATACGACAAACGAGCAGCATATCCCAATTTACGTTTTGGAAGTGAGTTTACTAAAACAGAGTTGAGTACTAAATCTCCATCTTTTTCTTCATTTGGGTTATTATTATTGTATTGATCAATATTGGCCAATAACATACCATTTACATTATGGTCTCCAAACGAGCGGGTATAGTCAAAGTAAGCCTGTCCGTATATACGGCGGTCGCCCGATACACCTTTAGTTGTGTTCAACACACGTTTTTCGGGTGAGTTTATATTTCCCAGTTCGTACTCGTATGTTCCATTCTCGTTTTTCCAATATTTGTTTATGGCATACTTGTTATAGTCTTGTGTGCGGTAAATAATCGACTTATTCCAGTTTTTAAACGAAATAAGTGCTTTAAAGCTCAATCCTTCGGTAATGAAATCGAGTTTTTGCAAGAAGTCGATATTTGCCAACACTGTGCTCTCAAACTCATTGTTATATCCCTTTACCAATTCGGCCATGGGGTTTTTAGCTCCTTGTTGGTTTCCACCTGATAAGGCTCCCCATTTTACCCATTTCACATCATTATCCGGAAAAAATATCGGATAGTCTACCGGGTTAGCATTCATTACTGCTCCGTAAATATCGCTAACCGATGCATTAGGAGTAGTTTTGTCGGCCAACTGTACATTAAGGTGTAATGAAATGGTCGAAGTTTTGCTCATGTGGAAATCAATATTGTTCTGGAAGTTATACTTCATCAAATTAATATTGGTATTGTACGAGAAAAAGTCTTTCGAACGGTTTTGCAACATACCATTTTCGTGGTTTACACCTAAGTTCATAAAGTAGGTAATTTTCTTTGTACCCCCACGAATATTGAAGTTCATCCGTTGGTTAAATGTCATATCCTTAAATATTTCATCGTACCAGTCTACGTTTGGAAACACATAAGGATTTGTTCCGGCCATGGTGTTTGTAATCTGCTCGTTGGTAAACAAGCGATCTCCTGTTCCCTGGCTTGTAACGGCTTCGTTAAACAACCGCATGTAATCGGCACCATTTGCAAACTTTGTTTTTTGAGTTGGCATAGAGGCAAAAGCTTCAACACGCACCCCAATAATTGGTTTTTCGGTATCGGCACCACTTTTAGTCTTGATAATCATAACCCCATTAGCACCACGTGTACCATACATGGCTGTGGCTGTAGCATCTTTCAGAATAGAAAAACTTTCAATAACTTCCGGGTCTACAGCATTCAAGTCACCTTTCGATACTTCTACACCATCTAATATAATAAGTGGTGAAGTAATACCACTCATGGTCGATACCCCACGAATATAAAAATCGGCTCCGTTATTACCAGGCTCTCCCGAACGTTGGTAAGCTACTACCCCTGCTAAACGACCGGCAAAAGAAGTTGAAAGATTTGTTGAAGGTACCACCAGGTCGCTTGGACGAACTGTTTGGATTGAACCTACTACACTCTCTTTTTTCTGTCCTGTACCAAAAGCTGTAATCACAACTTCGTCCAGCAATTCAGCATCTTCTGCAAGTACAATCTGCATGCGTTTTTTGGTAGCTTTTACCTCTTGTGTAATAAAGCCAATGTAGCTAACAGTAAGTACAGAGCCTTCGGCCACATTCAGTGAAAATTCACCATCTATATTTGTTATTGTACCTGTTGCTGCATCACTTTTTAAAGAAACGTTAGCACCAATAACCGGTTCGCCTTTTGTGTCGACAACAACCCCTGTAATTCTTGTTTGCTGTTGAACTACATTGAGAGAAGCAGTTTTTACCTCAGCTTTCTTCACAAATACCTGACGGTCGGAAACTGTATACGTATAATCCGTATCTTTCAGTACTTGTTTCATTATTTCGTCAATGGTTCTGTCGGTTACTTTAACTGCAACTGATGTAGAAACATTCACTTCATCCGAATAGAAAAAGATATATTCACTATTCTTTTCTATTTCATTGAACACATCACGCATGGTGATATTTGTCAGTTCAAGAGTAAGACGCTTATGCTGTGCATAAGAATCTTCGGCCAAAACAGTGTTGGTTGTCAGGAATGAGAACAGGAAAATAATCATTCCGATAATTCCAAGTGATTTGTTGCCTCTGCCACCAGAGACTTCACATAATCGAGTTTCAATCATACATTAGTGTGATTTTAAGGTTTGAATAACTTTTTAACTAAATTTCGGCCTTTTATTTAAGGAGGCCTACCTTCTTAATACATAGCAATTAATTCTCTCTTTTACTTCATAGGCTTTTATGCTTTATTTTAATTAGTTAGTTAATATGATAGGTGTTTTCGTTTTTCTTTATTTCGAGTGTTAATATCTGTGCCAAATCTTTCATTACTATATCCAGATTCTCTTTCAAATCAAGCTTGCCACTACAGGTCAATGAATTTATTTTTTCGCCACATACAACCTCAATACCATAGTAACGAGATATGTGTTTCATTATATTTAGCAACGGTTCTTTCTTATAAATAAAGTATCCATTTATCCACGAAACATAATCGTGCGCATTTATACCAGAGATGTGGCATTTACCTTCCGAATAACCTAATTTCTGATTTGGAGATAGCATGGCTTCATGTTTATCTTTTGTAGTTACCTGTACCGATCCTGTAACCAATACCACTTCTTGGTCCTTATCTTCTTTATACGCCCGGATATTAAATACTGTTCCTAATACCTTCACATCCATTGTTGCGGTATGAACAAAAAATGGTACCTTTTTATTTTCTGCAACTTCCAGATATACTTCTCCATCAACAAATATTTCCCGTTCTTTTTTCTTGAACCTATCCGGGAAAATTACTTTTGTGCCTGCATTTATATGCATTTTTGTGCCATCGGGCAGGGTTAAGCGCGAATGTCGGCCCAGTGGAACTATTAATTGATTATAGGAAATTTCTTCTTCTTTCTCTGGTGCTACAGTTTCGGCCATTTGTTTGGAATTAACAGCCATTTGTTTAGAATTAACAAGCACTTCTCCTTCTTTATTTACTTCAATCTCTACCGAGGTTTCTTCCAGTTCAATTGTTTTGTTATCCGAAAGAATTAGTTGGATGTCTTTACTTTCGGCTACATCTTGCATACCAGCCATTATTTCCTGAAAATCTAATGTAACAGGCATTGTTTGTTTGTAGAAGAAAAACGATAGGGCAGACAATACCAGGAAAAAAGAAGCCACTGCCCCCCATAAGTATAGTTGTTTTTTGCGAATGTTTTTTCGCAGGTTTTGTTTGTTCCTTATTTCAATATTGATCCACATTTCGTTTCTTTCTTTCGCAGTCATTATCTTTTTAGGTCTGCGCATTAACAGAACAAAAGCTTCTGCTTTTTTAAATTCTTCGTAATCAACAACATCGTTGATTATTAATGAGTTCCAGAATTCGATAGATTCTGGTGTAGGCTGAATCATTGAATGAATAAAGTAATCATCATCCAACAATTCTTTGCTTGTATATTTTGTATAATCCTCTTTCATAAAAAACCTTTGTTACCTATCTTGTTATAATCTTTATATACCTCTCTGATTTTAGCAATAGACCGATACAGTAAATTCCTTACCGACTGATTATTTAATTTCATCAAAACGCATATCTCTTCAACCCCCAACCCCTCTGTATACCTATAATACATTGCTTCTCTTTCTCTGGGGCTTAGCAAGTTCAACATCTGTTTTATATGTCTTTCTTGTTCATTTTCTTGTTCATCCCCTATATATAATTCTTCTACCGAGCTTTCCAGTGTAAACACAGGCTCTATAGTATCTATCTGATAATGTTGTATATCCTTTTTAAAGAATGAGTAAATTGTGTTTTTAAGTGATACCAATAAATACACTCTCACATTCTCAACTACATTCAAATTGTCTCTTTTGTTATACAAGTTCACAAATACATCTTGTATTGCATCTTTAACCTGATCCCTTAAAGGGGTAAAATGCAATCCATAATCTAACATATCATCTACATTCAACTTATATAACTCGGCAAAAGCGTTGTCGTTACCTGCTTTAAACTGAATCCACAATTCCTTGTTTCGATTGTTTCGATTATTGCACATCATATCCATGATTTTAATAAGGAGAAGATTTCGCCTTTTTTATACTCTATTATTTCTATCTTTTTTTTAGAAAATCTTTCTTTTTTAAAGGTTGAGAGTTAATAATGAATACAAATTCATTTTAAAAGAGCAAACAGTTGTAGGGATATAAATGTTTGATAATAAAGATATATATACAAGAAAAAGAGACTTTAATACAAGTAAATACAAACTCAATACAATTTACAAAAAAAATCTATCTCTTTTTATGATGAATCGAATAAAAGAAAGGTTCTTTAAATTATTAAAATAAATCAGGGTGATAAATCATCCCCAGATATATTTTAATAATACGATTAATAATCAATAAGTTACAGTACCAACGATTTTTTTACGCTGGTACAAAAGTTTCACAGGTTATTTTAAGCGTGAAACAAAAGTATCACGCTGGTGGTACAAAAGTACCACGCCTAAGATACTTTTGTATCACAAGCGTGGCACTTTTGTACCATAGGCGTGGTACGAAAACGATAATGTTTTGGTTCAAATCAGAATAAAAAAGGAGGTAAAGTGAGGTAGAGGAGGTAAAGTAGTTGAGTGGTGTGATGCCGCATGGAACTCCTCTCCCTAGAGGGGAGAGGTGCCCTTTAGGGCGG
>NZ_QVMJ01000048.1:14214-17041 GCF_010500955.1 Bacteroides sp. 519
CGATTTTCCATGCGGTATGTTTTCACTCCCCGCCCCGGCCTAAAGGCCACCCCGCCCCTCAAGGGCGGGGAATCCATGCGGCATCGCCTACTTTACCTCTACCTCACTTTTAGTTCAACTCAGCCTCTAACTGAACCAAACGACTTGACGATCCAACGAGTTCCATTATAATATAAAGTAATTATTGACTGGTATTTAAAGAAAATACTTCTATATTTGTATGATTTCCAAAACGAAAAGATACAAAATCAATTATCAATGTCATAACCATAAAATAGTTTACTGAATGGAACCTAAAGTATCAACCAAAAACACAAAAACCGAGATTCTGGATGCTTACGAAGAATTGCTGAAAGAAGTGCAACAAGCCAAATCGGATATCCCTAAACAGATACAGGAAGAAAAACAGAAAAAAGAAACCCTCAAAAAAGTTTCTGATGTTACTAATGATAGCATAGTGAAAGGTATTATATCATTAAAATCAGATTTGAGTAAAGCGTTAGACGAGCTACAAACAAATCTGGAAAAAGAATATAAAAAGCTGGAAGAGATTCGTTCTGCTATTATAATTGAGAAACAATCATTGGAAGATTTATATTCGCTCTCTGCCAATACGGACTCTTTGGCTGCAATGTTGCTTGTTCAAAAAGAAAAGAAAGAAAAGTTTGAAAAAGAAATGCAGCAAAAGGAACAAACCTTCGCTGCCGAAATGGCATTGAAGAAAGAACAATGGGAACAGAAGAAAACAAAACAGGAAACGGAAGAAAAAGAGTTTCAGGAAGGAACATTAAAACGGAGGAAAAGAGAAGAAGAGGAATATTCCTATAACCTGAAAATAAGACGCAAGAAAGAAGAAGATGAGTATGAAAACAAGAAAGCACAACAAGAAAGAGAACTGGTTGAACGAAAAGAGAAATTTGAGCAAGAAGTAGCAAGTCGTGAACTGGAACTTAAAAACGCAGAAGCCGAATTAAATGAATTGCGTAAAGCCAATCTTGAGTTTCCGGCAAAACTAGATAAAGCAATAAAAGACAAAGAATCTGAAATAACAAAGTTACTGCAAACCAAATACGACTTTGATATTAAACTTATAGAGAAACAAAATGAGATAGACATTCGCCTGAAAGACCAAATGATTACTTCTTTACAGGAAAAAATAACCGAACTGCAAACGCAAATGAAAGATTATGCGGAAAAAGCTAATCGAGCAGAAGGTAATGTGAAAGATATAGCGGTGAAAGCGATAGAAAACTCATCGAAGGTTCATATGTTTACAGGAAAGTCGGAAAGAGAGGATGTAAAGTAGAAAATGAAAAATCCCGGTAGGATTATTCTGCCGGGATGTTATCGCATTTTTCCTTCAACTATCAGATATTTTCTATTTCTTTCAAAGAAAGTCCTGTCAATTCCTGAATTGTGTGTAAAGGAATAGAATTAGATTTCATTTTGCGAGCAATTTCAAGAATACCTTCTTCGCGCCCTTTTTCAATCCCTTCTGCAAGTCCTTTTTCAATCCCTTTTTCAATCCCTTCTGCAATCCCTTTTTCAATTCCCTCTATAAGCCCCTCTTCGCGTCCCTTTTCAAGTCCTTCGGCAAGTCCTTCTTCTCGACCTTTTTCAAGTCCCTTAGCCAATCCTTTCTTTTCGGATGTTTCCATTACACTATACCAGTCGCGGTAATTCTTCAAACTGTCTTCGTACTCAACCAGTTCCTTGCGGTTGAAGCGAGCTATTTCGGCTGTTTCGAACAGGCGGGTAAATATTCGCTCTTGTAGGGCAGCAGGACGTTCCATTAATCTGGAAAGATTACGAAGCACAAACATCCATTTATCGAACATGTTTTCCAATTCATATTCGGTTTTATTGAACTTGGGCATCTCCAGATAAATGAGCGTTAGCTTATCATAAAATACTTCCTGCGTGGCTACATCTACAAGTCTTACTTCGTGATGGTAATAATCGTTGTTATCGTTGTCGAACGAGAAGTTAAGGATACCAACTGTATAAACTGCTTTCAACTCATAATTCCAGCTCTTGCCTTTCACTGCTTGCTCGCGAATGGGGAATGTGGTGTAAAATATACTACGGTCTTTAAAAAACTGCTGTTCACCTTTTTGCATCTCCACCAGGAACTTTTCGCCTTGTTCGTTTTCACAATAAACATCGAATACTGCACGCCGATCGGCTTCCAGTGTGCCAAGATGTTCGGCATTGAGGTAGGTAACATCTTTTATAACTTGTCCATCAGGCAACAACGAGTTCAGAAAACTGATTAACAAATCTTTGTTGAGTTCGGTTCCAAACAGCTTTTTGAACCCAAAATCAGTATAAGGGTTGATATATTTTTCTATAAGTCCTTCGCTTCCCATAACTTTAAGTGTTAGTTGCGACAACAAACTTACTGGAAATTTGGGAGATTGTCAAGAATGTGACTAAGAATTAACCTGCATTGTTCATGTTTCATAATTTTGGTTCAAATCAGATTGGAAATGAATTAAAACACGGAGACACAGAAACACGGAGCTTTTCCTTGTGCTGAACACGGAGGCTTCGCTTTTGTCGTACAATACTTAAAATAGGCCAACGGCCTAATAGCCTCTAGCGTAGGCCAACGGCCTACGATGAAGGATACCGCATGGAATGCGAGGCTGTAAGCCTCGGAGCTTTCTTGCATACAATACGCTTCGAGGCCTACAGCCTCGCATTTTCATGTAACATCATTGCGTAGGCCGTTGACCTACGCTAGAAGCTATAAGGCCGTTGGCCTATTTTTGAGTAAAAGCGAAGTCTCCGTGTTCAGCACAAGGAAAAGCTCCGTGTTTCTGTG
>NZ_QVMJ01000049.1 GCF_010500955.1 Bacteroides sp. 519
GTATACGTGACCCGTACGTACAGTGGTGTGAGAGGCTCTCCCTGCCGGGCGACACCGGCAGGGCAGTCTACTCGATCAAGATTAACAACCGTTCCGGTTGAACCATGCGGATTAACTTACAATCTGTAACTAAACCAAAGAACGATTAGACTTTTTACACAGCCTCGTTAAGGAGGGGTACCCAACGGGCGGGGTGGTTGGTGTACATACAACACTATCCATGCGGCATACTATCAATTGCCGTCTGCTTTAGACTGTGTAAAGGTTAAAATGCAGCGGTTAAAAATATTTCCAAACAGCAACCTACTGTTTAGTTATTTCACAGCTACCTAAAAACAACAAACACGAAAATTGGTTCTTCTTACCCTTGTTATACGCGCCACAAAGCCGTTTTTAGAGTAGTTTTTCAAAATGCTGCATTTCGCATTGATGAAATGCTGCATTTCGTTCAATCAAAATGCTGCATTTTGAAAGTGTGAAATGCTGCATTTTGAAATAACAATTTGCAGCATAAAAAACAGTAACAATTTACGAATGGATAAAAATAGACAATTGTTTTACTTGGAGCTATCACCAACTATAATTTATACCAAAGCTCAAGAATTCTTTAAATTGGAAATAGCTATTATCTTCTTTTCGCGCAGCACCATCATCAAAGCGGGCATGGAAAAATAGTTTGGTAGACAGATAGCGATTCAACACAAAATTAAGAGAGTTTTCCCATTCGGCTTCTACTTTCTTATAACTTGTAAAGTAATACAAACGGGTATCGTAAGTAATGGATGGAATTATTTTCCATGAAAGTGTAGTTTGTAACTTAGAACCAAAGTCTTGCAAAGTTTTATCTCCTTCTTTTAAACCAAACTTTGTTTCATCTACATTCTTATTTCCAACATAGCGTAAACTATAAGTCAATGGAGATAGGAAAACCGAAAGAACTACTTTCTTCTCGTTCAATTTATAGTCCATACCGACACTTACTATAACGTTTGCCGGAGACAAGAAAGATGAAACAACCTCAGTACTGTTTGCCTTATAGTTTTTAAAGAATTGTGTATTAAATTCACCGGAAATTGTATAATACCACTTTGAAGCTGCCTGAATACCTAATTTACTGTACAGCCTTAACAGGTCGGTATTTACCTTATATTTGCGAATCGTATCCGAGGAAGCCGAATTGAATCCTGCTTTTGCTTCCAGAAAACTTTCAAACTGAACTTTCTCTTTATCGTTATAATTTGCAAACAGTTTAATATTTGCTAATACAGAATTCGTACTCTCTCCTCCTTGATACCAGTTATCCGATACAGAGTTCTGACTCATTTGGAAAGATCCACTTCCTCCTGTTATCCAAAAGTTTGGTTTACGGATGATTACTTCGGCTGCCTCAACCTTTTCATCGGGTTTATCAGGAGCAAACAGTTTCATTATCGGATTCTTTGATGGTTCCTTTTGGGGAATATCTACTTTCACCAATTCTTTACTCATTATTTGTTCTTCGGTTTGTACAATGAGTTTGGGATTTGTTTTATAAGTATATAGTAGTATTTCATCAATCTGTTCTTGTGTTTTGCCAACCCGTTCAAATAACGTAGGATAAGCAAGAGACACTGTATCAACCGAAAGCGACTCTCGTTTTACAGTTTTGAACATATTAAGTTTCTCATCCCGCCAAGGGAAATAGGTATGCCGTTGCAAAGGCGAATAGTAGTAAGTAAAAGGTAGAAACAACCGATAATATTCACCACGAAGCGTAATTGGTCGCATGGGGAGTGTATCATTGTGTAATGAATCTAACGAAGCCCAAACATCATAATACAATTTTGTATGCAATGTATCACTCATTTGTTCTCTTACAGCGAACGACAATGTATCTGACAATGTATCTGCTTTAACAACTCTATTTGTTGTTTTTTTCTGGGCAGTAATAGGAAAGCTTATTAACAAGGTAAACACTAATGTCCAAAAAATCTTCATATCGGTACAATTTAAGCACGCAAATTTAGTTAAAAGTTATAATAAAAAGAAATATTATCCTACCAAATAGCTACCAATATTTCTTTCTTATCAAAGTCTACCTCATTAAGCTGTGGTGAGCTCTATCACATATTTTTCTTCATTCACCTTTATCACCAAATTCTCTCCTTGCAACAATTTAACTTTGACCTCTTCCTTCCCAATCTCTATTGATAATATCCTTCCTCGGAAGTGAACCTGAAAAACATATCGTTCCCATTTATCAGGAATAACAGGTCTGAATACCAACATGTCGTCCTGTAATTGCATTCCTGCGAATCCTTTTACCAATGCCAGCCAACTTCCTGCCATACTGGTAATATGTAATCCTTCATTTATTTCATTATTATAATCATCCAGATCAAGTCGTGTGGTATGTAAGAAAAGATTGTATGCTTTTTCAATATCACCAATGCGCGAAGCGAGAATAGAATGAATAAATGGCGATAAAGATGATTCGTGTAAAGTACAAGGTTCGTAAAAACAGAAATTACGACGTACAGTGTCAATATCAAAATTATAATAGTATTGGTGAAGTCCTAATAGAACATCGCTTTGTTTAATAAAACAGGAACGCAAAATCCTATCCCACGACCAATGTTGGTTGATAGGACGTTCTTCGGCCGGAATGTCATCAACCGTTTTCTGCTCTTTATCCATATAACCGTCATGTTGGATAAATATTCCCAGTTCTTTGTCTTCGGGCAGGTACATGTTTTCAATAATATCTTTCCAACGACTGGTTTCTGCATATTGGAAACCGGTAATCCGGCGGATTCTGCTATATTCCTCCGGATATGCATGAGCTATCTTTTCCAGATACTTGATCGTTTCTTTCAAACACTGAACACATGAGTAATTGGTATACCAGTTATTATCTACATTGTTCTCGTACTCATTGGGCCCAGTAACTCCAAGAATAACATATTTTTGTTTCGGTTGTGAAAATGATACCCGTTGACTCCAAAACCTACCAATGGCTATCATTACCTCTAATCCGTATTTTGCTATGTACTCATCGCTGCCGGTCATTGCTGTGTATTGAACTATTGCATAAACAATAATGGCATTCCGGTGTATTTCTTCAAATGTTATTTCCCATTCGTTATGACATTCTTCACCTGTAATGGTCACCATGGGATAAAGAGCAGCCCCATTATTAAATCCTAACTTCTTAGCATTTTCAATGGCTTTGGGCAGTTGATTGTACCTGTAAAGAAGAAGGTTTTTGGCTATCTCGGGCGGATTGGCAAAGAGAAAATAAGGAACACAGCACAACTCGGTATTCCACTGGGTGTTTCCTCCGTATTTTTCTCCGGTAAACCCTTTGGCACCAATGTTCAGGCGCGAATCATCACCCCGGTAACTTTGATGTAATTGGAATATATTAAAACGGATACCCTGTTGAGCTTCCGGGTCACCATCGATAATAACATCGGATTTGTTCCAAATATCTTTCCAAACCTTTTTATGATTATCAATCAATGTATCCCATCCTGTTTCTTTAGCCTGTATGCATTGTTTTATGGATTCATCAACCAGTTCTTGCCGGTCGTAATACAAAGAAGTTGTAATAGCACTATATTTTATAAGTGTAACTTTTTCGCCAGGTTTAATATCAGCACCGGCGCTGAATCCTACCAGCTTTTCTTTTTCGATCCGTATAGAACCGGATGTAACTTCTTTACTGTTTTTAAAAAGTTGAAATGTCATAGCAAAGCAGGCCTGAGCATCTTCGTGTTTGGTTTGCGACCATAAATAAGCGTAGTTGTTGGTTGTTTCCAAACGTAATATATTCCACATCTTTTCGTTGAAATTGGAACTTTCGTGTTTAATCTCTCCGTTCAGATAAGGAACAATAGATATTTTCCCCTCGTAGTTTACCGAAGTTACACTATACTTAATCAGGCAGAGATTCTGGTTATCCATGCTGTTAATGTGTTCCACATGTATTTGCAGGGTATGTCCTTTGGGCGAAGTCACAGTAAAATCCCTGTAAGATATGCCGGCTTTCATATCCAGCCTTCTTTCAAAGTCTTCTACACTCCACAAAGCAAGGTTAACTTCCTCATCAATCAGGCGAACATATACACCACTCCAGTTGGGTGCATTGGGGATTCGTGAATAGAATTGGGGATAACCATTCTTCCACCAGCCCACACGTGTTCTGTCTAAAAAAGCAATCCCGGCAAGGTATGAACCTTGTAAACTATCACTGCTATATGGTTCTTCAAAGTTCCCTCTTTGCCCGAAACGGCCGTTCCCTAAACTGAATATACTTTCGGATGCTCGTTGGCAGTTGGCATGGAATCCTTTCTCAATAATGTTCCATTCGTCGGTATGAAGAAATTTTTTCATGGTTTATTTGTAATTATACTGCGGCAAGATACAAAAATAAAGTGAGGAATACTCATCTGTTCCTCACTTTACCACCTTTGTTACTATCTTGCTTTCTTCTTTTTTGCTTCTTCAACCAGCCTTGAGAAGGATTTGAAATACTTCCGTTTCTCATGCTCCGAAGCTGAGAAGTGCCATGCCTCCCGACGAAGTTTCAGGTAACTTTCGTACACTTTACTATCTAATGCACCACTCTCTAATGCAGCCAGAACTGCACAACCGGGCTCATCTGTATGACTGCAATCTTTGAATCGGCACGAATCAGCAAAGTCGGGAATGTCTAACACCTCGGCAAGTGCATTTGTATTATCAAGAGCCAAACCGAACTCACGCACCCCCGGAGTATCAATCAATACCCCCAGGTTATCCATTAATACCATCTCGCGGCGGGTAGAAGTATGTCGACCTTTCCCAGTAGATTGGCTGACATTTGATGTGAGTAATAGCGACTTCTCGCAAAGCGCATTGACTAGCGAACTTTTACCTACCCCCGAGGAACCGACAAAGACCACCGTCTCGCCTTGCGAAATAAACCCGCGCAACCGCTGAATTGTTTCCGGCTGGTGAATACTGGTGAAAAATACAGGAATCCGTACAGCTATATGCTTTATCTGTTCTTCCACCTCGTGCCTGTCAATACCTAAGTCTGCTTTGTTTAATACCAGTACAGGAGTGATGTTTTCTTCAAGAATCTGCGCCATGAATCGCTCGGCCCGACGCACATTGAAGTTATCGTCAAGTCCCTGCACAATAAACGCCTTGTCAACATACGATGCAATTGCTTGCCGATCGGCCACCGTTCCATTCTTTTTGCGTAACAGAGTACGTTCGCGGGGAAGCATATCAACAATAATTCCTTTGCCTGCATCGAATGGTTGTAGAATCACCCAGTCGCCCACGCATGGCAAATCGAAGTCCGACTTTCCATACATCATGTTTCCTGTTAGCTCACATTGGAATAGTCCGTCGGCAGAAATAACGTCGTAGCATGTGCGGTGTACCACAGCCACTCGTCCGTGAGCCAGTGTGTTGAATGTTGATTGCTGTTTCAGTAGGTTTAGTTTATCGTTCCAGCCATATAAGTTTAAATCGTTTTTGGTTTTATTTTCGTTATTCATTATTGTAACGTTTTGGGCATACACATCAATGTTTTTACAACATTGTGTATGCAAATAATTAGTTGAATTATAAATACATGAATTACCTCTCGAAAAGATCTATCCGAGAGAATACGAAAGGGACAACCGGTGCCAATGGCACTGATTGTTTACTAAACCAAATCCGATCTGCGTGTTGTCATGGTGCAAAGATAGAAATTATTTCCTTACCTTTGCCCTATTATGAAAAAGTTAGTAATTTTTGGAGGTGGATACCTTGCCCGCATCGTGGCAAATGCTGTCCTGAATGATTTATTGCCTGAGTATGACCTGGTAGGAATATATGCTCGTACAGTATCAAAAGCGGTTGATATTGCCGCAGTGATGAATCAACATGGCAAACCTTGTAAGGTATGTACAAGCTTGGATGAACTATTAAGCCTCAAGCCCGATTATCTGGTAGAGGCCGCATCGCCTGCTGCAATGAAATCTCTTACTTTGCCAACGCTTAAGAATGGAACTTCTATTGTAACGCTTTCTATTGGTGCATTGGCCGATACGGATTTTTATAAAGAAGCTATTGAAACAGCCCGGTTGAACGGAACGCGTATATACATTGCTTCGGGTGCAACAGGCGGATTTGATGTGTTGCGTACTGCTACACTGATGGGTAATGCCAAAGCACGTTTCTTTAACGAAAAAGGTGCAGACAGGTTACGGCGATCGCCGGTTTATGACCCGGTTATGGAAACAGAAAAACATATTGTGTTTTCGGGTACAGCCCGCGAAGCTATCGGTGTTTTCCCTACAGGACTCAATGTTTCTGTTGCGGCTTCGCTTGCTTCGGTTGGTCCGGAAGAAATGCAGGTAACTATGCAATCTACTCCGGGATTTATAGGTGATACACAGCGGGTTGAGATTGCTAACGACCAAGTACGCGCTGTAGTAGATGTTTACAGCGCTACTCCCGAAATTGCGGGTTGGTCGGTAGTAAGTACGTTGATCAATATCGTATCACCCATTGTATTCTGACAGGTTTTTCAGCACCTTTTCGCTCAAGCGGTCAAATGCCTGACGGGTGCGTCCTGTAGATACTTGCATACAACGCACATGTGGGTGGTTGAGCAGATGTTCTCCACCCAGTGCGCCAATGGTATCGCAAAAACAGAGGTTATCTCCCTCAATCCATTGAAGGAAAGGAGCTTCATCCCATGCAGGTGATAACCCGGTGTTGAAAAGTATCTTTTTATTTCCGAATTGTTTAAACTCATCTTCGTGAATAAGTACGGTATTCTTGTTGAGGCAGCAAACTACCACTTCGCTTTCTGCAAGTAATTCTCCTAAAGGCAGAAAACGGTATCCTTTTGCACGGGCTTCTTCTTTTTCGCTACGGGCAAAGTAAGTAATATCAGCACCAAAGAATTTGAGGGCATCAGCTATCATTCCGCCAGATTTGCCAAGTCCAACAATACCTGCTTTTAAACCGGTGATTTCGCGTGCCATACCATCCCACGGTTGCTGATCGAATCCGTGCAGACAGCGTACAAGTTCGCTGATTACATATTCTACCACTCCTTCGTCGCCATAATCGCGGATACCTGTAACAGTAATTCCTCTATTATTAGCATACAGAATATCTACATTGGCACTCTCGGGTGAATAAAGGGAACAGCACATGCCGATGTATTTTACGTTGGGACATTTTTCAAGAGCGTATTTGTTAATACGAGAGGTGTAGCTAAGAAGTACAGCATCGGCATCTCCGATTCGGGCGGCAACTTCGTCGTCGTTGGCAGGGATATCAGGATACATAACAACTTCTTGGGCGTAAGTATGTAAGGTGGCCTCGGCCGAGGGAATTAAACTTACGGGTTCTATAGCAACAAGCTTTTGAAACATAGGATTGATTATTTTGATTACTTTTGCAAAAAAACGAATAAATTCTATCATGAACAACTATCGCTTGAAATGTTTCCTCTTTATCTGCCTTTTCATCTCATTGCAAATGTATGGACAGGTTGATAGTACTTATATCGGACGTTTCAGGCAAGACTTTTCTGTGCGGACATACTTCTATCAGAAATTTACTTCTCTGTCGCATATTATAGAAGATGAAAAGGAAATAGACTATCATCCCAACAATCCGGTGGGCATCGGACTGGGTGTACAATATAAGAACTACTCATTGTCTGGTGGAATGACTTTTGATGCTTTTCGGAACAAGAAGAAAGGAAAAACTCAATCACTCGATTTTCAATACCATTATTATGGCAGGAAGTTTATTGCCGATATCTTTTTTCAACGTTATAAAGGTTTTTATGTAGAAGAACAGGCAGAGGACGGTAAGAAAGAAACAATCATCTTGCATCCCGATATCAGTTTGATACAATATGGTGTAAACGGACAATATGTTTTTAACCACAAGAAGTTTTCGTACCGGGCAGCTTTTAACCAACAAGAAAAGCAGCTGAAGTCTACCGGAAGTTTTCAACTTGGTGGAGGGTTTTATTATAACCGGATATCGGGCGATGGAACATTGGTTATTAATGATCACAATCAGGTAAGTGGGTATCAGTTAAGTATCAGTGGTGGGTATGTGCATACGTTTGTAATCAAGAAAAACTATTTTGTATCGCTCGCCTTTTCGGCAGGGGTAAGTTTGGGTACAGAACGGCTTGAAGATTTCTTTAAATCAATAGATGTAATACCCAATATGTATCCGCGAATATCTCTTGGTTATAATGGCGATTCGTGGTCGGTAGCAATAAATGCTGTTGTTAATCGCATTGGGGTATCATACAACAAAGATGTGGCACTTTTTGTAGATACCGGACGAGCTAATCTTGTTATTGTTAAACGGTTCGATTCGTCGCCAAAGTTTCTTCAAAAAATAAAGTTCCTGAATAAGTGATGAGTTTTGAGTAGTGAGTAGTGAGTAATGAGTAGTGAGTAATGAGTAGTGAGTAGTGAGTAATGAGTTACGATGCCGCATGGTAAACTCAAAACTCAAAACTCACTACTCACAACTCATTACTCAAAACTCATTACTCACAACTCACTACTCAATCCTGTTATATCCTGTTTTTTCAACTAAAGATTGCCCTTGTTCCGAAAGAATCCAATCTAACAATTGCTGAACATGTGGGTTTGTTTCATTGGCTCTTGTAATAGCATAAAAATCGGCAACTAACGGATATGAACCATCTTCTATAGTTTGTTTATCAGGGTATATACCATCAACACTAAGTAGTTTTATGTCGCCATTGCCAACCATCTTGTCAACATAGAAACGGAAAGAATAGCCTATAGCACTGGGGTAGTTTTTGTAATCGGCTGCCCGTTGTATAATCGGCCCCATTCCATGAATAATATGTGTTTGCTGTGCTTCCATAACTTCTGTTCCTTCCATAAATTGGAGGAAAGCGGTTTGACTACCACTATTTTCATTTCTCTGAAATGCTTTTATAGTACTGTTTTTGCCGTCTACATCTCTCCAGTTCTCTATTTTACCCGAATAGATACCTTTCAGTTGCGTGGTACTTAGGTTATTAACCGGATTTTTAGAATTAACAAAAAACACAAAAGCTTCTCGTCCGATAGGAGTTAGTTTCATTTCAACATTACACTCTTGGGCATATTCAAGTTGTTGTTTTGAAGGATGTAATACAAAAATAATATCAGCATTGCCTTCTATCAGTGCATTATATGCCCCGGGGGTAGTGTTACATACTACTGTACTGTAGATATACGAATAATCACCCGGAGGATACACAGCCCGCACAAAAGCTGCATAAACAGGGTAAAACGAAGTGGCTCCATCTAAACGAGGCAAAAGCGTATCCAGTTTTAATACAGAAACAGTATCCAGATCAACAGCCCGTGTGTTTTCTCTAAATGGTTCGTAAGTTATTAAATTAACATCATAATCAATACGTTCAAAACTATTGTGGTATGCTCTGATAGATTCTTTAGTTGCTATTGAAAGAATGATTATACCTAAAAGCAGCAACCATAATCTTCTGGTTGTTCGAAAACGAAATACACGAAAAATGCTGACGGGTATTAAAGCCAGAAGCAGAAAGTAACAAGCAGCTACTAAACACATGTAAAAATCTTCTTGTCCAAGGCCGAAAAAAATAATTAAAAAAAAGCAACTACAAGATAGCACTATTATAGCTGCTATGGTTGCTATGATACGAATTATGGTATAGACTGTTGATTTTTTCATGCCGTTTGTGTTTGACGCTTTTGAATACAAATGTAGGAAAAAGTAATGTGATAGCATATTTTTCTTTAAGTTTGCAATTCAAATTTAGGATTACATGAACAAAGATATACTCCGCCTGGCCATTCCCAATATCATTTCAAACATCACTGTCCCATTGCTTGGACTTGTGGATATGACTATTGTAGGCCATCTTGATTCTACCAGTTACATTGGTGGTATTGTTGTTGCAACCACTCTTTTCAACTTTATTTATTGGAACTTTTCTTTCCTTCGCATGGGTACCAGCGGATTTACTGCCCAATATTATGGAGCCGATAATAAACATGGTCAGGTAAATACACTTCTCCGTTCTCTTTTGGTAGCTGTAAGTGGTGGGGTGTTGCTGATTCTTCTGCAATTCTTTATCCTACAGCTTGGGATTCTATTTTTCGATGCCGGAGAAAATGTACGGCAATATGCAGCAGCATATTTCCGCATTTACATTTGGGGAGCACCTGCTGTATTGGGTATGTATGCTTTCAACGGTTGGTTTGTGGGTATGCAGGATGCTAAAACACCCATGTTCATTTCTATACTTATTAATGTTATCAACATTTTGTTAAGTCTTCTTTTTGTTTTTGTATGGAACATGAATATTAAAGGAGTTGCACTTGGGTCGTTGTGTGCGCAGTATGCTGGGATTCTTACTGCTTTAATTATCTGTTATTTAAAGTATGGATATTTGCGTAAATACCTCTCTTTGTCTGTGCTTAAGCACTGGAAAGAATATGTACCTTTCTTTAAAGTAAATGCAAACATCTTTATTCGCACCCTTGCCCTGGTAGTGGTTACAACCTATTTTGTTTCGGCTTCCTCGCACGAAGGCGAAGCTATTCTCAGTGTAAACGCCCTGATTATGCAGCTTTTTACGCTCTTCTCTTATCTGATGGATGGTTTTGCTTATGCTGCCGAAGCACTTACAGGTAAACTTATAGGAGCAGGGAAAAAACAACGATTACGAAAACTAGTGAGATCCCTCTTTGTCTGGGGCATGGGGATAGCTGTCTTTTTTACAATCGTGTATGCTTTATTCTTTGAACAAATATTGGGGGTTATTACAGATAAACAAGATGTAATATTGTTGGCTATAGAATTTAAATTATGGGCATTACTGATTCCTATAGCCGGATTCTCAGCTTTTTTGTGGGACGGTATCTTTGTTGGTGCAACAGCATCGTTACAAATGCGTAACTCTATGCTGTTTGCCGCTGGTACCTTCTTTGGCATTTACCTGGGTTGCAAATATGCTTTTCCCGATTTCTTTATGATACATGGAAACAGTATCCTTTGGACTGCCTTTCTTTGTTATCTTGTTATGCGCGGAATCATACAGTGGCTTATGGTATTACGTGCTAAAACTCCATCCTTGTATTCTTAATTTAATGCAAAAAAAGACATTAATGCAAATCGTTTAACTACTTAATTTATAACTTTGTAAAAACAGATACCATACATTTATAAAGAGAGCGATGATTGAGGAAAACTACAAGGATTTTATTGGAAGGATATTAAACTGGATGAATAGTGAAGAGCCATTAGGAGAAGAGGCTCCTGAATGTGTTGGGCTATCCCGTAGTGAATTAGAGCAAAAATATCCAAGTTATTACATTCCATACGATGCCAGTTCCGGTAATCTGGAATTAACAGTCGACAATGGAGTGATAAGTTGCCTTATCAACAACAACAGGTGTACAAGTGCTTATTTTATGAGTAATGATGAATGAACTACTCTGGTTTTGAATGATTATTCCGATTCCGTACAGGAAGTTTATGCCCAAAAAACTGTCATAAGTATCATAATGCACTTATTTGCTTGTGTTTCAGGTTGATACATTATGATAGATGTCCAAAAAGTAAAACATAAGTACCATTCGAAGTATCATAGGACAAAAATAGTTTCATTATAACTTGAGCTAAAAAAACTAGTAGTTTCATTTTGTTTTCTACCAATGAAACTACTTGTTTCCTATATAGAAAACCAACAGTTTCCTATGTAGAAAACAAGTAGTTTCCTATGTAGAAAACAGTTGGTTTCCTACCGTGAAACCGTTGGTTTCCTACCGTGAAACCGTTGGTTTCCTACTGTGAAACTGTCAGCCTTCTACTTACTTTTCCCTTCTTTCCTTCCCCTTTCCTTCTTTGCCTGTAAAACATCTCATTTTTATTATTCTGCAAGTACTCATACCGACAACCCACATCTCAAAAGCCATCCTTTATTTAACCAAGGATGGCTTTTGGCTTTATTAGTATTGAGTATTTAATAGAATATGTTTATCTTTGTAACTACAAGTAACATTTTAAGCATATAATTATGGGCAACCTTATCAGTTTTGACTGGGCAATGAAACGCTTATTGCGTCAAAAGTCCAACTTCGTAGTGTTAGAAGGTCTTTTATCTACTTTGTTGAACGAAGACATTAAGATTGTTCGCATGCTTGAGAGCGAAGGCAACCAAGAACACGAAGCAGATAAATTTAACCGTGTAGATATGTTTGCCGAAAACAGTAAAGGCGAGCTTGTTATCATTGAAGTACAAAACAACCGTGAGCTCGATTATTTTCATCGTATGCTTTACGGAGTATCGAAAGCTATTTCTGAATACATCAGTAAAGGAGAATTCTACTCGAAAGTGCGCAAAGTATATTCAATAAACATCGTCTATTTTGATTTAGGACAAGGTAAAGACTATGTATATCACGGTCGC
>NZ_QVMJ01000004.1 GCF_010500955.1 Bacteroides sp. 519
CAATCCTATAATTGATTCTCAATATGTTATGATTGACATAGTGGGAAATAGAAGTGCAATTTTTATGAAAATTATTTTTAAGAGTGAAAGTTGGGTTAATATTTCTCCAATAAACTTTAATACCGCCCCCGTCGTGAATCTGAAGACAAATACGTCCTTTACCTTTAGCAAATTTCTCATCCTGCCAGTCCACCATTTCCTCTCCGTTGAGCCATGATGTAACTTTATCGCCTTGCACAAGAATGCGCATGGTATTCCATTCACCCATTTTCAGCGCTTTTTCTTTTTCGGGTGCGGGTTTGATAACCCATCCGCGGCCGTACGACTCGTAAATGCCACCTGTATGCATATTGGGAGGAGCCACTTCTACCTGCCATCCACTAATCTCTACATTGGCAGGGTTCTTCATATACGAACGGATAAATACACCTGAGTTTCCATCAGCTTCCTGTTTAAACTCTAATGTTAAATCAAAATCCTGGAAATATCTTTCGGTTCCCAAATAACCATATTTCTTTTCGGGTCCGCTTTCACAAACCAACAGATCGTTTTCAACATACCACTTTTCGGGTCCGTATTTTACCCATCCGGTAAGGTCTTTGCCATTGAACAATTCAACCTCCTGCGATTTAACAGGCAGTTCTTTAATCTTGATATTTCTGAATGATGCTGGGTATCCATGATCTTGCAAGCAAAGCACACCTGTTGGAGCCAATCCGTACTCGGGTGCATTCTCCCATTTTCCGCTGTTTTTTCTTTTAAACCAATCTTCGGTCCAGGCTTCGAATTCCAGTATCTTAACTCCATTCATCCAATGTTCAACATGGCCATTGTCGAATACTATTTTTGCTGTATTCCATTCCCCATAAGGGTTTACTTTCATCTTTGTTTGGTCGGGCAAATACATTGCATAGTCTACACCCATCTTTTGCCACTCTTCCAAATCGCCTTCAAAGTTTGGAACATCAAGCAATTGGTACTCGGGTCCGGTAACATACGGAACCTTAAACTCCGGACGCTCTACCACATGATACAACATACCGCTATTGCCCCCTTTCGAAAGTTTAAAATCCCATTGAAGTTCAAAGTTAGCGTATTCTTTATCGGTTACAATGTATCCCGTTCCGTCGCTTCCCTCGCCTTTAGCCTGTATGCAACCATCAACAACATGCCAGGGCTCGGTAAGGGCAGTACCATTATAATCGCGCCAGCCATTCATAGTACTTCCGTCGAACAGCAATTTCCATCCATCGGCAATCTCTTGTTCCGTTAACGTGTTTTGTGGTTTCTCGCTACACGAGCTAAGCATGCCAATGGCTATGCTCATTACTAAAACGTAGGGTTTTTTAAATAGTTTCATTAGATTATAGTTTTAAATTCGTGCTAAAGATACGTGTTTTCTTAGAATCGGGTAAGAATAATGTAGGTTAAATTCCGCTGATTTACAAATACTTTGTTTACCTTTGCATGAATTTTTGAAGAAAAATATAGATAAAACAATTTTTATGATTAACCCAATTGTTAAAACAATCGAGTTGGGAGATGGCAGAACCATTACACTCGAGACTGGGAAATTGGCAAAACAAGCAGATGGCGCTGTGATGTTACGTATGGGAAATACGATGTTACTTGCTACTGTGGTTGCCGCAAAAGACGCAGTTCCCGGAACAGATTTTATGCCGCTTCAGGTAGAGTATAAAGAAAAATTCGCCGCCTTTGGCCGTTTCCCAGGTGGATTTACAAAAAGAGAAGGAAGAGCATCCGATTATGAAATCCTTACCAGCCGCTTGGTCGACAGAGCTCTCCGCCCACTTTTCCCCGACAATTATCACGCAGACGTTTTTGTTAATATAATCCTTTATTCGGCCGACGGAGTTGATATGCCCGATGCATTGGCAGGATTAGCAGCATCTGCTGCTCTGGCTGTTTCAGACATTCCGTTTAACGGTCCGATTTCTGAAGTACGCGTTGCCCGTATTAACGGTCAATTCGTTATCAATCCTACATTCTCTCAACTCGAAGAGGCTGATATGGACATCATGGTAGCCGCTACTATGGACAACATCATGATGGTAGAAGGCGAAATGAAAGAAGTATCCGAAGCCGAACTTCTTGAAGCAATGAAGGTTGCACACGAAGCAATTAAAGTTCATTGCAAAGCACAGATGGAACTAACCGAAATGGTTGGTAAAACTGTAAAACGCGAATACAACCATGAAACGAACGATGAAGAGCTTCGTGAAAAAGTTCGCAAAGAGTGTTACGATAAGGTGTATGCTGTTGCAGCATCGGGTAATGCAAATAAGCACGAACGTCATGACAACTTCATGGCTATCCGCGATGAATTTAAAGCACAATACGCTGAAGAAGAATTGGCAGAAAAAGGTGCTTTGATTGACCGCTACTATCACGATGTAGAAAAAGAAGCTATGCGCCGTTGCATTCTCGACGAAGGCAAACGCCTTGACGGACGTAATACAACACAAATACGCCCAATTTGGTGCGAGGTAGATTATCTGCCGGGACCACACGGATCGGCTGTATTTACCCGTGGCGAAACTCAATCGCTTACATCGGTTACTTTAGGTACCAAGTTAGACGAGAAAATTGTAGACGATGTACTTGTACATGGTAAAGAACGTTTCTTGTTACACTATAATTTCCCTCCATTCTCAACAGGCGAAGCAAGACCACAACGTGCCGTTGGCCGTCGTGAAATTGGTCACGGTAATCTGGCACACAGAGCACTGAAAGGTGTTATTCCGGCCGATTTCCCTTATGTAGTTCGCGTGGTTTCGGATATTCTGGAATCGAACGGTTCTTCGTCTATGGCTACAGTTTGTGCAGGAACACTTGCACTTATGGATGCCGGCGTAAATATCAGCAAACCGGTTTCGGGTATTGCTATGGGACTTATCAAAAACGCAGGAGAAGCTAAATACGCAGTGCTTTCGGATATCCTTGGCGACGAAGACCACTTAGGTGATATGGACTTTAAAGTTACCGGAACCAAAGACGGTATTACTGCCACTCAAATGGATATTAAAGTAGACGGACTTTCGTTCGAGATTCTTGAAACTGCTTTGAACCAGGCTAAAGAAGGACGTATGCACATTTTGGGTAAGATTACCGAAACTATGCCTGAGCCTCGTACCGATATGAAGGATCATGCTCCACGTATTGAAACAATGATTATACCGAAAGAATTTATCGGAGCAATCATTGGCCCGGGTGGAAAAATCATTCAAGGTATGCAAGAAGATACCGGTACTACAATTACCATTGAAGAAATTAACGGTAGCGGTAGAATCGAGATCTCAGGAACAAACAAACAAAGTATTGATGATGCCACACGCATAATTAAGGGCATAGTTGCTATTCCCGAAATTGGTGAAGTATATCCGGGTAAAGTACGCTCGGTAATGCCTTATGGGGTGTTTGTTGAATTCCTACCAGGTAAAGATGGCTTGTTGCACATCTCGGAAATAGACTGGAAACGTATTGAAAAGATTGAAGATGCCGGAATTAAAGAAGGTGATACTATTGATGTGAAGTTACTCGATATTGATCCTAAAACAGGCAAGTTCAAGCTTTCAAGAAAAGTTTTGCTTCCTCGTCCGGAGAAACAATAATAAGTTAGCTTAAATATATAAAGAGCGGGAATGGTTGATAACTATTCCCGCTCTTTTTACATCCTGATATTTATTTATTTCAATTCTTTCAGATACTTCCCTACCACATGGGCTTCTTCACTATTCTCCTTCTGATATTCTTCTTTCAATTTGGGATAGTCATTAAGTAGTTCCATCATTTTATCTTTCCCCACAAACTCTACTATCCCTGTGGTACAATCAATCTCATAAAATACCCGCTGAGTTACAGCTGCCGAAGTTGCAATAGCTTCGCCCACAGCCCCCATACCAATTCCACGATCAACAACCGATACGGCAGCCGGTCCTATAGGAACCGCACAGAAATAAACTTTGTTGCCTATAGCCAAAGCAGGAGCATAGCACTTTCCAAAGCTGAATTTCTTTATCTTCAAATTCTTGCAGTTCACATATAAATTAGAGTCAACCTGAACAGCAAAATATTTCCTTCGTAGCCCTTTACGAATCATGGTTCGGTTAGAAGTGATATGATAATCGCCACCGGTTTTAAGCAATTGCCGGTTTATACTTCGCTTTTCAACAATAAGTTTGGATGGCGCATGAATTGTATCGCCGTTATGGGTAATAAAATCATTTGGGGTATGGTAAACAATGGTTTGAGCCTTCCCCGGAAGAGCCAGAGCCGATAGCAAGAGGATAATCCACAAAATTTTCATAGCGCAATATTCAACAATAGGTTTATCAAAATGGAAAGTTACATTATTTGTGTATTCCAAGCAAATAATAAATCAAAAAAGTAATATTCTTGTTGTACATTTGTGGTTCAGTTATAACTAAAAACACATGGAACAACTAAATGGCATTAAAGCAACTTACGAAAATATTGTTGGCAAAACCCGCGATAAGCTGACTAAAGTACAAAAACAGATTTATAACATCAGTTTTATCAGGATAGCCTTGTTCCTGGCAGGCATTGCAGGAATCATTTATTTTTGGTCATCAGCATGGTATCTATTGGCTGGTGTTATTCTGATTACATTTGTTCCGTTTCTTGCATTGGTTAAGTACCACAATAAACTCTTCTACAAAAAAGACTATCTGGAAAAGAAGATAGAGATTAACGAGCAGGAACTTCGCGCCTTAGAATACGATTTCTCTTCGTTCGATGGAGGGAGGGAGTTTATCGACCCATCACATTTATACACTTACGACCTCGATGTATTTGGGGATAACTCATTGTTTCAGGATATAAACAGAACATCTACCCACCTTGGGAAAAGTCAATTGGCCGAATGGTTCAATAAGCATCTACAAAAAAAAGAAGATATAGAAGAGAGACAGAAAGCGGTAAAAGAACTGTCGGAAGATTTAAAATTCCGCCAACGTTTCCGCATCCTTGGTTTGCTTTATAAAGGCGAAATAGCCGACGAAAAGGAGATAAACACCTGGGCACAAAGCCCCAGTCATTACAGCAGTAACTCTTTTTTTAAGCTATTACCTGCACTTATTCTGAGTGGTAACATTGTACTGTTTACGCTGGCCATGCTCAACATTATCCCTTTTTCGGTTGTATGGATAGTGTTGGCTATTATTTTCATGATTAGTCTGGGCTTTCAAAAAGGCATCACCAAGGTACAAAATATGTATGGGAAAAAGATGCAAATTCTGGGTACATACGCTCATCTTATTCAACTGATAGAAGAAAAAGAGGTCAGTTCTGCCCTTCTTAAAGATATCAAGGCATTGGTTGGAACCAATAAAAAAACAGCCTCACAATCGGTAAAGCGTTTATCAACATTGATGGATGCACTCGATCAGCGAAATAACATGTTTATGTTACTTATTTTAAACAGTTTGATGTTTTGGGAACTCAAACAAATTATGAAGATAGAAGCATGGAAAGAAGAGTGTGCCAACGAACTACCCAAATGGCTGAAGGCCATTGCTTTGATGGATTCCATCTGTTCATTATCGACATTTACTTATAACAATCCGGATTTTACGTTTGCAGAAATCACCAATAAATCATTCCATTTAGAGGGCAAAGCTCTGGGGCATCCGTTAATGAATCGCCGTAAATGTGTAAGAAACGACATCGACATGGAAAAACGTCCTTACTTCATTATTATTACAGGAGCTAATATGGCGGGCAAAAGTACCTACCTGCGTACTATTGGGGTAAACTACTTGCTGGCATGTATGGGAGCACCTGTTTTTGCCGATAAACTAACCCTCTACCCCACCCTACTAATTACCAGCCTGCGCACAAGCGACTCGCTGACCGATGATGAATCGTACTTCTTTGCCGAGCTGAAAAGGCTTAAACTCATTATTGACAAGTTAAATGCCGGCGAAGAGCTTTTCATTATATTAGATGAGATACTGAAAGGAACCAACTCTGTTGATAAACAAAAGGGATCGTTTGCACTGATAACACAATTCATGGAATTGAATGCGAACGGCATTATAGCTACACACGATTTACTGTTGGGCACGCTAATCAAAGACTTTCCTGATAATATAAGCAACTACCGCTTCGAAGCGGATATTACCAACAACGAATTGACATTCTCTTACCAACTACGGGAAGGGGTTGCACAAAACATGAACGCCTGCTTCTTAATGAAGAAAATGGGGATAGCGGTAGTGTAAAATCAGAGAGTCCTTAGCATTCTTCCTGAAACACCTCCTCCATCTCCACCAGCTCCCAGCCGCGAAATACCACAGTGATAAGTCGTAGCTTTGCTTCGCCAATGGTACTTGTTACTATATTGTCCGAAGCATATTTCAGCAGTTGTGCCCGGGCTTCCTCTTTCAATGTGGTAATGTGGGCATCCGAATCGGCTCGTTTCAGGTATTTTACTTCTAACAGGTAGGCATACTCCATGTCGGGTAGTTGCGTACTGGGCTGGAAATAGAAATCGGCATATCCTTTGGCCAGTTCATATTCGGGCAGTAACATATAATAGTGCGTCATTCCCAGATAGGCCAACAAGAAACCTTTTACATGTGCTTCGCCATCGATAAACTCGCGTACGCGGCTCTGCTTTTCCAGTTCGGAGGCAATGAAAGAGAATACTGGTTTCCATTCTCCCTGATAAGCCATTTCTTTTATCAGGTTCCCTAACTGATAGAAATCAATCCGGAAGATATCGCTATCGGACAGACTCTCTATTAAATAAGTATATATCTGTTCGCGAACAGTATGGTTAGGGATGATTAAAACAGCATCTCCCCGGTACCTTCCTTGTATACTCAACAGTCCGAAATAATAAAGCAGTGACTTAAAATTGTTGGGGTCTACCATCTGCTCTACCGAAAAACCACTGTTAAGAAGGGCAGTGGTTTGCCCGGTTTCTACTATCTCGCGGATAACAGAGAAGTTTTGCCCCAGTTCTTTATCAATCTTAATCAGATGCCGTAGCTTATTATAGTCGGTACGGATGTTTTTATCAATCATCTCTTCGGGAGGATAACCACTACGTAAACAATGACTAATGTAGTAAAGTGCCATATCAGAGTTGTACATACTTTCGCTTAAACTTTTTGTAGAAAAGCAATAATTGTCATACCAAGGCTTCATCTCCTTTATCATCTCATCTACATCCATTTTCAACATTCCATGTTCGTGGTAGTATTCCAGCATGGTGCGTAGCTCTGGTTCGGAGAAACCCACTATGTTATTAAACTGTGCATCGGTAGTAAAATTGGTACCAATATTAAATCCCGAAGTTACATCATCCAGTGTAATGGGGCTTACTCCGGTAATAAACATGCGTTCTAATGCCATGCCACTACCGGTAGTCATTACCTTGATTACGTTGAAGAAGAAACGGAAGAAACCATCGCCATGTGTAGCTTCTTGATAGGCTTTTTTTCCTATATTGGCAAGAATGGAATTAGTGAAGTTATCGTACTCGTCGATGATGAGGTAGATACGCAAACCCTGTTCGCTGGCACATCCATTAATATATTGCAGGCGTGCTGTGGCGCTGCCTCGTTTCATCAGTTCTTCGCGGAAATTGGCTTGAAAAAGATGCTCATAGCGGTTTGCAAATATAACAAACTGTTCGGTGCAATGCTCTTCAAACGAAGTTTCTAAACGTTCCGGATGCGAGTCGACCGCCGAAAAGTTAAAGCGTAGTATCAGGAACTTTGCCCGTAGGTTGGTAGGGTTTTGGTAAATCCAACGTTCGCCAAAAAGTTCCTCAAACCGGTCGGCATTGTTAATATCATAATAAGAGTCGAGCATGTTAAGCAGCAGGCTTTTGCCAAATCGCCGGGGACGAATCAGGAAGAAGTAGGAAGCTGCCTGCTCAATCAAAGGGATGAAGTGGGTTTTATCTACATAGTAGTAATTATCACGTGCTATGCGCTCATAATCGCTCAACCCATACGGAATATTTTTAATATTGTTTGCCATCATGATTACTCTCTTTAGTGATAACAAAGATAATGTTTATTGGTATAATATTGTTCCGTTTTTTATAAATCCGTTTATCTTTGCAGCAAAGAGGAACTAACCAATAATTAAATAATTAACAATCAACAAATTGCAGTACCACCATCTTTTTAACGCTGGCACAAAAGTACCACTATTTTTTTAGGCGTGAGAAAAAAGTACCACAGGCATGATACAAAAGTATCACTACTAAGATACTTTTGTATCACAAGCGTGGCACTTTTGTACCATAGGCGTGAGACGAAAACATCGAAAAAACATAAAATCGTAAATTTTATAAAAGTTGATGCAACGTTTCCGAACGCTTTTTCATCATATAAATAGAGAGCATATTTTATATGGACGAACAATTGTTTATCACAGGATGCAGACGGGGAGAATCATGGGCTCGTAAGAAACTATACGAGATGTATGCTCCTGCCATGATGAGTCTTTGTCTGCGTTATGTGGGCGATAAGGAAACGGCACGCGATTTATTGCAAGATGGATTCATAAAGGTTTTTACCAAAATGAACACCTATTCGGGCACCGGAGCTTTTGGTGGATGGATATATCGTATTTTTATGACTACCGCACTCGAACACCTCCGGAAAACCGAAAAAATGAACGTATTTACATCTATCGACGAATACCCGGACAAACTGGAAGATACAGAAATATCTGCTCTCGACAGTCTTTCGGCTGATGATCTGTTATCTTGTGTGGCAGAGTTACCTGTAGGGTATCGTACCGTTTTCAATCTGCATGCTATTGAAGGATATTCACATCGCGAAATCGGAGAAATGCTTGGAATCAGTGAAATAACATCACGGTCGCAATTCATCCGTTCCCGAAGTGCTTTACAAAAGAAGTTAGAACTGTTAATAAAGGAAGAAAATGTCAGACAACAAAGAGCTAAATCATCATCGTGATTATTTCAGCAGCTATATGCAGCAACAGCTGAAAGATCATCGGTTGCCTCCTGACGATGCTTGCTGGGATGAGATAGAGCAACGCCTGCAGAAAAAACGGCAGGGGCTTTTTATCAGGAAAGCGTTGTGGGTTGCAGGTGCTGTTGCTGTATTTGCTTTATTGCTATTGATTAATATCCCAACAAATAAAGAAACAACAGAAATGCCATCTACCTACACTGAGGTTGTAAATGAAGAGATAAAGACCGATGTTGTAACGGATGATATTGTGCCCCAAGCCACCCCCCTACCCCCCTCCAGAGGGAAATACCATGCGGGAAATACTCAACGTACAATGGAGACTGATATTCCTACAGTACAAGAGAAAGAACTGTTGACTGATATCCCTACGGTTGTAGATACCAAGCAAGTATCTGTAGATGATCCAAAGGAAGAACGTGTTGTGGAAGAAAAGAAAAAGAAAACGGAATTGCCTGTTTTGCCGGATAGAAACGCATCAATCAAAGCCAAACAAAAGAAGAGCTGGCAGATTGGCGCAGGTTTATTAGCGATGGGCAATATTTCGATGAGTAGTGAAGATTTTGTATATCATGCGGATTCTCCTAACGAAAACGACGGTTCCAGTTCCATACCAACCCCACCGGATTATACGCTTGAACTAACACCAGATAACTGCGACGACATCAGCTACAATACCCCATTGTCTTTTGGTATTACAGCACGAAAGAGATTAGGAAAGAACTTTTCTGTTGAAACAGGTTTGGTTTATACATACCTTTCTACCAATTTAAAGAAGAACGGTGGCGCCAACTCAATGAAAGGTAAACTGGGTTTGCACTACCTGGGCATTCCGGTTAATCTGCACATTGACTTATGGAACAACCCTAAGTGGAACATCTATGCATCTAGCGGAGTAATGGCCGAAAAGGGGCTTCGTTCAGTGTACACACAGCATACATACAGGGCAAACAAGGAAGAGAAAGCAACTGTAAAAACATCTATATCAGGGTTGCAGTGGTCAATAAACGGATCATTTGGCATTGCTTATCGCTTCTATAAAGAGTGGAGCCTGTATGCCGAGCCAAGAATATCTTATTTCTTCGACAATAACCAGCCTATTAGTACCCGTACCGATAATCCTGTTAACCTGGGTTTTGGGATGGGCATACGGTTTGATTTTTAAAACGGCAACGTGCCACAACGATATTTTAATTTAATACTAGTCAATTATGAAAAAAGTAATTTATGCAATGTGTGCAGTACTGGCGGGCCTACTCTCGGCATGTAGTGACACTGTAAAAGAGAAAGTGGTTTATTACATCAATGAACCGGTATTTGTTTCGGCCACCGAACTCCGTTCGCGATCAATTGTTACCCAAGTTCCACAGGAGATGGAAAAGCAGGGTAAACTATGCTTCTACGAAGGCTACCTGTATATTTCGGAACCTCAAAAAGGAATACACATTATCGACAATAGAAACCCTGCCGCACCTCAGAATGTGGGTTTCATTGAACTTGATGGCAATGTAGATATCGCCATCTACAATAACAAGCTATATGCCGATCATTTTATTGATCTGGTATATTTTGACATCAGCAATCCGGCCAAACCTGTATATACAGGAAGACTTGAGAATGCATTTAAATATGCACTGCCCATATACGATTTTACCGATATTTATGATTATAACGCTTGTTATTCCGAAAAAAACAGAGATAAAATAGTTGTTGGCTGGAACAGAGTAAGGCGGGAAGAAACCATTTACCATTACAAAGATGATATGATGGCTGAGTCGCCAGGTGGTTCATCAGAAAGTGCCGGAATAAATGGTTCTATGTCGCGCTTCAGCACACATAAGGGTTATCTTTATACTGTAATGAACAACATGATGAGTATTATTGATATATCGACCGACACCCCTACAAAACCTGTTGAGGATTTATATGTTGGCTTTGAAGTTGAAACTATATTCTATTACAAAGATCACATGTTCTTAGGAACGCCTACCGGCATGTCTATCTATTCTGTTGAAAATCCAATTGCACCCGAGCGCATGTCTACCACCTGGCATATAAATGGTTGCGATCCTGTTGTGGTTGAAAACGATATTGCTTATGTAACCATTCACTCGGGTAACTTCTGCGGGCAAAATAATAACGAGTTAATAATTTATGATGTGAGCGATGTAAAGGCTCCTAAGATGCTTGTATCGTACGCCATGACCAAGCCTAAAGGCATTGGCATAGATAACGGCATCTTATTTATCTGCGATGATGGTTTGAAGATTTTTGATGCCTCGGACCCACTGACATTAATGGCTCATCAACTGGCTCATTACGCAGGAATGGAGGGATACGACCTAATACCTTATAATAATGTTTTGATGATGATTGCAGATGATGGATTGTACCAATACGACTATACAGATGTGAGAAAAATCTCGCAGTTGAGTAAGATTGCCATTAGCAATTAACTATTTATTGAATATTTATTCTTATTTTTGGTCGGTTATTGAGAGACTGTATTTTTAAAAACATGTCCCGTTCAACAACGAGGACCGAAAAACCTTATTTAGTATGGCTAATTACAAAATTGAAGAAATCGAAGGCATTGGGCCTGTTATGGGGGAGAAATTCCGGGCAGAAGGAATTAACACCACCGACAAATTATTAGAAAATGTAAAAACAAAAACCCAAAGAAAGAATCTTGCAGAAAAAACTGATATCTCAGAAAAACTGATCTTGAGATTCGCTAACATGGTTGATTTGTTTCGCATTACCGGAGTAGGACAAGAGTTTTCCGAGCTTCTTGAAGCAGCAGGAGTTGATACTGTACCCGAACTGGCTCAAAGAAGACCCGACAATTTATGTGCAAAAATGGAAGAAGTTAATGAGCAAAAGAAACTTACCCGCCGCACTCCTTCATTAAAAGAAGTAGAAAAATGGGTAGAAGAAGCCAAAACACTTCCCCGCGTATTGGAATATTAAAACCAAATGATCTGGAATTGATCAATACAGAAAAAGGCTACCCGATTTACGAGTAGCCTTTTTCATATCTATAAGAATCTGATTATTCAGCTGTTGGCTCTTTTGCTTCTTCAACTGCTGGTGCTTCAACTGTTGGTGTAGTAGTTTCAGCAGCAGGAGTTTCTTTTGCACTCGCTTTTCTTGAACGACGAGTACGTGTAGCTTTCTTGGTAGTTGTTTCTTTCAACATGTTTTCGTTGTAGTCTACCAATTCAATGAAACACATTTCTGCATTGTCACCTAAACGACGACCTGTTTTGATGATACGAGTATATCCACCCGGACGATCACCAATCTTAACAGAGATTTCCTTGAACAATTCTGTTACAGCGCGTTTGTCTTGTAAATTACTGAAAACAACACGACGAGAGTTTGTTGTGTCGTCTTTTGATTTTGTAATCAAAGGCTCAACGAACTTCTTCAGTGCTTTAGCCTTTTGTACAGTCGTAGTGATTCTTTTGTGCTCAATCAAAGAACATGCCATGTTCGATAACATAGCATTTCTATGAGAAGCAGTACGACCTAAATGGTTGAACTTTTTATTGTGTCTCATTTTTAATCTTTATCTAATTTATATTTAGAAATATCGGTTCCAAACGACAGATTCAGACTTTCCAGCAAATCATCAAGCTCGGTAAGCGATTTCTTTCCGAAGTTTCTGAATTTCAGCAGATCTGTTTTGTTGAACTGTACCAAGTCGCCTAATGTTTCTACGTCAGCAGCTTTCAAGCAGTTAAGTGCACGTACTGACAAGTCCATATCAACAAGTTTGGTTTTCAACAACTGACGCATGTGAAGAACTTCTTCGTCAAACTCTTCGTTACCATCCACATCTGTTGTTTCGAGCGTGATTTTCTCGTCCGAGAACAACATGAAGTGGTAAATAAGAATTTTAGCTGCTTCTTTCAGCGCTTCTTTCGGGTGTATGGAACCATCGGTAGTAATCTCAAATACAAGTTTTTCGTAGTCAGTCTTCTGTTCTACACGGAAGTTTTCTACATTGTACAAGACATTACGTATCGGTGTGTAAATTGAATCAATTGGAATAGAATTAACATCGGTGCAATATTCGCGGTTTTCTTCAGCCGGTACATACCCACGACCTTTGTTAATAGTAATATCAATCTGCGTGGTTGCTTTTGCATCCAAACGACAAATAACTAATTCAGGATTTAACACTTCAAATCCAGTGAGATACTTACCTATGTCGCCTGCTTTGAACTCTGTTGAATTCTCAATTGTTATACTTACTTTCTCGCTCTCGAATTCCTCTACTACTTGTTTAAATCTAACCTGCTTGAGATTCAAGATTATGTTGGTAACATCCTCTCTTACTCCTGGTATGCTTGAGAATTCGTGCTCAACACCATCAATTTTAATTGTAGTGATGGCAAAACCTTCCAAAGAAGAAAGAAGAATACGGCGCAGTGCATTACCCACTGTAATACCAAAACCAGGTTCCAACGGACGGAATTCGAATTTACCGAATTTGGAATCCGCTTCCAACATCAATACTTTATCAGGTTTTTGAAATGCTAATATCGCCATGAAATAATTATTATTTAGAATATAATTCTACGATCAAATGTTCCTTAATGTTTTCAGGTATGTCTGCTCTTTCAGGAATGTGTAACATTTTACCTGTTTTAGAGTTTTCATCCCATTCTAACCATGCATATTTGCTATGATTGAAGCCAGCCAATGAGTTAGCAATCACTTCTAATGATTTTGATTTCTCACGAACTCCAATCAATTGTCCTGCTGCTACAGCGTAAGAAGGTATGTTTACCACTTTTCCATCAACAGTGATGTGTCTGTGGCTAACCAATTGACGGGCTGCAGCACGTGTAGGTGCAATACCTAAACGGAATACTACATTGTCCAGACGGCCTTCTAACATTTGAAGAAGGATTTCGCCTGTAATACCTTTCTTTGATGCAGCTTTATCAAACAAGTTACGGAATTGTTTTTCCAAAACTCCGTATGTGTATTTAGCTTTCTGTTTTTCGCGAAGCTGAATACCATATTCGGAAGTTTTTCTCTTTCTTGAGTTTCCGTGTTGTCCTGGAGGATAATTCTTCTTAGAAAGAACTTTATCTGCTCCAAAGATAGGTTCACCGAACTTACGAGCTATTTTTGATTTTGGTCCAGTATATCTAGCCATTTCTTTATCAGTTATTAAATTGTCAAATCATGGAACTTGTTTGTTGCAGCCGCGATTACAGAGAAGAATTTAAATGCAATCCAATAACAAAACCAAGTTTCATTTAATTAAAGTTATTAAACTCTACGTCTTTTCGGAGGACGACATCCATTGTGAGGAAGTGGAGTTACATCAACGATTTCAGTAACTTCAATACCAGCTCCATGTATTGTTCTGATAGCAGACTCACGTCCGTTACCTGGTCCTTTAACATAAGCCTTTACCTTTCTCAAGCCAAGATCATATGCTATTTTCGCACAATCCTGGGCAGCCATTTGTGCTGCATAAGGAGTGTTCTTTTTTGAACCTCTGAATCCCATTTTACCGGCAGATGACCAAGATATAACCTGCCCTTCACTATTCGCCAGAGAAACAATAATATTGTTGAAAGATGAATGAACATGTAACTGTCCGTTAGCATCTACTTTAACATTTCTCTTCTTTGCTGCGACTGTTTTTTTTGCCATATCAACAATTATTATTTAGTAGCTTTTTTCTTATTTGCAACTGTTTTCTTTCTACCCTTACGAGTACGTGCATTATTCTTAGTGCTTTGGCCTCTTACTGGTAAACCAATACGATGACGTATGCCACGGTAGCAACCTATATCCATTAATCGCTTAATGTTTAATTGAACTTCCGAACGAAGATCTCCTTCTACTTTGAATTCTGCGCCGATAATCTCACGAATCTTGGCAGCCTGGTCATCAGTCCAGTCTTTCACTTTAATGTCTTTGTCAATGCCGGCCTTATCAAGGATTTTACCAGCACTACTGCGTCCGATACCAAATATATAGGTCAACGCAATTTCACCTCTTTTATTTTGAGGCAAGTCTACACCAACTATTCTTATAGCCATATATTAATTTAATTTTTTTGCAAAAATAACAAATTATCCTTGACGTTGTTTATACTTAGGATTTTTCTTGTTAATCACATACAAACGGCCTTTACGTCTTACGATTTTACAATCCGCTGTACGTTTCTTTAATGATGCTCTAGTTTTCATATCTTTTTTTTATTTATATCTGAATACTATTCTCCCTTTTGACAGGTCGTAAGGTGACATTTCAACTCTTACTTTATCTCCTGGTAATATTTTGATATAGTGCATACGCATTTTACCCGAGATATGAGCAGTTATCTCATGTCCGTTTTCTAACTCTACGCGAAACATTGCGTTAGACAATGCTTCAACGATAACTCCATCTTGTTCTATTGCAGATTGTTTTGCCATACTTAAATCGCTTTATCTCCTAAAACTTCTTCTATAAATTTGAATGATGATAATATATCAGCTTTCCCCGGCTGAACCGCTACAGTATGCTCAAAATGAGCAGCATATTTGCGGTCTCTGGTTCTTACTGTCCAGTCGTCGTTTTCCATCGAAATCTGACGGGTACCCATAGTAATCATAGGCTCAATTGCTATACACAACCCTTTTTTCAGGAGGGTACCATATCCTCTTCTACCATAGTTAGGCACTTGAGGATCTTCGTGCATTTCTTTACCTATTCCATGACCAACAAACTCGCGTACTACTCCGTAACCGTTTGATTCGCAATGCTGTTGAATCGCATGACTTATGTCACCAAGTCTTTTTCCCTGAATTGCATTTTCAATACCCAGATACAAAGATTCCTTGGTTGTTTTCAATAACCTACGAACTTCTTCACTTACTTCGCCTATACAAAAAGTATAAGCCGAATCGCCACAAAAGCCATTCATATAAGTACCACAATCAACCGATACAATATCGCCCTCTTTAAGAACTATTTTATCGCTGGGGATACCATGAACAACTTGGTCGTTTACCGAAGTACACAAAGAAGCAGGAAACGGATCGCCAAATTGATTGGGAAAACCCTTGAAGGTTGGAATAGCTCCATGATCTCTAATAAACTCTTCCGCTACCCTATCAAGTTCGCCTGTAGTAACTCCTGGTTTCACTAACTTAGCCACTTCGGCCAATGTTTTTGCAACCAACAGATTACTCTGGCGAAGCAACTCTATCTCATCTTCTGTTTTAAGAAATATCATCTTCTGCTTAAAAGAATTAATATGCAGCTACGCCGCTACCAGAACGTCCTTTAATACGACCCGATTTCAATAATCCATCATAATGTCTCATCAGCAGGTGACTTTCTACTTGTTGTAAAGTATCAAGTACTACCCCTACAAGGATCAATAATGATGTACCACCAAAGAACTGTGCAAATTCAGTTTGTACACCGAACATACCAGCAAAAGCAGGTAAAATTGCAACAATTGCAAGGAAGAATGAACCTGGCAAAGTAATACGCGACATAATACCATCGATATACTCTGCTGTATTCTTACCTGGCTTGATACCAGGAATGAAACCGTTATTTCGCTTCATATCCTCTGCCATCTGGGTAGGATTAATTGTTATCGCGGTATAGAAATACGTAAAGAGTATAATCATTACTGCGAAAGTAAAATTGTACCAGAAACCTGTATGGTCAGAGAAATTGCGTACAAACCAACCTGGATTATCACCAGAGTAACCCATGAATGCAATTGGAATAAACATAATTGCCTGAGCAAAGATGATAGGCATTACACCGGCAGCATTTACCTTTAAAGGTATATACTGTCTTGCACCACCGTATTGTTTGCTTCCAACGATTTTTTTAGCATATTGAACAGGAACTTTTCTCTGGGCCTGTACCAATGCAATTGCAGCAGCAATAACCAGTAACAAGAAAACGATTTCGATAAGGAACATGATTAAACCACCGGTTTTATCTGTCATTCTTGAAACCAATTCCTGGAATAATGCCTGAGGAAAACGAGCAATGATACCCACCAAAATGATAAATGAAATACCATTTCCGATACCCTTGTCGGTGATTCTCTCACCCAGCCACAATATAAACATACTTCCCGCAGCCAAAATGATTGTGGAAGTTAGAATAAACATTGTCCAACTCAAAGAGCTATTCAATGCCGGACCGGCTTGCATTTTAAGGTTAATCAAATATGACGGTGCTTGAACGACCAAGATACCAATTGTCAACCAACGAGTATATTGATTGATTTTGCGACGGCCGCTTTCACCTTCACGTTGCATTTTCTGGAAATAAGGAATGGCCATACCTAATAGCTGAATAACGATCGACGCAGAGATATATGGCATAATCCCTAATGCGAAAATAGACGCATTAGAGAAAGCACCTCCGGAGAACATATTCAACAATGCCAGCAGACCTTCACTTGTTTGTTGATGCAATTGTGCAAGCATATTGGGGTTAATACCCGGCAATACCACATACGAACCGAAGCGGTAAATTGCAACAAACAATACAGTGATGAGGATCCGTTGTCTCAGATCCTCAATCTTCCAGATATTTTTAATAGTCTCAATAGCTTTTTTCATTGAATCAGAGTTTTACTGCACTTCCGCCTGCTGCCTCAATTGCTGAAACTGCTGATTTTGAAAATGCATGTGCTTGTACCTCTAGTTTTGCTGTCAAAGCTCCATTACCAAGAACTTTCACTAACTGGTTTGATGAAATAAAACCGGCAGCAACGAATTCGTTAATACCTATTTTTTCTAACCCTTTAGCTTCGGCCATTTTCTGGATAGTATCCAAATTGATGGCTTTATATTCTACACGGTTAATGTTCTTAAATCCAAATTTAGGAACACGACGTTGTAATGGCATCTGTCCACCTTCAAAACCGATCTTCTTAGAATAACCAGATCTTGATTTGGCACCTTTATGACCTCTAGTTGAAGTACCGCCTAAGCCGGAACCAGGTCCACGTCCAATTCTTTTTCTAGTTTTAGTAGATCCGTTTGCAGGTTTTAAATTACTTAAATTCATATTGTAATTTGTTTTTTTATTCTACAAATAATTACTCAATAATAGTAACGAGGTGTTTTACCTTATTTACCATTCCAAGAATTGCAGGATTAGCGTCATGCTCAACCACACGATTCATTTTACGAAGCCCAAGTGCATCAAGAGTTCTTTTCTGATCTTTTGGAGCACCAATTCTGCTTTTTGTTTGTTTAATCTTTATAGTTGCCATTTTAACCTCCTTATCCTCTAAATACTTTTTCCATACTAATTCCTCTGTTTTGAGCAACCATTCTTGCATCACGCATTTCTGCCAAAGCTTCGATAGTAGCTTTTACAAGGTTGTGCGGATTTGAAGAACCTTTTGATTTTGCCAAAACGTCGGTAATACCAGCGCTCTCAAGAACGGCGCGCATAGCACCACCAGCTACTACTCCGGTACCGTGTGAAGCAGGTTTAATAAACACTTCAGCACCACCAAATCTAGCTGTTTGTTCGTGAGGAACAGTACCTTTTAATACAGGAACTTTTGTAAGGTTTTTCTTTGCCGATTCAACTCCTTTTGCGATAGCAGCAGTAACTTCACCAGCTTTACCAAGTCCCCATCCTATAATTCCATCTTCGTTACCAACCACTACAATAGCAGAGAAACTAAAGGTTCTACCCCCTTTTGTAACTTTGGTAACACGATTAATAGCAACCAATCTGTCTTTTAGTTCTATGTCGTTTGAAATCTTTACTCTGTTTTTAATTGCCATAATGATTAGAATTTAAGTCCACCGTTACGAGCTGCATCAGCAACTTCTTTTACTCTCCCATGATACAAATAACCATTACGGTCGAAGATAACAGTTGTAATGCCTGCTTCCTGAGCTTTCTTAGCAATCATTTCGCCTACTTTTGCAGCTTGTTCTTTTTTAGGCATTTTGCCTTCAAGAGCAAGTGAAGAAGCGGCAGCCAGAGTTTTACCTGTAAGATCGTCGATGATCTGTACATAGATCTGTTTATTGCTTCTGAACACACTCATACGCGGACGTTCAGCAGTACCTGAAATTTTATTGCGTACTCTATATTTAATTTTAACGCGTCTTTCTACTTTTGTTGTCATAATAATACTAATTTACTTCGTGTTATTTACTTAGCACCGGCTGATTTACCAGACTTTCTGCGAATAACTTCGCCAACAAACTTAACACCTTTACCTTTATATGGCTCAGGTTTACGGAAAGAACGTATTTTAGAGCAAACTTGTCCAAGTAGTTGCTTATCGCAAGATTCCAGAATAATAAGAGGGTTCTTATTTCTTTCAGACTTTGTTTCAACCTTAATTTCAGATGGTAACTGAATAAAGATAGGGTGAGTAAAACCAAGCGAGAGTTCAATAATGTTTCCATTATTAGCGGCACGGTAACCTACACCAACCAATTCCAATTCTTTTTTATATCCTTCCGATACACCTACAACCATGTTGTTGATAAGTGAACGGTACAATCCGTGAAATGCACGTTCTTGTTTATCGTCGCTGTTACGACTTAAAGTAACCTGTCCGTTTTCAATTTCAACTTTAATCAGCGGGTTTACCTGCTGAGTCATTTCTCCTTTCGGACCTTTTACTGTTACTACATCATCTTTGAAGCTCACAGTAACACCAGCGGGTATACTAATGGGTAATTTTCCTATTCTTGACATTACAAATCCTCCTTACATTAATATACATAACACAACACTTCACCACCAATCTTCAAGTCGGCAGCTTCTTTGTCTGTCATTACACCTTTGGAAGTAGATATTATTGCAATACCTAAACCATTAATTACTCGCGGCATATCTTTATATCCGGTATACTTACGTAAACCCGGAGTAGATATTCTTTGAAGTTTTTTGATAGCATTAACTTTGTTAACTGTATCATACTTCAAAGCAATTTTGATGGTTCCTTGAGGACCATCTTCTACAAACTTATAATTCAGAATGTAGCCCTTTTCAAAAAGAATCTTAGTGATTTCTTTTTTCAAGTTCGAGGCAGGAACTTCTACCACTCTGTGCTTTGCCTGAATGGCGTTCCTCAACCTGGTCAAATAATCTGCTATTGGATCAGTCATATAATAAATAATTAAATTAATCAGGACTTCCCTGACAATATTTAAAAAAATAAACTACCAGCTTGCTTTCTTAACACCTGGAATAAGCCCGTTAGATGCCATTTCGCGGAACTGAATTCTGGAAATACCGAACTGACGGATATATCCTTTCGGACGACCAGTCAGTTTGCAACGGTTGTGCAAGCGCACAGGCGATGCATTTTTAGGTATTGCCTGTAAAGCTTCGTAATCTCCTTCAGCTTTCAGTTTAGCTCTTTTCTCGGCATATTTGGCTACTAATTTGGCTCTCTTTACTTCGCGAGCCTTCATTGATTCCTTTGCCATACTATATTAGTCTTTTTTAATATTCTTAAAAGGTAAACCAAATTCTTTCAATAAAGCATACCCTTCTTCATCTGTTTGCGCAGAAGTTACAAAGGTAATATTCATTCCTAAGATTCTTGTTATACTATCGATATTAATTTCAGGAAAAATGATTTGTTCCTGAATACCGAGTGTATAATTACCTCTTCCGTCAAATTTACTTTCGATACCTTTGAAGTCGCGGATACGAGGCAAAGCAACACGTACCAGTTTTTCCAGGAATTCGTACATTCTTTCGCGACGTAAAGTTACCATCACACCGATTGGCATTTTCTTACGAAGCTTGAAGTTTGAAATATCTTTCTTAGAAACTGTAGCAACAGCTTTCTGTCCGGTAATAGTTGTCATTTCGTTGATTGCAACTTCAATTATTTTCTTGTCGGCAGTAGCCATACCTAATCCTTGATTGATAACAATCTTTTTCAGTACAGGTACCTGCATTGCCGATGTATACTCAAACTGAGATTTTAATGCAGGAACAATACGTTCTGCATATTCTTTCTTAAGGCTTGCAGTATTACTCATTAGTTAATCTCCTTCCCTGATTTTTTAGCATAACGTACTGTTTTTCCATCAGCATCTTTTTTGCGTCCGATGCGTGTTGGCTTATCTGTATCCGGATCGATAGGATTCAGATTAGAAATATGAATAGAGGCTTCTTGCTCTATTCTACCTCCTTGCGGATGTTTTGCATTAGGTTTGGTACTTTTGGTTACCATATTAATGCCTTCAACAATAGCACGTTGTTCTTTCACGAGAACTTTTAAAACACGACCGGTTTTACCTTTGTCCTCACCAGCATTTACGTATACTGTATCGCCTTTTTTAATATGTAATTTACTCATTACTTAAATCTTTTACAAAATTAAAGTACCTCAGGCGCTAGTGACACCACTTTCATGTTAGTAGCGCGAAGTTCTCTTGCTACCGGACCGAAAATACGACTACCTCTAATCTCACCTGCGTTGTTCAACAACACACAGGCATTATCATCAAAACGAATGTAAGAACCGTCGGCACGACGAATTTCTTTCTTAGTACGTACGATCAGAGCCTTAGACACTGTACCTTTTTTAATATCACTTGAAGGGATTACACTTTTTACTGAAACGACAATAACATCCCCTACCGAAGCGTAACGACGACCTGTACCTCCTAAAACACGGATACACAATGCCTCTTTAGCTCCACTATTATCACATACTGTGAGTCTGGATTCTACTTGTATCATAATTACTTAGCTCTTTCAATTACTTCTACTAATCTCCATCTCTTAGTCTTGCTCAAAGGACGAGTTTCCATGATGCGTACAGTATCTCCTATATTGCAATCGTTCTTTTCGTCGTGAGCATGGTACTTCTTCGTTTTGCTAACGAATTTACCATACATGGGGTGTTTTTCTTTAAACTTAGCAGCAACGGTAATTGTTTTTTCCATTTTGTTGCTAACTACAACCCCTATTCTTTCTTTTCTTAAATTTCTTGCTTCCATCAAGCCAATCATTTATTGTTAAGTTCTCTTTCGCGTAATTCTGTTTTCATACGCGCGATAGTCCTGCGTAATTGTTTAATCTTGCTAGGATTATCTAAAGGAGAAATAGAATGATTTAAAATCATGTGGTCGTAATTTACCACTTCTGCTTCTATTCTTTCTGCCAAATCAGCAGTAGACATTTCTCTTATTTCTGCAATTTTCATAACACTTACGCATTTTGATTTTGCATATCATAGTCGCGACGCACAACAAACTTAGTTGTTACAGGAAGCTTTTGAGCTGCTAAGCGCAATGCTTCTTTTGCGATTTCGTATGATACACCTTCAACTTCAATAATAATTCTACCCGGAGTGATTGGAGCCACAAATCCTTCTGGCGATCCCTTACCCTTACCCATACGCACTTCGGCAGGCTTCTTGGTAATTGGTTTATCGGGAAATATACGTATCCAGATTTGTCCTTGACGTTGCATATATCTTGTTACAGCAATACGAGCTGCTTCAATTTGTCTACCGGTAATCCACTTGCTTTGCAGAGATTTTATTCCAAAAGAACCGAAAGCCAGCTGATTGCCTCTTTGGGCATTGCCTTTCATACGGCCCTTTTGTTGTCTTCTGAATTTTGTCTTTTTCGGTTGTAACATGATTCCTAAAATTCAAATTCGATTAACGATTGTTATTTTTCTTTCTTTTGAAGTTCTTTCCGCCGCCATCTCCGCGATTGTTTCCACCACGACCAGCATCTTTGCTTTGTGTAAAGTTAGGAGTTAAATCTCTCTTACCAAACACTTCACCTCTACAAATCCACACTTTGATACCAAGCAAACCAACTTTAGTCAACGCTTCGGCATGACAGTAGTCGATATCTGCTCTAAAAGTATGCAACGGAGTTCTTCCTTCTTTGTACATTTCAGAACGGGCCATTTCAGCTCCATTCAAACGTCCTGAAATTTGAATTTTAATACCTTCAGCACCCATACGCATTGTGTTTGCGATAGCCATTTTAATGGCACGGCGATAGGCAATTTTACCTTCTACCTGACGGGCGATGTTGTTTGCAACGATCACTGCATCAAGTTCTGGTCTTTTCACTTCAAAAATGTTGATTTGAATATCTTTATCGGTAATCTTCTTCAACTCTTCTTTCAACTTGTCAACTTCTTGACCACCTTTACCGATAATGATTCCGGGGCGAGAAGTACAAACAGTAATAGTGACAAGCTTCAAAGTACGTTCGATTACGATTCTTGATACACTAGCTTTAGCCAAACGCGCGTTTAAGTATTTGCGGATTTTGCTATCTTCAAGTAATGCATCACCATAATCGTTTCCACCATACCAGTTAGAATCCCAACCTCTGATGATTCCTAAACGGTTACTTATTGGATTAACTTTCTGTCCCATGCTTAATTCTGTTCTTCATTATTACTTTTAGTACCAACGAACAAAGTTACGTGATTTGAACGTTTGCGAATTCTATATCCTCTTCCTTGTGGGGCTGGTCTCATTCTTTTAAGCATAGCACCACCATCAACAAAAATTTTAGTCACAAACAACTCACCGCTTTCAGCTTTACGTTCGTTTTTCTGCTCCCAGTTAGCAATTGCCGAGCGGAGTAATTTTTCCACTCTTGCAGAAGCTTCCTTAGAAGAAAACTTCAAAACACCAAGTGCTCTGTTTACTTCCATTCCGCGGATCATGTCAGCCACGAGACGCATCTTACGGGGGGAAGTAGGCACATTTTGCAGTTTTGCAAAATACATGGTTTTAAGGGCCTCTTTTCTTTTTTCGGCCGATATTCTTTTTCTTGCTCCCATTATATTTTTTACTTTATTATTTCAGATGAATTCCCTTATCTTTTTTTGTTACCGGAGTGACCTCTGAAAGTACGTGTTGGTGCAAACTCGCCCAACTTGTGTCCTACCATATTTTCGGTAACATAAACAGGAATAAATTTATTTCCGTTGTGAACTGCAACTGTATGCCCTACAAAATCAGGGGATATCATTGAAGCTCTAGCCCAAGTCTTAACGACAGATTTCTTGCCCGATTCATTCATGGCAAGAATCTTCTTTTCAAGCTTTACATTAATGTATGGACCTTTTTTTAATGAACGACTCATAATTTACTCAATTAATCAGATTACTTTTTCCTTCTTTCAATAATGTACTTAGACGATTGCTTCTTAGGAGCTCTTGTCTTAAGACCCTTAGCGTACAATCCTTTACGTGATCTTGGATGTCCTCCTGATGCACGTCCTTCACCACCACCCATTGGGTGATCAACCGGGTTCATAACAACACCACGGTTACGTGGACGACGACCAAACCAGCGGCTACGACCAGCTTTACCTGATTTTTCCAATCCATGATCCGAGTTACCTACACTACCAATAGTAGCTTTACAAGTACTTAGAATCTGTCTTACTTCGCCCGAAGGTAATTTGATTACACAATATTTTCCTTCTCTTGAAGTTAACTGAGCAAAATTTCCTGCCGAACGTACCAGGGCAGCACCCTGACCCGGACGCAATTCAATATTATGAATCACAGTACCAACGGGAATATTTTGTAATGGAAGCGCATTACCAATCTCTGGCGCAGCTTCCGAACCAGACATCAAAGTAGTTCCTACTTTCAGTCCGTTGGGAGCAACAATATATCTTTTTTCGCCATCTGCATAAAACAACAAAGCGATACGTGCCGAACGGTTCGGATCGTATTCTATTGTTTTAACCACTGCAGGAACACCGTCCTTGTTTCTCTTGAAGTCGATAATACGGATCATCTTACGGTGACCACCACCAAGATAACGCATTGTCATCTTACCTTCGTTATTACGACCGCCGGATGTTTTTTTACCGTATACAAGAGATTTCTCTGGTACCCTTGCAGTAATATCATCCGAAGTACCAATAACCTTATGTCTTTGCCCCGGTGTTGTGGGCTTAAATTTACGTACTGCCATTTTTTTAAATATTGCTATAGAAGTCTATCGTGTCGCCTTCTTTCAATGTTACTATCGCTTTTTTGTAAGCATTCGTTCTACCATCAATGATACCACTACGAGTATAGCGACGTTTGCTCTTACCCTGGTATTTCATTGTGTTTACATCAACCACTGTAACATTATAAAGGGCTTCAATTTCTTTCTTAATTTCAAGTTTGTTAGCACCTGGACGCACGATAAAACCGAAACGATTTAACTTTTCGGTTATATTTGTCATTTTTTCAGTAACCAACGGTTTAATTATAATTCCCATTGTTTAAGCCTCCTTATTACTTAAGATATTGTCAATTGCCGAAAGAGCACTTTCGGTAAGCACTAACACTCCAGCATCCAATACTCTGTAAGTATTTAATCCTGAAACAGTTTGCACGCTGGCACTCTTTAAGTTACGAGCCGACAAATATACGTTTTTATTTGATTCTGATAAAATTACAAGTAGCTTTTTGTCAGAAACTTTAAGATTTTTTGCCATTGAGATAAACTCCTTTGTTCTAGGAGCTTCGAAGTTGAAGTCTTCAACTACTACAATTGCGTTATCTTTTGCTTTGTAAGCCAAAGCCGATTTTCTGGCAAGAGCTTTTACTTTTTTATTCAGTTTAAAAGAGTAGTCTCTTGGTTTAGGACCGAATACACGACCCCCACCTACTAATACCGGTGAGTTGATATCACCACGACGAGCACCACCGCCACCTTTCTGACGTCCGAGCTTGCGTGTTGAACCACTTATTTCACTTCTTTCTTTTGACTTATGAGTACCCTGACGCTGGTTAGCCATAAACTGTTTTACGTCTAAGTAAATAGCGTGGTCGTTAGGCTCAATTCCGAAGATTGATTCGTTTAACGTAATCTTTCTCCCAGTGTCTTCACCTTTAATGTTATATACGTTAACTTCCATTATTTCTCAATTATAACGATTGAACCTTTGCAACCCGGGATAGAACCTTTGATCAATAGAAGGTTGTGTTCCGCAATTACTTTTAATACCTTCAGGTTTTGAACAGTTACTCTGTCGCCACCCATTTGTCCGCCCATGCGCATTCCTTTGAATACTTTTGCTGGGTACGAACAAGCACCGATAGAACCCGGTTTACGAGCACGATTGTGCTGACCGTGTGTAGTTTGACCTACACCACCAAAGCCATGTCTTTTAACAACCCCTTGGAAACCCTTACCTTTCGATGTACCAACAACATCAACAAACGTTGCATCGTTGAACAACTCAACTGTAACGGTATCGCCCAAGTTAAGCTCACTCTCAAATTCTTTGAACTCGGCCAAGTGTCTCTTTGGTGTTACTCCTGCTTTCTTAAAGTGTCCAAGTAAAGGTTTAGTTGTGTGCTTTTCCTTTTTGTCTTGGAAACCTAATTGAACGGCTTCATAACCATCGTTTTCGATAGTTTTAACCTGAGTAACAACACAAGGACCTACTTCGATAACAGTGCATGGTACGTTTTTACCATCGGCACTGAATACGGATGTCATTCCGATTTTCTTTCCTAATAATCCTGGCATTTCACTTTTTTTTAGTTATGAGTTTTAAGTTATGAGTAAGTTCTCAATACTCTCCACTCTTCAAATAATTATTCTCTTTACTAGAAACAAGATTACGAATTAAATGCTACGAAGTACTCATAACTCATAACTCGTAACTCATTACTATTTAAACTTTGATTTCAACTTCTACACCGCTAGGCAATTCCAGTTTCATCAATGCATCAACAGTTTTAGCTGTTGAGCTATAGATGTCGATCAATCTTTTGTACGAAGATAGTTCGAATTGCTCACGCGATTTTTTGTTCACGAAGGTTGAACGGTTTACTGTAAAAATACGTTTGTGTGTTGGAAGTGGAATTGGACCACTAACGATAGCGCCTGTAGCTTTTACAGTTCTTACGATTTTTTCGGCCGATTTATCAACCAGGTTGTGATCGTAAGATTTCAGTTTGATTCTGATTTTCTGACTCATCTTTATTTATTTATGATTTAACAATATACGATTTAAGCCTATGGATTAAGAGTCATTCGCTAATCCATAGGCTTTATGTTTTTACAACAGATCTGTTCTGCCTTTTACTTCCTCAAGCACTGCCTTAGCAATTGACTGAGAAACTTGTGCATGATGATCGTAAGTCATTGATGATGTTGCACGACCCGAAGTAATTGTACGGAGTGCGGTTACATAACCAAACATTTCGGCCAGTGGCACCATCGCTTTCACGATTCTAGCACCCGAGCGGCTCGATTCCATACCTTCAACCTGTCCGCGACGTTTGTTCAAGTCACCAATAACATCCCCCATGCTTTCTTCAGGAGTAACTACCTCAAGTTTCATGATAGGTTCCATCAATACCGGACCTGCTTTAGCACAAGCGTTTTTGTAAGCTTGGATAGCACAGATTTCGAACGAAAGTTGGTCAGAGTCAACCGCATGGAAAGATCCATCGATCAATCTTACTTTCAACGAATCGAGAGGATATCCGGCCAACACACCGTTTTTCATTGCAGTAACAAAACCTTTTTGTACCGATGGGATAAATTCTTTAGGAATGTTACCACCTTTTACTTCGTCAACGAATTGCAATCCGCCTTGAGTAAAGTCAGCATCAACCGGTCCAACTTCAACAATGATATCGGCAAACTTACCACGACCTCCGGATTGTTTTTTGTACACTTCGCGAAGATTGATATTTTTGGTAATTGCTTCTTTGTAGTTAACCTGTGGACGACCTTGGTTACACTCAACTTTGAACTCACGTTTCAAACGGTCGATAATGATATCAAGGTGAAGCTCACCCATACCCGAAATAACTGTTTGACCCGATTGTTCGTCGGTTTTAACTGTAAATGTTGGGTCTTCTTCAGCCAGTTTAGCTAAACCGTTAGCCAGTTTATCCATATCTTTCTGAGTTTTAGGCTCAACAGCGATACCGATTACCGGATCGGGGAAGTCCATAGATTCCAGAATAATTGGAGCGTTTTCGTCGCAAAGTGTATCACCTGTACGGATATCTTTGAAACCAACACCTGCACCAATATCACCGGCACCAATTACTTCAACTGGGTTTTGTTTGTTCGAGTGCATTTGGAAGATACGCGACACACGTTCTTTTTTACCCGAGCGTGCATTGAATACGTACGAACCTGCATCTATTTTACCCGAGTATACACGGAAGAAAGTTAAACGACCAACATAAGGGTCGGTAGCAATTTTAAATGCTAAAGCTGCTGTTTTATCTTCTTCGTCGGGTTGTCTAACAACCTCTTCGCCAGTATTTGGGTTAGTACCTGTTACGCTACCTGTATCTAATGGCGATGGCAAGAATGCACAAGCATAGTCGAGCAATGTTTGTACACCTTTATTTTTGAATGAAGAACCGCACAACATTGGTACGATAGCCATCTGGATAGTTGCATTACGAAGCGCGCGCAGGATTTCTTCTTCGGTGATTGTTGAAGGATCATCGAAGTATTTTTCCATTAACGAATCGTCGTAATCAGCTACCGATTCAAGCATTTTGTCTCTCCACTCTTCGCACTCAGCAAGTAGGTTAGCTGGTATATCTTCAACAGAGTAGTCGGCCCCCATTGTTTCATCGTGCCAAAGGATAGCTTTCATTTTGATAAGGTCAACAACACCTTTGAAAGTTTCTTCTGCACCGATAGGCACAACAATAGGACATGGATTTGCACCAAGTACGTCTTTCATCTGACGAACCACTTCGAAGAAGTCAGCTCCCGAGCGGTCCATTTTGTTCACGTAGCCAATACGTGGAACATTATATTTATCAGCCTGGCGCCATACTGTTTCCGATTGTGGTTCAACACCACCTACAGCACAGTAAGTAGCAACAGCACCATCGAGTACACGTAACGAACGCTCTACTTCAACAGTAAAGTCAACGTGTCCCGGAGTGTCAATCAAGTTAATTTTGTAAGTGTTACCATCGTATTTCCAACGGGTAGTTGTAGCAGCCGATGTAATAGTGATACCACGTTCTTGTTCCTGAGCCATCCAGTCCATTGTAGCAGTACCATCGTGAGTTTCACCAATTTTGTGAGTCAACCCGGTATAGAACAGGATACGTTCGGAAGTTGTTGTTTTTCCGGCATCGATGTGAGCCATGATACCGATATTACGAGTTAAATGTAAATCTTGCTTTGCCATTTTTAAATTCTTATCTTTTTATTTGATCTGTTTTTCGGTTTGGTATTAGAATCTAAAATGTGCAAATGCTCTGTTGGCTTCGGCCATTCTATGCATATCTTCCTTACGTTTGAATGCACCGCCTTGCTCATTGAATGCGTCGATAATTTCGGCAGCAAGTTTATCGGCCATTGTTTTACCACCTCTTTTGCGAGCGTAAAGGATAAGGTTTTTCATCGAAACCGATTCTTTACGATCCGGACGGATTTCGGTTGGTACCTGAAATGTAGCACCCCCTACACGGCGTGATTTTACTTCGACCTGTGGAGTTACATTGTCGAGTGCTTTTTTCCAAATTTCGAGAGATGATTTTTCTTCGTTAGGAAGTTTTCTCTTTACCTGCTCCAAAGCAGCATAGAAGATTTCGTAAGAAAGGTTCTTTTTGCCATCATACATCAAATGGTTTACAAATTTAGAAACCTTTTGATCGTTAAATACGGGATCCGGAAGGATCACACGTTTTTTTGGTTTTGCTTTTCTCATTTGTTTGAACAATAATGTTTTTGTCTCTGGCTGTGATTTTTATGTCTTCAACTCTCCCACCGGAGGGTTTACTCAACCTTGGTAATCCAAGTCCAACAAACTAAAACGGGTTATTTTAAGTATTTGAGTTAGGTAGAGTAGTTGAGTCAGGTAGAGTTCGTGAGTACTTCTTTACCTCACTTTACCTCCTTTTACCTCACTTCTTTACTTTTCCTTACTTTTTCTTTCCTTTAGCTGCAGCTGCTGGTGCTTGTCCTGGTTTTGGACGCTTAGCTCCATATTTCGAACGTCTTTGTGTACGTCCGGCTACACCTGCTGTATCTAAAGTTCCACGTACAATGTGATAACGTACCCCTGGAAGGTCTTTCACACGACCACCACGCACCAACACAATTGAGTGCTCTTGCAAGTTGTGGCCTTCTCCCGGGATGTACGAGTTAACTTCCTTTTGGTTGGTTAAACGTACACGAGCCACTTTACGCATTGCCGAGTTAGGTTTTTTAGGTGTTGTTGTGTACACCCTTACACAAACTCCGCGTCTCTGAGGGCATGAATCCAATGCCGGAGACTTACTTTTCTCCGTCAAAACGGTACGCCCTTTTCTTACTAATTGCTGAATTGTAGGCATTTTTAATGTTTTTTTAGTTGTTATATATTTATTTACAATATTATTCGCAAGTATGCATTTCGGGCTGCAAAGTTACGAATAATATTTTAATATTCAACTAAATGCCTGTTTTTTTAAAACACGAAACGTAAAGGACGAAACAACAGCAGCAGTTTCTTTTTTATATTTTTCTTCTGTTGTTATATGTTCTGTTCTATTCTGTTATATTCTATTATATTAGTTAAACCACCGTTGGCTTTTTTTGCAGCGGTTTGTTCACTTTTTCGTATCGGCAAACAGCGCCTACATTATACCCATTGTAGCAAATGGCAGAGTTTCGTGTTGAATTATCGAACTTGTTAAAAAGTTCTAACTCCGACGCTACCAAGTTGTGTTTAACACTTTTTGAATGCAAATTGAATGTTGTTTCGATGCAAATCGAACACTGCATTGATGTAAATCGAACACAGTTTTGATGTTTTTAGTTGAGCAAAGCGATCACTTCTTTAACTTCCGAAGATGCATTTGCCCCAAAATGCTATATAGACCAAAGGGCCAGTGCTATATAGACCGGAGGGTCAGTGCTATATAGACCGAGGGGTCGATGCTATATAGACCGAAACCCCAATGCTATATAGCCCGGAACCCGAAATTATGCCTCTCCTTTCACATTAAGAATTGGAGGTATCTGTTGTTCATTGCCTAAATTAATGGGGCCAAAAGCATGTTCGTACTTATTAATATTATCCTCGAGTGCCCGCAACAAACGTTTAGCATGTTCGGGCGCCAATATAACACGCGATTGCACCCCTGCCTTAGGAACCCCGGGCATTACACGAATAAAATCAAGGATAAACTCCGAGCTGGAATGAGTAATTATAGCCAGATTTGAGTAAGTACCTTGGGCTACATCTTCTTTTAACTCGATCTGCAACTGATTGTCTTCTTTATTATTCATACGATTAAATGTTTCTGATTAATAGGGGCAAAATTAACAGAATTATTCTTATGCCAAGATCTAACCGGATTATTTTTAGACGATTTCACCACAGAGTATTTATTAGACACGGATTACGCGGATGACACAGATTTTAATACACGGATTAAGAGATTAATATCCGTGTTATTTAATCCGTGCAATCCGCGTAATCCGTGTCTAATAAATGAAATAAAAAAATTATCTTTGCTTTTTATTTCCACATTATGAAACATTACATCGTACACATTATTATATATCTCTTGCTCCCGCTACATGTATCGTGCCAGCAAGCACCCAAACACCTAAGCTACAAACAGCCATACAATTTAGAAAAAATTGATTGGCAAATGAACGTAAACAAATTCTATTGGGAATCGCCAGATGTCTTTGCTGCCGACAGCGAAGGCAAAACCAGCGGCACACCAGGAAGTGAGATTACAATATATACAGATACAGTGCAGGCCTGGTGGAGAGAGGAGAACTACCCCTATAACGAACAAAACGAAAACATTGGAATAGGATATAACATGATGGGGTGGAATGCCGAAAAAACCATAGCAACGTATATGAACATGAATTTCTCTAAAATGCACATGATAACATCGCCCGACAACAAATTAATAGCCATTGCTGCCATAAACGAGAAAACAAAAAATATGGGCACACCCCAAAACCGCACATGGAACGAAGGCGATATCATCTATAAACTAGTACTGAAAAGCTCCAAAGCATACCTTTTTATACTCAAAAAAGAATACGAAGATAAAATAACAAAAATATTTATAGGCGATTTTACAGAATATCGTTAGTAGCTAGTAGCTAGTAGTTAGTAGTTAGTAGCTAGTAGTTAGTAGTTAGTAGTTAGTAGAGCTATGCAGATATATTGTTAGTAGTTAGTAGTACGATGCCGCATGGATTCTTACTACTTACTACTGACTACTATCTACTAACTACTAGCTACTATCTACTAGCTACTAACTACTATCTAATAATATTTTATTCAAAAGTTTGGCTAATAAAGAAACAATATGTAATTTTGCCCCGCAATTTGACTGCGATTTTAGAAACAATAACATAAAACAATAAAAACAAAATGATTGTAGTACCAGTAAAAGAAGGCGAAAACATAGAAAAAGCGCTTAAAAAATTCAAGAGAAAGTTTGAGAAAACAGGAATCGTAAAAGAGTTAAGACGCAGACAACAGTTCGACAAACCATCTGTGCTTAAAAGACTTAAGAAAGAACGCGCAGTTTACGTACAGCAACTTCAGCAAGTAGAAGATTAATAAATCACAATTTCTTTTGATTTATCAATTACTTTTTATACATTAGCTGCAAGGTATAGATGTAGCAATTATGTTGATAGAAGCTTTTCTTGACTATCTCCGGTACGAGCGGAATTATTCTGATAAGACCATAAAAGAATATGGTACAGATATCGCTCAGTTCCGGATTTTTGTTCAAGGAGAGGATACTGAGTTTAAACCCAGCGAGGTTCAATCCGGGATGGTTCGCGAATGGATAATTTCATTGATGGACCAAGGATTGGCATCGAGCTCGGTAAACCGCAAGTTGAGTTCACTCCGTTCGTTCTATAAATTCCTTTTAAAGAGAGGTGAGGTTAAAGTTGATCCGTTACGAAAAATAACAGGGCCAAAGAAAAACAAACCCCTCCCCGTCTTTGTTAAAGAAGTAGACATGGACAAGTTGCTCGACGAAACGGATTTTGGCGAAGGATTTGCCGGCTGTCGCGACCGATTAATTATTGAAACGTTTTATGCCACCGGCATACGACTATCCGAATTAATTGGATTAACCGACGGCGACATTGATTTAATTGCTTCCACCATTAAGGTAACAGGAAAGCGCAACAAACAACGCATCATTCCTTTTGGTGAAGAATTAAAGAAATCGCTAACTGAGTATTTCAATATAAGAAGCGAAACAGTTCCGGTAAAGGCCAATGCATTCTTTATAAAAGAGAATGGAGAAAAACTTTCGAAAGGACTAGTCTATAACATTGTGAAAAAGAATCTTTCAAAAGTAGTTACGACTAAAAAAAGGAGTCCCCATGTGTTAAGGCACACGTTTGCAACAACAATGTTAAATAACGAAGCCGAACTGGGAGCCGTAAAAGAACTTTTGGGGCATAGCAGTTTGGCGGCTACCGAAATTTATACGCACACTACTTTCGAAGAACTTAAAAAGGTGTATAAACAAGCCCACCCAAGGGCTTAATAAAAAAAGGAGGTCTATATGGATATTAGAATTCAATCGATTCACTTTGATGCAGCAGAACAGTTGCAAGCATTCATTCAGAAGAAAGCAGCTAAACTGGAAAAACTTTACGATGATATAACCACAGTAGAGGTAACATTAAAAGTAATAAAGCCCGAAACGGCCGAAAATAAAGAAGCCGGAATCAAAGTGATAGTACCAAATGCAGAATTCTACGCTAATAAAGTATACGATACTTTTGAGCAAGCAGTCGACGAATGCCTTGAAGCATTAGGCAAACAATTGGTAAAACACAAAGAAAAAGCAAGAAGCAAATAAAAAAAAACCAAATATTTTGCTGAAAAGAAATAAATGTCTAAATTTGCAGCCGTTTCGCTCACATTACAGAACGTAACGGTTGCATTTTTTAAAACCCGCCTCTTTAGCTCAGTTGGCCAGAGCACGTGATTTGTAATCTCGGGGTCGTTGGTTCGAATCCGACAAGAGGCTCAAAAAAAGTAATGAGTGATGAGTTTAGAGTAATAAGTGCAATGCTGCACTGAAACTCAAAACCAACAATTCAAAACTTACTGAGTAATAAGTATTGATGCTGAAAAGAAAACTCAAAACTTATAATTCAAAACTCAAAACTAATTGGGGCAGTTACCAGAGTGGCCAAATGGGGCAGACTGTAAATCTGCTGTCTTTCGACTTCGGTGGTTCGAATCCATCACTGCCCACAAAAAGCAACAGCTTATGTTATTGAAAACAGAAAACCAGAGTAATTGTTTAGCGCATTACTCGATTTTCTATTTTCAATTTACTTGCGGAAGTAGCTCAGTTGATAGAGCATTAGCCTTCCAAGCTGAGGGTCGCGGGTTTGAGCCCCGTCTTCCGCTCTTTTTGCTGTTATAGCTCAGTGGTAGAGCACTTCCTTGGTAAGGAAGAGGTCCCGGGTTCAAATCCCGGTAACAGCTCATTTGAGTTTGTAAGACTTTTAGTTTTTAAGTTTGTAAGGCATGCCTAGAACTCAAAAACTCACAAACTTAAGAACTCACAAACTTAAAAGAAGCTGATTATTAATCAAATAAATAACAAGTAAAGCTATGGCTAAAGAGAAATTTAATCGTTCCAAACCGCATGTTAACATCGGTACAATTGGTCACGTTGACCATGGTAAGACTACTTTGACCGCTGCTATCACAACAGTGTTGGCAAAGAATGGTCTTTCTGAACTACGTTCATTCGACTCAATCGACAACGCTCCTGAAGAAAAAGAAAGAGGTATCACTATCAATACTTCACACGTTGAATACGAAACAGCTAACCGTCACTATGCACACGTAGACTGTCCGGGTCACGCCGACTACGTAAAGAACATGGTAACTGGTGCTGCTCAGATGGACGGTGCTATCATTGTAGTAGCTGCTACTGATGGTCCTATGCCTCAAACTCGTGAGCACATCCTTTTGGCTCGTCAGGTAAACGTACCTAAATTGGTTGTTTTCATGAACAAATGTGATATGGTTGACGACGCTGAAATGTTAGAGCTTGTTGAAATGGAAATGAGAGAACTTCTTTCATTCTACGAATTCGACGGTGATAACACTCCTGTTATTCAAGGTTCTGCTCTTGGTGGATTGAATGGCGTTGCTCAGTGGGAAGACAAAATCATGGAACTGATGGAAGCTGTAGATACATGGATTCCATTGCCTCCACGTGATGTTGATAAACCATTCCTTATGCCTGTTGAAGACGTATTCTCTATCACTGGTCGTGGTACAGTTGCTACAGGTCGTATCGAAGCTGGTATCATCAAAACAGGTGAAGAAGTTCAAATCATCGGTCTTGGTTCTGAAGCTAAGAAATCAGTTGTTACAGGTGTTGAAATGTTCCGTAAGATCCTTGACACAGGTGAAGCTGGCGATAACGTAGGTTTGTTACTTCGTGGTATCGACAAAAACGAAATCAAACGTGGTATGGTAATCTGCCACCCAGGAAAAATCACTCCTCATAGCACATTCAAAGCTGAGGTTTATATCCTGAAAAAAGAAGAAGGTGGACGTCACACTCCATTCCACAACAGATACCGTCCTCAATTCTACATCCGTACATTGGACGTTACAGGTGAAATCACTCTTCCAGAAGGAACAGAAATGGTAATGCCTGGTGATAACGTAACAATCAGCGTAGAATTAATCTACCCAGTAGCATTGAACGTAGGTCTTCGTTTCGCTATCCGCGAAGGTGGTCGTACAGTAGGTGCCGGTCAGATTACTGAAATTCTTTAAATAAGTATAGAAGTAAAGAAGTGAGGTAAAGGAGGTAAAGTAGAAATACTTTGCATAAACTTTACCTCACTTTACCTCCTTTTACCTCACTCAAATACTTAATAATTTACGGGAGTAGCTCAGTTGGTAGAGCACTGGTCTCCAAAACCAGGTGTCGGGAGTTCGAGCCTCTCCTCCCGTGCTAATATTTAGAAAATGAAAAAGATAATTAACTACATTAAGGAATCTTATAACGAACTTGCTCATAAAGTATCGTGGCCTACGTTATCTGAACTTACTAACAGTGCAGTAGTTGTTTTATATGCTTCCCTCCTCATTGCATTGGTAGTATTCGCGATGGACTTCTGTTTCCAAACTGTAATGGAAAAGTTTATCTATCCACATTAAAAAAGAATTATTAAATGTCTGAGATTGAAAAAAAATGGTATGTTCTACGTGCCATTAGCGGAAAAGAAACTAAGGTTAGAGAATATCTCGAAGCTGAAATTAAAAACGGCGACCTTGGCGAATATGTGTCTCAGGTATTGATTCCTACCGAGAAAGTATATCAGGTTCGCAATGGAAAAAAAATTGTGAAGGAAAGAAGTTATCTTCCTGGTTACGTATTGGTAGAGGCAGCTCTTGTTGGTGAGGTTTCTCATCAGTTAAGAAACACGCCTAATGTGATTGGATTTTTAGGTGGACAGGAAAAACCTGTACCATTGAGACAGTCGGAAGTGAATCGTATACTTGGAACAGTTGACGAGTTACAAGATGCGGGTGAAGAAATCAACATTCCGTATATTGTTGGCGAAACTGTAAAAGTTACTTTTGGTCCTTTTAGCGGATTCAGTGGTATCATTGAAGAAGTGAATAGCGAGAAAAAGAAACTAAAGGTGATGGTGAAAATATTTGGGCGTAAAACTCCGCTCGAATTGGGCTTTATGCAAGTAGAAAAAGAATAGTACAGGTGTTACGCTGTATATTCTTTATTAATGTTTATATATAAATCAATAGAAAATGGCTAAAGAAGTTGCTGGACAAATCAAATTACAGATTAAAGGAGGCGCAGCAAATCCATCTCCCCCAGTAGGACCTGCATTAGGTTCCAAAGGGATTAACATCATGGAGTTTTGCAAGCAATTCAACGCCAGAACCCAAGACAAAGCAGGTAAAATCCTACCTGTAATCATTACTTATTATGCAGATAAGTCTTTTGATTTTGTAATCAAGACTCCTCCTGTTGCCATCCAATTGCTGGAAGTGGCTAAGTTAAAAGGTGGTTCTGCTGAGCCTAATCGTAAAAAAGTAGCTGAACTTACATGGGATCAGATTCAAACGATTGCTCAGGACAAAATGGTCGACTTGAACTGTTTTACAATAGAGTCTGCTATGACAATGGTTGCTGGTACTGCTAGAAGTATGGGTATCGCTGTAAAAGGTGAATTCCCGGGAAATAATTAATTAAACTTCAATTTAGAATGGGTAAACTGACAAAAAAACAAAAGTTAGCTGCAGAAAAAATTGAAGCAGGGAAAGCATACTCACTGAAAGAAGCTGCATCATTAGTAAAAGAAGTTACTTTTACTAAGTTCGATGCTTCCGTAGATATAGATGTACGTTTAGGAGTTGACCCACGTAAAGCTAACCAGATGGTGAGAGGTGTTGTTTCACTTCCTCATGGAACTGGTAAGGAAATTCGTGTGTTGGTACTTTGTACACCTGATGCTGAAGCTGCTGCAAAAGAAGCCGGCGCTGACTATGTTGGTCTTGACGAATATATTGAAAAGATCAAAGGTGGATGGACTGATATTGATGTAATCATCACTATGCCATCTATCATGGGTAAAATTGGTGCCCTGGGTCGTGTACTTGGTCCTCGCGGATTAATGCCTAACCCCAAAAGTGGTACTGTAACTATGGATGTTGCAAAAGCTGTGAAAGAAGTAAAACAAGGTAAAATCGACTTCAAAGTAGATAAAACCGGTATTGTTCATACTTCAATTGGTAAAGTATCTTTCGACGCCGACAAAATCCGCGACAATGCGAAAGAGTTTATGGCTACCATAAACAAACTAAGACCAACCGCAGCAAAAGGTACATATATCAAGAGTATTTATCTTTCTAGTACAATGAGTCCGGGTATCAAAATCGACCCGAAAACAATTGAAGAAGTTTAAAATAAAAAAAGAACATGAGAAAGGAAGATAAAAATTCAATTATAGAGCAAATAGCTGCTACTGTACAGGAATATGGTCACTTCTATCTGGTTGACCTTACAGCAATGAACGCTGAAAAAACCAGTGCACTGAGAAGAGCTTGTTTCAAAGCAGACATCAATTTGATGGTTATCAAGAATACACTTCTTGAAAAAGCTTTAGACTCATTAGAAGGCGACTACTCACCTCTTTACAGCTCATTGAAAGGAGCAACAGCCATTATGTTTAGCAATGTTGCTAACGCACCGGCAAAGTTGATCAAAGATATGGCTAAAGATGGTATTCCAGGACTGAAAGCTGCTTATGCAGAAGAAAGCTTCTACATCGGAGCTAATCAGCTTGACGCTCTTGTTAGCATCAAGAGCAAAAATGAAGTTATTGCTGATATCGTGGCATTGCTGCAATCACCAGCGAAAAACGTTATTTCGGCTCTTCAATCAGGTGGTAACACCCTTCACGGAGTTCTTAAGACTCTTGGTGAAAGATAATTTAAAACCAAATTACTTAGTAAATTAAACATTAAAACTTATAAATAAAATGGCAGATTTAAAAGCTTTTGCAGAACAACTAGTTAACTTGACAGTAAAAGAAGTTAATGAACTTGCAACTATCCTTAAAGAAGAGTATGGTATTGAACCTGCTGCTGCAGCTGTAGCTGTTGCTGCTGGTCCTGCTGCTGGTGGTGGTGCTGCTGCGGAAGAAAAATCTTCTTTCGATGTAGTATTGAAAAGCGCAGGTTCAGCTAAATTACAAGTAGTAAAAGCTGTGAAAGAAGCATGCGGTCTTGGCTTGAAAGAAGCTAAAGATATGGTAGACGGTGCTCCTAGCGTAGTAAAAGAAGGTTTAGCTAAAGACGAAGCAGAATCATTGAAGAAAACATTGGAAGAAGCTGGAGCTGAAGTTGAACTTAAATAAAATTACCTGGTAAACAGGACGTTCGGTTAGGAATCCTCCGCAAGAGGGTTCTTAGCCTTTTTGTGTATATATTTATAAAAGTTCTACAAATTCACTGACAGATGTCTTCAAATACTGTAAATCAAAGAGTTAATTTTGCTTCGACTAAAAATCCACTAGAATACCCGGATTTTCTGGAAGTACAATTGAAGTCGTTCCAAGACTTCCTACAACTAGATACTCCGCCCGAAAAGCGTAAAAACGAGGGATTATATAAAGTATTTGCTGAAAATTTCCCTATTGCCGACACAAGAAATAACTTTGTTCTTGAGTTTTTGGACTATTATATTGATCCTCCGCGTTATACCATCGAAGATTGTATAGAGCGTGGGCTTACTTATAGTGTTCCATTAAAGGCAAAATTAAAATTATATTGTACAGACCCCGATCACGAAGATTTCGATACGGTTATTCAGGATGTATTTCTTGGTCCTATTCCTTATATGACGGATAAGGCAACTTTCGTTATAAACGGAGCAGAACGTGTTGTTGTGTCACAGCTTCACCGTTCGCCAGGTGTATTCTTTGGTCAAAGCGTTCATGCTAACGGAACAAAACTGTACTCGGCCCGTATCATCCCATTTAAGGGATCATGGATTGAGTTTGCTACAGACATTAACAATGTTATGTATGCATACATCGACCGTAAAAAGAAATTGCCCGTTACAACTTTATTGAGAGCAATCGGTTTTGAGAATGATAAAGACATTCTTGAAATATTCGACCTTGCCGAAGACGTAAAAGTTAACAAGACCAATCTGAAGAAGGCTGTAGGCCGAAAATTGGCGGCTCGTGTTCTGAAGACCTGGATTGAAGATTTTGTAGACGAAGATACCGGCGAAGTTGTTTCGATCGAACGTAACGAAGTTATTATCGACCGTGAAACAGTACTTGACGCCGAACATGTTGAAGAAATTCTGGATTCGGGGGTTTCGAACATTCTTCTTCATAAGGATGAACCAAACCAGTCCGACTTCTCTATTATATATAACACTCTTCAGAAAGACCCAAGTAACTCGGAAAAAGAAGCTGTTCTTTACATTTACAGACAGCTCCGTAACGCCGACCCTGCTGATGATGCCAGTGCGCGCGAGGTTATCAATAACCTGTTCTTTTCTGAAAAGAGATATGACCTTGGTAATGTGGGCCGTTACAGAATCAACAAAAAATTGAATCTGACTACCGACTCGGATGTTAAGGTTTTAACTAAAGAAGATATTATCGAAATCATCAAATATCTGATTGAGTTGATTAACTCAAAAGCAGATGTGGATGATATTGACCACTTAAGTAACCGTCGTGTGCGTACAGTAGGCGAACAATTGTCGAACCAGTTTGCTGTTGGTTTGGCTCGTATGTCTCGTACTATCCGCGAACGTATGAACGTTAGGGACAATGAGGTATTTACTCCGATTGATTTGATTAATGCGAAGACTATTTCTTCTGTAATCAATACTTTCTTCGGAACAAATGCGTTGTCGCAGTTCATGGACCAAACAAATCCGCTTGCCGAAATTACTCACAAAAGACGTATGTCGGCCTTAGGGCCTGGTGGTCTTTCGCGTGAGCGTGCCGGATTTGAGGTTCGCGACGTTCACTACACACACTATGGTCGTCTTTGTCCGATTGAAACTCCTGAAGGTCCAAACATTGGTTTGATCTCTTCATTATGTGTATATGCAAAGATCAATGAACTTGGATTTATTGAAACTCCATACCGCACAGTTAAAGACAGCAAAGTAGATATTTCCGACAACGGTATTATTTACCTCACTGCCGAAGAAGAAGAAGCTAAAATCATTGCACAGGGTAATGCTCCACTCGACGATAACGGTAAGTTTATTCGTAACCGTGTAAAAGCGCGTCAGGATGCCGATTATCCGTTAGTTGAGCCCGATCAGGTAGAATTGATGGACGTTGCTCCACAGCAGATTGCATCTATTGCAGCTTCGTTGATTCCGTTCCTTGAACATGACGATGCTAACCGTGCGTTGATGGGATCGAACATGATGCGCCAGGCAGTTCCATTGTTAAGAACAGAATCGCCTATCGTTGGTACAGGTATCGAACGTCAGCTTGTAAAAGACTCGCGTACGCAGATTGCTGCCGAAGGAGAAGGTATTGTTGAATATGTTGATGCAACTACCATCCGTATTAAATACAACAGAACAGAAGACGAAGAATTTGTAAGCTTCGAATCGGCAAGCAAAGAATACAAACTTCCTAAATTCCGCAAGACTAACCAAAACATGACTATCGACCTTCGCCCTATTTGCGAAGTTGGCGATCATGTATTGGCAGGTGATATCCTTACCGAAGGCTATTCTACCCAACAAGGCGAATTGGCTTTAGGAAAGAACCTGCTGGTTGCTTACATGCCCTGGAAAGGATACAACTATGAGGATGCTATTGTGTTGAACGAACGCGTAGTTCGCGAAGACTTGCTTACCTCGGTTCACGTTGAAGAGTACTCGCTCGAAGTACGCGAAACAAAACGTGGTATGGAAGAGCTTACCGCCGATATTCCTAACGTTAGCGAAGAAGCAACAAAAGACCTTGACGAAAACGGTATCGTAAGAGTTGGTGCACGTATTCAGCCGGGTGATATTTTGATTGGTAAAATTACTCCAAAAGGCGAATCGGATCCTTCGCCCGAAGAAAAACTGCTTCGTGCTATCTTTGGTGATAAGGCCGGTGATGTGAAAGATGCTTCGTTGAAAGCTTCACCATCTCTGTCGGGAGTTATTATAGATAAGAAACTATTTTCGCGTGTAATTAAGAGCCGCAGTTCTAAGTTAGCTGATAAAGCTCTGTTGCCGAAGATTGACGATGAATTCGAATCGAAAGTTGCTAAACTAAGAGGAATTCTGGTTCAAAAGCTGGCTAAATTAACCGAAGGAAAAGCTTCGCAAGGAGTGAAAGATTATCTCGGTGCCGAAGTTATTGCTAAGAATGCAAGATTCACTGTATCCGACTTCGACAACATGGATTTCAATGCCGTACAATTGAGCAACTGGACAGATGATGCCAGAATCAACAGCATGATCCGTGATGTGATAATGAACTTCCTGAAAAAATACAAAGAACTGGATGCCGACCTGAAGCGTAAGAAATTCAGCATTACCATTGGTGATGAACTTCCTGCAGGTATCATTCAGATGGCCAAAGTATATGTTGCCAAGAAACGTAAAATCGGTGTTGGTGATAAGATGGCAGGACGTCACGGTAACAAAGGTATTGTATCGCGTATCGTACGTCAGGAAGATATGCCATTCCTTGAAGATGGAACTCCGGTTGATATCGTATTAAATCCGTTGGGTGTGCCTTCGCGTATGAACATCGGACAGATATTTGAAGCTGTATTGGGTTCGGCCGGAAAGAGACTTGGTATCAAGTTTGCCACTCCTATCTTTGATGGTGCTACTTTGGACGATTTGTCGGAATGGACAGATAAAGCCAAATTGCCACGCTACGGTAAAACCTATCTGTATGATGGTGGAACCGGCGAACGTTTTGACCAACCTGCAACTGTAGGTGTGACTTATATGTTGAAACTGGGTCACATGGTTGAAGACAAGATGCATGCCCGTTCAATCGGTCCATACTCATTGATCACTCAGCAGCCTCTTGGTGGTAAAGCACAATTTGGTGGACAGCGTTTCGGAGAAATGGAGGTTTGGGCACTCGAAGCATTCGGTGCATCACACATCCTGCAAGAAATCCTGACTATCAAATCCGATGATGTGGTTGGACGTTCAAAAGCTTATGAAGCAATCGTTAAAGGTGAACAAATGCCTCAACCAGGTATTCCCGAATCATTGAACGTATTGTTACATGAACTTAGAGGACTTGGGCTAAGCGTCAACCTCGAATAAGTTATGAGTAGTGAGTAATGAGTAATGAGTTTACGATGCTGTATAACATCCCAAACCCATTACTCACGCTCAAAACTCAAACTCAAAACTCAAAACTCAAAACTCATAACTCTTAAAGTATGGCTTTTAGAAAAGAAAATAAATCAAAGAGTAATTTCTCAAAAATTTCAATCGGCTTGGCTTCCCCTGAAGAAATTCTGGAAAGCTCAAGTGGTGAAGTATTGAAGCCTGAAACCATTAACTATCGTACTTACAAACCCGAACGCGACGGTTTATTCTGCGAACGTATATTCGGTCCTATCAAGGATTACGAATGTCATTGCGGAAAATACAAACGTATCCGTTATAAAGGCATTGTGTGCGACCGTTGTGGTGTGGAAGTTACCGAAAAGAAAGTCAGACGTGAACGTACAGGCCATATCCAATTGGTTGTACCTGTAGCTCATATCTGGTATTTCCGTTCACTACCCAATAAAATAGGTTATCTGTTAGGATTACCTACCAAGAAACTCGATTCAATTATATATTATGAGCGTTATGTTGTTATTCAGCCGGGTGTAAAGGCTGAGGACGGCGTATCTACTTATGATTTACTCTCGGAAGAAGAATACCTGGACATTCTGGATACGCTTCCAAGAGAAAACCAATACCTGGAAGATAGCGACCCCAATAAGTTTGTTGCTAAAATGGGTGCCGAAGCAATTTACGATTTGCTTTCGCGCATTGACTTAGACACACTGTCGTACGACTTAAGAAACCGGGCTGGTAACGACTCTTCACAACAACGTAAAAACGAAGCTTTGAAACGTTTGCAGGTTGTTGAATCGTTCCGTGCATCGCGTGGACGCAACAAACCCGAATGGATGATTGTACGTATTGTTCCGGTGATTCCACCCGAACTTCGTCCTTTGGTTCCATTGGATGGTGGCCGTTTCGCTACTTCGGATTTGAACGACCTTTATCGTCGTGTTATCATTCGTAACAACCGTTTGAAGAGACTTATCGAAATCAAAGCTCCCGAAGTAATCTTACGTAACGAAAAACGTATGCTTCAGGAATCTGTTGACTCATTATTCGATAACTCACGTAAATCGAGCGCTGTTAAGACGGATGCTAACCGTCCGCTGAAATCACTGTCGGACAGCTTGAAAGGTAAACAAGGACGTTTCCGTCAGAACCTTTTGGGTAAACGTGTTGACTACTCGGCTCGTTCGGTTATCGTTGTAGGTCCTGAGTTAAAGATGCACGAATGCGGTATTCCTAAACTGATGGCTGCCGAACTTTACAAACCATTTATCATCCGTAAGTTGATTGAACGTGGTATTGTAAAAACAGTAAAATCGGCCAAGAAAATTGTTGACCGCAAAGAAGCTGTTATCTGGGATATCCTTGAACACGTAATGAAAGGTCATCCGGTACTATTGAACCGTGCTCCGACTCTTCACCGTTTAGGTATTCAGGCATTCCAGCCAAAAATGATCGAAGGTAAAGCTATCCAGCTGCACCCACTGTCGTGTACTGCGTTCAACGCCGACTTCGACGGTGACCAGATGGCGGTTCACTTGCCTTTGAGCAACGAAGCAATTCTCGAAGCACAGATGTTAATGCTGGCTTCACACAATATTCTTAACCCTGCCAATGGTGCTCCTATTACTGTTCCTTCACAGGACATGGTGCTTGGTTTGTACTACATTACCAAGATTAGAAAAGGTGCCAAAGGCGAAGGTTTGACATTCTACGGACCAGAGGAAGCTATGATTGCTTACAACGAAGGTAAAGTAGATATTCATGCTCCGGTTAAAGTAATTGTTAAAGACCTTGATGAAGAAGGAAATATCGTTGATGTTATGCGCGAAACTTCTGTTGGACGTGTAATCGTAAACGAAATCGTTCCACCCGAAGCTGGTTACATCAACACACTGATATCTAAGAAATCTCTTCGCGATATCATTAGTGATGTTATCAAAACCTGCGGGGTAGCACGTACAGCCGACTTCCTTGATGGTATTAAAGACCTTGGTTACCAAATGGCCTTCAAAGGTGGTTTGTCGTTCAACCTTGGTGACATCATTATACCGAAAGAAAAAGAAATACTTGTTCAACGTGGTTACGACGAAGTAGAACAGGTTATCAATAACTATAACATGGGTTTCATTACCAATAATGAACGTTATAATCAGGTTATTGATATCTGGACACACGTAAACTCTGAATTATCTAACATCCTGATGAATACAATTTCTACAGATGACCAGGGATTCAATTCAGTGTATATGATGCTTGACTCAGGAGCCCGTGGTTCTAAAGAACAGATTCGTCAGTTGTCTGGTATGCGTGGTTTGATGGCTAAACCTCAGAAGGCTGGTGCCGAAGGTGGTCAGATCATTGAAAACCCGATCCTTTCGAACTTTAAAGAAGGTCTTTCTGTGTTAGAGTACTTTATCTCTACCCACGGTGCCCGTAAAGGTTTGGCGGATACGGCCTTGAAAACAGCCGACGCCGGTTATCTGACTCGTCGTCTTGTTGACGTATCGCACGACGTTATTATTAACGAAGAAGACTGTGGAACACTTCGCGGACTTATTGCCACCGACCTGAAGAACAACGACGAGATTGTTGCTACTATGTACGAGCGTATCCTTGGACGTGTATCGGTACACGATATTCTCCACCCAACAACTGCCGAACTTCTGGTTGCCGGTGGTGAAGAAATCACTGAAGACATTGCCAAGAAGATTGATCAATCTCCAATAGAAAGCGTTGAAATCCGTTCGGTATTGACTTGCGAATCTAAGAAAGGAGTTTGTGCTAAATGTTACGGACGTAACCTTGCTACCAATAATATGGTTCAGAGAGGTGAAGCGGTTGGTGTAATTGCTGCACAATCTATCGGTGAGCCTGGTACACAGTTAACACTTCGTACATTCCATGCTGGGGGTACTGCTTCGAATATTGCTGCTAATGCAACTATTATAGCCAAAAACAACTCTCGTTTGGAATTCGACGAACTTCGTACAGTAGACACTATTGATAGCGAAACCGGCGAAACAGTAAAAGTAGTTGTAGGTCGTTTGGCCGAAGTACGTTTCATCGACATCAATACCGGAATTGTTCTTTCAACTCAAAATATTCCTTACGGTTCTAAACTGTATGTTTCGGACAATGAAACAGTGAAGAGTGGAACTACCATTGCAAAATGGGACCCATTTAACGCGGTTATTATCACTGAAGCAACTGGTAAGATTGAGTTCGAAGGTGTGATTGAAAACGTAACATACAAAGTAGAATCGGACGAAACTACCGGTTTACGCGAAATCATCATCATCGAATCGAAAGATAAGACCAAGCTTCCATCGGCTCACATCTTTGATGAAAACAAAGAATTGATCCGTACGTATAACTTACCTGTGGGTGGACACGTTGTAATTGAAAACGGCCAAAGAGTGAAAGCCGGTGAAGTTATTGTGAAGATACCACGTGCTGTAGGTAAAGCGGGTGATATCACAGGGGGTCTTCCACGTGTTACCGAGTTATTCGAAGCACGTAACCCATCGAACCCTGCTGTTGTATCCGAAATTGATGGTGAAGTTGCCATGGGCAAGATTAAACGCGGTAACCGCGAAATCATCGTTACATCTAAAACAGGTGAAGTGAAAAAGTACCTTGTTGCTCTTTCAAAACAGATCCTTGTTCAGGAAAACGACTATGTTCGCGCAGGTACTCCGCTATCGGATGGTGCTACAACTCCGGCCGATATCCTTGCCATTAAAGGACCTACTGCTGTACAGGAATATATCGTGAACGAAGTTCAGGACGTATACCGTTTGCAAGGGGTGAAAATCAATGATAAGCACTTCGAAATCATCGTTCGTCAGATGATGCGCAAAGTTGAAATCGACGAGCCGGGAGATACCCGTTTCCTTGAACAACAGATTGTTGACAAACTCGACTTTATGGAAGAGAATGATCGCATCTGGGGCAAGAAAGTTGTTATCGACGGTGGTGATTCGCAAACCATGATTCCCGGACAGATTGTTACTGCCCGTAAGCTGAGAGATGAAAACAGTATGCTGAAACGTCGCGACATGAAAACTGTTGAAGTACGTGATGCTGTTCCTGCAACATCAACTCAGATACTTCAAGGTATTACACGTGCTGCATTGCAAACTCAGAGCTTTATGTCGGCTGCTTCCTTCCAGGAAACAACCAAGGTACTGAACGAAGCTGCAATCAACGGTAAGGTAGACCGTCTGGAAGGTATGAAGGAAAACGTAATCTGCGGACACCTGATTCCTGCCGGTACCGGACAGCGCGAATTCGAAAAGATTATTGTTGGTTCTAAAGAAGAATATGATCGTATTCTGGCCAACAAGAAAACTGTTCTGGATTATAACGAAGTATAATTTGTTATTCAAAATATGTAAAAGGGAGGCAACTGTTAGCGGTTGCCTCCCTTTTTGTTGATATAAATAAAGCTAGACGAATACCCCTGTACTATATCGCAACAATACTAACAGCATACCCACCCCCGGGCACTGACTTTTGCTTCAGCTTTGATTTATTAGTTACCACAACTTTCCTGATTTCATACGCTTGCGGATTGGTTTTGTAATGCGCATCCTTTGCATCCGAATAGATGGTAGCCATATACTTCTTTCCGGCATCAAGGAAATCGAGTGTGATGTTAGAAGTATGTCCTTTTTCTCCTGCTACATTGCCAATAAACCAATTGTCGGTACCTTTGGCTTTACGGGCTACGGTTATATATTCTCCCGGTTCGCCCTCCAGATATTTGCTATCGTCCCAATCCAGTGCAACGTCTTTGATAAACTGGAAAGCATCACTGAATTGTTCGTAATGTTCCGGAAAGTCGGCTGCCATTTGCAATGGGCTGTACATGGTTACATATAACGCAAGTTGATTGGCCAGCGTACTGTTAACATGCGATTGATTGTTTGGATTGATTTTATTTATATCCATTTCGAATATACCGGGAGTATAATCCATTGGCCCTCCAACCAAACGGGTGAAAGGAAGAACAGTGACATGATTGGGTTTGCTACCACCAAAAGCCTGATATTCCGTACCGCGTGCCGATTCATTGCCAATCAGGTTGGGCCACGTACGACACAAACCAGTTGGACGGGTGGCTTCGTGGGCATTCACCATTATTTTATGTTCGGCAGCTTTTTCAATGGCGTATTGGTAATGGTTGTTCAGCCATTGACTGTAGTGAAACTCACCACGGGGAATCATATTGCCCACATATCCCGATTTTACAGATGTGTATCCGTTATCGTTCATAAACTGATAAGCAGCATCCAGATGGCGTTCGTAATTACGGATAGAACCGGACGTTTCGTGGTGCATCATCATTTTTACTCCTTTACTGCGGGCATAATCGCGTATCTCTGAAAGTTTGAAGTCCGGGTAAGGAGTCAGGAAATCGAATACATAATCTTTGGAGTTCCCAAACCAGTCTTCCCAACCGATGTTCCACCCTTCAACCAAAACAGCGTCGAAACCATGCTGGGCTGCAAAGTCAATGTACCGTTTTACGTTTTCGGTAGTGGCACCGTGGCGTCCATGTGGTTTTACTTTGCTATAGTCGGTTACGCCGAGTTGCACACTTGGCAGATCGTAAGTGTATGACCATTCGCTTTTTCCGGTAATCATCTCCCACCATACACCCACGTATTTTACAGGTTTAATCCATGAGGTATCTTTTATTTTGCATGGTTCGTTGAGATTCAATGTGAGGTTGGAAGCCAGTATGCTCCTTGCATCGTCACTTACAATTACTGTGCGCCAAGGTGTATTACACGGAGCTTGCATGTGGCCTTTTGTTCCGTTGGCATCGGGTGTTAACCAAGACTCGAACACAAAGTTCTTATCATCCAGATTGAGGTGCATACACGCGTAATTAATAAGAGCTGCTTCGTGCAGGTTGATATAGATGCCATCATCTGTTTTAAGTTGGAGGGCTGTTTGTACTCCGGTTGGCGAAAAGGGTGTTTGTGAAGCATTGGGAGTAATTGCTCCTTGCATCAAACCGCTGATTTCCGACAGGCGGGAAGTGGTATAGTCATATTCTTGTGTATCGTAATCGCCGGGTATCCAGTAAGCGGTATGATCTCCGGTCATGGCAAATTGTGTCCGTTCTTCTTTGATAACAAAGTAGATAAGATTCTTTTGCTGCGGGAATTCATACCTGAACCCCAAACCATCGTTAAACAAGCGGAAACGTATTATCATTTCCCGTTCTGTACCTTCCTGATGGAGATTGACTGTCAGCTCATTGTACTGGTTCCGGATGTTGCGGGTTTCTCCCCATACCGGTTGCCAGGTTTCATCGAAGCTGGTTGTATGGGTATTGGTAACTTTAAAGTTATCATACAATGATGTTTCAGGGTCTTTGGTATCGGACTTGATATTCATTTCCTCCCCAAATTCTACTTTGGTAGTATTTCCTATCAGTTCCAATCCCATTGTGCTTGGTTTAATTACGGTTTTCCCTTTGTAATCAAGCTGATAGGTAGGTGTACCGCCTTGTTGCAAAGAGAATTTCAGATTCAGGTTGCCATCGGGCGATTTTAAATCCTGTGCAAGTATAGTACCCGACAGAAAGAAACTTAGTAATAACAGTATTTTCTTCATTTCAACATTTATTTAATGGATATATTTATGGTGGTTCTGTTGTCGGGCACCTTTACCTGACATTCCTGTGTGCTTTCATTCCATGACCATTTAGCGCTCTTTCCATCTATGGTAATGGTAGTTGGCTTTTCTTCCAGATGGTATATTAAAATAAGATCTCTTTTATCGGCTTGCCTGAAACCTTTATCATTCGGAGTGATAGTTGTTGAGTAACCACCCGTCAATGTTGTACATGAGAAGCGTGTTTTTGAATATACATCTTTCAGGTAATCAAGGTTTTCGCCATCGTCTTCATACAGTTCGAAGCTTGTGCTTTCGTCCTCGTAATGCGGAAAGATATGTATGTACAACGGATATTCTTTTTTCTCATGGATATACTGCATTACAGGCATCATGGGAATTATTGAACCTTTCTTCACAAAGATGGGTATGGTATTTAATGGCGCACGGTAGGCAACTGTTTGCCCTCCCAAATAAATGGTTTTCTTATCATTAAAATCAATCCATTCGCCATCAGGAAGATATACACGCTTTACCCGTTCGCCTTTTTTCAGTACAGGCGCAACTAACAATTCCTGTCCGAAAATAAATTGGTTATCTATTTTAATTGCTTCCTCATTGTTGGGGTATTCCATAAATAAACCTCTTGTTATCGGCAATCCGGTATCGTGTGCTACACGCGAATAGGTGTACAAGTACGGAAACAATTGGTATTTCAGTTCGATGGCTGCTTTGCTGTTCTTTTCAACTACATCGCCAAACATCCATGGTTCTACGGCATTGTCTCCTTCGTGGTGGGCACGGCTTAAAGGACAAAATACTCCGAATTGCATCCAGCGGGTGTATAATTCGCCCATGGCCGGATAATCGGTAATGTCTCCACAATAGCCGGATATGTCCGTAGTCCAGAAAGGTATTCCACCCAATCCGGCAGATATGCCTACTGCTACCTGATTTTCTAATTGGCCCCAGCCTTCGAGTACATCGTTACCATTGCCACTGTCGTTTGTCCAACCAAAGGTGTAACGTTGCAGTCCGGCATAAGCAGAACGTGTCATTTGGAAGATACGACGATTGGGGTTGTGTTTGTCGAATTGTTCTTTTACCACTTTGTCCCATGTAAGGCCGTACACATTATGTATCTCATCGTGCATACCGATATGGTGTTTCATATTCAGTCGGTCTATGTCTTCTTCGTTGCTCCAGGCAGGTTCGCCCATGTCTGTCCAAAAGCCACTGATTCCGTCGTTAATGGGTTTTTGTTGATAACTCCCCCACCAGTCGGCTGCTTCGGGCAGGGTAAAATCTACCACTCCACAGTTTCCACCCCATGGCCATGGCATATCGTAAGATTTCCCGGTACGGACATCTTTTACAAAATATCCGGCTCTATCGGCTTCTTTCCACTGAGCTTTGTTTGCTTGCGAAACAACAGGATCTTGCGAAACAATCATTTTAAATCCTTGACTTTTTAATGTTTCAAGCATAGTGCGAGGATGGGTATAGTTTTCTTTCCGCCATTCAAAATCCTGCAAGTATTGTGTCCAGCCTATGTCCTGATAAATAATATCACAGGGGATTTGGCGCTTACGGAACTCGGCAGCTACTTCAAGCGCTTGGGTTTCTTTGGTATAAAGTCCACGGCATTGAGCAAATCCTAATGCCCATTTAGGGGGCATGATGGGTTTTCCGGTAAGCGCAATGTACTGCTGCTGTATATCTTTATAGTCTTTACCAAAAATGAAATAGTACACAAAGGCACCGTTGGGTGCTTCGAACGAATAATATTCGTCGGATTCGGTTCCGAACTTGAATTCTGTTTTATAGGTGTTATCCAGAAAAATTCCGTAACGGTAGCTACTCATAAAGAAAGGTATGCTTTTGGCAAGCGGGTCTTCGGTTACGCTATAACATGGGCGGTCGCTGTTCCACATTTTATACGAACGACCACGGCGGTTCAAGGGTCCGGTTTTTTCGCCCAGACCAAAGAATTGCTCATCACTGCGCAACACCTTGTATGCTTTTACTGCTGTAGAATCGGCTACATGGCCGTTACTTTTGAAGTCACTGAAAACAAGCTTTTGCCATTTATCGAATATCTGTAACTGCATGGGATTTTTATTTAATCGGATGCGCAGTTTAGATGTAAATACCTCGTAGCAAGCGGGTTCGTCATTTACACGGATATCCCCAACATCTTCCAGATTCTCGTTGATAACAGCAAACGATGGGTTGCTACGATTAAACTTACCAGCCGGATCGAACCAGACTTTTACCACCGAACTGCTGTTGATGGTAAGAGACAGACTGGAACCATCTGCACAGTTAAATATGATCTCGTTGCCTTTTTGGGTATAGGAGATGCATTGGTTAGCTATCACATTTGCCGAGGTGAGAGCTATAGTTATTAATAAACAAAGTTTCTTTATCATAATTAGTATATGTAGTTATTCATAATTGTATCTTCCCTTAGATACTTTTGTATCTTACTGGTGATACTTTTGTATCTTACCTAAGATACTTTTGTGTCTTGCCTAAGATACTTTTGTACCACCGGCGTGGTACTTTTTTCTCAAGGGCAAAAAAACGTTGGTACTGTAATGGATTGATTTTCAAGCTAAAGGGATTTTCACCACAGACACAGAGGATTAAATTGCGATGCCGCAGGGAATTCCCCGCCCTTGAGGGGCGGGGTGGCCTTTAGGCCGGGGCGGGGAGTGAAAACATACCGCATGGAAATTCGGCTGCGCAATCTTTGCGTCCCCCCTCTCCGCCCTAAAGGGCACCTCTCCCCTCTAGGGAGAGGAATTCCATGCGGCATCGCACTACTTTACTCACTTTACCTCCTCTACCTTCTACCTCACTCTACCTCACTTTACCTCCTCTACCTCACTCCTCACTTTACCTCCTTCCATTCTTGAATAGTTATTCCAGAACAATCATGCCCCAATACTTAAGCGAAGGAAGCATTATTACCACTTCGCCGGCTGTTTGATTGAATTCCAGTTTGCGAGCCACACCCCCATTTACATCAGGCGAAGCAAACCATATATTGGAAACTGTTTTATCTGTTTTTACCTTTATCTCCACATCCTGTACTTCAATTGGTTCGTTCTGTGTTCCGTTGGTATCCCTCCACTCCAAAGAGTTTGCATTTGTAAAATTAATTAAATGTATTACCTCTCTATCTGTAAACTTTTTAGCTACTACTGCTACATTTCCCTGCGAAGCAGGCCAGTTTTGAAAGGCTAACTTTCCATTAGCAGATTGTACATTGGCATTAATAAATTCTCCTCCATCGCGCAACAGATTCTGGTAAGCTACAAGGAAATCATAATAATGCATCAATGCTTTCCGGGTTTCGGTTTTCATCTGTAAGTTGGAATTAGGAAAATATTCGTTTGCCAGATAGTGTTCGCCCAACTCCAGATGAGCACCTCCAAACGAAAAAATCACAGCGTTGGCCAACAGTACACCCGGTGTATTTACAAAGCCTGTATTACCAGACCGTGCATAGTTCATGTAAGCTGCCAAAACAGTTTGCTTGGTGTTTTGGCTGTAATTCTTGTTATCTGTAATAACCTGAGCCAGTTGTTGAAATGTTTTAGATTCATCCCATACTTCGGTGTACAGGAAGTCAACATCGGCACCGGCAATATTTTTTTGCTGTCCGTATTGCGAAACAGCATTCATTACCAGCCGTTTATCCGGATTTGCCTGCTTCATTGCAGCAATGAACGAACCATATACTTCATCCAGTTTAACCGGTTCGCCATTATAATCGTAAAGCGTTCCACGATTGCCTAATTGGTCAATGTGGTATCCATCGAAATTGAATACCTTATACACATCATTGTGTCTGCCTGCCAGGTAGTTTTGCCATTCTGTATTAGCCGGGTTAGTAAGGTAGATGCTACTACGGAAAGGAGCATCGAGGTGATGGTTGTCTTTTTCGGAGTGGTTAGGATCACGGAACAAATACCATTCTTCTCTTACGCCATCGGCCGCGGCATTATTTAAAGCACCGAAAGCCAGATTGTAGAACATGGTTTTCATTCCCCGGTTATGGGCTGCATCAATATATCCTTTTATGGTAGAAAAATAGTTGGTACGACCAATTAAATCGGGCCAGGAAGCCAACGGATTATCTGCTGTTCCTGCTAGCGGACGCTGATGATCGTGCATCCAATCGTAAAACTGGATGCCATTGATATGGTAACGGTTAAGTGTTTCAATGTTCTTTTCAATCTGATTAACGGGAATATCGCCGTAGGAAGACAGGAATCCGTAACGTGGGAACTTTTTCCAGTCGGCCGAAACATCAATAGCAATGGTTTGATGTATGTTTTCTTTTCCGTCAACAACTTCATAGATATCTGCCAGATATCCTTTATAATCATCTGCCGGAGGAGTCCAACTCCATGTAGCCGAAGTAAGGATTTCTTCCGAGATAAGTTTTCCCAAATGCGAATAGCGTACTTTCCAGTTGCCTGATGGTTTTTCTTTTAGTTCGAAGTACACTGTTTCACCAGGCTTGTAACAAGCCTTATCTGTGGTAAGGTTTACGTTTAAATAGGTGTCGCCGTAAATAACGGGGTTGTTATCCGTATCGTAGTAATCTTCACAGCTTCCGGTGATTAATGCCAGACAAAGGAGGATTGGTATATAAATTTTCTTCATTTTAAGAATGCTATTAAGTTTTGTGTCCAAAAAGCTTGTCATCTCGAACGTAGTGAGAGATCTCCCGGGCTACGGTAGCCCACGAGATCCTTCGCTTCGCTCTGGATGACTTAACGGACATCTGTTACTGTTTCTTTATCTTCACTGTTTCTTTCAACTGATTCAGTTCAATGGTATACGTACCCGCTTCACTGATTCGCCATTTATAATCCACTCCGGCTCCGGGATAGTTGTAAATCATTTGCTCTGTTTCACCGGTAGGTGTTTTGTCGGCTTCGCTGGCAATGAACCATGCACCGTTCCAATCGTCTTGTTTATCCAGTGTAAATTTAAGCTCACCGCTGTTCAGGTTTCCGGTCCAGGTAAAGATGTACGGATCACTTCCGGCTTTCATGGGTGTTGCGTTACCAATATCCCAGCCACTAGGGGTAGCATCACCAACCAGATAAATCATGGTGTAAGGAGTAAAAGGAACAATATCTATCTTCTTGTCGCGGGTATCAAGTTTAATTTTATATGCACCGCCGGTAATGTTCCATTTGTAATCCGGATCGCCTGCCCATTTATCAACATCCAGTTTAGTTCCTTCTGTTTGCTGGTCATTGGTAGGACGGAAGAACACGGCATCCCAGCTTCCGGCTACCGTACCTATTTTAAATTCTCCCCCTGCTGATAAGTCATCGTTGTAGTGGAAAACAAACGGGTCAAGCGGATTCACTGTCATGGGTTGGAACGACCATCCGGTAGGATTGCCCACAAACCAAAGTTCTGTAAACTCGGGTCCTTCACCTCTGGTGATGCTGATAGCCATGGAAATCAGGTTCACACGAATAGTATAGGTTCCTCCTTCTGTGATAACAAACTTATCGTCAGGAGCATCGTCCGACTCGCGAAGAACCAACTTGGTATCATTTTCGCCTTTGTTGTACGATGGCATGAATTCTCCCAGCGTAGTAATGAATTTAAATTCTCCGGCAGAGAGCGGCCCTGTCCACGAGAAAGCTTTGGGTGTATTGGTTACAGGTTTCAACTCTGTAGCTTCGCCGGCATTCCATCCGTTGGGGGTGGCATCTCCAATAAGATACAAGTTTTTTGTAATGGGTTTATGTGTTTTTACACCTAGTGTTTGCACCGGAGAAATTTGTTGTTCGATAGCATTTGATGCTACGTTAGCAATCACCCGGTATTGAAAAGTAGCCTCGGCAGCAGCAGTAATGCCAAACTTTTCAATCAGTAAATCATTCAGTTCTTCGTTTTTGTATGACTTCTCGAAGTTGTTACGACCCATTTCTACGGTTATTCCGTTCTCGAAAGTACCGTCCTGCTTATCCAGTTGGAAAGTATAATCAATAGCAAGCCCGGTTCCATAGTTCGTTCCTGATGTCCAGGTAAATTTTACTGCTTCGGCAGAGGGGTTCAATGCATCCAGTTCAATCGTTTCTTTTGAAGCGATCACCTCCAACGGTGCTTCGCCTTTGTTATATTCGGTATTGTTTTCGTCTGTGCACGACCAACCCACAAGCAGAAGTGCTAACAGCGACAATATTTTATATGGTTTCATGAGTTTCATGTTTTAAGTATTAATATCCGGTATTTTGTTTCAGGTTTGGATTTGTATCAATCTCTTTTTGAGGGATAGGGAACAACAGGTGCTTAGACGAAGCATTGATTTTACCAATACTATGCAAAAAGTCGAGTGCATACTGCCCGTTCTCCCAGCGGATCATATCAAACCAACGGTGCCCCTCGAAGGCTAGTTCCATACGGCGTTCCTGTCTGATCTTTTCGCGCATTTCGTCTTGTGTAAGCTCTTCCACATCGTTACGATTGGTCAATCCGGCTCTGCGGCGTACCTGATAGAGTGGTTCTTCGGCATCAGTAGTGCGGTCGAGTTCGTTCAAGGCCTCGGCTTTCATAAGCAATACATCGGCATAACGCAACACGATGATGCTGGCAGAGTTAGTGTTATAATCGGGCGATACCGACAATGGAACCAGGAATTTCCGAACATTGTATCCGGTGTTAGACATGTTTGATTTATAAGTGTTTCCATCAAATGGCGGACAGCCTTCGTACAATATGGTTTTATCTTTACGTAAATCTCCCTCTTCATACTGATTTACAAACTCCTGTGTAGGTTGGTTCCATCCGTAAGCACCTCCTACCCATCCCGAGTTTCGTGGACCCATGTAAGTGCTTAACCAATTGGCCTGATTCTCATCGTCCCAGAAACCGGCTTTGGTAAGTCCGTAATATTGAACTTCGAACAAAGACTCTGCTGTATTCTTATTTCTGTCTTCTCCACCAAAACAATCGCTATAATCCGGGTTAAGGGTATAGCCAAGACTCTCTACCAGGTTACACATTTCAAGGCTTTCGGCATACATACCCAAGGTGAGATAGACTTTGGCCAACATGCCGGCAGCGGCTCCTTTAGAAGCCCGGCCAATATCACTACCTGAATATTCCTCGCGTACAGGAAGCAAATCGATCGCATCTTTCAAATCGGGTATAATTACTTCGTTGTATATTGTTGTTCTATCTGTGCGAACAGGCTTCAGGTTATCTCCCGGCTTGGGTGTAGATGTTGTCATTGGTACATCGCCAAAGAGTTGTACCAAAATAAAATAATAGTGTGCCCGAAGAAATTTAGCTTCGCCGATACAACGACTTTTCAGTTTTTCATCAATATCCATGGAAGGGATATTTTCCAATACAGTATTGCAGTAAAGGATTCCCGGGTTTGGTCCCCTCCAAATGTCAAGAGCCGAGGCATTGTCAGTAGCAGTAACAAAGTTGGCAAGGTCTACCGTTTCAATACCGTCGGTACCACCTCCGGCTCCTACTTCGCTGTTGCCTGCCACTATATCCAGTGTCCAGATACGCATATTGTATAACTTAGGTCGTTGAAGCGGCTGATAGGCTCCATTAACCAAAGCTATGGCCGATTCTTTATCGCTTAGCACTTCCGCACTGGGGTCTTCGTACGGATCTTTATCTAAAAAGTCGGAACAGGAAACAGTGAATGCCGACAGTGCAAGTAAGCTTGCATAGAATATTTTCTTCATGGTTTTGCTTTTTTTGAATTAGAATTTAACATTAACACCAAAGCTAATGGTGCGGGTTAATGGGTAAGTACTCAGGTCTACCCCGCTAGCACCTACTTCCGGATCGAACCCGGAATAGTTAGTGAATGTGTACAGATTTTGACACGACATATAAATTCGTACCATCTGTAAATAAGCTTTCGAAGCCAAAGATTGTGGCAAGGTATATCCCAAAGTCAGGTTTTTAATACGCAGATACGAACCATCTTCTATAAAACGGTTAGAGTGGCGTGCGTTCTTATTGGGGTCACTGTACACAGCCCGTGGCATTGAATTGCTTGTGCCTTCGCCCGTCCAACGATCAAGAATTTTCTTTGTCTGATTCTGGGGTACAGCCATACCTTCTTGCCAGATGCGGTTGGCATTATAAATATCGTTTCCGGCTACTCCCTGCAGGAATATCTGCAAATCGAAGTTTTTGTAATTGAAACTATTGTTCATAGAGAACGACCATTCGGGTGTTGGATTACCGATGTAGGTACGGTCGTTGTCGTTAATGATTCCGTTATTATCCAAATCCATAAACCGGATATCGCCGGGAGCCGTACCGCCGGGCACCTGTATAGAGGCATTATCTACTTCCTGCTGATTTTGGAAAATACCATTGGTTACATAACCGTAGAAAGAGTTTATAGGATTTCCTTCGGCATTTACCCGTACTTTGGTCATGTTAATATCATCACCTGTAAAGAGGGGCACACCATTATTCATGCTGATTACTTTGTTCTTGTTGAAAGAAATATTCAGATCGGTGTTCCATTCCAGTTCGCCTGTCAGGTTTTGCGAGGCGATTGTTAACTCCCAACCCTGATTGCGTACTTTCCCTGCATTTATGCTGGGTACATTGGTATCCGAATATCCGGTAGTAATAGGTACTGCCATGGGCACAAGCATATCGGTAGTATTTTTTATGTATCCATCGAGCGAAACGTTTACACGTTGGTTGAATAACGCAAGGTCGATACCCGCATTCCATTGTTTTACTGTTTCCCACTTTACATCGGGATTAGGCATTACCAGCGGATAGAGGGTTGAGACGGGTGTTCCGTTGAAAACATATTGTCCGGTTCTTAATTTGGTATAGTAAGCATAATTATCAATTCCCCATTGATTGCCTGTTACACCGTATCCGGCCCTTAATTTCACATCGTTCACCCATTTGTTTTCCTGAAAGAAAGCCTCTTCCGACAATCGCCATGCTGCCGCTACGGATGGAAATGTTCCCCATCGGTTGTGTTTCGAGAACCGGGATGAACCGTCGCGACGAACGGTAAGTGTCAACAGGTATTTATCGGCATAGTTATAATTTACCCTGCCCATCATGGATAATAAAGCCCAATCATTTTTGGTTCCTCCAACAGTGGGTTGGTTCAATCCGTTGGAAAGCTGGTTGTTCTTATCGCTTAGGAAACCCTGCACACTGGCGTTCATTTTATTATAAACATTATTCTGCGCACTGGAACCTATCATTACATTCAGATGATGCTTTTCTTTAAAGGTATCCATATAGGTCAACGTATTGTCCCACAGGTAAGTAAAACTCTTGTTCGATTCTTCGTAGCGGTAAGATTCCGGTTGCGGAATGGGTTTCCAGTCGTATTTAGGACTAAAATTGGTACCATCCCAGAATTTAAAGTCTATGCCGCCTAATGTTTTAAACGTAATCTTATCGAACATTTTTATCTCGGCATAAATATTCCCCAGCAGGTTATAGCCTTTGGTATTCTGACTGTTAACGCGGGCATTACCTACCGGATTTTTAATATCACCGTACCAGTAAGCCGGATTACCTGGACCGGTATAACTTCCATCATTGTTATAAACAGCTTGTGTGGGTTGTGCGGCCATAGCATCGCGTATGCTGTAGCTGCCTTGTTTCTTATCGTCATGACTAAGTGTTACATTATTACCAAACTTTAACCACGATTTTACATTCGACTCTCCGTTAAATTGAATGGTATAACGGCGGTAAGAAGTATTCAGTACAATTCCTTCCTGATCCAATACCCCGCCGGATACATAATAGTTACTCTTTTCATTGCCGCCCGAATATGAAACGGAATAATTCTGTATAAGCGATGTACGGAACATCTCGTCGAGCCAATCGGTACCTTTACCCAGCTGGGTAGGATCGGCAAAATCCGGCCTTTGCATCAGGGTTTCGCTACCGTTATAATTGGCAATCATATCGTTATGAAAAGAAGCAAACTGACTTGCATTCAACATTTCGGGCATGCTTGTAGCATCCTGTATTCCCCAGTTGGCAGAAAATGATACGGTTCCATCGCCCGATTTTCCTCTCTTTGTAGTAATCAATACCACACCATTTGCACCACGCGATCCGTAAATAGCGGTGGCAGAAGCATCTTTCAGTACATCAACAGTTTGTACATCGTCCATGTTAAGGGCGTTCAGTGAAAGATCGGTTGGCACACCATCAATAACCAATAAAGGTTCGCTATTATTAATGGTGCTGATACCACGAATGCGGATGGAAACGTTACTTCCCGGTGCTCCCGAATTAATAATCTGTACACCGGATGCTCTTCCCTGCAAAGCTTCGCCTATGTTTGCTACAGGTTTATCCTGCATCTTTTTGGAATCTACAGAGGATACGGCTCCGGTAAGATCTTTCTTACGTACAACCCCGTAACCAACAACCACAACCTCGTCCAGCATTTCGGCATTCTCTTTTAAGGTTATGCGTAAAACAGATTGTCCACGAACGGCAATCTCCTGAGGTATATAACCCATAAAGGATACAACAATAGTTGCATTATCGCCGGCTTCAACCGAGAAGTTACCATCGACATCGGTAATAGTACCTGTACTGGTTCCTTTTACCGAAACGGATGCACCGATGATGCTTTCACCGTTTTCGTCCCAAACACTTCCCGTAAGTTTTCTTTGATTTTGTGCAAATAAGTTACACGACAGGCTCAGGCAGAACAGCAACAACCAGAGGTTATTGAAGCAGACCCTTTTCTCTTTCTGATCTTTTTTCATGGTTTAATTAGATAAGTTAATATCCGCAAAAGTAGAGAGTAGGGATGAGTAACGAAAACTCACATGGATGGAATATAGATGGCAAAAATAGATAAGACGCTCGTTTTGAGCTGGTTAACATTATAGAGGGATGGCAAAAATATAGATGATATACTTCTTAGCTTTTCTTTATCGCCCCTATTTTCATTACCATTAACTCGAATTCTTCGCGGGGTACCGCAGCTTTATTACGCACTCTTGTACGGTAACTGTATATGGTATTGGCAGAATAGTGCAGGAAGTTAGCTATGCGCGAACTGTCGGTTATACCCAACCGGATAAGTGCATATATGCGAAGCTCCACATTCAATAACTCATTAGGCTTTAACTGGAATCTTTCGTTATCTTGTAATAACGAGTTAAATTCGTCTACGAAGTTGGGGTAAAGGTGCAAGAAGATATGGTCGAAGTTTTCATAAAGTTCTTTCAGTTCATTATCAATCATATCCCGCGATTTCAGTATCTTGTAAAGTTCTTCCAGTTTCTTTTCGCGCGCCTTTTTATTGAGGGTGCTCTGGTATTTTTCCAGTTTATTGATGTAAGTGGAACACAAATCAAGGAAATGCCCGATGTAGGCTTCTTTAATCTGGTTGGCTTCGGAAAGCTCGGTATTAACATCTGATAGTGCTTTGTTTACTGTATGGAGCTGGTTTACTGTAGCCTGTAAATCATTATTCAATTCGTTTAGTTTCAGGTTGGTTTGGTAAAGTTCTTTCCGGATGCGTGCTACCCGCTTCATCTGCCGGTAAACATAGATAACAGCCATGATGAGAAACACCGACAACAAACTTACAAGCAGCAGCAATACTTTCAACTTTGTTTTTTGCCTGGTTACATTTTCCTGATAAGCAGAATCAATGATAGGGAATATCTGCGAAACTTCATACGTTCTTAACCGTGCATTGCAATACATGGCATCTTCCATGGATGATTTAATACAATTGTAGGCCTCTTCTACATCTCCGGTTTCGTAAAGGGTAGAAGCCAGCGCATGCATAGATGCGTTTTCTTTAATAACATTTTTAATATCGCAAATGGCGGATTGGGTATAGTATTTCTTTTGGAGGTTGATGTTTCCTTCTTTTTTATAAATATTAGCCAACGCATACGATAACACTGCTTTTTCGTGTGTGTCGGCTTCGGTTTTATCAAGGATTTCCTGCAATATTTGTTTAGCCTCGCTCAATCTGTTTTCATCGTCAAGCTTTTCGGCATATACTATTTTATAATGGTTTGATTGTTTATCGAGGACTTGCAACAGCGAATCGCGATATACTTTACTGTTTTCTTTGTATATATGAGTAAAAGGATTATTGCTGGAATAATGGGTATAAAGCTCTTTGTAGCAATTATAATATTTAATGAGTAAATCATTAGAAAGGGTTTCCGGATTTATAGATTGTAGGATATTCAGAGATTCAATATACATACCCACAATAATTGCCAGAGATACAAAGTCGAGGTTAGACTCTTGTAACCATGCTGTATTATTAAGTTGCTTAGCAATGGTTATGTTTTGTTGCATATAATATATAGCAGAGTCGGATACAAACTTTTTGTATTCGTTGTATAATTGCAGATTAATATCATACCGTTGCTTAGGCGTAATGTTGGGGATTTCGAGCATTTTCCGTATCTCTGCAATTCTGTTTTCTTTCTGTTCCATGTACAGGCCTTTGTTTTGTATTAACTGGCTCAAGGTACGGAAAGAAGAATCCTGAGATGCTTTGGGAAAGAGTTCGCAAAGAAATACTGTTAAAGTAAGAAGTAAAAAAAGTCTTTTCATTCGCTGGGTAGCATATACGGTTATTCTTTAGATTGTGGTTCCAACTTTATATCTCGTGCCCGTATATGTACAATTTTTCCTTTTATGGAATAAATCAGTTCGCCATCTTCACGTTGCTTTTGCTCAATGAGGCGGCGATAGGCAAGGTTTATACCACGTTGTAGTTTATCACCTAATTTTTCTTGTTCCTTGTTATCCATTGTTGCATTGTTTTTAATATCTCTTCATTTAGTATCATTATGCCTTCTTCTTTTTTTGCCACAAGTTCAGTGGGAGTCTGAGAATTATCATAAAGAAACCACGAATCTACCACATCCATATAAAGTTCAAATAGATTATAGATTCCTTTTTCGTACCGTCGTTTTATAACATCCAGTGGTATATTATGTCCCCCGGAAGCTACTCGTTGTGCTACACGTTGAGCTGCCAGTTCGGGCGACTCAAGACGAAAATATACCAATGTTACAGTATATCCCTTTGTCTGTGCCTTGCGTACCAACGACACATACGAACGTGTTGCCAAGGTAGTTTCAATAGCAAAATCTTCGCCCATGCCCAGAAGTTCATCAATACGCAGAAGCATTAACCGTCCGGCTTCTATAGCAACACCCTCAGGATTGAATGGCGAGAGGCCTCGGGCTATTTCATCGGCATTCACAAACTCGCGACAATCCAGTATCTCGGGTAGCACAGTATATGATGCTGTGGTTTTTCCTGCACCATTGGGGCCAGCTATGATATATAAATTAGGCATAAATAAAGCGTTATCTTTGTTCGGCTTAAACAAAGATAACGCTTTATTGCTTTACCAGCAAAATACTGGAATCATTTCGCCAGTTAGCTCACAATTCAAAGCTCATTAAAACCTTTGCTAGTATTTCGTGGGGACGCAACGAATAATGCACAAAGGTTTCGGTAAAATTGCTAAGATAGGTATGTTCTAATGAGTTGTTATTGAATATATTGCGCCCATACAATTGCAACTCTATTTTTTTATAAATATACGAAACAGAGAGATCGGCAAAGTAAGTTATTTGCTTGTTACTCATCGGGTTGTGCGATATTGTATTGTCGCATTTTATTCTCCAATTGCTATTGGGGATAATATTTGCACTTAATTGATGCGAATAACGAGTAGTATTTCGGGTTGAATATCCTGGATAATCAAGTTTTGAATAAATGTTCAACATCCGAGACTCTGTTTGAAAGTTTACATATTTGTTTGGCTGCAATGAAACATCAAGCGAAAGGCTTATGTATTGAATGGCAGACGGAGTAATACTGTTATTCAGCAATTGTTTTTCAGTACGCCGGCTATAGGTTCCTGATAGTGCAGTATAGAGTTTGCACCACGACAGGGTTTTCGATATTCTACTCCCTATACCCCAATGCACATTTCTATGAGGATGATGAACTGTTTCGGTCCACGAAAGAATATCGTTATTGCGATAAACATGCATCACATCACTCCAATCCATATTATGGAAGCCATTTATGCTAATAAATAATCCCGATAAAGGATTTGTGAATCGCAAATGCAATGTATTAGACAACAATGTTTTTATATCTAATTTGGATAGATATGCCGAAGTGCTTCGGTACGATGTAAACAAATAGCCTGCATACAGTTGACGGATATCAGTATGCGAATAAGCGTAAGAAGAAAGTCCCGATATTGTCCAGAATGCATTAATGTCGTATTTGATATTTAAAGAGGGTTGCGGTAGAAATTTGTGGTTGCCAACAGATGCATTTATGGGTATTTTAGTTTCTAACTTGGTCAAGTAAGCAGATAGTGGAAGCCGAAATTGTATCCCCCACCTGTAGTTTTTATAGTTGAAGGTTGGTTCAAAATAGATTTGGGTTTGATTGAAACTCAAATTATTGCGAAACTCATTGCTGGCTGTAGTTTGAATGCCGTTGTTTTCTGTTAATTCAACACCCGAGTTCATTTTTTGATATAAATGAAGCAGTCCTACATTGTACTTCAGATAGAATCCTGCCACTTTGTGTTGAAAATAGGAATAAGTATGTGACTGGAACGAACGCAGCCGGGCAAGCTGATGAAAAGACGTGTATGGTTCGTTTCCATTCAATAGTTCGGCATACAGCCCGGGCGATACAGTCATACTTTGAGGTAAATCAAAGTACGAATTATCCGAGTAAATTGAATACGAATGCTGATACACTTTACGTATAAGCTCAAAACTGTTTCGAAAGTTTTTTCTTTCGGGCCTTATTTGTTGTTTCACCCATTCATTATTTACTTGCAGGTTGTACCATTTCTTTTCTAGCCCAATTGTGCCGCTCAATGTGTTGCGCACATACAGAGAAGTATCATTCAACTGAAACACCAATTCACCTTGAATCTTGTTGTGTTGCATGGCAGAATGCTCTTCTTCATTAACGATTATTGTATTGTCCGGATAAAAATAAGCTGTTGCAGAGTGATTATCAAATGTTGTTTCGTTGTGTAATGCACTAACCTGTGCCCGGATATCAATAGGCTTAGAGGGTTTATACAAATGGTTTAAAGTAAACAGATGTGCGTTGTTAAACAAATACCTTGATTGTTCTATATCGGGCGCTGTTTGATTGGATGAAGCAAAGAAGTCTGATTCTTCGTGCACACTTTTTACTTTAAAAAGATCGGCACCAATCAATGGATTTATTTCCTGAGCAATGTCTTCTCCTGTATTATTGTTTTTATACATAGAAAGGTTTTGCATTTTCTTGCCGAATATCATCCCCAATATTCTGTTATCCCAAAGTAAATCTTTATCTTGTCCATTCCATCCTAGTCCGGCATATACAGTACCAATCAATCTAAATTTTGCATCCTCTGTTAAAACCAGATTCAATGCAGCATTCTCACTGAATGAATTGCCACGTAAAGCAGCAATAGGTTGATGCGATTGCAATACTTGTACTTCTTTAACCATACCTAATGACATGTTTCGGCTTGCCAGCGTATATTTACCTTCAAGCAGGTCCATACCCTCAATGTAGAATTTGTTGATTGGCTTATCTTGAAATTTGATAACCCCACTTTCGGTCACTTCTATTCCAGGTATTTTCTTCAATACATCCTCAATGGTACGATCTTGTGGCATTTTAAATCCACTAACCGAATAGCTTAATGTATCATTGCTTTGTTTAATACGGTTACTTGTTATCTTTACCTCGCGTATTTGAACTGGGGCGTTTTCAAGAAAGATGGTAGTATTGTTTTTAAATCGTTGAACAGGAAGAATCAACGTTCTATAGCCCATAAATGAAAAAGACAGATATGTGGCTTCTTTTCCTATTGGAGATGAAACACCGAAGTTTCCTTTTTCGTTTGTATAGGTATAGCCAATCATTAAGCTATCGGCTCGTAGCAGTGCAACCGACACAACATCCAGCGGTTCCTTAGTTGCTTTGTCGGCCACTGTTCCCTGATAAACCGTTTGTGCAGCAATGAATGGGCTTATTACCAAACACACAAAAAGGAGAAAGGCTTTTATCATTGTTCAATAGGGTTGTACTTACGTCTGACTGGGGTTTCTGGTTTTCCATCATCGCCAATAGCTACAGGTGCAAATTTTCCTCTTTTCTTGGCAAAGGTATGCATGTCTTCAGCTAGTTCTTTTTCTTCCTCCATAAACTTTTCCTTCGTCAGTTTTATATAATTCTTTTTTGGAACCTTAATAATATAAGGTGTTTTCATGTTTTTTATTTCAATACACTTAAACGAGTAAAGGTTGTTGCTATCGTTTGCTTCAATTATCAATCCCGGAAGCCCCCATAGTTTCCATGGTCCATCAGACACCGGAATACTGGTTGTAAACCATGCTATCCATGTTCTTCCCAGATAATCTGCTTTTGCCTTTTGGCACATATATCCTGCTATTTCTTTTTTCTCCATCAATATTTCCCATTCGGGCATCACCATTTTTTCGGTATACTGATAATGGCTGGTTATTAAATTGTCAACATACAGTAGTTCGCCTTTTGTGGGATAATGCTTATAGATAGTGAAAAATTGTGTACTTTTAGGATAGCCCAATCTTTCACGCGCAGTGTATATTTCTTCTAAGGATGCGCCTTTTGCTGATAGACTATCAACAATGGCCTGCCGCCCCCGGTTCCATAAACTATAATATTCGGACGACTGTTTCCCTATTTCAAGTATCATTTCATCTGAATCAATTTTGTCGCTATCGGCATAACGTTTGTAGTTTTCCATGTAGGCGCAACGAATATTTACTTGGGCAAATGTGTTGGTACACAATAGGAGTTGTTTCATGGTGTTTTTAATAACAAAAATAAAAAGAAAAAAAACTAGAAATGCTTTTCCCATAAATACTTTAAAGGGGCAAACAATCGGCTGGTAAAACTACGTTCGTCGGTCATTATTTCTGCTATACCAGTTAATTCTCCATTGAATGTTAGATTTTTATTATATGAAGTTGTTAAGCTTTGAGGTAAAGATATTGTTGCAATATAGTTTTCTTTATCAGCAAGCATAGATACTGATAAAATTGTTCCGGTAAGGTAACCAAATTCCATGTATGGATAACCAGTGAGTTGAATGTTTACACGTTGCCCTGTTTTCACTTTCCCAAAGCCTGATGTTGGTAACATGGCTTTACCTATGATTTTGCCTGCTTGTGCAGCTACAATTGAAAAGATTTTTTCGCCCATTGCAATTTCCTGATTTTCTTGCCACACATGTTGATAAGAGAGAATACCATCGGCTGGAGCTGTAAACAAATAAGTCTGTTCCCAATTATTAATTGTTGCCACAAGTTCATTGAATGCACTATTAAGAGAGGTTAGTAAAGTATTGGCTTCGCGACTATGTTCCATTTTGAGCTCAATTATATTCTGTTCCAAATTAGCTTCCCGAATTCGTGCAGATGACAATGTTAGCATCAACTGTTCGGCAGTATGTTTGTATGAAAGGTAGGAGCGATGAGCATCTTCAAGAGCAGCATCAGATATTACATTTTGTTGATACAATTTCTTTTCACGATTATAAGTTGATTCTGTAATTTTCATCTCCTCTTCACTATAACCAACTTGTTTGTGAAGATGAGCAATATAAACGCGATATTCTTTTATTTCCTTACAAATAGCTTCTTCTTTTTGAGTATATAAATCCAGTTTAAGGAAATCACGATAAGCTGATAATGCTTTCATAAAAGCATTGTATGCAGGTTGTACTGTTCCAAGTGCCATCTTTTCTGGGAAAGATATATTACACACACAACTATCTGTTGAAGTGAAATTCTTAAGTTTTTCCTTCAATATAAACATATCAGTAGTCAAGGCAGGATTTTCCATTGCAGCAATCACTTCTCCGGTTTTTATAGAATGCCTGTCTTGCAGAAAAATTTCTTTAAGCTTTCCGGTTGTACGAGCTACCATCCAAACAGGTGGATGTTCGGTAGTAATAACAATTTCGGCTTGAACAACATCGGGATAGCGAAATAAGCAGCCTCCTATAAAAAGTAATAGAATAATTATAAAGAATACAGTTATCCCCCAACGAACAAGTGTACTGGGAGGCCGAGAGAGTATTTCCTGTACTTCCGAGCTACGCAATTCTATATCTTCCAGATGATCTGCCATTATAATTCCAACTGATTTTTTACCAGATTATAATATATACCTTTTTGTGCCACCAATTTCTCGTGTGTACCAATCTCGGCAATACGCCCGTGTTCTAAAGCCACAATTTGATCGGCACGTTTAACAGTACTCAACCGATGTGCAACAACTACCGAAGTTCTCCCTTTGAAAAAATCTTCCAGATTATTCATTATAATGCGTTCATTGTTAGCATCAAGGGCATTGGTCGCTTCGTCGAAAAAGATGAAAGTCGGATCTTTGTATACTGCACGAGCTATCAAGATGCGTTGCTTTTGCCCTTGACTGAGTCCATGCCCCTCCTGACCTATTTTTGTGTTATAACCCAATGGTAATTCTTTTATAAAAGAATGAATATTGGCAACTTCGGCAGCATGTTTCAATTGATGCTTATCTATCTTACTTACCCCTGGAGCAATATTGCCAGCAATAGTATCGGAAAATATGAAACCGTCCTGCATCACTATACCACAGCGTTTACGCCACTGACGAATGCTGTAATTATTCAAATTTACATTTCCTAACAGTATTTCTCCTTTTTCGGGAGGATAAAATCCTAGCAATAGCTTCACTAATGTTGTTTTACCGCCGCCACTCATACCTACAATAGCAGTTTGCTTGCCAGGAGGAATAATAAGAGTAATATCATCTAGTGTCGGATTTTCGTTCAATGGATCATATCTAAAAGTTAGGTTACGTACAAATATAGGTTTGCCCAATGGAACATCTTGTATTAGTTCCTTAGTTTCATCTTCTTCATTGGCTTTTTCATTTATCTCGCCTAAACGGTTCATGCTGAGGCGTGCGTCCTGAGTGTCGCGTACAAATCCAATCAACTGATCTACCGGACTGTTCAATTGTCCGATAATATATTGTACAGATAACATCATTCCCAATGTCATATCTCCTTTTATAACCAATCCGGCAACAAGAGCTGTTATCAGCAGGTTTTTGCTTTGATTTATTAGTATGGATCCCGAATCCTGATATTGTCTTAATGCTAATCCTTTAATACTGAGTTTGAATAGTTTTGCCTGAATACGTTCCCATTCCCACCGTTTTTGTTGTTCGCAAGCGGCTAGTTTAATTTCTTGCATACCACTTACTAATTGTACTATGTTGCTTTGATTGGCCGACTGCTGCGCAAAACGTTTATGGTCTATCTCGGCACGCTTCTGCATAAAAAGCCATACATAACCAACATATAATATAGTTCCAAATAAGAAGATAAGAAAAATCAGTCCATTATATATAAGAAGCACAGTTCCAAAGACCACAATATTGAAGAAAGAAAAAAGAATGCTTAAGCTTGAGCTAGTGAGAAATGTTTGTATACGTGTATGATCATTAATTCGTTGCAGAATGTCTCCAGTCATTTTCGAATCGAAATATCCCATTGGTAGTTTCATTAACTTTATCAGGAAGTCGGAGATGAGAGCTATGTTTATACGAGCACCAATGTGTAATAAAATCCACCCACGAATAAACTCTACTGTTGCACTGCTAAAAGTTAGCATTAGTTGTGCAGCAAGTACTAGATATACAAAATTGAGGTTTTGGTTACTGATACCAAAGTCTACAACCGATTGTGTAAGGAAGGGGAGTATTAGCTGCAATAGGCTTCCCAGTAGCAAACCTAAAAAAAGTTGAAGGATGAGTTGTTTATAGGGTCGGAGGTAAGAGAAAAGGAATTGAATACTTTTTTTGTTCGTTTTTTCGTCTTCTTTTGCATAGAATTCTGGGGTTGGCTCCAACAATAAGGCTATCCCAGTATCTTCGCCATCTTTTACTGTACCTAACCAATTAGAGCAGAACTCTTTCTTTGTATATTTTATTTTTCCGGATGCAGGGTCGGCCACCCAAACATATTTGTTTTTAGCTGTTGCAGGAGATATTTTATAAACTACAACAAAATGCTCCTGATTCCAATGGATGATACAAGGTAGAGGGACTTCTTCGAGGTTTTTGTAATCTATTTCAACACCAAGTGTTCGAAAGCCTAGCTTTTCGGCAGCTTCGCTGATTCCCAATAAAGAAACACCTTCACGGGTTAAAAAGGATTCTTTACGAATACCTTCCAGTGAATATGATTTACCATAATATGCAGCAATCATACGCAAACAAGTAGGACCACAGTCCATGATGTCGTGTTGGCGGAAAATGGGAAAAGGCCTGTTTTTCAATGCATTTATTTATTTCTTTAACAACTCCTTCAAGAACTCAATCAGCTTCTGTCCTCGCAAATCCTTTGCAATAATATTGCCATTTCTATCCAAGACATAATTAGCTGGAATAGCACCTATTTCTAATCGTTCAATCTCATCAAATAACTCGCCTTTCTCATTGGTTGCAATTAAATGTGTGGGGATTGCATCAAAGTGTTTTTTGATTGCATTTTTCCAATAATCATGATTGGCATCCATAGAAACCGGACATACTATTAAATCATCTTTAAATTCCTCGTGCACACGGGTTAGTATTGGAATCTCCAATAAACAAGGAATACACCAACTAGCCCAAAAATCTACCAAAACATACTTGCCTCGAAAATCAGCTAGCACAACAGTATCACCATCCAATGTGGGAAGAATAAAATTGAATAAAGCATCGCGACCACGGATTTCAGAGAGAACAGGCAAATTAGATTCGTTTACTTTGGGTTTTGTTATCTTTTCTTTCTTCTTTTTGTTTAATTGGGATATCTTAAAGGAAACTTTTTGATTTATCCATTTGAATATACGTTTAGATTCTTCGGAGGCAGGCGCAGATTCATAATCTGGTGAAAGTGCCTTAAGCCCTGAATGTTCTGGAAATCTAGCTTGTGCTGCTTTTATTAGATTATTTACTGAATCATTTCCTAAATGGGTTTTAAGTTCAGGCGTTAATAATGCGCTCCATATATTGTTAGGATTGATAGAATTTTGAATAATATTCATGCGCCATTCAATCAATTCCTGCTGCAATAGCTGCATGCTATCTTCTATATTTACAAACCATGTAGAATCTTTGTCATAATAAGCATATAACTCTCCCTGAAGTCTACGAATATTGCGACGAATACTTTGAGAATGATGCCAATTTAAAGTAGATTCATTTGTAGCTTGTGAGCCTTCAACATCTTTGAATACAATGCCTAGGCCATCTGCTTCTGTTAATTCCAATACAATTTTATCACCTGGAGATGCTACCAATATTAATTGATTGGGACCATATTTATCAAAGAAAATCACAATATCAGATTGTTCTGGTATTTGTCCATAAAGTGATACATCCATTTTATCTTTTCCAATCAACACTGAGTCTTCCATGCAATATTGATTTTCTATTTGATAATACATATACACCATTTGATCTTCTGCACAAAGAGTAGAGTCAACTTGTAATCTTACTTCAAAATTCTTTCCAACAGGAAATTGTATGATTGAATTTAAAACTAAAATAAAAAATATTGGAATAACACTTTTCATAATATAAATTTTAAAAAATCCCTGACTAATATAGTCAGGAATTTTAATAACTACTAGATTTTATCCACAATTGGCATGTGAAGCATCAAGCAAATCGCCATAAGTATCCATTAGGATTTTTCCGGCTTCTTTTCCATTGATACCTGAACCTACTGCGTTAAAGTCAAGAGTTGAGCCATCATTCAGATGTAAAACACAGCTAACACCTCCTGCAAGCGCATTCAGTTGTTTTTTTTCCAACTGAAACTTACTAAAATCATCTAAATTTTTCATATTACAAAAAACTTAAAAATAAAATATATTGCGATAAACTTTATCAAACCAATTATCGCTTTTGGCCAAGCTTTGCAAAACTTTTCAAATGAGATATCTCAAATCTTTTAATTCATAAACATTGGGCAGTGCATATCCATTTACCATTATAAATGGGGTATGCTTCAAATTTATCTGTTCACAGAACTTTTGCTGTTCAAATAGTATTTGGTTTGCTCGTTCTGTACAGTTGTTCTTTATATTGAATTTATTCTTCTCTTTAAACCACTCGTTCAATTTCTCCATAGCCTGTATCCAGCCATGCAACAAATACGTATCAATTATTTCTTTAGCTATTTTCTTGGCTATCAAATCGTTATTATTAGTAACAAAAATTAAATCAATTGGCAAATTAGAAATCATCATTAATTGCTCATGAAGTTTTGCACAATTACTACAATTAGGATTTGTTATTACTTGAATGCGATAATCGTTTGATTCAACACCATTAGAAAGAACAGTAATTTGTGTTGGAACTTTAATAAACTGACTGGCTGAAAGTAAACGAGGGAACAATTCTGGGTTCATTAGATTAGCTTGTTTTTGCTCCAAAACCAAACTGTATTGTTTTAAAGATATTTGTTGCTTAATTATATTAACTGCGATAAAACAAATGCCACCTATTGTTAAGAAATAAAACAAATCAACAAAACGAATCAAAGTATATTCTGCTTCATTTAATTGATATAATACAAATGTAGAAATCCAAATAATCCAAACATCAATCATACATAAGAAACACCATTTCCGTAAAACCGCTGCTTGATAGAACACTGAATAGAAAGTAAAAATACATCCTAAAGCAGATATAATTAATAGAATAACATGTTCACACCACCCTAAAGCAAAAAAATATAGTGTTGAGAAATAAATCATGGATAATTCTCCCAAATGAAAGCCAAATAATTGTCCACCTTTAGATTGTAATACATGGTTGCAATCAATCACATCTCCCACTTTGCAAATTCTTTGCATAAATGTGTCGTTTACAGACTCCTTATATATAATCAAAGCAGAAACTAACATACCCAAGAACAAAACCAGTAGATAAATGAGTAACATAGAAGAAATTGTATCAGTAGCAAACAACAACAAAGGCAAACATAATAAAAGCATCCCAACAATAATATATTGATATTGTTGAATATAATAGAAGAGATTTTTTATCCAATACAGATTATCATCAATAGTCTGCTCTGTCTTCTCACCCAACAATACAGTTCCTGTCCACATTTTCAGAAAAGCAATTCTATTAATTTGCTTTTTCTTCCCTGATTGTTGAACCAAAGTTAAGTTCTCTTTATCCAATTTTGACACAATACAGAATGGAACTTCTTTTGAATGAGTTACAGCAACAAAAGGCACTTCCAACTCATTTAGATAATTTAAAGGTAACTGATAAACACTGTTCTTGACCTGCATATTATCTAACGCATCACTTATTCCGCGTAAAGTATTTCCAACAGGAATATCAAGAATCTGCTTTATTTTAACCTTTGACACCTTTACTGCCAATAGGCGTAAATACCAGTAGAGTATATTGTGAGTCTTATCTGTGTTTATCATAATTCCAACCCAAACCACCCATACAAATATTTACCCTCATGCCAAACCTCAATCAAATACTCCGATTCCATCGAAGGATTAAAATTAAACGAAACAGTATTACCTGCTTCAACCCTCAAGCCATCCATATACACTATTTGCCCAGCAGAATCAGTTATTGTTACATCTAAATTCTCTAATAAATAGTTGGAATAGATAAAGATGGTACTATTTGAATGAGAGAGTATGGGGTGAGTTGAAAGGGAACGTTTGTTTTTATCCCACCTTGAAATATTAGTATTTATCTGTTTCTGGGTCTCCTCATTTACACTACCTATTTGGAAAACACTTACCAGAATCAAACATAAAATTTTAATAGTCATTGCGTGCTTTTTTTAGTTTCAATGCATCAAAAATAGCCTCAAAAGCAATACACTGCATAAAATTAAGGTCGCAAAAAAGTCGCAATTGAATTTGCGACTTTTTTGCGACCTCAAATCTGTACTTGTTTTCCCTCTAAAACCTCACAATAAACTCATCCCATTGGGCAGCCGAGCCAGGCTCACCAAATACTTTTTTAAACAATCGTTCGCGTAGTGTAGAAACCGAATTATGTTGCATATACACCATATTAGCTATTTCTTTATTCGATAAGCCAGCCTTTATTAACAAGCAAACTCTCATTTCTTTTTCCGAAATCCGTGGATAACGTATACGTAATCGTTCGGTGAAACCATCATAAAAAAAATCTATTTGCTGTTGCAACTCTTCCCAATTTTCGTCTTTAAACTTGAAGCCGGGCTTTGAAATATTATCTCGTATGAAACAACAAATTTTCGATGTTTGAAAGCATTCAGTGTTTTCTTTTTGCTTTTTAAGAAGAATATGTTCCATTTGTTGTTTCAATTTAACTATTTCCGAATCTTTATTCTTCATTTGCTGTTGTTGGAAATAGCGTGTACGCCTGGCTTGCTCCTCCCATTCTTGCTTCCTTTTGTGCGAACGGTAATATACAATGTATGCACCTGCTGCCAGTGCTGTTGCAATAAAGATACTGAACAGTGCAATAATTTGATGCTGTTGTTTTTCCAATAGCAATTGATTTTTCTCTTGCTCAATATGTTGATAGACGTATAGTGATTTCACACGTTCCATCCCTTCTCTATCTGTTATTTGTTGTATGGAGTCATTATATTTAACATATTGTTCAAGGTGATCTATTGTTTCTTTATCTAAGCCTAAGGATTTGGCTAGCTTGTATAAACTCTCGTTTGCCCCTCGTTTAACATATATGTTATCTGTTTCCAATGCTTTTAGATAGTAATAGCGAGCCGAATCCTGTTGCCCAGTATTATAATACAGCTCTCCCCAACCCAGAAAACCTGATTCATTGTTGGTATTTAGAGATTTACGGGCATTATCATATTCTTCTAATTGTATATATATACTTGCCAGTTCCGATTGGATACCATTAACCTGCTCAATATTCCCTATTCTTTGCGCCGCATCTATTGCTTCCTTATAATAATATAAGGTACTATCAACATTATTACATGCTGTTTGTATACGTGCCATCTCTGTTAGACTATATGGCAGGGTTCGCAAATCACCTGATAATGTATCATATCTATATGACTCTCTATATGCTTTAATACCATCTTCGCGCATGTTCTGATAGAAGAACAATGTACCCATTCGGCTGTATATAAGGCTTAATATGTTATATTCTGTTTTGTTTTTCGAAGCATCAATTGCTTGTTGGTACAGGCTTATTGCTCTTGGAGCATCACCCAAGTCTTGATAAATGCAACCCAGATAAAAATATGCTTCCATGCGTTGTTGCGGATTTCCCCATTGCTCATAATAGGGTACAGCTATTTTCATTAGCGAGTCCGAAGTATGAGGAATATAACATTTATCTTGTGCTTTTGTTAATAACAATATGTAGTACATACGAAGATCTCGTCGCTGGGTATGGATATGCGGACGTATCTCCTCAAGCACAGAAAATGCACTATCGGGCCGATAGCTCAGTAAGCTATCAGCCCTTACAAGTATGTGTTGCATGTCTCTGCTTCCGCAGGAAGAGAAAATCAAACAAGTGAATAGTAATAAAAAGGTTTGTTTTGTTATTGTGTGATACATTATTATGTTGATGGTTACGAATAATAATCAAATTTTACCTTGCAAAGGTAATAAAATATCATTTCGCCACCATCTCGAATTCCTCTTGCAGGCGAATATCTTCCGAGCTGCTACCTACCAACACCTGGAAAGTGCCCGGTTCTACTATCCAATGCATATCCCTATCCAGCATTTCAAGATCTTCGGGTAATAGAGTAAAAGATACTTTCTTTGTTTCGCCCGGTTGAAGATTCACACGTTGAAATCCTCTCAGTTGCGAATCGTAAGCGATGACAGAGCTCAACACGTCACGCACATATAACTGCACTACTTCATCTCCGGAACGATTGCCTGTATTGGTTACATCTAGTGTAACATCAATGTTCCCAGCCACTCCTTGTACTGTTGGGGTGATGTTGAGATTGCTATATTTAAAGGTGGTATAACTCAACCCATAGCCAAAAGGATAAAGCGATCCTATCACAGCTGTTTTACCATAACCATTAGGACCATCGCCCGGCTGACCGGCATGAGAACCGGGTTTGAAAGGAAAGTTCAACTCAATTTGTCCAAGCGATTTTGGGAAGGTTACCGGTAGCTTTCCACCCGGATTATAATCGCCGAATAACGTTTCGGCAATGGCTTTTCCACCTATGGGACTGGGGAACCATGCTTCGAGAATAGCAGGGATATAACGATTCTCCCAGTTGATAGTTAATGGCTGACCGTTGATTAACACCAATACAATCGGTTTGCCGGTTTCGTAAAGCGCCTGCAACAGTTGTAACTGCCGACCGGGAAGCCCCAATCCGGTACGAGATTTGCTCTCCCCTACCCTACGTTCGTCTTCGCCCAGTACAGCAATAACCACATCCGATTGGCGGGCTTTCTCTACTGCTTCTTCTATCTGTGCAAGTTCTTCTGCTGTTAAAGGTGTGGGTATTATTTCGCTTTCGGGCCAGGTGGCGTCTATCACTTCGCAACCTTTAGCATACTGAATCTGTGCACGGCTACCAACATAATCGGTTATACCACGAAGAACATGGGTTACCCGCATATTCCGTGGACCATAGCGACTTACGTATGCTGTTGTATCGGTAGCTAAAGGACCGGTTATTAGTATGTTTTTCAGATTACTGATATTCAGTGGTAAAAGGTTGTTCTCGTTTTTCAGCAACACTAGAGATTGACGAGTCATATCAAGTTCGAACTCTCGGGTGTCGGGTGTAGCAACAATTTGGTCGGCTGCTTTTGTATTGGTAACATAAGGAGAATCGAAAAGTCCAAGGCGGAATTTCACACGAAGCACATCGGCCACGTTGCGATCAAGGGTTTGCATAGAGATACTGCCTTCGTTCACCAATTCGCGCAGAGGTAAGATAAAATCGCTGGGTTGGGTGAAGTTGGTTTTCACGTTCAGTCCGGCCTCAACAACTTCTTTTACGGCTCCTTTCATATCAGGGGCAATGCGATGCTTGCTGTATATAAACTCTACAGCCTCACTGTCGGAAACTACATAACCATCGAATCCGTATTTCTCTCTTAAAAGCTCGGTGAGGAAATAATAACTTCCTGAAACGGGGATACCATCGTAATCGTTGTAACTACTCATTACGCCCATGGGGTGTGCTTCGCGGATAATTTTGCGATAAGGATATAGGTGCAACTGGTGCATTTCGCGAGGGGCCACATGTGGGTCGGTACGTGCAAATCCATCTCTACCTCCTTTGGGTACACTGTACACAGCAAAGTGTTTAAGTGTAGCTGCTATTCCGTTAGACTGAATACCGGCAACCATTTCACGGCCCAATGTAGCAACATGATAGGGTTCTTCGCCATAACACTCTAACACACGGCCCCAACGAGGATCGCGTGCAAGGTCAAGGATGGGTGCATATATGTTGGTATACCCCAAGGCTTTCCCCTCACGTCCTACTATCTCGCCGGCACGGCGCACAAGGTCTTGATTCCATGTAGAACCTATTGCAATGGGTGCGGGAAGCGGTGTGGCACGGTCGTGATTAAGTCCGTGAATACCTTCGTTAGAAAAATCAACAGGGATACCGAGCCGTGTTTCTTCAATAAACCAGCGTTGTACGGTGTTGATAGCTTCGGCATGTTTACTGTATGGGTAAGAGTATTGTGTACGTACAAGTCCGTTTAGATGCTCATCAATATTGGCAATACCATCTTTCCATATTTCGTTCTTCCACTGTGGGGTGGGTAGTTCGTCTTTGGCCACACGTTTGTATCCATAAAGGGTGGCCAGCTGACAGGTCTTTTCATCGACTGTCATTTGCGATAGCAAGTCGGCTATGCGGGCTTCAATGGGTTGCGTAGGGTCTTCGTAAATGTCTTTCTTTCCATTCTTGTTGAGGTCTATCCATCCTTTCTGGTAGATGGCCTTTTTTGTTTGTGCTTGTACCGTATAGCATCCTACAAGGAGGAATAAGGATATCCAGCACATTTTTCTAACGTTTGCTCTTTTCATGATTACTTAGATTTCGTTTTCGGAACAAAAATAATAAAAATGTTTCTTTATCATCCTAAAACGAACAAAATGAGCGCACTAGTGTTTATCTTAACAGAAAAATACATATATTTGCCCAGTAAACTAAAAAAATTAATTATGAAGAAAATTGTTGCAATTCTAGTAATGGCTGTATCATTTATGATGGTTATGCCTGCACAAGCCCAGATTAAGTTCGGTGTGAAAGGCGGTTTAAATCTGTCTGAATTAGATATAAAGAATGGACCGACAAGTGATAACACCACAGGATTCTATATTGGACCAATGGCAGAAGTGGGAATTCCAATTGTCGGATTAGGAGTAGATGGTGCTTTGATGTATTCACAACGTGGTGAAGATGATTGGAAACAGCAAGGTATTGAAATTCCTGTGAACTTGAAATACACATTTGGACTGGGAAGTCTGTTGGGAATTTATATAGCTGCTGGTCCGGATTTCTTTTTTAACTTTAAAGATATTAAGATTGGTGGAGATGAAGGTCTTGTAAAAACTAAGAAAACACAAGTAGGCTTAAATCTTGGTGTGGGTGTGAAATTGATTAAGCATCTACAAGTTGGGGTAAACTACCAGATACCAATGGGCGACAGCTTTTCTTGGAAGAATGCAGTGGATACGGCTGGAGAAGAAATTAAAGGTAATGGAAAGACCAAAACCTGGCAAGTATCCGTTGCTTACATTTTCTAATGATTAAACGCTATAATACAAAAAGAGGCAACCAAATGGCTGCCTCTTTTTGCTTAACTATACTTTGTTAATATTCCTCTTCGTTAAAGAAGAAATCTTCTTTGCTTGGATAGTCAGGCCAAATATCTTCGATACTTTCATAAATTTCACCTTCATCTTCCATTTCCTGAAGATTCTCAATAACTTCCAAAGGAGCTCCTGAGCGCATAGCATAATCTATAAGCTCATCCTTGGTTGCCGGCCATGGGGCGTCTTCTAATTTTGATGCTAATTCCAATGTCCAATACATAATCTTAGGTATTTTTAAATGTTACTAATAATCTTTTTTCTATTTTCCCGCAAAAGTATAACAAATAATGTCATAAGCAAGTTTTATCCCAAAATATTTCGTCTATTTTATCTTCTATATTCATTTTGCGCGACAATACGAATAAATAATCCGATAAACGGTTAATGTATGCTATCACTTCGGCAGATACAGTATGGGTTTCGGCAAGCGAAAGTATGCGTCGTTCGGTGCGGCGGCAAACGGTTCTGCAGATATGACAAACGGATGCCCCTTGACTTCCTCCTGGAATTACAAAGGCCTGCAAAGGTGGTAAACTGTGATCAATTACATCAATTTCGGTTTCTACCTCTTGTATATGTGCTTCGGTAATAATACTGGCACTTTTAAGCGAGGTCTTCTCCTGGTCTGTAGCCAGATTAGAGCCAACAACAAAAAGAAGGTTCTGAACTTTGAGCAAGAATTTACGGTCGTGCTCTTCTTTGAGATGTGTTATTAATAACCCTAAATGAGCGTTTAATTCATCTACTGTTCCATAAGCTTCTAATCGCACGTGTGTTTTTGAAACACGTGTACCTCCTATCAATGAGGTTTTTCCTTTATCACCCGATTTGGTGTAAACCTGGCTTTTCTTCATTTATCTGTATTTTTTATGGTTGTCACTTTTCACTAACAGATTTTATCCGCTAAAAGTTGACTTTATAGTGTTGTTTTATTTTCTTTTGGTCGAAAAAAACAATCCCCAGATCATAAAGATCGTAGGTAATAACTGCACGTTTATCGGCTACCACTTCATTCCAAAGTTGTTTCATGGACGAATTATAATAGATACCTTCAATTACTAAAACGCTTTGGTGGGTAACACAGTTGAATGATTCCTTTATTATTTCTCTTATTTTTTCTACATTTTCACCATAATGAATCAGCAGAAAACCCAAATTATGGGTAAAGTGAGTGATTGGAACATCAGCAGAATAACATACATAATCAGCATTTTGTTTAGCTGCTTTCAAATAAAGAGAGGTTATGGAAGATGCTGGACCAACCTCTGCAATATCAGTAGGCTGAAACCTGTTAACCATGCGAAACAGAAGCCGGTTGACTTTTCTGGAAGTGTGTTTTTTATTCTTCTTTATCTGCTGCTTGTATTTATCCGATTTTTCTATTTCGTTATAAGCATAGTAATACGTTTTTTCATAAATAACGTTGGTTATAAAATCGAATGCAGAGGGCGAATGTACTCCATATCCGCAACGTTTCCGAAATCTTCTTAACCATATAAATGGTCGTTTAAATGTCAATATCTTGCACATAAACCAATGTATCTGCGTACAAAGATAATTAGATAATGTTTATCTTTGATAAAAATACAAACGAAATGGATAAAACAATCTGGTTTTACTACTTTTGTATTATTATTGACAACAAGGATTGAATTTATGAAAGTATTTAGATTTTTTTGGGTTATGCTGGCTATAGTTGGCTTAACCGGGTGTGTAGGAGAAGATAATGACAGCGATGGAGAAGGAGCCGATATCAAAGTTGGCGATTATCTACCCGAGTTTGTAATAGACATGAACAACGGCTCAAAGCTTAATTCTTCGGACCTGAGAGGAAAAGTATCTGTTATTATACTCTTTTCGGTAGATTGCCAACATTGCCAGGAGCAGTTTAAAGTAACAGAGCAAATTTATGAGAAGTACAAGAACAATAAAAACTTTGTGATGTTTGGTATCAGCCGCGAGCAAGGTGCTGCGCAAGTAAGCAAATACTGGCATGATAATAAAATGAAGATGCCTTACTCTGCACAAAACGACCGGTATATTTATAGTTTGTTTGCCAAAAGTGTAATACCCCGTATCTATATTTCGAACGGCGAACGTATTGTTCAGGCAGTAACAACGGATAATCCTTTGGCTACTTTCGATGAACTTGTAAGCCTTATCGACCCACTTATGGGGATTCAAGGTAATGTAAAGGTAGGGGATAAACTACCCAACTTTTCGATAACAATGAACGATGGTTCGGAAATAAGTACCGACGATTTAAAAGGCAAAATATCTGTAATCATCTTCTTTGCAACCGGTTGTGAGCAATGCAGAACCCAATTGAGTGTTGCCGAAGAGGTTTATAAACGGTTTAAAGACAATGAAAAGTTTAAAGTGATTTGCATAAGCCGTGCCGAAGGAGAAAATATTGTTGCTGCTTATTGGAGAAAGGGAAACTATACAATGCCTTACTCTGCACAACCCACCCGGGATGTTTATGATCTCTTTGCGCAGATTACCGTTCCGCGTATATACATATCAGATACCGATGGTGTTGTTCAGGAAATGTACACTGATACTCCGTTAGCTAGTTATGCAACACTGTTTAGTGTGGTAAATAACATGTTGAGATAGATCTATCAATAAATCTCTTGAGCCATATAGCTCAAGAGATTTAGATCTATTTACTAATAGATGTTTTTAGTATTTTTGTCAGTTCTTTCTTTTCGCGTTTCAAAGATCTCTCCAAAACAATTTTTACCACATTATTAATTGTACTTCCGGTTTGGTTTGCAAAATATGCCAAATCTTTATGTAACTCTGGTGTTAGCCTTACATTAAAATTTCCAGAATATATTTTATCTGGTTGAATATCATTTTCTTTGCAAAAAGCTAAATAATCATCCACAGCTTCATGAAAAGCTTTCTTCAACTCTTCCACACTTGCAGCCTCATAATTAACTAAAGCATTTATTCCCTCTACTTTACCAAACAGAACACTATCCTCATCACTGTATGAAACCGAACCAATATAGCCTTTATATTCCATATTACTATTCATAATCATTCCTCCTCTTTAGTTATATCTTTCTCCTCATTCTCTGCTATAAAACCATTGTTTATCAGATGGTCAAACACTTGTTCCAAAGCGTATTTCTTAACTATATTACCAGGATGTGGTTTATGCAGTAATATAGGTTGTAGCCCCTCTTGCTTAAATGCCACTCTTGAGCCTGATGTTTTACCTTTTTTGCCTTCCTCATAACCAAAATACCATAATAAGCGTTTGAGCTCGTTATATGTAAAATCACTAGGTAAGGTTTTGAACCTTTCTATTAATTTATCAATGCTTCCCATTATATCTGTTAATAGTTACACAAAAGTAACTAAAATTCCAATCTTTCCCTACTTCAACCAACAAAAAAACGCCTGATTATCTTATAATCAAGCGTTTTTTTAATGTTGTCTCACCAGGATTCGAACCTAGACAAACAGAACCAAAAACTGTTGTGCTACCATTACACCATGAGACAAACTTGTGTGCTTTCTGTTAAAAAGCGGTGCAAAGATAAGGACAGGATATTTATTTTCCAAATAATTCGAATGTTTTTTTCACTTTCTTCTCTTTTTCTCCTGTTTTCGTTTACAAGCCAAGCAGTATTCCTTGCATATATCAAGAAAATTAGTGAATATTGCACCCGCTTATAAAAACCCGAATTTAAAATACACTAAATAGCATGAAACAGTCAAGCGTTATTTTGATATTGATATTCACATCCCTTTTTGTTGTTAACAAGGCTAGCGCCCAGTTTAATCCTATTGAAGAATATATAATAGAAGGAGAGTTCAAACAAGCACTTTCTTTGCTTAATATCAAATCCATGTTTGGCGATACAAGCGAGACTTACTCTTTCAGGGGATTAATTTTTGTCAGAACCGGAAAAACAGAAGAGGGGTTTGAACAATGGGATAAAGCTCTCGAAGAGAATCCTAACTACAAATATCTTATCAATCTATTTAAATCAGGAGCATACGAAATGCTTGGTGATGAAATAAAGGCTAAAGAATATTTGAATTTAGCCAAACAAACATGTAAGTCGAAAAACGGATTCAATGATGAGCAGCTCGTTTTATTGCACTTAATGTATGGAAAAATAGACGACGCTTTAAAACTGTATGAGAAAATTATAAGCAGCAAGCCCAAGCCGCAGTATTATAACGAAATGGCCACAGTTCTGCTTATTGCAAAAAGAAAAGAAGAGGCTTTCAATGCATACCGAAATTCGTATAAATTGGATCATTCCGAAAAATCCATTTTCAAGAATGATGAACTTATTCATGCCTTCTTTATAAATGTAGATAAATATGAGGAGTTAAACGCCAAGTATGAAGAAGAAATCCGGACCAAGCAGAAAAACAACCATCAGATTTATTTTGAGTGGGGCAATGCGCTGGCTACATTCGACTGGCTTTCTGGAAGAGATAAAAAAGAGGTGGAAGATGAACTCTTTTATGATCAATTGTCATTGTTTTCATTTCATAACCCCAAAATATTAGACTGCGCAAAGCATTGGTTGAGTCTAAAGAAAAAGGAGATTGTTTCCATATACAACAAAGCAACAGAACTGAAACCTAAAAAAGCTGAATATCATTATGCGCTGGCAAAAGCAATAAGTGCTACAAGAGAAAATGACGAGATGGTAATTGAGGAATTTGATAAAGCTTGTAACTTAGCCCCCAAGAATAAAGACTACTTCAAGGTGCAGATTCTCTATCTAGCTAGAAAATCATATTACAATCAAGCTGAGGAGAAGCTAACTGTATTGAAAAACAAATTCCCGGAAGAAGCAACATTGGTCGACAGTATGTTTGTTCAGATAAACAAATCAAAAGAGTTGGATATGAAATATTATCTTAAAGAGAAAGAAGAGCTACTCAACGACCCTTATAAGGGACTTAATCACCCATTTTTTTGGATGAAATTATTAATGCTTAAATATAGTGATAAAGAGTTCTTTGACAAAGAACTGGAAGAATACAAACAATTGTTGATTACTATCAAAAACTCAGGAAAACTAAACTCCAACAGTGATTCATTTAGTCATGCTATAGATAATATGATTAAAAAATTGATAGATAAAGAACCGGAATAAAGAATGGAAGGAGTTATCGCTTCGCTAGGAGTTAAAGGAGTTAAAGCTTTAGATGCTCTGAAGTATCTTAGAGCTATAACTCCTAAGGAGCAAAGCTCCTGATAACTCCCTTTAACTCCTTCCATTCTTGAATGTATTTACTTGGCAATCACCAAATAATAGTTCTTCTTGCCTTTTTGTACCAACAGATACTTATCATTCAGTAAATCGGCTGTAGTAATATCCTGGTCGAAAGCAGCCAGTTTTTCTTTATTCAAAGCAACACCACCGCCTTGAACCAGCTTGCGCATTTCGCCTTTTGATGGGAATACAGGTGCATTTTCTACAAACAAATCAACAGCTTTCACTCCTTCTTTCAGAATATCTTTGGAGATTTCGAACTGAGGTACACCTTCGAATACTGCAAGCAGTGTATCTTCGTCCAGCTTTTTAAGTGTTTCGGAAGTAGCGTTACCAAATAATATTCCCGAAGCCTCAACAGCAGCGTTGTAGTCTTCTTCCGAGTGAACCATTATGGTAATCTCCTTTGCCAAACGTTTTTGCAACGGACGCAAGTGTGGTGCTTCGGCTTGTTCGGCTTCTAAAGTTAATATTTCATCTTGAGATAATGCTGTGAATATACGAATGTATTTTGCAGCATCCACATCACTAACATTTACCCAGAACTGGTAGAATGTATATGGAGATGTATAACGACGGTCTAACCATACATTACCCGATTCGGTTTTACCAAACTTACCACCATCGGCTTTGGTAATCAATGGGCATACAAGTGCAAAAGCTTCGCTTTCGGGTCCCATCTTCCGACGAATCAGTTCGGTTCCGGTAGTAATGTTACCCCATTGATCCGATCCACCCATTTGCAGGCGCACACCTTCGTTTTGATATAAATATAAATAATCGTATCCTTGCAATAGTTGATAAGAAAACTCTGTGAAAGAGAGTCCTACACTTGATTCGGCATTCAAACGTTTCTTAACCGAATCTTTCGACATCATGTAGTTTACAGTGATGTGTTTTCCGATATCACGGATAAAGTTCAGGAACGAATAATCCTTCATCCAGTCATAGTTGTTCACCAACTTTGCTGCATTAGGGGCATCTGAATCGAAGTCGAGAAACTTCGCCAGCTGTTTTCTGATACTGTCCTGATTGTGACGGAGTGTGGCTTCGTCTAACAAGTTACGTTCGGCCGACTTCATTGAAGGGTCGCCAATCATGCCGGTTGCTCCACCAATCAAAGCGATAGGACGGTGTCCTGCTCTTTGAAGATGTTTCAGCATCATTACACTAACCAGATGACCGATGTGTAGTGAGTCTGCCGTAGGGTCAATGCCCACATAAGCAGAGGTCATTTCCTTTTGTAACTGCTCTTCTGTACCGGGCATCATGTCATGAATCATGCCCCTCCATCTTAATTCTTCTACAAAATTCATCGAATGATTAATAAATTAAAGTTTACGGGAACAAAAGTACGACTTTTGATTAGATAACCAAAAAATAATCCTTTTTCACTAAGGGATTATTTACTTTTGTGCGACTATATAAATAGAAATACAAAACATTGTGCAAACACCAAAGGAAAACACTCTTAAATGGATCAACGAAATTGCCGTTTCCGATTCGCAAACTGCATTTAAATCCTTGTACCTGCATTACTTTGAAAGGTTACAAAGATTTGTATTTCTTTATATATCATCTTTTGCCGAAGTCGAAGAAATTGTATCCGACGCCTTGTTATCTATCTGGGATAACCGGAAGAAACTGCCCGACATAAGTAATCCTGATGCTTACATCTACACGGTAGCGCGCTATAAAGCAATTAGCCACCTACGATCTCGCCAGGAAAACAAAATAAGTATGCACGAAATAACTGTCGACCTATTTGCCCATACCGAAACAACACCCGAGGACGATATGATAAGCAAAGAGAAAACAGACCAGTTGAATAACGCCATAAACAGTTTACCTTATAAATGCAAAATGGCATTTAAACTGGTACGCGAGGACAAAATGAAATATAAAGAAGTAGCCGCCATTCTTGAGATATCTGTGAAAACAGTAGAAGCACATATAACCACAGCAACCCGGAAACTGAGGGAAGCACTAAACCATGACTAAATAAAGAAAAAGATGGAAAAAGATATAAACTATATAATTTCGAAAGTATTGGGTAACGAGGCTTCGGCCGATGAAGTGCTTCTATTCAGCGAATGGCTTTTGGAAAGCGAAAGCAACCGCAACGAATTTAATATGCTGAAAAGTTATTGGAATGCAGAAGTATCTTCCAACGAAAAGGCAAGCCCCGAGATGTCGTTTATGAATGCAGAAGAACGAATGAGCCGGAATAATAAAAAGAAAAAGTTCATTTATGTAATGTCTATGGCCGGCATCATTACACTGCTCATAGGGATCGGTTTTCTTATCTCTTTATACCCGTCGGCCAATGCTAACCAAGGTACTTTTATGGTTACTACTGATAAGGGACAACGCTCGTCGGTAAGTTTACCCGATGGCACCAAGGTGTGGCTCAACTCTTATACCGACTTAAGTTACACCAATAACTATGGGCAAGGAAAAAGAGTTGTAACATTAAACGGTGAGGCTTATTTTGATGTAGCCTCTATGGAGAATTGCAACTTTATTGTTCAGGCAGGTGGTATGGAAATAGAAGCACTTGGCACCAGCTTTAATGTAAAGGCGTATGCCGGCGATGCTAAAATCACTACCACATTGCTAACCGGCAAGGTGCGGGTATCTGTAGGTAAAGCCACAACTACACTCGAGGCCAACCAATATGCTTCTTATATTAAAGATGATCAGAAACTGTTGGCCGGAACACTGGACGAGCCTGAATTTGCTACCATGTGGCGCAATAACGCACTGGCTTCTGATGGGCAAACATTGGGCGAAATTGCAGTAACACTTAACCGCATGTACAATGTACATATTGTGTTCGAAACAGAAAAAATACGCAACGAACGTTTCAGGGGAACCATCTTAAACAGGAGCCTTGATAATGTGATAGAGTTGATAAGCCTTACCACCCCTATTATTTATACTTCAATAGGAGATACTATATATATATCCGAGAAACCCATGAAATAATACAATCACCTTAAAAATATCTGTAATTGCCTATGAAATAAACGTATCAAATTAAAAAGGGGCAGATGCTCAGAAAGCATACTGTCCCCCTTTACAAACAAAATTCGGTTAAAGTTACTACAATACCCATTAACTGCAATCAAATAAGGTATTATAGACTTTAGCTACAAAATTACTGTTAATCCTTAAAGTTTTATTTTAAAAAGCTAAAAAATGAGTAATTTCAAGCGACTTTTAATATTTGTTGTGTTTTTGAGTAGCATCTCAATTGCATTTGCTCAAATCACACTACAGGTAAGCAACAAGCCTCTAAAGGATGTTGTGAAAGATATTGAGAAACAAACAAGCTATCGTTTTTTCTATAACAACGACCTGAAAGGGATGGAAAGCCCGGTTACTTTATCTGTTCGGAACGAAAAGATAGAACAGGTTATGGACCGCATCATAACTCAGGCACCGGTTACTTATGCTATCAAAGAGCATCAGGTTATCTTATCGGTGTCCGAACTATTACCACAAACCAAGAAAATTACCGGTAAGATTACCGATAGAACTGGCGAACCCATTATTGGCGCCAATGTAACCGTAAAAGGGAATACTGCTATTGGCACAATTACAGATATTAATGGGGCATACAACATTGAAGTACCATTAAAATGTTCATTGCTTATCTCGTATATTGGGTACAAGCCTGTAGAAATAAATGTAGCCGGTGGAAACACATTTAATGTACAAATGAACGACGACTCTGAGTTGCTTAACGAAGTTGTGGTTACTGCTCTGGGTATTAAACGCGAAGAAAAAGCCCTGGGTTATGCCGTACAGAAAGTAAATGGCGACAATCTGAATGGTTTTAAAGGCGTAAACATGGCAACTACACTTACCGGACAGGTTGCCGGATTGAATATTAAAAACAGTACCGAGTTTAACCAGGTACCTGCAATTTCACTTCGTGGTGAAACTCCTTTGCTGGTAGTTGATGGGGTGCCTTATCAAAACATGACGCTGAGAGAAATTGCTTCGGATGATATTGAATCGATTGATGTTTTGAAAGGGGCAACGGCCTCGGCACTGTATGGTGCACGCGGTGGTACAGGAGCCATAATGATTACTACCAAAAGAGCCAAAGAAGAAGGATTGCATGTTACCGTAAACAGTAGCACGCTTTTCAACGCCGGATACCTTAAGTTCCCCGATGTGCAAACAGCGTACAGCTCGGGCGGTGGCGGCCACTACGGAGTGGGCGACTATGTATGGGGCGATAAACTGGACATTGGAAGAACAGCCGAACAATACAACCCCATCACCCACGAATGGGAAGATATGCCACTGGTATCGAAAGGTAAAAACAACCTGAAGAACTTTCAGGAGTTTAGTTTTACTACAAACAACAATGTCAGCATCTCGCAGAAAGGAAAGTACGGAAGCGTGCGCGCATCATTAACCCATGTGTATAACAAAGACCAGTTTCCCAATAAAAAGCTGAATAAGTTTACCTATACCGTATCGGGCGAAATGAAATACAAGAAATTCTCTTTCGAAGGAGGAGCCTCTTACAACAAACACTTCTACCCCAACGATTTTGGTGCAGGATATGGTGGTGGCGGATTGCTGTACAATCTGGTAGTTTGGACAGGAACCGAAATTGACATCCGTGATTACAAAGACTATTGGGTGAAGGAAAACGAAGTACAAAACTGGATGGATAATAACTATTACGATAATCCTTATTTCATATTGCACGAAATTAAACGTTCCAGTCATTACGACATTATGAATGCGTACTTCAATACTTCGTACGATATAACTCCCTGGCTGAAAGCTACCATACGTTCGGGTATAGACTCGTACACTAAAAAAGAAGAATGGCGTAATCCCGTGGGAGCTTCCGGAGGCTGGAGCCGGAATGGTTATTATGGTTTCCGTCGTACATCGGGTTATAGTATTAACAATGATGCAATGCTTATTGCCGATAAAACATTCAGAGATTTTAGTGTGAATGGAATGTTTGGAGGCTCAATCTATTTCTACGAAAACGATGCCATCCTGGCCGAAACCCAGAACGGACTAACCATTCCCGGATTGTATTCGTTAAATGCTTCGGTAGATCCGGTTAAAACCGGAAAGAATTACTACCGCAAACGCATGAACAGTTTGTATGGAAAGGTATCTTTGGGATGGAAAGGTATGCTTTATCTGGACGTAACCGGACGTAACGACTGGTCGTCGACGTTAGACCGAAGTGCCCGTTCTTATTTCTATCCCTCGGTTGCAGGAAGTGTTGTTATGTCCGAAATTCTACCATTACCTCAGGTTATTGGTTTCTGGAAAATCCGTGCTTCGTGGACACAGACTAAAGAAGACAACAGTGTATATGCAAACAACAATACTTATTCTGTACATACCAATCATTGGGAAGGGATGAACTCATCGGCCTATCCAACCATTCTTCGCGAAGCAATTATACGTCCTTCGGCAACCCGTTCGTGGGAAATCGGAACCAACTTCAGCTTCTTTAATAATCGTTTAAGAACCGACATTACGTATTATAACAAGCTGTATTATAACCAAATACGAAACGCAAGTGTTAGCCAGGCATCTGGATTTAGCCAGTCGCAAATTAATATTGAAGAAGAAAGAATACGTAAAGGATGGGAAATAACCCTGTCGGGCGATATTATACGCAACGATAAATTAACCTGGAATGCAATGCTTAACTGGTCTAGAGATCGCCACTATTACAATAAAATAGATCCGGCTTATTCAACCCAAAAACCTTGGGTAAAAGAAGGAATGCGCTGGGACTGGATGGAAGCAAAAGATTATGTACGCGATGGCGAGGGCAATATTGTACACCAGGGAGGCTATCCGGTTATAAGCGATTATAACTCTTGTGCAGGCTATACCGAACCCGACTGGATGTGGGGACTAACAAACACAATCAATTATAAAGACTTCACTTTGAGTTTCACCATCGACGGAAGAGTTGGCGGAGTTATCTTCTCTACCATGGATCAGGCATTATGGAACTCGGGTGCTCATATCGACTCCGATAACCAATGGCGTTACGAAGAGGTTGTTAACGGAAATAAAACCTTTATAGGAAAAGGTGTAAAAGTAGTATCGGGCAAAGCCGAATACGATGCTTATGGAAATATAACTTACGACGACCGCGTATTTGCCCCCAACGATGAAGTAATCTCGTACGAGGCATACATGAAGTACAAAAACCCGTATATCGGTACAAAACGTTGGCAGAATATATTTGATGGTACATACTTCAAGCTGAGGAATCTTTCTGTATCTTATAATCTTCCTAAAGTATATTGTGATAAACTACGTATTAAAGGAGCATCAATAGGTGTGGTTGGTCAAAACCTGTTAATGTGGACCAAAGAACTGCGTTTCTCTGATCCGGATGTAATGACAGATAACCTCAATGCACCTTCCATGCGTTATCTTGGAGTAAACCTTAAGTTAGACTTTTAAATTCGTAATTATGAAACACATAGTTAAATTATTGATTGTTGCCGTTCTGGGGATGAATACATCTTGCGATGGTAATTTCGATTATATCAATACCAATCCCGAAACCCCAACTTCATCTACATCTTCTATGCTGGCTTTGAATTTATTGCTCAGCACTGTTGAACTTGGAGAAGGCAAATATTTTGTATACGACAATATGTTCTCTAAACAAATAGCATGGGGAGAAGATGCGCAAGCCGAACAGTATAATAAGTTTGGCCGGGCATCATTTGGGGGATATGTTACATTATTGAACACCCGGAAGATGGTAGATCTGGCTTCGGAAAAAGATAAAGAATCGTACACAGGCCTAGCCAAATTTGTTAAGGCATACAAGCTGTTCTATTTGTCGCTCAATTTAGGCGACATTCCTTACAGCGACGCCCTTAACGGTGAACAAGGAAACCTGAAACCCACTTACGACACCCAGAAAGAAGTTATGCGGCAGGTGCTCAATGACCTGGACGAGGCTTACAACCATTTCAGCGCCGGAAGCACTTTCGAGGGCGACCCCATTCACAAAGGCAACCCGGCACAATGGAAAAAAACAGTAACCGCATTTCAACTGAAAGTGCTTATGCATTTATCGAAAAAAGAAGCTGATGCCGATTTAAAGGTTAAAGAAAAGTTTGCCCAGTTGGTAGCCAACAGAGAGTTAATGGCATCGAACGCCGATAACTTTCAACTGGTTTTTGCCAATAAAGCCAATCAGGTATATCCATTTAATATAGCCTCAACAAAGCACTGGGTATATGCAATGCTATCTGCAACCATTATTGACCCCATGAAAGCAACAGAAGATTACCGGCTGTTCTACCTTGCCAGCCCTGTGCCATCTAAAGCAGAAGAACTGGGCGCCGATAGCTTCGATGCGTATGTAGGAGTTGATCCGTCGGCCCCTATCGACGAAATTAAAAACCAGTACAACACCAAGCAATATTGTGCATTGAACGAACGCTACACGCATCTCCCCGAAGGGGAACCGCTAATACATCTGGGGTATTTTGAACAAAACTTTATTCTGGCCGAAGCCGCTTTGCGTGGTTGGATACAAGGAGATGCTACAACTTACTACAATAAAGCAATAGCCGGTAGTTTTGATTTTATAAAAACATATACGCCCAATGATGTTACGTATACCCACAACCGCCCAATAACGGATGCTGCGGTAGAGGCTGTTCTCAATCATGCAGATGTTAAGCTAACGGGTAGTTTCGAGAGCGATCTTGAAAAGATTATCACCCAACGTTATCTGGCATCGTTTTTCCAACATCCGTACGAGGTGTATTACGATTACCGCCGCACAGGATATCCGGCATTGCCGATAAACCCGGAAAGCAACCTCAATATTCCGAACGACAGAATTCCGGTTCGCTGGATGTACCCACAAACAGAATACGATTATAACATGGAAAATGTTAGTGCAGCCGTGCAAAGTCAGTACGAAGGCAAAGATGATGTTAACCGTGTTATGTGGATATTGAAATAAGAATTATATTTGCTGGTATGATTAGAAAATACATATACCTCGTGGCAGTTGCACTTTGCTTGTTTTCGTGTACTTCGGGCACCAAAGGAACCGAGCTTAAAGTATTGCAACTAAATATGTGGCATGGCACCACTACTGTACCCAATGGTTTCAAGGGGCTAACCAGTATTATTCTGCAAACAGATGCAGATGTAGTTTTACTTTGCGAAATGCAAAATAACAAGGAAAATCCTCTCATCAAGCGGTTAACGGATACATTAAATACAGAGAATAAAGTGTACTATGGAGCACATCTGGGCCATAGTACAGCCATTCTTTCAAAGTATCCTTTAAAGAACGAAACCATGCCTTTTAAATTAGAGAACAACAGTTCGCCAATTACTAAAGCCATGATAGAGGTGAATGGAAAAAACATTGTTTGCTATTCTGCACACCTGGATTACACACATTACGAGTGTTATATGCCTCGTGGCTACAGCGGTACTACCTGGAAACAACTGGATGCACCGGTTACCGATGCTGAGTTTATTCTGGAATCCAACCGTATATCGTACAGAGATGAGGCTATCCGGGCATTTATTACCGATGCTGCCAAAGAACGAGAACAAGGCAACCTTGTGCTGCTGGGTGGCGATTTTAATGAACCGTCTCATCTGGACTGGCAAGCAGATACCAAAGATTTGTGGGATCATAACGGTGTGGTTATTAACTGGGATTGTTCGGTTCTGTTGCAAAATGCGGGTTACAAAGATACATTCCGCGAAAAGTATGCAAGCGCCGTAACCCATCCCGGGTTTACATTTCCATCGGCCAACCCGGCGGTTCCGGTAAGTAAACTGGCCTGGGCTCCCAAAGCCGACGAACGCGACAGAATTGACTTCATCTATTATTATCCCGATAGCAACATTTCGTTGGAAAGTATTTCGCTTGTAGGGCCATCTCAAACAATATTACGAGGTGTACAGTCAGAGAATGAAACCAAGGATAATTTTATTGAGCCGGCAAGTGTATGGCCAACAGATCACAAAGGAAATCTGGCAGTGTTCAAAGTGTTTTAATGTAAGGATAAAGCATTATTTACCCGTTCAAACCGGTTAAATAGTGTAAACGATAATTTGGAGAACCGGAAGTTATTTACTATCTTTATGTTAGAAATATACCTGAAGGAGAGAAGCGACAAACTTCTCTCCTTTTTTAATGCACATAGGTATAGCACTGAAAAACAACCAATTACAAAATTTCATCCTACCGACTTCCAACTCCAATCCCGGTAGGATTTGCGTCTTATCCCGGTAAGATAAAAGCCGCATCCCGGTAGGATAAAACCTAAAACCCGGTAGGATAAAAAAAGTAAGCCACCGGGATTAAAAGAATAGCAAAATAGCACTCTATACCAGTGTTAATACTTCATAAACGAGTAGAATTAACGAGTAAGGATTTCCAAAACAGTGAATTGCGCTTCGGAAACTTAAAAACTTAAACTACCTTTGTAAGTGAAAATAGGAAATAATGAAACACATAGTCCTTTATAAATGTCTGTTAGCTTGGGGCACTTTTTTTTTCTTATCAGGCTTTGCCCACAGCTTGTATGCTAATGGCGACCCTACCACCCGTTTGTCTGCCGTTAGCCGTTCCGCAAATCCCGTGCCGCGTACCATTACAGATATACACGTTATAAAAGAAGAACTGCGCATAACACCAGGAATATATACCAGTGTTTCAGTGCGTTATTACCTATGGAATGCATCTGATAAAGATTACAAAGATATTGATTATTCTTTCCCGGTCGATTATCAGGGTACAGGTGAGGTTAATTCGCCCTTGTACAGTGAACTCTATTCCGAAAGCCGGTATGAACTCGGTTGGCACGATGATTATATAAAGGAAGTAAATTTCCAGGCAAATGGCATTTCCCTGCCGTTTGAAATATCACCCGAAACCATTATCCGAAAGCCTGCCAAGCCACTAGTACAGGATGTACAAGAAATAGAAGAGTTTGGTGCGTGGACAGAAGAGGAAGAGGCGAAGGTTTATGCTTCCCATTGTGTAGGGCGTAAGTGGTATTATACACAATTCAGCATTCACGCCGGCGAAACAATGATTCTTGATGTGTGTTATTCTGTGCGTAATCAGGCTGTTATCGCTACCTACGAGTCTATTAGGAGGGATTGGTGGTGGTCGGCATTTAATTACGATCTATCGCCGGCGCAACATTGGGGAACTGGTGTAGTGCAAGAGTTGGACGTCGAGATAGATATATCAGGAGTGAAACTTTTACACGATGATCAGGATTATCATTATCAGGAGTTATACCCCAACGGCCCTTCCCCTGAAAAACTTACCCGTGAAGGTGATAAACTGGTATTACGTGCCCGCAATTTCGATTTCAGTAAAGCCCATCCACTGTATTTTAAGTTCCAGAATCCGTCTTTCCCACAACTGGACGACTGGTTGCCCTGTCGTATTGCCAACCACCGTTATACGGTAACAGTCTCTGCGGAGAATCCATCTTACCCTGCAAGTAACCTTACTGATATGGATTTGCAAACCACATGGGCCACTACGTGGAACCCAACAGAATTGCCATGTGTTACAATAAAGTTTAAGGAACCCGTAAAACTTGGAGCTGTATTGTTGCTGGGAGGATATCACAAAAACGAAAAGACATTCCGTGAAAATTGTCGTCCCGATGGCATAGAAGCTCTTGCAACAGTGCAGATTCCCGAATCTATAGATAATAAGGATTACTACTATCTGGTAAATATTCCGCAAGTCAGTGAATATACAGTGACTACTTTTGATAATCTTCCTGAGCAAGCCCTGTGCCTTCAACGAAACATTTTTAATAATTCACCAGTCAAAGAAATTACGATAACGATATCACAGATTATCCGTGGGAGCAAATATGATGATTTGTGCATTAGCGAAATTATTTTGCTGGATGATAATATTTATCTGTCCAACAGAATCGGGAACAAAAAGAAGTATGAATAATGCAGGTTAAGTCGCTTCGGAAACTTAAAAACTTAAACTACCTTTGTAAGTGAAAAATAGGAAATAAGATATGACTGATAAAAAAGCAAACATAAACGATTTTGAGATAATGGCACCTGTTGGCTCGCGCGAATCCCTTGCGGCTGCCATACAAGGAGGGGCCGACTCTATTTACTTTGGTATCGAAAACCTGAATATGCGGGCACGCTCATCGAACAGCTTTACCATTAACGATTTAAAGGAAATAGCTCACATTTGCGACGAAAACGGTTTAAAAAGCTATCTTACCATTAACACCATTATATACGATAACGATATAGCTTTAATGCGCACCATTGTCGATGCTGCTAAAGAAGCAGGCATCTCGGCCATCATTGCAGCCGATGTTGCCGTTATGGTATATGCCCGCAGCATTGGTCAGGAAGTACATTTGTCTACCCAATTAAATATCTCGAATGTTGAAGCATTAAAGTTTTATGCACAATTTGCCGATGTAGTTGTACTGGCACGCGAGCTTAACCTGGAACAAGTAGCCGAAATATATAAGCAAATCAAAGAACAGAATATTTGCGGTCCCGGCGGCGGGCAGATTCGTATCGAGATGTTCTGTCACGGTGCTTTGTGCATGGCCGTTTCGGGTAAATGCTATCTCTCGTTGCACGAGATGGATAACTCTGCCAACCGGGGAGCCTGCATGCAAGTGTGTCGCCGCGGATATATTGTGAAAGATAAAGAAACAGATATCGAGCTGGAAATAGACAATCAGTATATAATGTCGCCCAAAGACCTGAAAACCATTCATTTTATGAATAAGATGATTGATGCAGGAGTCAGGGTATTTAAGATTGAAGGCCGTGCCCGCGGACCAGAATATGTGCGGGTAGTTTCCGAATGTTACAAACAGGCTATACAATCTTATCTGGATGATACATTTACCGACGAAAAGATTACCGCCTGGAACGAACGCCTGAAAACAGTATTCAACCGTGGCTTCTGGAATGGCTATTACCTGGGGCAACGTTTGGGCGAATGGAGCAAAAATTATGGTTCGGAAGCTACCGAACGCAAGGTATATGTAGGTAAAGGAGTTAAGTACTTCAACAACCTGCAAGTAGCCGAATTTCTGGTCGAAGCAGCCGAGTTATCGGTAGGCGATAAGATACTTATTACCGGCCCAACAACCGGAGCCGTATTTGCAACTATAGACGAGGCGCGGGTAGAGCTTAAACCTGTAGATACAGTGAAAAAAGGACAACGATTCTCGATGAAGATAGAAGATAAGATTCGTCCAAGCGACAAACTGTTTAAACTGGTTACGGTAGCCGAACAGAAAAAATTTTAGATTATGAAATACATATACGAACTCACTTTAAAGGTACGCGATTACGAGTGCGATTTGCAAGGTATTGTAAACAACGCCAACTATCAACACTATCTGGAACATACCCGCCACGAGTTTCTGTCATCCATAGGTGTTAGTTTTGCCGAGCTGCATAAGCAAGGGGTAGATCCTGTTGTTGCCCGTATAAATATGGCTTTCAAGGTTTCGCTTACCAGTGGCGACGAATTTGTATCAAAGTTATACATAAAAAAGGAAGGCATTAAATATGTGTTTTACCAGGATATCTTCCGGAAAAGCGATAATCAGAAAGCTGTTAAAGCCACTGTTGAAACCGTATGTGTAGTGAATGGCAGATTAAGTAACAGCGAATTATTTGATAGCATATTTGCCCCCTACCTGGCCGAATGAGTATAGAAGAAAATATTTATGCAATAGCGTTAACCCAAGTACCCGGCATTGGACATGTATGGGCCAGGAATTTAATTAATGCAGTTGGAAGTGCTACCAAGGTATTTGAATCGGGGAAGCACTTGCGCGAGTTAATGCCGGGTATAACACCACGAATTATCGAGGCACTCAACTGTTCGCAAGCCATTGATAGAGCCAAACAGGAATATGAGTTTATTGAGAAGAACAAAATTACCTGCCTCCCTATTACCTGCGATAACTATCCAGAACGCCTTTGTGAGTGTAGCGATGCCCCGATTGTTCTCTTTTTCAAAGGAAATACAAACCTGAACGCCAGCAAAATTGTAAGCATAGTAGGCACACGCAACATCAGCGAATATGGAAAACAAATGTGTTCCGAACTAATTGCCGGGCTTCAAAAGCAATGTCCGGATGCTTTAATTGTAAGCGGCTTAGCGTATGGAGTAGATATTTGCATTCATCGTGCTTCGATCGAAAACAACCTTGCCACAGTAGCCGTGTTAGCTCATGGCTTAGATAGAATTTACCCCTCATCGCATCGTAAAACAGCGGTAGATATGTTATCAAACGGTGGACTGCTCACCGAATACATAACCCAAACCAATCCCGACAGATTTAACTTTGTTGGTCGCAACCGCATTGTTGCCGGCATCAGCGATGCTACCATTGTTGTTGAGTCGGCCGCCAAAGGTGGTTCTTTAATTACTGCGGATATAGCAGGAAGCTACAACCGCGATTGCTTTGCCTTCCCCGGAAGGGCTACCGACGATTCGTCGCGTGGCTGCAACCAGTTAATAAGAGACAATAAAGCTGGGCTGATTCAATCGCCCGACGATTTTATAAAGATGATGGGATGGGGCAAAACTAAAGCACAAAAGCCGGCTCCGGTTCAACGTTCTTTCTTTCCGGATTTATCGGACGATGAACAACTTGTTGTTAATGTGTTAGAGAAGGAAGGAAAGGTGCAGATTAACAGTTTAGTGGTAACAACCAACATCCCTGTGTATAAAATGAACTCACTGCTGTTTGAATTGGAAATGAAAGGGGTAATCAGGGTACTTGCGGGAGGGGTTTATCAGTTGGTATAAAACTAAAAAAGCCCCGGTAATTAGATTATCAGGGCTCTGCAAAGTAGCCTCGAGGGGAATCGAACCCCTATCTAAAGTTTAGGAAACTTCTATTCTATCCGTTGAACTACAAGGCCATAAATGCGGCACAAAGATAAAATTATTATATTGATTAAGCAAATACATCCGGGCGGATTCTAACTAATAAAAATATAAAGCCCGCCTTAACATCACGCTAAAACGGGCTTTGAAACACAACTACTTCCTAGGTTTAACTATGTATGGTATAACGCATTACTTAACCGAAGTACAATAGTTCTTACTCTTATCCCACCATATAGGAGTATTTGATTGATCGGGTCCTCCTAATAATTTAACCCCTTTATCATACTCAACTTTATTAATTTGATTTTCCTGTTCGGGATACTGTACCCTACGGATAAAGTTGCTTGGGTCTTTAATATCTTTATTGGTAGCAACATATTGTGCTTCATAACGATATGCCCCAACATCAAAGCGTGGAAGGTTTAAACGACGCTTATCGTTCCACGATTCAAACGATACATCCGGAAAAGCAGCAATGTACTTTTGGGTAATAATTTTCTCTAAGCGGGTATTGCCTGTAGCTGCTCCAAACTCTTCGAAATCATCGTAATTAGCACTTGTACCGGCAAGGTTCTTTTCATTCGACTTTAAATAATCATCAGCTGCAATTGCAGATTGTCCCCATGTTGCAAACGAAGCCTGAACTCCTTTTTCGTATTCGGCTTTAGCATCGCCAGTAACAAATCCACGCTCAATAGCCTCGGCCTTCAGGAAACAAACTTCTTCGAACAACATTACATCGTATGGGCGGCTTTTGTAAGGAGTTCCGTTGTTGTAAAGGAATCCCATTTCGGCACAACTTTTAGCCACAGTAGCATTGTATTCGGCTGTAGGTAAACCATAGGTAACACCTTTCCAGTCGCCAGTATCAAAAGCGGGATCGAACATGGCTGTTGCACGAAGGTCTACTTTTTCCGGATGTATGTTAGACAAAGGTGTCTTTTTTGCATTTCTTTTGTTGAAGATGTCTTTAGGGAAATCGGCACCACCAATGTTAGTAACCAGTTTCTCGAAAGTCTGCGTCATATTGATTGCACCACCCCATGTAATCTGGAACATGGTATAGTTATAATCTTGTCCCCAATCGCCATTAGCCTTCGGAGGCAAATAAGCGTTGCCGCTACGGTCTGCCATTACACCCGATTCTATTGCCTTTTTGGCTTCGGTTTTACATCTCTCTACATCTACTTCGGATAAACGAAGGGCATAACGCAAACGAAGCGAGTTTGCAAATGCACGCCATTTGGCTACACTGTTGCCATAAAGCAAATCGGAGTTACTGCTGATGAAAATAGGATTGGTGCTTTCCTGTCCTAGCATATTAACAGCCTCTTCCAGCTCGCGGAAAAACTCGTTGTAATTATCCTCAACCGACATGTATGGAGGATTGTCTTCGACCACTGTATATTGTGCAAATGGAATAGGACCGAAATAGTCAACTCCGCTGGCTTGTGTAAACACACGCCATATCTTAGCTACTGCAATGGTGTGTCTGTAATCTTCGATCTCGGGAAGAAGATTGCGAATAACAATATTCAACGAAGATACGTTGGACTGTACACGACGATACATCCGTCGGTTCCAGTCTTCGTTCATTACATAGTTCTTTGTGCTGAAGTTACCACCATCGGCTATTTGTGCAAAATAGTCAAGCATCAGCGATTTAATACGTTGTTCGTCATCGCCTTCCATTGGGATACCTGCACGGAGGGTAGAAGCCAAACGCGGATCGTTGAGGTTATAATTTACCGTATCATCCGGTTCATTAGGGTTGTTATTGAGATTTGTAATGTCATCGCATCCTGCCATCGCGAACACAAACGAAAAACAAGCGACATATAATTTAATATTTTTCATATCTTACTTTCTTTTTATTTATAACAAAACTACATTAGAATGCTACGTTTACATTGAAACCAATGCTTCTCATTGTAGGCATTGAAGCAAATTCAACTCCCTGCACCGAGCTTGCATTACTAAATCCAGCATCAGGATCGAATCCTTTTGTTTTATGATAAATCATGAAAAGATTACGGGCAACAAAACTAGCCTTCACGCTCGAGAAAGGAGTTTTCGACAATAATGTGCGTGGAAGCGTATAGCCAAAGCTAATTTCGCGAAGACGTGCGTTGGTTGCATCGTACACAAATGCTTCGGTAATACCGGCAATACCTTTCCAGTACTCTTCACCTCTGATTTGTACAGTGTTGGCTTCGCCCTTTTGGTTTACACCTTCTACAACCATACCATCGCGACCGTCGAGGGTCATTGCCAGGTTACCCCAACGGGTACCTTGTTGAATAGAACCCATGAATATGTTTCCACCAAAGTTCCAATCGATCAAGAAACCAAATGTGAAGTTTTTGTACGAGAAGTCGTTAGACCATCCCAACATCCATTTAGGCTGATTGTTTCCTAGTTTTACCCGTTCGGCTGTTGCAATAGGAATTCCGTTTGCACCAATAACCATCTGACCTTTTTCGTTGCGTAAGAAAGCTGTACCATACATATCACCGTACGATCCGCCAACTTCGGCAACTATATCCATAAATCCAACTCCTGCACCATCGCTCAGAATCTGACGTTCTGTACCTTCGGTAAGTTTAATAATCTTGTTTTTATTGGTAGACCAGTTTACCAATGTATTCCATGTAAAACCACTTTTTGTTTTTATCGGGGTTGCATTCAAAGCAATTTCCCAACCTTCGTTCTGAATGTTACCTGCGTTAATCATTCTGTAGCTATAGCCTGTAGCAGCTGGTACCGAAATCTTAAGAATCTGGTTCTTAGCATTTTTCTTGTAGTAAGAAACATCCAAACCAACGCGGTTGTCGAATCCTCTCAGTTCCAGACCTAACTCCCACGATTCAATTGTTTCGTTTTTCAGATTAGGATTAGCAATCCAGTTTTTGTTGCTAACACCAAACATACCTCCACGAATATCGTAATCGAGTGTGTAGTAATCGCGTAGCATATATGGATCGGTATCGTTACCTACCTGTGCCCACGATGCACGAAGTTTACCAAATGTTAAAGGACCAGCTGTTTTGCCCATGTTGTTAAGCAACTGAGTGAAAACAAAGCTACCACCTACCGATGGGTAGAAATACGAATTGTTTTCTTTGGGTAGTGTAGACGACCAGTCGTTACGGCCAGTTAAATCAAGGTACAAATAACTATCCCACGATAGTGAAGCCGTTGCATACAACGAATTGATTTGTTTGCGGCTGCGTGTAAAATCACCTCTGTGTGTTCTACCGTTGTTTATTGAATAGAAATCAGGAATTTCTAACTCGCCCGAGAAATCATTGTTCAAAGAAGTTGAACGATACATTATATTACCACCGGCTGTTCCAACAACGCTAAACTTGTTCCAGTTACCTTGTGCAGTAAACAAGAAGTCGGAGTTTAATTCTTTAAAACGTTCGGTTTGTACACGGTAGCTACCTCTTGTTTCCCAGTATGGGTTACCGGTTGCACGGGTCCAGTCGTAAAGGAATGTATAGTTATCCATACCCGAACGAAGTTTCAGGTTTAACCATTCGGTAAACTTGATGTCGAATGATGCAAAACCAATATAGCGGTCGCGCTTATCCGAGTTACCATTACGCTCGGTAGACCAGTATGGGTTGTTTGGAGCCGTGTTATGGTCTTTTTTCCACGATGCCGGTTTGCCATCGGCACGTTTCCAGTTATTATCGCGGTAAGGTGCCCAGTCCGAGTAACCAACACTACGTGGCATGGTTAGATAATCATAGAAAAGGTTATTAGGGTCTGCAGCAATAGCAATACGGTTTTTAGATTGCTGATTGATGTAATTGATCTTGAAGTCTGCCGAAAGCCAACTAGCCAGTTTCATAGTTGAGCGCAAGTTGATAGAAGTTCTTTCGATACCGCTGTTAGGCACAACTGCTTTATTGTCCATACGGGTAACGGCAGCACGAATAGTCATATCGTCGGTTGCTTTGGTAAGCTCCATGCTGTTTGTCCAGGTTGTACCTGTGCGCAAGAAGTCTTTATACAAGTCGTTATCGCGAGCCGAATATGCATATTTACCCAATGCCATATCTTGTGTTGATCCGTCCATCTTTGGTCCCCAGCTACCAACAACGTTATTGTTGAACTTATGTACCAATGGCGAATTCTTATCATCTGGATTCGACAGTTCCCATCCTCCTTGTCCATATACATTCTGGAAGTCGGGGGTCATCATCGGATTTTCGAAAGTAATGTTGCTGTTAACCGAAATACCTAAGCCTTTTCTGCCTGCACCGGTTTTTGTAGTAATCATCACAACACCATTACCTGCACGGCTACCGTAAAGTGCTGCCGCAGCAGGACCTTTCAATACCGACATGCTTTCAATATCATCGGGAGAGATATCGGAGATACCCGAACCTTTATCAATAGCACCATTTCCCCAATACTCGTCGGTGTCACTGCTAAAGTTATCAATGGGCACACCATCTACCACCACCAAAGGTTGGTTATTACCAGCAATAGAGTTGTTACCACGAATAAGGATACGGGTTGAACCGCCTACCCCTGTACTGCTTTGGTTAATTTGTACACCAGCAATTCTACCTGCCAAAGAGTTGGCAATATTGGCATCGCGTGTTTCGGTTAGTTGGTCGCCTTTTACTTCTTGCATGGCGTATCCCAGTGCTTTTCTTTCGCGCTTGATACCCAGAGCGGTTACAACAACCTCGTCAATAATCTGCGAATCTTCGGTTAGTGCAACAGTAAAAGGACTTTGTCCGCTATAAGTAACTTCTTTGGCAGTATAGCCAATGTAGCTTACCTGAATAATATCGCCATTGTTAACGCCATCGATGGTAAACTCGCCATTAACATTTGTAATTGTACCATTGGAGGTTCCTTTTACAACAACATTGGCACCAATAATTTCTATACCATCGTTATCGGTTACTGTACCCTTTATGGTTACACCATTTTGAGCATAAACTTGGAGGGGAGCTAATAAAAGAAGAAAAAGAACAGTAAGCAGCGTTTGCTTCAAAGTAAAACTTCCTGGACTAGAGTTAGCCCTGTTAAAAGAAATTTTTCTCATGTTTCTGTAGAGTGTTAAGTTAATAAATTATTAAATAAGTTGTGATCGTTTCGAACCGGCAAGCTTGGGGGAAGTTGCGATTCCTTGATTAGTAAGGTTGCTATTTTACCATATATTGTAATTTAAGGGTTAGTACTAAATTAAAGGTTTGCAGAGAGAGGCTGTTTTGCCCCCTTCTGCATATATAACAGGTGAGATTGAAAGAACCCTAAAAGAAAATGCAACTTTTTTTTGGAAAAGAGAATTTTTGAACACAGAGGCACAGAGAAACAGAGTTCTTTTCTTTGTGCTGAACACTGAGTTTGAGCTAAAAGTGGGTCTTTTTTAACCGTACGACAAAAGCGAAGCCTCCGTGTTCAGCACAAGGAAAAGCTCAGTGTTTCTGTGTCTCTGTGTTTAAATGATTTAATGAACAATACAGGATTAATCCGCGTTTCAAAATAAAAGTTAGTCAGTTAAAAGGAGCCCAATGCCTTTTACTGTTTTTAATTTTACGTTTGGGTCCGAGGCTAGTGCCTTACGCAGATTATTGACAACTACATCTAAGCTGCGCGACAGGAAATGATCGTATTCTTGTCCCCAAACTTGTTCGAGAATAGCATCTCGCTTTACAACTTCTCCTTTATTTAAAATGAGGATTCGGATAACACCTGCTTCTTTTGCAGTAAGCGATACCACATTGTCGTTGGCATCTTTTAATACATTCTTAACGCCATCAAAAGTAAACGAACCCAGGTTGCGGGTCTGGCTTTTGTCGCGGGTTGGGGCACCCGACTTTAATGTTATTAATGTTTTAAGGTATGCATCCAGTTCTTCGGGAGTATACGGTTTCTTTATAAAATTATTTCCACCTATGCTAAGCGCATCGGTTATACTTTTGGTTTCGCCCGATGCAAAAAGAATAAGAGTATCGCCATCTACTTCTCTTATTTTTTTCACCATATCCTTACCATTCATTTCGGGCATATCTATATCGGCTACAATAACATCCGGTTTATATTCTTTCCACAATATTAGTCCTTCTTTACCATTGAGTGCGGTTTTAACTTCGTAACCACCAATTACATCTTCCAGGCTGGTCTGAATAATGTAGTTAAGACTTTCATTGTCTTCTACCAACAATAGTTTGATCATATATTTCTTCTGTTAGTTTGGGTAATCTTATTGTAAATTCGCTGTATTCTCCTTTCATACTTTCAATCGCTACCATTCCTCCATGCATTCTAACAACTTGTTGTACATAGTTGAGCCCAATGCCAAATCCGGCAGCTCCACCTTTTGCCGATCGTTTACTTGCTGCTCCACGCTCAAACTTCTCGAATATCTTTAATTGGTCTTTGGCCGATATTCCAAATCCGTTATCTTTTACTTTTATAAGCGTGTAATCATTGTTCTCGTCAACTGTAATAGTTATAGTAACCTTGTCGCCCGAATATTTTATGGCATTCTCTATCAGATTGCTGATTACTTGCTTCAGGTAGCTGGCGTCGGCATAAACATCCTTAATGTTATATGTGGCAACAAAGTTAATTTCTTTTTTCGTTTTTGCAAGGAATTTTTCCATCAAATCATCCACAATAGCTTTAACTGGTATTGTTTCCTTGTTTAAGGTTAGCCCATCTTGCTCTATTTGGGCCAGAGTAAGTATTTTTTCGGTAAGCGTTAAAATATTCTCAGCCTCTTCGTTTATTATTTCATGATTCCGCTTTGTTTTCTCCGGACTTAGCTTCCCACTTTCTATTGCTTTGTTTCCAATTTTGATTGATGTTAATGGTGTTTTCATATTGTGCACCATGGCATGAGTAAAATCGTTGCGCAATTGCGCTATTTTGTTTTGCCGGTTAATAATTTTAATTTGATAGGTAATGCAATATACAATAAGGAGTACGAATACAATGGTACCAATTAATAATAGGCCCATTTGGGTGAAGATGTCTTTAAAGGGATTTAAAATGGAAACTTGAAGATATTCGGATCCATTTTCTTTTGTATACACTTTTTTAGGGCAGGTTAAATGCCAGAATCCTTTTTCTTTTTGAGTCGACTGGATTACGCCTAAACTATCAGATATATGTTCAATAACAATATTAGTACTTAATCCTTCTTCAGCGGCTAAAGATTTGTAGGTTGAGTCAATGTAATGAAGGGATAAAGGGGCACTTAGGCTTTCATATGCTTCGTTTAAAAAGCCAATACTTACCCTAGTCCCATCTTCGAAATCATTAAACATTCCCCCCTCTGGTATTGGTACTATTTTAATCCGTCGAGTTACATCTTCGTGTAGTGCTTCGCCTAATATTTTTCCATTTTTTCTTTGTATTTCCTCTTTTGAGGAACTATATGCATTATAAGCCCATATTAGCTGTAACGCTAATACAGCCAAAAGGCCAGTATAGGTAATTGTTTTAATATATCTGTTTTTCATATTTGCAAATGTAATAATATAATTGCAACAGATACTAATATTTACCTGACATATTGCTAAAAAAACGCACAAGTATTCGTAATTAGTTCGTTATTATTTATCAATTGCCTTCCTCATTCGCAAGAAATGTCTTAGATGCTTGCGCAGTTCATCAATTCCTAGTGAGGATGACAACCAGGTAACTCTTCGATCAACTGGATCTTTCTCTTTTATTATTTGTATCAGTTTCTCATTGGTGGATATATCAACAAGATAGGGAGCCACACTCCACAATTCTTCACCCGTAGAGCCTCTGAACAATGATCTGTATACTATAGTAGGATCAAGAAGCAAAATATCGACATCTGTACCCCATAGAGCAGCATCAATAAGTACATAGTTAGGAGATAGACTATTACTTAGGAAAGCTTCGCTTTCAGTATTTTGCTTTTGAGTGAGTTCTTCTTGACGTAAAATGTCTACGTCTTTTTGAGTTTCTGGCAATATCCAATTATTATTCATTTGTTAGTATTATTTTACCAAATATTCCTTCTGATACATTAAGACTAATTTATTTTTTTACAGTTTTTACTATAACCATAGTGATACTGTCAAGCGACCATTCCTGCCAAGGATGTGCTTCCAAGACTGTAAGTTCTTTTAATGGACAATATGCTACATCTAATTCTTTCATATTAGGACAACCTGTTATGTCTAATTTTTCAATAGGATTCTGAGACAACCTAATTTCCTCAAGCTTCGGACACCCCTCAATTATTACATAATTTATATTATTATGCAACGCTTTAATTTTTTCTAATTTTGGGCAATTCTTCACTATGAGATTGTTTATCCAATTACGTCCAATATTAATACTTTCGAGATGATTGAAGTTCTTTACACTAAAAGTCCCTTTTAGAGTAACACTCCTGTTTTTATTGAAAAATCGAAGATGCTCTATATTCCTATGCCCATTTTCATCCTTTATAGTTTGTATTTCCCACCATAAAAAGGGACAATTCTTAAAATATCCCAGTACCTGACCATTGGTTTTTAAATCTTCAGTAGACGGTTGCAATAAAAACTCACTTATTTGTTTTATCTCCTCCTGGTCATAAGTTTTATTGATACTGCCTATTATTATGTGTAGTATTCCCAATACAAACGGAATAGATACAATTACCACAAGAGCTGTTTTGTATTTCTTTTTCATATAATTTCTATTTTTTACATTTTACAACAAGATACTGATACCAATTACGACGAATTCTTTCGTATGAATCATTTACTTTGTATTTTGTAATTCCCCCCATGAATAAACATCAAACTTGGCACGACTATCAGATTTCACGAACTTCCCTTCATAAACTACCCAATGATAGTCAAATAGAAAATTTTCTTCGGCGGCTAAAGATTTGTAGGTTGAATCAATGTAATGAAGGGATAAAGGGGCACTTAGGCTTTCATAAACTTCATTTAAAAGAGCAAAGCTTATACTTGAGCCATCTTTGTGATCGTCAAGTACTCCTTCTTTTGGTAGTGGAACTGTTTTAATCCGTCGAGTTACATCTTCTCGCATTGCTGTATCTAGCAATTCTCCTCCTTTTCTTTGTATTTCCTCTTTTGAGGAACTATATGCATTATAAGCCCATATTAGCTGTAATGCTAATACAGCCAAAAGCCCAGTATAGGTAATTGTTTTAATATATCTGTTTTTCATATTTTGCAAATGTAATAACATAATTTCAACAGATACTAATATTTACCTGACATATTGCTAAAAAAACGCACAAGTATTCATAATTAGTTCGTTATTATTTATCAATTGCCGTCTGCTTTAGAGACTGTGTGAAAAGTCCAATCGCTCTTTGATTTTATTGCAAATTGTAAGCAATTACCCCGGTAGGGGTAATATGTGCATAACCCCGGGTGAGCAAAGCGTAACCCGGGGTATAACTCCCCTTGATTTTCTGAGCTCCGAAGGAGTTCAACCCTTTCAGGGCNAAGGAGTTCAACCCTTTCAGGGCTGTTTTGAGTGGGTTAGCCTACCCCGGGTTACGCTTCGCTCACCCGGGGTTATGCATAGTTAAAGCCCTTCGGGCTACTTACAATTTGTAACTTAAAAAAATGAATGGTCACACTTTTTACACAACCTCTAAAGCAGACGGCAATTGATAGTTGAACTAATTATGAACATCTACCTCAATAGTTTGATTATATTTCTTCTATTAGTTTGGGTAACTTTATTGTAAATTCGCTATACTCTCCTTTTACACTTTCAATGGCCACCATTCCTCCATGCATTCTAACAACTTGTTGTACATAGTTGAGCCCAATGCCAAATCCGGCAGCTCCACCTTTTGCCGATCGTTTACTTGCTGCTCCACGCTCAAACTTCTCGAATATCTTTAATTGATCTTTGGCTGATATTCCAAATCCGTTATCTTTTACTTTTATAAGTGTGTAATCATTGTTTCTGTCAACTGTAACAGTTATAGTAACCTTGTCGCCCGAATATTTAATAGCATTCTCTATCAGATTGCTGATTACTTGCTTCAGGTAGCCGGCATCAGCATAAACTTCTTCAATATTATATGTGGCGACAAAGTTGATTTCTTTTTTGGCTTTTGCAAGGAATTTCTCCATTAAATCATCCACAATAGCTTTTACCGATACTATTTCTTTGTTTAAGGTTAATTCGTCTTGCTCTATTTGGGCCAGAGTGAGTATCTTTTCGGTAAGCATTAAAATGTTCTCAGCCTCTTCGTTTATTATTTCATGATTCCGTTTTGTTTTCTCCGGACTTAGCTTCCCGCTTTCTATCGCTTTATTTCCAATCTTGATTGATGTTAATGGTGTTTTCATATTGTGCACCATGGCATGAGTAAAATCGTTGCGCAATTGCGCTATTTTGTTTTGCCGGTTAATAATTTTAATTTGATAGGTAATGCAATATATAATAAGGAATACAAATATAATGGTACCGATTAATAGTAGGCCCATTTGAGTGAAGATGTCTTTAAAGGGATTTGAGATTGCTTGAATATACTGCGATTCATCTATTTTTGTATATGTTACTTTATTGCGATAGGTGGTATGCCATATGCCTTTCCTCTTTTTAGCTGTTGATTGAATAACTCCTAGATCACTAGATACAAGTTCAATAAAAACGTCAGTAGTTAGTCCTGATTCGTTTGCTAACGATTTGTATATGGAGTCAATGTATTCTAAAGACAGTGGTGCTCCTAATTTCTCTAAGTTTTCATTAAGGAAACTCATAGCGATTTCAGAACCATTTCCCTTTATCAAATCAGAAGGCATGGTTGTGGTTTCTAGTCTTCTATCTATGTCAGCCATAAATGCATTTCCTAAGAGAAGGGAGTTTTCTTTTACCAATTCTTCTTTATATAAACGATATGCATTTACAACCCATATTAGTTGTAGTGATAATACAGCCAAAAGGCCTATATAGGTAATTGTTTTAATATATCTGTTTTTCATATTTTGCAAATGTAATAACATAATTGCAACAGATACTAATATTTACCTAACATATTGCTTTAAAAACGCCCAAGTATTCATAATTAGTTCGTTATTATTTATCAATTGCCGTCTGCTTTAGCTGACGGTTTAAAGATCAAACTCGACTCTGGGCTTTAGCCAAAGTGTTTGGCTAAAGCCTGAATACAAGGAATCCTGTTAACCGTCAGCTAAAGCAGACGGCAATTGATAACTGAACTAATTATGAACATCTGCCACAATAATTTGATTATATTTCTTCTATTAGTTTGGGTAACTTTATTGTAAATTCGCTATACTCTCCTTTTACACTTTCAATGGCGACCATTCCTCCATGCATTCTAACAACTTGTTGTACATAGTTGAGCCCAATGCCAAATCCGGCAGCTCCACCTTTTGCCGATCGTTTACTTGCTGCTCCACGCTCAAACTTTTCGAATATCTTTAATTGATCTTTGGCCGATATTCCAAATCCGTTATCTTTTACTTTTATAAGTGTGTAATCATTGTTTCTGTCAACTGTAACAGTTATAGTAACCTTGTCGCCCGAATATTTAATGGCATTCTCTATCAGATTGCTGATTACTTGTTTCAGGTAGCCGGCATCGGCATAAACTTCTTCAATATTATATGTGGCAACAAAGTTGATTTCTTTTTTGGCTTTTGCAAGGAATTTCTCCATTAAATCATCCACAATAGCTTTTACCGATACTATTTCTTTGTTTAAGGTTAATTCGTCTTGCTCTATTTGGGCCAGAGTAAGTATTTTTTCGGTAAGCATTAAAATGTTCTCAACCTCTTCGTTTATTATTTCATGATTCCGCTTTGTTTTCTCCGGACTTAGCTTCCCACTTTCTATTGCTTTGTTTCCAATCTTGATTGATGTTAATGGCGTTTTCATATTGTGCACCATAGCATGAGTAAAATCATTGCGCAATTGCGCTATTTTGTTTTGCCGGTTAATAATTTTAATTTGATAGGTAATGCAATATATAATAAGGAATACAAATATAATGGTACCTATTAATAATAGGCCCATTTGAGTGAAGATGTCTTTGTGGGGATTTAAAATGGAAACTTGAAGATATTCGGATTCATTTTCTTTTGTATATACTTTCTCGGGGCAGGTTAAATGCCAAAATCCTTTTTCTTTTTGGGTCGACTGGATTATTCCTAAACTATCGGATATATGTTCAATAACAATATTAGTACTTAATCCTTCTTCGGCGGCTAAAGATTTGTAGGTTGAATCAATGTAATGAAGGGATAAAGGGGCACTTAGGCTTTCATAAACTTCATTTAAAATAGCATAGCCCACACTTGAGCCGTCTTCGAGATCATCAAATGCTCCTTCTTTTGGTAGTGGTACTGTTCTAATCCGTTGGGTTACATCTTCTCCCAATGCTGTATCTAATAAGTCGGCTCCTTTTCTTTGTGTTTCTTCTTTGATGAAATTATATGTATTAAAGGTCCAAATCAACTGTAAGGCCAGTACAGCCAATAGTCCAATGCTAGTAATTGTTTTAATATATTTATTTACTGCTTCTTTGTTTAATGTTGGCTCATCTTGTTCTTTTTGAGCTAGTGTAAGTGTGCTTTCAGCAAACTTTAAAATGCTCTCTGTCTCTCTGTTCACTATCTCATGATTCTGCTTTGTCTTTTCTGGACTTAGCTTCCCACTTTCTATCGCTTTGTTTCCAATTTTGATTGATGTTAATGGTATTTTCATATTGTGCACCATAGCATGAGTAAAATTATTACGTAGTTGGGCTATTTTGCTTTGCCGGTTAATAATTTTAATTTGATAGGTAATGCAGTATATAATAAGAAACACAAATATAATGGTGCCCATTAATAATAGGCTCATTGGGGTAAAGATGTCTTTAAAGGGACTTAAAATGAAAACTTGAAGATATTCGGATTCATCTTCTTTTGTATATTTCTTAGAACAAGTTAAATACCAAAAACCTTTTTCTTTTTGGGTCGACTGGATCACACCTAAACTATCGGATATATGTTCTATAACGATATTGGTATTCAAATTTTCTTTAGCAGCTAAAGATTTATAAGTGGAATCAACGAATTCGATGGATAAAGGGGCACCCACACTTTCAAAAACCTCATTAAAGAAAGCATAAGTCACACTTGAGCCATCTTCGAGATCACCAAATGCTCCCTTTGGTATTGTTACAGTTTGAAATCTGTGGTCTAACTCACTACTTACTGCTGTTCTAAATATTTCTCCTCCTTTTCTTTGTAATTCTTCTTTTGAGAAGCTATATACATTATAAGCCCATATTAGCTGTAATGCTAATACAGCCAAAAGGCCAGTATAGGTAATTGTTTTAATGTATCTGTTTTTCATATTTTGCAAATGTAATAACATAATTGCAACAGATCCTAATATTTACCTAACATATTGCTTAAAAAATGCGTTATTATTTATCAATTGCCGTCTGCTTTAGCTGACGGTTTAAAGATAAAACTCGACTCTGGACTTTAGCCAAACACTTTGGCTAAAGCCTGAATACAAGGAGTCCTGTTAACCGTCTCTAAAGCAGACGGCAATTGATAACTGAACTAATTATGAACATCTACCTCAATATATTTCTTCTATTATGGTATGTAAATGGTAAATGGATCAAAGATTTAACCTAAACCTAACGTTCGCATAACATAGTATTCAAAAAACACCATTTATCTTTGCAATATCAAAACAAAACAATTTAAAAACAAATTATCATGAAAACAACAGGTTTAATCATTGAACTAACATAAAATGGAAAAATATAAAAGAAATATTTATGTGGGGTTTTTTATTCTTATCATGACAATAGCACTTATTTTTTTCTTAGAAAAACCTATAACACAAATAGTCATGGCAGTTGGTGGAATAACATCTTTAATGTTCTGGATTGCTGCTAACAAAGAATATAATAAAAGAAAAAAATAACAACGAAAGTAATAATATAAAAATCAAAAACGATATGTCCGAGTTGACGTTAAACGAAAAGGAGAGGCCATAACCAAGCAATTTGCAAAAGAATCTAACAAACAAATTAAAAAACAATGAAAAAGCAATTCAATCAAAAAATATTCTTTATAGCAGCACTTATCGGTGCCACAATAGGATGTGCTATATATATCTATTTGAAAATCAATTAAAAAACATAAGCCATGGAAGAATTTAACAGAATAACACAACCCATAAGAGCCAGAATGAAGTCTGATTCTGGCTTTAGAATTATAGTATATATGTTTGCTGCATTTATATTATTTAGTGTAGGCAAATGTATAGGAGAATTTGTATATTATCTTATAAACTAATTTTCATGAAAACCGTCAAACTACTCATCGCCATCTTTTCGCTACTAATTATACTATTAGTACGATACGTTTTCAGCGAGACTCTCAGTTCATTTCATAATATAAATGTATGGGGAGTTTATCTTTTTTGCGTCCCCATTGTATACTGTTTAATGTCTCTTTTTTCTGATCAAGACAGAGCTACTTTATTAAAAGGAATTATGTATACTACTATAGGTGTGATATTAACAATTTTGTTGAGTACAGATATTGCAAATAGTTTCTGGTTAGAGAAAGTTGTTGTGACACTAATAGGGGCTGGTGCATCATGGGCTTATTGTAAAAACACATAAATATTCATTCTTAATACTAACACTATGATTTTTAAAATTTTAAATGATGGCTTTATTAATAAATCTCCATTTCTTAGTATGTTTTGTAAGATTGGAATAGTTATAGCTTGCGCATTAGTGATATTTATTGCAGGCAAATATGTAGGCACTTTAATTTATGCACTATTGCATTAATTCAATGTCAAATTTCATCCATTCATAAATCTCTACTATTTTTTATGCAGCAAATCGTTGTTTCAAAATGCAGCATTTCACACTTTCGAAATGCAGCATTTTGAATGAACGAAATGCAGCATTTCATCAATACAAAATGCAGCATTTTGAAAATGCGCACTAAAATCGGCCTCACAGTGCGTATAACAAGGGTTGGGAAGTACAATTTTCCATTTTCAGTGTTTTTAGCGGATGTAAAACAACTAAACAGAAGAATGGGTTTCGGAAAGATTTTTCGTTTTTTAAATAAGTATTCAACAGAATATTAATAGCCTAGTGATAGAAAAACTAAAGCGAAGCCTCCGTGTTCAACACAAGGATATTAAAACACAGAGGCACAGAGAAACAGAGTTCTTTTCTGTGCTGAACACAGAGTTTTGTACGACAAAAGCGAAGTTTGTTTTCTCTTTGCCGCATAGCGGCTTCCTATGAACAGATAGCCACTATGTGGCTCTCAAACTCCGCGTAACTTAGCGTTTCAAGTCCAATCTGATTTGAACTAAAACTCCTCCCAGAAGTTTAAAATGCAAAATTTGTCGTCATTCAACACGCAAAGCATTTATCTCATTGATTAGCAATACGTTAAATGCGTGTTGAATGGCGTGTTGAGAAACGTTGTTACAAATATTTCGTCACGCTTTGATGAGGGTAAAAGGTTGTTCGTAGAACGCTGACAGTTTCACGGTAGAAAACCAACAGTTTCACAGTAGGAAACCAACGGTTTCACGGTAGGAAACCAACAGTTTCCTATGGATGAAACTACTTGTTTTCTACATAGAAAACAATTGGTTTTCTATATAGGAAACTACTTGTTTCACTGCACAAAACAAGAATGAAACTAGTTGTCTCATGCGCATCTCGCGTGCTGACAATGCTGTAATAATATTTGCCAGCACACTTTGCCAGCACGCCTTAACGAGCTGTTAATCAAATATATAAACGGCCGTGTGTTGGCAGTGCTGGCAAATTTTCATTTTTAACTTCTGGGAGGGGATAAATTTTAGTGTTTGGTGTTTGGTTCAGTTCGAACTAAAATAAAAACACAGAGCCACAGAAGCACAGAGCTTTTCCTTGTGCTGAACACGGAGGCTTCGCTTTTGTCGTACAATAACTCAAAAATAGGCCAACGGCCTTATTCCATGTGGTATCCTTCATCGTAGTCCGTTGGCCTACGCTAGAGGCTATTAGGCCGTTGGCCTATTGTACGACAAAAGCGAAGCCTCCGTGTTCAGCACAAGGAAAAGCTCAGTGTTTCTGTGTCTCCGTGTTTTTATTCAATTTGAACCAATTGATGAATAATGCAGGCTAAAGATTTAACCTAAACCTAACGTTCGCTTAACATAGTTCTATTTTTATGCTCCTTACCTTTACAGCTCAAAGACTGTTGTTCGATCTTCATCAGAAAATGGACAACTGGACATCCGTGTCTCTATGTTCCCAAAAACTTAAAAACAATGAAAAGAGGAATAAAAATAAAACAACATGATATAACCGATTGTGGTGCAGCTTGTCTGGCCTCTGTATGTGCATATTACGGACTTCGGTTTCCAGTTTCCCGAATCCGCCAGTATGCCTTTACCGACCAGAAAGGGACAAACATTTTAGGTTTGGTCGAGGCCGCCAACAAACTAGGACTGTCGGCCAAGGGAGTACGTGCCAAGTTCGAGGCTCTGAGTGTATGCCCCAAACCCATGATTGCCCATATTATTGTAAAAGAGCAATTGCAGCACTTTGTTGTAGTATATAAAGTTACTAAAACACATATTACTTATATGGATCCGGGAGACGGACGGATGCACAAAGTAACAAACGAAGAGTTTGAGAAGATATGGACAGGCGTGCTGTTATTAATGGAGCCCGAAAGCAAATTCAGGAAAGGCAATATGAAGAAAAGCACATTGGGAAAATTCATTTCGCTACTGGCGCCGCATAAAAGCACAATGTTTCAGGCCCTCTTTGGCGCTCTTATATTCAGTATATTAGGATTATCAACTTCGGTATATGTAGGCAAGATAACCGATTATGTTTTGGTTGATAAGAACATAAATTTACTAAACCTGATGGGTATTATTATGGTACTTATCCTGATACTGCGCACTTTTATAGGTTCAATGAAAAGTATTCTTGCCCTTAAAACCGGTCAACGCATTGATGCAGCACTGATTTTGGGATACTACAAACATCTGCTTAAGCTACCACAACAGTTTTTCGATACGATGCGTGTTGGTGAAATTATTTCGCGCGTTAACGATGCTGTTAAGATACGGAACTTTATCAACAATGTATCGCTCGATTTAGTTGTTAACGTAATGATTCTTGTATTTACCTTTTGCCTGATGTTTGCCTATTCCTGGATTCTGGCATTGGTAACTATTGCAGCAATACCTCTATTTATAGGGATTTACTGGTTGTTTAATAAGCTGAACCGTAAGTACCAACGTTTAATTATGGAAAGCAGTGCCGATCTGGAATCGCAACTGGTAGAGTCTATCAACTCCATTTCAACAATCAAACGTTTTGGTGTTGAAGATTTTTCGAACCTCAAAACAGAAACCCGGTTTGTACATCTGCTTAAAAATACATACCATAGTATTTATGGTGCAATCATGGCACAGGGAGGTATACAGTTTATTTCTACTGGTATTACAATAGCAGTGCTGTGGGCAGGTAGTATTTTGGTTATAGATCAAGAACTTACACCGGGTACCTTGATGGTATTTTATTCGTTGGTAGGCTATGTGTTATCGCCCATTGGGTCGTTAATAACCTCCAATCAAACCATACAAGATGCACTGATTGCTGCCGACCGTTTGTTTCAGATTATGGATTTAGAACGGGAAGAAGATGATTCGCAGAAAATAAACCTTGAGGCAGATATGGTAGGCGATATTACGTTCGATAACGTAAAGTTCCGTTACGGATCGCGCAAACAGGTATTCGATGATTTAAACCTCAAGATACAGAAAGGAAAAACTACTGCTGTTATTGGCGAAAGCGGATCGGGTAAAACCACACTGGTGTCGTTATTGCAACATATTTACCCTATCCAATCCGGACAAATAAGGATTGGCAATTACGACATTGCTCAAATCAGCAACGAAAGTCTTCGTAAAAGGGTGGGTACAGTTCCGCAACAAATAGAACTGTTTGCCGGAACAATTATCGAGAACATTGCTATTGGTGATTTGCAACCTGATACTAAAAGAGTAATAGACCTTGTTGAACAACTGGGATTGAAAGAGTTTGTTGAGAAACTTCCTAAAGGTTATATGACTCATATTGGCGAACATGGAGCATCGTTATCGGGTGGCGAACGGCAAAGACTTGCCATTGCCCGTGCATTGTATAAAGAACCCGATATTTTAATATTCGACGAGGCTACTTCGTCGTTAGACTCCATCTCCGAGAAGTTTGTAAAGCAAACATTGAACACCTTGGCTAAACAAGGAAAAACAATTATTGTGATAGCCCACCGTTTAAGCACTGTGAAAAATGCAGATAGTATAGTAGTACTCGAAGAAGGCAAAGTATCCGAAATAGGTACTCACAATGAACTGTGTAAGTCGGGTGGTATGTATAGCAAATTGTGGAATGAACTGATTAATTTTAAATTATGTTGAAGTCTTTTTTTACTATATTAGTTGCTATTTTAGTTAGCCAAACATCTGTTGCACAGAATATTGAGGAGAAAGAATATTCTTTTCTTTTAATGGATTCTCCTGCTCGGCTGTTCAGTATGAGGCAATTTGATGAGTCTTCTTTAAGCTTATATCGTTTGGGAATGGAACATTTAAATAAAATAACATCGCGAAAAATCAGTATGTTAATTCAGGCTGGTGTTTCCGGACTTTTCTTTATTCCATTCACCCATGAAGAAGGACATCGTAGTATACTAACTCATCAGGAAATCGGTTCAATTTCTAAACCCTATTTCAATAAAAATTTTGCAGCTTATGTCACAGGAGTATCGAATAATGATTTGCTTAATTTGCGAAATAATAACATGCCTGTTTTTATTCGCTTACATACTGCTGGTTTAGAATCCGATTATGCTATGTTGCAACGAGAAGCTACCTTATTGAACCTTCACAAAGAGAGTAAAGATGTACTATGGGTTGAATACTTTCTACGGAAAACTTCATTGGTAACCTATTATGCAATGGGACTATTTAAGACTAAATTCGATCTGAAAGAAGAAACAAATGAATTAAAACGAGATATTGTTGGACACGATATATATGGTGCTATACGGCACCTCCATCGACCTGATATGGAATTTTCTCGCTATACTGATTACAAAGATCTTACTAAGGAAGAAAAAAGATTTGCAAAGAGAGTGGGTTGGCGCTCATTGTTAAATTTAATCGACCCACTTATTATTGGAAAAACTGGATTTTCTCTACAAAATGGCTCTACAATGAATTTTGCTTTTGGTTATGGCATGGTTCCTTTTGGTGATTATATTGATGAGCATATTTGGATAAATACACAAAAAATCAAAACGCATATATACATTAGACAATTTGAAAATCACAGCACTTGGTTTCCTGCTATTGGTGCAAACTTTCCAGAAATAAAAATACATTCCAATATAATTGCAAATCTAGGTATACATGGATGGCAACAACCACAAAATATGGAGTTTATACAAAGCAAAGGCAAATGGGGTGGTGCTGTTGATATATTGGTGAAATATAGATTCTCTCTTATAAGTAGTAAATTGAAAGGAATATCAGCAAATATTGGAACAACATTCAAAACCGAAGGTTTCTTACTTGAAGAAATGAATCTGGATAAACATATAGGCATACGGTTAGGTACTAGTTTGTGGTTCTAATTATACTGATCAGCTATGGACCAGATAGAAAAGAAAATTTATTCCACAGTGCCAGATAACCCCATATATAAAACCTGCTTTGAAACGCAGGTAAGAGGCGCATATTGATAAAAACAGGACAGGCAACAGATTTAATATACAGATGAATAAGGTTCTTATTTCTAAAAATGCAAAGTTCGACAAATGAAGGAGTAAAAATATGATGTTGCTACAATAAAACACATGTTTTGTGTAGTGAATTCTAAAAGAATTAATCTTCGATTCATTTAAAGTAACTGCAATAATTAGACAGATTAAGAGTACTAGTGTGAGTATGAAAAATAAGAATGACCAACCAAAGAGAAATTGAAAACAACAATAAACAATTCCACAAAATGATGCTGTTATCAAGTTGCTTCTTTTTATAATCAAAGGGAGTCTGAACATTAATTCTTCAAATAGCGGTCCGATAATCACTAAAACGCAAAAAGCGTATTGTCCATATATAGATACTATGTTTTGCATACTCCCACCCCCATATGGTGGAAGTTCGAATCCTATTTTTCTAAAAAATAAAATAAGTATCGAGATAGGAATATATAGTGTTAGTAATAGAAGATAAATCAATATGGCTTTACCAAAAACAGAAATGCCATCTTTAAGAGATACAATAGGTTTGATCTCTTGAGGATGGCTAAATAGATTATATAAATCTTTGAAGATTTCCATGTTACAAATGTATGCAACTTCCATGAAGTATAATGCATGGAAGAGAAATATATTGAAACGAATCTCCATGTTTCTGTGTTTAAAAATACGCCGCAGGGCAAATTTGTTCAACGAAGATTGGGAAAAATTGGTTAGTTGGCGTTATCTTTGCAATTTATAACCCGCAACTTAAAAATATGAAAGTAATAAATCTCAGTGAAAACAATTCAGTGCTAAATCAATATATAGCCGAAATCAGAGACGTAAATATACAGACAGATCGTTTAAGATTCAGGCGTAACATTGAGCGTATTGGCGAAATCATGGCTTACGAGATAAGTAAAACCCTCAACTATGCCAACAAAGAAGTTCAAACTCCTCTTGGGATTGCTCCAGCCAGTATTGCTACCAATCAGCTTGTTATCAGTACTATTTTGCGGGCTGGGATTCCGTTCCATCAGGGTTTCTTAAGTTATTTCGATTATGCCGAAAATGCTTTTGTTTCGGCTTACCGCAAATACAAAGACACGTTGAAGTTCGATATTCATATTGAGTACATTGCTTCTCCGCGAATAGATAACAAAACATTAATTATTACCGACCCAATGCTTGCCACAGGCGGATCAATGGAGCTTACTTATCAGGCAATGCTTACCAAAGGTAATCCGGCAGAGATTCATGTGGCTTCGGTTATTGCAAGTAAGCAGGCTATTGAGCATGTTATGAAGAAATTACCTGCCGATAAAACTACAATATGGTGTGCAGCTGTTGATCCGGAAATAGACAGTCATTCGTATATTGTTCCCGGTCTTGGCGATGCAGGAGATTTGGCCTACGGCGAAAAAGAATAATTTATCCCGGTAGCATGAGGCCTTTGCCCCGGTAGGATAAAGGCTTCATCCCGGTAGGAGAAACCGTTTATCCCGGTAGGACAAAGCCATTGTCCCGGTAGGATAAAATGTTTCGAATGTTACTTTGCACTTTTTTTATCAAATCCTCTACATCCATTCTCAAACAAATTGCTGCGCGTTGGTATAACACATGAATATCAACCTCACTTTCATCTGTTTCTATAAACAACCTATCTAAAGGAGTGCCCTTTAAGCTTTCCTCCTGATACTTCTCTCCAAAAGATAAATAAAACCCATGATCCAATAGCTGTTTGGCTAACTCTTTTTTTCCACGGAAACCATGTATAACCCAGGCAACAACAGGATTGAGTTCCTTTTTATAGCGAATAATCTCATTAAACGATTTTACACAATGTATAATCAGCGGTTTGTTTAGTTGGGATGCTATCTCTGCTTGTTTCAGGAATGCCTCTTCCTGAAGTTTCCAATCGGCAGTGGTTAGTTTATCAAGGCCGGATTCGCCTATAGCCAGCACTTGCGGTTGAGATACAAGTTTCTTAAACTCTTCCCAGTTCTTGCTTTTATCGCCGGAAAGATACCAGGGATGAAAACCAACAGAGCAATAACCTTTAAAATGGGGAGATAAATCCCACGGCATACAGTTTAGTATGGCTTCGTGAGGGTTGTTGTATAAACGATGGGTATGTATATCCAGCAGTTCCATAGCACCAATCAGGGAACAGGATCGTATCCGGAGCCACCCCAGGGATGGCATCGTAGTAGTCTTCTTACAGTGAGATAGAACCCTTTAAACGGGCCATGCTTTTTGATTGCTTCGACAGCGTATTGTGAACAGGTTGGAGTAAAGCGGCAGGAAGGACCGAGCATTGGAGATATGAATGACCGGTAGAAATAAATCGGCAACAGTAATATATACGATAGTATTTTTTTCATTCCAGCTTCTCTCCTATCTTGGCTAAAGCAATCTTCATTTTCTCTTCAATAACCGACGAATCAAACTCTTCAGCCGACAAGTAGATGAATGCCATAGCTATACCAAATTCATATTGATTTAAAACGTCTAGCAGTGCATATTTGTTCTTCCGGTAGGCTTCACGGATCTGCCGCTTTATGCGGTTTCGCTTTACTGCCCGTTTAAATCTTTTCTTTGGTACACTTATCAGTATGGATGCTGGGATTTCCTGTTTCTCTACCTGCATAAATACAACCCTGATAGGATAAATGGAGAAAGATTTAGATCCTCCTTCAAACATTTTATCAATCAGTAGTTTACTTGAGATGCGTTCGCTTTTATGAAGAGTGTATATTTTCAATAGTTGGTAAAGTTAATAAAGCACGTAAAGTTAATAAAGTTATAAAGCATGTTAAGTTAATAAAGCATGTTAAGTTATTAATAAACAAAGGAGATAAAATAGAAAAACATTTACTTTATCTCCTTTACCTCCTTTATTTACTTTATCTTCTTTACTTATTATGTTCTTTAATAAACATTTCCAAAGCGGCCGTCATTGACGGAGCTTTCACGGTAGGAGCTTCAAGATCTAACCGAAGTCCGGCATCGCGTACGGCCTGTGCAGTGGTTGTTCCAAATGTTCCGATCTTGATATCTTTCTGGTCGAAGTTCGGGAAATTTTTCTGCAACGAAGTAACTCCTGCCGGGCTAAAGAACAATAACATATCATAGTCAAAGTCTTCACCATCGGTAAAATCGTTACTTACAGTGCGATACATAACTGCTTCTGTATGCTTAACCTTCAGTTTGTCGAGCATGTTTTTTATATCATCCGTGTGCACATCAGACATTGGTGTGAGATACTTCTCGCCATTATGTTTGGTAATAGAAGGTATAAGGTCTTCTATTTTTCCGGTAGAACCAAAGAAGATCTTACGTTTTCGGTATTGCACGTATTTTTGAATATATAAGGCTACGGCTTCGGTTACACAGAAATATTTCATTGTTTCAGGAATCGATACTCTCAACTCCTGGCATAATCCAAAGAAATGATCAATGGCATGGCGGGATGTAAAAATGATGGCAGTATATTCGGGAATCGACACTTTTTGTTGTCTAAACTCCTTTGCGGTTACACCTTCGACCTTAATGAATGGGCGGAAATTTATCTTTACGCCATACTTCTCCGCAATATCGTAGTAGGGAGATTTCTCAGAAGCAGGTTTGGGCTGAGAAACAAGTACTTTTTTAATCTTCAACGTCTTAAAATTTTATAAGCAACAAACTATTGATATTCACCAACACCCTATAGTATATAAAACAGGGCATGATTTCAAGGGCACAAAAGTACAAAATTAAAAGGGAAAGCCCATAAATATTATTGAAAAAAAACTTTATCCACTTGTATAGCATCAATAATTTAGCGATTATTAAAATAACAAAGCCAAACGTTAGCATTATTTCAATGTCAAAATTGAAGTAAACAAGGAGCAAAACATACGGAAAAAGTATAAATCCGGCGTAGTAAACAAGTGTAAAATAAGCTTCTAGCCACAATGTTGTTGCATTTTTACCGAAGAAAACCCAACCTAAAAATGCATATATTGTTCGCTTCAAAAACACATAAACAAGGAATAATCCGGCATATACTCCAATTGGTAAATACGATGGAATTCCTTGTGCAAAATCCGGACATTTAAAGTTGAAGTAGCTCAAAAAAACGATCCCGATAAGCAACGACGTTTGCAGTATTACGACTAAAGAAAAGTATCTGTTTACCGAGGTAGATGCACCAAAAAGATTGGCTCGTTCTTTGTGCTGAATAAAAATACGGGCTTGTTGTAGCAGGTATTTTTTATTGCCGGCAAATATAAAAGATAACAAGAAAAAGCAAACCAGAATGATAGCCGAAACCAGATCATCCGATTTTAATGAATATGGTATGGGCATGTCTGGGTTCATATTGCAGCAAACTTACGTATGGATATATTGTTCATTTCTCTTAAGTAGTAAGAATATAGAATTAAGTAGTAAGAATCCATGCGGTATTATTCTTACTACTTACTCCTATATTCTAAATTCTATAAACCAAACGCTTCCTTTACCTTTTCCACATAGTCCAGTTTTTCCCATGTAAACAGTTCTACTTCAACAATCTTTTCGGGTTGATAGCGTGAGCAGAATCGTTTGGTAACTGTTTGTGGCTGACGGCCCATGTGTCCGTAAGCAGCGGTTTCACTATAGATAGGGTTACGAAGCTTTAAACGGTCTTCGATTGCTTTGGGACGAAGGTCGAATAGTTCATCTATCTTCTGTGCAATTTCTCCATCGGTCATGTTTACATGGCTCCGTCCGAAGGTATTAACAAAGATATTGATTGGACGGGCAACACCGATAGCGTACGATACCTGTACCAGCATTTCGTCGGCAACCCCGGCAGCTACCAGGTTCTTGGCGATGTGGCGTACAGCATACGCAGCGCTGCGGTCTACCTTGCTGGGGTCTTTCCCCGAGAAAGCACCACCACCATGAGCACCTTTACCGCCATACGTATCGACAATAATTTTACGACCTGTTAAGCCTGTATCCCCGTGAGGGCCACCAATAACAAACTTACCAGTAGGGTTTACATGATAAGTAATATTGGTATCGAACAATGCCAACACTTCCGGATGAGTGATTGATGCAATAACCCTTGGCATTAATATTTCAATAACATCTTTGCGGATGGTTGCAAGCATTTCTTCATCGGCTTTCAGCTGGGCCTCCAAAGAACAATCTACTGGCCCAATAAAATCATCGTGTTGGGTTGATACTACAATTGTATCAATGCGCACGGGTTTACCGTTATCATCGTATTCAATAGTTACCTGGCTTTTTGCATCAGGCCGCAGATACGTCATTTGTGTACCTTCGCGACGTATGTCGGCCAGTACCAGCAATATGCGGTGCGACAAATCCAGCGAAAGGGGCATGTAGTTCTCAGTTTCGTTTGTAGCATAGCCAAACATCATTCCCTGGTCGCCTGCCCCTTGATTCATTGGGTCCTGACGTTCAACTCCCCGGTTGATGTCGGCACTTTGCTCATGTATGGCCGAAAATACGCCACAAGAATTTCCTTCGAACATGTATTCGCCTTTTGTATAGCCAATACGGTTAATTACCTGCCGTGCGGTTTCTTGTAAATCAACGTAGGCTTCGGATTTCACTTCTCCTGCAAGCACTACCTGTCCGGTAGTTACCAACGTTTCGCAAGCTACTTTCGAACTGGGATCATACGCCAGTAGTTCGTCAAGTATAGCGTCTGATATTTGATCAGCCACTTTGTCGGGGTGCCCTTCAGACACCGATTCGGATGTGAATAAATAACTCATCTCTTTTGTAGTTAAAAGTTAGTAGTTAGTAGTCAGAATATGAAAGGAATTAACTTGCAGATTAAAACAGAAAGGGAACTGTGTTTTAGCATTTTTTTCTGTGGTTGCAAGCTACTTTCAAATCTTTCCACATTATATTTTGCAAAGATATTACATTGAATTGAAATATTACATTAAATGAAGGAAATTAACCTTTTTAACCTGACAAAAAATAAGTTTTTAAAAAGCAATGGGCTACCCTATCCGGGCAACCCATCACTAATAACCAATTGGTTCTACTAATTTGGATTTAAGGTTATCATAGTGTTTATATGGAGTGAATTATTTAGCCCAAAATAACTTAGTGTAATAGCTATCACCATCAGGCATCGTTTGAACTTGTTCTTGATATTTAGCTGTATTGTAACTGCGTTCAGAATTTGGGTACATTACTCTGTTTGGAGTTTCTTTCAAAACCTGAGCGGTTGGATCGCTTGGGCAATAAAGAGATGGATAACCAGTTCTACGAACCTCATTCCATGCCTGTCCACCTTGTAAGAATCCAAAATTCAGCCATTTTTGTATACCAATAATTTCTTCTTTATTAGCCGCTTTGTCCCACATTTTTTCTGCAAAAGCAATTATATCACTTTCGTTTGGCATTTCTACTTTTTTTATAGGCGATGTTGTTAGAAATGTGTTAACGGCCTCATTGTTCTGGTCGTAATAGAATTTAACTGACTCTAATACACCATCAACAAAAGCTTGTTTGGCATCACCATTTGCCCATCCTTTTTGATAAGCTTCGGCTTTCATCAAATTTACTTCGGCAGCGGTGATTATAGGACTTTTCATATTTCTATTGTATATAACCGTAGTAGAGTCTATGCGAGAATATACACGTTCAGATTCGGCTATTCCACTGGTGTTAGTTACTTGTTCATCATAAGTTTCATGAGTTGAGTAGCCTTTATATTCTCCTTTTGCATTTGTTGAATACATTACAACCAAACGCGGATCATTTTCGCCCAGTTCTTCTTTGGTAAGCATAACATCTAGCATTGCCTGATTAGCACGACTGTGATCTTTGAAGCCATCAAAAAAAGCATCACCATAGTTTAAACCAGCAGGATCGGCTGTAGATGAGGCATCGCTGTCATCTGATAATACCTGAATGTTTTCGGTTAACTGTTCAACCAAAGGATAGTTGTTGCTTAAAATTTCATTAATAACCGATTGTCCTTTCGATGCCAAGGTTCCTTGAGAGGCAACGCGTGTAGCCAAACGCAAACGAAGTGAATTACAATATTTCATCCATTTTGTAAGATCTCCACCATTAATAAAATCCTGCGCTGTTAAGTATGAAGTTGTAAGTGATGACATACTGCTGCTGAGTGATTTTAGCTCGGTATAAAGAGTTCCAAGATTATCAAGCATCATAGTATACAAGTCGGCAGCATTATCATAAGATGGATACGAAGTAACTACATCACCAGTAATTGCCAAATAACCAGCAGTACTAAAAGGCACATCACCAAAAACATCGATCACTTGCGACAGATGATCATACACAAATATTTCGGACAGTATAGAGAATACCCTGAATGTTGTTTTTCCTTCATCAGTTAATTTATCATATGTGTTTTGTAATACTCTGAATTGAGTCAGCACTTTATAAAAGTTTATCCAACGGTCATTTGCATAACTGTCATTGATTGAATAGACGCTTCCCTCCGAATTTGTAAAACCAATAGTTTGTGCATATTTGGATAACCCATTGTTTTCCCATGTCCACATGCGCCAATAAGAATTGTAGGTATATTGTGCCCCTGTGAAAAACACTCCTGTCATGAGCTTTTCACAAGAAACAGTTGCCGTTTGGCCCGGATTTGCATACTTTTTGGTATAGTCATCATCAGAACAAGCACTGAAACCGCATACCATCATCAACCCTAATAGTAGTGAAAATATATTTTTCATTTCTTTGTTTTTTTAGTTAAATAAATTTCTTTGCTAGAAACTTGCACGTAACGATACTCCAAACGAACGGGTAGTAGCAGTAGAGCCCCCAAGTTGTGTTTGCGAAATCCAATTAGTTGCATCAGATGCTTCTGCATCAAATGCAGGCATGTTTCTATAGATGTAGAACAGGTTGCGTCCGTAAATTGACACTTGTAAACTTCTACAAGCAAATTTTGAAAGCAATTTCGATGGCAAATTATAGCCAATAGAAAGTTCGCGTACTTTTATATAAGAATTATCAAAAACAGATTGTCCATAATATACTTTTCCTGACGGATTAGAGCCTCCCCAACCATAAGTATATGTATAATAACTATCTGCTCCAATCATAACATCGTTAGGGGTTCCATCTTCTTTCACACCATTAAGAATTACACCGTTGTCATATACTTTTTGTCCATTAGGTCCGGTTGTTCCAGTGTGAGGCACACAAGTTGTTCCATCCAGATAATAAGTTAAACCACCATGTTTGGTATCACGATATTTCATTGACTCAACTAAAGTACCCTGTCTCATCATGTATTGATAAGGAGTATTCATTACAGCACCACCCACACGATAATCGAGTGATAAATCGAAGAAGAAATCTTTGTAAGTTACAGTGGTTGCAAAACCTCCTGTAAATTTAGGCAATGCATTACCTACTCTTACAACCTCATCAGTTAGTTTGTAATATCCATCGGAAGTTACAATGTTATTGCCATTTTCATCTTTGGCAGGCATCAATGCATAAATGTCTCCCATTGGACGTCCTACAATAGAGTACATATAGGCCGAGCCACCATCCAGGTTCCAATGCTCTAGTTTATCAATACCTTCATTCAATTTCGTAACTTTGTTTCTATACCAAGAGAAGTTGGTGCGAAGTTCCCAGTTGAAGTCTTTGGTGCGAATAGGGCTACCATATAATGAGAGTTCAAAACCTTTGTTTTGTAACTCACCCACATTCATCCAAATACTTGTTCCACCAGATGAGCCAGGCATTGTGGTTTTCAAAATCTGATCTTCAATTCTGTTTGTATAGAAAGATGCATCGAACCCTAAACGGTTACCAAAGAACTTACCTTCTAAACCAATTTCCCATTCATATTTCTTTTCTGGTTTAACATTCTCGTTTCCTAACTCCTGACCTATTGTATTGTAGATGTAACCACCTGCTGATTTTTGTGTATAACCTTGAGTTGCTTTATAAATCTCTGGAGCATTACCTACTACACCATACGATAAACGGATTTTTCCATAATCATGCCATGTAGGTTTACTGTCTTTCATCAGCTCAGTATATACAATACTGGCATTTGCCGATGGGTAAAAGAACGAGTTGTTTCCTTTGGCTAAAGTAGAAATTTTTTCTTGCCGTGCAGTACCTTCTAAATAAGCCCAGTTATCATAAGAGAGGCTTAATGTTCCTAGCCAAGCTGTTTTAAGGAATTCTGATTTATACATGCTTGCCCCTTTGGGAGAAGGTCCGGCGCTTGCGTTCAGGTGAAACCAGTTCTCTACAGACAAACCACCAGATGTACCCACAGTGCTACTGAACGCGGTTTCAGTTCTACCTGTCCAGCCTACCATTGCGCTTAAATCCAATTTGTCGGTAAGTTTCATGTCATAGTTCAACATTATATCACCAAAAACAGTTTGATAGCGTGCGTTTTCAAGACCATAGTATCCACTATAGTTACCAAAAGAGAGAGATTGTTCTGTGCTTTCTTTTTTCTCTATTTTTTCTGTAGTATAATCTGTAGCAATACGTCCACGCAAAGTTAAGCCATTAATAATTTGCCAACTTGGAGCAATACTGGCTATTAAACGGTTACTGGTTTCCAATTGCTCTTTAGCAAGGATATTCCAATAATACTCTGACTGCAAAGAAGAAATATATGGTGTATACTCCAAACCTTCGTTGGGTGTTAATTGAGTTTCTGCATTATATAGTTGATTGAGATAACCTAAGCTAGTTCTTGTACTATTTCTTAAATATGCAATATCATCATACGGTCCAAACATACCTGTGAAGTTATTCGTCAAACGACTGATACGATAGGGACGGTTTTTAATATCTTGCAGAATATAGTTTGCTGTATAGTCAACCTTTAATGTTTCTGATATTTTGTGACTACCTGTTAGGTTGAAATTGTGTTTTTTATATGTAGAGTTATACTGAGTAGGTAGATTGTCCACATATGTATAAGATAAACGCATATTGCCTTTATCTGTACCATTTGTTATGGCAACATTGTATTGTTGATTGTATCCGGTACGGAATAATTCTTTCCATGGATTTTTATTAATCACCTGATATGAACGCATTGTTCCATCATAATATAATACTTCTTTGCTGCTATCATATTTAGGACCATAATAGTAACCTGTAGCCATAATAGAGTTACGTTCAATTCCATTTCTGTCTTTACGCAAGTACCAACCATCTTCCCAATCAGTGTGTCCGCCATTGTTGGTACTGCGTGCATTTACACGTGTACCTGGTCCATAAGTTGTTTGGTATTCAGGCATATAAGCTACATAATCGGCTGTAATGCTAGCGTTAAGGTCTACGCCAAAACCTTTACTTCCTTTACCGTTTTTTGTTGTAATCATTACCACCCCATTAGCAGCTTCCGAACCATATAATGCAGATGCAGACGCACCTTTCAAGATAGAAAGCGTTTCAATATCTTCCGGATTAATGTCGGCTAAACCGTTTGAGTTAATACGTTGGTCTGTCCAGTAGCCACTTTCATTGGCATTACCATTACGAATGGGTACACCATCAACTATGATAAGTGGTTGGTTGTTACCTGTAATAGAGTTCAATCCACGTACGTTAATAGAGATAGATCCTGTAGCACCACCTGGAGCGGTTTGAATACGTACCCCTGATGCTTTACCATAAAGGGCAGAACCTAGATTCTGAGATGCTGTTTTAGTTAACTCGCCTGCACCAATAGTGCTAACTGCGTAACCCAACTTCTTTGCGTCCTTCTTGATACCCAAAGCAGTTACTACCACTTCGTCTAGCGTTTGGGCATCTTCTTTCATGTTAACAATAAGATTACTTTGCCCGTTAACTTGAATTTCTTGTGTCTCATAGCCTGTAAATGAAACAACCAGTATTTGATTGTCACTTACTTCGATAGAAAACTTCCCGTCAAAATTAGTAATAGTACCTGTTGAAGTACCTTTCACTAATACAGATGCACCAATAACAGGACCATAATCGTCCAGTACTGTACCTGTAACTTTCCGCTTTTTTTGATCGATGGAATTAATTCCGAAAGTTTGTGAGTCCGTAGCAAATACACTCCCGGAAAAGCACACTGCCAGAACCAGCAAAAGTGTGCAATAAAACTTTTTCACTTTAAGCATAATTAGATCTTAAGTTAATAATAGTATTAGATAAAACTGTTTAGAAAAAACAGCATTAATCAATTGCTGCATTCTTCTGCTCCAAAACTATGAAGTATTCTTTTTACGAACGCATAAGTAAGTTCTTTTTGCATAGCGCCACTGTTCGTCGAACGATTTTAGGGTATAATCGAACGAAACTGTTATATAAACAACAGTAATTAGTACTAAAATTGTATATAAATATCCAAATTAACCTATATGAAAGCACAGTCACTTGCATTTTTACTTTTGTTTTTGTGTAATACTTTCGCTCTGTCTCGTAACATATATTTCCAGCAATTGGGAAGTATTGATGGGCTCTCACAATCATCAGCAGTCTCAATCTGGCAAGACACATTGGGCAGAATGTGGATAGGTAATGATGCATTAAACTGTTACGATGGAGAAAATGTGGAAACCTTTCGCCTATCTACTTACTTTAGAGGCGTTGAAGATGCTAATGTACATGCAATAACCGGAAATCATTCTTCACTGTTTGCGCTAGTAGAAGATAAACTTATAAGAATGGATCTCGAAACCAAAAAACTTCATCTTACAGATATAAAAACCAATTCTATTTATTGTTTAAATAATAGGGTGTACTATTTCGGGAATGGTGGATTTAATGAATACAACTGGGAAACAGGCGAGGTGAACCAGTTAGTTGTAATGCCCGATCACATCACTGGAGTGAAAGATATACTTTATGTAGGAAACGATGTGTTTTGGCTCGCATCGCCTCAGGGCATATTTATTGTAGATGTTCAGTTGAGAACAATTAGAATGAGAATGCTCGAAAACGAAAGTACTGATTGCTTATATAAAGATTCGAACAATTATATTTGGATTATAACACGCTCTGCAAAAATATACACCACAAGACCAGGTTCGTATATACCACAACTGCTCAAGATAGATACTGCCGGATATCAGGAACCTAGTACCATTTTTTGTGTAATGGAAGATAAAATTGGTTCTATCTGGTTGGGTACGCTGTCGGGGCTGTATCAAATTAAGAAGGATATATATGGAAATAACGAGCAGGCAACCATTGTAAATCATGTATTGCCCGAATCGAACATTTACGCACTTTGTTTAGACCAGCAGGGCAGTTTGTGGGTAGGGTCTTATTATGGTAATGTAAGGTACTTCAACCCTGAGGTAGATAATTATACATATTATGCAACTGATGAAAACCACCGCAAACGTTTACACGGAGCTGTAATTGGTAAAATGATTGAGGATGATAATCAAATCCTTTACATTGCCACAGAAGGCAGCGGTATAAATATAAAGCATGCCGACTTTGAAAGCTTTTATCATTTAAAGAAAAAGGATGGCTTACGCAATAATAAAATCAGGAGCTTATGGCTGGATAGAATAAATAAGCGTCTTTTCATCAGCGAGTATATGCAGGGAATCAGTTACTATAATCTGGAAAAAAAACAAATCCATTCAATTAATGATTCTATTTTAAACAGTGCTTATAAGAGGATTATTGAAGAAATGATTCCCTATAAACAATATCTTATATTAAGAACACAAGATGGCATATTTTGCCTTCATACCGGAACCTTGAAAATCAGCAGGTTGTTTGATGACGAAGAACTTCATAGTCTATGCTCAGGTATTACAAGAACTATTTTTGTTGACAAGAATGATGTTCTATGGGTTTCGTCTTACACTCATGGGCTATTTACAGTGAACTTAAAAACAAACCAGATTCTCAAGTATTATGGTGACGGCATTAAAAATAAGCAGCATATTCCAAGTGCAGTAGTTGACATCTGCGAACATAGCAAAAAAGGAATATTTATGGCCACACTCAATGCTGGTGTGCTTGCTTACGATAATAAAAAGGATGAATTCATTAGCTACATAGAAGAAAATAATCAGATTATAAGCAATATTGCTTATAATGTAAGGTTTTCATGGTACGATAATCTGATTGTAACCACCAATAGAGGAATATCCATATTGAATCTCACTACACGAGATCAAGTAAACTCCATACATCATATTCCTCTTTCCAACTCATACCCATTGGGTGCTTTGAGTGGAGATTGTGGAATACTCTCATCGCGTTTTTCAGACAGAATATATATTGGTGGGTTGTATGGCTTGTTGTGCTTTTCTGAAAAAGATCTAATAGTAGATAAGTCCGAGTATTCGCTTTACTTTTCATCTCTTTCCATAAATAACATTCCTATTGAGGTTTCGTCTGGTATTCTCCCAAAGCCTCTATTTAAAGCATCAAAGATATCTCTGCCATACAAACACAACACATTTACTATTGATTTTGCTATAACTAATTATCTTTCTACTAAAGAAAATGTGTTTGAGTATAAAATGGATGGGATTGATGAGCATTGGAATATTACTCAATATAAGAGTATTACATATAATTCACTTCCTCCAGGAAAGTATACATTACTTGTAAGAGAGAAAAATAATATCAACAAGACGATTGAACTTGATATTCATATTCAATCATCAGCATGGACATCTTTCCCTGCAATTATTGCATATTTAATTTTACTGGGTATAGTACTACTTTTCATTGTTCGTTTTGCAAAAAACAGAACCATTTTGTTAGCATCGCTGGCCAGCAAGAAAAATGAAATAACACAGATCGAAGAGATTAATAAAAACCGGATGGATCTCTTTATCAATCTGTCTAACGAGTTTCGTACTCCAGTAACATTAATACTTTCGCAAACCGAACGGTTAATTCGTGAAATGCCACACAATGTCCAAAAAAAGTTGGATAAGATAAAGGTGCAGACACTGCGGTTACAAGATCTTATCTCAGAGCTGAACGACATACGGAGGATTGAGCAGAACAACCTCAAACTTAATGTTGTAGCAATAGAGCTGAATCTTTTTCTTGAAAAAATCTATGATATCTATGTTGATTTTGCCAGCGACAAAAAAGTTACTTATAAATATTTACAATCCGAAGAATATATTTATGCATTTATAGACCTCAAACTCTTTCAGAAGGTTATCTACAATTTGCTTGCTTTTGTTTTTGATTTTGCAACAAAAAAAGATTCTATTTCTTTGTGCCTTAACAGAAAAAACGAACAAATTGAAGTATCAATAAAGTATAATGGTTTGGCTCTGCAAAAAGAAACATGCGATTATTTAACCAAATTGATGAATAGTGACACTGTACATATCAGTGAATTTTCCTCGCTCACTGGTGGAGGTATGAGCCTGCTGTTTAGTAAACGAATTATTATATTACACAAAGGAGAGATTCAATTGGAGGTAGGCGAGAATGAGTTAATTTTCACTATCAGGTTGAATATGGGAAACTCTCATTTCAAAAATGAAGAGATTCAGATTAATCATCTAAACCAAGAAGATTATTCTGTTGTGCAATTAAATAAACTACCAGAGGAAGAAGAATTGAAATCAGAACAAGAATCACAAACAGGTAAGCAAAGAATTAAATTGTTGCTTGTGGAAAATAACGATGATATACGGCTTCTTTTAAAAGAAATGTTTTCATTTAACTATGAAGTGATTGAAATGGATAATGCGAAAGAGGCTTACGAGTACGCAAGCAATCAGGAAATAGATATCATTATATCGGAGATTATGATTCCGGAAACAAATGGAATAGAGTTGTGTAATATGCTAAAGAACAACATACGTACGTTTCATATCCCAGTTATTTTACTGTCTTCCCAGCCTTCCGAAAAACAAGAGATTGAAAGTATCAGGGTTGGAGCCGATGAATATATTGTTAAGCCGTTTAATGTTGACATCTTGATATTAAAGTGCAATCAACTGGTGAAGAAAACGCAAAAGCTTTCGCACTATCATAATAGTCATGTACAGCAAACTGATGAGGAAATGACTACCAATAAGCGCGATAGGGAGTTTCTGGCACTTGCGCGCCAAGTAGTAGAGAATAATCTGAGTAATCCAAATTTCGACACTTCAATTTGGAGTAAGGAACTGGGGGTTGGAAGAACACGTTTGTTTAGCCAGATTAAAAACATCACAGGAATGACGCCGAATGATTATCTGTTACAGATGAAACTCAATAAATGCTTGGTGTTATTGAGTGAAAACGGATTGACTATTGGTGAGATTGCCTATCAACTGGGCTTTTCTAGTCCGGCTTATTTCAGTAAATGCTTTAAAAATCATTATGGCATTACACCAGCCGACTACCGGAAGAAACTATAGTTCTTTCATTGTTTTTAATAATACCGGATGAATTACATCGGGAGCAATCTCCACAAGTGGTTCCATAACAAAGGAGCGTTGTGTCATTAACGGATGGGGCAATACCAGCTCGTTGGTGTTTAAAATAAGGTCGTTGTAGAGAAGAATATCAATATCGATTATGCGGTCGGCATAAGATTTATTTATGCTTTTGGCTGTTCTGCCCAATTGCTTTTCTATTTTTTTGGTTACAGCAAGAAGCTCGAAAGGCGACAGTTTGGTATCGACAGCTAAGGCCGCATTCAGAAAAGTGTTATCCGAGTCAAATCCCCAAGGCTCGGTTTCATAAAAAGCGGATAGGGATACAACATTCCCTACCCGCTTATTTATTTCGTCCACAGCATTCCGAAGATTTTCTTCTTTGTTGCCTAAATTGGTTCCTAGACTGAGGTATATCATAAGTTAGGAGTAGTGAGTTATGAGTTTTGAGTACTATGCAGAATAAAACTCATAACTCACTACTCATCACTCATTACTTTTTAATCAACAATCAACATTGCATCGCCATACGTACCGAAGCGGTAATCTTCTTTCAGGGCGGTGTTGTATGAATCCATAATCAGATCGTATCCTCCAAAAGCGGCAGTAATCATCAACAGGGTCGATAATGGCATGTGGAAGTTCGATATCATGCTGTTGGCCACAGTGAAGTCGTACGGTGGGAAGATAAATTTGTTTGTCCAGCCTTCGTACGATTTAAGATGCCCGTCGGTACTAACTGTACTTTCAATGGCCCTCATTACTGTTGTACCTACAGCACATACATTTTTATGAATGTCTTTTGCATTATTAATAATAGAAACTGCTTCGGGTGTTACAGTCATTTGCTCCGAGTCCATTTTGTGCTTCGTTAGGTCTTCTACATCAATATCGCGGAAGTTTCCTAAACCGGCATGCAAAGTTACATAAGCAAAGTTGATACCTTTAATTTCTAAACGTTTCAATAATTCACGGCTAAAGTGCAGGTTTGCAGTTGGTGCAGTTACGGCTCCTTCATTGCGTGCAAAAATAGATTGGAAACGGTCGGCATCTTCCGGCTCAACCGGACGGTTAATAATGGTACGTGGTAGTGGAGTTTCGCCTAAAGCATACAATGCTTTTTTGAATTCATCGTGTGGACCATCGTACAAGAAACGCAATGTACGTCCGCGCGATGTGGTATTGTCTATTACTTCGGCCACCATTGAGTCGTCATCGCCAAAATAGAGTTTGTTTCCTATTCTTATTTTACGAGCGGGGTCTACCAATACATCCCATAAGCGAAGTTCTTCATTCAGCTCGCGCAACAAGAACACTTCAATACGGGCACCTGTTTTTTCCTTGTTTCCATAAAGGCGGGCAGGGAATACCTTAGTGTCGTTAAAAACAAAGACATCATCTTCATTAAAATACTCCAGGATATCCTTAAAGATTTTGTGCTCTACTTTACCTGTTTTTCTGTGAACAACCATCAAGCGAGATTCATCCCTGTATTTGGTAGGATGCAACGCTATTTTCTCTTCGGGGAGCTTAAATTTGAATTGCGACAGTTTCATATTATTTAAGTTTTTGAGTTTATAGTTTTTAAGTTTATAAGTTGAGTTTATAGTTTTTAAGTTTATAAGTTTATAGTTTTGAATTGCCTTCTATGCCGCATCGTAACTTAAAAACTATAAACTTAAAAACTTATAAACTCAAAAGCCATTCGGCGAATTGATCAACATTCATACAATCATCCAGTTTAACATCTCCAATCCGCGTACGTATTAATCCGGTTAGATGGGCGCCACTGTTCAGGGCTTCACCAATATCTCTTGCCAGTGCACGTATATACGTTCCTTTGCTACAAACAACTCTTATTTTTATTTCGGGCAGGTTACATTCAAGTAACTCTATTTCATCAATAACCAATAGTTTTGGTTTAAGTTCAACCTCTTCACCTTTACGGGCAAGATCGTAAGCCCGTTTACCATCTATTTTACATGCCGAAAAAGCTGGTGGTACCTGCTGTATTTCGCCTATAAACTTCTTTAGAGTTTCTTCAACCATCTCACAGGTTATGTGTTCTGTGGGATATGTGGCATCTATCTCTTTTTCCAAGTCGAACGACGGGGTAGTTGCCCCAAGCCGCAGAGTAGCTATGTACTCTTTGGTATGATATTGAAACTCTTCTATTCGTTTGGTAGCTTTACCTGTACAGATAATCATTACACCTGTTGCCAGAGGATCGAGAGTACCTGCATGACCAACTTTCAACTTCTTTACGTTTAACTTTCTACACAACTGATACCGTATCCGGTTTACCAGATTGAAGGAGGTCCATTCGTATGGTTTGTCCAGATAGAGAACCTCGCCTGCTTTAAAATCCATTGTTTTTAATGTGCCAGTGTGCCAATATGCCAATGTGCCAATTGGCTGGCGCGTTATTATATTATTATACAATCTTACTATTACTAAAATTATTCATACTATAGAATGGCAGGAGTTATCGCTTCGCTAGGAGTTAAAGGAGTTAAAGCTTTAGATGCTCTGAAGTATCTTAGAGCTATAACTCCTAAGGAGCGAAGCTCCTGATAACTCCCTTTAACTACTTCCATTCTGGAATTCAGTTTAGAATAATGAATATACAAGGGTTACCACCCCTGCTATGGCACAGTAAATTGCAAAATAAATCAGTTTTCCTTTCTTCACTATATTAATCATCCACTTACAGGCAAAACAACCGGATATGAAAGCTGCCAGAAAACCTATCACTAACGATATAGTAGGTATGCCTGATGCTTCGGCACTGAAACCGCCTTTCATTAAATCGAGGAATGCTTCGCCCAGAATAGGAACCAATACCATCAAGAAAGAGAACTGTGCAATGTTTTCTTTCTTGTTGCCTAACAATAGGCCGGTTGCAATGGTAGTACCCGAGCGCGACAGTCCGGGAAATATAGCGCAAGCCTGTGAAATACCAATTATGAAAGCATCTTTCATTGATATTTTTTCTTTCTGCCGGGGTTTATAGTAATAAGAGAAAGAAAGCAATGCGGCTGTTACCAACAACATGCAACCAACTATCAATAAACCCTCGCCAAAGATGGCAGAAACTTCGTCTTTAAAAAACACTCCTACAATACCTATTGGTATCATCGAAATAATAATGTTTGTTACATAGCGGGTTTCGTCGTTCCACTGAAACTTAAATAAACCTTTAAACAACCATTCTATTTCTTTCCACAGAACTACAATTGTACTTAATACCGTTGCGGCGTGTACAGCTATGGCAAAGGTTAGATTCTCTTCTCCACTAATACCAAAAAGAGCAGAACCTATTGCCAAGTGCCCACTACTACTTACCGGAAGATATTCGGTTAACCCCTGAATAAGTCCCAGTATCAATGCTTCAAACCAACTCATGTTTTATTTCTTTGCTTTTGGTTTGCGCAAAATAGCGTATATCATTGAAATAAAACCCAAAAAGCAAACGGCAGGGGCTACTTTAATTCTTCTGGTACTGAAAATGTCTGGCTCAAACGCAGTTTCGGTAGAAGCTGGTCCGGTCATTAAAATAAAACCAAGAATGACAACAGCCATTCCTATTCCTAACAAAATAAAGTTAGTCTTGTCGAATGCAAATTTTTGTTTATCCATTATTTTAAGTTTTTGAGTTTTTAAGTTTTTGAGTTTTTGAGTTTTTGAGTTGTTAGGTCTATCTTCCTTAAAAACTCAAAAACTTAAGAACTCAAAAACTTATATATAGTACAACGTATTAGCCTTCATCCTCAAGTATTTATTGATGGAGAAGTAAGCACACAGAAAAGTAATAAGTATTCCGAATGCTAGAACTACCCCCATAACTATCAGCATGATATCCGGCGATATAACTCTTAATAAATCCGGTTCGTAGGTTATTAGCCAGTAGGCTGCACCTATCAGGATTGTGTTTGCCAATAGAGCTGCCAAAATACCGCTCCATATATTTTTCCAGATAAAAGGTTTCCGTATAAATCCCCAACTGGCTCCTACCAGTTTCATGGTATGAATAAGGAAACGCTTTGAATAAATGCCGAGCTTAATGGTGTTGTTTATCAGTTCGAAAGAGATGAGTGTTAAAACAACTGCGAATATCAGTAATATAATACTTATGTTGCGCATATTCTCGTTTACGGCATCAATCAATTCTTTTCTGTAGGATATTTCTTCAATGTTTGAGTTTTGCTTTATCAGTTTCTCTATTTTGGCAATACTGTCTGAGTTTGTGTATGCCGAGTTTAGTTTGATTTCCAGGGATGCACGGAATGGGTTATATCCCAGAAACTCTTCTGGATCGGTACCCATTGCTTCGGTATGTTCTTTTAAGGCCTGATCTTTGGATATATATATCGACTCTTTTACAAAAGGTTCTTTGTTGTACTTTGATTGCAGAATAAGTATATCTGCTTCTTTCATTTCGTCACTGATGAGTAGGGAAAAAGTGAGATTCTCGCGAACATATACCGACAGATTACCGGCTGCCAGGACAAAGAAAGCTACGAGTCCCAGTAGCAGTAACACCAACATAGTACTTATGGTCGAGGTTAGAAACTGCAAATCAAAATATGATGGTGCATTATTTTTCTTCTTACTTGCCATTACGTTTTTTTCTGAAAATGTAAATCATCGAACTACTTTTGTCCTTCTTTGCCAAAGTTTTCAAGCGGAACCAGGCACCCATGGACATTCCTTTAATAAACGCAGAACTGTTGCCCTTGTTCTTCTCACTTAGCATTGATATATAAAAGGCATCAAACGGCATGGCGTACCGTGATGCTAAAACAAAGTTATGTTTGGCGCCCCACTTCTGTATGGTGGCAGGTGTAAAATGCCACAAATGGCGAGGTACATCATAAGCTGCCCATTGCTCTTTATAGTACTCGGCATCGTACGATGCACAGTTGGGAACAGCAATGATCAGAAATCCTGTATCTTTGAGCAATGTATGAAGATTGGCCCATACTTGATCCAGGTTTTCCAGATGCTCCATAACATGCCAAAGTGTTATAACATCAAAAGTTTGAGGCTTGAAAGTGTTTAATGCGCTTTCGTTGTGTACATTAAGGTTGAATTTCTCTTTGGCATAAATGCGGGTTTGCTCATTCTTCTCAATGGCTTCAACATCCCAACCTTCTTTCTGCATTGCAGCAGGAAAATAGCCGGTACCGGTGCCTATATCTAATAATTTACCTGTTTTAAGTAGTGAGGTGGTAAGTACTAATTGGGTTTTCTTCTTTAGCATTTGTTTCCGCACACGATGATAGAGCCTGTTTACCAGGCCTTTATGGGTGTCGGAATGCGAGATGTAATTGGTAGAATTGTAATATTGGTCTATTTCGGATCCTTGTGGAAAATTTTGCGTAAACTTGAAGCCGCATTCCTTGCAACAGAACACGTCGAACTGTTCGCCTGACACAAAGCTGTCGGTACAGGTTAGTTCCTTTTCCAGACATGCATTATTGCACAGCGGACAACTTTTTATATTAAATTTATTCATTACCTACCTTCTGATACAGACCTGAATGTCAACCGACACACATGTACACTTTCTACCCTAATTTGGTGCAAAGAAACAAATAAATTACTATTTAAAGTTCTTTCGTTAAGGTCTTTTAATATATAGGTAGGTAAGTGAGCTATAACTAATCAACTCTTTTCCATACGGCAGTCTCGTAGAAACCTACAAGACACCATGCGCCTTCCGTTTCCGAATAATCGTATGTTTCATACAACTTATTCCCTTTAATAGTGAATTTAATGGCTGTGCGGTTACCGGGAACACCAAAGTAAACCACTCCTGACTCTAAGGTATATTCGGATTTAAAGCTCTCCCTGTCTGGATAATCAATATGGTACGTTCCGTCTGATTTAAACTCTTGTATAGTGCCAGGTGCATCTTTTTGAGTACCTTGCCCTCCGTATATACTCGATTCTACTAACTCCCATTTTCCATACAACGCCGAATCAGGATATATTTTTCCTTCATTATCACAAGAGAGAAACAGGCCAGACGCAGTAAATGCAAACAAAACAATAAATATCAACTTGATTTTCATAATACCAATTTATTAGTTACTATTAAATAAATGCAAGTTATTTGAAAGTACTGCATGAACTTTAATATTATCTTTGCATGCAGAAAAAAATGTTAAAGATATATGGAAAAGAAATTCAAACGAACCACCGTAACCTCGGCATTGCCCTATGCTAACGGGCCGGTTCATATTGGTCACATGGCTGGTGTATATGTTCCAGCCGATATCTATGTGCGGTATCTCCGGTTAAAGAAAGAAGATGTTATTTTCATTGGCGGGTCCGATGAACATGGTGTGCCCATTACCATACGGGCTAAGAAAGAAGGTGTAACCCCACAGGATATTGTTGACCGTTTCCATAACCTGATCAAAGACTCGTTCGAAAAATTCGGAATTTCTTTTGATATCTATTCGCGTACAACATCGAAAACACATCATGATTTAGCGTCGCAGATATTCCGTACTATATATGATAAGAACGGGTTTATTGAACAGACTTCCGAACAGTATTATGATGAAGAGGCACATCAGTTCCTGGCCGACAGGTATATCACCGGCGAGTGTCCTCACTGCCATTCGGAAGGGGCTTATGGCGACCAGTGTGAAAAATGTGGCACATCCCTCTCGCCTACCGATTTAATTAATCCGAAGAGTACCATCAGCGGAAGCAAACCAGTAATGAAAGAAACCAAACACTGGTATCTGCCACTCGACCAACACGAAGCATGGTTGCGCAAATGGATTCTGGAAGATCACAAAGAATGGCGTCCAAATGTTTACGGACAGTGCAAAAGCTGGTTGGATATGGGGTTACAGCCCCGGGCGGTAAGTCGTGATCTTGATTGGGGTATCCCTGTTCCGGTTGAAGGTGCCGATGGTAAAGTACTCTATGTATGGTTCGATGCGCCGATTGGTTACATTTCTAACACCAAAGAATTGTTGCCCGATTCATGGGAAACATGGTGGAAAGATGAAGATACACGCTTGGTACATTTTATAGGAAAGGATAATATTGTATTCCACTGCATTGTATTCCCCGCTATGTTGAAAGCCGAGGGTAGTTACATTTTGCCCGATAATGTTCCGGGAAATGAGTTCCTGAATCTGGAAGGCGATAAGATTTCAACTTCGCGCAACTGGGCTGTGTGGCTGCACGAGTATCTGGAAGACTTCCCCGGCAAACAAGATGTATTGCGTTATGTACTTACCGCAAATGCGCCCGAATCAAAGGATAACGACTTTACCTGGAAAGATTTTCAGGCACGCAATAATAACGAGTTGGTGGCTGTTTACGGTAATTTTGTTAACCGCGCACTGGTGCTTACACATAAATATTTTGAAGGCAAAGTACCCCAGAGGGGCGAACTTACCGATTACGACCAGGAAACGCTGAAAGAGTTTGCCGATGTAAAATTGGAAGTAGAAAAATTGCTTGATATATTTAAATTCCGCGATGCACAGAAAGAAGCCATGAATCTGGCGCGTATCGGTAACAAATATCTTGCTGATACCGAGCCCTGGAAGTTAGCCAAAACAGATATGGCCCGTGTTGCTACTATACTAAATATAAGTATGCAGTTGGTTGCCAACTTATCTATTGCTTTTGAGCCCTTCCTTCCATTCAGTTCGAAGAAGCTGCGCGAAATGCTTAATATGGAAACATTCGATTGGGCAACACTGGGAAGCACCGATCTGCTTGCTGCCGGACATCCTTTGAATAAAGCCGAATTGTTATTCGAAAAACTGGAAGATGATGTTATCGATGCACAAATTCAAAGATTAGCCGATATTAAAAAGGCGAATGAAGAGGCCAACTATAAAGCCAAACCCATACGCGAGAACATTGCTTTCGACGACTTTACCAAACTGGATATCCGTGTAGGAACAGTATTAGAGTGCCAAAAGGTTCCTAAGGCCGATAAGCTTCTTCAATTCAAGATTGACGACGGACTGGAAACCCGCACTATTGTTTCGGGAATAGCGATGTACTACAAACCCGAAGATCTTGTTGGCAAACAGGTGTGCTTTATTGCTAACCTGGCACCCCGCAAATTAAAAGGAATTGTTTCGGAAGGCATGATTCTAAGCGCCGAGAACAACGATGGTACATTGGCGGTTATCACTCCCGAAAAGCTTGTTAAACCGGGAAGTGAGGTGAAATAAGATTCAAGAATAGAAGGAGTTAATTGGAGTTATAGCGAAGCGATAACTCCTTTAACTCCAAAAGGAGAATTACTTAACCTAAACCTAACATTGCTTAACCTAAACTTAACGTAAGCTATTCAAGCAACAAAGCTACAAGCCTCCAAAAGCATTTTTCTGCAAAATCGCAATAAAATCACTACTAAAAGTACTACTAAAACAGGTAAAAACGGGCAAAAGTTTAACCTAAACCTAACGTTTGCTTAACCTAAAATTGTTTTTCCTTGCCATATCTTTGTCGTATAAAAATAAAACAAAAGTATTAATAAAAAAACGATAAAGTTATGAATCTATTTACAGCAACAATGGTAGCAGCGTCTATCTGGGCCGCAACAACAGGTATTGGTAGCAAATTTGCTTATAATGTAAAAACCGAAAACGAAGTAGTAACCGAACAATTTGTTTACAAAGTAGACGATAGCGGAAAGTATCTGACACAGCATTTAAAGTATAACTTCGAATATGATTCGGAAAACCGCTTAACACAGAAAACAACCCTCAGTTGGAATGCCTGGACAAACAAATGGGAGAACAGCAGGCGTCTTACTTACTCCTACAGTGACAATGTTTGCAGCATTGAATATGCCGAATGGAATAAAAACACAAACGATTTCTCAAAAATCTCGGAAAGAGTTTCATACTCCTTCGATAAAATGAATCAGTTAACAAGCTATCAGGCATTTAAGCTGAACGAAAAAACAAACGAATGGAATATGGTACAGAATCACGAAATCAATATCCCTCAAATAGACCTCTATTGGTTTGCTTTGAAATAATATTCAAGAATGGAAGGAGTTAAAGGGAGTTATCAGGAGCTTTGCTCCTTAGGAGTTATAGCTCTAAGATGCTTCAAACTTTAACTCCTTTAACTCCTAGCGAAGCGATAACTCCTTCCATTCTAAAAAATTGTTTTAGTTTTGATACTAAAAAGGGTGTGCCTGCGATAGGTACACCCTTTTTTTATTGTGAGATTATATCCTATTAAAGTTTAGGACCAGCAGCTACTAATGATTTACCAGCTTCGTTTCCTGTAAACTTAGAGAAGTTCTTGATGAAACGTCCTGCAAGATCTTCTGCTTTTTCGTTCCACTGAGCAGCGTCAGCGTAAGTATCGCGTGGATCAAGGATGTTAGTATCTACTCCTGGAAGTTCTGTTGGAACTACGAAATCGAAGTAAGGAATGGTTTTAGTTGGAGCTTTGTCGATAGAACCATCAAGGATAGCATCGATAATACCACGAGTATCTTTAATAGAGATACGTTTGCCCGAACCGTTCCAACCAGTGTTAACTAAGTATGCCTTAGCACCTGATTTTTCCATCTTCTTCACTAATTCTTCAGCATATTTAGTTGGGTGCAATGAAAGGAATGCAGCACCAAAACAAGCCGAGAATGTAGGAGTTGGTTCAGTAATACCACGTTCTGTACCAGCCAATTTAGCTGTAAATCCAGAAAGGAAGTAGTATTTTGTTTGTTCAGAGTTCAAGATAGATACTGGAGGCAATACACCGAATGCATCGGCCGACAAGAAGATAACTTGTTTTGCATCAGGACCTTTAGATACTGGCTTAACAATGTTTACAATGTGGTCGATAGGATAAGATACACGAGTGTTTTCTGTTACGCTCTTATCGCTGAAGTCGATTTTACCATCGGCAGCAACAGTAACGTTTTCAAGAAGTGCATCACGACGGATTGCATTGTAGATATCTGGTTCGGCTTCTTTGCTAAGGTTGATAACTTTTGCATAGCAACCACCTTCGAAGTTAAATACACCTTCATCGTCCCAACCATGTTCGTCGTCACCAATAAGAAGACGTTTTGGGTCTGTTGAAAGAGTTGTTTTACCTGTACCTGAAAGACCGAAGAAGATAGCTGTATTTTTACCTTCCATATCAGTATTGGCCGAGCAGTGCATAGAAGCCATACCTTGCAATGGAAGCAAGTAGTTCATGTACGAGAACATACCTTTTTTCATTTCACCACCATACCAAGTGTTCAGGATAACCTGTATTTTTTCGGTAAGGTTGAATACTACAGCAGTTTCTGAGTTCAAACCAAGTTCGGCATAGTTTTCAACTTTGCTCTTAGAAGCATTCATGATTACGAAATCAGGTTCGCCAAAGTTAGCAGCTTCTTCAGCAGTTGGGCGGATAAACATGTTAGTTACAAAGTGAGCTTGCCATGCAACTTCCATGATGAAACGAAGTTTCAAACGGCTGTTTGCGTTAGTTCCACAGAAAGCGTCAACAACGAACAGTCTTTTGCCTGAAAGTTGTTTTGTAGCCAAATCTTTAACAGCAGCCCAGCATTTAGCATCAACTGGTTTGTTATCGTTTTTGTATTCGTCCGAAGTCCACCATACAGTATCTTTGCTGGTTTCGTCCATTACGAAAAATTTATCTTTAGGAGAGCGTCCGGTGTAAACACCTGTCATTACATTTACGGCACCCAATTCAGTTACCTGACCTTTTTCAAAACCTTCTAAACCTGGTTTTGTTTCTTCTGCGAACAAAGTGTCGAAAGACGGATTGTGCACAATCTCAGTCACGCCGGTAATACCGTACTTGCTTAAATCTAAATTTGCCATTTTGTTTTTAATTAAATTGAGTTGATATAATTATTTATATTATAATCTATGAATGATTATCTTTCTGACAGAAATTGGCTGTGCAACCTCGGCACTAAACCGGGTACAAAAGTACTACTTTATGTGAGAAATGAATTCATTATTGGAGAAATTTTTCCCTAATTGAAGATGTTTTAGAATTAGATAACAATTACTGCAATCTGAATGTTGCAATTCCACTCATGACTCTTTCAATTCGATGCACTTTGCCTAAACTGTTCTATTTCCTTTTGTACTTTTTTCAATTCCTTTTGCAGTTTTTTCTGGTATCGTTTTTTGGTAACTGGGTTAAATTCCGATTCATCAAAACACAACAGATACTTAACACCACCCATTGCATTTATATCGTTAGCATCAATATTATCTCTTTTCATTAATTCTTGTTCGCTTCTGATTCTCCACAATCGGTACAATAGCTTGGCATTGGGCCCCATATTACCAGAGCTATAATTAAAAACCACAAACATGATATAGTTACCATAGGAGATATAGTCGTAAAACACATTTTGATAAGATCCCAATTCATTGGCATATCCCATAATAATAGGATAAGCAAAAGCATCTAAAGCAAATACGGCTTTCTTTAGGTCTTCTTCTATCAACGTATTTTTATGTGCTTCATTTTGTTCTTCGAAAAACGACAAATAAAGATTTCTTAAAGTATCGCCTATTGCTTTGTTTTTTCTATTTGATAAATCAGGCCATATCCGGCTTGCAGCAAACTGTAAAGCTTCGGGATGTTCATAAAGCAGGGTTGTACTTAGGTTCTTTTGTAATCGTTCAATGTTTTCGATCGTAATTTTTGCCTTTTCCCATTCGTTTGTTTGCACCATTGTTTGTTTTGCATAAAAAACCTGTGCCATAATAAAAAACAAAGAGATCAGGGTACCCACATAATAAAGATTTGGCAGCCAAACATTTACATTGAATATTGGTTTTTTCTTCTGTTCGTTTTGCATAGTTTCTATTCTATTTTCTACAAAGTTAGCACATTTCTAAGAAAAAGCACAGAACTCGGTTTAACATCAGGAGAAATGATGAGGAGAAAGACTGTTTAGCTAGTGAATCATTGCGATTGATTGCACATTCGTTGTAAATAGATTGATGATGTGTTGTACAACCACGGTTCACTCACTGTAGATAGAATGGAAAATGACAGCCTATTGATTTGATCAGAATATGCAACACGGTTTATATGCAATTACACCGTATATGCATTTTATTGCCATGAACCAGGAAAGAAAAGTTCCAACAAGCGAAAGGTACAAAAAAGCAACGGTCGTTGAATTTCGTTGCAACAAAAGAAAAGAAGAGAAAAGAAAAGAAAACATCAGTAGAAAAATATAAAAAAGAAACTGCTGCTGATACTCTAGTTGAGAGTTGAAAGTTGAGAGTTGAGAGTTCCATGCGGCATCGTAACTCTCAACTCTCAATTCTCAACTCTCAACTACTGTTACAAATGAACTGCATTTGCACCCTGAATGAACTGCATTTGCATGCTAAATGAACTGCATTTGAGGTATAAATGAACTGCATTTGAGGTGCAAATGAACTGCATTTTTTGATTATCCGCGTTCGTCCACGTATCCATACCATGGCAATTAGAAGCGATATTTGAGGGGTTTAGAGCTCCTAATGAATAATTAAATGACAATTTTTACCATTTTCGACCAAAATAAACCAAAATTGACCAAAACCTGCATGCCCCAATTGGCGGCTTTGTATCTTTGCTGTGTCCAAAAAGGATAATGGTAAAAAAACTTAAGCAGTGAAGCACTTAATAATTAATCATCTATTTTTGTAGTATGAACAAATGGTTTAACTTACTGATTCTTACTCTATTTGCCTGCATCTCTTCTCTTACAACCATGGCACAGAATACCCAAAGCCCCCAAGCCTTTAAGGTGCCCATGTGCGTTTACGAGGGAGATACCATTCCCTGTGTACAGCTACGCGATGTGTACATATTTAAACCAATGATCTTTAAAAACGAAAAAGAGAAGAGAGAATATGATAAACTGGTGCGTAACGTAAAAAAGACACTTCCTTTATCACGCGAGATATATCGGATAGTATTAGAAACATACGAGTACCTGCAAACATTACCCAATGAAAAAGCTAAGAAAAAGCATATAAAGGCTGTTGAGAAAGGACTGAAGGAACAATATACCCCAAAAATGAAAAAGCTTACCTTTTCGCAAGGCAAGTTACTTATAAAACTAATCGACAGGCAATGCAACCAATCTTCTTACGAACTTGTAAAGGCATTTATGGGACCGTTTAAGGCTGGATTCTATCAAACTTTTGCTGCCCTTTTTGGTGCCAGTTTAAAGAAACAGTATGACTCGCAGGGCGAAGACAGAGTAATTGAACAAATTATTTTGCTGGTAGATAATGGACAGATTTAATACCTACAGTAACCGCTTACTAAGATACCTAACCGGATACCAAACAGAAACAAAGCCTACTAGGAGCACAGTAACAAACACCAGCAAAATGTCTCCAGCACGCACACTGATGGGGTAAGCATCGACAAGGAAACTTGTTCCTGCCTGGCCTAAAGTTATAAAGCCAAATTGCTGTTGAAGCAAGCATAATATAACACCAACAACTATGCCGGCCATTGCTCCGAAAAGCGATATCATCCAACCTTCCAGCAAGAAGATGTGGGTAATCAGTTTATCGGATGCCCCCAACGAACGCAAGGTAGAAATGTTTTCGCGCTTATCGAGCATCAACATAGATAACGAACCAATTACATTGAAAGAGGCGATAACAAGAATAAGAATAAGGAACAGGTAAGATATATACTTCTCTATCTCCATAATCTTTAATGTTTCTTTTTGTTGTTCGTACCTGTTGAGTACAAGAAACTCTTCGCCCAGTTCTTTTTCTAATCTGGATTTAAAAGAAGGTAGATTTACCCCATCGGCCAGTTTTAATTCAATGGCAGACACTTCGGTTTCGTAATTGAAGAGATCACGGGCAAACTCCATGGAGGTAAGAATATACTGACCATCGTACTTGCTTTGGTTTACAATAAACAAACTGCCCGATGAAAACAGATAACCTTTTTTAAAGGCCGACGACGGATTAGCTATATTTATGCGCCCCTCACGCCGTGGAGCATAGATAACAAGCGGATCAACAAACTTTACTCCTGTACCCAACATAGATACAAGTTCAATACCCATAGTGGCATAATCAACAGCCTCATCGTGCAGTACAAGTTTATTGTTACCATGCATAATGCTTTCTATTCCGGATAGTTGTGCAAAGTTATCATCTACCCCTTTAATAATTGCCATAGCATGCCTGTCTTTGTATTCAACCATCGATTGTTCTTCGAGGGTATGGGTAAACACAGCTACCTCGGGCATAGAAGCAATGCGGGTTATCCGGGAATCGCGGCTATCGAAAACCTTTCCTGTTTTAGGAAGTATCTTGAGTTCGGGGTCGAAAGCACTGAAGAAACTTGCTGTTACATCTTGAAAACCATTGAACCCCGACAATATACATACCATAGCCAACGCCGCCAGTGCCACCCCGCAAACCGAAATGGCAGATATTATGTTGATGGCATTGTGCTTCTTTTTAGAAAAAAGATATCGCTTTGCTATGTAATATGGCAGATTCACTTCAGCAGAGAATCAATCTTTTCAAGGTAGTCTAACGAATCGTCCACAAAGAATTTAAGTTCGGGGATGATACGAAGCTGGTGCCGTACACGTGTACCCAATTCGTAACGAATGGATTTTGTGTTTTCGTTGATGTTAGCTACAATCTCTTCGCCTTTCTCGGATGGGAATACACTGAGATATACCCTGGCTATACTAAGGTCGGGACTGATGCGAACAACACTTACCGAAATTAGTGTACCTTTCATTGCTTTAGTTTGCTGAAGGAAAATATCTCCTAGTTCCTTTTGAAGCAAACGAGCAATCTTATTTTGTCTGGTAGTTTCCATATATTTGAGTTTTGAGTTATGAGTGTTGAGTAAGAAGTAAGAAGTAAGTAGTAAGAAGTAAGAATGCGATGCCGCATGGATTCTTACTACTTACTACTTAATTCTTACTTCTTACTCAAAACTCATAACTTTTTAATTATCGTTAACCCATCCCGTAGCGGAAGTATTACCTTCTCTGTTCGGCTATCGGCCGCTACATGGTCGTTAAATTCTTTTATACCAATAGTTTGCCTGTCGGTGGGGTGAGGTTCTTCCAGCACATGTCCATCCCACAGGGTATTATCGGCAATGATATATCCGCCTGGCGATAAATGTTTCAGCACCATTTCGTAATATTCTACATACTTCCTCTTATCGCCATCAATAAAAGCCAGATCGAAAGTGACTCCCAGTTCCGGAACCAGTTCAAGGGCATCACCAATGTAGAATTTTATTTTATCGGCAACAGGAGAGTTTTCCAGCCACGGCCGTGTAAAGTCTTCCTGTTCATCATTTATCTCAAAGGTATGCAATAATGCTCCATCTTCCAAACCTTCGGCAAGGCAAATAGCAGAATATCCACTATATGTACCTATTTCCAATACCTGCCGCGGACGAATCATGGAGACAAACATCTTCAATATCCGTCCTTGTAAATGACCGGAAGCCATGCGGGGCCTCAATAACTTGACGTGTGTGTCGCGATACAAAGCCTCCAGATAAGGTCCTTCGGGGTCGATATGCTGTTTTATATACCTTTCCATTTTGAGTTATGAGTTTTGAGTTATGAGTTTTGAGTTATGAGTTATGAGTTTCGATGCCGCATGGTACTCAAAACTCATAACTCAAAACTCATAACTCATTTATCTTTGTGTAAAAGTCGGCAACAAGTATTTCTCCTCATTGGCCAACACCTTACTCACTGTATTTATTTCGAGGAAAGTAGTGCCACCACCTTCGCCGAAGCTTCCGCTTAAGTAGGCTACACGGTCTTCCACGCCAATACGTTTGCTATCAAGTAATTCGTGAATGGCTTTGAAGAAATAAGTACGTGCGTTCTCTGTTTCTTCCAGGAATATAGGTAATACCCCATACGAAAGGGCCAGTAAACGCATTGTTTTTTCTTTGTAACACATAGCCATTACCGGATAACGACCACGGAAAGCAGCAACATTACGGGCAGTGCGTCCGGTGTAACTGTCGGTAATAATAGCCCGGATGTTTATTTTTGCTGTAGCCTTAACTGCTTGTTTGGCTAAGAAAGCAGTTACGTCCTGACTGTCCGGATCGAGTGGGATACGGATATCGTTTTCCGACAATTTATCTTTCTCTGCCTCTTCGGCAATTTGTGCCATAGTACGCAAAGCCTCTACCGGATATTTACCATAAGCTGTTTCGCCGCTAAGCATCAACGCATCTGTGCGGTAATAAATGGCGTTAGCAATATCGGTAACCTCGGCACGGGTAGGCCGTGGATTGTTTATCATTGTATGCAACATCTGCGTAGCTACAATAACGGGCCTTTTTGCCAGTACACATTTACGGATAAGCACACGCTGTATTCCCGGAATTTTTTCCTGTGCTACCTCAATACCCAAATCGCCACGGGCAATCATTATACCATAAGCAACTTCAAGAATCTCATCAATATTGTCTACTCCCTCCTGATTCTCAATCTTTGCAATGATTTGTATATCGCTGTTATGCTCATCGAGTATTGCCTGAATATCCAGAATGTCTTGTTTAGAACGTACAAACGAATGGGCTATGAAATCAATGTCTCTTTCAATAGCGTATAAGATGTTTTGCTTGTCTTTCTCTGTTAACGATGGCAGATTGATTCTTACCCCTGGTACATTAACACTCTTGCGACTTCCTAGTTTAGCCTGATTCAATGCTTCGCAAACCAGGTAATCACCCTGTTTATCAACCACGCGTAAATCAAGGTCACCATCATCAATAAGTATATCATCGCCTACTTTTACATCTTTAACAAAGTCGGGGTACGATACACAAATACACTCGCGTGTTGTTTTTTGATTTGGGTTTCCAATAACCTTCACCATTTCGCCTGTTTCAAAAACAATAGGCTCATCTAAAACAGTGGTACGTACCTCTGGTCCTTTTGTATCCATCAATATGGCAATCTCGTTGGATACAGCACGAGTGTTGTCAATAATCTTATCCAATCCTACCTTATCCAAATGTGCAGTGTTCATCCGAACAACATTCAATCCTTCGTGATAAAGGCGGTTCAGGAACTCTACTTCACATCTTTGATCCGAAATAGTAGCTACAATTTTTGTATGCTTCTTCATACTCTCAATACCTATTTAAGTTTAAAGTTCTAAGTTTTTAAGTTTTGAGTGATGAGTGATGAGTTTTGAGTAATGAGTGATGAGTTTTGAGTACCATGCGGACTCATTACTCAAAACTCATTACTCATAACTCATCACTCAAAACTCAATATGGCTAGATGATAAGATTTAAGGCCGAATCCGCAGATTACTCCTTTGCATACTCCTGCAATCATAGAGGTATGCCGAAAAGATTCGCGGGCATGAACGTTCGAAATATGTACTTCAACAACCGGAGAAGTAACTGCTGCAATAGCATCTCTGATGGCAACAGATGTATGGGTATAGGCACCAGCGTTCAACACAATACCTTTAGCCTCGAACCCATATTGGTGTATTATGTTAATCAGTTCTCCTTCCGAATTAGATTGATAATAGTCAAGTGTAACATCAGGAAATTGTGCGCGCAGAGTCTCCAAATATCCTTCAAATGATTCATCGCCATAAATGGAAGGCTCTCTTTTACCCAACAAGTTAAGGTTGGGGCCGTTAAGTATTACAATTCTATTTTCCATAATTTACTAATGTGACTAATGTGCCAATATGCTAATGTGCCAATGTGGCTAATGTGTCAATTACTAATGTGATAATGTGAACAATTAATTAATTATAATAATGTTTTATGCAATTTATTGCTTAACATTGCGCAGCCAATTAGCACATTGGCATATTGGCACATTAGCATATTAGTAATTGGCACATTGGCATATTAGCCACATTGGCACATTATCAGCGTGCAAAGGTAGAAAAAAATAATGAAAACAGATTCATTAGTAAGGATGTACCAACAGTATCTTAAGTTGGAGAAGGGTTTTTCGGTAAATACCCTCGATGCTTATATGCGCGATTTGGACAAGTTATTGAGCTTTTTGCAAACCGAAGATATTGAAGTACTTAATGTAACTCTTGACGATCTGCATCGGTTTGTTGCCGGATTGAGGGATATTGGCATACATGCCCGGTCGCAGGCGCGCATCATATCGGGTATAAAATCATTTTTCAACTTTCTTATTCTGGGAGATTATCTTGAGGCCGATCCTACCGAGTTGCTCGAAGGACCCAAAATTGGCTTTAAACTTCCGGAAGTGCTAAACCTCGAAGAAATTGATACTATAATTTCATCTATCGACTTAAGCAATACATACGGACAGCGAAACCGGGCCTTAATTGAAACTCTTTACAGTTGCGGGTTACGTGTATCGGAACTATCAAACCTTAAACTTTCCGAACTTTATTTTAATGAGGGATTTATTAAAGTAGAAGGCAAAGGAAACAAACAACGACTTGTGCCCATATCGCCACGAGCTATCCGAGAGATTGAACTTTACCTGATTGATAGAAACCAGATAACTATTAAACCGGGGTTTGAGGATTTTCTTTTTCTAAGCAAACGCGGAAAGAACATTTCGCGCATCATGGTTTTCCACATCGTAAAGCAACTTACCGAAGAGGCAGGAATTATAAAAAATATCAGTCCGCATACTTTCCGCCACTCTTTTGCTACACATCTGTTAGAAGGAGGTGCCAACCTGAAAGCCATTCAGGCTATGCTGGGACACGAGTCGGTTGCTACCACAGAGATATACACACACATAGACCGGAATATGTTGCGGGCAGAGATTATTGAACATCATCCGCGTAATAAAAGAAGGTAAAAAGCGGCCTCTATACTCTTTTATATTCTATTAGTAAATTTTTCATCTCAATATTTACAAAAAAACCTAAAATTCAATATCTTTGCGGGTAATGTGCAACCGTATAAACCAGGAAACACAAATATTGTATAATCTTAATTTACAAAAAGACAATGATGAAGAAATTCTATTTCCCGTTGCTTGTAACAGTGATTGTTGCAATGTCATCATGTAGCAGTAAGATGGGCGAACTTCCATCTGACTATTTCACCACCACTCCACAAGTTCTGGAAGCCATAGGAGGCCAGGTACCAGTAACAATAAATGGAAAATTTCCTGAAAAGTATTTTAATAAAAAGGCAGTTGTTGAAGTGACTCCCGTTTTAAGATGGAACGGTGGCCAAGCTAAAGGACAAACCGCTGTTTTTCAAGGTGAAAAAGTGGAAGGAAACGACCAAACCATTTCGTACAAGATGGGTGGTAACTACACTATGAAAACATCTTTCAACTATGTACCCGAGATGGCTAAGTCGGAATTATACCTTGAATTTAATGCAAAGGTAGGCGATAAATCTATCGCAATACCAGCGGTAAAAATAGCCGATGGTGTAATTGCTACTTCCGAACTGATTGGTAACACATTGAGCTCTGCTACTCCGGCTACTGGGCACGATACTTTTCAACGTATCATTAAAGAAGCTCAACAAGCCCATATAATGTTCCTTATTCAACAAGCCAACTTGCGTTCGAGCGAATTGAATTCGGAAGATATTAAAAAACTGAATGAACAGATTGCAGCAGTAGATGCAGCTCCTAACAAAAAAATCAGCAACATTGAAGTTTCTGCTTATGCTTCGCCCGATGGTGGAGTAAGCCTGAATACCAAGCTGGCCGAACAACGCGAATCGAATACTACCGATTATGTAAACCGTCAGTTGAGAAAAGCTAAAGTTGATGCTGCCTTAGAAGCCAAATACACAGCTCAAGACTGGGAAGGATTCCAGGAACTTGTTTCAAACTCAAACATTCAGGATAAAGAACTTATTTTACGCGTTCTTTCAATGTACAAAGATCCTCAGCAAAGAGAACAGGAAATAAAAAATATTTCATCTGTTTACAAAACGCTGGCCGATGTTATTCTTCCGCAGTTAAGACGTTCACGCCTTACCTTGAATTACGAGATCATTGGTAAGTCAGACGATGAAATAAGCAACCTGGCAACAAACAATCCTGCACTGCTCAATATTGAAGAACTTCTTTATGCTGCTACTTTAACCAACAACAGCACAAGACAAGAAGCTATCTATACACAGGCAACCAAACAATTCCCCAAAGACTATCGTGCATTTAACAACTTGGGTAAACTGGCTTACGAAACCGGCGATCTGGCTAAAGCCGAATCGTTTGTGAACAAAGCTGCTTCTTTGAAAGCCGCTCCCGAGGTTAATATGAATCAGGGTCTTATTGCTTTGGTAAAAGGAGATAAAGCAAGTGCCGAATCTTACTTCGGAAAAGCATCGGGAACCCCTGAACTGAACGAGTCATTGGGTAACCTGTATGTTGCACAAGGACAATACCAAAGAGCAGTAAACTCATTTGGCGATGTTAAATCGAACAGTGCAGCCTTGGCTCAGATTCTTTCTAAAGACTATAATAAAGCAAACAATACACTTTCGAATATTGAAAAACCGGATGCATATACCGAATATCTGAAAGCTGTATTAGGCGCAAGAACTAATAATACTTCAGCTGTTATCAGTAGCTTAAAAAAAGCAGTTCAGCAAGATTCTTCATTAGCCAAAAAAGCTGCTAATGATATTGAATTCGCTAAGTTACTTACCAACTCTGATTTCGTAAGTATTATACGATAAAGTTTTTCATAAACTTTTTTACCATGTAAGGATTGGGTTGCGCGATGTAACTCAATCCTTTTTTTATTATCCAAATACTGATTTATGCAGAATAAAATCCATACATTTGTATAGCATTTATATGAATTACTAAAGAATGAACCGTACTTTTCATGCCAATATAACATGGTATCAATATGTTTACCTTGTATTAATAGGGTTACTTGCTTTCTGGATGCTTTGGATAAAAGCCATTCTGTTGGCCGTTTTGTGTATGTTGCTACTTGTTTTTCTCATTGAGCGATTTATCCATACCACCTACACCATTACCACCGATAATTTATTAAAAATCTATTTGGGACGGTTTGCTAAAATCAGGCCTATCAGGATAGAAGATATCATTACCATAGAACGCCGACAATCACCCTTGGGTAAACTTACCAACACTAGTTTTGTTTTAATTCAATATGGAATAAATAAATACGTCTCTGTACTTCCGGTAAAAGAAGCAGAGTTTATTGAATTACTGGAGAAAAATAGATATCTACTTCGAACACAAAAACACACAGATACAGAGTCTTAAATACTGCATGAAAGTTTAAAACTCTGTGCCTCTGTGTCTCTGTGTTCGAAATTGTTTAACCAATTAAATAAATCAAAATCCATGAATTACGATGTTGCCATAATTGGCGGTGGACCTGCCGGTTATACAGCTGCCGAAGCTGCCGGTAAAGCCGGATTAAGTACTGTGTTGTTCGAAAAACAAAGCCTGGGTGGCGTTTGTTTGAACGAGGGTTGCATACCAACCAAAACGTTGCTGTACTCTGCAAAAACGTACGACTCGGCCAAGCATGCCTCGAAGTACGCAGTTACAGTTCCCGAAGTATCTTTCGATCTGTCTAAAATAATTGCCCGCAAAACCAAAGTGGTGCGTAAACTTGTGATGGGTGTAAAAGCCAAACTCACTGCTAACAATGTTACCATAGTTCAGGGAGAAGCACAGATAGTTGATAAAAACACCATTCGCTGTGGCGAAGAAACATATCAGTGCACAAATTTGTTAATATGCACAGGATCCGAAACAGCCATACCACCAATAAAAGGGGTTGAGTCCGTTCCGTACTGGACACACCGGGATGCTTTAGACAATAAAGAACTTCCCCAATCAATAACAATTGTAGGAGGTGGAGTGATAGGGATGGAATTTGCTTCATTCTTCAACAGTCTTGGTGTGAAGGTAACAGTTATCGAAATGCTTGACGAGATTCTTACCGGTATGGACAAGGAACTGTCGGCTGCATTGCGGGCCGATTATGCCAAACGCGGCATCAGTTTCTTGTTGAACACACGGGTAGTTTCTATGGAACAGCAAGCCGAGGAAATTATTGTTACTTACGAGAATGCCGAAGGACAAGGAAGTGTACAATCGGCCAAACTGATTCTGAGTGTTGGTCGCCGACCGGTTACCAAAGGTTTCGGATTAGAAAACCTAGGCTTAGAAACCACAGAACGCGGAACGGTTATAGTGAACGAAAAGATGCAAACATCTGTACCCGGAGTATATGTTTGTGGTGACCTTACCGGTTTCTCACTGCTTGCACACACAGCCGTGCGCGAAGCAGAGGTAGCTATTCATTCTATTTTAAAGAAGGATGATAAGATGAGTTACAAAGCCATTCCCGGAGTAGTTTATACCAACCCCGAAATTGCCGGAGTAGGCCAAACAGAAGAGAGTTTACAGGCTAAAGGTATAGCCTATAAAGTGGCTAAACTACCCATGAGCTATTCGGGTAGGTTTGTTGCCGAAAACGAAGGAGTAAATGGCATTTGCAAAATAATAATGAGTGAAGACGAAACCATTCTGGGTGCCCATGTATATGGTAACCCTGCATCAGAAATTGTAACGATAGCCGCTATGGCAGTAGAGTTAGGCATGAAAGCCGCAGAATGGAAAAAGATTGTATTCCCTCACCCAACTGTAGGAGAAATTTTTAGAGAAGCATTATGAGAAAAACAACCCTGTTGATAGTTCTATTTCTTATTGGTTTGTCCCCGGCCTGGGGACAAACTGGTTTACAACAACGCCTTGATAAACTGATCGAAGAGTTTTTACCTCCCGGATCGGAGATAGGTGTTTCGGTTTACGACTTAACCAGTAAGAAACAACTCTATGCATACAGGGATGATAAGCTGTCGCGTCCGGCATCGGTTATGAAACTGCTCACCACCATTACTGCACTCGATCTGCGGGGCGGCACAGAGCCTTTTCAAACTCATGCATGGTACAAAGGTGTAATTGAACAAGATACACTGCACGGTGATTTATATGTTGTTGGAGGATTCGATCCTGAGTTTGGAGACGCCGAAATGGACACACTTGTAAGCAGAGTAACCACTCTGCCCTTTTCTGTTATAACAGGAAAGGTATATGCAGATGTTACCATGAAAGACTCGCTGTATTGGGGCAGCGGCTGGGCGTGGGACGATACACCTTCTTCTTTCCAGCCCTATCTTTCGCCCCTGATGTTTCACAAGGGGATGGTTAAGATTACCGCCACCCCTACCATGAAAGGCGATACGGCATCTGTTGTGGCCGAACCTGTATCTTCATTCTATACACTTGTAAACCAAACCGAGAGTCGCACGCCGGCTGCCGGTAAGTTTGTGGTATCGCGCAACTGGCTCGAAAACGGCAACGAAATTGTTGTAAAAGGTAATGTAGCCAGCGAAAGAACCGGCGAAGTTAACATCTACCATTCGCAGGATTTTTTTATGCATACATTCATTGAACGCCTTCGCAATGATAGTATTGAGGTAGATAACATTTATGGCTACAAAGAGTTTATGGCAGACTCAACAGCTGTACTTATTACCCGGTTAGATTGTCCCATACAAAATGTATTAAGCCGGGTAATGAAAAAAAGCGATAACTTAAGTGCCGAAGCATTACTGTACAGGCTGGCTGCACAGTGCGAAGGGCGCAAAAGGGTATGTGCCGATGATGGACTGAAAGCTATAAACAGATTAATACAAAGAATTGGTCATAACCCCAAAGACTATAAAATAGCAGATGGATGTGGCTTATCAAACTATAACTACCTTTCGCCTGCGCTATTGGTGGATTTTCTTAAGTTTGCCTATTCGCGTACCACAATATATCAATACCTGTATAAAGCTCTTCCAACTGCCGGTGTAGATGGTACCTTGCAAAACAGAATGAAGGGAGAGTCTATTGCCCGCAAAAACGTATTTGCAAAAACCGGATCGTTTACTGCAATCTCCACACTGGCCGGTTATGCCAGAAATTCGAAAGGAAACGATATTGCATTTGCTATAATGAATCAGAATGTTATAAAACTGGCCGATGCACGCAAATTGCAGGATAAAATTTGTGAGATACTTTGCGAGTAATGAATTTAGTCGAAAGTCTCTATAAAACGCAAAGGTCAAATTTTATTCATTCGTAAATCATTACTATTTTTCATGCAGCAAATCGTCATTTCAAAATGCTGCATTTCGCATTGATGAAATGCTGCATTTTGAAAATTGCCTATAAAATCAACTCTACAGCGCGTATAACAAGGGTAACCGCAAGTATTTTTCATATTTACTGCTTTTTTAAGGTCGTGAAACAATTAAACAAGAGGACGTGTATTGGAACGTTATTTTATTTCCTGCTTTCACGCTTTCGCGCCTTCCTGCTTTCGCGCTTCACGCACTTCGTGCACCTTTGTATTAAGAAAAATTTGCTTTTTCATTTTATATTTATACCTTTATAAACTGGATTAGGCAACCTTATATATAACAACAAACGATAAAACGTATGAGAACAAAAGCTAAACAAATGATGCCTCTGATCATTTGCATCCTATTCACTACAATTGGCCTGCATGCACAACAAATTAGTACCCGTTATGGCAAAGTAACCAACGAAGAGTTGGAAATGACAACCTACTTACCCGATACCGCCGCAAATGCAGTGGTTATCTTTCACAAAGGCGAAACCAGATACGATTATGTACAAAACGGATTTCGCATTACATCATCTTTCGAAAAGAAAATAAAAATATTAAAAACCGAGGGAGCGAAATATGCTGACATAGTGATTCCTTTTTATAGCAACGAAAGCGAATTACGTCGTAAAGAAAGTATTATTTCTATTGATGCTGTAGCATATAATATGGAGAACGGCAAAGTTGAACGTACTAAAATGAAGAGCGAGTATGTTTTCAGAGAAAGAGTTAACAGCAATTATATGCAGGTTAAATTCTCCATCCCGGCAGTAAAAGCCGGCACAGTGATAGAGTACAAATACAAGCTGCTTTCCGATTATATCAGTTCCATAGATCCCTGGGAAGTTCAGGAAGAAATCCCTGTTATGTTTAGTCAATACGATATTGTTATTCCTGAATACTTTAAATTCAATCTCGATATGAGAGGTGGAGTAAAAGTACAAACCGAAGATAAAACCGTACCGCTTACCATTAGCTTGGGCAATGGCGAACTGTTGAGGTTGGATGGGCGGAACATGATTTTTACAGCCAATAACGTTCCATCTCTGAAGGCCGACTCGTATGTGTGGTGTCCGGAAGATTATACTTCTCGTATCAATTTCGAGCTACATGGTGTGCAATTCCCTCACGATATATACCGTTCTTTTACCAGCACATGGGAGAAAATTGATGAGCAACTATTAGAATACGAAGAGTTTGGGAAATTACTGAGAATGAAGAACCCGTTTCAGGCCGAAGTCTCTGCTTTGCCATTGGGAAACCTGTCTACTGACGAAAAGATATCTTTAATTCATGTACTGCTGAAACAAAAAATGTCGTGGAACAAAAAATATGCTATGTATGCCACCGATATTAAAAAAGCAATAAAAGAAGGTACAGGAACCAATGCCGAATTGAATTTTGTATTTATGAGTATGTTGCGCGATGCGGGTATTCAATCGGTACCCTTGGTTATGAGTCGGCGCAGCATGGGCTTTTTGCCACTGGCTCATCCTACAATGAGCAAATTGAATACAATGATAGTGGGAATTCAGAATTCGGACACCACCATGGTGTATCTGGATGGTTCTGTTGAACACGGATACATAAACACGCTACCGCCAGTATTGATGACCAACCAGGCACGCGTGATAAGTAAAAACCCCGGAAATAAATGGGTTGATTTAACTAACCTCGGAAAAAGCCAGCTTCGTGTAATGAGTAATATTGTAATTAATGAAGATGGAAGCATTACTGGTGATAGGAAAGCTTCGTATATTGGACAATATGCAGCCGAATACCGGCAGAAATTTAAAGATGCCAACAATATGGATGATTTTATTGAAAAGCTGGAAACAAAACACAACCTGAAAACAACAAACTTTAAACACGAAAAGCTAGAAGCTTTCTCGCCCGACCTTACCGAGGAATTTACCTTTGAAAAAACATCCGAAATGAGTGGAGATTATATCTACCTGAATCCATTTATTTTTAAACATATCAGCGAAAACCCTTTTACGCAAGAACAACGACAATTGCCTGTAGAATTCCCTTATGCTCATACGTTGCGCATAATGAACTCAATAACCATTCCCGAAGGATTCGAAATTGAGGAATTACCTAAAGGACAGAGCATAAAACTTAATGAGAACGATGCCAGTTGCAGGTATCTTGTGCAACAATCGGATAACAAGATAGTGATTAATTATACTTTTTCATTGCAGAAAACTTTTTTCGTACCCAACGAATACGAGCAACTGCGAACCATGTATATTACCTTAAGCGAGAGAAACAACGAAATGATTGTACTTAAACGAAAATCAGAATGAAAAAGCAGATAATTCTTGCATTTGCCATGTTTTCTTTTTGCGTTAACGGATATTCGCAAGCCATAAGCAACATCCCTGCCGAACTATTAGAAAACGCATACTCGGTAGTTGTGAATAACGAACTTGAATTTGTATGCGAATCGAACAGAAACGGCGTGCATAAAGAAACATATATCGTAACCATCCTCAACGAGAAAGGAAAAAATGCCGGACATTTTTTGGAATATTGCGATAAGTACACTTCGCTCCGCAAGTTCTCGGGCGAGGTTTTTGATGGAACAGGTAAAAGCATCCGCAAAATAAAGAAATCCGATTTGCAAATGAGTGAATACTCAAACGGATTGTCGACCGATGATTATATGTACTTTTACGAATGTAATGCCCCTTATCCGTACACCGTAAAATATGAGTGGGAAGTAAAACGCAATGATGGGATCATCTCCTATCCCATATTTGCCCCACAAACAGATTTCAACCAATCGGTTGTAAAGGCTACTTACCGGTTGATAGCAGCACCGGGCATCGAACCCCGTTACCATGTTTTTCATTCCGGCAACAAACCTCAGGAAACAAAGGTTGCTAATGGAACTCAATACGAATTAAGTTTCAATAACTTGAAAGCATACGAATCCGAGTCTTATGGCCCCTCATTAACCCAACTCAGCCCTTATGCTTTTTTCAATCCTACAGATTTCTTTTTCGATAACACTACAGGAACCATGAAGTCGTGGCAGGATTATGGAGTATGGGCATACAAGCTACTCGAAAATCGCGATGCATTACCAGCCCCTTTCCAACAACGGATTAAAGATATGACTGCAAACTGCGAAACGAATAGAGAAAAAGTAAAAGTGCTGTATGATTTTCTGGCCAATAACACCCGGTATGTAAGTATCCAACTGGGTATTGGCGGGTTTCAGCCCATCCCGGCTATGGATGTTAACAAAACCGGATTTGGTGATTGCAAAGGCTTATCTAATTACCTGAAAGCCATGCTCAATGTGATAGGCATTCCTTCGAACTATACAGAGATAAGCACGCGTAACCGTCGCATAATGAAAGATTATGTAAGCCTCAACCAAACCAACCATGTAATATTACAGGTTCCCCTTGAAGGAGATACACTTTGGCTGGAATGTACCAATGCTAAACTTCCTTTTGGCTATGTTCATAGTGATATTGCAGGCCACGATGCGATATTGATTACAGCCACAGGTGGCCAATTCTGCACACTTCCCTCTTATCCGGATTCGCTGAATATGCAAACCACTGTTGCCGAAGTAGTAATAGATGCCACTGGTAAAGCAATTATTGATGCCAAACAAACATCCTACCTTGCGCAGTACGAAAATACAATTGGTATTCAACAACTGGAACCTACCAAACAAAGAGATCGTATACGGGCAGGCATAAGTTTATCGCAGGCCACAGTAAGCAATCTGCAAATAACAGAACACAACAGTAACAACCCCTCTGTTGAATTAAGTTATAAGATCGATACTAATCAATACGGAAATAAAACAGGAAACCGTTTGTTTGTTCCTACTAATATATTCAGGCGCGGGTTTAAGAATCTGCCCAAAACACGGCAACACGATATCTATGTAAAATACGGCTATCTGGATACCGATAGTATCAACATAACAATTCCCGAAGGATATACAGTAGAGTCGCTAGCTGCACCATTTATTCTTGAAGGTAAATTTGGTAAGTTCGAGGCTATTCACAAGAGAGAGGATAATAAGCTAACCATTATTCATCGGCTTTACTTCAAATCCGGTAAGTATTCAAAAGCAGAGTATGGGCTGTTTAATGCGTTCTGTAGCATGATATCCAAACAATATGATGGAAAGATTGTATTGAGAAAAGAATAATACAAGATTATTTGTTTACTTTGTATATCTGATTCTTTTTTGAACCACAGAGTTCGCAGAGTTACACAGAGTTTTAAGTTTCCATGCGGCATCGAATTAAAAAACTCTGTGTAACTCTGTGAACTCTGTGGTTCAAAAAAATAAATAAGTAATAATATGGCAAAAAAGAAAGAAAAGAAAGCCGGTAAAAGGATGAACAAGAAGCAACTTGCTGAAAAGTTAATGCAATTCTTCTCGGAGAGGCCCAACGATGTATTTAGCCTGAAATATATATTTTCGGAATTGAAGTTAACCACCCATCCGTTAAAGATGCTCTGCATAGATATACTCCATGATATGCGGGCAGATGATTATATAGCCGAAATTGATAAAAACAAATTCAAGTTTAACAGTCACGGCAAAGAACTGGTTGGTACCTTCCGCAGGAAGAGTAACGGCAAGAACTTTATTGTACCCGAGGAAGGTGGAGATCCCATCTTTATAGCCGAACGAAACTCTGCACACGCCATGAATAACGACAAGGTGCGGATTATGCTATTTGCTAAACGGAGAAACCGCGATGCCGAAGGCGAAGTGATTGAGATACTGGAACGTGCCAACGATACCTTTGTGGGCACATTAGAGGTTGCCAAATCGTATGCATTCCTGGTTACCGAAAACCGCACACTGGCCAACGATATTTTTATTCCCAAAGAAAAACTTAAAGGGGGTAAAACAGGCGACAAAGCCATTGTAAAAGTGGTTGAATGGCCCGATAAAGCCAAGAACCCAATAGGGCAGGTTATCGACATTCTGGGTAAAGCCGGCGATAACACTACCGAGATGCACGCTATTCTGGCAGAGTTTGGTTTACCTTATGTATATCCGAAGAATGTTGAAACAGCAGCCGATAAGATTTCGGACATCATTCCGCAGGAAGAAATTGATAAACGCGAAGACTTCCGTGGGATAACCACCTTTACCATCGACCCGCGCGATGCCAAAGACTTTGACGATGCTTTATCCATCCGCAAGCTGAAAGATAATTTGTGGGAGGTGGGTGTACACATTGCCGATGTAACCCATTATGTAAAAGAAGGCGGAATCATTGACCGCGAAGGCGAAAAGCGTGCTACTTCTGTGTATCTGGTAGATAGAACAATACCGATGTTACCCGAACGCCTTTCGAATTACATCTGCTCCCTGCGTCCGGATGAAGAGAAGCTCACTTACTCCGTAATATTCGATATCACCGAAAAAGGCGAAGTAAAAGATTTCAGGATTGTACACACCATCATTAAGTCCGACAGAAGGTTTACCTACGAAGAGGCTCAACAAATTATTGAAACCGGCGAAGGCGATTTTAAAGAAGAAGTATTAACCCTCAATATGATAGCGAAAGCTCTGCGCGAAAAACGTTTCTCAAGTGGTGCTATTAACTTCGACAGGTATGAAGTGAAATTCGAGATTGATGAAAAGGGTAAACCTATCAGTGTATATTTCAAAGAGGCTAAAGACTCTAACAAGCTGATTGAAGAGTTCATGCTTTTGGCAAACAGATCGGTAGCCGAAAAGATTGGTAAAGTTCCCAAGAACAAAAAACCGAAAGTATTTCCTTACCGCATCCACGATTTGCCCGATCCGGAGAAACTGGATAACCTGGCACAGTTCATTGCCCGCTTTGGTTATAAAATCCGCACAAGTGGAACCAAAACAGATGTATCTAAGTCTATCAACCATTTGTTAGATGATATTCAGGGTAAGAAAGAAGAGAACCTCATTGAAACCGTATCCATACGTGCCATGCAGAAAGCCCGCTACTCTGTAGAAAATATTGGGCATTACGGTTTGGCATTCGAGTATTATACGCATTTCACATCTCCTATTCGCCGGTATCCGGATATGATGGTGCACCGGTTGCTTACTAAATACCTGGATCAGGGTGGCCGTAGCGTATCAGCTGTGAAGTACGAAGAGTTATGCGACCATAGTTCGAACATGGAACAGATTGCCGCCAACGCCGAACGCGCTTCCATCAAGTATAAACAAGTTGAGTTTATGATGGATAAGGTGGGGCAGGTATACGATGGTGTTATCTCGGGTGTTACAGAATGGGGACTCTACGTTGAACTAAACGAGAATAAATGCGAAGGCATGATTCCTATCCGCGACTTGGATGATGATTACTACGAATTTGATGAAAAGAACTATTGCTTACGAGGCCGCAAGAATAAACGAACCTATAGTTTGGGTGATGTGATAAGTGTTAAGGTTGCCCGGGCAAATCTGGAAAAGAAGCAACTGGATTTTGCGTTGGTGGACTAAACAAGAAAGATAAGCAATTACCCCGCAAGGGGTAAACTTTTAATAACCCCGGACAAGCACATTTGAAACGCAGATTAACGCGGATTAACGCAGATTGAAATATAAATAATTAAATAATCTGCGTTAATCCGCGTTAATCTGCGTTTCAAATATGCTTGTCTGGGGTTGCTCTTACCAGAGCAATTAAAGATGTTAGTAGAGAACTTAACAACCCTGCCCGATGGGGTGATGGCTTATTATAATTAACCCTGACTTTATTAAAGAAATATTTCTTTAATCCTTTGTTTAATATATCTATTTCCTGTACTTTTGCGCATAATTAGGTGTACGTAAAAAATTTATAGTTCTAACAATTAAATAATTTAAAAACGATCATTTATGTGGTTAATTAATTCATCTGTGGGAAGGAAAGTGGTGATGAGTATCACTGGTATCGCACTTGTCCTTTTTCTAACCTTTCACATGGCGATGAACCTCGTTGCAATTATTAGTCCAAAAGGTTACAACTGGATTTGCGAAATGTTGGGAGCAAACTGGTATGCGCTGGTGGCTACTGTTGCCTTAGCCGGTCTTGTTGTGCTTCACTTTATCTATGCAATTTGGCTTACATTGCAAAACCGCACAGCACGCGGAAACGAACGCTATGCAGTAACAGCACGCCCAAAGAAAGTAGAGTGGGCATCGCAAAACATGCTTGTACTAGGATTTATTGTTGTTGTAGGTTTACTACTACACCTTTTTAACTTCTGGTTCAAAATGCAGTTCTCGGAACTTCAGGGTATTCACACTGCCGTTGAAAATGGTGGAATAGCCCCTACCGATGGTGCAGGATTTATTCGTTACACATTTAGCAACCCAGTATACGTTGCTCTTTATGTAATTTGGTTAGTTGCTCTTTGGTTCCACCTGAACCATGGTTTTTGGAGTGCTTTACAAACGCTTGGCTGGAATAGCAAAGTATGGTTTGAACGTTGGAGAATTACATCTAATGTTTACTCAACCATCCTTATATTAGGATTTGCTTCTGTTGTTGTAGTGTATTTCTTATGTGCGCTAATAAACGGCAATGTTGCTTTGGCTTGGTAATCGTAAATTGTAAATCGTAAAATTGTAAATAACATGACTAAGATAGATTCTAAAATTCCTGAAGGCCAATTGGCCGAGAAATGGAGTAACTATAAAGCTCATCAAAAACTTGTAAATCCTGCCAATAAGCGTCGTTTAGATATTATTGTTGTTGGAACCGGTCTGGCGGGTGCGTCGGCTGCTGCTTCACTTGGCGAAATGGGATTCAGAGTTTTCAATTTCTGTATCCAGGATTCACCACGTCGTGCTCACTCAATTGCTGCACAAGGTGGTATCAATGCTGCTAAGAATTACCAAAACGACGGTGACTCTGTTTATCGTCTTTTCTATGATACTATTAAAGGTGGTGACTATCGTGCACGCGAAGCCAACGTTTACCGTTTGGCCGAAGTATCGAATGCCATCATCGACCAATGTGTTGCACAAGGTGTTCCTTTTGCACGCGATTACGGTGGTACACTCGATAACCGCTCTTTTGGTGGTGCTCAGGTATCACGTACATTCTATGCCCGTGGTCAAACCGGACAGCAGTTGTTGTTAGGTGCTTACTCGGCATTGAGCCGTCAGGTACACAAAGGAAACGTAAAACTGTACACTCGTTACGAAATGCTCGATCTAGTTGTTATCGACGGTCGTGCCCGTGGTATCATTGCCCGTAACCTGGTGAATGGTAAAATTGAACGCTTCTCTGCCCACGCAGTAGTAATTGGTACTGGTGGATACGGAAACGCATTCTTCCTTTCAACCAATGCAATGGGCTCGAACGGATCGGCAGCTATTCAATGCTACAAAAAAGGTGCTTACTTTGCTAATCCTGCATTTGCGCAGATTCACCCAACCTGTGTTCCTGTACACGGTGATCAGCAATCAAAACTTACTTTGATGTCCGAATCACTTCGTAACGACGGCCGCATCTGGGTACCAAAGAAAATAGAAGATGCCAAAGCATTACAGGCAGGAACCAAGAAAGCAACCGATATCCCCGACGAAGACCGCGACTTCTATCTGGAACGCCGCTATCCTGCATTCGGTAACCTTGTTCCACGTGACGTTGCTTCGCGCGCTGCAAAAGAACGTTGCGATGCCGGTTTTGGTGTAAACAACACAGGACTTGCCGTATTCCTTGACTTTAAATATGCTATCGAACGTTTAGGAAAAGATGTTGTTCGCGAACGTTATGGTAACTTATTCGATATGTATGAAGAAATCTCCGACGATGATCCATACAAAACCCCAATGATGATATTCCCTGCTATCCACTATACAATGGGTGGTATCTGGGTTGACTATGAACTGATGACATCAGTTCCGGGTCTGTTTGCAATTGGTGAAGCCAACTTCTCCGATCACGGTGCTAACCGTTTGGGAGCTTCGGCTTTGATGCAAGGATTAGCCGATGGATATTTTGTTCTTCCTTACACCATTCAGAACTATTTGTCAGACCAGATTCAGGTTCCACGATTCTCAACAGATTTGCCCGAATTCGCAGCTGCCGAAAAAGCAATCTACGACAAGATGGAAAAACTGATGGCTATCAAAGGACAGCATTCTGTTGATTCGATCCATAAAAAACTTGGCCATGTAATGTGGGAACTAGTTGGTATGGCTCGTACAAAGGAATCATTAACAAAAGCTCTGAAAGAAATTCAGGAAGTGAAGAAAGATTTCTGGAGCAATGTACGTATTCCGGGTGAAATAGACGACCTGAACATTGAACTCGAAAAGGCATTACGTCTGGACGACTTTATTGAAGTAGGTATGTTAATGGCTCTTGATGGTCTTAATCGTAACGAATCGTGTGGTGGACACTTCCGTGAAGAATACCAAACTCCTGAAGGAGAAGCTCTTCGCGATGACGAAAACTACTCGTATGTAGCTTGTTGGAAGTACACCGGCGAAGACAAAGAACCCGAATTAATTAAGGAGCCGTTGAACTACGAATTTACTAAAGTACAAACCCGTAATTACAAAGCATAATGGAAAAGAATATAAGCTTCACGCTGAGGGTTTGGCGTCAAAGAAACCCTAAAGCTAAAGGACAATTTGTTGAGTATAAGATGAAAGATATTCCAGGTGATACTTCATTTCTGGAAATGTTCGACATATTAAATGAAGAGTTAGTAAACAAGGGCGAAGAACCTATTGTATTCGACCACGACTGTCGCGAAGGTATCTGCGGTATGTGTTCGCTTTATGTTAACGGACATCCACACGGACCATCATCTGGTGTAACAACCTGTCAGATATACATGCGTAAGTTCAAAGATGGCGAAACAATTACTGTTGAGCCATGGCGTTCGGCTGGGTTCCCGGTTATCCGCGACTTGATGGTAGACAGAAGTGCCTTCGATAAAATTATGCAGGCAGGTGGTTATGTAAATGTAAACACCGGTGCTCCTCAAGATGCTAACGCAATCCTTATACCAAAGGATGTTGCCGAAGAAGCAATGGACGCAGCTGCTTGTGTAGGTTGTGGTGCTTGTGTTGCTGCATGTAAAAATGGGTCGGCTATGTTGTTCGTATCGGCTAAAGTTAGCCAGCTGAACATCCTTCCACAAGGTAAGGTAGAGGCCGATCGCCGTGCTAAAGCAATGCTTTCTAAAATGGACGAACTAGGATTTGGTAACTGTACCAATACAAGAGCCTGCGAAGCAGAATGTCCGAAGAGCATTTCAATCAGCCATATTGCTCGTTTGAACCGTCACTTTATCAAAGCAAAACTGAAAGACTAATAGTTTTAGTTTGATTAATATCAGCAAATCCCTCGCCGCAAAAGTGGTGGGGGATTTTTTATATAAAATGTTATTGCTATCTAAAAACCAAAGGAATAAAAAAGCAGCTATCCGTTTATTACCATCGCTGAACGAATGGTTTTTAACAACAAGATATAGTAACATTGCGGCCTTTTCTTCAATACTGGGATATAAATCCTCTCCTCCAAATGTTTGATATATAGTATTGATTGAACTCTTGAATGATTGATCTTTTTCGTTGGCAAATCCTCCGCTACCAAATTTTTCACGAAGTATCTTTATTGCTTCAATAGCATTATCATAGGTTGCCCTAAAAGTTTCTTCCTGGGTGGTATTATTTGCTTCCAGGGTCTGATAGTCATATCTATCCAAGGTATCTAAAGCATATGTAAAATCTTTAATTACCTGCAATATATCTTTTGCCTGTTCTATTGTATTTTCACTTCTGGTAGCTATTTCAGTAAGTACTTTTATTGAAGACAAAGCTTGTTGTAGTTGATCAACTTTGGCTTGTTGGTTAACAGCAAACCCTTTTATTAAATAATCTTTCAGAATTTTATTTGCCCAAATACGAAATTGAACACCCCGGTTTGATTTTACCCGGTAACCTATGGATATAATCATATCAAGGTTGTAATATTCAACTTGTCTTTCAACGAGCCTTTTGCCCTCTTTTTGAACTGTCGCAAAATTTGCGACAGTTGGAATTTCATTTAATTCCTCCTGTAGTGCATTCTTTATATGCTTTCCGATAGTTTTGACATCTCTGTCAAATAACTCTGCCATCTGTTGGCGGTTAATCCATACAGTTTCACCATCTAACTTAACATCCAGCTGTGTATTTCCATCTGGAGTTTGATAAATTATAATTTCTCCTTTGTTCATGAAGCAAAAATATGCAATAAATGTATTAGGCTGAAATAATTTATGTCCATTCGAATATAAAAAAACAACCGTCACTTTATCAAAGCAAAACAGAAAGACTAATATCAACAAATCCCTCGCCGCAAAAGTGGTGGGGGATTTTTTTTAAGACTAGTGCTTATTTGCGAAAACCAACTAAAATGTTGTAGCATTCATAAAGTATGATTATATTGGCAGATAAATTATTACTCATTATATGAATTCAATAAACGAAATACAAGACGAGATAATTACCGAATTCGGTGATTTTGATGACTGGATGGACCGCTACCAGCTATTAATAGACTTGGGAAACGAACAGGCACCCCTTGACGAACAATACAAAACCGATCAGAACCTGATTGAAGGCTGTCAAAGCCGGGTATGGTTGCAGGCAGACTATGTTGATGGCAAAGTTATTTTCAATGCCGAAAGCGACGCCCTTATTGTAAAAGGTATTATTGCTTTGTTAATCAAAGTACTATCCGGGCATACCCCCAATGAAATACTAAATGCCGATCTTTATTTTATTGATAAAATAGGATTGAAAGAACATCTGTCGCCAACCCGTAGCAATGGGCTATTGTCAATGGTTAAGCAGATGAGAATGTATGCTTTGGCTTATTCCTTAAAATAAGAAAAAAAGGTAGCGCAATCCTTAAAGAATCATTCAAAAAGAAACAACTAATTTAGTTAATACATATATTTACCATCGAAGCTAAGCACATGAGAAATAGTTTTTAATGATATACGTTCCCTAAATATTCATTTCTAAAAACTTTTATCATGGAAATTAAGAAATCGAACAAAGTAGATCTCGAGAGCCGTAAAGGCACTTGGTTCTCAATGGGGCTTATGATTGTGCTTGCTTTCATGTTTATCGCATTCGAGTGGACTGAATACGATAAGAAATATGAAACAGCATCATTAGCGAATGATCCCACTTTTGAATTGACATTGTTACCAGTAACTTATCCCGAACCGCCCAAACCGCCACCCCCTGCTCCGGCAGTAGTGGAAGAATTACATATAGTAGAAGGAACCGAAGAGGTTGACGATATTTATATGGAAAGTCCTGAAGATTTAGGTCAGGTTGTTGACATTAAGTATGTTCCTATCCTTATTGAGGAAGAGGAAGAAAAGGTTGACGAAACCGAAATCTTTGCGATTGCGGAAAAAATGCCGGAATTTCCCGGTGGTACTGCTGCTTTATTTGAATACCTGAACAAGAGTATCAAATACCCAACAGTTGCTATCGAAACCGGTACGCAAGGAAAAGTTATCACGCAATTTGTTGTTGATAAAGATGGGTCTATCAGTGACATTCAAGTAGTCCGAAGTGTTGACCCTTATCTTGATAAGGAAGCAATCAGGGTTATTAGAGCCATGCCCAAATGGAGTCCGGGCATGCAAAGAAACAAGGCTGTAAGAGTGAAATATACCGTTCCGGTAGTTTTCCGATTACAGTAATCTGGTTAATAAATACTTAAAATTTTAATTTACTAGGGAACCTGTCCGGTTACAAACAGAATCTTTCTCACTCCTGTTTGGTAACCGGACAGTTTTTTTAATGTGCCAATATGCCAATATGCTAATATGCCAATGTGCCAATTACCATGCGTATCTGCATAGCAATTGGCACATTGGCACATTAGCATATTGGCACATTATTATTACATGCGATCAGGAACTTCAATACCCAGCAATCCCATTCCTAAACGAACAACCTTGGCTATATTAGCCGATAAAGCTACACGGAATAATTTTACCTGCTCGTTCTCTTCTTTGAGAATACTGAAATCATGGTAGAACTGGTTATACTCTTTCACCAGATCATATACATAATTAGCAATAATAGAAGGGCTATAGTCATCTCCTGCTTGTTTTACAATGTTGGTAAAGTCGGCTGTTAGTTGAATCAGGTTCTTTTCCTTTTCATTCAATACCAAATCCGTAGGTAATTCGGCAGGAATCTCTATTCCGGCTTCGGCAGCTTTGCGCAATACCGATTGAATACGTGCATATGTATATTGAATAAACGGACCGGTATTACCGTTAAAGTCTATCGATTCTTTGGGGTTGAAAGTCATATTCTTGCGGGCATCAACTTTCAGTATGAAGTATTTTAATGCTCCAAGACCAACAATACGGGCAATGTTGTTAGCCTCCTCTTCCGAGCAACCATCAAGCTTGCCTAACTCCTGCGATGTTTCACGAGCTGTTTCGATCATGTCTTCAATCAGGTCATCGGCATCAACCACGGTTCCTTCGCGCGATTTCATTTTACCTTCCGGAAGTTCTACCATACCGTAAGAGAAATGAACCAGTCCTTTTCCCCATTCAAAGCCAAGCTTATCTAATAGAATAGACAACACTTGGAAATGGTAGTTCTGCTCATTACCTACCACATACACCATTTTGTTGATCGGATAATCATCAAAGCGTAGTTTGGCAGTACCAATATCCTGAGTCATGTAAACCGAAGTACCATCTGAGCGGAGCAACAATTTATGGTCGAGCCCTTCGCCGGTAAGGTCGGCCCATACCGAAGCATCTTCTTTTTTGTAGAAAACTCCTTTCTCTAATCCTTCCAGCACCTTATCTTTACCTTCCAGATAGGTTTCCGATTCGTAATATATTTTATCGAAGCTTACACCCAGCTTTTTATATGTTTCATCAAATCCTTCGTATACCCAACCGTTCATCATAGACCATAGTGCACGTACTTCCGGATCGCCGGCTTCCCACTTAACAAGCATTTCGCGTGCTTCGTTCATCATGGGCGATGCTGTTTCTGCTTCCTCCTTCGTCATGCCTCTTTCCATAAATTCGGCAATCTCTGCTTTGTATCGTTTGTCGAACACTACATAGTAGTCGCCCACCAAGTGATCGCCTTTCTTGCCCGATGATTCCGGTGTTTCGTTTCTACCGTACTTTTTCCAGGCAAGCATTGATTTGCAGATATGAATACCACGGTCGTTTACTATATTTGTTTTAACAACCCTGTTTCCGTTGGCAGCAATTACATTTGCCAAAGCATTACCCAAAAGATTATTGCGTACATGCCCCAGGTGAAGAGGCTTATTGGTATTTGGCGAAGAGTATTCAATCATTACCAGTGGCGAGTCGTTATTTGCCTCGGTAATACCGTAGTTATTATCTGCATGAACCTTATTCAATAATTCAATCCATGTACCCGAAGCAATAGTCAGGTTCAGGAATCCTTTTATGACATTGAATGATTCAACTGCCGGTTCATTTTGTTTCAGATATTCGCCAATTTCCTGTGCGGTTTGCTCAGGGCTTTTTCGCGATATTTTAAGAAATGGGAACACAACAAGTGTTAGATGTCCATCAAATTCTTTTTTTGTTTTCTGCAATTGTATTTGCCCGGCAGATACTTCCTGGCCGTATAACTCGTTTATACCGTTATAAACAGCTAGTTCAAGTTTTTTCTCAATATTCATACTCGTACCTATTTAACTGCCGCAAAGATATAAAAAAAGGAGGCAAAAACACCCCCTTTCCATATATTTCACAATGAAGTACTTATTCTACAGCAGTTGCTAATTCCATTCCTGGTTTGAATTTTACTACATTTTTTGCCGGAATCTGTATCCGGGCTTGCGTGGTTGGATTAATACCTGCTCTTTCATTTCTTAGCACAACAGTAAAAGTTCCGAATCCAACTAATCCAACCTTGTCACCTTTTTTTAGAGTATCCGATACAATACTTGTAAACGCTTCCAATGCTTTTTTTGCATCGCCCTTGCTAAGCCCACTTTGCTGAGCCATAGCTTCAATTAATTCTGCTTTATTCATAATACGTACTAATTGATTAATAAAATGTTATATGTTAAAATGACTTTCAGAAAACCCTAACACAAATATAGAAGATCAAAACAAAAGATCAAATTATTTATTAAAAAATAATTTCATAATATTGAAAAAGAATAAATACGGAACAGTTTTTCAGTACTTGAACAGAATTTATTCGTATTTTTGTTTCGACAATAAACAAATTTAGAAACAATAATGTTCTATGAATACAATGCCTGCGGTTACTAAAAACCTACTAATAATAAACGTTCTTTTCTTTTTTGCAACAGTTGTAGCTGAAAAATATGGTATTGACCTAAGCAGCATCCTTGGGCTTCACTTCTTCATGGCAGATAATTTCCATGTTTACCAATTATTTACTTATATGTTTATGCATGCGGATATAACACATATTTTCTTCAATATGTTTGCCGTGTGGATGTTTGGAAGGATTTTAGAGCAGTATTGGGGACCTCGCAAATTTCTTTTTTATTATATTATTTGTGGCATGGGAGCAGGCATTGTGCAAGAGATTGTACAATACATACATTTTGAAACAGTACTATCGGCATACACCAGTGTAAATACCGGTTCGGGCATTATACCTATGCAAGAATATCTCAACCTGATGGTTACGGTTGGAGCCTCGGGGGCTGTTTATGCTATTCTGCTAGGATTTGGTATGCTATTTCCTAATCAGCATTTGTTTATAATACCTATCCCTTTCCCTATCAAGGCTAAATATTTTGTTGTTGGATATGCATTACTCGAACTTATATCCGGTTTATCAAACAGGCCAGGAGATAATGTAGCTCATTTTGCACACCTTGGTGGTATGATCTTTGGGTTTATTCTTATTATGTATTGGAAAAAAAAGAAGAACAATTATGGACATGATAACCAATATTAAAAATAACTTCAAAAGGGGAACTATATACATACAGCTCATTTATATAAATGTGGCTGTGTTTCTTTTTACATCTTTATTATCAATCTTCTTTCGGCTCTTTAACCGGAGCTTTGACCCAATACTGGGATGGTTTGAGTTACCAGCTTCGGTAGAACGGTTTATACACCAACCCTGGTCACTGATTACGTATATGTTTATGCATGCCAATATATTCCATGTATTGTTCAATATGTTATGGCTATATTGGTTCGGTTCTATTTTTATGAACATTTTCTCGAGTAAGCATTTACGGGGAATATACATTCTGGGAGGAATTTGTGGTGGCTTACTCTACATATTGTCTTATAACATATTTCCCTATTTTGCCAATGTGGTTCATTTGTCGGTTATGGTAGGTGCTTCTGCCTCGATACTGGCCATAGTTGCTGCTGCAGCCTACCGAGAGCCCAACTATCCTATCCGTCTGTTGTTTTTCGGAGCTATCCCACTAAAGTATCTGGCAATTGTTGTTGTTTTATCCGATTTATTGCTGATGACATCTGGTAACGCAGGCGGGCACATTGCTCATATTGGTGGTGCACTTGCCGGGGTAGGATTTGCGGCAGGATTAAATAAAGGCTTGGATATAACAGCTTGGATAAATGGCACTTTAGACTGGTTCTCTTCCCTGTTTAGCAAAAAACAGCGGGCCGACAGGAAGAGGGCTAAAATGAAAGTAAGCAAAACCAGCCGGGATAAAGATTATGACTATAATGCAAACAAAAAGGCTCAATCCGATGAGATTGACCGCATATTAGATAAATTAAAAAGATCGGGCTACAACAGTTTAACTGCCGAAGAAAAAAAGAGCTTGTTCGACGCAAGCAAGAAATAAAAATGAAACGCATAGGAAAACTGGCAGTAGCAACACTGCTTGTTATAAACCTTGTATTTATGGGCTTGATGCTGTTCTCGGCATACAGTCCACATTTCAATCCGGAAGATCATCCCATTCGTGCATGTTTCGGAATGGTGTTTCCTGTATTCCTTTTTATTAATTTTTGCTTTCTTATAGCTTGGTTGGTTATTTCTTACAAACTCGCTATTATTCCTTTTATAGCATTTCTGCTTTGCATACCTCAAATAGGCACATCTTTTCCTATAAACTTTAAAACAAAGAAAAAAAACATTCCGCCCAACCACATTAAATTCCTTTCGTATAACGTAATGGGCATGGCTACCAAAAAGAAGGTAGATGGAAAAAATGCCATCTTACAGTACATTAAAAACAGTGGGGCCGATATTGTTTGTATGCAAGAGTACATTCATACTAACAGCAAATATGTTACTCAAAAAGATATCGATACCGAACTTGCCATGTATCCCCATAAAAACATTCATCAGGTTGGTAACAAATTTAGCGGTAATTACATCGCCTGTTATTCAAAATATCCTATTCTATCGGCACAAAGGCTGAATTACGAAAGCAACCATAACGGCTCGGTTGTTTACAATATTAAGATTGGAAATGATACGGTAACTGTAATCAACAACCATCTGGAATCGAACAAACTCACGCTCGAAGATAAGAAAGTGTACGAAGGTATGCTTAAATCGCCCGAGGTAGATAAGGTGAAAAGCGGAGCCATTCACTTGGTAAGAAAGCTTGGCGAAGCACAGGCTTTAAGGGCTCCACAGGCAAAAGCCGTAGCGCAGGCTGTAAAAAATTCGGGCAACAAACACATCGTTGTATGTGGCGACTTTAACGATACGCCTGTATCATACACCCATCGGATTATATCAAATGGGTTAGTAGATGCTTTTGTTGCATCCGGTTGCGGACTGGGAATATCTTATAACCAAAATAAATTCTATTTCCGGATCGATAATATACTTACCAGCAAAAACATGAAAACCTACAATTGTACGGTAGACAGGTCTATTAAAGATTCCGACCACTATCCGATATGGTGCTATATCAGCAAAAAGTAAAACAATTAATTTATATTATATGAACAAAATTTATTCACTCTTAGTTGTATGTTGCATTATGATATGTGCTTGTACTACCCCTACCGAAAACAATCCTTTTTTAACCGAGTTTCAAACAAAGCATGGTGTTCCGCCTTATGCAGAAATAAAGCTAGAACATTATAAACCTGCTTTCGAAGCCGGGATTAAGGAACAAAACACAAACATTCAGGCTATTATTAACAGTCAGGAAGAGCCGGGATTCGAGAATGTTATTGTAGCCCTCGACAATAGTGCACCTATATTAGATCGTGTTGGTTTGGTTTTCTTCAATATTATTGAGGCAGAAACAACAAAAGAACTAACCGATTTATCTATGGAACTAGCCCCGATGCTGTCCGAACATGAAGACAACATCTATCTTAACCGGGCTTTATTTGATAAAGTGAATGCCGTTTACCAAAAGCTGAACTCACTGAACCTATCGACCGAGCAGAAAAGACTGTTGGATAAAAAGTATAAGAACTTTGTTCGCTCCGGTGCCAACTTACCCGAAGAGAAACAAGCCCGCCTGCGCGAGATAAACAAAGAAATGTCTACACTAGGTCTTACTTTCAGCAACAATGTATTGAAAGAAAATAATGCATATCAGCTTATTGTAGACAAAGAAGAAGACTTGGCCGGTTTACCCGATTGGTTTAAAGCCAGCGCCGCTGCCGAAGCCAAAGCTGCCGAACAAGATGGCAAATGGTTATTTACTTTGCATAACGCAAGCCGTTTACCTTTTCTGCAATATGCCGAAAACCGCAACCTGAGGGAACAGATTTACAAAGCCTACATCAACCGTGGAAACAATAATAACGAAAACGACAACAAGAATATTATCACCTCAATCATAAAACTGCGTCAGGAAAAAGCTACATTGTTAGGATACGATTGTTTTTCGAACTTCGTACTCAATGAGTGTATGGCCCAAAATGCTGAAACAGTAATGAGCTTCCTCAATAACTTGTGGCAATATGCGCTACCCAAAGCCAAAGCCGAAGCTGCCGACCTGCAAAAGCTAATGGGCAACAACGAAAAGTTGGAAGCATGGGACTGGTGGTACTATACCGAACAGCTTCGTAAAACAAAATACAACTTGGATGAAGACGAACTGAAGCCATACTTCAAATTAGAAAACGTACGCGATGGCGCTTTTGATGTAGCTAAGAAACTTTATGGTATCAACTTTACCAAACTAAATGATATCCCTGTTTATCATCCGGATGTAGTAGTATTTGAAGTTACCGATGAAGATGGTAGCCACCTGGGTCTGTTCTATGTCGACTATTTCCCACGCAGTGGTAAAAGTGGTGGTGCCTGGATGAGTAATTTCAGGGAACAAAGAAAAGACATCCGCCCATTGGTATGTAACGTTTCCAGTTATACTAAACCTGTTGGCGACATGCCTTCGCTCCTTACATTGGACGAAGTAGAAACCCTGTTCCATGAGTTTGGTCACGGTTTGCACGGATTATTAACCAAGTGTAACTATACAGGCGTGTCGGGAACAAACGTAGTGCGCGATTTTGTTGAACTGCCTTCTCAGATAATGGAACATTGGGCTACTCAACCCGAGGTGCTGAAAGCTTATGCCAAACATTACCAAACCGGCGAAGTAATTCCGGATGCATTGATTGAAAAGATACTGAATCAAAAAACATTCAACCAGGGATTCATGACTACCGAACTTCTGGCTGCTGCCCTGCTGGATATGGAGTTGCACAACCTTACTTCAACCAACAACTTCGACCCGGTAGCTTTCGAAAAAGAAACCATGGATAAGCTGGGACTTATTCCGGAAATAGCTCCCCGTTACCGCGTTACTTACTTCAACCACATCATTGGTGGCTATGCTGCCGGATACTATAGCTATTTATGGGCAAACGTTTTAGATGCCGATGCATTTGAAGCATTCAAAGAAAATGGTATCTTTGATAAAAATACAGCTAAGAAGTTCCGTAGCAATGTACTTGAAAAAGGCGATAGCGAAGACCCAATGACACTCTACATAAACTTCCGCGGTGCAGAACCACAGCTGGATGCGATGTTAAAAAACAGAGGAATGAAATAAGTCATGAGTTATGATAACACAAGAATTACTTTGTCCTGAAAGCATTGTTGTAGTAGGAGCTTCCAATAATGTTCATAAGCCGGGTGGCGCAATCTTGCGCAATCTTATTGCCGGAGGATATGCAGGCGAACTGTGTGCAGTTAATCCGAAAGAGAAAGAAGTTCAAGGAGTAAAAGCATATACCGATGTAGCCCAAGTGCCCGATACCGACCTGGCTATACTGGCTATACCAGCCCCCATGTGTCCGGAAGTGGTAGAGATACTTGCTTCGAAAAAACATACGCGGGCATTTATAATACTCTCTGCCGGGTTTGGTGAAGAAACAAAGGAAGGAGCAATTCTTGAAGATAAAATACTTAAAACGGCCAATCAGTATGGAGCCTCATTGATAGGCCCCAACTGCATTGGCCTGTTAAACACCTGTCATCATAGCGTATTTACCCAACCCATCCCCAATTTAAATCCGCAGGGAGTAGATTTAATCTCCAGTTCGGGTGCTACTGCTGTATATGTGCTCGAATCGGCTGTGATGAAAGGACTACAATTCAATTCAGTGTGGTCGGTAGGTAATGCCCGCCAAATAGGGGTAGAAGATGTATTACAATACATGGACGAGCACTTTGATCCGGAAAAAGATTCCGATATAAAGTTACTGTACATGGAAAGCATCAAAGACCCGGATAGGTTATTGCTGCATGCTTCGTCGCTAATACGCAAAGGCTGTAAGATAGCCGGAATTAAAGCCGGCAGTTCCGAAAGCGGTATGAGGGCAGCCTCATCGCATACGGGAGCAATAGCCAGTTCCGACTCGGCTGTAGAAGCGTTATTCAGAAAAGCAGGTATTATCCGCTGTTTCTCGCGCGAGGAGTTGGCAACAGTAGGTTGTATTTTTACCTTACCTCAATTAAAAGGAAAGAACTTTGCCATTATCACCCATGCCGGTGGACCCGGAGTTATGCTTACCGATGCACTATCGAAAGGTGGACTAAATGTTCCTAAGTTAGAAGGCCCACTTGCCGAAGAGTTGAAAAGCAAACTGTTTCCGGGTGCTTCTGTAGGTAATCCTATTGATATTCTGGCAACCGGAACCCCCGAACATTTAAGTATCACCATCGACTATTGCGAAAACAAATTCGATAATATTGATGCTATACTTGCCATCTTCGGAACCCCGGGACTGGTAACAATGTTCGAAACATACGAAGTTTTGCATCAAAAGATGCTTACCTCAAAGAAACCCTTATTTCCAGTACTCCCTTCTATTCATACAGCCGGTAAAGAGGTCGACGAGTTCCTGAAGAAAGGACATGTAAACTTTGCCGACGAGGTTACTCTGGGTACTGCGCTTTCGCGTATCATGAATGCTCCACAGCCGGCAGCCAACGAAATCGAACTATTTGGTGTAGATGTTCCTAAAATACGCCGCATTATCGACTCTATTCCGGAAGATGGATATATAGCACCTAATTATGTTCAGGAACTGCTTAGTGCAGCAGGCATACCTATGGTAAGCGAAGTTGTATCCGGTTCGAAGGACGAAATCCTATCTGCTGCCAAACGTTTAGGCTTCCCTCTTGTGGCTAAAGTGGTTGGTCCGGTTCATAAATCGGATGTAGGGGGTGTGGTATTGAACATTAAGTCGAAAGAGCACCTTGCCTTAGAGTTTGACCGGATGATGGCCATTGCCGATGCAAAAGCAGTAATGATTCAACCCATGCTACAAGGTACAGAATTGTTTATTGGTGCTAAATACGAAGAAAAGTTTGGGCATGTTGTATTGTGTGGTCTTGGCGGTATATTTGTAGAAGTGCTAAAAGACATCTCATCGGGCTTGGCTCCGCTTACTTATGCCGAGGCATATTCAATGATACGCTCACTACGGGCTTATAAGATTATTCAGGGAACACGCGGACAAGCTGGTGTGAACGAAACAATATTTGCTGAGATTATTGTGCGCTTGTCTACCCTGCTGCGTTTTGCTACCGAGATAAAAGAAATGGATATAAATCCGTTGTTGGGTACTCCTAAATCGGTAGTGGCGGTTGATGCACGTATAAGGATAGAAAAGTAAATCGAATTATCTAACCTTTATATAAACTCACTGTTTCATTAACACTAACAATAGATTTTGCATGCTGCAATATCGTACCAATGTCGTGGCTAACCAAAATAATGGCACACTCTTTATTAATTTCTTCCAGTAGTTCGTAAAGGCGTGCCTCAAATAACTGATCAATATATGTGCTAGGTTCGTCCAAAATAACCACTTGTGGGCCAGAGATAATAGCTCTGCCCAACAAGGCGCGTTGCAACTGTCCGCCACTAAGCTGACCAATTGAGCGTTTGGCAAGACCTTCCAACCCCATCTGTACTATAACTTCGTCAACCTTTTCCTTATGCTGTTTAGTGAAACGACTGGCCAATGTTTTACGGGCGCTTAAACCCGAAAGGATTACCTCTTCTACCGAAATAGGAAACTTGCGGTCGATACTGTTGTACTGAGGCAAATAACCCATTATAAGACGATCCGTTTGTGTACCATCCTCATAAAAGCGTATCCGGCCCGATGCCTGTTTCATTAATCCCAGAATAATCTTGATAAGCGTAGTTTTGCCACCACCATTAGGACCAATTATCCCCAGAAAATCACGTTCGTAAACCGTAAGGTTCACATCGTATAAAACGGTATTCTTTTCGTAAGCAGCCGATATTCCTTCCAGTTCAATGATGGGTTTCTTACTCATGTTTCAGGCTTTGTGCTATGTGGATCATTTCTTTTTCCCAATCGTAAGAAAGCGGATTAATAGGTATAATCTTAGTGTCCGTTTGCTGTGCAATCATTTCGGCATTACGTTCATCAAACTCCGGCTGAACAAAAATAACCCGTACATGCTCGAATTTGCTTATTTCAATCAGATTTTTTAAATGCGCAGCCGATGGCTCTTTACCATCCTCTTCAATACAAATTTGGTGCAAACTGTATTCGTGTGCAAAATAAGTAAGGGCAGGATGATAAATCATAAAGGCTGTATCGGCATTCTCTTTCAAAATGCACTGAACAGTTTGATCTGTTTCGTCAATCTTCTTGATTAGCTCTTCGTAACGTTGCACATAATACGCCTCATTATTCCTGTCTATTTTAATTAAAGCCGTTAAAATATTCCGGGCAATAATGCGTGCATTTACTGCCGAATTCCAGATATGTGGCTCTACACCACCGGCATGGTAATGGTCGCCGTGGTGATGCCCGGTACCACGTATCAGGTTGACCCCTTTCGACATATCAAATACCAATAAATGAGGATTGTTTTGGAGTAGTCTGTCCATCCAGCTAACCTCAAAACCAATATGTCCGATACGGAAGTACACTTCGCTTTTGCCCAAATCAACCAATTGGCGCGGTGTGGGATCGTATGTTTCAGGGCTAACCCCTTTAGGAACCATGCTGATAACGCTGAATTTATCTCCAACAATAGCTTCGGTAAAATAGCGTAATGGTTCTATGGTAACGGTTATAGTGCGCTCGTCCGATTCTTTTTTTGCTCTGCTGCCACATGCCGTAAATAAAGCAATTAGTGTAACAAAAAGTAATAGTTTCTTCATGCTGCAAAGGTAATAAACATATTCAAGAATGTTAGTAGTTAGTAGCTAGTAGTTAGTAGCTGGTAGTTATAACTCTAAGATACTTCAGAGCATCTAAAGCTTTAACTCCTTTAACTCCTAGCGAAGCGATAACTCCTTCCATTCTGTTAATACATACTTAATACAGTATTGGCTGCTGCTTTCCTGGGTTTCGGAAGCAGCCATTTTTCCAGCCATCGGTTTACATAAATATTGGCCACAGCACATCCCGAGCCAATAATTGCTCCTGCAATAACATCCGAAGGATAATGAACCCCCTCGTTCATTCTGGCAAAACCAACCGAACAAGCCCATACAGCCGAGGGGGCAATAACATACCACTTTGGATATTTAATACTTAACGAGGTGGCCAAAGCAAAGGCACTGGCCGTATGAGCTGAGGGAAACGAAGAGCTAGACTCTCTGCTCGAAGGATGTATTTTTTCCGGATATTTGTCATAAGGACGTTTGCGGTCGGCGGCGAATTTTATACCATAAGTTAACACTGCAGCCTCGGCAACACTAGAGCCAATGTAGACGGCATCTTTTAACAAAGGTATATTCTTGCTAATTCCCGCATATACAGCCAATGCAATAGGACCACCAACTGCTATATATGGCGTTGTTTTAGAAATGATTTTGCTATAGCTTCTAACAAAACCCCGGTCCCAACTATTAATTTTTTCAAGGGTATTTATGTCCCAATTCTGGGAATAAAGGCAGGAAAAAGGTAATAGAAAAAACAAAACAAAGTATTTTTTCATTGCATATTGGAAATTAAATTAAGTACAAATATATATAAAAAATGGGGCCTTTTTTGGAAAAAAACTTATCTTTGTTGCTATAAACACAAAATTCGCATAAAATAACTAATGGCAAGTGGAAAAGAAAAAAAATGTAGTAGGCTCATAGATTGCTCACAATGCCCTCATGCGTCCGAAGATTCGCTCTTTCACATAAAGAGGCGAAGAAGTGCGCATGTACCTTCCGAAAAATGCACCCAGAACTGTATTATATTTATGCTTAAAGGCGAATTGCTGATTAACAGCAACGAATATCCGGGTACTATTTTACGGGATGGACAATTTATTTTGCAGGCAATAGGTTCTAAATTAGAGCTACTGGCATTAACAGATGTAGAATATGTTATTTATTGGTTTTCGGATCTGCCGCAGATTTGTGAAGCCCGTTATCGCAAAATACTTGAAGTTGCCGAAGCACCATTAACATATACCCCTTTGGTTACAATACCTAAGCTATCCGAACTTCTTTATAATATATGTGAGTATCTGGACGAAGATGCTTCACCTTGTAGTAAGTTTGTAGAAATTAAATGCCAGGAATTAGTATATGTTTTAACGTGCTATTACCCATTACCGCAATTAAGTATATTCTTCTACCCAATAAGTCAATACCGGCAAACGTTTCATTACTTTATTATGCAGAATTATGATAAAGTAAAAAACGTAGAAGAATTTGCTGCTTTGGGCGGATATGCAACCACTACTTTCCGTCGGCTTTTTAAAAATGTATATGGCGAACCTGTATACGAGTGGATACTAAACAAGAAGCGCGAAGGAATATTAAACGATCTGCAATTTACAACATTGAAGATTACCGAAATAAGTCAGAAATACGGATTCGATTCACTTTCTCACTTTGCACATTTCTGCCGATCATCTTTTGGAGACTCTCCCCGGTCGCTCCGTACCCGTGCAACAAAGGGAGAAGTGATTTATAATAAAAAGTAGTTATAAACACAGAGGGCACAGTGATCAACATATAATCTGTGTAATTTGTTATAAGGGTGTCAAAAGTCAAATCGATCTTTTTGACACCCTCATAATATTAATATAATTAAGTATGGAAACAATCGCTAAAAACCTTCCCAGCCTGATTGGGAACACTCCCCTTCTTGAATTAAGCAACTACAATAAAAATAAAGCGTTAAATGCCCGGGTGGTAGCAAAATTAGAATACTTCAACCCGCTAGGGAGTGTTAAAGACCGTGTTGCATTATCAATGATCGAAGCTGCCGAGGCGAAAGGCTTATTAACCACCGAAAGCGTTATTATTGAACCCACAAGTGGCAATACAGGTGTTGGACTTGCCTTTGTTTCTTCATCAAAAGGATACCGTTTGATACTAACCATGCCCGAAACCATGAGTCTGGAACGACGCAACTTGTTAAAAGCCCTTGGAGCAGAGCTGGTTCTTACTCCGGGAGCCGAAGGTATGAAAGGCGCCATAGCCAAAGCACAGCAACTAAATAACGAGATTCCGAATTCAATAATACTTCAGCAATTTGAAAATCCGGCTAACCCTGCCATTCATGTACAAACCACAGGACAGGAAATATGGAACGATACCGAAGGGAAAGTAGATATATTTGTAGCCGGAGTAGGTACAGGAGGCACCATCAGCGGAGTTGGTGCTGCATTAAAAGCGCATAATCCCAACGTTAAAATAGTAGCCGTTGAACCTACCGAATCGCCTGTTCTATCCGGAGGCACGCCCGGACCGCATAAAATACAAGGAATTGGTGCCGGTTTTATTCCCCAAAACTATAATCCGGAAGTGGTAGATCAAGTAATTCAGGTAAGTGGCGACGATGCCATCCGCACCAGTCGCGAACTGGCAAAACAAGAAGGCTTACTTGTTGGCATATCATCGGGTGCTGCAGTATATGCTGCTACACAATTGGCCCTTAAACCCGAAAACAAAGGAAAGTTAATTGTGACCCTCTTACCCGATAGTGGAGAAAGATATCTTTCTACCCTTCTTTATGCATTTGAAGAGTATCCGCTATAAGTATGGATTTGCACAGGAACAAAAAATAATTTAGCTTTGTAAAAACCTAGCTAAAGCAAAGTGAATAAAGAGACAGCCATTGATAACACAGACTATACTAAGGTATGGGAAGATTTTAAAAAAGGAGATAGAAAAGCTTTTTCTGTTCTATATGAAACGTACTTTGATGTTTTATACCGTTATGGAATGAAATTTATATCAAACGAAGAAGTAGTAAAAGATTGCATTCAAGACCTCTTTGTGAAACTCTATAATAGCAAAGAAAACATAGCCCTTACAACAACTCCTAAATTCTATTTATTATTTTCTCTAAAGAATCTTATTATTGATTATTCATCGCGCTATAACCGCATTACTTACATCTCGCCCGAAGAGCTACCATTTATTGCCACTTACCAATTTGAAACCCAAGACGATTCGCTTGAAATAGACGACGAAACAAAAAAGAAATTCGAAAAAGTGATGAGCTTGCTAAACCCGCGACAAAAAGAAGCTTTGTACCTTCGTTTTCAACTGGAATTATCTTACGAAGAGGTTTCGCAATTATTAAACGTTAACTATCAATCTGCCCGTAACCTTATCCATCGCGCCATAATGAAGGTTAGAGAAAATATGGAATTCTCCATGTTTATAGTTTTATTCCTGGAAGTTTGCAGGGGTTGATTAACTGATTATTCATACTCGTTTGGGGCTTTTTTGAAACGCGGAGTTACGCTAAGTTACGCGGAGTTTTAGTTTTCCTGCGGCATCGAAATAAAAACTCCGCGTAACTTAGCGTTTCAATTCCCATCTGATTTGAACCAAAATGAAATACCTAAAAACTACAGCGAATGAACCATGGTTGTACAACACATCATCAATCTATTTACAACGAATGTACAATTGAATCGCAATGATTCACCAGTTAATAGTAGATAGAATGGAAAATGACAACCTGTTGACTTCATCTGAATATGTTACACAGCCTATATGCAATTATGCCATAACACGCTGCATTGCCATAAACTCAGAAAGAAAAGTTCCGACAAGCAAAAGGTGCAAAAAAGCAACGGTCGTTGAATTTCGTTGCAACAAAAGAAAAGAAGAGAAAAGAAAAGAAAACATCAGTAGAAAAAGATAAAAAAGAAACTGCTGCTGATGCTCTAGTTGAGAGTTGAGAGTTGAAAGTTGAGAGTTGAGAGTTCCATGCGGCATCGTAACTCTCAACTCTCAATTCTCAACTCTCAACTCAAATGAACTGCATTTGCACCCTGAATGAACTGCATTTGCATGCTAAATGAACTGCATTTCAGGTATAAATGAACTGCATTTGAGGTGCAAATGAACTGCATTTTTTGATTATCCGCGTTCGTCCACGTATCCATCCCATGGCAATTAGAAGCGATATTTGAGGGATTTGGAGCCCCTAATGAATAATTAAATGACAATTTTTACCATTTTCGACCAAAACAAACCAAAATTGACCCAAACCTGCATACCTCAATTGGCGGCTTTGTATCTTTGTTGTGTCCAAAAAAAGATTAAAAATATTTTTTTTCGATTAGTGAGTACAAGCATTAACTCATAATCGTTTCTTAATTAACGAACATGCAAAACGAAATGGAAGATTTCTCAAAACAACAAATAAAAAGTTTACTGGATGATGAATTATTCATTCAATGGGTATTGCATCCCACAGCAGAAACAAATGAGTTGTGGGAAGAACGGATGAGAGCGAACGAAGAACAGCGAAATAACATAGAAGGATTGAAAAAGATAATAGAAAGCTTACGGGTAAAAGAGCCCGAAATCTCTGAAAAGGAAAAACGTATAATTTGGAGTAAAATAGAGAAAGAAATAGATATTAAACAGCAAAAGAAATATCGCCCAGCCATCTTATGGGCTGCTTCTGTTGCTGCATCGATAATTATTATATTGGGAATATATGTGTTTCTTTTGGCAGGGCAGGGCAATACAATGGAAATTGACTATAGCTTATACAGTGAGAATACCGAAGATGAGATGAAAACCGGTGTTATCAATCTGGTACTCTCGGATAACAAGCGTATAGATATTGATAAAGACAGTACTGTTATTGCTTACGATGCCGAAGGGGCAGTAAATATCGGTTCGCAAAAGGTAGAAGAAAAAGCTTCGGCCGAGAAAGCAACCACCCCCGAACTGAATCAGCTAATAGTGCCCTATGGCAAAACCACTTCGTTAATATTGAGCGATGGTACCAAAATATGGGTTAACTCGGGCAGTAAATTAATTTACCCGGCTGTGTTCGATAAAAACAAACGGGAAATATTTCTGTCGGGCGAAGTGTTTCTGGATGTGGCCAGAAACGAAAAAGCCCCTTTTATAGTGAAAACAAACAGTGTAGAGTTAAATGTACTGGGAACTTCGTTCAATGTATCGGCTTATAATGATGATGATACTCAATCGGTAGTATTGGTATCGGGCTCGGTCGAAGTAAAGAGCAAAGATTTGCAAGGGACATATAAAATAGAACCGAACCAGATGTTCTCGTACAATAAAGATTCTAATAAGATACATATAGAAAAGGTAGATGTAGATCAGTACGTTTCATGGATCTATGGATATCTCATCACACAGAATGAAAACCTGGATAGTGTGTTTCAAAAACTTTCAAGGCATTTTAACATAGCCTTTGTTTACGACAGAACTAATTTCAGGAAAACAACCTTCAGTGGTAAACTCGATTTAAAACTGCCCATTAGCAATATTTTGGAAAACATATCCATAGCCAATGGCAACAAATTAAAATATGATATAAAAGATGATTCAATACAACTATTACTAATTTAATAAAAAGCCTATGAATGGAAATTCGCCTCCCCAAAGCCAATGATTAAGAAGAAATTATTACGAAAACCAAAATTTTATCAACCTTAAAACATTGTGGTATTTATGGAACAATACATTAAAAACGGCAACACATGCCGTATGTTAAAGAAATGCTCCCGAATTATGAAGATTAGTGTTTTTTTAATGTGCATCAGCATCGGGGTACTTTCTGCACATACCTCGTATAGTCAAAGCACAGTACTCTCCTTGAAAGTACAAAACCAGACCCTAAAAGATGTTATCAGCAAAATTGAACAGCAAAGCGAATACATCTTTTTCTATAACGATGAAGCTGTAGATGTAAATAGAAATGTAGATATATCGGTAAACAATGCTACTATCTATGAAATTCTGGATAAACTTCTGGACAAAAAAACAGCCAACTATAAAGTGCTCGACCGCCAGATTATTCTTTATAAAAAAGAGGTTATAGAAGAAATAGCCACACCCAAAATAGAAATCATTGAACAAACCAAATTCAATGTTACCGGTAAAGTAACTACCGAACAAGGTGAAGAACTGATTGGGGTTAGTGTGGTTGAAAAAGGCACATCAAACGGCGTTATTACCAACATCGACGGACAATTTACAATAGATGTTAACAACAGCAATGCCATATTGATACTTAGCTACATTGGCTACGAAACACAAGAGGTAGCTGTTGCCGGAAAAAACCGGGTTAATGTTGTGTTGAAGGAAGAACTGGCTTCGCTTGATGAGGTAATTGTGGTTGCTTATGGTACACAAAAAAAGAGTTCGGTTACAGGTGCAATTGCAACTGTTAACGCAGACAAATTGAAAACTGTTACAACTCCGAATGTAAATGCCATGTTACAGGGTAAAGTTGCTGGGGTACAAGTTTTAAACACTTCGGGAAGACCAGGCGAAGCAGCAACAATTCGTATTCGTGGAAAGGGCACATTAACCTCAGGAGTTGATCCTTTATGGGTTATTGATGGTGTTGTTTCGGGTACAGGGGCACAACTCAACCCTAACGAAATCGCATCAATCAGTGTGCTAAAAGATGCGGCTGCTACTGCTTTATATGGATCGCGTGCAACAAACGGAGTTATTTTGGTAACAACCAAAACAGGCCGATTGGGTGAAAATAAAGTTGATGTATCTGCTAAATTTGGTGTGTCAAAACTTAATATGGGTAAATTTAAACTCATGAATTCACAAGAATTATACGATTACACCGAAAGCATGGCAAACAAAGAAAATGCTGGTTTAGGATGGTTTGGAACTCAATTGTTGAATCATGATACCGACTGGTTTGATTTGGCAACCCAAACAGCTTTAACTCAAAACTATACAGTTTCGTACACATTAGGAAATGAGAAAATCAGAACATTCCTTTCTGGCGATTACTATACAGCCGAGTCGGCTATTATAGGTGCCGATTATAATCGTTACAACATCAGAAGCAACACTGATTATAAAGTAAACAATAAGTTAACTATAAAAACAAAGTTCTCAGGTAGTTACTGGCACGATTTCAACAACATGCATTCCATATATAGTGCATTAACTTATTTGCCATGGGATTATCCTTATAATGAAGATGGAAGTGTGCGAAACGGTAAGGAAGAAGACTGGCATGGTCGTGATGCTTCGAACTATTTGTATAATCGGCAATGGAATTATGCTAAAGGAAAACAATTGGGGTTAACAGCTAGTGCAGGTTTCGATTATAAAATTACTGATTACTTAATTTTTGAATCAAACAACAATATTGGTTATCGTTATCATTTAACAGAAGGATATACAGACCCACGTTCTACATCTGGTTCTGCTGATAAAGGACATTTAACAGCATCCAATGCCTTTACAACTACTCGTTATACAAACCAGATGCTTCGTTTCAATAAAGCGTTTAAAGACGTACACGATATAAGTGCTTTCTTGGGATATGAATACAGCGATTATAAATATGAGGCTAATAATGCCGAAGGTAGAGGTATTCCTCAGGGATCCGAAGTACTAGGGGTGGCAGCTAATGCATATAAAGTTGGTGGTAGCAAGAATGAATGGGCAATGCAGTCTGTTTATTTCAATGCCAATTATACCTATAATGATAAGTATATGGCACAGTTCTCTTATCGTGTTGATGGTTCTTCTCGTTTTGGGAAAGACAATCGTTATGGTGGTTTCTTTACATTTGGCGCAGGATGGGCTATCGACAAGGAAGACTTTATGCAAAATTTCGAGTTTGTAGACCAACTAAAACTCCGGGCTAGTTATGGGTCTATTGGTAATACTCCAGGTTCGGGTAATTATGGATATATGACTGTATATTCATTGAAAACAAACTATAATGGTGTCCCTTCGGCTTTCCCTTCTCGTTTAGGTAATGCTAATTTAAGTTGGGAAAAATGTTACGAAACAAATATAGCTTTGGATATGCGTTTGTTTGATAGAGTTGGTTTGAACATTGATTTTTATAATAAGAACACTTCCGATCTTTTATATTTAGTAACATTGCCATCGGTAACAGGTTATGATAGTCAATATCAAAATATCGGTGCAGTTCGTAACCGGGGGCTGGAAGTTACTGTAAGTCCTGATATTATTAGCACAAAAGATTTTAAATGGACAATGGATTTTAATATTGCTCTTAATAAGAGTAAAATTAAAGAATTGTATGAAGGAAAATCGCAAATATCAGGTAATAAAATATTTGAAGAAGGAGCAGAAATCGATACTTGGTATATGGAAGAGTGGGCAGGCGTTGATATATACACTGGCGACCCAATGTGGTATATCTATAATGAAGATGGAACACGTACATTAACCAACCAATTGTCTAAAGCAACCCGTGTTAAACAAGGAAGCTCAAATCCTGACTTCACCGGAGGTATTATGACAACCTTATCCTATAAAGGCCTCTCATTATCGGGCGCATTTACTTTTGTTTCCGGAAATAAAATCTATCACTCGGCTCGTCAGTTCTATGATAATGATGGAGCATATCCTACATACAACTCTATGAAACTGAAAGATGGTTGGAGCAGATGGGAAAAACCTGGTGATATTGCTACACACCCTAAACCAATTGCTGGTGGTAACAGAGACTCACAAAAAAGATCTGGAAGATATTTGGAAGATGGAAGTTTCTTCCGCATGAATACACTTACACTTTCTTACATGCTTCCTGCTACTTTCCTTAAGAAATTAGGACTTAAAAGCGGAAATGTTTCTTTAACAGGTGAGAATCTGTTTACAATAACTAATTTCTCGGGTGTTGACCCTGAAGTTGGAGCCGGAAAAGACAATGGAGACCCGGGAACAGATTTCTACCCAATGACACGCCAATTCTCATTGGGACTTAACCTCAGTTTCTAATTCTAAAACATTGATTATATGAAAACACCTATAAAAACATTGATATGCTTTCTGGCAATCTTGGTAATGACTGGTTGCGATTTGGATCGTTTTCCTTATGATGAGATTACCAGTGATAATATGGATCCCAATAGTGTAGAAACAATAACATTGGGAACCTATGCAAAATTAAAAGAAGAATATTACTATAAATCACTTCATTTTGTGAACGAGTTTGGAGGTGATAATATTTCTTTGAGTGGATCTACATCCGATTTATTGTACAATTTGCTAACGTTTAGACGTACACGAGATAACTATTATCCTGGACGTGTGTGGAAGTTTACCTATCAAATGATAGTTAGTGTAAATACAATCATTCAACAAATGGAAGAAGGCGAAAGTAGTGAAAAGGATCAGCTTTTGGGAGAAAATTACTTCCTCCGTGGTTTCTTATATTTCCAGTTGAACAATATTTTTGGCCGTCCTTATGTGCAAAGTCCAGAAACAAATTTAGGAATACCATTGAAACTCACAGCTGATTTAAGTGATTTCCCTCCTCGTTCCACTGTAAAAGAAGTGTATGAACAGATAATCAAGGATCTTACCAAAGCTGCCGACTTAATGACAGTAGATAAAGTTAATTTTTATGCTTCTAAAGAAGTAGCTTACGCTTTCTTGTCCAGAGTTTATCTTTATATGCAGAATTGGGAAAAAGCAAAAGAATATGCCGATTTGGTTATCAATTCAGGAAGATATTCACTTCTAACAGGTAGCGATTACCAAAAGTATCCACGATTTGTGCCCGAAGAAAACAAAGAAACAATCTTTGCAATCAGAATGGTTAAGGATAAAGATTTCGAAGATTATCACATGGGATACTACTCTGTAGGATCAATGTATGCCGAAATAGAAGAACAAGGTTGGGGAGAAATGTATCCTTCTTCTACCATAATGGATTTGTATGATGAAAATGAAAGTGACCTTCGTCATGCGTTTATTGTAAACCAGATAAAGGATCCTGCCGAAAGCTGGATGTTGTATGTACACGATGTTAACGACGTTACTTACAATTATGTATATGCAAAAGTAGAACTGGAAAATGGAGAGTATGTGATTAAAGAAAAAGCGGATGATTATACAGATAATAAAGTTCAAACAGAAACTGTGAATGGTAAATTACGTTACTTCGTTACTCGCAAAGACAATGGCAAAAAATACTATGTTAAAGTAGAACCGGCATTGGAAAACCGTAACGGATATCCTAAACGATTCATTTATAAATGTTCTTTGCAGGAAGACCAGTCGCAACTTTATTCGCCTGTATTAATTCGTTTGGCCGAATTATATCTGAACAGAAGTGAAGCCAATTATCATTTAGGTAATGAGCAAGCAGCTTTAGATGACCTAAATGTAATACGTGAACGTGCTCAAATACCAGAAAGAGTAATAAAAGACATGCCAACAGATAAAACTTTGTTGGATTGGATTTTACAGGAAAGACGTCTTGAACTGGCTTGGGAAGGACATAGAAAATTAGATATATTTAGAAACGGACAAACTCTGGATAGAAGATATCCTGGTGGACATTTGAGTGGAGCACCTGTATATACAACAGTGAAACCTGATGCAGATTATATTTTAGAGTTTATTCCTCAAACAGAAATGGATGCTTATCCTATTGAATTAGTACAAAACCCATAATTTTAGCTACGTATGAAAAAAATAATATACCTGATATTATTAGCTGTAATAGCTGTTTCTTGTAAAGATGAGGATGTTTTGGTACCAACAGCATTATTCATTGAAGACAATCCTGTTGAATTACAAGCTAATGGCGAAACTAAAACACTGGAAGTAAAAACAACTGCATCAAGTCTTGTTCTAGAGAATACAGATGCTACATGGTGCACAGTTACATTAAGTGGAAATACGTTGACTGTTGAGGTTGCAAAGAACAATTCTCTTGCTGGCAGAGAAACAAGTATCAACTTGGTTGCACCAGACAGATCGTTAACTTTACCTATTAAACAAGCTGGACAACCAACAAAAGCTGTTGAGGTTTTAAGTGGATGGGCGTCAAGTTTCCAACCCAATAATGCTTCAGAGGGGGATATTAAATATTCATTTGATGGCAATGCGGGTACAATGTATCACTCTAAATGGGGAGAAACACAAGAAACTTATGAACTGATTTATTATCTTAAAGGTGCTCCTAAATTGGCAATGATCTCTTATTATCCACGTTCTAATATGGGAAATGGTACTTTTGGTAAAATAGAGATATTAGCTAGTACAACAAGCGATCCTGATAATTTTACAAAAATAATGGATGCTACATGTATTCAAACAACACCTTATACTCCAACACATATAGAACTAACAACATTTGTGGAAAACACACATGCTGTTAAGATAATAGTAGATGGTAGTACAAGTAAAGGCGGTTTTGCATCTTGTACAGAAATGGAATTCTATGCAGTAGATTAGTACTTGATTTTTTTCTCATACCTGATTTTTGAAAGAGAATAATTTCTTATTGTTTAAATAATGATTTGAAGTTATTCTCTTTCTTTTTTTATTAACCTTAAACAATATTAATATGAACAGATTATTCTATGTTTTTTGTCTGATTCTTTTTATTTCTTGTAAAAAAGATGATTCGGCGAAAATAGATATTACATTAAAAATAGAAAAAAACAGTATTGAATTATCGGCCAATGGAGAATCCAAATCACTAAAAGTAACTACTAATGCAGAAACCTTTGAAACAAAGGTTCCGAATGAAGCAGGTGAGTGGTGTACAGCAAAAAAACAGGGGTCGAATATTATTATATCTGTTACCAAAAATAACGAATTAACAACCAGGCAAACAACTGTAACAGTTACCGCTGGCGATAAACAAGAAACAATTTCTGTTTCGCAGGCATATACACTTCCTACCCCCGATGCCGAAACAAAAATTAAAATCACCGGTGGCGAAGCATCCAGTGAGGAAACCACATCAACAGATAATAAATTTGCCAACTCGTTCGACGAAGACTATAACACAATATGGCACACCAATTGGAACGAAGGTAACAAGTATCCATACACCATAACCTATCATCTGGAAGAAACCGATCAGTTGAATTATGTAATTTACTATCCCCGGACCGATGGATCGAATGGTAAGTTTGGACAAATAGAGATTCAGGCTCAAAGCAGAACATCAACTGATTTTGTAAAAGTGATGGATTACGATTGTGGGAAGAAAAGCACTGAAAGCAAAATTATGCTGACCAATGCTGTAATAAATCCCAAGTCGGTTCGATTTATCATTAAATCGGGCGAGGGCGGACATGCCAGTTGTGCCGAAATGGAGTTTTATCGCGGAACAGGCAAGGAAACTAAAATTGGTACCGAAATACCTTTGGGTGGAAATACTTACTTCGCCACAGCGGCAGGCAGCAGCAGTGTTACCGAGAATGGTTTAATTAATTGGTCGGACCCTGAAACCATTTTCAGTACTTACTTCAAAGTAAAGCAAGCAGGTGACCTGGAACTTTACCTTAAATACCGCGGAAACACATCCGAAAGTGAAATAGAAGTAACATGTAACGATAAGGTATTCCCAGTACTATTACCCAAACCGCAAAGCAGAGATGCGTATGCCTACATTGGCAAAGTAAGCAATGTTACTCCCGGCTACATAAAAGTAGATATAAAGGGCAAAAAGCGTAACGATAATATATTTGCTATTCCCACAGCACTGGCAGTAGATGGAACCGCTTCGCAGAACATGACTTTTGTGAGCAGTGCTTTCTCTTCGTATTGGGGCCGGCGAGGACCATCTGTACACATGGCATACACATTGCCTACAGACGATTGTGAATGGTTCTATAACGAAGTAACTGTACCCGAAGAGATGGATCCTGTAGGCAGCTATTTCATGTCGAACGGATTTGATGGTGGATATTTTGGCATGCAAGTAAACTCGGCTACCGAAAGGCGGGTTTTATTCTCGGTATGGAGTCCTTACGAAACAGACGATCCTTCAACTATACCCGACGAGTATAAAGTAAAGGTTGTAAAGAAGGGCGAAGGAGTGAAAGATAACGATTTTGGTGGCGAAGGTTCGGGCGGGCAAACCTATTTGCTCTATAACTGGAAAACTAATCAAACATACAAGTTCTTAACCCGCATTCGTCCGGTTGAGAATAACTATTCGGAATTTACTTCTTATTTCTTCATACCCGAAAAAGGGAAGTGGCAGTTAATATCACAGATGTTGCGTCCTAAAACCCAGACTTATTACAAAAGTGCCCATTCGTTCCTGGAGAATTTCAATAACGAAACCGGCCACTTAACCCGTAAAGCTTATTACAACAATCAATGGGTGTATACAACATCCGGAAACTGGATTGAGCTGAATAAAGGAACTTTCACAGTTGATGCTACTGGTAGTGGCGGTTGGCGATTAGACTACAAAGGCGGTGCAGATGCCTCAGGATTCTTTTTGCAAAACTGCGGATTCTTTAACGAAACCACGAGTAAAGGCACCTCGTTCGAGCGGACAAAGAATAACACTGCACCAAATGTAGAGTGGGGGGAGTTGGAGTAAATTGTAGTTAAGATTGCTCATTGGTACAGGCCGAGCTTGGAAAAGTTCGGCCTTTTGCGCATAAAAGACAGAGGGGTATTCACTTAATTCTTTTGTAGTGGCAAAGCAATAGTTTCCCTTCATCATCTCTGAGGTGCATTCCGTTTCCTTCGCAATAACGGAACATGTTACAATTAGCACACTCATCTTTGCGCATCCACTCCCGGTTGCGGAACACCTGAAACCGGTTGTTCCAAACATCCATAAAATTGTCTTTGTATATATTGCCTTGAGCAAAGTTGCTGCGTATGCTCGGGCAGGCCGATATAGAGCCATCGGCCAGGATAGAAGCTACACTGATACCAGCGTTGCAGATGAAGAAATTGTCGCGTACATCAGCTTCGTATCTGCCAAGAAAACCTTCGCAGCCATAACTAAGTTTTACTTTTCCTTCTTTACGAGTTGCTTTTATAAACTCCATCAGGTTAGTAAACTCCTCATCTGTTAGCTGAAATTCGGGATATTGGGCAGCACGGCCTACAGGAAATATGGTAAAAACACGCCAATTGCGAACACCAATATTGTATAACTTTGCTTTTAATTCGGGCAGATATGTCAGGTTTTTGCGGTTTACACAGGTTACCACATCCCATTTTAATTCAGGTTCGTGAACAATCATCCGGATTGCTTCCCATGCTTGGTCAAAGCTTTTAGCATGACCACGCATCCAGTTATGATCATCTTTAAAACCATCCAGACTGATGGTTATGGAGTGGAGTCCGGCAGCCATCAGTGCATCAAGCTTTTTGCGGGTTAAGAAGAGGCCGTTCGACACCATTCCCCACGGATAACCGCGGTTGTAAAGTTCGAGCCCTACATATTCCAGGTCTTTCCGCATTAACGGCTCGCCGCCGGATATAATAATATTGGTTTCATTGGGGTTTATGTGTGGAGTTATGGAGTCAATAACCTTCAGGAAGTCTTTGGCAGGCATATCTTTGCGAAGCGAATCGGATTTGCAGTCGCTACCACAATGTTTGCATTGAATATTGCAACGTAAAGTACATTCCCAAAACAGTTGCCGCAAAGGATGTAGTTTCTTTTTATTCTCGCGGAACTTTCTGAAAACTTCGAGGGCTAAACGTTTGCGCAGAGAGATGTTATTCGGCATTTTCCTTTTCTTTTACGATTATCGTAATTTCCTTAGAAGCTTTCCCTGCATACCAGCCTTTACCACCTTTGGGTTCGCCCATGTCTATATCAACAGAGTCGGCCTTATATATACTGATATTTCCATTTTTCTGTAAAGCCGTAAATTTGGCTCTCCATAACTTCCTGGGCCAGACATAATCGTTTTTGTAGATAAATTCGCCATTGCTATTGGTATATAATGTATCTCTGTTGTAATCCCATTGCAGAAATTGGTTGTTTTCGATCTGTCCAACAACAATCTGAACATCAGCAAGCGGCTGCTGGTTGGTATTGATAACTTTTCCTTTCAATTCGTAAGCAGCATGAGGGGTTCCATATTCGTCCGGGCTTTCGGAAGTGCAACCGTAGAAACCTAAAATTGTTAATATTCCTGCCAGTAGGCAATTATACAAGCGTAGCCAATGTTTAGTAAATGCGTCCATAAGTTTCGTTTTATAGTTTGTTATTCTTTAGTTTCTTTTTCTTCCAGTATTATTGTAATTTTTTTAGATGCCTCGCCTTCGTACCACGAATCTGTACCGCCCTCTAACCTACCCATATCTACATCAACAGAATCGGTTTTGTAGATTCCGATGTTTCCATTTCGATCTACTGCCCGGTATTTAACCCTTAACTTGCTGTTGGGCCAGGCATAATTATTCAAATAAGAAAATTCTCCGTTTGCATCCGAAAACAAAGTATCTGGTTTATAAGTCCATTCGGTATACGAGCTTTTATATACTTCGCCAATAATTAATTGTATGTTGGGTACTTTTTCTTGTTTGCTATTAATAACTTTACCTTTTAATGCGTATTTGGCATGAGGTTGCCCATACTCTACTAGGCCGTCAACACTATCTGTTGCACACGAAAAACCAAGCAATGCCAACACCCCAATCAATAGATAGTTATAACATTTTAACCAAACTTCCCTATTTGTTTTCATCTTGTTAACCAATTTAAAATATAGCTTCTATAATCGGAAATGCGAATTTATACAAAATACTGCATGCAACAATCTAAAAAACCTGCTAGGCATCAAATATTTAACCCCCAATTATTATAGAATGTGAAAAAAAAGCTATATTTGCACCCCCGTATGCGAATGAATTAAATTAATAAAGTAACAATAATAAAATTTAAAGTAAAATGCAAAACAAAGGAATTGTGAAAGTTTTTGCGGTATTACTCACACTGGTTTGTGCGTTTTATCTCTCTTTCACCTTCGTAACCTCTCATTGGACTTCGAAAGCTAAGGAGTATGCGAATGGTGATCCGACGATGGAACAGCACTTTCTTGATTCAATGGCGAACAAGAAAGTATACCTGGGAGTATATACGCTGAAACAGACGCGCGAGATGGAGATTGGTCTGGGATTGGACCTTAAGGGAGGTATGAATGTTATTCTTGAAGTATCGGTTGCCGACGTAGTTAAAGCATTGGCTGATAATAAGCCCGATGCAGCTTTTAATCAAGCTGTGGCTGCTGCTACTGCACTTCAAACAACCAGTCAGGACGACTTTGTAACCCTTTTCGTTAGAGAATATCACAAAGTAGCTCCGGGAGCGAAACTTTCCGAATTGTTTGCAACTCAGAAACTGAAAGACAAAGTTTCGCAACGTTCAAGCGATGCTGAGGTTGAAAAAGTACTGAGAGAAGAAATTCAATCGGCCATTGATAACTCATACAATGTGCTTCGTACACGTATCGACCGTTTTGGTGTTGTTCAGCCGAACATCCAGAAACTGGAAGACAAGATGGGACGTATCATGGTTGAACTTCCTGGTATTAAAGAACCCGAACGTGTTAGAAAACTCCTTCAGGGATCGGCTAACCTTGAGTTCTGGGAAACGTATCCTGCACAAGAAATTGTACCGGTATTGAATACGGCAGATGCTAAACTGCGCGCTGTCCTTTCTCACGATGATGATACTACCGAAGGCGCAGCAACAGATACTACTGCAACAAGTTCTTCAATTAAAGATGATATTCAATCGGCTTTGCAGGGCGATAACCCAACAAGCAGTTCAACTACCAGTGCTGATGCCAGAAAATATAATCCGCTGACTTCTATTTTGCAAGTAGTAAACAATGGCCCGATTGTAGGTTATGCTACTGCAAGAGATACAGCCGAGGTTAACAGACTTCTTGCTATGAAAGAGGTTGCTGCCGGTTTTCCAAAAGACCTCAGATTGAAATGGGGAGTTGCTCCGGCTAATGCTGCTGCCGAAATTCCTCTATACGAACTTTATGCAATCAAATCAACAGAACGCAGTGGCAAAGCTCCACTGGAAGGTGATGTTGTTGATGATGCCAAGAACGATTACGACCAATATGGTAAACCATCTGTAAGCATGGCTATGAATACCGAAGGTTCCAGAAAATGGGCTTTACTTACCAGACAAAATGTAGGTAAATCTGTTGCTATTGTACTGGATGGTTATGTATATTCTGCTCCAAATGTAAACAACGAAATTACAGGTGGCCGTTCGCAGATTACCGGTAACTTTACTCCCGAACAAGCAAAAGACTTAGCAAACGTTCTTAAGTCGGGTAAAATGCCTGCACCTGCACACATTGTTCAGGAAGATATTATCGGGCCTTCGTTAGGAGCCGAATCTATTCAGGCTGGTTTCATTTCGTTTGTAGTAGCTCTGGTTCTGTTAATGATTTATATGTGTGTTATCTATGGTTTGGTTCCCGGACTTATTGCTAACGCTGCATTGATTATTAACCTGTTCTTTACATTAGGTGTTCTTGCCTCGTTCCAGGCTGCACTTACTATGTCGGGTATTGCCGGTATGGTGCTTACTCTGGGTATGGCGGTTGATGCTAACGTACTTATTTACGAACGTATTAAAGAAGAGTTAAGAGCCGGTAAAGGTATTAAGAAAGCTGTTGCCGATGGATATTCAAATGCATTCTCGGCTATCTTCGACTCTAACTTCACATCGCTTATAACCGGGGTTATCCTGTTCTCGTTTGGTACTGGTCCTATCCGCGGATTTGCTACAACTTTGATGATTGGTATAATCATGTCATTCTTCACTGCTGTATTCTTAACCCGTGTAGTATACGAATACTTCCTGAACAAGGATAAACTGCTGAATCTGTCATTTACTTCTGCAATATCTAAGAATATTCTGATTAATCCTAAGTTTGACTTTATGGGCAAGAACAAAATGTCTCTTACCATTACAGGAGTTATTATTGCTGTTTGTGTTGTTCTATTGGTATTTAAAGGTTTGAACCAAGGTATCGACTTTACCGGTGGACGCAACTACAAAGTACAATTCGTTGATCAGGTAGAGCCCGAAGCAGTACGTAGTCTTCTTGAAAGCAGTTTCGATGGAGCAAACGTAAGTGTTATTGCTATTGGTGCCGACAAGCGCACTGTACGTATCAGCACTAACTATAGAATTGAAGAAAACAGTTCGGAAGTTGATTCGGAAATCGAAGCATATATTTATCAATCGTTGAAACCATTGTTAACCGAAAATATTTCTCTTGAAACATTTATCGACCGCGATAATCATACAGGAGGTAGTATCATCAGTTCGCAGAAGGTAGGACCAAGTATTGCCGATGATATCAAAACTTCTGCATTCTGGTCGGTGTTGTTATCGCTGGTTGCTATTGGTCTTTATATCTTGCTGCGTTTCCGCAATGTATCGTACAGTATTGGTTCGGTTGTTGCACTAACAAGCGATACACTGATGATTTTGGGTGCTTACTCGCTGTTGTGGGGTATATTACCAATCTCATTGGAGGTAGACCAAACCTTTATCGGTGCAATTCTTACCGCTATTGGTTACTCAATCAACGACAAGGTGGTTATCTTCGACCGTGTTCGTGAGTACTTTGGTTTGTATCCAAAACGCGCTACAAGACAGTTATTCAACGATTCGTTGAACTCAACTCTTAACCGTACTATCAACACATCATTAAGTACATTGATTGTATTGTTGTGTATCTTCATCCTCGGTGGTGACTCAATCCGTAGCTTCTCATTCGCTATGATTCTTGGGGTTATCTTCGGTACTATCTCATCACTGTTCATTGCTTCTCCGGTTGCATACCTGTTGATGGGAAAGAAAAAGCAAGCTACAGAAGAGTAATCTTCTCATAATATTTTGAAAGAGGGTGTGCCTATACGGGTACACCCTCTTTTTATGTGTTGCCTAAGGGTATGGCAAAGAGCGCAAAGTCGATTAGCTATGTACAGACGAAAATGTATCTTTAGGAAAGAACAAAGGCTAAGCTTGGCCTCTGCGAATAAAAAAAGAGTGCCTATTTTGACACCCTCTTTTATGGATTAGTAGATTAGAACTGTATAGTTCTACTGACTGCTAGCTACTAACTACTAACGACGTATTTTTCGTGCCTTCGCGCCTAACATAACAACTGCTCCTATTAAAAGCAATGCAAGCCCAATATATGCAATGGTTTCTGTTGTATGTACGCTTTGCGGATCGAAACGCATTTCTATGGTATGCTCTCCGGCAGGTATAGGTAATGTGCGTAGAATATAGTTAGCACGGGCTAACTCTACTGGTTTGCCATCGATAGTAACTTGCCAGTCGGGATAATATATTTCGGAAAATACAGCTACACCATCCGATGCACTATTGCTCTTAAACACAAGGTGATTGGGTTCATAGCTTTGTTGTATAATACTTGCAAGCGAATCTGTGCGTAGTTGAGTTACCCCACCAAGAATCTCGGAGAAGCGTTTATCTACAATTGCGGTTTTGTACAGATCAACCTCGGCCAATGCATCTATTTCTTCATTTGCATTATCTACATAACGTACTTCGTTCACAAACCATGCATTGCCTAGTGCATAGGGGTTCTGTATGGGCCATGTCTCGTTTTTCCCTACAGGCATAATGAAATACTTTGTATTCAGCATATTCAGTACCGGGAAGAGGCTGGGGTCAACTTTTTCCATATCTCCGTTGTTCTCGACAATAGCTTTCTGGGTAAGTTGCATTTCGAGTGCAATGTAGTGCTCAATCATTTCCTGATACCTGCGAAGCTTTGCTGCATGATATCCACCCACACTTTTATGCCAGTAAGCGGCTGTGTTATCGTTAAATGTACTTACCGACATATCGAGTACCCGGTAATTGATGTCAGGGTCCTGCAATATCATTTCGTCTGTCTTGGTTTTACGGAATGTATTGGTTTTCACTGTTGGCGGTTCAAATAGGTCGTCGTGCAGATAACGTTTATCAACCTGCCATAAATCAACCAGCGAAATGATAGCTATCCCCAATGCTAACCATAATGGTTTGAAAGATTTCTTTGCATACAACAAAATCAATACAGAACCAAGCAGTATGATAAAGAAGCTACGCCATGCATCGGATGTAAAGATGGCAACACGCACTGTTTCAAGATCGTTCAGTATCCCAGCTAATTGCTGTGAATCAAAAGCATTGCGAAGTGCTCCCATCTCCATTGCCGAAATGTAGTTAAAGAATGCTTTTGGAAATAGAGCAAACAGTAACGAGATACCTCCTGTTAGTGCAAAACTTGCAATAAAAGATTTGCGCCATTTACCTAATATCTCTTTCGGGTTCTGAATAAGTTCTTTCAATGCAAGTACAGCCAGCAATGGTATAGTAAATTCGGCAATAACCAGAATGGAAGATACAGCACGGAAACTGCTGTACATCGGAATCCAGTCGATAAAGAAATCGGTAAGTGGCATAAAATTCTTTCCCCACGATAATAGTATGGAAAAAATGGTTAGGCCCAGTAAAGCCCATTTCATAGGACCTTTCACAATGAAGCAGCCAAGTACAAAGAGCATCATAATCAAAGCACCTACATATACAGGTCCTCTGGTCATGGGTTGATCGCCCCAATATTGAGTTAGTTGTGCATACAAATTCTGATATATGGGGTTGGCTTTTTCCATTGCCTTTGAGCTGTAAATTAGCGGATCGCTAACTCCTCCTTTAGCGTTGGGTATAAGGAGGGTGAATGTTTCGCTAATTCCGTAACTCCATTGGGTAATGTAATCGCGGTCGAGCCCACTACTGGTTTGGTTGGCTTTATCGCCCTTGTAAACCAGTTCGCTTTTGCCACGCATAGTATCTTTACCATACGTATATGTATGATACAGATTCGATGCATTAATAGCTACCCCCACCAATGCTGCTACCACAAGTACTGCACTTGCTTTCCAAAATTGAGGCAGATTGCCTTCTTTTTTCAACTGGAAGAAGAAAGCAATAGCAAAACCAATGATTACGAAAAGGAAATAATAGCTCATTTGCACATGGTTAGACAAGATTTGCAGTGCCACAAATAATGCCGCCACAAGTCCGCCAACCAAGTATTTGCCACGGTAGGCCAGTACAATTCCGGCTATTGTTGGTGGGATGTAGGCCAGCGCAACAAACTTCCAGATGTGTCCGTTAGCAATGAGTATAAAGAAGTAGGAAGATAAGCCCCACGCTACTGCCCCAAAAGCAGAGAGTACCGGATTCACCTTGAGTGTTCGTAAAAGGATGTAGAATCCCAACAACATCACAAAAGATAACCATACATAGTTGGGCAGAAAGAGGTGGTACACTTTCTCGGCTGTGCGCAATGAATCGGTAGAGTTGTAGCTGGGCGACATCTGGTAAGTGGGCATTCCTCCGAATATGGAGTTTGTCCACCGGGTACGCTCACCCGTGCGCTCATAATATTCTTTGCTCTCTTGTCCGGCTCCCACACCTGCCGAAGCGTCGTGTTGAAACAGTATACGGCCCTCTATGGCTGGTAAGAAATAGACTAGCGATATAATCACAAATGCCAGAATGGCTATCAAATCGGGGATATACTTTTTCATGAGTTTGAGTTTTGAGTTTTGAGTAATGAGTTTTGAGTAATGAATTTTGAGCACACCGCATGGATACTCAAAACTCATCACTCATTACTCAAAACTTATTAGTATCTATAATGCTCCGGCTTATACGGTCCATCTACCTGAACTCCGATATAAGCAGCTTGTTTAGAAGTTAGTTTGGTAAGTTTTACTCCAATCTTTTCGAGGTGCAGGCGTGCAACTTCTTCGTCCAGATGTTTAGGTAAGCGGTAAACGCCAATAGCATGTTCGCGATTGTAAAGTTCAACCTGTGCCAATGTTTGGTTTGTAAAACTGTTACTCATTACAAAAGAAGGATGTCCGGTAGCACAACCCAGGTTAACCAAACGACCGTCGGCCAACAGAAGAATGCTGTGTCCATCGGGGAATTTGTACAAATCTACCTGTGGTTTAATGTTAACTCTTTCAATGCCCGGATAGTTCTTCAAGGCTTCTACCTGAATTTCGTTATCAAAGTGACCGATGTTGCATACTATTGCCTGATCCTTCATTTGTTCAATGTGGTCGATGCGGATAATATCAATGTTTCCGGTTGTGGTTACAAATATGTTACCTTCGGCGCAGGCCTCTTCCATTGTGGTTACTTCAAAGCCTTCCATGGCTGCTTGTAGTGCACAAATCGGGTCTATTTCGGTTACAAGTACACGGGCTCCGTAACTGCGCATAGAATGGGCACATCCTTTACCAACATCGCCATATCCGCAAACAACAACTACTTTACCGGCTATCATAACATCGGTGGCTCTTTTAATACCATCGGCTAATGATTCGCGACAGCCATACAGGTTATCGAATTTAGATTTGGTAACCGAATCGTTTACATTGTATGCTGGGAAAAGAAGTTTACCTTCTTCCTGCATCTGGTAAAGGCGATGTACTCCTGTGGTTGTTTCTTCGGATACACCACGTACTTCGGGTGCTACCCTGTGCCATCTGTCGGGATCTTCTTTTAAAATACCTTTCAGGATTTTATAGAGTTCTATTTCGTCTTCAGCTTCGGCTGGATTATCAAGTACGGCAGCGTTGGTTTCTGCTTCGTAGCCTATGTGAATCATCATTGTGGCATCGCCTCCATCGTCAACAATAACAGTTGGACCATTACCGTCGAAGTTCAGTGCTTGCAGTGTACACCACCAATAATCTTCGAGTGTTTCGCCTTTCCATGCAAATACAGGTACTCCGGCTTTAGCAATGGCTGCTGCTGCATGGTCTTGTGTTGAATAGATGTTGCATGAGCACCAACGTACCTGTGCACCTAGTGCAACCAGTGTTTCAATTAATACAGCTGTTTGAATGGTCATGTGCAGTGAACCCATAATGCGAGCTCCTTGCAGGGGTTTCTTTTCTCCGTATTTTTCGCGAAGAGCCATTAGGCCAGGCATTTCCTGTTCTGCCAGTTCGATCTCTTTACGGCCAAAGTCCGCAAGAGAAATATCTGCTACCTTATAAGGTAGAGAAGAGAATAATTCTGTTGACATAGAGTGTAAGTTATATATGAATAAAACGTTGCAAAGATAAAGTATTTCGGGGAACACGCAAAAAAGCCACTTACAAGTTGTTGTAAGTGGCTCTTTTCGCTCTTCCTCTTGGACTTGAACCAAGGACCCTCTGATTAACAGTCAGATGCTCTAACCAACTGAGCTAAGGAAGAATGTTGCATTTCAAGTTTTGCTCTTCCTCTTGGACTTGAACCAAGGACCCTCTGATTAACAGTCAGATGCTCTAACCAACTGAGCTAAGGAAGAATGATTATTTCCTTGAAATGCGATGCAAAAGTAATAGGATATTTTGGAATATGCAATATCTTTGCAGAAAAAAAATAAAAATGGATAAAATCCTTGGTATGGGTAATGCACTGGTTGATGTATTAGCCAAGATAAAAGATGATTCCTTACTCAACAAAATGCAGCTTCCTAAAGGCAGCATGCAGTTAATAGATGAAGTAAAGCTGACGCAAATACAAGAGCACTTCAGCGAGATGAAAACTCACAAAGCTACCGGAGGATCGGCAGGAAATACAATTCTTGGACTTTCGGTTATGGGGGCAGCCACCGGATTCATTGGTAAAGTGGGCAACGATGAGTATGGCAATTTCTACCGCAAAAACCTTTCAAAGAATAATATAGAAGATAAACTTCTCACAAACCCAGCTCTCCCTTCGGGTATAGCCTCTACTTTTATATCTCCGGATGGGGAACGTACTTTTGGCACTTACCTTGGAGCAGCTGCTACTTTAAAAGCCGAAGATCTATCGCTGGAAATGTTTAAAGGGTATACCTATTTCTATATCGAAGGATATTTGGTACAAGACCATGATCTTATTCTGCGGGCTATTGAACTGGCCAAAGAAGCTGGTTTGCAAATATGTCTGGATATGGCAAGCTACAATATTGTGGCCGAAGAATTTGATTTTTTCAAGCTTCTTATAAACAAATACGTAGATATTCTGTTTGCTAATGAAGAAGAAGCTAAAGCATTTACCGGCAAAGAACCCGAAGAGGCTGTAGAGATTCTGGCCGGAATGAGCAGCATTGCTATTGTAAAAACCGGAGCAAAGGGATCGCTTATCCGCAAAGGGACCGAAAGTATTCAAATATCTGCCATTCCGGTAAAAAAGGTAGTCGACACTACTGGCGCAGGCGACTATTTTGCTGCCGGATTTCTTTATGGACTAACCTCGGGATACTCGCTCGAGAAATGCGCTAAAATAGGTTCTATATTATCAGGGAATATTATTCAGGTGGTAGGCGCACAAATGACAAAGCCCCGCTGGAATGAAATTAAGCTGAATGTTAATGCTATGCTAGCCGAATAAGATGATTCAATTCTCACTACTAATTTAAGAAGGATGAAAAAATATATCAATAAACAAACCGTTATAGTTTTTGCTATTGTGTTGGCCGGAGTATCATTTTTCGGTTTCCGGAAGATGGATAACCGCAACTTCCAGTTAGCTAAAAACATAAGTATCTTCAGTTCTATTGTAAAAGAGCTGGATATGTTTTATGTAGATACGCTGGATGCCAATAAAACATTAAGAACAGGTATTGATGCGATGTTAATGTCGCTCGACCCATACACCAATTACTTCCCCGAAGAAGATCAGAGCGAATTGGAGCAGATGATAAAGGGTACCTATGGCGGAATCGGTTCATTAATTACCTACGACCCCAAACGTAAACGTTCTGTTATTGCCGAACCTTACGAAAACATGCCGGCAGCCGAAGTAGGTTTAAAGGCAGGCGATGTGCTTCTTGAAATTGATGGCAAGGACCTGACCGGAAAAAACAACAGCGAAGTTAGCGAAATGCTCCGCGGGCAGGTTAACACTTCACTGAAAGTGAAAGTAGAACGTCCCGGAACCAAAAAACCAATTGATTTTGATATTGTTCGTAAGTCTATTCAGCTGCCAATAGTTCCTTATAACGGAATGATAGATGATGGCATTGGCTACATCAACCTCAATAGTTTTTCGGGGAAACCGGCAAAAGAATTTAAAGAAGCTTTCCTTGAACTGAAAAAAACTCAGAACCTTTCTTCACTGGTAATTGATTTACGCAACAACTCCGGAGGTTTACTGGACGAAGCTGTTGAAATAGCCAACTATTTTGTGCCGCGTGGTGAAGTTATTGTAACTACCAAAGGAAGGATTAAGCAAACAGAAAGCACCTACAAAACCCGTCGTGAACCATTGGATACCGACCTCCCTATTGTAGTGCTTGTTAACAATGGTACTGCCTCTTCTTCCGAAATTCTGGCAGGTGCATTGCAAGACATGGATCGCGCCGTAGTTATTGGAACCCGCACATTTGGAAAAGGACTGGTACAAACCACACGTGCACTGCCTTACGGGGGAGCTTTGAAGATAACAGTTTCTAAATACTATACACCTAGCGGACGTTGTGTGCAGGCTATTGATTACAACCATCGCAACGCCGATGGCAGCATAGGCCGCATACCCGACAGTTTAACAACTGCATATCGTACCCTGGCTGGTCGCGAGGTGCGCGATGGAGGAGGTATTAATCCGGATATTGTTATCAAACCCGAAAAAATTCCTAATATCTTGTTTTATCTGTTGAACGATAATCTGATTTTCAATTATGCTACCGATTATGCATTGAAACATCAAACAATTGCCCCGGCAGAATCTTTTGCTATAACCGATGCCGACTATCAGGAGTTCAAAGAACTGGTGCAGAAATCTGATTTTAAATACGACCAACAAAGCGGAAAGCTACTTAAAACACTGAAAGAAACAGCAGAGTTTGAAGGCTATCTGGATAATGCTTCCGAAGAGTTTGCTGCACTCGAAAACAAACTCAGCCATAACCTGAATCAGGATCTGGATCATTTTGCTGATGAGATAAAAGACCTTATCAATAACGAGATAGTAAAACGATACTATTTCCAGAAAGGAGGAATCATTCAACAACTGAAAAGCGATCCGGATTTAAAGGAAGCTGTAAAAGTATTAAAGGACTCTGGCAGATATAGTGGTATCCTGAGTCCGAATAATAGCGAAAGTTCGGAAGCTGTATAAAAATTTATTGTATCTTTGCCACCCGTAATATGTTCACTAATAAATAGCTATAGTTGATGAATCAATACAAAACGGTAAATAACATCATCGGATGGTTTACATTTCTTATTGCTGCCATTGTTTATTGCATGACTGTTGAGCCCACTGCCAGTTTCTGGGACTGTGGAGAGTTTATTCTTTCTTCTTATAAACTAGAAGTTGGTCATCCCCCCGGGGCACCTTTCTTTATGCTTACCGCTAACTTCTTCACCCTTTTTACCAGCGATGCAACTTTGGTTGCCAAAATGGTTAACTATATGAGTGCACTGATGAGTGCCGCTTGTATCCTTTTCCTTTTCTGGTCTATCACTCATTTGGTTAGAAAGCTGATTGTTAAAACAGAAGAAGAAATAAGTCTGGGCAAACTAATCACCATCATGGGATCGGGATTGGTTGGTGCACTAGCCTATACCTTTAGCGATACATTTTGGTTCAGTGCAGTCGAAGGCGAAGTATATGCCTACTCATCTATGTTCACAGCTTTGGTTTTCTGGCTGATACTAAAATGGGAAGATGCTGCCAACGAACCACACTCCGACCGTTGGCTTGTTCTGATAGCCTACTTCACCGGCTTGAGTATCGGTGTTCACCTGCTCAACCTGCTTTGTTTACCTGCCATTGTTTTGGTTTATTATTATAAAAAGAATCCCGATGCCAACCTCAAAGGCAGTATTCTTGCCCTTATTGGATCGGGCGTGCTTGTTGCCGTAGTATTGTACGGTATTGTTCCCGGAGCCGTTAAAGTTGGCGGCTGGTTCGAACTTTTGTTTGTAAACACATTCGGGATGGCATTTAACACCGGCGTTATTGTTTATATCATTGTATTGGCTGTTGTTATCATTTGGGGCGTTTACGAAAGCTATCAAAACAAAAGCCGTATAAAAATGAATATCTCGTTCCTGCTTACCATTGCCTTGCTGGGTATTCCTTTCTACGGCAAAGGATTCAACAGTATTCTTATTGGTATGGTGGTACTAGTTATTCTTGCTATTTATCTTTTCACCACATCAATCGATAAGAAATACCAGATCAGTGCCCGTACCATGAATACGGCGCTGCTTTGCATCATGACAATCATGATCGGATACTCATCGTATGCACTGATTGTAATCCGCTCTATTGCCAACACCCCGATGGACCAGAACTCTCCCGAAGACATCTTTACGCTGGGCGATTATCTGGGACGTGAGCAATACGGTAGCCGTCCGCTATTCTACGGACAAACCTATTCTTCACAAATTGATTTGAAAGTAGAAGGTAACTACTGTGTACCTTGCGAAGAATCGAAATCGACCAAATGGGTGCGCAAAGAAAAAACTTCGCCCAACGAAAAAGACTCTTATATCCAGATTCCCGGACGTGTAGAATATAAATATGCACAGAACATGCTATTTCCACGTATGTATAGCAGTTTGCATGCCGAGCAGTATAAAGGATGGCTCGACATTAAAGGAAGAGACATTACCTACGAGCGTTGCGGCGAACTGACTACAGTGAATGTTCCTACCCAGTGGGAAAACATCAAGTTCTTCTTCTCCTACCAGATTAACTTTATGTACTGGAGATACTTTATGTGGAACTTCGTAGGCCGACAGAACGATATTCAGGGACATGGTGAGATAGAAAACGGTAACTGGATTACAGGTATCAAGTTTATTGATAATATGCTGGTAGGTAATCAAGACCTGTTGCCACAGGAACTGAAAGAAAATAAAGGCCGCAATGTGTTCTTTGGCTTACCACTGTTGTTGGGAATCATAGGACTGTTTTGGCAGGCATACCGCGGTAAAAGAGGGGTGCAGCAATTCTGGGTAGTATTCTTCCTCTTCTTTATGACCGGACTTGCAATTGTACTTTACCTGAATCAAACACCCAGTCAGCCACGCGAACGCGACTATGCTTATGCCGGTTCGTTCTATGCCTTTGCTATCTGGATAGGTATGGGAGTTGCAGGTATCATACACTTATTACGGAAACGTTTTAATGTAAAATATGTACCGGCAGCTATCATTACTTCGGTTATTTGTTTGCTGGTTCCTATTCAGATGGCAAGCCAAACATGGGACGATCACGACCGTAGCGGACGTTATGTATGTCGCGACTTCGGTCAGAACTACCTCATGACGTTGCCCGAAGAAGGTAAACCAATCATCTTTACCAATGGCGATAACGATACCTTCCCATTGTGGTACAATCAGGAAACAGAAGGCTTCCGCACCGATGCACGTACTTGTAACCTGAGCTACCTGCAAACCGATTGGTACATCGACCAGATGAAACGTCCGGCATACCTGTCTCCTTCACTGCCTATTACCTGGAACCGTGTAGAATATGTAGAAGGAACCAACGAATACGTTGCTGTCCATGCCGACTTCCTGAAGAAGAAGATTGAACCGCTTTATAACGACAGTATGCCTAACTCGAAAATGGATGATGTGCGCAAAGAGTTTGGCGACAATCCTTACGAGCTGAAAAACATCCTTGAGAAATGGATTCGCAGCGAATTGAATGTTATCCCAACCGATAGTATCGTTATGAAAATAGATAAAGATGCTGTACGCCGTTCGGGTATGAAGATTCCTGCTGCTTTGGGCGATTCAATTCCTGATTATATGCACATCTCGTTAAAAGGCAAACGTGCTTTGTATAAGAGTGAACTGATGATGCTCGAAATGCTGGCTAATGCCAACTGGGAACGTCCGATGTTTATGGCCATCACTGTAGGGGCCGAAAATCAGCTTAATATGGCTAATCACTTTATTCAGGAAGGGCTGGCTTACCGTTTCACACCGTTTGACACCAAAGCTTTGGGCGAAACAATAGACAGTGAACGGATGTACAATAACCTGATGACTAAGTTTAAATTTGGCGGTATTGATAAACCGGGCATCTATATCGATGAGAATGTTTTGCGTATGTGTTATACACATCGCCGTCTTTTTGCACAATTGGTTGACCAGTTATTGAAAGAGGGTAAGAACGATAAGGCCCTTGCTGCTTTAAACTATTGCGAGCAAATGATTCCGGGATTCAATGTTCCTTACGATTACCAGAATGGCGCAATTAATATAGGTACTGCTTACTACAAGCTTGGCGAAAAGGAAAAGGCTGATAAGATACTGGATTATATGGCCAATAAAGCCTCGGAGTACATCATCTGGTACCTGAGCCTGAACGACCGACAAGTATTGGTTAGTTACAGAGACATTGGCTATAATATATCTCTACTTGATGAGTGCATACGAATTATGGAAGAGAACGGATCGGATTTAGCCACTGGATATTCAGCTACTTTGAATAGCCTATACGAAGAATTCTCCACCCGCTTTGGGAAATGAGTTATGAGTAATGAGTAGTGAGTAATGAGTTTTGAGTTTGCCATGCGGTATCACTCAGAACTCATTACTCACAACTCATTACTCAAAACTCAAAACCCATTACTCAAAACTCATCACTCATCACTCAAAACTAATGTTTATAGAACAACCTCCCTGGCTACTACGGGTGCTATACCCAGATGCTGTATGGCGGATGAATACAGAGGAAAGGGCCGTTTATCTCACTTTCGACGACGGCCCTATTCCTGATATAACTCCTTGGGTGCTCGATCTGCTTGATCAGTACAATATTAAGGCTACTTTCTTTATGGTGGGCGACAATGTTCGCAAACATCCCCGGGAATATCAAATGGTAGTAGATCGTGGTCACCGTATTGGTAACCATACCTTTAATCACATCCGTGGATTTGAGTACCTTTCCGAAAACTATCTTCAGAATACCGATAAAGCCAACGAAGTATTAAAGACAGAACTGTTTCGCCCTCCACACGGACACATGCGGTGGGGACAGTATTTCACTTTAAAGAAATATTATAAGATTATTATGTGGGATGTGGTGAGCCGCGACTACAGTAATAAACTGAATGGTAGGCAGGTATTTAATATTGTGAAGAAGTACACCCGCAATGGGTCGATCATCACTTTCCACGACTCACTTAAATCAGAAAAGAATATGAAGTATGCTCTGCCCCGCTCTATTGAGTGGTTAAAGGAGCAAGGGTATGAGTTTAAACTGCTATAAGCACAAAATTCGTCATCCCGAATGTAATGAGGGATCTCCTGGGCAACCGTAGCCTTAGAGATCCCTCATTACATTCGGGATGACGAGAATCGTTGAATGATGATGTCTAATATCAATATTTTATCACTAACGGATTCCTTACTTTCTGTGCATAATCACTCATATACTGATCCCATTGAGCAGCATCTTTGATGTTTGCTTTGCTCCATCCGGCACCCCAGTAGTAAGTGTATTCCGATCCGGGAATATAATCACTGATAGCAAGTACATGACCATCGGCACCGCCTCTGTTTGCTTTTTCTTCTTCGCCAAACAGTACCGGTTTAGCTTCTGTTACCGCTTTGGGGAATGCAGCACCAACAAAAATCTTTCCGTTATCCGCTTTAGGATTATCGGTAGGATCTACATAAGTAATGAAACCTTTTGCAGCATCAGCAGTAACTTCACCATCGGGCTCGTGCAATACAATACCTGTAGCAACAGGAGTTGCACCACTTAAACCGGTGTACGAAATAACTGTTTTGTTTAGATGAGAACCAGCATCCAGTGAGATAACACGGGTTTCGATAACATTGGTATCATCTTTAACAGTGAGCGGATTGTATGTCAGTTTCACGGTAAAACGCAAAGGACCGTTATCTAATATCTCGAATGTTTTGTAGCAATACGGATACACAATCTCTCCATCGGCCAACAAAGCAGCAGTACCACCACCCAGTGTAGGACCTACTTTGTAGCAGTCTCCTCCGTTTCCGTGGTCAACATGATAAGATGTTTCTGCGCGTAACTTTGCAGCAGCAGCAGGATCAACCTTACGCAAACTATCAATCTGAGCCAATGTTTCAGGATTTAACTCAATAGCATAACGTTCTTCTACAACAGGCTCGGTTGTAGCGCGTTTGTTCCATACATCGTAACCAAAAGCACGTTCGCCGGTTCTTTGAAGCGCAGGACCGTATGTGCGGAATGCAACCCGGTCGTTTTCCCATGCAATATCATCTACCCGTTCCGGATACTGTTTTCCGCAAGCAATAACCGATACTTCTTTAGGAGTACCTTGCTGAATGGTGTATGTTGCATTTGTATTAGCACCTACACTTACTGGGAAAATAATTTTTTCGTCGTGAGTAACCTGATAAGCAATTTCATTACCTTGGGCATCCTTCACCACTACCAGCCCATCGGCAGGAAGATTCAAAGATTTGGCTACATCGGCCATGGATACCTCTATCATTTCGTTTGTCCGTTCCAGATCAATAGGATTGGTAACTGTTACCGTTACACCTGCATTTTCCTGACAAGACAGAAATGCAATACATGTTATGAGTAAGAAGAATAAATTTTTCATTAGTTTTTAAGTATTTGAGGAGGTAGAGTCAGGTAAAAGGAGGTAAAGTAGTTACATTATATTTTTACTACTATACCTCCTTTACCTAACATTACCTCCTTCTATTCTTATTTCGGTTGTTTCCCAATATATGCAAGGATACCTCCATCAACATACAACACATGTCCGTTTACGAAGTTAGAAGCTTCCGATGCCAGGAATACTGCCGGACCAACTAAATCGGCAGGAGTTCCCCAACGTGCAGCTGGAGTTTTGGCAATGATAAACTGATCGAACGGATGACGTGAACCATCAGCCTGTAGTTCTCTTAATGGAGCAGTTTGAGGTGTAGCAATATAACCCGGGCCAAGGCCGTTACATTGAATGTTGTATTCGCCATACTCGGATGCAATGTTGCGGGTAAGCATTTTCAAACCACCTTTAGCAGCAGCATAAGCCGACACAGTTTCGCGTCCAAGTTCGCTCATCATAGAACAGATATTAATAATCTTTCCATGACCTTTCTTCATCATGCTTGGGATAACCGCTTTCGATACAATGAACGGACCATTCAGGTCGATATCAATTACCTGACGGAATTCGGCTGCACTCATTTCGTGCATAGGGATACGTTTAATGATACCTGCATTGTTTACCAGAATATCAATAACACCTACTTCTTTTTCGATCTGAGCAACCAAAGCGTTTACTTGCTCTTCGTTGGTTACATCACAAACATAACCATTTGCTTTAATACCTGCTTCTTTATATGCAGCTAAACCTTTATCAACAAGATCCTGGTTGATGTCGTTAAACACAATTGTGGCTCCAGCTTCGGCCAATCCGGTTGCAATTGCAAAACCAATTCCGTAAGATGCACCTGTTACAAGTGCTATTTTTCCTTCTAAAGAAAAGTTATTCATGATTTTATTAATGTGAATAATGTGCCAATATGCCAATATGCAAATTGGCTATGCAGCACATTATTGGTTTATTATTTAATTATTCATTCTATAAAATTAGCCCATTGCCATATTAGCATATTAACCTATTGGCACATTGGCACATTAGCCTATTGGCACATTATTTAATATCTGTTATTGCCGAGAAGTCTTGATCACCATAGTCAAGGTTTTCGCCACCCATACCCCAGATAAAGGTATAGTTATGAGTTGCAGCAGCCGAGTGGATTGACCATTCGGGCGACAGTACTGCCTGATCGTTTTTCATCCAAAGGTGACGGGTTTCGTCTATTTCGCCCATGAAGTGGCATACAGCATGTTCTTCGGGAACTTCGAAATAGAAGTAAGCTTCCATACGACGCGAGTGTACATGAGGAGGCATGGTGTTCCATACACTACCCGGTGCAAGTTCGGTCATACCCATTTGCAGTTGGCAGGTAGGAAGCACTTGGTTTACAATCATCTTATTGATGTTGCGGTGGTTAGAACCTTCCAACGAACCCATTTCGGCAACTACAGCATCGGCTTTAGTTATTTTTTTATCTGGGTAGTTTCTGTGGGCAGGTAGTGAGTTGAAGTAAAACTTAGCAGGTTTACTGGCATCTGCACTTTCAAAAGTAACTTCTCTTTCGCCCGAGCCAAGGTATAATGCTTCTTTATAGTTCAATTGGAATGTTGCATCGCCTGCTTTTACTACACCAGGACCACCTACATTGTATATACCCAACTCGCGACGGGTAAGAAAATAAGGGGCTTTCAAAGGATCGATAGCTTCCAGCTTCAAAACTTCACCTACAGGCATAGCCCCACCCACAACCATACGGTCGTACATGGAATAAACCATATTCACTTCATTGGCCGAGAAAACTTTCTCGATAAGGAAATCCCTGCGAATTCGCGCAGTGTCGTAGCTTTTTGCATCTTCCGGATGCGCAGCATAACGAATTTCATAATTTGTTTTCATAATCGTAATCTATTTAATAATTGCTTCGTTTGCGTACACGGAGACAAAAATAGTGAAAGTTAATTGGATTTCGACTATAAAATCATTCAAAAATAAAAAAGCTGCTTCAATGCATTATTACTTGGATGTTAGCAGATGTTAATACATGGTTGCATATATCACAGTAATTTTGTATCTTTAATTAAGATTATACGGGAATGACAGTAAGTACAAACTACAGTTATTCCCGTATTTTTGTTTACTTTTATCTATCCACAAATAATTACTGTTTTTTATGCTGCAAAACGCGATTTCAAAATGCTGCATTTCACACTTTCGAAATGCAGCATTTTGATCGAACGAAATGCAGCATTTCATCAATGCAAAATGCAGCATTTTGAATTTACGCACTAAAATAGGCTCTACAAAGCGTGTGGCGCGGGTTAGTCGGACAAACTTTCGTGTTTGTTGCTTTTTAGAGGTGACGAAATAACTAAACAGACGGCTGTTTGTTGGAAAGATTTTTTAATTGCATGATTATGTGATTCACCACAGAACCCTGTAGGGATACCCCTTGTGGTGAAATACTGTGACGTATATCCAGAGTTAATTTTCTGATTGACTTTGAGCAACCAATATCCGGTCGAATATTTGAAACAGTTCCTCTACCGATTCGGTTCGTAACATAGCTATTCGTGTTGGCCTGAAATCGGGTATTCCTTTAAATAACGGAGTAGCTGCCAGATGTCGGCGGATATGGATGATGCCTCTACGCTCGTCTAACCGCTCAACGCTGTTTAAAACTTCTTCGCGCAACACATTTAGTTTCCACTCAAAGGGTAGCGGGGGGAGTTCCTCGCCTGTTTCCAGAAAATGTTTTATTTCTTTGAATATCCAGGGGCGACCAATGCTTCCACGACCCACCATAATAGCATCAACACCGTAACGGTCGAAGCATTCTTTGGCGCGCTGCGGACTGGTTACATCGCCATTGCCAATAATAGGGATGTGCATACGTGGGTTGTTTTTAACCTCGCCAATCAGTGTCCAGTCGGCTTCGCCGGTGTACATCTGCGAGCGGGTGCGACCGTGAATGGCAAGCGCTGCAATTCCACAATCCTGCAATTGTTCGGCAAGTTCTACAATTATTTTATTGTCGCAATCCCATCCCAGACGGGTTTTTACTGTTACCGGAAGCTTTACGGCATCAACAACGGCACGGGTTATTTCGAGCATCTTGGGTATATTCCGTAACATGCCTGCACCCGCTCCTTTACCAGCAACCTTCTTTACCGGGCACCCGAAGTTAATATCAAGGATATCCGGGTTTGCCTCTTCTTCTACAATACGGGCGGCCTCGACCATGGCATCGGTTTCTTTACCGTATATCTGAATGGCAACAGGCCGTTCTTCTTCGCTGATAGTTAACTTTGCCCTGGTTTTGTTTACTGCGCGGATAAGTGCATCGCTCGATACAAATTCGGTATAAACCATATCTGCCCCGAACTTTTTACACATCAAACGGAAAGCCGGATCGGTGACATCCTCCATCGGCGCCAGCACTACCGGGTATTTGGATTTATTGAGTTTCTGTATGTATGGATTCATAAGTGGGTGCAAAGATAAAAGAAATCCCGGTAGCATTCAAAACAGAAGCTACCGGGATTCAAGATAAAAGCTATAAAGAAATAATCTGATTAATAATTTGTCTTCTTCACTTCGAAGTGAGCCTGTGGATGAACACAAGCCGGGCATACCTTCGGTGCCTCGGTACCTGCATGAATATATCCGCAGTTGCGGCATTGCCACAATACTTCTTCTGTTTTCTTAAATACGCTTTCGTTCTCAATGTTGTTTACAAAAGCAAGGTATCTTTCCTCGTGTGCTTTTTCGGCAACACTGATATTGCGGTACATGGCAGCAATTTCGGGGAAACCTTCTTCGTCGGCAATATCTGCACATTTAGGATAGTCGGTAGCCCATTCTTCGTGCTCGCCGGCGGCAGCAGCTTTCAGGTTTTCGAGTGTTGTACCTATAACACCAGCAGGGAAAGTACCAGTAAATTCAACCATACCACCCTCTAGAAATTTGAACATACGTTTAGCGTGTTCCTTTTCCTGATCGGCAGTTTCGGTAAAAATTGCAGCAATCTGTTCAAAACCTTCTTTTTTTGCAACGCTAGCAAAATAAGTGTAACGCATTCTTGCTTGTGATTCGCCTGCGAAAGTCATAAGCAGGTTCTTTTCTGTTTTTGTTCCTTTGATACTTTTAGCCATAATTTAATTCGTTTAATCAGGATACTATCCTTCTATATTACATTTATATTTAGTAGTTAGTGCAAAGATAAAAAAATGATCTTTCATACGCCCGAAATGGGGTATAGATAAATTCTTTGGTATTATTGATTAAATCTATAAACAGGAAATAAAAAGCTTTTACCATATTAATTAGTTTTATTTTATCTAATTTTGCATCTGCTTTATTATTATTAGGGATAACATATAAAATAAACAAAAAACATCAGAAAAAGGTTCAAATGAAACAGTTTCCTTTTAAGCCCAAATTGTTTTCCACACTTAAAAACTATTCAAAGGAAAACTTTATGGCCGATTTAATGGCGGGTATTATTGTAGGAATAGTTGCATTACCACTTGCCATAGCTTTTGGTATTGCCTCGGGGGTATCGCCCGAAAAGGGTATTATTACGGCAATTATCGCCGGATTTATTATTTCATTTCTAGGTGGAAGCAAGGTACAGATAGGTGGCCCCACGGGTGCGTTTATCGTAATTGTTTATGGTATTATTCAGCAATACGGCGAATCCGGATTAATTATTGCCACTATAATGGCAGGTGTATTGCTTATTCTGCTGGGAGTTTTCAGGCTGGGAGCCATCATTAAATTTATTCCGTATCCTATTATCGTAGGGTTTACAAGCGGTATTGCAGTAACCATCTTTACAACTCAAATAGCCGATATATTTGGGCTTGACTTTGGTGGTGAAAAAATCCCCGGCGATTTTCTGGGTAAGTGGATGCTTTACTTCCAGCACTTCGATACTATTAACTGGTGGAATACCATTATTAGTATTGTGAGTATTCTTATCATTGTATTCTCTTCTAAAATAACAAAGAAAGTTCCAGGTTCGTTAATTGCTATTATTGTAATAACGCTGGTTGTTTATGCATTGAAAACGTTTCTGGATATTGATTCGATAGATACTATTGGCGACAGGTTTGATATTCAATCGAAACTACCCGATGCCGATATTCCGGTAATTAATTGGGAGGCTATTAATGGTTTATTGCCGGCAGCCATTACAATTGCCGTTCTGGGTGCCATTGAGTCGCTGTTATCGGCCACCGTTGCCGATGGTATAATTGGCGACAAGCACGATTCGAACACCGAGCTGATTGCACAGGGTGCTGCAAACATCATCACTCCTTTATTTGGTGGTATTCCGGCTACAGGTGCCATAGCGCGTACCATGACTAATATAAACAATGGTGGGCGCACCCCAGTAGCAGGGATTATTCATGCTATAGTGTTGCTGCTTATTCTTTTGTTATTAATGCCACTTGCCAAATACATTCCAATGGCTTGCCTGGCCGGGGTGTTGGTTATTGTATCTTATAATATGAGCGAATGGAGAACGTTTAAGGCATTACTGAAAAACCCCAAGTCGGATATTGCTGTTTTGCTAATAACCTTCTTCCTTACTGTAATCTTCGACCTTACCATTGCTATCGAAGTTGGTTTGGTTATTGCCTGTTTGTTATTTATGAAACGTGTTGCCGAAACCACCGAGATATCTGTACTTACAGACGAGATTAACCTGGGAGCAGATACCGATGCTGCTATTACAGAAGAAAAGCTTCTGATTCCTAAAGGAGTAGAGGTTTACGAAATTAATGGTCCTTACTTTTTTGGTATTGCCAATAAGTTCGAAGAACAAATGATTATGTTGAAAGACTGCCCAACAGTGAGGATTATACGTATGCGTAAGGTTCCTTTCATTGATTCAACAGGTATTCACAACCTGAGCAATCTCTGTAAGTTATCAAAAAAAGAAAAGATAACCATTGTGCTATCCGGAGTTAATAACAAAGTTCATGTAACGTTGGAAGAAGCCGGCTTTTACGACTTAATTGGTAAGGAGAATATTTGTCCTAATATCAATGTGGCGCTGGAAAGAGCAAAAGAGTTATTAAATTGAGATTTGAACCGCAGAGTTACGCGAGTTACGCGGAGTATTATGATGCCGCAAGGAAACTTAAAACTCCGCGTAACTCCGCGTAACTCTGCGGTTCAATTAATTAATAGGATACACTTACATTTAAGCCTTCTTTTACAAGTAAATCGCGTATGTGGTTAAGTTCTTCCGGGGTGGCTTTCTCTAAGCCTTGCCCCGGCGTTTCGCGATCGATGGTATATATCATAACTTGTTTGGGGGCAATATCTTTCAGCACTTTAATCCATGGCAGAACATAGCTATTGGTAGTGTTATTTACATCCTTACCCATAAACTCACCCTTCATAAACATGGTTTGGATAATGCAATTACCTTTAAAGGCCTTTAGTAACTCTATTGTTTGGGGCAAAGAATAGCGGGCTACCGGGCGGTCAACCCATCTGATATAATCTTCATCAACCGTATCTAACTTTAGGATGTTATTATCCACCTTTTGAAGTGCTTCAAACACATTGGGTTTACCAATATGTACAGCATTACTAAGCACACTAACTTTAGCATACGGAAAGTATGTATCTCTTAGTTTCAGTGTGTCGTCAATGATGTCGGCAAAGTGCGGATGAATGGTAGGTTCGCCATTGCCTGCAAAGGTTATAACATCAAGTGCAGAACTTTCGTTCTTCATTTTCTGCAAAGTCGATTCTAATGCAGTTTTTACTTCTTCGCGTGTAGGTAGCGAACTTTTGGTTTTATGATCTTTATTAAAGCCGCACTCGCAGTAAATGCAGTCGAAAGAGCAGTACTTACCATCGCCAGGTAAAAGGTTTACTCCTAAAGATACTCCCAATCGGCGCGATTGTATTGGACCGAAGATGGGGGAAGAGAATATTATTGTTGACATATCATTTGTTATTTAAACAACTCCATCTACATTATCTAACCGTATGTATTTGCCCAAATCTTTGTTTTGTTCCTTGTTAAGTATCCGGGTGAAACTTGCAATACAATCATTGCTATGAGTTGTTGCAAATACTTGTATGTTTAGAACTGTAGCAAGTTTAAATACTATTTCCCATAGCTGGTCTTGCACAGTATAATGCAATCCATTTTCAAACTCATCAATTAATAAATAGCCATCACTACTATTTACCAGAGCTAATATGATTGTAAGTATTCTATTAATACCATCTCCCATACTACCAATAGGAACAACAGAATTTTCACCCGACAATTTTACTACTGCGGTTCGTGTTTTAGTATAACTTTCAATAAATGTAATTCGTTCTGTACGTGGTTCTATTATACGTAAAGCATCAATTACAAATTGTTCTTTTTCTGTTAAAGCAATATTATCAAACAATACTCCATTAATATTTCTACTGATGTTGTTAGTGTGTATAAAATGAGTATTTAATGTTGATGAACGTATTAACTTAGGCACCTTATAGTTTTCTAACTTCTGGTTTAAAAAGTAAGATCGAGATTCCTCTCCTATCTCTAGCATAAGAACCAATGGTAAATTATCAATGCCTTTTTTTTCATTTCCATCTAAATATTTAGCAAAATAAAGAGAGTAATCGTCTTTTTTCTCAGTCGTACCAATTAATATCCTGTCTTCGTCTTCATTAGAATATTTACGGTCGGTAAACAATGAGGCAAGTGCGCTTAGGTTAATATCTTGTGCATTTTCGGATTCGAGCAAAATATATGGGGTATATTCTCCTCTATTTTCTAATATTTGAAACAAGCTATTAATATTTTCTCCATTAGCATATAAAGATATTGCCTCCAAAACAGACGATTTCCCTGTATTATTCTTTCCGGCAATCAGGTTTATTCTACTTAAAGAATTTATAGTCAATTCTTTTAAGTTCCTATAATTTTTTATATAAAGTGATGGAAACATAGTTGTTGAGAATTCTATTTAGAATACAAACTTAAAGAAAAATGTTCGATTTATATGCTAAGGACACAGAATTCATTTAAAACTTTGCACGGAATTGTAACTGCAGGTCGGTCTTTTTGCTGTTGTTAATTTCATCCCAATCAGAGCCAATGGTCTGCCGGTCGTAGTATTTGGTTAATCCCAGTTTGGCTATTAATGTCATATTCTTATTTATATTGTATCTTATGTTTGCAGTAAACCTGTTTCCTTCTCCATAAAACGAAGGAGAATAAAAGGAGTATAACAAACCTTTCTCGTACGAATATACACGAGAGTCATAATCGTCTGTATGAAAGTATCCGGCATGCAATTCCATAACAACCGGAAGAGCAGGTAACTTACAGGCAAAAGTTTGCACCACCTGAAATCCCTGACTGGCCGATACCTCAGACGGATTAACACGAGTATAATCCAGCGTGGTACGAAAAGAAATATCCGGAGAAGCCGTATACCTTAGCTGGTATCTTATTTTATGTTGATACAAAGGGCGTACAGTCTTTTCTTTGTTGGCATCGGTATAATTACGGTCTTTCTTTTTGAAACGATAACGGAAATACATATTCAACCTTTTATTTGCAGTATATGTTGCCTGAAACATGGCATCTGTTCCCCACGAAGAAGCATCTACCCGGTATCTCAACCAAGGAAAGGAAAAGAAATCGACCGAGGCAAATAGTTTCCATCGACTGAATGGAGTTATTTCGGCAGCCAAATACCATCCATTTTCGTTCTGAACAGAACTTCCTTCGGCAAAAGAACGGGCAAAGAATGCCCAGTAATCATAAGCATAATAACGATGAATCAACATGAATTTGTAGTTGCCCGATAGGTTATAATTCAATATGTTCAATGTGGCCATGGAGTTGTTTTTATCTATGGCAGCTTCGCCCGAAAGCACAAAACGGTTCCAGCGTAAACGATAATCAAACCCAACATTGTAGAAATTATTGCCGCGAAGGTTATATTTGGCATACTCTCTTGTTAGGGTACTGGCATAATAAGGGCGATCAAAGAAATAGTAAATACCGGTTATACCTACTTTCAGGTTATTCTTTTGAAAGGTTATATTGCTGCCTGCCACCTGCATGGCAAATGCATTTCGTCTTTCGGCCTCGCGCGAGGTTCGGTGTAATCCGGTTTTCTGTATCGAAGTAATTACATTGTTATTGATAATGCCATCTAACAAACGATGTGAATAAAAGGCGGATAGGGTAAAATCGCCCATCTGATAGCTGCCTGCCATCCCTCGTAAGTAATTATACTCATCGGTAGAAGAGTGTTTCCGGATGGTATTGTTTCGGAAAGATAATGTTGCCAATGAAGTTGTTTTCCCGATAAAGAAATCCTGGCTAATAACCAATCCTTGTCCGAAGCTTATCCGGTAATTTCCCAGAGCCAAGGATTTTAGTTTACCAATATTCTTCAGGTAGAAATAAAACGAGTAATAATCATAACCTTGCTTATTGTGCATCGCAAAGAAAGGTTCGCCTGCATCTTTTTCGGCAGTTACCCCAGCATATAAGTTATCACGATAATGAAAGCTGTACCGAAGAGAATGATATTGAGCAGGTCCCCAATACCTGTTTTGCAACTTATCAGTTTCGTTATAGGCTTTCCGATTATAAAAGGGAATATCTAAGCGGGTGAGTACTTCATGTTTTCCATACCTGAGTATGTTTTTTATCTTTGGATAGGATGGAGTTTCTTTTACTGGCTCTGCATACACAAAGGGTTGTAAATACTGAATGGTTTGTTTGTCCATCTCTTCAACCATTTGTAACTCATAAACGGTTTGCATTTGCCCGTTGATATAAATATAAGCAAGGATGTTTTCTATTTGTTGGTCGGTTAAAAAGGGAAAAGACTCTAGTTGTTCTTTGGTGATGGTATTTAAATTGAGCGGCTCTTGTATGCGTTCGGTAAGCTCTTCTATCTGATTGGTCCAATCTATATCTTCGTCGCTGGCTGATAATTGTTCTAAAACATCTTCAATTACAGGGGATTGCTGGGGTGTTTGCGCAAATATTTCGGATACAACACCCCAAAATAGGATAAAGAAGAAAATGACTAATTGTGTTGTGCCTTTCATTTTTTCTTTTTCTTCATTCTCTGACTTTTCTTTTTAGTCTTAATCTCAGGTTTTTGAATAACCAACACCTCGTCCGACCACTTTTTCAAAACTACTTTGTTGGTCATATAGAATGTGAACACACAAGCAAACAGAGTCAGCCATATTAGTATTAAGCGAAGACCTCCCATGCCATCATCTTCAGATAAAACCAGGGGTGTAAGCAACATAATTAAAAAGCCGCCAAAGAATCCGGTAACTCCAAAACAAATCATAAAGTCGTCCAGGAGCTTCCAATCGGCAATAAATCTTAAACCAATCTTTTTAAGGAGATACCTCAATAATCCGAATATCAGCAAAAAGAAGAAAGAGCCAAATATGGAGATGAAGATCAGCACAAAAGGCTCTGCATTGAGACTTCTCAGCCAGCTATAGTATTCAAAACTTAACTCCATCGTACTTCTTTTCTTCTTCGGAGATATGTAACATACTCTTTTCTTTGTAACCCATCATCCGTGCAAAGATCACAGCAGGGAACTCTGCAATGCCTATATTGTACATGTTAACGCTTTCGTTATAGAACTCACGGCGATCGGCAATCTGATCTTCCAAGTCGGATACACGCTTCTGCAATTGAATGAAAGCAGCATTTGTTTTAAGGTCGGGGTAGTTTTCGGATACGGCAATAACCGACTTTAATGCTTTTTCAATATCATTGCTTAACTGCACCTTCTTTTCAATGTCGACAGTGTTCAGGTAATCGGTTCTTAACTGGGTTAGCTTAGATAGTAGTTCGCTTTCGTACCTTTCCGACTCTTTTACCACTGCAATAAGGTTAGGGATCTCATCGGTACGTTGTTTCAGTAATACATCAATGTTTGCAAATGATTTAACTATGTTGTTCTTAAGCATAATCAAACGATTATACAAACCTACTAAATAGCTTATTATGCCTAGAACAATAAGCCCGAAAATGATTAATGCAACTATTTTTTCCATTCTATTTTATTTTAAAAAGTCCACGAAAATATATTCTGAGGCAAACTTACTACAATCATTCCATCTACTTCTTTTATTGACAATATTAATATCATTCCTACTAAAAAGCCAAAAGCCATTAAATACAAAATAAGTGATGAACGGAGTGGTTTGAATCTGTTCCACCTGTTTACCGATGTTACCGGAGCTATTCCAAAAACATTCTTAATCTCTTCGTGTGTAATAATCGGGGTGTTGTTTTCTAAATTGGCTTTTCCTATCAGTAGCATTTCATCGCCTTCGTAAAGAGCATATTGTGTGTACCGACGCGACGATGTAGAGTATCTTTCATCAATGCCAAACATAATGAAATCAAGTTTATCTGTATCTACTTCAACCATTCCGGTTTCGTCTTCGATAAAGAAGCGATTGCACTTTTTCTCATCATGAATGGTTGAATAACGCTTATCACCATCTTTATCTCTACTTATCGACTCAATTGTATAATGATAGCCAATGCATTGTTTCGATTCAATGGGGGCAACAAGCTTTTGGTCTTTAATTCTAACTTTTCCTTCTACCTCAACAAGCCCCATAGCCATTGAGCGTATTTTAGATGTGGGCAGAATTGCCTGCAACTTATTAAAGCGGTTTGAACCTCCCCAAATTGCACTGTAAATAATAGTGCCTATAATAGCTATAATAAAGAAGAAGGGGCCTGTGGTAAAAAAGAGGCAGATGCAAAGTGCACTGACTATCAAGGTTAGAATTCGCTTGTAAAGAGATTGGCTTTTATTGGTTAAAATCTTCCTTACACCTTGATAGAAATTCATTCCTACTCCTAATATTGTAGCAAGTATAGCTACTACAAAGGTAGCGCCAAACAGCAAGATTAACCAACCAACAGTTAACCCCGGATGAATAAAAAACAGCAATGTAGCAACCAGATTATAAATAGCAAATAATAGCCAGCTGGGTTTTAGCTTTTTACCTGCACGATGCACAAAGGCAGTATGAAAGAGCGAAATTCCTGATATGAAGATTAGCAGAAAAAACAGAACAAATATGCTGCCACCAAAATCTATTTCTTTTAAAGAATCAAGCATAGTATTACTGTATGTTTATTTTTTTATCCTGCCCAATTCTCCCTATCCAAATTGCGGTAACTAATCGCCTCACCCAAGTGGTCGGGACGAATTGATTCACTGCCTTCCAAATCGGCAATAGTGCGGGCTACTTTTAGTATTCTGTCGTAAGCCCGGGCCGACAGGTTTAGTCTTTCCATTGCTGTTTTCAGGCGTTCCAGTCCTACCTCGTCTGGTTGAGCATATATTGCCAGATGTTTGCTACCCATTTGGGCATTGCAATGAATACCCGGATAATCTTTATATCGTTCTTCCTGTATTTGTCGGGCAGCAATAACCCTGTTACGTATCAGTTCGCTGGCTTCGCTTTGGCGTTTATCCGAAATTTTCTCGAAGGGAACCGGAACAATTTCTACTTGAATATCAATGCGATCGAGCAAAGGTCCTGAAACCTTATTGAGATACTTTTGCACCTGACCGGGGTTACATACACAATCCTTGGTTGGGTGATTATAATATCCACAGGGACAGGGATTCATAGAAGCTACCAGCATAAAGCTAGCCGGATAATCTACTGTCCACTTTACACGGGATACGGTAATATTACGATCTTCCAGCGGTTGACGAAGCACTTCGAGTACAGACCTGTTAAACTCGGGAAGTTCATCCATAAACAGAACACCGTTATGTGCAAGACTTATTTCGCCGGGTTGTGGATATGTTCCGCCTCCTACAAGCGCCACCTGCGATATGGTATGATGAGGATCACGGAACGGTCTTTTGGATATCAGTGATGAGTTGCGGCTTAATTTCCCGGCAACGGAGTGTATTTTTGTTGTTTCCAGACTTTCGCGCAAGGATAGGGGTGGAAGTATAGAAGGTAATCTTTTTGCCATCATAGACTTACCGCTTCCCGGAGCACCAACCATAATTATATTATGGCCGCCTGCGGCAGCAACTTCCAATGCACGTTTTACATTTTCTTGCCCTTTAACTTCAGCAAAGTCAAAGTCGTAAATGTTTTGCGAAGTAAAGAATTCCTCGCGGGTATTTACAATGGTGGGTTCCAACTCTCTTTCGTTATTGAAAAACTCAATAACCTCTTTTATGTTAGTAACTCCATACACCTGAAGGTTGTTTACAACAGCTGCTTCACGGGCATTTTGTTGTGGAATAATAAGTCCGGTAAAGCCGTCTTCACGGGCTTTTATGGCCATAGGTAAAACGCCTTTAATGGGTTGTATTGTTCCGTCGAGGCTCAACTCTCCCATAACAAGGTATTTGGATAATTTATCCGATGCAATAGTTTCGCTTGCAGCCAATATTCCAATGGCTAATGGTAAGTCGTAAGCTGCTCCTTCTTTCCGTATATCGGCAGGAGCCATATTTATAGTAAGGCTGGTGCTAGGCATTTTATAGCCGTTTTCTTTGAGGGCCGAAATAATTCTACGATGGCTTTCCTTTACTGCAGAGTCGGGTAAACCTACCAGATAAAACATACATCCACGACTGCTGTTAACTTCAATCGTGATAATAGTTGCGTCAACACCTTGCATGGCTGCGCCAAATACTTTTACCAGCATAATGATTGGGGTTAATTGGTGATAAAGTTGATAAAGGTTATAAAGTTGATAGAGGTAATAAAGTTGATAAAGTTAATAGAGTAGTTTATAGTCTTTATTAACTTTATAGCCTTTATAATCTTTATCAACTTTATAACCTTTATTTCCTTTTTCTTTTATTTCCTTTTTCCTCTTTCAAGAGTTCTTTTAGTTTGTTTGTCAATGCTTCGCCTTTAATGTCTCTCTCTAATACCCGTCCGTCGGTACCAAGAAGTATATTATAAGGAATGTTATAAACTCCATATTGCTTTACAATATCGCTGTCCCATCCCATAAAGTTACATACCTGTTCCCATTGAAGCGTATCGGTCTTTATTGCATTTTTCAAACTGTCTCTATCCATATCCAAAGAAACTCCCAACATAGAAAACTGAGAATGATCTTTGTATTTGTTGTAAATACTGCGTAGTTCGGCATTGGTGGTTTTGCATGAGTCGCACCACGAAGCCCAGAAGTTAATTAGCAGATAAGTGTTTCTGAATTTGGTTCTGTTAATGTTTTCCTTTTTCAGATTAGGTAACGAAAAAGAGATGGCAGATTTACCCGGTTCGCCTTTCTCGGCCTGTTCAATCAGCTTGGTTAGTTTGTCTATGTATGGTTTGTCTTGAAGAACACCATCCATATACGAAATTAACTCTTTGATCTTTGCCAAATCGGGTTCGGTTTTCTGAACGAAGAACTTATCGAGCAAATAGATAGAAACAGGTGAGGTTTGATATGTTCGGATAAATGTTGCTGCCCTGTTTATTACTGCTGTATCCGGAGGATTTACTGAGAATTCCCGGATGCTGTTATTGAAAGCTGTTAACTCTTCATTAGGAGTAACGCCTTTTATATCCAGGTATTCACTTTGAGTAAGATCACCTTTGATTGTTATCGGTTGCCCCTTATCAAGATAGAGTGGATACTCTTGATTGTTATTCAAAATAAGCATTACATGGAATAATGTATCAACAGGTATGGTATGGGCCACTTTGCCATTAACAACATACATGGTATCTACCAAATCCGATAACTCATCGTTTCCGTAAATGTAAACAGTGTCATTGCTCAGCCCTTTAAGTTCGCCTTTAATTTCAACCAGGTTAGATGCGTCCTTACAAGCCGCAAAACAAATAACCGAAAGGATTATATAGCAAAGTTTCTTCATCTGATGGTGTTAATTAAGTATCTTTTCGTAACCTCCGTCTTCTAATAATTGAAGCGCATTCATAACACTTTCGTTCGATTCGTTCATAATCTGAAAGTATTCGCTCATATCCCATAAATCGCGTGCAATCAATGCCTTTAACTGGGCTTTGATTAATGATTGCGAAATAGTATATTGTTCTTCATTAAACTCTATCTTGGCTTCTTCGGCCTGTGCTTTCAGTAAGTTTACTACATCATCGTTTATCTGAAAACCTTTTTTGAAAGCGTCAATGTTTTTATATTCGTTCAACATCTGAATTCTTTGGTTCTCGACATACTTCATTGAAGTATTTAAAATAACTCCTTTTGCAGCAAGCTGACGGTGATAGTTTGTGTACCGGGTAGTGTCAATCGGAACAAAGTAATCGGGCATAATTCCTCCACCGCCGTATACGGTTCTTTCTAACCGCTCTGTTTTATACATAACCGAATCCGGGAAATGGATGCTATCTGCACTATTCATTTCTCCACGGTTGTAACGGTCTATCAGGTCATGGTGATACATTTCCCGGTTTGTTTCACCGTTTTCCATCTGATAAGGTTTTTGTATGCTACGGCCTGCCGGTGTATAGTATCTTGCAACTGTTAACCGAATCATTGACCCATCGGGTAAGTCGATAGGGCGTTGAACAAGCCCTTTACCAAATGTGCGCCGGCCCACAATTACTCCACGATCCCAATCCTGTATTGCTCCACTTACAATTTCGCTGGCCGAGGCCGAGAACTCATCAACCAATACAATTAATCTTCCTTTTTTGAAGTTTCCTGTACCGTGTGCAAAGAACTCACTGCGTTGTTCTTTAAGGCGTCCTTGTGTATAGACAATCAGTTCTTTTTGGTTAAGGAACTCGTTAGCCATATCAATGGCAGCATTCAGATAGCCTCCTCCATTTCCTTGAAGATCAAGTATCAGATCTGCCATTCCTTGTTTCTTCAAATCTTTCAATGCATTGGTAAACTCTTCGGCTGTTGTGGCACTGAAACGATTGATCCGGATATATCCTACTTTGGGGCGTATCATATAAGAGGCATCCATACTGTAAATAGGAATCTTATCGCGCACAACAGTAAAAAACAACGGCTCATTAACGCCTCGCCGGATAATGGTGAGTTGTACTTTGGTATTTTTAGGACCTCTTAAGCGACTCATTATATCTTCGGTATTCATCTTTACACCGGCAATAGCAGTGTCGTTTACGGCAATAATGCGGTCGCCTGCAAGTATCCCTACTTTTTCGGATGGGCCGTTACTAACCGGCTGAATAACCAAAAGGGTATCTTCGACCATATTAAACTGCACGCCAATCCCTTCGAAGTTTCCTTGCAATGGTTCGTTCATCTTCCTTACCTCTTCAGCATCACTATAAGTTGAGTGAGGGTCAAGTTTTTCCAGCATACCAACAATGGCATCTTCAACCAACTTGTCTTCATCAACAGCATCTACATATAAGTTAGAAATTGCATACTCTGCTACCTGAAGTTTCCGGAAAGCTGTATTTTGAGATGTGGCTGTAAAAGAGCACAATACGCCTACCGATACTAACAGTATCCGTAGTTTGTGCATGTTCGTTTTTTCTATATTCATTACTCTATATTTAATCCTTCAGGTATAAACTGACTGATATCTTTTTTATAGGTTAATAGTTCGCGTACAATTGTAGAACTTACACAACTAAGTTCGGGTTCGGTGAAAAGCAATATGGTTTCTATTCCTGCCAGTTTACGGTTAATGTCGGCTATGGTTTCTTCGTACTCAAAGTCTTTAACCGTGCGGATTCCACGAACAATAAATCCGGCATTTACTTCACTGGCAAAGTCGATTGTTAAACAATCGTAGGAGATTACCTTTATCCGTGGTTCATTTTTATAAAGAGACTGAATCATGGACAGTCGTTTATCTACTGGGAAATAGGTGTTTTTATTTTCGTTGATACCTATTCCTATAATAACTTCGTCCATAAAAGTCAGTGTTCTTTCCACTATCGAATAATGACCGATAGTGAAGGGGTCAAATGTCCCCGGAAATATAGCTCTTCTCATTATATTAATATGCCAATGTGTTAATATGCCAATGTGCCAATTAACTACATTTATTTAATTATATAATTGCCACATTACTAATTAGCACATTGGCACATTAGCATATTGGCACATTAGTTATGCAATATCTTCTTCTACAACCAGATTCTCAATAATAAAGTTCTGACGATCCATTGTGTTTTTACCCATATAGAATTCGAGTAACTCCTTTACAAGGTCGTTTTTGCGGAGCGTAACCTGCTCTAACCGCATATCTTCACCAATAAAGTTTTTAAACTCATCCGGCGAGATTTCACCTAAACCTTTAAAGCGGGTTATTTCAGGATTCGGATTTAACTCTTTTATGGCATTTATTCTTTCTTCGTCCGAGTAGCAATACAATGTTTTCTTTTTATTACGCACACGGAATAAAGGCGTTTGTAATATATAAACATGGCCTTTCTTTATCAGGTCGGGGAAGAATTGCAGAAAAAATGTTATCATCAGTAAGCGGATGTGCATTCCGTCTACATCGGCATCTGTGGCAATAATTACTTTGTTATAGCGTAAACCTTCAATACCATCTTCTATATTTAATGCAGCTTGCAGCAGATTGAATTCTTCGTTTTCGTATACCACCTTCTTTGTTAATCCGAAAGTATTCAGTGGTTTTCCGCGAAGGCTGAACACAGCTTGAGTGTTTACACTACGGCTTTTTGTAATAGAACCACTTGCCGAATCTCCCTCGGTAATGAAAATACATGATTCTTCTTGCTGAGTGCCTTTTGTGTCATTCAGATGCACCCGGCAATCGCGCAGTTTACGGTTGTGCAGGTTGGCTTTCTTTGCGCGTTCGCGTGCAAGTTTGGTTACCCCGGCAATGGCTTTGCGTTCTTTTTCGGATTCCTGAATCTTCTGCAACATAATCTCGGATGTTTCTTGATTTTTGTGCAGATAGTTATCCAATTCCTTTTTAACGAAATCGCCAATAAATTTGCCGATTGAGGGTCCGTCCGGGCCAACATCTTTTGAACCGAGTTTTGTTTTTGTTTGCGACTCAAAAACCGGTTCTTCTACTTTAATGCTGATTGCTCCTACCATACCGCTACGAATATCGGCATAGTCGAAGTTTTTGGCATAGTACTCTTTTACCGTTTTACCAAGTGCTTCGCGGAAGGCACTTAAATGTGTCCCTCCCTGAGTAGTATGTTGTCCGTTTACAAACGAATAATATTCTTCGCCATACTGATGGCTGTGGGTGAGAACCATTTCAATATCTTCTCCTTTCAGATGAATAATTGGATAAAGCGGTTCTGTGGTCATGTTTTCATTCAACAGGTCGACCAACCCGTTGCGCGAGTGGAATCTCTTACCGTTATAAAGAATAACTAGACCCGAGTTAAGGAATACATAGTTCTTTAATAGTGGCTCAATGTATTCGTCCAGGTAGTTGTATTCTTTAAATATTGAGCTATCGGGAGTAAATTCAATAAATGTGCCGTTGGGTTCGTTTGTAGGTATAATCGGAGTTTCGGCGGTGATATCTCCTTTGGAGAATTCGGCTGTTTTTTCTTCTCCGTCGCGGAAACTGGAAATACGAAAATAGGTAGATAAAGCATTTACTGCTTTAATACCAACTCCGTTTAATCCAACCGACTTTTTAAATGCTTTAGAATCGTACTTACCCCCTGTATTCATTTTTGAGGCCACATCTACCAGTTTTCCCAAAGGAACTCCACGGCCCATATCACGGACTTTTACTTTTCCATCAACAACAGAAACTTCAATGGTTTTACCATATCCCATCATGTATTCGTCGATAGAGTTGTCCATCACCTCCTTCAGGAGTACATAAATACCATCATCCGAGTGAGATCCATCGCCTAATTTCCCAATGTACATACCGGGACGGCGACGGATATGCTCTTTCCAATCGAGCGTTTTAATGTTATCCTCGGTATAACTCACCTCTTGCAATTTATCTTCCATATATTGTATTAAAATTATTTAGAACACAGAGACACAGAGGCGCAGAGAATTAAATGGAGTTTTTTGAATTGCTTCTAAACAAAACTCTGTGCCTCTGTGTCTCTGTGTTCTATTACTTTTAATTAATTACCTTCACAAAGGCTCTACGCTTTTTGTGTTGTTCTGTTTTAAAGTAGTCCCATTGAGCCTGAACCTTTCCGTTTTGTTCAAGTTCGGGGTTGCTCTCAGCAAAGATAAAACCTATTTTTTTATAAACTGGAATTAAATCGGAAAATAACAAAGCGTTAACACCTTTGTTTTGGTACTCGGGTTTTACTGCTACCAGCAATAAATCAAGCATTTTAGCGCGTTTAATAAACAGAGCCTTTAGCAAGTGATACCATCCAAATGGTAACATTTTTCCTTTTGCTTTTTGCAATGCTTCTGATAATGAGGGCATGGAAATTCCTACTCCTACCAGTTTATCTTCGCCATCGGTTATAAGGGTTACCATCCGAAGATCTACTATAGGCAAGTACATTTTAACATATTGTTCAATCTGTTTTTCAGTGAGAGGCGAAAAGCCATAGAAAGATTGATAGGCTTCGTTCATTAACTGAAATATCTCCTGTCCATAATCGGCAGCTATAGCTTTTGATGAAGTATATTTCTTTACTTTCAGGTTGTATTTGGCTTTTACCAGATTGGTTATGCGTTGATGTTTCTCGGGAATATCATCGGGGATATATATTTTGAATTCTACCCAGTCGGCATCTTTTTCAAAACCCAACTTCTCCATGTGAACAGGGTAGTAAGGATAGTTGTAAATGGTAGCCATTGTGCCTAACTGATCAAAGCCTTCAATAAGCATTCCTTCGGCATCGAAATCGGTAAACCCAAGTGGTCCTTGTATGTGAGTCATGCCTTTAGCTTTTCCCCATTCTTCAACAGCATTAATGAGGGCCGCCGACACTTCCTGATCATCAATAAAGTCGATCCAACCAAAACGCACATCTTTTTTATTCCAAACTTCGTTTGCTTTACGGTTTATTATGCCGGCTATGCGTCCAACGATCTTATCGTCTCTATAAGCCAGAAAATATTCGGCTTCGCAAAACTCGAAAGCGGCATTCTTTTCTTTCGAAAAGGTATTCAGCATATCATCGTAAAGATCGGGTATGGAATATGGGTTGTTTTTATATAACTCGTAATTGAAACGAATGAATTTTTTAAGCTCTTTTTTATTGGATACTCTTTTAACGATAACTGCCATGGTATTCTTCTATTAAAACTGCAAAGATAAATTATAATATTGAATTATGTAACAAAACAGCCACATACCCCACATAACACAACACTAAAATGGCGCCTTCAACTCTTGTTATGGTGCGTTTTTTAAAGAACAAGCCAAAGAACCATAACAAAATGCCCGAAGCCAAAAGTACCAGCAAATCAAAATTGGTGATATCGCCCATTTGCATTGGAGCAATTGTTGCACTACAGCCTAAAACAAAGAAAATATTAAATAGATTGCTTCCAATTACATTACCGATAGCTATTTCAGGGTTTTTCTTCAATGCTGCTACTACCGAGGTTGCCAATTCGGGTAAAGATGTTCCACCGGCCACAAGCGTTAGGCCAATAACAGATTCGCTTACTCCGAAACTGCGGGCAATACCACTTGCTCCGTCAACAAACCATTGTCCGCCTAAAACCAGTCCGCCTAAACCTCCTAATATGTACAATGTTGATTTCCAAACCGGCAACAGCTTTATTTCGCTTTCCGGTTCATTACTTCCCGATGCTATGGCAAACGTATAACTCAAAAATATAGCAAAGAAACAGAGTAGGATTAAACCATCGGTAACACTAAGTATGTTTACTGAGGTTTTATCAAGAATAACATCATTGGCACACACCAATAGAGCAATGAAGGCCAATATACATAGGGGGATTTCCTTCTTTAATGTATTGCGGGTTATTGCAATAGGGGCTACTAAAGCTGTGCAACCAACAATCATTAAGCAATTAAAAATATTGCTACCTACTACATTACCAATGGCCAGATCGGTACTTCCTTTCAGTGCCGAAGAAACACTGACTGTTAATTCGGGTGTTGAGGTACCAAAAGCCACAATGGTTAATCCGATAACAATTGATGGTATATTAAATCGTTTGGCTATCGATGCAGCACCATCCGTCAGCCCATTAGCACCAAGCAGGATTAAGAGCAATCCGCCTAAAAGTAATAGTATGTTCATGTTAGTTGTTAGTTATGAGCTGCAAATATAGTATGCATAATGTTGTCAGCATCCATTCGGGCAATAAATTTTTCTTTATTTGCTTCCAAAAGACTTAATGATTTCATTCCTTTCATGTACTTTCTCAATTTGAAAAAGCAATGAATCACCTTTTGCTACTTCGTTCATATTCTTATACCCCTCCGATCTTTTAATAAAAATAAAAGCATCAGTTAGTGTTGTTAGATTTATTTCTGCGTATGTTTCGGTAGGTGTGTATATGTTTCCAATAAGCCTGACTTTGGTTATTAATGGTTTGTTTGCAGGAGGATAAAAACAAAGCCAGGGCAACTGTTTGCTCGAACATACATCTTCAAAACTGTTTTGCACAGGCTTTTTCATGTGTACTATTCTCCGGACACTTTCTCTTGGAAGAGGTGCTGTTATTTCACCTTCGCCTGCAGTAATACCTATATTATAATATGCCTCTCCAAACTGTTTCTCAAAATAATAACCCATAGAAAATACATAAGGAATAACTCCGCGCATAACATATTTTTTATTGGTATGTCCTAGATGTGCAACAACCACAGCGCTTTCTTCTTCCGACAACCAAGTATTAATAAACTTCATAGAGTTATTAAACATGGAAAAATCCCGAGAATTTAATTCGTGGTATAACTCTTCTGTAGTTGTAGATGGGGTAAGAGGAGTGTTTTTAAGAACTGCATAATGAAATATCTCAAAGTTTTTTTCTCCCATTATATTTATTAATTCCTGTTTATGAGTATCCATATAAGCAAGAATATTATTGTAGTTTTCTGTATTTTCCCGATTATTTAATAACACCAACAAAGGCCGTAAGTGTTTGCTGGTATTGTTGTTGTAAAAAGCATATACATAGTCGAATAATGGGCTTTTTAGAATATTATACCACCCGTTATGGTTTCCTGCAATATGTACAGTCTTGGTTTTGCCCTGATTATAATCTTTCAGCCATTTAAAAAGCTCGGTTAATATTTCCGGATCTCCCACAGTGGAAGGCGAAAGATCAAGTTTCAGATCAGAAATTTTTTCTTCGGGTATTATTCCATGAATATACAAATCTAGTAATAATGTTGTATACATACACGATTCGAATAATACCAACTTGCAGTTGTTTTCTTTCACCATTTTTTTAATAAACTCAACCTGAAAACGGCTAATGCTTCCATTGCCATGTATGGTTTCGCCAAGTGCTATTATCTTTTTATCAGGTGGAACGCTTATATTAGAAAACAAATTAACTGTATCCAGTGGAATAATATTCTTGTCTGATAACTTCAATTTCTTTTCTTTAATTTTTATCTCAGATAAATCGCAATTTCCTATTTGCACCTCCATTCTATCCAAAGAGAATTTACGTTTTTCTGTTATTGCATAATCACCCAAGGCCAGAATTCCTATTTGTATAAACTGAGTATTGTTTAATGAAAGGAGTACAGTGTCGTTCTTCCATTCTTCGTGTTTTATGTCCTTTTCTATTGTTTGTATAACATTAAATTCACAATCGAATTTGATAACATTCAACAGGCTTTGTGTTAAATTTATCGATTTGCTATTTAATATTATCCGTATTGAATCCTTATTGTATTTCTTCTCTATCTCAAACATTTGATTGAATGCAACAGTCAGATTATGTGGCCTTGTGTCCGATTGATTATTGAAAGGCGCAACTGTCAAACAAAGTGGATACTTATTATTAACTATATCGGAACTGTCTATTTGCAATTCAGAAGAGAGAGCTGTTAATCGCCATTTAAAATCTTCTCCTTCCGCATAGCGGAAAGAGAAGTTAAATTTGTCTTCTATATTCTCTTTGGACTGGAAGAAGCTTCCGGATGCTAAGAATATGATACATCCGATACTAAGAATGAGAATGGGTAATAATATTTTCTTGTTCATCTACATATCCTCCACAATGTTTTAAAGTGATTCTTCAACACGTTCTTTTATCTCTTTTATTTTCATTTTTCTTCGTTCCGCTTTCTCTCCGCTTTCTTTTAATGGTTTCAGCATTTCCTGATTAAAAAGCTCCGATTCCTCATCTGTTAGTTTCGATCCACTTTTCAATTTATCCATTAGCTTGGCCATTGGATTTATAAACTCTCTGGTATCTTTGCATTTATTAATGTATAATACACCATCATAACGACGGAACAGATTAAAAGGAAGAAACTCACTTGGATATTCATGGCTGGCAATAAAACGAACAGGTATCAATCTATCATATTCCGAAGTGATTGGCACGTAAACTACATCTTCGTTTAACTTGCTTAATTGATACTCTAAACTTCCTGGCACAGGCAGTGAAATCTCTCTCTTATTGAAATAAGAAAGTTGATCTTTAATTAATACGCTTCCTTGCCCAACTGATAACAGTAAAGCAGTATATTCGGTGGGAAATTCTTTTTGAAGATAATACCCAAGCGACAGGCTAGGAACTGCCGGATGGGTAGAAATACGATTAACATGCCCACTATGTGCATATATAATGGTGCTTGAATTCGCCGGACAATAATTGGACACCCAAAATTTTGTATTAAGATACATTACAGAATCACGCATAGCCATGCGATTTACTTTATTGAGGCCAGTTTGATAAGATAGCTTCAGGATATGGTCAATTGCTTCATAATTCTTTTCCGGAAGAATAGATTGCAATACGTCTTTGTTTTTTTGCATAAAAGAAAAAGTTTTGCTTTTATCTTCTTCTAATAGTGCAAGAGCAAAATAGTCTAACTCTTTCCTTTTCAACCTATCGTTAAGCCATACAATATAATTGAAAATATCACTAAACGAATTATTTTGTTCATCCCAAAAATAATTATAATCAATACCTCCTAAATAAACCATATCCTGTTCATTCTTGTCCTTATTGTATGCTCGTATAGTTTCCAAAACACCACAAAACTCCTGATAGCCATCTTTTGATTTCAAATCAACCTCTTTACCTATTACATAATTGTTAAACAACAATATTCTTTCAAACGGATATTCTATCAATACCAACTTGCAATTTCCTTTTTTTATCTGTTGTTCAATGAATGTAGAAGCCAACTTATTTATACTGTAATTTCGATGCATTGCCTCACCCAAGGCAATGATTTTTTTGTTTTGTATAGCTTCTATATTTTTGAAAGCATCATTATTGGCAAGATCAATAGGTGTCCATTTACCTGGATCGAATGTTGCTTCTGCAGTTCTTGGTGAGTAAGAATCAATGTCTTTATCACCTATACGAATATTTAATTTGTGAAACCCTACCCAGGCATCAGTTTCTGATTCTCCTTCGATATGAAATTTCAAATTAAGAAGTTCTGCGTCCTTCAATGATATATTCAAAGCATATTTCCCTAAAGTCTCTACTAACGGCAGGCTTAATGTATCCGAATTGATACATTCTTCGCGGTAATTAAGTCCATCAATCACTAAATACGACCCGGATAAAGCCTCGCCTTTACCTTCAAATATAACTTGCCCGGTGGTGGCTTGGTGAGTGGGTAACAAAATTCGTTGTTCCATTTCCACTTCCAAACGTTTGTTTGTAGGCATTGGGTTTTTATAGCTTAATGTGTATACTGAATCTTTTCGGGATGGAAAATAAAAATTAGAAAACGCATAGGCTCCATTCACTCTCCAAGGGAAAAAATAATTGGTAACAGTGGTGGAGTCTTTGACTATCTTGAAATTCAGATCATAAAGTTCAGAGAAGGTATATTTCTTATCTAAATCAGATGGAAACAATAGGCAAACAGGCGTTGCGAATGCTAGGATGAGGAATAATATTTTCTTCATAGATTTTTTAATTTAAGCGATAGTTGCAAAGTAAGAAAAAACACAGCCTATTTACAAAAAAAGCACATTCTTTCTTTATGAAATTAAAACGATTTCCGCATGAGTATCAAATGGATACAGAAAATGGTTTTTCGCCATTTTGCTATCACTGCTATCACTAAGGCATTTTATGTTAGCTGTTAAATATCAGTGAGTTATAAAAACTCAACCCTCTACGCGGAAATTAAAAATCAAAATTTTCCAGCACGCGAGATGCGCATGAAACAACTAGTTTCATTTTGGTTTTGTGCAGTGAAACAAGTAGTTTCATATATAGTAAACCAACTGTTTCCTACATAGAAAACAAGTCGTTTCCTATATAGAAAACTGTTGGTTTCCTACTGTGAAACCGTTAGCTTCCTACCGTGATTGTCGAACCCTGACTTGGGTTGACTCTTTTTCTTCTTATCCGCATGGAAGTTTAAAACTCTGTGTAACTCAGTGAACTCTGTGGTGAAATACCAGACGAGTATGAATAATATAACCTGATTTCTATTTTATCGGGTGTTAACGAGTGATTTCTTTAACTAAATTTATTGCGGAAATATTCCCTTAATTAAGAATATCCTCTTAATTTTGCCTTTTTCAGATACCGGATCAAATATTAATCAACTAAAATATTATTTCATGGAAAACATTTTCTCATTAGTTACCGAAGAACTAAAGTTTATTGCAAACGCACTTCAAGCAAGAATCGAAGAAGGTCTTAAAGAAGATGATCAAGAAATCTTGGCTATCCCTACTCATATTCAACCTAAAACAGAGGGCATTACCGGCGAAGAAAGAGTGCTTGCGCTCGACTGGGGTGGAACCAACTTCAGAGCTGCTCTTGTAGAATATAAAGATGGAAAAGCTACCATTATTGAGGATATAAAACGTCGCTTATCTCGCGTGGAAGTAAAAGGCTTTACCCAAGAAAAACTGCATGAAAGAATGGCCTGCTTTATCAGCGAACTGAAACAACTTGACGAACGTGTTACCAAAATCGGATATTGTTTCTCTTATCCGGCAGACTCGCGCTTAAATGGTGATGCCATTCTTCTTCGTTGGACAAAAGGAATCGATATTCCTGATATGATAGACAAACCGGTAGGAGAGCCATTACTTAAATACCTGAATAACCATAAAGAGATAAATACTACATTTAAAGATATTAAGGTAGTAAACGATACAGTTGCCAGTTTGTTTGCCGGACTTACCGAACGCATAAACGGTAAACCTTTCGATTCTTACATTGGCTTAATTGTAGGAACAGGTACCAACATGGCCAGTTTAATGCCTCTTAATAAAATAGAAAAGCTGAACAGTAAAGATGAAGGCGTGATTCCTGTTAACCTGGAATCGGGAAATTTCAATCCTCCTCATTTAACAATTATCGATAATCTGGTAGATGCTATATCGAATAATAAAGGAAGTCAGCGATTTGAAAAAGCGATATCGGGTGGTTATTTGGGCGAAATCTTCAAAACCGTATTTATGTTTGAGAAGATTAAACATGACTTTGACGGTGGCGACTTGAGCTATATCATCAATAACCCTGATAAAAACAAGAAAGATCATGTAGATATCGCCAATTGGGTGTATAACAGATCGGCACAACTGGTTGCTGCTTCTCTGGCCGGATTGGTGCAGGTTTTGGTGGCACAAGACAGTGCAATAAAGAATATCTACCTGGCTGCCGACGGAACTCTATTCTGGAGTAACGATTATGAACAGCAAGTAGAAGCTGAACTTAAAAAATTGTTGCCGGCAGGTGTCACAATGGTGATATCGGCTAAAGAGAAGATGCAGGAACCAAATCTGATTGGTTCGGCCATTGCAGCACTTTCTTAGAATTCTCGAAATCATTGGGCATTAACCCTTTATCTTAAAAAGGGTGTACCTATCACAGGCACACCCTTTTATTATTATTTCAAAGCCTTCGCGTGTTGAGTGACGACAAATATCAAAACTTCTTGCAACGAATCAATACTTTAGAGTTATCCTGCAAAGTTGTTGCAAACAGATAAACCTCTCCCCCATCCTTCAACTTGCAACGTTTGCGTAAGTCGGCTACGGATAGCGGAAAGTTACGGGTGCTGATATTTGCTTTGTCTATACCCGCCAACAATTCTTTATCTTTTAAAGAAGAATAAGCCTCTACCTGAAAGACTCTTCCGGGAAAATCTTCGATATATTGATCCTTGGTATACAGGTGACTGTTAGGATGTAGCTTCTTTAAATTATACTTTGCTGCAATAATTTTGTAACCACCTGCTTTTAGTATGGATGCATGGGGTTCGTATAAAAAACGGTCTACTTCATTGGTATATACGCACTGGGCGTTTTGCTCTTCTATTTTAGAAAAAGTGAATTCCTGCTGGCTGGTAGTTGCAAAATTTACACAGTGTAAGGTTACCAAATCAGTGTCCGACTTATCTAATATTACCAGTAATTCTTTGCAATCGTTGTGCACAGATAATATATGTACCTGTGTTGCATATTTCAATTCTCTTAATGCCAACGATATATCGAGCATTGGCGAAAGTTTGATAACTACCCGATTGGCTTTCTTCAACAACAAATCTTCTAATAGGGTTACATCGGGTTCGCAGTCGGATAATTGAACTGTTTTTTTTCCATGTTTGTCTCTGCGTGCCGGATCAATAAAGATGCAATCTACCGGATCCATATTTCTGAGATACGTTATAGCATCCTCATTGAGTACACTAATATGATTTAATCCAAGCAGCGGAAAATTATGTTTGGCTATTATACAAAGTTCACTTTGTTTTTCTATGTATGTGGCTTTTGCAAAATTGGCAGCAATAAATGCACAATCAACTCCAAAACCACCAGTAAGATCGGTGAAAGTATTTCCCTTACAAAGTGTTGATTTATAGTGTGCTGTAACCTCCGAAGAGCATTGTTCGAGCGATAAATGTTGGGGGTAAAGGAGTTCCTCTACTGCATACCACGAAGGAATTTTGTTTGCAGCCGCCTGTCTGCCGGCTATTTGTGTAATGGCTGCTTTTATGTCAACATCCGGATACTTCCCTGCCTGTAATGCCAGAGAGCGAACATCATCGTGCTGATGATTACGAATAAAGTTCGTGGTTGTGGAGGAGAGGTTAATCACTTTAATTACTGTTCATTGTAAATTACAGTTAGTATGGTTTGCCCAACAGCTTTTAGTGTTTCTTTGCTGATGTTACTCATGTCATCATGAACAGTATGCCAAAAATCACCGAAAGAAGAATGTTGAGCATTAACAATATTAGGAACAATATCAATGGTAGGGATGTGGGCAATGCGATTCACAAACAAGTGATCATCGGTTACACTTCCTGTTTTTTCATTAACAAAGAACTTATTATACCCCAGCTTTTTAGCAGCTTTCCATACTTTCTTATTAACATCGGGTGCAAAATGTTCCGAATAGCCTTCTTTGTAGAAGGTTGCATCTTTGCCTCCCACCATATCGAGCAGAATACCAAAACGGGCATTATACTTTTCAACATGCGGATAACGTGCCCAGTATTGCGAGCCTAATCCCCAGGCTTCTTCTTTGTACGAGGGGCTTTCCTGACGATGCTCACCATAATCTTCGGCATCAACCAAAATAATATCTATACCCAATTCGGGCGCCTGCATGTTTATTTGTCTTGCAATTTCGAGCAACACACCTACCCCACTGGCACCATCGTTTGCTCCCAGAACGGGTTTATAATGATTGCTCTTGTTGCGGTCGTTATCTGCCCAGGGGCGGGTATCCCAGTGTGCAAAAAGAGCGATTCGTTTCTTTGTTTCGGGCTTGTACGATCCGATTATGTTACGCGATTTTAGTATTGTTCCGTTATACGCAATCAGGTCGGCATATTGATTGGTTACTACTGCACCAAATTCTTTCAGTTTTTGTGCAATGTATTCGCCACACTCAACATGTTGTTGTGTATTGGGAACACGTGGGCCAAAATCAACCTGCTCTTGAATAAACTGGTAGGCTTTATCTGCATCAAACTCGGGTACATCTACTTTTATTTCAACTGTTGTTGCACTTTTACTATCCTTATTACTCCATTGACATGATTCTATTGATAGAAGAAAACAACTAATTAGTAATAGCATTATTAAATTTTTCATTTCTGGTTTGTTTATAAAGAAAACAAAAATACTAAAAAATTTTGAGTAATGAGTAGTGAGTAGTGAGTAGTGAGTAGTGAGTTTTGAGTTACCATGCGGCATCGTTTACTACTCATTACTCACTACTCACGACTCACGACTCACTACTCATTACTCACTACTCAAAACTCAAAACTCAAAACTCACACCTCCTTTACTTACTTTCAATTCTATTTCAGCTCCGCAAATTAAGGGCAGATTATTAACAACATGGCCTACCGGAAAGTTGAAGCAGATGGGGCAATCGCACTCTTTCAGTACATCGGCCAAAGCATGATACAGCTCTTTACCTAGAGATTTATCTTCTTCGAACTCTGTAAACTGACCAATAATTATCCCCGAAAGTTTATTCAGAACACCGCCCAGCTTTAAATTGTATATCATTCTCTCAATTGCATGAGGGCGCTCGCTGATGTCTTCAACAAAAAGAATAGTGCCCTCGGGCGGGAAATCGTAAGGTGTACCACGCAGTCCGTAAAGTACAGCTAGGTTACCACCTCGCAAAATACCCCGGGCAGTGCCTGCTTTATTCAGTTTATGTCCCTTACATTTATACGAGGGTATTTCTCCACATAATATGTTTTTCAGGTGGTTTTTGCATGCATCATCATCTGGTTCAACAACCAGATGCCTCCCCATAGGTGCATGTAGTGAAGCATATCCGTTGGCCTGCATTAAATTGTGCAGGGCAGTGATATCGCTAAATCCAATCAGCCATTTGGGGTTATTACGGAAACGGGTAAAGTCCAGTTTTTCAATAAGATGCACAGCTCCATATCCGCCACGGCTGCAAAATATGGCTTTGGCTTCTTCGTCATCCAAAGCTGCTTGAAAATCGGAAGTTCGTTGGGCTATTGTTCCTGCGTACTTGCCCCATGAGCTACCGGCATATTTGCCAATGATTGGTTTCAACCCCCATTCTTCGAGTTTCTTTTTCATGCCTTTCAGAATCATTTTATCAATCTTACCCGAGGGGGAGACTATTATAACTTTATCTCCTTGTTGCAGAAAAGGAGGAAAAATTAGGTTGTTCATATTGGTCAGGTTATTTAATGACTAAATTCATTTGAGCGTGCAATTTACAAAAACACGCTATTTATTCTCAATCTTTTTTCTGATATTTGCTAAAAATATAACGAAATGGAACCTATTAGAAGTTTTAATGACCTGACAGCTCATTTACAATCTCAGAAAAAGAGGAAACGAATAGCCGTTGTTTGTGCCAAAGACCCTAATACAGAATATGCAATAGCCAGAGCTCTGGAAGAAGGTATTGCCGAATTTATAATGATTGGCGACTCGGCCATTCTTGATAAATACCCAACGCTGAAGCAATATCCCAAGTATGTAAAGGCTATTCATATTGAAAATCCGGACGAAGCAGCTAAAGAAGCCGTTCGCATAGCTCGCCAAGGCGAAGCCGATATTATTATGAAAGGTATTATAAATACCGATAATCTGCTACACGCCATTCTGGATAAAGAAAAGGGCTTGTTGCCTAAGGGGAAGATTCTTACCCACCTTTCGGTAGTACAAATCCCTACATACAATAAACTTCTGTTCTTCTCGGATGCGGCTGTTATCCCCCGGCCCACATTGCAACAACGCATAGAAATGATATGGTATGCCATAGATACCTGCCATCACTTTGGTATAGAACAACCACGTATTGCATTAATCCATTTCACCGAAAAGGTTAGTGCAAAGTTTCCCAACTCACTCGATTATGTAAATATTGTAGAGCTGGCCGAGGCCGGAGAATTTGGCAATACAATAATTGACGGTCCGCTAGATGTGCGCACAGCTTGCGAAGAGGCCAGCGCAGATATTAAAGGAATTGTTTCGCCCATTAACGGCCAGGCAGATGTATTGATCTTCCCCAACATTGAATCGGGTAACACATTCTATAAATCTGTTTCTCTGTTTGCTAATGCCGAAATGGCAGGGCTGCTACAAGGCCCTTTGTGCCCAGTTATTCTGCCTTCGCGTAGTGATTCGGGACTTTCGAAATATAACAGTATAGCAATGGCGTGCCTTACAAGTAATTAAATATAAAGAATTAAGAAATGAAAATACTGGCAATTAATCCAGGATCAACTTCAACTAAAATAGCTGTTTACGAAGATAAAGAGTCTTTGTTTGAATCTACCATACGGCATAGTGTAAACGAATTATCTGCTTATACATGTGTAAGTGATCAGTTTGAGTTTCGGAAATCACTGGTTATGGACGAGTTGAAAAGAAACAATGTTCCCTTTCTGTTTGATGCCATAATTGGAAGAGGCGGTTTAATAAAGCCCATCCCCAGCGGTGTGTATGAAGTAAACGATGCATTGAAGAATGATTTAATACATGCACAGCGTGAACATGCTTCGAATCTGGGCGGACTGATTGCCCTTGAACTGGCTTCGGAACTACCCGGCTGCAAGGCATTTATTGCCGATCCTGTGGTAGTTGATGAACTTGCCGATGTTGCCCGCATCAGTGGCTCTCCCTTATTACCCCGGATTTCTATATTCCACGCTTTAAATCAAAAAGCAATAGCCCGCCGGTATGCCAAAGAGTGCGGCCGTAAGTACGAAGACCTCAATCTGGTGGTTTGCCATCTGGGAGGAGGCATCTCTGTTGCTGCCCACAAACAAGGCAAGGTTATTGATGTAAATAATGCCCTCGATGGCGAAGGACCAATCTCGCCCGAACGGGCAGGAACCCTCCCCGCTGCACAGTTGGTAAACCTCTGCTTTAGCGGTGAATATTCTAAAGACGAATTGCTGAAAATGATTACCGGCCGTGCTGGTATTGCCGCACACCTGGGAACTACCGATATGATTGCTATCCTGAAGAGCATTGAGAACGGGGATAAGCAAGCCGAACTTATATTCAATGCCATGATTTATAATGTAGCAAAGGCGGTTGGCAGCATGGCTGCTATTCTATGCGGAAAAGTAGATGCCATTTTGTTTACAGGAGGCATTGCTTACTCTGAACATATAATATCTTGTTTAAAAGAATATATATCGTTTCTGGCCCCTGTACATGTTTATCCCGGTGAGGACGAATTGGGTGCGTTAGCCACCAATGCTTTAGGGGCTTTAACGGGCGAGTTGCCTGTTTTGAGTTATTGTTAAGGAAGGTATAAAATATAGATTAGAAACATGAAAAACCTAAGAATTGTAACAATTATGGCCTCCTCGCTTATTTGTGGATGTCTGTTTGCAGCTACTCCATTAAAAGAAGAACTACACAATGGTTGGAGGTTTAAACAGGCAAGGCTCCATAACTGGTATCCGGCAACCGTTCCGGGAGTTGTACACACTGATTTGCTTGATAATAAGATGATTGAAGATCCGTTTTATCGCCTCAACGAAAAAGGCATGCAATGGATTGACAAGGAAGACTGGATTTACGAAAAAACATTCAATGCTTCGCCCCAACTGATGAAGCGCAACCATATACAACTGGTATTTGAAGGATTAGACACATACGCCGATGTATATATCAACGAACAGAAGGTACTTGAAGCTAATAATATGTTCCGCCAATGGAATGTAGATATAAAGCAATACCTGAAACCAGGCGACAACCAGCTGAAAGTATATTTCCATTCGCCCATTAAGGTAGATATCCCCAAGTTCGATGCTTTAAAATATCCTGTAGAAGCAGGTAACGACCAGTCGGAAAACGGAGGAATCTTTAATAAGAAGGTTAGCGTGTTTGCCCGTAAAGCCGGTTATCATTATGGTTGGGACTGGGGGCCGCGGTTGGTAACAAGCGGTATCTGGCGTCCGGTGTATCTGTTGGCTTGGAACGACGCCCGCATAGATAACATCCATTATATACAAGAGGATGTTACAGCCAGCCGGGCAAAGATAAAAGCAAAAGTACAGGTAAAGGCCGACAAGGATTGCAATGCCACACTAACCATTCAGGCCGAAGGTGTTAAAAGCCCTTGGATAAAGAATGTTCAACTCAAAAAAGGCATGAATACCATTGAACACAATTTGGTGGTTAATAATCCCCGGTTGTGGTGGACCAATGGTCTCGGCGAAGCCCATCTGTATTCTTTCACAGCAAATATATCCATTGATGGAGATGTTGCCGATACAAAAACAGATAATATAGGTATCCGCAGTTTGAAAGTGATTAATGAAAAAGACGCCAACGGCCACTCCTTTTATTTCGAGCTTAACGGACAGCGGGTATTTGCTAAGGGCGCAAATTATATTCCACAAGATAACTTCCTGACCCGCGTTACGGATGAAAAATATGAGAAAACAATTCTCGATGCAGTAAATGTAAACATGAACATGCTTCGCATCTGGGGAGGTGGTATTTATGAGAATAAAGTATTTTACGACCTTTGCGATAAATATGGTATCTTGGTTTGGCAAGACTTTATGTTTGCCTGTAGCACATACCCCATGAATCCGGACATGCTGGAAAACATTCGTCAGGAAGCCATTGATAATGTAACTCGCTTGCGTAATCATCCTTGTATTGCCATTTGGTGTGGTAACAATGAAATGCACACTGCCTGGTTTAACTGGGGATGGATGAGGAAATACAAAGAACTTGGTGTACTGGCCGAATTGCGTAAAGACTATAAAGATGTTTTCCACGGTGTATTGCCCGAAGTAGTCGAAGCTTATGATCCTACTGCTTTTTATTTACCCTCTTCACCGTATGGTGGCGATCCGGACAAGAAATGCGAATCGGGTCAACCTTTGTGGAACCCCAATGGCGACGGACATTATTGGGGCGTATGGCATGCCAAGGCTCCTATTACCGATTATAATATTATCCGCGCCCGTTTCTTTTCGGAATATGGTTTCCAGTCGTTCCCCGAGTATCAGTCGGTATTAAAATACGCTCCCGAAGAGCGCGACCATGATATTTATTCGGATGTAATGATGGCTCACCAGCGTGGAGGCGATCATGCAAACAAACTGATAGAATCTTATTTATTGAACGAATACCAGAAACCGCTTAACTTTGAGTCGTTCCTTTATATGAATCAGGTTTTGCAGGGCGATGCTATTAAAACTGCTATGGAAGCCCACCGGCGCGATATGCCTTATTGCATGGGTACACTGTTCTGGCAACACAACGACTGCTGGCCTGTGGCTTCGTGGTCGAGCCGTGACTACTACGGACGTTGGAAAGCCCAACACTATTTTGCACGCGATGCCTTCCGCGACATGCTGGTTTCTCCTATTGCCGAAGACAATATGCTGAATGTATATGCTGTTTCCGACCGTTTGAAAGCTTCTGGTGGAACCCTTGAGATAAAGATTCTGAAACAGGATGGTGAAATAGTGAACAGCTATCGTAAATTGGTTAAAATACCTGCTAATACCAGTACAAAGGTTTGGTCGATAGAGACAGAAAAGGCATTAAATGGTGTTCCTCAGGGCGATGTTATAGTAAATGCTGTTCTTACTGTAGGTAAAGATATATATAAAAACAATTACTTTCTGGTAAAACAAAAGGAGATGAATTATCCTAAGGCTACCATTACCCGTTCGGTACATCCGGTTGATGGCGGCTACGAGGTAACATTGACTTCGGATAAGTTTGCACGAGCGGTGTTTATGTCCATCAATGGCATTGATAACTTCTTTGCTGATAACTATTTCGATATTCTTCCAGGAGAAACAGTGACTAAGCTTGTTACTACCGATTTAACTCAAGGGGAGTTTGAGAAACAGTTAAGGGTTACTTCGTTGAGAGATAATTACTAATTTGCGTTGACCCACTTCGGGGTCAATGTTGTGTTGTTAACTTTACGTAGGGCGATGCCAGCGATGCTGGCGTGCCCTACGCTATTGAGTTAAGGCCGTTGGCCTTAATAAAGTGTATCTTAGAACCCAAAATCAATATCAAGATCTCCAACCAATTCGGCAGCTTTTTCAGCTATTTTCAAAAAGCGTTTGTTTAACTTCTCTAAACGTTCTTCTTGTTCTTCAGTAAGTTCGTTATCATCATCTTCGTATTCCTCAATTTTTTCTTCCATTTTCTCAAGTTTCTCAGCAACCTCTATTAATTTAGTTGCATCAAGCTTTTTGTTTTTGACTATTTTTTCATAATCATCAATTAGTTCTTCATAGGTGTCTAGCATTCCATCAATACCAGAACGGCTACATGACATAAAAGTGACACTCATGATGCAGATAACAACAAAAATACCTAGTATACTTTTCATAAAATAAAGTGTTTTGTTCTTCCCAACCTCAAAGAAGAGTTCTATAAATGAAGAAAGTGTGAGGATTGATAACTAAATAGTTAAACACTTTCATTAATAATCAAGGAGTGTTTAAACCTCACTTCTTTTTGCCCCGATGTTCGCCTTTATCCATCAATTGCAATTCAATCTTGCTTAAAATCAAGTTCATGTCTTTTTCAAGGCCATCTAATTCGGAGGGAGTAAACTCTACATTACTAACTAAATAGTTACCTGCATTTTTTAAAGCTTCATAGTTTGAAACTCTGCCATCATTAATGTTTTCTAATACATTATGTATGATCTGCAATGCGGGAAGTTGATCTTTTAATGTATACAACACATTTACAAACGATTCAATATGATCGATTACAATATCCTGAAGTGTAGTTGTATAAGCTTCTATCACTGCACCTCCAACAGAAACAGCAGTATGGAGATTGTGTTTTCCGTTTATTAATGCTATACCATCTTTGCTGATGTCTAATGTTTCTACATCTTTGAATAATATTTTAGTAGATGGGCTAGTATAAACAGTGATGTTATCTATTTGTGTATTAATCCAGTTGTCGAAGAACTCTCTTCTATCATATCCATAGAATATTTTTTTCAATACGCTGATTGGGAAGCATAAGAATTCATAATATCGATCTTGTGTGATTAGTCTGAATATGAAGTTTTTTTGTAATTCTTCTTTTTCGTAATGATATACATTAGTTTGTTTTCGAACTACAGGCGCTTTGAGTGATGCACTACTTTTCTTTTCTGTGTATAATGTATCAAGAAACTTTTGATAATTGTTTTTTCCAAACAGTGCGCGTGGTACATGGTTTGACTTTGATTCACTGAATTCGCTAAATGGTGTGCCTTTTCTGTATATGTCTGCTTTCAATATATCCAGTTTATCTTTGTCTACCTTAAACGGATTATACCCGTATGCCAATGCAAATTCAACAGCATAATCCGAAAGTTCTGCTATAAAAAAGTCTCTATCACTTTTAAATGTATGAACAAAAAAATTTGCAGTCTTCCCTTCATTGGTTTCAAGATACCAGTCAACAAAGTTGATGAGTAGGTTTTTCATAATTTTGAAATTAACTCCCTCTCTGGTTCCTGTAAGAAGAGTTTGTAAAATGAAGAAAGCGTGGAACCGTTAACTTACTTTGTCTAACAGTTTTAGTAGAAGTGGGTCTAAGATAAGCAACAGTCATGCCTATTGGCATGAGAGTAATTAACTTATTCTCGACCCTCCTTTAAATTTACCAGATTTGCTAGAGAGAGATAAGTAAAACACTTTCTATGTTTGATTTTTGATTATGGTAGGAGGCGAAATGCTATTCTGCATTATTCGCCCCTACTATTCTTAAAGTGGCATTGTCTTTCTCGTTGTTGAAATACATATTTAAAACCTTATTGAATATAGGATTATCAGACACCAGCGAAAACAGTGTCATAGATGATTTTAATTTCATTGCATCTACACTGCCAAAGATGCACTTAGCTGTTTGGTTTTGTAATCCTAAAAGTATCTGACAGCATTCAACCAAGCGATGGCCTAATACCGGATTGTTAAGATACTCCTTCGCTTCATCTAAAGAACTTATTGCATAATACTGTGCAGTTGGAGAGTAGCCCAATCCCCGCATTTGTGGGAAGATATACCACATCCAATGCGATGTTTTGCTACCTTGTTCTAGTTCTGTCAGTACTCGCTCATAAATATCGTTTTGAGCTTCAATAAAGCGGTTTAAATTGTATTCCATTATTTCACTGCTTTTTATCTATATAAATATGTTGTTGTTTCTTCATATTCATAACTATTATCTATTCCATAAATAACCAGCTCACTGTCGGTTAGTTTTTGAACAGTGCTAACAAAGGTTTCTTCCAAGGTTTCCTCCTCCCAGGTATTTGTTCCTCCCTCTTGAGTAATTTTAATAGTTTTAGAGTCTACCCATTCCCAAGCACCATACGTACTAAAGGATTCTATTGGTTCTTCTCGGAAAGTTCCCTCAGAATAATAAGTTCCAGTTTCTGTAAAAACTAGTCTGTAGTAGGAGTACTCACTGGGAAGTTCTTCACCATTTATAATAGACTTGTCAAATTTCCACTCATGACACAACAATTCTGTTTTCGATTTATTGGTTGTAATTTCTGGTGCTTTATTGGTATCATACGTTTCACCATTTACTGTAATGGTTGCTCCCGATCCGGATATATTAATCACTATTGTTCCAAACTCTTTTAAGTTTAATGTATACTCATTACCAGTACCACTTAACGACGAATAATCTCCAAAAATAACAATGATATAAGTTTCGCCTGCGCGAGTAACTGAACGAGAGCCATTGGGTGGGGTGGTGGTTCGTTGAGTGATAATGTACTTTTTGTCGCTGGTAAACTCAAAAGAACCATACGCTGCATTTTGGTTCGATACCTCCCATTTACCTACAATAGCCGATTCGTTGCCTTCTGTTCCTGTTTTGTCATCGTCATCCGAACTACAAGAATAGAACCCTACCATGCATAAAGCGAGCATGCTCGCAAAAATTGTTTTTAAAAAGCCAGTGTGTAACATTAATTTGTTTTTTTTGTTCCCTCTCTGGTTCCTAAAAGAAGAATTATAAATTAAAGAAAGCGTGGAACCGTAAACTTACTTTATCTAGCAGGCTCTGGTAAACCTTGGGTCTAAAATAAGCAACAGCCCACGCCTATACGGCATGAGAGCAATCAACCTATTCTCGACCCCTTTTAAATTTACCAGATTCGCTAGAGAGAGATAAGTCAAACACTTTCTATGTTTGAAATCTAATATGTATACCTATTATTACTAATTGGCACAACAAATATAGTTATTATTCAGAACATTCCAAGTATTTTTACTCTCAATGAGCTGTTGCAGTTGCAAAGATGTATGTTATTGTTATAAAAAACAAAGTCCTTTTTAGTCCTTTTGTTTTGGGATAAATTTATTGAACAGTCTCCATAAAATCTACATTTGGTGTCATTGTTATTCTTTTTAATTGGTTCAACATATTCAGCACTTCACCCCTCATTGGTTTATTGCTGATACAAAGTAAAGGGGGGAAAGCATCATTGTATGATGCTGGGAATAATTATTTTATTCTGAAATGCACTTTATTCTTTTTAACCGCAGAGTACGCAGAGTTTCGCGAGTTTAAGATTCAATGCTGCATAGAAATTAAAAACTCCGCGAAACTCTGCGGTTAACTGGTGAATCATTGCACATTCGTTGTAAATAGATTGATGATGTGTTGTACAACCACGGTTCATTCATAGTAGATAGAATGAAAAATGACAATCTATTGATTTCATCTGAATATGTTACACCGTTTATGTGCAATTACGCCGTGAATATGTTTCATTGCCGTGAACTCGGAAAGAAAAGTTCCGACAAGCGAAAGGTGTAAAAAAGCAACGGTCGTTGAATTTCGTTGCAACAAAAGAAAAGAAGAGAAAAGAAAAGAAAACATCAGTAGAAAAAGATAAAAAAGAAACTGATGATGCTGATGCTGATGCTAGTTGGGAGTTGAGAGTTGAGAGTTGAAAGTTACGATGCCGCATGGAACTCTCAACTCTCAACTCTCAACTCTCAACTAAAATGAACTGCATTTGCACCCTAAATGAACTGCATTTGCATGCTAAATGAACTGCATTTGAGGTATAAATGAACTGCATTTGAGGTGCAAATGAACTGCATTTTTTGATTATTGGCGCTCGTCTGCGTATCCATCCCATGGCAATTAGAAGCGATATTTGAGGGGTTTGGAGCCCCTGATGAATAATTAAATGACAATTTTTACCATTTTCGACCAAAATAAACCAAAATTGACCAAAACCTGCATGCCCCCAATTGGCAGCATTGTATCTTTGCTGCATCCAAAAAAGGACTATAGCGCTATAGAGAATTAAACGAATTAGAATTAACAAACTAAAGACTTAACAAATTATGAGTATTCTGGTAAAACGCGTTAAACGCAAACAAATTTTGAGTTTCATTCTACATCGAAACAAAACTTTTGTTTTTGTATTTTGTATCACACTAGAAACTATTAGGCCGTTGCCTAATAAAACTCAGCGCCTCTATGTCTTTGTGTTCTTTTATTCTTTATTTTTGTTTCCTGTAAAATCAAACAGAAGCACTATGTCACGTATTCATTCCTTGCAGCGTTGTTTATTAATCATACAAAAGATTGAAAGTACGCCATACATTAATTTCGCAGAACTAACATCGTATTTGGAGCAAGAACTGCACATCCGTGGGATTTATGATACAGGTTTATCGCGCAGTACCATACAGCGCGATATACAAGATATACGAACCGAGTTCAGCATAGACATTATATATTGTCGTCGTAATCAGGGCTATTACATTGATGGCGATAGCAGATACTCAAACATAGAACGTTTTCTTGATTCGGTCGACATGCTTTCGTCTCTCAATTCAGAGGCAGGAATACATTCTTTTGTACTACCTGAAAAGCATCGCCCAATGGGGACACAACATTTGCAGTCTCTCATTAAAGCTATAAAAAGAAACTCACGTATTTCTTTTTCGTATTTAGTATATGGAACAGAACAACCACCCTTTAGTCGGGTATTAGAACCTTATGCAGTGAAAGAGTGCCGAGGACGTTGGTATGTAATTGGGCGTACCAAAGGACGCGATGATATGAAAACATACGGGTTAGACAGGATAAACGATCTTATTATACTAAACGAAACTTTTACTAAAGACGATACTATAGATATACCCGAGAAATTTAAACATAGTTTTGGCATTTACTCGTCCGACGAATTTCCAGTAGAAGATGTTATACTTTCTTTTGATGCCAGAGATGGCAGTTACCTGAAATCCTTACCCCTGCACCACAGCCAGGAGATAATAACAGATACCAAAGACAAATTTGTTATCCGCCTGCAACTGAGAATAACATTGGATTTAGTAATGGAACTTATGTCGCGAAGCTGGTCGCTGGAGGTAATAGAACCATTATCGTTGAGGAAACAGATATATGATATCTGTAAATCGGCACTGGAAAGAAATATGCCAATATAATAATGTGCCAATGTATCAATTACCATGCGGATAAGGTTTGACATACTAAAGATTTTATTTAAATTTGCACCATGAAGCAAACTCCCGAACTTGCCGCACTTAAAGAAGCGTTAGAAAAGTTTGTTCAACGAAAAATGAACGGCCCTACCGACTATGAATATCTGTCGGACGCCATTAAGCAAAAGCAAAAAGAGGGTTTGAACCCCACTACTCTGAAACGTATGTGGGGATACATTGGTGGGGCAGAGACACCACGACGTAGCACACTGGATATCCTTTCCAAATTTCTTGGTTATGAAGACTGGGATGGCTTTTTGAAACATTTAGCTGATAACAGCGCAATAGAGTCAAGTTTCTTTAGCACCCGGAATATTAATAGCAAGGATTTGGCAATAGGTAACAGGGTTGCTGTTAGCTGGCATCCTAACAGAAGATGCGAGTTTGAGTACTTGGGCGATGCCCGCTTCAAAGTACTTAGTTCCTTACATGCCAAGCTTCGGCCCGGCGATACGTTTGAGTGTTTATCGTTCATGCAAAACCAGCCACTTTACCTCAGCAACCTGATTCAAGGCGAAAACGAAGCTGTAAGCTATGTGGCAGGAGCAAAAGGAGGGCTGGTAATGGTGGAGGTTACGGGATAAACCGAACGGGCTTACAGCCCTTGCTACCGGAATTCTATTTTGGCATCGCAGCCTTTATTCCAGTTGGGCGATAATTTGGTGGAAGCTGGTAATGAGACAGATTTCAGGCTTTTGCAATTGCTAAATGCAGACTCGTCAATATACTCCAACGAATTAGGAAAAATTGACTTCTCAAGCAATCTGCAATTACCAAAGCAAAACATGCCAATTTTTTTGAGAGAGGCAGAGTATTGAATCGTTGACAGAGCATAACAGTTGTAAAATGCACAATTTCCAATTTCGGTTATGCGATGAGACATATTTACTTCTTTGAGTAAAGTGGATTCAGAAAAAGCCATCTCATTAATTTTAGTAACAACATACGTTTTATCTCTGTTTTTTACAGACTCTGGTATATTGATAACTGTTTCACGATACCCATAAGGTTTCCTGTCTACAGCAACTTCAGTATTAGAAATTACCAGATACTGAATCATTACTCCTTCAGCATTGAGCTGTTGAAAACTTGACTTGTTAAAAACTTCTTGTGCTAAACTTGATAAAGACAGGGTTACAAACGCGGTAAAAATCAAAAGATGTTTGAACATAATATGATATTTTTTAAATTATATCATATATATCCAGGTACGAGCGACAATATAAGTAAACGAATCTTTCAAAAATCTTTGATTCAATAACCTATTGAAAAAAATTGCTTTATCTATTAAAAACGGTTATTCAAAGAAGGTGTAAACGCAATACTGATTTGAGTTAGTTAAGCACTGAAAGTGCGTTCGATTTAGCCCAGGGTTTTAACCCTGGGTATATACGAGATGTACCAATCAGAGTGCTGTAAGCACGAACGAATAGCATAGGGTCGTGCTTACAGCACTTCATTGCTGGCGATTGATAGCTTACCCAGGGTTAAAACCCTGGGCTAAATCGAACGGGCTTACAGCCCTTGCTTACAAACTGTAACCAAATCAAAGACCGTAACTTGTGTTAGTAACCAATTAAAAGAAAAAAGCAATTGCTGCATTTAACTACAGAATTGCAATTGAAATTTAAATCTTAAAAAAAACTAATGGAATTTGTATGCCTTATGAACTTTCAAAACACGACGTACCAGGGCAATGTGGTTTCTAAAATAAATCTCGTAGGGGGGTACAGGTTTGTAGAAAAAGTCTATTTACCCGAAGTATCGACAAAGCTATTATACTTTTCTTCTGCTATAATTCTAAAGTATTTAAAGCGAGTTTCTTGTGTGTAATCAGCAAATTCATTATTTCTCGTTTCGATATACTTGCCACAAAGTTCATCTTCTTTTGCAGCCTGATAGCATTTATCGAAAACTTCTTTAAATATCACTGCGAACTTTTTATGTTCTTCTGGGCTTACTTTTAGTAATGAGTCAACAGGTTTAAAATATTCATTCAGTCTTGTTGTATATCGATCATACTCACTCAATTGCGCACCATCTTGCCTATTCAAAAACAAAGTTCCCACAAGCCCTACAACCACTACGCACGCTGCTACTAAATACCATTTGCGTGCAGTGGTTGGTTGTAATGCCGCTTTCAGCTCTTCTACCGATTGATACCGACGCTTCGGGTCATCAGCAATACATTTATTAATAACTTTTTTGCGGCCAATGCCAATCTCTTTTAATACTTGGCCAATGGCATAAATGTCGCTGGCAGGCAATAATTCGCTTCCGGTTATCTGTTCTGGGGCGGTGTAGCCTTCTGTTCCGGCAGGGTGATAAAGGAAAGCATCCTGATAGGCAAAACCAAAATCAATCAATTTCACATGGTTTCCCTTGCAGGTAATCAGGATGTTACTGGGTTTCAAGTCTAAATGCAGAGTCTGATGCAGGTGCAAATAATCGATAGCAGAAAGCAGTTCGGATATAAAGAGGTTTTGATTGTTTTTATTCTTGAAATAACCAGGACGTATCTTTGTAAATTCGTTCAGCGGGAGTCCATCTACATATTGCATAAAGATCTCAGTATCCGTTTTGTCTACATACTGTACAATGTTGGGATGATCCAGATGTATGCCTACTTCAAATTCCTTTTTAAAAGCTTCCAGGTATATTGTGTTGGTTGTAAGTTCCGGCTTTAACTGTTTCATTAAAAACCATTTATTGTGCCGGTTCACTTTATAACAAAGAGAAGTAGAACCTTCGCCAATAAGCTGTGAGTGTATTGAAGTAGACTGGGGAGTTTTATGCAGAATGAAACTAGAATCCATAATTTAATTAGCGCGAAAGGATGAAAGCGCGAAGGCGCGAAAGGATGAAGGCGCGAAAGGATGAAAGGATGAAGGCGCGAAAGTGTAAAAGCTTTCTTGCTTTCGTGCCTTTACGCTTTCGCGCCTTCGCGCCTTCTTACTTCTTGCCTATTTCCCGTACTTACCCCAGTCGATATTCCTCATATCGCCTGTTTCGTTCAGTTCGGCATGCATGCCCAAGGCTGCTTGTATGCAATGAGGTGTTTGTCCTTTACCGGCAAGTTTTGCATAATCCCACAAGATTTGTTTGTAATCCGGATGCGCGCAGTTCTCAATAATAGCACGTGCTCTTTCTACCGGGCTCTTGCCACGAAGGTCGGCAACTCCCTGTTCGGTGATAACCACATTAACAGAGTGTTCGTTATGATCGTGGTGCGAAACCATCGGAACAATTGAACTGATTTTGCCACCCTTGGCTACCGATGGACAAGAGAAGATAGAGATATAAGCATTGCGGGTAAAGTCGCCCGAACCACCAATACCATTCATCATCTTAGTTCCTGTGATATGCGTTGAGTTGATGTTACCATAGATATCGGCTTCGATAGCTGTGTTCATCGAGATGATACCTAAGCGGCGAACAACTTCGGGGTTGTTTGATATTTCGGAAGGACGCAATACCAGTTTATCGCGGAAGAAGTCGATGTTTCCATAAATCTCATCCAAACAGCCGTTTGTAACCGATAGCGAACAAGTACTACCAAACTTAATACGTCCGGCTTTCATCAGGTCGATTACCGAATCCTGAATTACTTCGGTGTACATTTCAAAGTCAGGAATGGTTTTATCTCTTCCCAATGCTCCCAACACAGCATTTGCAATATTACCTACTCCCGATTGTAGTGGAAGGAAAGAAGCAGGGATAATTCCGCGTTTCATATCCGATACAAGGAAGTTAGCTACGTTTACACCAATCTGATCGGTAATCGGATCGGGTTCGGTAAAGTCGCGTGCTTCATCTTTCATATTGGTTTCTACAATACCCACAATCTTCTTAGGATCAACCTGAACGTAAGTAGTACCAATACGGTCGCTAGATTTGTAGATGGGGATTTCACGACGCAAAGGTGGGTCGAGTGGTTGGTAAACATCGTGCATACCAATCATATTTTTGCTGTGGGCGCTGTTAAGCTCAATGATAATAATATCTGCTTTGTCGCAAATAGTTGGGCTGATACCTCCGGCAGCAGTCAGATAGATTTTTCCGTCGGCAGTTACATCACAGGCCTCAATAATTGCCACATTAACATGACCGAGGAATCCGAAACGGATTTCCTGTGCCATTTGCGAAAGGTGAATATCGTTATAGGCAATCTCGCCATTGTTTACAGCTTTACGGAAATCTCCGTTTGTGGTATAAGGTGCACGGTAACGCATGGCTTTTGCACGGGTTAAAACTCCATCGCAAGAGTCGCCGGTTGAAGCTCCACTTAAAATACTGATCTGAAACGGATTTCCTTTAGCGTGTTCTTCTTCCGCGTTTTTAGCAACTTCTACAATAACGGCTTTCGGAGATCCGGCAGGTGTAAAGCCGCTTACTCCAACAGTATAGCCGTTTTTAATAAGGCTTGCGGCTTCGGCCGCAGATAAAATTCTGAATGACATAGTAATTATTTAATTTTCCATTTAGTTAATACTTTCTGTTCAATATTTCGGACCAGATAATACCTTTACGGATTTCTTCAATAGATTGTGTGTCAATATCACTATTAACAGCTTCATCTTCTTGTAAAGGCGAATTGATAACCTCTCTTGTTTTATCAACGGTTTTTTTAGGGAATTCTGCCGCTTTGGTTCGTTTAATGGTGGGAGGTGATTTTGCCAACGGAGGTACAGGGGTTACTTCCGGAAAAACTTCATCCATATCAAAAGGCACAGGGGGAGTTTTCTTTTCTGAACTATCGTCTGGTTTCAGTACTTGCTTAAAGACAGCAAAGCCAATAAATCCCAGAACCAACAATATGTTTAAAATACCATCCATAGCATTATATAAAATTATTGTTCAAAGATAGCTAATTAATATTAATAGGCTGATTTACAGCTAAATTTTTAACAAGAAAAAAGGGCAGCTTCACAGCTCCCCTTGTTTTTTTAACCTAAACCTTAACTATGAAAAAATCTAATGTTTCTTTCATTGCACAAATATGTGAAATATATTTAATTGAGCAAAACGAGAGCAAATAAATGTTCAATCGATTAACATTTATTATAAATTATAGCTTAAACCTTTTCGGCTTGAGTTAATTTTAAGCAGGGTTTTGATATTATTTAAGGGTTATAGCTATCTTTGCATGTTAAATTTAAAACGAAATAAGATGATGGAGAAAACGGAAGCAGACTTTAAATCTGCAACTGTATCGGGCAGCAAAAAATTGTTTATAGAAACATATGGTTGCCAGATGAATGTAGCCGACAGCGAAGTGATAGCTTCGGTGATGGGAATGGCCGGATATACGGCAGTTGAAACGTTGGAAGAGGCTGATGCTGTGTTCTTGAACACCTGCTCAATCCGCGACAATGCCGAACAGAAGATTCTGAACCGGTTAGAGTATTTTCACTCGTTGAAGAGGAAAAAGAAAAAATTTATAGTAGGCGTAGTAGGCTGTATGGCCGAACGGGTAAAGGATGATTTAATAACCAATCACCATGTAGATCTGGTTGTAGGCCCGGATGCATACCTTTCGTTACCCGACCTGATTGCATCTGTCGAGGCTGGCGAGAAGGCTATTAATGTAGAGCTTTCTACTACCGAAACGTATCGCGAAGTTATTCCTACCCGTATTTGTGGGAATCATATTTCCGGTTATGTGTCTATTATGCGCGGATGCAACAACTTTTGTACATATTGCATTGTTCCTTACACTCGTGGACGGGAACGGAGCCGCGATGTAGAAAGCATTCTGAACGAAGTTCGCGACCTTATCAGCAAAGGTTATAAAGAAGTAACTCTGTTGGGACAAAACGTAAACTCTTACCGGTTCGAAAGTGGCGACGATATTATTACTTTCCCCCAGTTGCTGCGCATTGTAGCTCAGGCTGCCCCGGGAGTTCGTGTACGCTTTACCACTTCCCACCCCAAAGATATGAGCGATGAAACATTAAAGGTTATTGCCGAGGTTCCTAATGTTTGCAAACATATTCATTTGCCTGTACAAAGCGGAAGTTCCCGAATTTTAAAACTGATGAACCGCAAATATACGCGCGAATGGTACTTAGACCGCGTTGCTGCTATCAGGCGGATTGTTCCGGATTGTGGATTAAGCACAGATATATTCTCTGGCTTTCATTCGGAGACAGAAGAAGATCACCGCGAATCACTTTCGTTGATGGAGGAATGTGGATTCGATTCTGCTTTCATGTTTAAATACTCCGAGCGTCCGGGCACTTATGCATCTAAGCACATGGAAGATAATGTTCCTGAGGATGTTAAAGTATCCCGCCTGAATGAAATTATAGCATTACAGAACCGCTTATCTGCCGAATCGAATTCGCGCAGCATCGGAAAAACGTATGAAGTTTTGGTAGAAGGGGTTTCGAAGAGATCACGAGATCAGTTGTATGGCCGTACCGAGCAAAACAAAGTTGTAGTGTTTGATAGGGCAGGGTACAAGATAGGCGACTATGCTATGGTGAAGATTACAGATGCCAGTTCGGCTACGCTGAAGGGCGAGGTAGTTTAGTAGCTAATTTAACAGACCATCCTTAAGAGATACAATGGGATTTGATCTCTTGAGGATGACTGTGAAGATTTTCATTGTGGAGTTATCCTTCCTCCTCTACCTTTTCCCAACCTTTTTTAATATTATCCGCTATATACGAATCGTAAATCTGCATGATTTGTTCTTCGCTGTTCGATATACGGACTTCGCGTTGCAAAGGTTCTTTTCTTTCCGAGCTGTAGTTGGTATAACAAAACACATACGCCGGATATTTGCGGGATGCCTCTTTATTGGTTTTCCACCACATAAACTTTTGCACCATTAATTTACCTTTGGTTTCTTTCTTGTAAACCTCGCGTTGCAGTATTTCACTCTTTTCCTGCGCTGTTGCGGTTTCTTCGGATGGAGCCACATACACAAAATCGGTTATTTGCGATAGCCTCAGGTCGGTAGCATTTACTGATTTATCTTCGCGGAAACGCTCAAAGATGGGGAATATCATGGCAACTCCCGGAGTAATCTTACTCAGTTGATACTTGCCGTTTACTATCTCAAGAACTGGGTTTGTGATAATGGAGGTTGAATTCTCAACAAGTACGTCGTTGAAGTTTACTTCGAGAATAATCTCGGGGCGCACCATGTGGAAAGCAACATGGTTGGAGTCTGTTTCAATGTATTGCGACGGCATCTCCATGGGTTGAAGCCTTTGAAGTATCTCCTTACGCATCTCGTCGGAGAAACCGTTGCCGGTTTTACCTATAATCTGGAACTTTCCTTCCTCGGGCATCATGGCCAGCAGCATACTACGAATCTGCCCTTTTGCATCATCTATCCCTTCGGAATAGCCCACAACTACCACATCGGCCGAGTGACGGGGTTTAAGTTTTAGAATGAAAGGCAAGTCGCTGCGAATAATAATACCTTCGCCATTTTCATCGACTACCCATTTCTCGTAAAGCTCTTTAACCTCTTGTCTGGAATTGGTTTTCTGGTATTTGGGTGGAAAAACAATGTTCGATCCGGGAAAGATGTTACACAGTTCTTTGTAAGTTTCTTCGTAATTAGGGAAGAATTTCTTTTCACCGTCTATTTCAACTATGTCGAAAGGCACCAAACGTAAATCGGGTTGCATAGCCGGATCGGCCCAAGCGCTTAGTACATTGAATACACGGGTACGTCCTTGATCTTCTTTCATGCAAACCTCGCATGCAAAGATAGCCGATTTTTTTCCAGCCTTCTTTAGTAAACGTGTGGCTTCATCAAGAAAAGGCAGTCCGGCTCTAACCTTTCCGCCGGGGTTCATTATGTACGATGTTTCTCCATCAAACAAAAGCACATTAAACTCACCATCGTATTTGTAAGTAAGATAAAACTCCTTGCCTGTAAGCTTATCGTCGATTTGACGTGGGTTTATAGAAAGGAAACTTCTTGATATATCTTTTTTAAACAGCTTGGCTATTTCCCGTGTTTGTTCGTCTACAGCATCCGGTGTTCCAAGCAAATAGCCTCTGTCTTGCTTTAGCTTTGTTATGTCAATCTTCATCGGTAATAATATTTTTTAGTTCAAGGTTTGTTAAATGCAGAATCAGGCAATATTTATTGCCATCTATACGGCCTTCAAGAAAACCACGCTGAGGTTCGCCCCCTGTGGTTAATATAATAGGCTCAATACCTTTAGGTCCACCTCCCATAAACATCAGGGAGTTGCTTTCGGCCAAGGTTTTAGCCATGTCGTAAAGAAAGTCGTATGTTAACCCGTTAACGTGCTTAACCTGGTATTTACGCGAGAAAACGAATTTCTTTACAGCGGCTGTTTTGGGGAAAAGCTTCCCTGTCCACCGCAAAGGTATTTCTTCGGTAACATTCATTTCACGTCTTTCGGCGTCGCGTTCTTCTTTTATGGTTCCATCCGGTGCCTTTACAATTTCTTTTATGTGTATGCGATAAACAATTTCATCGTTACCATTCAGATACAGTTTTTGTGTGCGCGACAGCAGCTTACCAAACAGTTCGGTATCTATTTCGGGATCCGATTTTATAATGGCTTCGCCCAGTTCTACCATATCGGTGTACTCGTTCTTCAAAGCATCGAGAGATGTGTCCATGGTTCCACGCAGTATCTTAATGTTTTTACTGTCGCTACCATCGGGCAACACATATTTTATGCTCGACTTTTGCGGAAGATTGTCTAGCCCTACAAAAGCATCACGTTTTTTATCGTTGGATATATTTAATTGTTTCATATTAGTTTTTGAGTTTTTGAGTTTTTAAGTTATAAACTTACAAACTTATGAACTTATGAACTCACATCATTGAGAAGTCAATATCAAAGTCGTCGGTTTCTGTTTCTTCGGTTTCACTGTCAATTACGGCAGTTTCTTCCAGTGTAATAAATTCGAAGTCGTTTTTATAGCCTACCAGCATAAACAGTTCGGTGCCGTTTGTTATCAGAAATGCCGGATTGGTATCGTAGCTATTGCGGTAGTTAAACCTGAACTCGTAAATATCGTTACCAACAAATTGTATCAGTTCACTGTAATCGCCTGTTAGTTGATATATGGTGGTAATACTATGATCCAGGTAATGCTCAACAGTAACTTTCTTGTCGAGTACTACCGGTGTTGTAAATGTAGAGGGTATTTGCTCTACTTTTTCGCCGTTGCTGTTTACCACTTGTAATTCGCTGCGCTCTACCCATCTGAGGTTTTCGTCGACAATACCAAGGGCTATCCCCCCTTTGGGAATGATGATAGTACCGGATTCGTCCATGCTTACTGCTTTACACTCGTTGTTGTTATCGTCCAGGATAACTTTATCGGTAGAGCCGTAAACCTTAGATCTTTCCAGTTTGGTGGGGGCGCACACATAATTTGCGCCTCCGGCAATAAAGGTTAATTCTTGTGCCATATTTAATAAATTAGGTAATTAATATAAGTATAAGCATTTACCCCGACAGGGGTAATATGTGCATAACCCTGGGTGAGCGAAGCGTAACCCAGGGTAGATAGCTTCTTTTCATGCACATCTCACCCCTCCGGGGTGATTGCTAATTAATATTTAAAACTACTTCCTCCCAGAAACTCTCTGATTAATGAGGTGGGTGGAATTTCTTTATCTTGTATCGGTACAAAATACCGGATAAACTTTAATAAGCGATAGGCCTCGGCATACTCGGGGCAGTTACGGGGAACGCTGCTTAATATCGGTTCGGCGTAAGGACGCAATGCTGCAAATTCAAACAACAATGCCGAGTTAAACATTACATCAGCATTTTCCTGATAGGGGAAAATCCATTTGTCTTCGCCGGCCCTAACGCTTGGCCAACGCGAAATTGTATCTTGGGCCGAGTATCCGCGGTAATTGTAATCTCGGATAATGCGGCGAAGCAACCTGTTGTCGGTGGTTGGTATCCAGTTATGATCGTCGAGCGAGATGGTTGTTAATGCCGATACATAAATTTTATATTTATTTCCTTCGGGAATATGTGCGGTTAATTCCGGGTTCAGTGCATGGATACCTTCTAATATAAGTATGGTATTCTTCTTTAAACGAAGTTTCTCACCCCTGTATTCTTTCTTCCCTAAAGTAAAATTGAAGCGTGGCAGCTCTACCTCTTCTCCTCGTAACAAGGCTTCCAGATGATTGTTGAATAATTCAAGATCCAACGCATATAGCGACTCATAATCGTAGTTGCCGTTTGCATCGAGCGGGGTTTGCTCGCGATCAACAAAATAGTCGTCTAAAGAAATTGGGTAAGGAATTAGTCCGTTTGTCATTAGCTGAACAGATAAACGCTTGCTAAAGGTAGTTTTACCCGATGATGAAGGGCCGGCAATCAATACCAGCTTTACCCGGTTTTCTTCGGTATCCAAGCTATGGATTGTATCGGCTATGCGGGCAATTTTCTTTTCTTGCAGCGCTTCGGCCACATTGATAAGTGGTGTTGCTTCGCCTCTTTTCGAAAATTCGTTCACGTCTCCTACGTTGCTTACCCCCATAATGTAACTCCAACGAAGATATTCTTTAAACACATCAAGCATTTTTTCTTGTTTAATCACATCTTCAAGCTTGGTGGGGTCTTCTTTATTAGGAATGCGCAGAAGCAATCCATCGTAATATTTCACCAGATCGAATAGATAAAGATAACCTGTACTGGGCACTAAGTTGCCATAGTAATAGTCTATTGTATCGGCAAGGGTATAATAATAGGTATAAAGCGATCCTGAAGTTTCTAACAGTTTAACTTTATCATTCATCCCTCTTTGCCTGAATATCTCTACGGCTTCGTCTGTGTGACATTCGGTTCGTTTAAAATAGATATTCTTGTTTATAATTTCCTGCATTCTTGCTTTTATGCGAGATACATCGTCTATTTCTATAGGCCTACCAATTTGTAAATCGCAGAAATATCCTTTCGACACCGGATGCTCAACAAAAAGTTTGGCTTCGGGAAACAGATCTCTCACTGCTTTAAACAATACAAAGCAAAGTGAACGAACATAGGTTCGCATACCCGATAAATCTCTGACATCCAGAAACTCTATATCTTTGTTGTTATATACTTTAAAATTCAATCCTTCTGAACGGTTATTTACTCTGGCGCTAACAATTTGATAGGGTAAATCCAGTTCGAATCCTTGATAAATTTCAAAAAGAGTACTTCCGGGAGGAAATTTTTTTCGTTTATTGTTATTTTTGCAATATATTTGCACCGTTTGTTCCATAATTCTATTTTTTTAAATGAAAAAATGTTAGGGGTAACTCCATTATGGGTTAAATATATTATTAAATGTAAACGCAAGCAAAGTTCGACCAAATTAATAACAAATGCAATATTCTTTTTATGATTTTTTAAAGCTCATTGGCTCTCTCGGACTGTTTCTATACGGAATGAAGATCATGAGTGAAGGGCTTCAGAAAGTAGCCGGCGACAGGCTAAGAGGCATTCTGACAGCCATGACCACCAACCGCGTAACAGGCGTTTTAACAGGCGTTCTTATAACTGCACTCATTCAATCTTCCTCTGCCACAACTGTAATGGTTGTTAGTTTTGTAAACGCGGGTCTTCTCACACTAACCGAATCCATCAGTGTTATTATGGGTGCCAATATCGGTACTACGGTCACGGCATGGATTATTTCAATTTTCGGATTCAAAGTGGATATGTCGGCTCTGGCACTTCCGTTACTTGGTATAGCACTTCCACTTATTTTTTCGGGGAAAAGTACACGTAAATCTATAGGAGAATTCATATTTGGATTCTCTTTCCTTTTTATGGGCCTTGGTTTGCTGAAAGAGAATGCACCGGATTTGCAACAAAACCCGGACATGCTTGCTTTTGTTCAGAACTATACAGATATGGGCTTTGGGTCTATCCTGCTGTTCCTGCTAATTGGTACCATTCTTACCATGATTGTGCAGGCTTCGGCTGCAACCATGGCTATAACACTGATTATGTGTGCCAACGGATGGATTAGTTATGAGTTGGGGGCCGCACTGGTCTTAGGCGAAAATATAGGTACTACCATTACTGCTAATCTGGCTGCAATAACCGGAAATGCCCAAGCCAAACGGGCTGCATTGGCGCATCTGGTATTCAACATATTTGGGGTTATTTGGGTACTTCTTATCTTCCAACCATTTACTAGTGGGGTTTCATGGTTTGTAGATAACTACATACATCCGGGATCGGAAGATGTTGCAGTATCGTACAAACTATCTGCTTTCCATACAGTATTCAATATGTGTAATGTGTGCTTGCTGATTTGGGCAGTAAAACTCATTGAAAGAACTGTTCGATGGATTATTCCGCAAAGAGAAGATGAAGAAGAATACCGTTTGCAATACATATCGGGAGGTATGCTATCTACTGCCGAACTTTCTATATTACAGGGAAGTAAAGAAATTCATTTGTATGCACAACGCACTCACAGAATGTTTGGCATGGTACAATCACTGTTGCATACCAGTAAGGGCGATGAGTTCAACAAAATTCATAGCCGCATACTAAAGTATGAGAGCATTAGTGATAATATGGAGATTGAGATAGCCAACTACCTGAATCAGGTTGCCGAGGGACGGTTAAGTTCGGAAGGTAAATTCCAGATACGTGCCATGTTGCGCGAGGTTACCGAGATTGAAAGTATCGCCGACAGCTGCCACAATATATCCCGTAGCATGGATCGTAAGCGTCATGCAAACGTTGAGTTTACCGAAACGCTATATAAAAACATTGATACGATACTTGATATGCTCAATAATTCGATCTCCTTAATGATTACTATACTCGAAAAACCAGAGCATCTCAATAACAACGAACTGAATAAAATATATAATCAGGAAAACGAAATTAATCATTTCCGCACCCAACTAAAAGACCAAAATATTGTTGATGTTAACAATAAAGAATACGATTATCAAACCGGCGTATATTATATGGATATTATATCCGAATGCGAAAAAATGGGAGATTATATCGTAAATGTGGTTGAGGCTGTTGCGGATGTGAAAGAGAAAAAGTAGGGATATTTACGATTAGACGATTTACGATTGAAATTCAGTGCAACTTCAATCGTAAATCGTCTAATCGTAAATTACTCCACTTTCTCAAAATCATCCTTACCTACACCACAAAGCGGACATACCCAATCGTCTGGAATAGATTCGAAAGGTGTTCCGGGTTCAATACCACTATCTGGATCTCCTACTGCGGGGTCATAAACGTATCCGCAAACGCTACATACATACTTCATAATTCTCTTTTTTAAGTTAATGTTTAAATAACAAGCGAAAAATACAAAAAGTTCGCCGATAACAACCTCTTTTTGTATATGGATTTAATCTTTACTACGATAGACTCTGTCTATAATACACCTCTTTGATTCTAATAAAAGGTTAAACCGAACAATCAATACCAGATATATGTTGTAATTTTACCCCGTAATTTAATTTATATACTGTCATGACGACATTAAACGAAACGTATTTTCATAAAGGTCTTAGTGAGAAAGAAGTTCAGGAAAGTAGGGAAAAACATGGTGCCAACCTTTTAACACCACCCAAGCGCCCCTCATTATGGAAACTATATCTCGAAAAGTTCGAAGATCCTATTATCCGCATTTTATTGGTTGCTGTAGTTTTTTCACTAATCATTTCTATTATAGAAAACGAATATGCCGAAACAATAGGCATTATTATTGCCATTTTGCTAGCTACAGGTATTGGCTTTTATTTTGAATACGATGCTAATAAAAAGTTCGATTTGCTGAATGCTGTAAACGAAGAAACACTTGTAAAAGTAATACGGGCAGGCCGAATTCAAGAAATACCACGCAAAGAGGTTGTTGTTGGCGATATTATTATTCTGGAAACCGGCGAAGAAATTCCTGCCGACGGTGAACTGATTGAAGCCATATCGATGGAGGTAAACGAGTCGAACCTAACAGGCGAACCGGTTGTGAGCAAAACTACCAATCCGGCACACTTTGATGAAGAAGCCACTTACGAATCGAATACGGTACTAAGAGGAACAACTGTTGTAGACGGACATGGAAGAATGAAGGTGCTACATGTAGGTGATGCTACAGAAATAGGCAAAGTAGCCCGGCAAAGCACAGAGCAATCTACCGAACCAACCCCACTTAATATACAATTAACCAAACTAGCCAACCTTATTGGTAAGATTGGGTTTACTGTGGCTGCCCTGACTTTTATTATTTTTGTTTCGAAAGATTTATACCAGTATTTCACAATAAACGGTTCGGCAGGATGGAGTAATTATCTAGCCATTATTCAGATTGTTCTGAAATATTTCATGATGGCCGTAACGCTTATTGTTGTAGCAGTACCCGAAGGTTTACCAATGAGTGTAACCCTGAGCCTTGCACTAAATATGCGCCGTATGCTTGCTACCAACAACCTGGTACGTAAAATGCACGCCAGCGAAACAATGGGAGCCATTACGGTTATCTGTACCGATAAAACAGGAACGCTCACCCAAAACCAAATGACGGTACATCAATCAAACTTCTATGCTTTGGGTACCAATCAGGAGTTGGGCGATAACGAAGTAAGTAAGATTATCCTTGAAAACATAAGTGTTAACTCTACTGCCTTTTTAGAAGAGCCTCAAGCAGGCGGCAAACTAAAGGGAGTAGGAAACCCTACCGAAGTTGCCCTTTTACTTTGGCTTAACGGCAGGAATTATAACTACCTGGAATACCGTGAGAATGCTACAATTGTTGATCAGCTAACATTCTCTACCGAACGGAAATACATGGCTACCATCATCGAATCTTCGCTTATTGGTAAAAGGCTTTTGTTGGTAAAAGGTGCTCCCGAGATTGTATTGGAAAAATGTAATGATGTTGCTCTGGAAAATGAAACAGTAAGTGCCTCTTCCTATCGTTCAACAATTGAAAATCAGTTGTTAGCGTATCAGAATATGGCAATGCGTACTCTGGGATTTGCTTATAAGATACTAGACGATTCGGCCAACTGCGATTGTCCGGAACAGGTAGAAATGAACAATCTTACTTTTTTGGGTGTGGTTGCTATCTCCGACCCCATCCGTCCGGATGTTCCCGAAGCTATTACAGAATGCCAAACAGCTGGTATTGATGTAAAAATAGTAACTGGCGATACACCGGGAACAGCTACCGAGATAGCCCGTCAGATAGGTTTATGGAAACCCGAAGATACCGAACAGAACCGTATAACCGGAGCCGAATTTGGTAATCTTACAGATGAAGAAGCACTAAACCGTGTAATGGATCTTAAAATTATGTCGCGTGCCCGTCCAACAGATAAACAAAGGTTGGTGCAATTGCTACAAAAAAAGGGTGCTGTTGTAGCTGTAACCGGCGACGGAACAAACGATGCTCCAGCTCTTAATCATGCCAATGTAGGTCTTTCTATGGGAACAGGAACATCGGTTGCCAAAGAGGCCAGTGATATTACTTTGCTCGATGATTCGTTCAATAGCATCAGCACTGCGGTAATGTGGGGACGCTCACTGTACAAAAACATTCAACGGTTTATTGTATTCCAGCTAACCATCAACTTTGTTGCATTGCTTATTGTACTGTTGGGGGCATTTATCGGAACCGAACTTCCGCTAACAGTAACACAAATGCTCTGGGTAAATCTTATTATGGATACTTTTGCTGCTCTTGCACTAGCTTCTATCCCTCCCAGTGAGGATGTAATGCTGGATAAACCACGTCGCAGCACCGATTTTATAATCAGCAAACCAATGGCATGGAATATTATTGGTGTAGGTATTGTTTTTGTTGTTACCTTGTTAGGATTGCTATTCTACTTCAACAATACAGCAGGCGGAATGACCATACAACATTTAACAATCTTCTTTACTTTCTTTGTAATGCTTCAGTTCTGGAACCTCTTCAATGCAAGGATATTCGGAACACGTAATTCGGCATTCAAAGGGATTACCAAGTCGTATGGCATGCTGGTGGTTATAGTGATTATTCTGTTAGGACAATTCCTTATTGTACAGTTTGGTGGCGAAGTATTCAGAACCGAACCATTAAGCCTGGGTACCTGGATAATCATTACCGCAGTATCTTCGCTTGTACTGTGGCTGGGCGAGATTGTTAGGTTTGTGCAAAGAGTAATTATTAAATAACCGTAGGGGCAACCAATGAATAAAAAAAACATAATCTTCGATCTGGGTGGCGTACTGGTTGATTTAAACCGTGACAGATGCATGAATAATTTCAAAGCACTCGGTTTTCATAATATAGATGAATTGATTGATCCTTTTGAACAGGAAGGAATATTCATGCAACTGGAAAAAGGTATCATCACCGCAAAAGAGTTTAGAGAAAAGATTCGTGAAGAACTGAATCAACCTCTTACCGATGCGCAGATAGATGATGCCTGGAATAGTTTTCTGGTTGGATTTCCATCGTACAAACTAGATTTATTGCTTGAATTACGTTCGCAGTATAAATTGTACTTGTTAAGTAATACCAACGAAATTCATTGGGAATGGTGTAAGGAACATGGATTTGCATATAAAGGATATAACGAAAATAACTTCTTCGAAAAAATATTCTTATCCTTCGAGATGCAAAAAACAAAACCAAGTGCTGCAATATTTCAGACGGTATTAAACGAAACTGATATTATACCCGGCGAAACATTCTTTATTGATGATTCTCCTGCTAATTGCGAAACAGCAGAGATACTGGGTATTGCAACATATACCCCCAAACCGGGAGAAGACTGGAGTCATTTATTTCATTGAGTTATTAGTTACTCATAACTCACAACTCATTACTCATAACATGAATATAAAACCATGTGTAGCATCAATCGGCTTCTTCGATGGGGTTCACAGAGGACACCGTTATTTGATTGAGCAGGTTAAACAGGAAGCTGCCAAAAAGGGGGTAGCCTCGGCATTGATAACATTCCCTGTTCATCCGCGGCTGGTAATGGATCAATCATACAAACCCGAGTTATTGACCTCGCACAAAGAGAAGCTAAACCTGTTATCGCAAACCGGACTCGACTACTGTATTGTTTTAGACTTTACTCCGGAAATGTCTCGTCTTTCGGCAAAAGCATTCATGGAAACCATTCTGAAACAATACAATGTTTGCGGATTGGTTATTGGCCATGATCACCGGTTTGGACACAACCGTTCGGAAGGTTTTGATGATTATTGCCGCTTCGGAAAAGAGCTGGGGATTGATGTTATTCGTGCTCGTGCCTATGTAATTGATGATACAACAATAAGCTCTTCTGTTATTCGCAGGCTTCTGCAACAAGGAGAGGTTAGCCAAGCCAACAGTTACCTGGGATATAATTATTTTCTTGAAGGGATAGTAACAGGTGGGCATCAGGTGGGCCGTACACTTGGGTTTCCTACTGCCAATTTAAAGATAGACTCTTACAAACTCATCCCTGCCGATGGTGTGTATGCTGTTCGGGTATCTGTTGCCGGGAAAGAATATACAGGGATGTTGAATATAGGTCGCCGACCCACTATCGACAATGGAACCGACCGTACTATAGAGGTTCATATTCTTCACTTCCATTCGGACATTTACGATTTCCCTGTCAAGCTCTCTTTTGTTGAGTTTATACGTCCGGAAATGAAATTCTCCGGTAAAGAAGAGTTGAGGGCACAGCTTCAAAAAGATGCCATCCGGGTTGAAGAGGTTTGTAAAAAGTTCAATGATTAAACCGATTTGTATGTTAAAGCTTTCTTATTTCATATCATTGCTATTGCTTTGGTTGCTACCTCTTCAGCATGCCAAGGCACAACATAAAAGCAAAACTGCTCTCCAGTTTGAATCTTTAGGATTGGTTAATCTCAAAGAACTGGATAATACATTCGAGGTTTATCTTTTGTATGCCACTCCCGATAATTTCATCGGCGAGGTTCTTTATGATGATCTAACAGAGGCTTACTTGCATCCGGCTGCTGCCACTGCATTATTGAAAGCTCAAAAAAGTTTGAAAGAGCTACACCCCGGTTATACGCTTATTATTTATGATGCTACCCGTCCAATATCTGCGCAACAACGCATGTGGGATTTTGTGAAAGGTACTTCCAAGTATATTTATGTGTCTAATCCTGCCCGTGGAGGCGGACTGCACAACTATGGCCTTGCTGTAGATGTTAGTATCCTTGATGCCAACGGCACACCTTTACCCATGGGTACGGAAGTAGATCATCTGGGAATTGAAGCCCACATAAATAACGAAGACAACCTGATTAAAAGTGGTAAAATAACCCAGAAGGAAAGAGAGAATAGAATTTTACTGCGGAAAGTAATGAGAGCTGCCGGGTTTAGAACAATCAGCAGCGAGTGGTGGCATTTTAATTATACCACCCGGGATGATGCAAAGAAGAATTATAAGTTGATAGATTAGGATTGGCTCCAGATATAATTGTTGTAATTCTAAGAAAATATTGTATTTTTGTGTAGAAACGTTGTTTAAAGACCAGGCTTTATCGAACTGAAATTTAAATATACTCCAATATGAATATAGAAAAAAAGACAAATGATAAGATTAGTTTTATAACTTTCATTATCATAGAATTTGCAGAGGCTTTCAAAATGAAGAAGACCGACGCTTATCAATACCTGAAAAAATATGGAGGTTTAGATTTTTTGTTTAAACATTGGTGGGCATTACATACTGATGATAAATATTTCACTTTGAGAGATTTATATTCTATTTGTCTTGAAAATGGTGGACAACGATGAAAGTATATCACGGAAGTTACACAGAAATAACAGAAATTGATTTATCCAAATGCGAAAAAAATAAAGATTTTGGGCAAGGATTCTATGTTACTAAAAACAAAAAACATGCCGAAGAATGGGCAGAACGAATAGGAAATCGTCATCGCACTTCGGGTATTGTTACAGAATTTGAATTTGGTAAGTACTTGTATCTTGAAAAAGACTTCAATACATTACATTTTTCGGACTATTCCGATGAATGGCTTGATTTTATAGTTTTAAATCGTACTAATAAAACAGATGAACCCGCACATGAGTATGACTATATTGAAGGACCTATAGCAGACGATAAAATATCTCGAAGAATATACGATTATCTTGATGGAATTGTTTCTAAAACTGATTTTTTGAATGAATTAAAGTACCATGAACCTACACATCAAATATGCTTTTGCACAATCAAATCTCTACAATTGATAAGTAAACCAAGTAGAAAGCCTATTAGTGCAATAGAAACAGTTGTTGAACATATTGTTATTCAATTAATCGCAGAAAATATAGATGAAGAAGTTGCTATAAATATAGTTTATAATTCTGATACTTTTATTCAACTAACAGATGAAGCGACTAACCTTTATAAGAAATCATGGCAAGAAATATATGAGTTATTAAAGCAAGAATTGAAAGAGAAAGGATTGCCTACTTAACCATACGAATGCATCCCACTAAGCAAATAATTCACCCCAAAATACGTCATTAACACACAAATAAAGGCAAGTACCGAAACAAGATTAAAGAGGAAAGGATTATCCCATTTCTTTACCAGGCGTAAGTGAGTAGCAACAACATACACAATAAGTGTAATAAGTGCCCATGTTTCTTTAGGATCCCACCCCCAGTAACGACCCCACGACTCGTTGGCCCAGATGGCTCCAACAAAGATACCAATTGCCATAAAAGCCAAACCGATGAGGAGAGACATTTCGTTCATTATAGTAAGCTCTTTTATGCGAAGTGCAAGCAATTTGGTTTTGGTTTTAATACGTAGCAGAATTAAATTGGTTATTCCGAATAAAAAGCTAATCCCGAAGAAACCGTAGGCAGCCATTATAACAGCAACGTGAATCATTAACCAGGGCGACTTTAACACAGGCACCAATGGGGTTATTTGGGGGTTCATCCAGTTAAGGCCCGACACAAACAGAATAACCCCGGCAAATAGGGCCGACAGTGCCAATGGTAGTTTATGCTTACGACTAAACAGTAATCCGCCTAAAACAACAAAGAAAGAAAGCAGTATCATGGTTTCGTACGAATTGCTCCACGGTGCGTATCCTGCAATGTACCAACGCATAATAATACCTGCCAGTTGAATAAACAACACCACCCATAGGTGTATGGCAAGTACCTTGGCTACCCAGTTAATGCGCTTTGTGTTACGGAATAATATCAGCAAACAAACAATTAACAAAGAGGCACCAAGTGCCAGATACAACCGCTGGCATTTCTTGAAGATATCTACTTTGTTGTAAAGAACTTCGGCTTTTAACTTGTGCGGATGGATATTGCCTGCTGTATCATGCTCGTTCTGCCAATTGCTGATTTGTAACAACGCATCATTGGCTGTTTGCCAGTTACCACTTTTAACGGCATCGATAACCGACGACCGATAATGCAATATTAACTCCTCGGCATCGTTGTTCTTGAACGAAAGGCCATCTACCAAAAACGAATTGATAAGCTGATAAAAGATATTGATTTGCTCATCAAGCTTAATTAAATCCTTATCGTATTTTGTTCGTTTGTTGGGTGGCTTGGCAAAAACTTCGGCCAAATCGCCTTCCAGTTTGTAGTTTCCATTCGAGTCGAACATTTCGGCAAAGGAACAATACTCTTCGTTCAGATCGTAATTAAATGCAATGTCTTTGTTCGAGTAGGCTATGAATGGAATATACATCCATTTATGTGATTCGGCAAATACGCTGAGCAAAAATTGGTCGGACGTGTATACACCTATTGTGGACGATTTATGAAGCTTACGCAGTATTTCGGACGAAAAAGTGTTTACCGGTTCTACTCTGCCTTTTCCCGATTGTATGGGAAGCAAACCAAATAAGCGGGCATGTTCTTTGTTTATATCATTGCTTTGCAAAAATATTTCGGCAGCATATACTTGCGCATTGAGGGTTAAGGGGGCAAACAGAAAAGCAACTATTGTTAAGTGCTTTAGTTGGCGGGCCAATCGTCTGAAACGGGTGTTGCTTCCTGTGAAACAGCATATAAAGCCAATGAATAACAGCAAGTAACCGGTATAGGTTATGTTGCGTCCGGCCACATCTTTATTCGCCGACAGAATGCTGCCTTGCAGATCTTTATCGTAAGATGCCTGAAAGAGCCGGTATCCTTTTATATCGAGTACATGGTTCATCGAGATGTTTTGTTCTGTTTCCCGGCCATCGGCATGAATAATCAATTTACTTTGATAAGACGACGGACTGGACGAGCCCGGATAACGTTCGAGGTTGAATTTAACCAATGTAATTTTGAATGGCAACAGATGAAGTTCGCCTTCAATGCCGTTTTGCACAATCATATAATCGGTGGTTTCGCCTTCGCGTAAATGAATAGTGCCTTCTTCACCAAATACATGGGTTACCAGTGCTCCGGTAACGATGATAACAAAGGAAAGGTGAACCAGCAAAAAGCCCCATCTTTTTAATTGCAACAGGTTGTGTTTTATGGATACAGCAAAGAAGTTTACTATAATCAGCCCATATAATATGTAAAGAATAGGAGAGTAATAAACAAACGCCTTAGCCACCGGCGTGCCACCGTACTTTTCGATAACAGTGGCAAACGCCAGCAAAAAGGCATATATCAGTAATAGGTATATACTGGTTTTGTAGGACGAAAGTGTTTGTTTTAAGCTTTTTCCCATTGTTCGCGAAGTAGTTTTACCGATTCGGGAACAACGATGTTACGATCGCCCTGGCATCCGCATTCGTAGCTAACGTACTTGTCGTAGTTTAGCATTTTTAGTGCCTTGAAGCCGTCGATGTAATTATCGGCATCACCGTCTTCGCCCGGCATGCTGCGACGCTTACGACTGGCAATGTGTACATGTTGCAGATAATCGCCGGCAGAGAGGAAGGCACCCATATCCGATGTTTCTTCCCAAGTCATGTGCCAGAAGTCACCCATACAACGAACGCCGGGATTGTTAATGTCTCGGCAGATGGAGGCTGCATCGGCTACCTGACGCATATAGAATGCTTCTTTGCGGTTAAGCGGCTCAAAGATAACTGTGGTTTTATGCTGCGCTGCATAAGTACCCATTTCGTTAAACTGCTCGCACAGAAAATCGCGGGTTTCGGGTGTGTGGGGCAGTACCGGAACCTGACTGTTGAAAGCCGGCACAATAATTACACCTGTTGAACCTAGTTGGCCGGCTGCGGCAATAATTTCTTTCATTGTGTCCATACATTGTTTGCGTATGGCCGCATCGGCAGAAAGGATAAACCCTTCGAAGCCGGCACAGATGGCACTTACTTTAATGTTGCGTCCGTTCAGGGCTTGCTGTATTTCGTTTACACGGCCGGCAAGTCCCCGGCCACCAGGCTCGAAGCCTACAATGCCAAGGTTTTCCATATAGTCGAACTTCTCGTTCAAACTGTTGCCCGGGGCTATGCCTTCTTGAAAGGATAACTTAAGTTGGGCTGTGCTGTTGCAACAGGCTTTCTCGTCTTTGTTCTTAGTAGCCGATGAACAGGAAATGGTTGTTGCGCTTCCCAAAGTTAATAAAGCTGCTCCTGATAGGGAGGTTTTGAGGAATTTTCTTCTATCTAATGACATAATTATGAGTATTGAGTTGTGAGTTGTGAGTTTTGAGTTGTGCTATTTCATGACAAAACTAGGTAGTCAGCTTGTGATTTAAAGTGGTCGAATTCGACCACTTTAAAATGGGGACTATTTATCACTTCTCAACTATTATGAGTATTGAGTTGTGAGTTATGAGTTGTGAGTTATGAGTTGTGAGTTGTGAGTTGTGAGTTATGAGTTTTGAGTTGTGTGTTATGTGATGGCACCGCATGGTACTCACAACTCATAACTCACAACTCAATACTCATATTATTTTCCTTTCCCCGGCACAGCCACCACAAACGAACTCATATCCATCTTACCCAGATTAAGATCGGCAGGAGTATAATCCTGTGGTGAGGCAATCATCTGATCCCAGGTGGTTTGTGCGCCAGTGTAAGCCGACTCGCGTCCCATAATGGCAGCCATGTTAGAAACGGCAGTTTCCGAAGCCTGTTCGAGTGGTTTGTTTGTGCGGATGTGGTTTATCCAGTTTACATGCTCCAATACATAAGGGTCGTGTTGTGCAAACGATTCATCTTTTTCGTACTTCCAGATAACGTTACCGGCAAGGTCTTTAATTACGGTTTCGTTGTTAGCGGTAGACCATGAACCTTTTGTACCCTGAATAAACTCGCTCACATTGTTGGCGCATCCGTCTATCTGACGGCACATACTATGCAGGTGTATACCGTTTTCCATAACGAAATCTATGCTGAAGTTATCGTATTGGTCGCCAGTAATGCGGCGCTGACGAGAACCGAATCCTACTGCACTAACTGGTTTTAAACCGCTGAACCATGTAAACACATCAATGTTATGGCAGTGTTGCTCTACAATATGATCGCCCGATAGCCATTTCCAGTTTACCCAGTCTTTAATCATAAACTCGGCATCTGTCCAGTTCTTCTGACGTTCGCGATACCACAACATGCTTTGGTTCCAGTAAACTGCACCTCCGGTAATTTCGCCAATGGCACCATCCATAATTCTCTTGTACGATTCTACATAATTACGTTGATGATGACGTTGGGTTCCTGTTACCACCGATAGATTTTTGGTTTGGGCCATGCGTGCAGCCTGAACAATGATACGGTAACCGGCAGGGTCTACACAGATGGGTTTTTCAAGGAAAGAGTGTTTTCCTTTTTCGGTAGCGTATTTAAAATGTATGGGGCGGAAAACAGGAGGGGTGGCTACAATAACCACATCTACTCCGCTATCAATAAGTTCTTTGTATGCGTCGAGTCCAACAAAACGTTTGTTTTCGGCAATATCTATGCCCCGTTCGTTCTTTAGTCTGCCGGCCAGGTTGTCTACCTGCTCTTTGAAGGTATCTGCCAGGGCAACAATTGTTACACCATCGGCAGCATCGAGGAAGTTGAAGGCTGCACCCGAACCACGTCCGCCGCAACCAATTACTCCGGCTTTTAGCTCTTTACCTGCACCTGCTTTATCAACAAGGTTAGGAATGTAATATGTTCCGGGTTCTTTTAATGGCGCATTGGCAGCACCCGGTTTTTCGCTTCCACCGCATGAGGTTAATACTGTGCTTCCACCGGTTCCTAGAACTCCGGCTGTACCGATTAGTGCAGAGCTTTTTAAGAAAGACCGTCTGCTCATTTTTTCTTTTTTCATGATTTTAAATTTCCTGTTTAATGGTTAATATTTTATTTGTGGTTGTTTTGAAACGCAGATTAACGCAGATTAACGCGGATTTTTTATTTCGATGCCGCATAGTGTTGTATATACACCAATCCATGCGGCATAATTTTCGATTTTACTTATTAAAGTATCCATCATAATATCAAATTAAAAACTCTGTGTCTCTGTGCCTCTGTGTTCTAAATTAGCACATTGGCATATTGGTTTATTTTGAAACGCAGATTAACGCAGATTAACGCGGATTTTTATTAAATTCATAATCTGCGGAAATCTGCGTTAATCCGCGTTTCAAAAAAAGTATTACTCTTCGCAAACCACCCTAAACCCAATGCCCCTTATATCCGAGTACCACCAGATACTCTTTGGTTGTTGCGGGTCGGTTTTTAGCCAGGCATCGTGTTCGGTATGGCTGCGGGCGGCACAACGCAGGTCGGCAGCATCCGATGTGTAGTTACCACCACGTACTACCCACTCGGTACCTTCGGTAACAAGCGGATTGGTTACGTTTTCGCCTCCTTTAGTGTAGGCATCGGCACTATATTTATCGGCACAGTATTCCATTACGTTTCCAAGCATGTTTTTCAGTCCAAACGGATTGGCTTGTACTTCGGTAGGTTGCTGTGTGCGGTTTTTGCTGTTCTTTTTGTAGATCACATAATCCGAAATCACCTCTGTATCGGCATTGAAGAATTTACGCCAGAAACCCTCGTCGGAGAATTTCTTGGGGTTACCCTCGAAGAAGTAAGGCGTCTCTGTTCCGCCGCGTGCGGCATATTCCCATTCGGCCTCGGTTGGTAAGCGGTATTTCTTTCCGGTTTTCTTCGATATCCATTGGCAGAATGTTTCGGCAGCGTAGTGCGTCATGGTTATAGCCGGACGGTTGCCGCCACCCCATCCCTGATCGGGAAATCCAAACGGAGGTGTAGGACCTGTTACCACATCTACATCGGGGTTGTTATTGTTTAGGAATACAACTTCGGGCGGGGTACGGCCTTCGCTCATGGTTTCGCGATAAAATGCCCAGTACATATCCCAGGTAACTTCGGTTTCGGCCATAAAGAAACGGTCTAGTGTAACATTGCGTACGGGCGATTCATCTTCCTTGTGGAATTTCTCTTTCTCGTTGCTACCCATCTTGAACGAACCGCCGGGAATAGCTACCATCTTAAACGAAACCGGTGTCCCGGGTATCTGTTCGGTAAATGTTTCGAAAGCGGTTATGGGTGTAGCAGTTTTAAAGAACAAACTGGTATCAATCTGAGCAGTAGATTCGCCGGGCAGGCCTGCCATGTGGCTATGTTGGTAATTGGGGTTGTAGTGTCCGGCATCGAGGTGGCAACTGATGCATTGCAGGTCGAGTTTTTTTTCGTTCTCTTCGTAATAGAGGTGGGCAATGATGCCATCGTCTGTAATACCTTCGGGCAGCAAATTGTGGTGACACTCTTTGCACGATTCGTTAGGGATGTATTTTACGGCATGTTCCAGTTGCGATTTGGCTTCCCAATCAATCTCGGCACTATCTTTGGTGAGGTATCCCCATACATCTTTTACACCCAGTTTCAGCTTGGCGGTATAGTGCGCCCATGTTTGGTTTTTAGGTGGAAGATGACAGTCGACACAGTGGGTACGGGTACCGCTGCCGTTGTTCATGTGCTTGGATAGTTTCCAACTATCTTCGACATGCGGATGTATGTGGCACGAAGCACACGACTCGTCTGTTGAATAGTAAACCGATGTTTGGTATAACAGTGCAGATAAACCTATCCCTAACACACCCCCCAGGATGAGATAAAACGATTTACGCTTATAAAACCGTTTCTTTTTTCTTTTGTTTTTATAGTAGTTTGTGGCCATATTTAGTTGAGAGTTGAGAGTTGAGAGTTGAGAGTTGAGAGTTGAGAGTTACGATGCCGCATGGCAACTCTCAATTCTCAACTCTCAACTCTCAACTCATTCATGTGGGTAATCTATCGTATAATGCAGCCCCCGGCTTTCTTTTCGTTCAATAGCCTGGCGCATAATGAGGTATCCGGTATTGATTACGTTTCGGAGTTCGCAGATATCGCGCGAAACGAAGCTGCGTTTAAAGAGGCTTTCTGTTTCTTCGTAAATAATATCTAAACGGTCCCAAGCCCTTTTTAAACGAAGATCGGAGCGCACAATGCCCACATAAGCACTCATTATCTGGTTAACCTCTTTCATGCTTTGGGTAATGAGTATCATCTCTTCGGGCGAGGTGGTTCCTTCATCGTTCCACTTGGGTATTGCCTCGTTATAATTGTAGCTGTTTATTACGTTCAAACTGTGTTTGGCGGCAGCATCGGCATAAACCACGGCCTCGATAAGCGAGTTCGATGCCAACCGATTACCCCCATGCAATCCCGTACAGGCACACTCGCCAACGGCGTACAGCCGCTCGATGGACGATTGTGCATCATCATCAACCAATATACCACCACAAAGGTAATGGGCGGCAGGTGCAACAGGAATATAATCTTTGGTGATATCAACGCCCAGACTCAGGCATTTTTCGTAAATGTTGGGGAAGTGCGCTTTGGTTTCTTCGGCATCTTTGTGTGTAACATCAAGATACACATGGTCGTCGCCACGGTTTTTCATCTCATTGTCTATGGCCCGTGCAACAATATCGCGCGGTGCCAACGACAAGCGTTCATCGTACTTCTGCATAAACTCCTTGCCATCCATGGTACGCAACACAGCCCCATATCCGCGCATGGCTTCGGTTATAAGGAACGACGGCCTATCGCCCGGATGGTAAAATGCCGTAGGATGAAATTGCACAAACTCCATATCCTTTACCGTTCCTTTGGCGCGGTAAACCATGGCAATACCATCGCCTGTGGCCACCAGTGGGTTGGTGGTGGTTTGGTACACAGCCCCAATACCGCCCGTAGCCATCAGGGTTATTTTGGCCAGAAACGTATCTACCTTACCCGTGTTCGAATCGAGTATATACGCGCCATAGCACTGTATATCGGGCGTTTGGCGGGTTATTGTTTTGCCCAGGTGGTGTTGGGTAAGTATTTCAACAGCAAAATGGTTTTCAAATATCTCTATATTAGGATGCTTTTTTACGGCTTTAATAAGGCTATCTTGTATCTCGGCCCCGGTACTATCCTTATGGTGCAGGATGCGGAACTCGGAGTGGCCCCCTTCTTTGTGCAGGTCGAACTCGCCTTTCTCGTTTTTGTCGAAGTCAACCCCCCAGCTAATAAGCTCTTCAATTTGCTCGGGTGCTTCGCGAACCACCTTTTCAACAGCAGCCCTGTCGCTTAACCAATCGCCGGCAATCATGGTGTCTTCGATATGCTTCTCGAAGTTATCGACCAGCGTGTTGGTTACCGAGGCTATGCCCCCTTGTGCAAAATATGTGTTGGCTTCTTCGAGCTCTGTTTTGCAGATAAGTGCTACACGGCCTTTACCAGCCACTTTCAAGGCAAAACTCATACCGGCTATGCCCGAGCCTATAACGAGAAAATCGAATTTCTTTATCATGATTCACGAAAAACTATAATGCCCACAAAGTTATAAATTATTTCCTTATTCCTATCTTTCCTTTTACCTCTTCTAGCTGTTCTTGTAAATCATCAAATTTCTTTTCCAGGTTATCCAGTTTTTTGTAATACGTTTCTTGTATATTCGGCATTTTAGCAGTGAAATACCACTCGGCTCGCAATATAGTATGTAACTCATCTTGATAAATGTTGAAGTTAGGATAAGTACCCTTATCGGCATTGTCGGACATGCAGACAATAAATCCCCGCTCGCGCAAACGGTTTTTAAGACGTTTTACGTAGGCCGAACCTTCGACTGTACTAATTACATACACATGGTTGTCGACAATGTCCTGCCACTCGCCACGATCTAATAAACGTACAACCAGATAGCCCGAGTCTAACATTGTTGGCGCCATACTTTCGCCCCGCACGCGGATGCAAAGGTAGGTAGCCCCCCGGCGTATCATGCTATAGGGCATCTCTATCGTGTCTTCTATCTCTAGGTGGTTAGAGTTTTCGTATCCCACAGCTCCTGCAGCAGCGCCTATATCTACAATGGGGATCGAAACCGTATCTTCGCCATATTTATTTACAGATTTATCGTCGCCCATCATAGGGCCTTTGCCCGATAACAACCAGGCATCATTTATACCCAGAGATTTTACCATCTTCTCAAGCACATCTTGCTTAGGCAATACCCCCTTGTTAATGTAGCCGCGAATATTGCCTTCGCTGCTTCCTACCAGTGCGGCAAACGTTGTATTTCTTCCGTTTCCGAACTCTTTTACTAAAATAGCAATGCGTTCGCTTATTGATTCGGGATTTTCCATAATTAATTTTAGTGTTGTTGAAAAATAAACGCGAAATCTCTTGCATCATAATAAACTTAATTACGATATTTGCAGCGAGAGATTTGTTGAACTCAGGAACAAATATAGGGATTATTCTTTGATATATCCTAAATTAGTTCTATAAAAAACGCGAAAACAATAAAAATAATCGAATTTACAAACTAATTAAACTAGAATGATGATGAAAACAAGAACTTATCTTCCTATCGAGACCGATATTTTAAACGATGATCGCATGGGCGCATTGGTTAACAACATGGGTGTGGCCGGTTATGGCATTTATATGATTTTATTAGTTGAACTGCGCAATCACAAAGATTACTGCTTTGGTAGCGAATCGCTGAAGATAATTATGCGCAAATACAACATAAAACGAGCCAAAATGGAAGCTGTTTTGTACGATTACGATCTCTTTACGATCGACCAAACGGAAAATGGCAGTCTGCTTATTACTTCTGATTATGTTACACGGGTTATGCGTAATTACAATGATGCAATAGCTAAACGCAGCATAGCCGGAAAGAAAAACGCAGACAAACGCTGGCAGAAAGAAAATGGTAATACCATGGCAACAGAACAGAACAAAACAGAACAGAACAAAACAGAACAAAACAAAACATCAGAAAAAACAGAAAAAAAAGAAACTGCTGCTGTTGCTGCTGCTGATATTGATATTGCTGCTGTTTATGGAAACGAAATCGCCCTTGTTGATTTCAAGAAGCAACACATCGGCTGGGAAGAATATCTGATAGAGGCACTGAACGATCGTACCTGGATGGAGCTTCAGGCTAAACACTCGGGATTGGGAATGCGGTTCGTAAAGTACGAAAACGACATTGTACGCATGTTTATGGACCATGTGTTAACCCACGGCAAAGAGTATGGATTGCACTCGGTGGGCGAAGTAAAATACTACTTTGCCAACTTTGTGAGGCAGGCAACCGCCACCAACAAACGCATTACCGACGAACTGGACAGAATTGAACTGGACGAAAAAACAAACAGCCAATACCGGTTCGAAGATATTGATCCCACAACCGGAACCCGAACATACTACGGCAAACCAATCCCAGCCGAAGCACCACCCCGACCCAATAACAACGCCATCTGGATAGAAGAAGTGCAACAGTGGATGTAGGGAATTGAAAATTGAGAATTGAGAATTTTGGGGGAAGGTATATAGCATTGGCTCACGGAGGTATATAGCATTGACCATCGGAGGTATATAGCAACAGGGTGCTGGGCTATATAGCATTGGGGTTCGGTCTATATAGCATTGGGCCTCAGGAAATCCAGAAGAGTTATCCGGGTGATAAATCATCCCGGCAAACTATCAGGCTGATAAATCAGCCACTAGACTTTGTGATTGATTTAGTCTAAAGGCTGATTTATCAGCCGGATCATTTGCCGGGAGCATTTATGCCCCGGATCATGAAAATGGATGATTGATAAAAAACCAACAAACTTAAAAACTAGAAACTATAAACTCAAAAACTAACATGATTAATTTCGAAAAATACCAAATACACACAGATGGCCGTACCAGTGGCCGGATGAAGACTTTTTGCCCCGAGTGCCATGCCCAACGCAAAAACAAACGCGACAAATCACTAAGTGTTAACCTCGATACCGGACAAGTGTACTGCCACTACTGCAATTGGAAACTCAATGTGCGGTGGGAAGAGCGACCCAAACCCGAGCCCTATATTGCACCCGTTGCACAAACAGTAGTGCTTAAAACCGAACATGTGGAGTGGTTTTTGCGGCACAGAGCCATCCCCGCCAGTGTGCTTACAACAGCCGGCATAACATCGGCCGAGGAATTTATGCCGCAAACCAGGAAAAAAGAGTGGTGCATTTGCTTTAATTACTACGAGGGCAACCGACTGGTAAACACAAAATATCGCGATCTGAACAAGAATTTTAAACTGATTAGCGGAGCCGAGCTGATTCCGTATAACCTGAACGGCATTCTGAACCAACCGGAATGCATTATTACCGAAGGCGAGATAGATGCACTGTCGTTCATGGCAATCGGCCGTACGGATGTGATATCGGTGCCCGGTGGTGCCAACAACAACCTGTCGTGGATGGACAGGTTTATCGAATCGCACTTCGACGACAAGAAGGTGATTTACATCTGCACCGATACCGACCGTAAGGGTCAGCAGTTACGTAACGAGCTTCTCCGACGCCTCGGTGCCGAACGATGCCGCATTGTTGATCTGGCTCCCGCCAAGGATGCCAACGAAGTGTTAACCGCCCCACACGGCAGCGAAGCGCTGAAAGCAGCCTTGGAAAACGCACCACAAGCACCGTTAGAAGGTGTTTATACGGCCGAGGACTTGGGCGATGAGCTACGCACGTTGTTCGAGAACGGCTTGGGTAGCGGTGCCGATACGGGTTGGGAAAACCTGGACCGGATTTGCACCTTCGAACCCGGACGTATTTGTGTTGTAACCGGTATTCCAGGCTGTGGAAAGTCGGAGTTTGTCGACGAGCTGGTGCTTCGGCTTAACCTGCGGCATCATTGGCGGGCAGCATTTTTCAGTCCCGAGAATATGCCGTTGGTGTATCATCTGCAAAAGCTGGCCGAAAAAATTATAGGGAACCGGTTCTACAAGCACTCGCTTTCTGAAGTGCAGTATCAGGCAATCACCAATTATCTGCAAGAAAACATCTCGTTGATTTTGCCTAAGGAAGATTTTACGGCAGCCAACATCCTGGCCAAAGCGCGCGAGCTGGTGCACCGGCGGGGCATACGCACGTTTGTGCTCGATCCGCTAAACTGTATTGAGCACCTCATCCCCCACGGGGATACGGAAACCCAGTACCTGAATAGCTTTTTGAACGATCTGGTGAACTTTGCCCGTCGCAACCACTGCCTGGTGATTTTGGTGGCGCATCCACGAAAAATGCCGTTCGACCCCAATACCCGGCAAACAGCTGTGCCCGATATGTACGACGTCAGCGGGTCGGCCTCGTTCTACAGCAAAGCCGATTTTGGTATTGTGGTAGAGCGCGACCGTGTGAACGAGGTTACCCGCATACATGTAAAGAAAGTAAAGTTTAAACACTTGGGCGATAAGGGGATAGCATCGTTTGTTTACAACAGCATCAACGGCCGTTTTACCGAATGCAAGGAGGTGCCCGGACGAGCGGGAGCGGGCAGCATTGAGTTTAAACCGCAACCATTCGACTTTAATAGCTGGCTACCCAAGGAGGTGGAAATGCCGGCTTTGGATTTTGAAAGACACAATACATAATTGGGGAAACCATGGAAGAATTAACAGTAAATCGGCCATTTGTTTGTAAAAGCTACTCGAAGAAGGAGCTGGCACAGCTTTATTTGCCCTATAACGCCGAGTCTACAGCGATGAAGAAATTCAATAGCTGGTTGCAGGAGTCTCCGCAGCTTTGGAGTCGGTTGCAAGAAGCAGGGGTAGGGCCTTGTACACGGTATTATACTGCCACCCAGGTTCAGTTGATAGTGAGCTACTTGGGCGAACCGGGATGATTTTTTGAGACACGGATTACGCGGATTACACGGATTTAAAAACACGGATTAAATACGGATTAAGTACACGGATTATTTCGAAGTATATTAATCTGTGTTTTTAATCCGTGTTTTTTAATCCGTGCAATCCGCGTAATCCGTGTCTAACATAGAACAACAAAACGATACTTTAACTTCTTTTAGATATTTATTTCGGCGTTTCTTTCCATTTCTCGCCGTTTCTCGCCATTTCTCGCCATTCGCTATTTTGGGTACCGTATCTTTGTAGTGTTGAAAGATAAGAGCTCAAAACTAACAACGAAACAATCAAAAACTAACAAACTTAAAAACTTTAAATTATGAGTATTCCAGTACAACGTTACAGACGTAACAAAATCCTTGGCGATCAAACTTCGCCCGAGTTATTTTACTTAAAGCCGGTGGCAGGTCAAACCCGCGTTTACAGCATCGACGATGTGGCTGCCGAAGCCGAAACCGTGGGTGCACTTAGTGCCGAAGATATGGTGCACGCTATGAAGTCGTTTATCCGTTCGCTTCGCAAGATTCTTGTCAGAGGCGACAAGGTGAAGATTGAGGGCTTGGGCACGTTTCACACTACCTTCAACTGCATCGGCGCAGAGGAGGAGAAAGATTGCACAGTGAAAAACATCCGAAAGGTAAATGTTCGCTTCTCGGTAGATAACACGCTTCGTTTGGTGAACGAGAGCAACGCTACTACACGTGCAGCAGATAACAATGTGAGCTTCTACATTAAGGGCGAAACAGTGACTTCTTCGGGTGGCAACTCCGGCGGCGGCGATGATTCAGGCGGCGGATGGATTGATCCAACGGCTTAAGCGGCAACGTGCCGCAGCGAGGGTGGCAACGTGCCACAGCGAGGTTTCCATGCGGATAACTTCGTAATTTAATCAACTTTTCAGGGGAAGTATTTCGAGTGATTTGCAGGTGCAGGAACCTGTGAATAGCCCTTCCTGCATGCTTCTCCGAAAGGTGGAATTAAACTAAAACTAGTAACTAATAGATTAAAACTTAAAACATAATGAAGATAAATAGTAAGGCATGGGATGTGATTCTTAAGGTGATAATTGCTGCGGTAAGCGCGCTGGCAGGGGCGCTGGGGGCGAATGCGATGAGTCTGTAAGAATTACAATGCAGATGAGGGTGTCATAAGCAAGACACTCTCATTAATATTAACAAATTAAAAATTTAAAACATACAAGACAATGAAAAAATATATTCTTATTCTTTTGGGATTCTTGTTTATTCATATTCCCAAAATAACTTCTCAAACACCTCTGGACATCTCATTAAACCCTAATGGTGTAATTTATGACCTGAGCCCACTTTCAGTGAGAGAATTAACATCGCAAACTTCGGATCATCCCGAATTGGATAAAGGAAGATATCTGTTTGTTTTCAGTTCACAAGGTTCCAGTTATACAAGGACCTGTACGCCAACAATTAGTTTTGAAACTCAAAGAAAAGATTCTAGCGGTGGAAATGATCTTATTAATGATGGAACTATTGGTGCAGATGATACTGGAACTGGTGGCATAACTTTTACTTACGACTCACGCGGTAACCGTACATCACGCAGAACCGTACCGCTTTAAATTACAACAAATTTAAAAACGAATCAATATGAAACATATATTTATTAAAGGAATTATAGCATGTATATTATTACATCTTATTCCAACTCAAACTTTTAGTCAAACAATAGCCGGCTTAACCTATGTTACTCCGGTAAACATCGATACCTATAGTATCAATACCGACCTTAGTACAAATAACACATCTTATGATTTTAAAGTAGGTTCTACCGGATCGGCAAATTTTGCTATTCCAATAGCTTTGCCTATTGGTAATGCCGGGCTCACACCTTCCTTATCTTTAGTGTATAATAGTTATTCAGGCGAAGGGATGGCTGGACAAGGTTTTAACTTATCCTGCCTGTCGTCCATTACCCGTGCCGGTAAAGAGTATTACAACGACAAGACCAATACAGCAGTGCAGTTAAATAACAACGATCAGTTTAAACTGGATGGTATGCGTTTATTAAAAACAAATACTGTTGGCAATGGATTGCAAGGAGCCGAATATGCTAAAGAAATTGAAGATTTCTCTGTAATAACCTGCCATGTAAACTCAGGAAGTACAGGGCCTACTTACTTTGTAGTCACCACAAAGGAAGGAGATAAATATTACTACGGTAATTATGGCGACACAAATGCTTACCAGAAATCTTCGTCGAACGCAGCCATTATCAGCTGGTATCTGGCCCGTCACGAAGATACCTATGGAAACTATGTGCAGTATAACTACGAACAAGACACCGATAATGCCGATGTTTGGTTAAAAAGCATAGCATATACTAAAAACAGTGCTACAACATTTCCAAAAGAGAATAAGGTTACATTTACATACAACCGGTTTAGCAATGTTTCTACAGGGTATTTAAAAGGTTGCCAGGTGAAGCGCGATAAAATACTGAAGGAGATTGTGGTAACAACAGGAACAACAACTATCCGTAAGTACCAATTAGATTATATCACTGATAAGGAAAAAACAGGGTATCCACGTTTAAATAAGGTAACCGAATATGGAAAAAACAATGAAGCTTTAAACCCCATTATAATCAATTGGGGAAAAAAGGGAAACCCAGCTATGGGGCCCGACCAGTTTAACGGTAACGGCAGTAACATTGTTAGTATGAAGAAAGTAGATTTCAATAGTGACGGTATTGATGATTTGCTTATAATTTACAAAAGGCCGATATACAATGGTAATGGAACTTTATCGGACTACAGCGATTATCACTGTACAATAGACTATGGCAGCGTAGGCGGCGGTAGAGCCGAAGGAATGATTGGCGGTGTAGAATATCTCCGTAATTTTGATGTACTGGCAGGCGACTTTAATGGCGATAAGACTATAGACCTTGCTATAGTAAAAGATGATGGTAAATACCATATATGGAAAGGTTCAGTAAATAGCAAAGGAGCACCGGTATTTACCGACACAAATTTACGTGTTCCACGTATAACCGTCACTCCATCCATAGAACATGTTGCTGATTTCGATGGCGATGCTAAAGACGATATTTACAGCGGAACTACCTGCTATTTCTTTAACGATAATCTAACATCGTACACCAGCATGTATGCACCGGTTACAACTCCCGGTTACAATAATGATGAAACTACCATTATTGATTTCGACGGTGATGGTTGTACAGAAATAGTTGCTTTCGACAGGTATCGTCCCAGAATAATTGTGAATAAAGTAAGCAATGTAGCACCTACGGTAATTCTTGACAAGTGGTTACATATGTTATCATTGAATATACAGGGGAATATACAATTTTTTGTTGGTCATTTTAACAACGACCGCTATGCCGATGTACTTATATCGAATGGAAAAGGTGGAACTGGATATATTGGTGAGTTTACCCTTTTTACCAACAACGGAGCATCAGATTTCATAATTAAACGAGGAGTTGCCAATAGAACAAGCACAAAAACCCTGTTTGCCATTACTGATTATGATAAAGATGGAGTAATGGAAATGCTGGAGTTTACCAGTTATGCCGACGAGGGTTTAAAGAATAATAATATAACCCCCAGTATATACAATGTATATGTAAGTTGTACAAAATTTAATGGTGAAAGAGGCGTAACAACCAACATGAATTATCATACTCTGCATCTTTCCGATCCTATAAATCCTGGTCCCGGATATGTAGTGCAGCCAGGTTATTACTTATATAACCAAAAGGTGTACAAGTATCCGAAGTCATACGAAATGATAGCAGGTAATTTTACAGCCGACGGAAGAACAGAGTTGCTATTTATGAACTATTTTACACAACCCGATGGTAGCACATTAATAAAAAGAAACATACTGTCGCTAAGTGAAAATGACAGATCGGATTTAATTACCGATATTGTCGATGGCAACCATTCTGTTCGTTCTATTCAATACGAATCATCGTTGGGGTCGAAAGTAGGAAAAAAAAGATACCACAGTGTGTATTATACCGATTGGAGCAAAAATCCACCCAATATGCCAACAGTATCAAATATAAAGCTTACCAATAAAAGTAAGAATATTGTAATGGAAGATAAATCGTACGAATATAAAACGCCATTATACCGAAAGTCTGGCGCAGCCCGCTTCATGGGATTTGCACAGGAGATAATTACCGATAACTTGTATAATACAGTGCGAACAAATACTTACAATGCAATAAATGCATTTGTATACAATAGAAGTTCGGAAGAAAAAACAAATAGTTTATCATCAGTATTATATGAATGTGTATATTTCAGTAGTAGTTATGCATACGGAAGGATTTATCCACGCTTGTACATGACTCGTGAAAAAAGCAATCTGACACAACAAGATATAACAACCATTTTTTCTAATGATAATCATGGAAATATTATCCAAAAGAATATTTCCTATAAGAATGGGGCAAATAGTACAACCGAAAACCATACCATGACGTATCTTACTTTTGGTCGATATCCGTCCAGAGTAGCTACTCATTCGGTGGTGTACAAAAAGTCGAATATGCCTGATATTACCCGCAATAAAACCTATACATACAATGCAAAAGGCAAAGTGAGTACCGAAACCAACAATGGACATACCATTGAGTATGGATATGATGGCACCACCGGATTACCAACCAGTGTAACAAAAGTAACAGGAACAATTCGAAGAGTAACGCAGTATGCATACGATGCTGAAAAGAAATATATCAATAAAATTACCGGACCAACAGGATTAATAAGTAGTTTTACTAGAGATGAATACGGAAATCCGCTAACAGAGAAAGCACCTGGTAACCTAACTACCCAATACAGTTATGATAACTTTGGCCGGGTTATACGTATTACAGCTCCTGATGGCATAATTACTACTAATACTTATGGCAGAACAGACACTGAGTCTCCTGCAAATACGGTTAATTATGTAAGTGTTCAATCGAATGGATCATTTGCAGGCGCACAACATCTGGATTGTTTCGGAAGAACTTTACGTGAAATAAGTCCGTTATTAAATGGTAAAAAACAATATATTGATTATATTTACAATTCTAAAGGTCAATTGTTAAAAGAAGAAACTGTGTATCCTTCTGCATCAACTACCCCAACGCATCGTATTACTTATACATACGATAATTATAACAGAGTAACCAAACTGGTTTCTTCTGCCCGTAATGCTGTGGGTAGCACCGGATTCACAACCACTTATAACTATTCCGGACCAAGTATATCCACTACTACTGTTTACGGTAATGCAGCCGATACAAAAACCAGCACTCAGGTCTATAACTGTTCCGGATTGCTGGAAAGCGAAACTGACAATAGTGGAACAACTTCATATACTTACGATGCTGCCAGCAACCTGATTAAAACTGTTACAGGAGGATATGCCATTGAAGCTGCATACAATACGTATGGATTACGAACCAGTTTAAAGAATTCCGATAGTGGAACATCAACTTACAAGTACAATTTATTTGATGAGTTGATTGAAGAAACCGATGCTGCAGGTAATATAACTACTTATACCTATAACAACAATGGTGATGTAGTGACTCGTAAAGTTGGTGGTAAAACAACCACATATACCTATAATGCAACTTCGGGACTTCCGACTAAAGTTGAAATGGCCGGACACAAAATAGAGTATGTGTATGATAACCTTTACAGGGTTACCAAAGAAACCCAGACTATTGGTACTGAGGTTATGGCCAAAAGTTATAGTTACGATACAAAAGGAAGGTTGGCTACCTACACCAGCCCATCTGGTTTAGTGCAGAAAAATGTATATGATGCTTATAATGATTTAACTGAAATCAGAAATAATGCCAACAATGCATTGATCTGGAAAAGAAACGTAGTTGATAACCGGGGCAGAATAACCCAGGCACTCAATGGCGCCAATAAGCAAATTAATTACACATACGATAATTTCGATAACTGTACGCGTATACAAGTACCTAATGCCATTGACTTTGTATATACTTACAACGACAGGGAGTTACTGGCATCGCGTAATGAAAAGTACTATGTAAATGCAGCTTGGAGTGGCTTTACCGAAAGTTTCGGTTATGATAAACCTGAGAGACTGACTTCGAGCAAAATTGGAACGAGTGCTGCTAAAACGGTAACATATAGGGAAGGCAGTAAGATAGATAATAAATCTGATATTGGTACTTATTATTATTCGGCAGGCAAAGGACAAATCAGACGCATCGTTCCTGCCAGCGGCTATACAGCACGTAATCAGGATTTAACGTATAATGCCACCAATCGGGTTGCTTCTATTACCGAGAATGGCTATACCTGGAATTATGAGTACGATGTGTTTAATGCGCGTATGAAATCTACTCTAAAGCAATCATCAACTTTAAAGAAAACCCGCTACTATTTTGGAGATTACGAAAAGGAGGTAAATGCTACAAATGGAGTTGCAACTCATACGGATTATATATATGCGTATGGTGATTTAGTGGCAATGCAAAAGAAAACAGGTACCACCGCTACATTATACTATACTTATACAGATAATCTGGGATCAATCCGATGTATAACCGATGCTTCGGGAAACATTGTACAGCAATTAAGTTATGATCCGTGGGGTAAAAGAAGAAATCCAACCACAGGAGCGGTACTTACAGCAGCACAATTAACCAGTGCGTCGAGTATTAGCAGCCGGGGATACACATTGCATGAACATATTGATGAAATGAATCTGATTAATATGAATGCACGTATTTATGATCCGGAGTTGGGCAACTTTATCAGTGTGGATCCAAAGGCTGAGAAGTATTTCTCAAGTAGTGCGTATACATATTGTGGTGGTAATCCGATGAATGCGATTGATCCGACGGGGGAAGATTGGTATAGAAATGGAGATGGGAGTGTTTGGGTATGGAAGGACACTCAAGACAGTGATATCACTGTCACAATAGAAGGGGATGAAGGTTCTGAGACAATACAATTGTTTAACTATGGCTCCTCATATATTTCTTATCTAGATGATGGAACTACATTATTCTGGGATCAGAATAAATTAAGTTCGGTAAGAGAACCGCAATACTTTGAGTCTGGGGAAGTCGGATTTTGGGAGAATATAAGCAACTCAAATAATTTCTTTTTAAACTTAGGTTATAATATTGCGAATGACTTATACATTGTCTCTCAATCTTTTACATTTGGAATGGTTGGTGAATATAATACTAATGAATTGACAGGAAAAAGAGCATATAAAAACCTAGATGGAAGTTCTAACTATAAAGGTATTGATTCTTTTATTAGCGTTGCTAATAGTTTTATACATCCGGCAGGAGTATCGAGATACATGAACGTATATCAACAAACTATTCCTAAAGGACTTCTCAACATCAACTATGTTAGTCAAGGAAAATGGTATTCTACAGGATTAAATTTTGGGTTAAAAACTATAAATTCTCAGATAGCGGGAGGTAAAATAGTTAAGCAGATAAAAAATATAAACTCTAATAATTCAGAATAATGGATGATAGTTTTATAGATTTATTTTATGATCTTATTGCAGATCCGATAGGTGTTTATACACGTTATTTCTTTTTTAAATTAATACGCAAAGAAAAAAACTTAGAATATTTGAGAGGTAATTCTGTTGATCCATCAAATAATTTAAGTCATACAACAATAAATTTTATCGTTGGAATAGCTGTTTTATGTTCCATTATTTTAGGAATTGCATACTTGTTATTTATTCTCGGATTATTATAATATGTCTTGCTTAACATAGGCTAATACTAACATCTCGACAGATGAGAAATTTGTCGGGATGTTTGCCAAATTTACTTGGATATAGAATAATTATAATGGAAATAACAGAAAAACAAGATTAAAATTTGTTGGGGTTTCGAAATCGTGGGATGAGATGTTTGATTTTGTGGCAGGTATTAACCCTAAAAATGAAGAAAATTCTTCTAATTCAATAGTCCCACATGTTTTAGGAGGAATAGGAGTTGGATTGGTTGGTACAACAGGGGGAGTAATTCATAAAAATTCTAAGTTTGCAAGAGCCATTTGGAGCAAGTAGAGTTGCTTTGGGGTCATCTAAACATACTTCTATTTTGTCACTCATACTTAGAAAAAATGAAGAAAAAGTAGTCAAACGAATTCCTAACTGGTTGCTCAAGTATTTACCAAAGGCCACTTCAGTTGGAGGACAATTAGGTCGATTGGGGTTACCCTTACACCTGTAGGAATTGGTTTTATAATTTATGATGCGTTCCAACTAGGATATAAATATGGTCCAATTTCTACATATATTGAATATAAAAGAAAGCCAAAGCCATTTAAATCAGTCTTATTAAATTAATATTATAATCATGAATAGAGAATTGATTGATTTCATAATAAAATCAACTACTTTAAAAGAAGAGGTTTTAAATGAAAATGCAAAACTAGAAAAAGATTTATATTTTTATGGAGAAGATGCGGATTTTTTTATGTATAATTATAGTGAATCCTTTCATGTTGACATATCAAATTTAGATTTTTCTCTATATTTTACGCCTGAAATATATTTCTATTTTTACCCTTTATATAGACGTTTTTCTAAACGCTATAAGCAAAAAAAAGATTTAACTATAGGAGATTTAGAAAAAGGCATCAAATATGGTCGCTTAGATGATGAAATTATTTTTATGAAAGACTGACCCTATGTTATAGAAAGAAGAGAAGGAGATACTAGAACTCGTTATAAACAATGAAGTCATCTTGACTTTTATGAATTAGCATAAAAAATAAGGAAGCGTTAACTTTGTAATTGCTAAACAACAAATAACGCTTCCTATGTACATCGATTTAAAGCAAACTAATTTATGATTAAAGACCAAATCAATTTACTAAAGAACAGTCTTTATAATTTAGGACTTTCTTTCTCTGAACAACAAAAGCTTTTTCCTGAATTCGTTGATATTGTAGATGAAGTGGTAGATGACTTTGCCAACTCATTTCAATACCTCCCGTATTTGATGGAAAATAAAGCTATTGAGTATGACACTGTAAGATATATTATTAAGTGCAAAATTCAAATAGATCAAATATGGAATGACGAGGAGAAACTTACTGATGAAAGTTTTGCTTCGGATAAATCTTGGAATTTATTGAGAGGATATGCTAAGAAAGCATTGGAATCATTTTAAAGAATGTCTCACTCTTCTTTTTACAGACAAGCAGTAGCTTGTCTGTGTCCCTTGATACTTTATGTCTTATCTTAGATTATTAACATCCTGGCAGATAAAAGATCTGTTGGGATGTTCTCCCTTACTTAATTATAAATCAAATGACCCACTTCACCCTCCCGGAACTCTGTCGCAGCGCTACAGCCCGGAAATACAAAATAAACAACGAATGTTCCCTCGACCACATTCAAAAACTAACCTCTTTAGTAACCAATGTACTTGATCCGCTTCGCGAGGCTTGGGGCAAACCCATATATGTAAACAGTGGATATCGATCGGCTGCATTAAACAGGAAATTGAAAGGAGCACCAAACTCGCAGCACTTAACCGGCGAAGCTGCCGATATTACTACCGGAAGCATAGCGGGTAATAAACAACTGTTTGAACTGGTGCAAGCGTTGAATCTTCCGTTTGATCAACTGATTGACGAGAAAGGATTCAGGTGGGTACATGTTAGTCATCGGGAAAAGAGGAATCGGGGGCAAGTGTTGAGGAAGTGAGGGAAAGTTTCGTTATCTTTGCCTAAGTCGCTTGTAATTAATGGAGTAACGCATACATATAGGTCGCAAGTATTATGAAAAAAAACATGTTATTATTAATCGTTTTATTATTTTTAAGCTGTTCTTCATCAAAGAATACAAAAATGATAGTGAAGTATAGCCAAAAAGAAGATGTTATCTCTCTTGTTATATCAGACTTTATAAAGACATGTAGATTGTATAAAGAAGATTCTGTTTTTTTTATTTCTTTTCTTGATACTGTGCATGGGTTAACTCTAAAAAGAACAGAAAACACTTATGTATGGGTTCGCGATACGATTTATGAAGATCTGATAGCAGTCAGCATATCTGGAGGACGTAGTAAATGGTTGTATGGGCAGTTTAGCAAGTTGCCTCCTATTCAATACATAGAGAAAAATGACAGACTCTTTTATTGGTTAGAAGATTATCCATCATCTGATGAGATACTCAATGTATTGCAAAAATATGATATGTTACAGTATGATGAAGGAGGATGGATTAAAATGCCTGATGCAGTAATTGATGATTCCAAGAAAGGTGCTGATTATTATTTTTGTAGAAATAATATATTGAAATATAAAAAGATTATTACTAGTAAAGGTACTGGGTATTATAAACCTCCTAAAGTAAAATGTAATTAAATTATTATACTCTAGCTTAACATCCTGACAGATTTATCGGTCGGCAGGTAAGCAACTGTTTGAACCTGGTGCAATCGTTGAATTGATGAGATAGTGTTTAAAATGGACAGTAATTATGAAAAAATTATATCTGATTGGAGGATTCCTTTTAATTCTATCTTGTGGAAATCATAGAGAAAAGATAGCAATATCTATTTTTGATTCTACAAGACTAAATAAAGATTTTATAGAATTGATACATCCAAAACTACGTGAAGGAATATTGGAGTTAGTAAATGATAGTACTCTTATCCAGTTTTATCCCGAGATTGAAATGAAGGAAAGTTGCTTGGTTCTATATTCTATGGTTAATCCAGAACTAAAAGGAATCTATTTTTCTGATACTACTTTAAATATTACTTTCAATTCTGATGTTCTTTCTTTTGATAATTATAAAGGGGTTATAAATGTCGAAGGCTACAATATAGCTATTTTCGATGCCTATAATTTTATGGGAAACTATTATAATATGGATAGTTTACAAAATACTCCTTACTCTAAATTCAAGAAATATTCTTTAAACATAATAGAAACAATGAGTTATTATTTAAAGAATGGGCAGTTATATTATTGGAATCCTTAGCATATTTAGACATTCTAATATTACTAACATCCTGACAAACAAAATTATGGACCTAAATTATAGTACATGAAAACAAGAATTATATTTTTTTCTTTTATTATATTCATTATATCTACTTCATGTGTATCAAACAAGCATACAGAAATTACACATATAAGAAATATTGATTCAACGCATGTTGCATCGAAGTTATACGAAGTATACAAAATTGATTCTATTAATAATTACTATTTGATTTACTTAAGGAAGGATTCCCAAAAGTATAAAGTAGTATCGAAAATGGAATATGTACCATTTGGCAAGAAAATAAAGTTGGGTACTAAGTATGATTTTTCTTTAGAATCATTGTTTGATGTTGATATTTCAATAAATGGAATAAATGTGAATCCTGCTCATACATCTTTAGTAGAATGTATTTATGTAGATAAAATGACTTATGTTTGCATAGAAAGGAACGACTCTATATTTGACTTGTTTCGTGCGAAAAATTTAACAGGTTTATATATTCATAAAGCGTTTTAGAATACCTGTTTACTGTATCCAAATCTTATATTCTTTGCATAAAATTGCGCATATAATAAAGATTTGATTAAATTTGCAGCCGTTTAATATTAAATCATCACTATTTCACTAGCAAAGACAAACAATTATGGATACGAGTAAAATTGTAGGCGAGAAAATTAAAGCGCTTCGTGAAAGCAAATCAATCAGTATTGAAGAACTAGCAGAACGTTCGGATTTGGCAGTAGAACAAATTCAACGGATTGAAAACAATATAGACCTGCCATCACTGGCACCTCTTATTAAAATAGCACGTGTATTGGGCGTACGGCTGGGAACATTCCTCGACGATAACGATGAAACAGGACCGGCAATTTGCAGAAAAGAAGGAGCCACAGATAGCATCAGCTTCTCTAACAATGCTACACATTCGCGCAAGCACATGATGTATCATTCACTGGCAAAATCAAAAGCCGACCGCCACATGGAGCCTTTTATCATTGAAGTATCTGCCACCGAAGACAGTAACTTTGTTCTCTCGTCGCACGAAGGGGAAGAGTTTATTATGGTACTCGAAGGCACTATGGAAATAAGCTATGGCAAACATAAATACATTCTTGAAGAAGGAGACAGTATTTATTATGATTCGATTGTACCTCACCATGTACACGCTTTCGAAGGAAAAGCTGCAAAAATATTAGCTGTAATTTACACTCCACTATAAATTAGTTGAGAGTTAAGAGTTGAGAGTTGAGAGTTGCCATGCGGCATCATAACTCTCAACTCTCAATTCTCAACTCTCAACAACTAATTATGAAGTTATATGATAGAACTTTAGGCCAATGGCTTGAGCATTGGGCTGAAGTAACTCCGGAAAAAGAAGCCATTGTTTATTCCGACCGTAATCTCCGATTCACATGGAAAGAGTTGGATAACCGGGTAAATGATATGGCCAAAGGGTTGATATCCATTGGTGTAACCCGCGGAACCCATGTAGGAATATGGGCAGCCAATGTACCCGATTGGTTAACCTTGCTTTATGCCTGCGCTAAAATTGGTGCGGTATATATCACTGTAAATACCAACTATAAACAAACCGAGTTGGAGTATCTGTGCCAGAACTCGGATATGCACACATTATGCATTGTGAATGGTGAAAAGGATAGCGATTTTGTACAGATGACGTATAATATGCTGCCTGAACTTAAAACCTGTCAACGCGGACACTTGAAGAGCGAAGCCTTTCCATATATGAAGAATGTTGTATATGTAGGGCAGGAAAAGCATCGCGGCATGTACAATACCTCCGAACTTCTGTTGCTTGGCAATAACATTGAAGATGAATGCCTCAATAAACTCGAAAGTCAGGTAAGCTGCCACGATGTGGTGAATATGCAGTACACTTCCGGTACTACCGGATTCCCAAAGGGAGTAATGCTTTCTCATCATAACATTGCTAACAATGGTTTCCTTACAGGCGAACACATGCAGGTTACAGGCGATGATAAACTTTGCTGTTGTGTGCCCTTGTTCCATTGCTTTGGAGTGGTGTTGGCTACCATGTGTACGCTTACCCATGGCGCTACTCAGGTTATGGTAGAAAGATTTGATCCTCTGGTAGTGCTGGCTTCCATACACAAAGAACGATGTACTATGTTGTACGGTGTTCCAACAATGTTTATTGCAGAACTTAACCACCCAATGTTCGAAATGTTCGATGTGTCGAGTTTGCGTACCGGCATTATGGCAGGATCTCTTTGTCCGATTGAACTGATGAAACAGGTGCAAGAAAAGATGTTCATGCGCATAACCAGCGTTTACGGCCTTACAGAAACTTCTCCGGGGATGACTCAAACCCGCATAGGCGATTCTTTCGAAGTGCGTTGCAATACAGTAGGAAGTGATTTTGAGTTTACCGAAGTGAAGGTTCTTGATCCTGAAACCGGTGAAGAATGTCCGGTTGGGGTACAGGGAGAAATGTGTTGCCGGGGATACAACGTAATGAAAGGTTATTATAAGAATCCCGAAGCCACAGCCGAAGTAATCGACGCAAACGGATTTTTGCACTCGGGCGACCTTGGAATAAAAGACGAAGATGGTAACTATCGCATTACCGGACGTATTAAGGATATGATTATTCGTGGTGGCGAAAACATCTATCCCCGCGAAATAGAAGAATTCCTGTATAAACTCGAAGGGGTAAAGGATGTTCAGGTAGCTGGTATTCCATCACCCAAATATGGCGAGGCAGTGGGTGCTTTTATTATCCTTAAAGAAGGTGCACAGCTCGAAGAATCGGATGTGCAGGATTTCTGCCGCAATAAGATTGCACGCTATAAAATACCTAAGTATATATTCTTTATCAACGAATTCCCCATGACCGGAAGCGGTAAAATACAGAAGTTCAAACTAAAGGAACTAGGGGTGCAACTATGCAAAGATAAAGGAATTGAAATAATTTGATTAGTAGATAGTAGTTAGTAGATAGTAGTTAGTAGCAAGAATCCATGCGGCATCGCTACTATCTACTAGCTACTATCTACTATCTACTAACTACTATCTACTAACTACTAATCATAAACCAGTGGGTTACTTTTTCATTATAAGTCTTAGAGATCGGTATATCCGGCACATTTTCTAAACCGAATTCCATATAAATTCCATCCTTTTGCCTGCGGATAACTTTTACTTGCGAAAAGTTTGCAATGTACGATCGGTGACAACGTAGTACACTTGTATCTTTGAGGCTTTCTTCAATTGCCTTCAAAGAATTGCGAAGCATAAATTTAGTCAGTTGTCCTTTGTTTAAGTACCAGATATACACATAATTGTCTGCCGATTCAATGTATAACAAATTACTTTGTGTAACAGATAGTCGGAGTTCATTTTTCTCATCATAGAACGAGTGAACTACACTTCTTGATGTACGCTCTTGTCTTTCTTCTTCCAGTTGGCGGATGCGTTCGCGACTTTCTTGATATGAGAGCCACAGATGAATGGCAGAATAAGGAAGTAACAGAACAAGTGCAGTATTAATAAACGACTCACGGAACACTGTTAACCACTCTCGTTGTGGATTTACCGAAAGTGTATAAATGGTATAGAAAAGAGACATACTGAATATTTCCAAAGCAATCCATATAGCATATTGGCCAGTATTAATAATGTGACGTTTGCCCCAATAAAACATTATGATACGACTAATTACTACAACAAGTACCCCAGTAAGTATAATCAAACTGGAAAATATAAAGAACTTAAATTCCGAAACCTGATACCAATTGGGAGAGTTGAATGGCTTATATATATTAATGAAGACGAGTGCAAAAAATGCCGTCAACAGAATAAGGCGGATAATATTGCCCTTTTGTAGAATGTAATCGGGAACTTTTCTTTCAAACATGGTTACTCTGTTTCATTATGCGGAACAAATATACATAATTATTGAGGTTACTTTCGTCCCTAAATACCAATTTTTATCCCTAAATGCAGTTTTTCGTCCCTTACGGTACTTGGTAACAACATAAATTTGATAAGAAGCATTTTGTGTTGTTTATTTGCATCCGATACAACACAAGCACATTAGCGAGTGTAAAAATTGTACACGGAAAATAGCAGGTTTTATTGCACATTTACCCTGCTGTTATAGCGTAAAGCACTCCTCCTTCGGCGGAAGGGGGAGATTCCGTATACTTGTAGGAGGAGGTAAAGTGAGGTAAAGGAGGTAGGGGAGGTAAAGTAGCGATGCCGAATATAAGTAGATAAAGGAGATAAAGATAATAAAGGGGATAAAGTAACGATGCCGATTATAAGTAGGTAAAGTAATAAAGAAAATAAAGGAGGTAAAGTAACCGCATGGAACTTTATCTCCTTTATTTTCTTTATCTCCTTTACCTACTTTCACTTAAACATCGGCACTGCAAACCATTTTTTAAACATCTTGGTAACGATTACATAAAGTGGGAATGCTGATACAAATCCTACAATAGAATCAATCAGATAATGTGCCTGTATATATACAGTGGCCAAACAAAGACAAAGATAAAATGGGAAGAGGAAAAGGAATAATTTCTTTGTTGCTCTCCATGCCATAATCATTAGTATGGTAGACATGGCTACATGCGAACTGGGGAAAGCTGCTGTAGGACGTTCGCCAACCTTTTGTGTAAGCTTTACCAGGTTGTGGAAGAAACCCTGTTCGTACTCAGGAGCCGGAACAAGTTCTATATTGTGGTCGAAATAATCGCCTATGGGAGGAAAGATACCATTTGCCACATTCTCGTATCCAATAACCGGAAAGTAGAACTGTGGACCTGCACAGGGTACAAATATAAAGACGAAATAGTACACAAAGAAACAGGTAACAAGTACAAAAGATAACTTCTCGAAAAGATCGAATCGATAAATGAAATAGAACATGGCAACGAGTACAATCATGGGGTAATAGAAGAAATAACCCATGTTAAGCGGTTCACTGATCCATATCTGTGGGAAGTTCTTAGCGAAAAGAATAGCTGGCTGACAGCCAAATGTCCACTGTTCGGCCGAAGCAAAAACGTGGTCAAGATTGGGAAGTACTCTGTTTATCTCGAAAGTATCCGGATACCAGTAAGAGAGTAAACTCATTTGAACTGCAATGCGAATAAAAGCTGTGAGTTTACATGGTGCCAGTCTGTACAGATACATTAATAAAAATGTCATACCAGCAATCGCAGCCCTGTCGCGCAACATTATCAACGGATGATCCATCCGTTGGAATAGAAATAAGATTAAAATGGCGGTTAATAAGTTATAGATCAGTGAGACCTTTTCTACAGCAAATAATCCTTTTCGTGTTTCAACCTTCTTTAATAAGTCTAAAGCCATTCTTTTTGTTTATACCAGGCAATTGTTTCCTTAACTCCGGCCTCCAGATTATATTCAGGAGTATATCCCAGTTCATCTATAAGTGGAGAAATGTCGCATTGCCAGTTTCGTTGTTTCATTATTTTGTATTTATCCGAATTAAGCGTACTGCTATTACCTGATAAATTTGCATAAAATTCAGCCAGCAAAGATATAGCTTTTAAAATAAATAACGGACATTTTATGTGAAATACAAACGGACTGCCTAGTTCTTTTTTTATTAAATCGGCAAATGTACTGCTCTGATACACACTTCCATCGGTTACAGTATAAGCGCGGCGCGAAATGTTTTTATCAATTCCCAGAAAGATTGCATTAACAAGATCGTTAACATACACAAATGTTAAGTCTTGCCGTTTAAAACCTACCGAGAAATCAAAATGTTTTTTTATGGATTTAGCCATCAGGTAATAATCCCTCTCACGGGGGCCGTAAACTCCTGTTGGCCGATAAAACACGTAAGGAAATCCCGGAATACTTTGAATATACAATTCGGCTTTTAGTTTACTTAGCCCATAATCGGTATTTGGTGCCGGTACATCTGTTTCACGTATAGGGGCATAGTCTGTTTCGTGTATGGGACCAAATATACTTAAGGTACTGATGTATACAAATTGCTGAGGAACCATGTTTAGTTCCTTTAGTGTATCAATAAAATATTTGGTTTGCAGGTAGTTAACCTTCTCGAAGTTTTTAGAATTGTTTGTTTTTGTTAGTCCGGCACAGTGTATAATATAATCGAACTTATTGTAAGTGCCCTTATAACCGGATAGTTGTGCCCGCAACTCATTGGGGTGTGCAAAATCAAGTTCCAGGAAATGAATTTTTCTGTCGGTAAGATATTCTTTACTGCTCGAAGAACGGATACCGGCCCACACATTATATTTGCGCTTCACCGCCTCCTGAACAATGAAACTTCCTATAAATCCACTTGCGCCTGTAATTAGAATACTCTTTGCCACAATTTAGTTATGAGTAGTGAGTAGTGAGTTTTGAGTTCGGTGCCGCATGGATACTCATAACTCAAAACTCATAACTCAAAACTTATTTCACTTCCCAAACTTCACCCATCATAAGTAATTCATTCAGGGTTCTATTTGTTTTTTTAGCTTTTACTTCTTCTATCTGTTGATAGATACACTCGTTATACGAAGGTGCTTCAACATCACGGATAACTCCCAGTGCTATGGGGAAATCGGGTCCCGACATAAGGGCCAGTTTCATGTGCAGGGTATTATCTTCGCAATGTGCATCGTGTACCAGCAGATCTTTCTCTGTAATTCCGTTTTCGCCCAGTTTCACTACTTTAAGCCCGAAACCTTGCTGCATTAAACCAAATTCATTGTTTTCGCCAAAGATCATGGGTTCACTTTGTTTCAGGTAGATAGCATTCTTTGCACGGTCGGCTTTTGTAGCAACCATGCTTTGCGAACCTTCATTAAAGATAACACAGTTCTGAAGAACTTCTGTAACCGATGCACCTTTGTGTTTTGCTGCTGCAACAAGCACTTCAACAGAGTTAGGACCATCTACATCAACACAGCGGGCAAAGAAACGACCGCGTGCTCCAAAAGCCAGTTCGGCAGGGCGGAACGGATCTTCTACAGTTCCATAAGGCGAAGATTTAGTCACCATACCACGAGGCGAAGTAGGAGAATACTGTCCTTTGGTTAATCCGTAAATCTGGTTATTCAATAATACAATATTTACGTCTACATTACGCCGAAGGATATGAATAAATTGGTTACCACCAATTGCCAAACCATCGCCATCGCCCGAAATCTGCCAAACAGATAGTTCAGGATTTGCTACTTTAACACCTGTAGCAATAGCAGCTGCACGTCCGTGTATGGTATGGAAACCATAAGTGTTCATGTAATAAGGTAAGCGCGAAGAACATCCGATACCTGAAATAACAGCAATGTTGTGAGGCTCAACATTTAGTTCGGCCATTGCTTTATGCAAGGAACTAAGAAAAGCATGATCACCACATCCGGGACACCAACGCACCAGTTGTTCACTCTTATAATCTTTGGGGCTATATTTCATTTCACTCATTTTACTTTTCCTCCATTATTTTATTGAATTCCTCAACCAGTCTTAATACATTAAAAGGCTGACCTTTTACGCGGTTAAACTGTTTTATATCAACACATGGTGCTTTTGTGCGAAGTATTGCAGCAAACTGTCCGGTGTTTTGTTCGGCTACAACTACTTTGGGGTATTTTTTCAGAATCTCTTCTGTATTTTTAGGTAATGGGCTGATGTGCTTGAAGTGGGCCAAAGCAACCTTTTTACCTTCCTGTAGCATTATTTCCAGTGCCGAGTAAAGATGACCGTAGGTACCACCCCATCCAACAATTAGTAGTTCGGCATTTTCTACATCTCCTATAACTTCTTGTTCGGGGATAACTTCTGCTATCTTATCAATCTTTGCCTGACGGGCAACTGTCATTTTCTGATGGTTGCTTGCATCGGTCGAGATAACACTGGTATCATAGTCTTTTTCAAGTCCACCAATTCTGTGTTGGAATCCGGGTGTTCCTGGTTTAGCCCAGTAGCGTACCATGTTTTCCGGATTGCGGTGATAGGGCTTCCAACCCTCTTGCATGGTTGGTTTTATATAAGGAGGTTTAATTTCCGGATAGTTCTCTAAAGTAGGGATTTTCCATGCAGCGGCACCATTAGCAATATAACCATCGGTTAATAAAATAACCGGAGTCATGTGTTCCAATGCTATTTTTGAGGCAGTATAAGCAGCATCAAAACAGTCGGTTGGCGAAGTAGCAGCAATAACAACCAATGGGCTATCGCCATTACGGCCAGACATTGCCTGGAACAGGTCGGATTGTTCGCTCTTTGTGGGCAGCCCTGTTGAAGGTCCGCCTCGTTGAACATTTACTACCACAAGTGGAAGTTCGGCAATTACTGCCAGGTTTATTGCTTCACTTTTCAAACAAACACCCGGGCCCGAAGTGGTAGTTACTCCAAGTGATCCTGCAAACGATGCACCGATAGCACTACAACAACCCGATATCTCGTCTTCGCATTGTACAGTTACAACGCCAAGTTCCTTGAACTTAGCCAGATAATGAAGTATATCTGTTGCCGGAGTTATAGGATACGATCCTAAGAACAAAGGTATGCCTGCTTTTTCGGCAGCGGCAACAAGTCCGTAAGCTGTGGCCAGGTTACCGTTAACATCGGTGTAAAATCCTTTTTCTTTTTTCCCTTTAGATTCAATGCGGTATGTAGAAACCGATGCATGGGTATTGTGCCCAAAATTATAACCATCGGTAAGTACTTTTGTATTGGCTTCGGCAATAACAGGTTTCTTTGCAAATTTGTTTTGCAGCATGTGTATTGCATATTCTAATGGGCGGTTAAACAGCCAGCATACAATTCCCAGTGCAAACATGTTCTTGCAACGTAGTATTGCTTTATTATCGAGTCCGGTATCCTTTAGGCTTTCCTTGCACATAGAAGAGATTGGAGCATCGATAACCTGATTATGGATACCGAGTTCGGCAAAAGGATCGTCTGTGGTATAAAGAGCCTTTTCCAAATCTTTCTTAGTAAAAGAGTCTGCATCGATAATAATAACAGAATGAGGGGTAAGGAACTTTGCATTTGTTTTCAACGCTGCCGGATTCATTGCTACAAGAACGTCGCATTTGTCGCCCGAAGTGTAAACTTTATCAGCCCCAATATGCACCTGAAAGCCTGATACTCCACTTAAAGTACCTTGTGGTGCACGAATCTCAGCCGGATAATCAGGAAATGTAGAAATATCATTACCTACCACAGCTGATAGATTGGAGAAAATATTACCGGCTAACTGCATTCCATCACCAGAGTCACCCGAGAAGCGAACTACTACTCTCTCCAGTTCTTTAACCATCATTTCATCTGCCATAATCTTGTCATTTAGTTTTAAATTCAGTTCCTGAGCTATATAGCAAAGGAACGACAAAGGTCGCAAAGTTATACGACTTAGCAAAATGTTTTTTTAAATATCTAACATGCGATGATATAAATGTTTTCTAAAAACGCGTTTTTGGAAATTTGTGTTAGCAAAATTGTTAATTTGTGATAGTTGAAGCAAATATTCTGAATCATTTTGATATTAGCACGGTTGACTATAATTCTGTATTTTTATTCATTATCGAAGCTTTGTGTAAGCTAATTGTGGGTATTTTATTTATTTTGAGATAGAACTTCCGCTGTTTTTGAATCTTATTGTAGATTTTGTTATTCGCTGACCAGCCGAATCATGTCGTTAGGTTAAAGAACTTTGAGTTGCTTACAACTCAAAACAAATAATCTTTCAATTCTTGTCGTAACAGCTTTAATGCTTTCGTTATATGAAATTCAACACTCTTAACAGATATGCCAAGGTCGGAAGCTATTTTTTTGTTGGGAGTATCATGATGCCTGCTTAGGGTATAAATGCGGCGACTTTGTTCGGGAAGTTTTTTCAAAGTCTTTTCTACAATAGCCTGAATTTCGGAATCGAATATTCTATCTGGTTCGGATGCTTCGAGGGTAGAAATGCGCAGGTTTAATTCGCGTTGCGCATGTTCGTTTATATTTTCTTCGGCCCGGTAGCGAACTTGCAAATGTGCCAGATAGTTCAGTGCTTTATTTTTTATAATGGTGAGAAGCAGTCCATGCAAATTAACAGAGTCGTCCCAACGATCCCGGTTTTCCCATAAAGAAATCATTGACTCCATTAAAATATCTTCTGCATCTGCCCAATTCCGAATGTATGAATAAGCAAATGATAAGAACTTCTCCTGATTTTCCTGAAAAAACCGGGAGAATGTATCTATATTGTGTAAATTATCAGACTCAGGCATTAACTATTTGCTAGTTATTTCATGGCAAAGAAAGATATCCTTTTTGGATTATACAAGAGGGGGCATGATATTTTTTCTGATCTGGTAAAATAATGCATTGAAACAGCTTTTTAAAACAATTAAGTAACACAATTGAAAATCAACAAATTACAGTACCACTTATTTTTTAGGCTTGAGAAAAAAGTACCACCAATCGTTTTAGGCTTGAGAAAAATGTATCATGCCGGTTGAGACAAAAGTATCACCACTAAGATACTTTTGTACCACAAGCGTGATACTTTTGTACCACAAGCATGATACGAAAACAAAAAACTTCCTCTCACCGTTAGGGTTCTTTGCCCCTCACCTGTTATATTAGTAACAAGAGAAAAAAAATCACCTCAAAAAACATACAACTAGAAAATTGGTATTAGTAAGATGAATCAAACAACATTACATAAATATTTCCGGGGAGACACTTCGGAAACAGAAGAAAAATTCATTCTAGACTGGGTAGAAGAATCGGAAGATAACAGAAAGTTATTCCAAAAAGAACGGATGCTTTATGATATTACACTGTTTCATAATACAACAGAAAAGAAAAATAACAATATACAAAAGCGTTCTTTGAGCATTACAAAGTGGACTGTGCGAATTGCCGCCTCAGTAATAGTTATTTTAAGTGGTTGGACATTATTAAGAGAGAATCAATATAGGAAGGAGGCCCCATTACAAACAATTACTGTACCTGCGGGGCAAAGAGCTGAGGTGATGTTGGCAGATGGGACTAAAGTATGGTTAAACTCAAAATCTACTTTAACCTATGCTGCCAACTTTGGAAAAAACAACCGAAAGGTTGAATTAGATGGTGAAGCCTATTTTGAAGTTACCAAAAACACAAAAATGCCGTTTTTTGTGCATACCGAAACAAACAAAATAGGTGTGGTAGGAACTAGTTTTAATGTAAATGCGTACCGGGGAACAAACGAATTTGAAACAATATTGGTTGAAGGAATAGTTGATATATACAACGCTAACGCTACCAAACCAATTACCCGGCTCGAAAAAGATGAGATATTTTCTTCAAACAAAGATAATGTTTCTAAAAGAAAATCAAACGCTAACGATTATCTCAGATGGAAAGAAGGGGTATATGCTTTCGACGATTCATCTTTTGAATATCTGATAAATAAACTGGAAAAATATTATAATGTGAAATTTATAATTGATAATAACAATGTTATGGATTACCATGTTACAGGTAAATTCAGAGCCGAAAACGGTGTAGAACATATACTAAAAACAATTCAGAAAGATCATTGTAAGTTCAATTATTCAATTAACAAAGATAACGATACGATAAGAATTTACTAACAAAATAAATACTTAACACGAAAATATGAAAAACAACTTAAATTTAATACTAACTTTATGAAAGGAATAAGGAAAGGAATAACAAAATAAGCAAAAAGAAAATCGGAAAGTACCCCCATACTTTCCGATTCGAAACAGTCACAAATCGACCTTAATCAATTTATTAACTTAACACGATTACAAAGATATATATAAATTTTCTTTGTAGGAGCTTTATTGCCCAAAAAAGTTTTAAATTGAAGCTTATTTTACAACTATGAAGATAAAGTTCATTTCTCTTCTATTCGTAATTTTATGTGCTTATTCGGGAAAAATACATTCGCAAAACGCAAAAGTAACAATCACACAATCCGATATTAAGGTCAACGACTTGCTTAATCTTATTGAATCGCAAACAAATTACCTGTTTGTTTACAATAAAAGAAATATTGACCTTAGGCGCAGAGTAAATATCGATATCAAGGAGAAAACCGTTTCCGAAGTCCTATCAGAAGTATTTAAAAACACTGGTATTAAATACATTATGGAAGGAGATAATATTATATTAACCAAAAGCAAAGAATTGCCGGTGTTACAACAAAACTCTGTTGTAATTAAAGGTAATGTTACCGATATGAAAGGTGAAGAAATTATTGGTGCAACAGTGGTTGAATATGGCACTCGGAACGGAGCCATCACTAATGCATCGGGAAATTTTACAATCACTGTATCGCCGGAAACCGAATTGCTTATTTCCTACCTGGGCTATAAAACACAAATCATATCAATAAAAGAAAATACATACATAACAGTACGATTGGAAGAAAACACCCAGATACTGGACAATGTTGTTGTTACAGCAATGGGTATTCGCAAAAAAGAATCTTCGCTAACCTACTCTACCCAATTAATTGATGGTGAGGAATTAACACGTGCCAAAGATATCAATCTTATTCATACTTTAGCCGGAAAAACAGCTGGTGTGCAAATTGCTCGCAATTCATCCGGTTTAGGAGCATCGGCCAAGGTTTTAATCAGAGGAAACCGTTCTATTAACGGAAACAATCATCCGCTATATGTTATTGATGGAGTTCCTATGCTTAATAATAGTAATGAACAAGCGGTGTCGGCTATTGGTGGAATTGCCAACTCGGGAAACCGTGATGGAGGCGATGGAATTTCTAATCTTAACCCCGACGATATTGAAAGTATTAATATCTTAAAAGGTGCTTCGGCAGCAGCATTGTATGGTTGGCAGGCTGCTAATGGAGTTATATTAATCACTACCAAAAGAGGAAAACCAGGAGTACAAAAGGTAACGTTTTCATCAACCCTAACCACCGATAATGTTATTTCCCTACCCAAATACCAAAACAATTATGGCATGCACCCTATTGAAAAAAACAGTTGGGGCAAGAGGAATGAACAACAACAAAACTTCAACAATACCAACGATTTTTTTAATACAGGTATTACTACCATAAACTCTATTGCTTTTACTACAGGTAACGAAAAAGTGCAAACCTATTTTTCGTATGCAAATACGTATGCCGAAGGAGCCATCAAGACCAACAACCTGGCAAAGCATAACATTAGTTTTCGCGAAACAGCCGGCTTCTTCAATAACAAATTAACCCTGGATGCCAACTTAAACCTGATGATCCAGACTGTAAAAAACAAACCTACATCTGGTGGATATTATATGAATCCGCTGATAGGACTCTATACTTTTCCACGGGGCGAAGACATATCCGAATACAAAAATAAGTTCGAAGTTTTTGATCCGGAAAGAAACCTGAACCGCCAAAACTGGTACACATCGTACCAGGATTTTGAACAAAACCCCTACTGGTTATTATACCGGGCAAAGAGCAAAGATAAACGTATGCGTGCCATAGCATCGTTAACAGCAACTTTGAACATTACCAACTGGCTTACTTTGCAAGCCCGGGGCACTGTTGATTATGTAAACGATGACTATGAACAAAAGATGTATGCCACTACTGCCCCTTCGATTGCAGGCGACAATGGCCGTTATATAACCTATAACTATAAAGAGTCTTTGGCGTATGGAGATGTAATGGCACTGATTAATTACGACTGGAACAACTATTCTTTTCAGGGAGCACTGGGAAGTAGTATTACCAGTACAAATGTTTCGTCGTTGCGGTTAGACTCTAAAACGGCATCATTATACTACCCCAATGTGTTTACGGTGGCCAACATCCGGATGAATCAGGCAGCCTATATCCAACAACAACAGGAAGAAAAACGCATTCTGCAATCAGTTTTTACAACACTGCAACTGGGTTGGAAAAAAAGTCTTTACCTTGAAGTAACTGCCCGCAACGATTGGTCGTCGACCTTGGCGTTTACCAAAAGTATGGGGTTTTTCTATCCGTCGGTAGGTGTATCGTGGGTATTAAATAAAACACTCAAATTACCCGAATGGCTATCGTATGGTAAATTAAGAGCATCGTGGGCTAAAGTTGGTAACGACCTACCTATTTTTATCAGCAATATAAAACCCGGCAGTAACGATATTATTGGTGCCGGAGGTTCAATAATTAGCTATTCGGGTGCACCGTTGGGCGATTTGAAACCAGAAATGAGTACATCGTGGGAATTGGGTTCCGAATGGAAATTCTTTAATTACCGGGCCGATATAGATATTACTTACTATAAAACCAATACCCGCAATCAGCTGTTTACAACACCTACATCGGCAGGAGCTCCCTATAAATATCATGTAGTTAATGGCGGAAATATAGAAAACAAAGGTATTGAAATTACTATGGGGGTAGTTCCTGTTTTATTGGAAAACTTTTATTGGAAAACCCAATTTAATTTCTCTACCAACAAAAATAAAGTAATAGAAATACATCCCGACCTTAATATGGTTATTTATGGCGATGAAGGATTTTCTTCATCCTATTCAATGAGGCTACTTAAAGGAGGATCGTTTGGTGATATCTATGGAAAAGCATTTGAACGCGACGATAACGGAAACATTGTAATCCATACCAATAGCGAAGGAAACCCCATTCCGGGAGTTATTGGCGAAGGTAATACCATTAAGGTAGGAAACTGCTCGCCCAACTTTTTACTGGGATGGAACAATACTTTCAGATACAAAGACATTACTGTATATCTCCTTATCGACGGTAGGTTTGGCGGAGATGTTCTTTCGCATACAGAAGCCGAACTCGATCAGCGGGGTGTTAGCAAACGTACAGGCATAGCCCGCGATCGTGGCTATGTGGATATTAACGGAACCCATATTGATCCTAAAGACTTTTATACAGCCATCAGCGGACGTTCTGGCTGTACCGAGTTTTATATGTTCGATGCTACAAATATTCGTTTGCGCGAACTATCAATCGGATATTCTTTTCCTAAAAAACTATTAGGAAAAAGCAATATCTTCGAAAACATACAGCTATCTTTTGTAGGACGAAATCTTTTCTTCTTCGCAAAGAAAGCTCCTTTCGACCCCGATGCAACACTTTCTATTGGTAACGATAACCAGGGAATTGATGTATTTGGAATGCCATCTACACGAAGTTTCGGTTTTAATGTTAAATTTGTATTCTGATAAATATGAAGAGCGATAAAACCAATATAATTTTTCTGTGGGTATGCATGCTGTTTGGCAATACAGCGTGTACCGGAATGTTTGAGTCGTTAAACACAAACAATAGTGGATTCGACGACGAGAAGAAAAAAGAAGATTATAACTACTATGGAATTCCTTTAGGTATCGTTCAGCAGGGAATATACTATAATTACGATTGGGGTGGTGGCAAGAACTGGCCCTTCCAGATTATGCAAAACTTAAGCGCCGATATGTTTTGCGGTTATATGCACGACCATAAAAACTTTAATAGTGGCCGAAGCAATACAACCTATAATATGATGGATGGATGGAATGGAACAGTTTGGGATAACGTGTACGGTTATATATTTCCGGAAGTTCGAAAGGCCGAACTCATCAATAAAGATATAAATAAAGGTTTTTATGGCATAACCCTTATTCTTAAGGTTGAATTAATGCACAGGGTAAGCGATATATACGGCCCCATTATATATACCAAATTCGGTAACGAACTAGGCTCTATGCCCGACACTCAGGAAGAAGCCTATAATGCCTTTTTCAAAGATCTGGATCAAGGCATTAAAGAGATTGAAGAACACATTGCTCAAAACAATAATTTGGAGAACTTTGCCAAATTCGACATTCTGATGAGCAAATACAAAAGAAATTATGTACAATGGATTAAATTTGCAAACTCGTTAAGATTACGATTAGCAGTGCGTATAGCAATGGCCGACCCTTCTTTAGCAGCTACCGAAGCTAAAAAGGCTTTAAACCACACACGCGGATTATTAGAAAGTTCGGACGACCTGGTAGCTGTATCTACGAGTATAAACTATGCCAATCCGCTGGGCGAAATAAATAAAGCATGGAACGAGGCCTATATGAATGCAAACATGGAATCTATTATGGGAGGATACGAAGATCCTCGCTTAGAAAAATATTTTATGCCTGCTACAGCCCGGAGCAAAAATGGTGATATTCCCGGAATTATACCTTATGAGGGAACATATAAAGGTATTCGCCAAGGAACAGGATTTAATCATCTTAATTATATTGGATGTTCGCGCATTACCATTGAACAAGATACCGATGCAATTCTTATGACTGCAGCCGAAGTATGGTTTTTACGTGCCGAAGCAGCTCTACGAGGATGGTCGGCCGAATCTGTAAAAGAATGCTATGAAAGAGGTATCCGTACTTCGTTTTTTCAGTGGAATGTAGAAGAAATAGACGAATACCTTAAAAATGAAAAGCGCCCTAAAGATTTTATCGATGCACTTGATCCGGCTTATAACATAAAGGCAGTAAACACAGTTACGCCAAAATGGAACGAAACAGCAAGCAATGAAGAAAAACTGGAAAAAATAATTGTGCAAAAATGGATTGCCTGCTATCCGGAAGGATGCGAAGCTTGGGCAGAATATCGCCGAACAGGGTATCCAAAACTGTTTCCGGTACTTATAAACGATAGTCCGGTAATAGACTCGAATAAAGGCCCCAGAAGATTAAATTTCTATGTGGCCATTCGCACAGCAAACCCCACACAGTACGAAGCACTGCTCACTGCACTGGGAGGAGCCGATAATTGTGCAACAAACTTATGGTGGGATAAAGGAAGAAATTTCTAACCTACATTATTCATACTATAGAATGGAAGGAGTTATCGCTTCGCTAGGAGTTAAAGGAGTTAAAGCTTTAGATGCCCTGAAGTATCTTAGAGCAGGCTAAAAAAATATTCTTGATTAGTGGTGTTTTCTCCGTATTAGTACTAGGAGAAAAGGTGAAGGAGTGAAGTCGTGAGACTTTGCTCCTTTTCGGTTTTTAACTGTTCAACTATTGATTGTAAATAAGTGCTATATAGTATTCGGGTTTGGTGCTATATAGCTCGGAGGATGCGTGCTATATAGACCGAGGGGTGCGTACTATATAGCTCAAGGTTGCTCTTCTATATAGCTCTGTTTATTGATAAAAGCATATTAAATATTGAAAAACATACTTTTTTTATTGTTTTTCGATAAAAACATTTGGTAGATTCAAAAATAATATATTTCTTTGCATATCGAAAAACGATAAATTATTATTGAATAACAAATTAAAACCATACCATTATGAATCTTTTTACAGCAACAATCGTAGCAGCAACAATTTTGTCGGCAACAACTAGTGTAAGTAACAACTATGTGTACAATGTAAAAAACACCAACGAAGCAGTAACCGAACAAACCGTTTACAAAGTAGACGAAAGCGGAAAGTATCTAACCAATCATATTAAATATGATTATAGCTACGATAACGAAAACCGCTTGAATACAAAAACAACCCTCCGTTGGAACGATGTAAACCAAAAATGGGAAAACAGCAGTCAGCTTATCTATACCTATAACGAAAGCAATTGCATTGTTGAATATGCCCGTTGGAATAAGAACACAAATAGTTTCTCGGAAGTAACAGAAAAAGTAGTATATGCTTGCAATAAACTTCAGGAAGTAACCGGTTATCAATCATTTAAAATAAACGAAAAAACCAATGAATGGCATTTGGTTATGAACCACGAAATTAATATTCCACAAACAGACTTCTATTGGTTTGCACAAAATAAATAAAAAACGTAATATTGTGAGGGTATCACTTTTTACCCTCACAATCATAATATAATAATGAAAACAGCAATAAAACTGGCTCTTATTTACTACGCCTTTCAATTAGCAGGAACGTTTTTAGGAAGTTTTATAGGTACAACCTACTCGCTTCTTTTAAAGGGTTCGCCCGAGGATATAAAAAGTACTACATTATCACTTAGTTTACTGCTTGGCATACTATTCACTACCTTTTACCTCTTTAAATGTAGATACATCAGTAAAGAGAAAGTAACATGGTCGCCCATTTCTGTAATCTATTTAATACTAACTGCGGTTATCTGTTTAGCCAGCATCACATTGCTTGATTTCGTACTGTCGTACATGCAATGGCTTCCTAATATTTTGGAAGAGACTTTTTCAACGCTTCAAGCCGGATGGTTGGGTATATTATGTATTGCCATACTGGGGCCAATACTCGAAGAACTATTGTTTCGCGGAGCCATAACTAAAGTTTTATTGCAAAAATACAATCCAACAAAAGCAATTATTCTGTCGGCACTTATATTTGGTATTATTCATATAAACCCCATACAAGTAGTATCTGCTTTTCTTATGGGTTTACTTCTGGGCTGGATTTATTACAAAACAGCTAGCCTTATACCTTGTATATTAATACATATAATAAATAATAGCCTTTCTGTTTATCTATCACTTAAATATCCGGATGTTGAAACAACAAAAGAATTATTTGCAGGTTCCGAATATTATTTCATTGTAGCTGGAGCTTTGATTATCTTTGCAGTTGCTTTTTTGATAATGAATAAAACAACCATAAAGTATCCCTGGAAAGAAAACAATCAAACTATAAATTAATATATTATGAAATCCCCATGATCTAAAAAAACTCGCCAAAGAGAATGAAAATGTTAATCTGAAGTTACCTTTGTGTGTGATAACCTTTACAAACGAAGAGTATGGCAGAAGTTACATTCCCTCAGTTGATACAGCGTGCTTGTGGTATCGACGTCCACTTGAAGGTGGTGGTGGCAACAATCGATGGTGTGGGTCTCGACCGTGAAACCCGCTCTTTCGCAACCTTCACTAGTTCTTTGACAGAATTGAAAGAATGGCTATTGTCCAATGGCATTACTCATGTTGCTATGGAGAGTACCGGTGTTTATTGGAAGCCTGTCCACAAAGTGCTTGAAGGTTTCATTCCCAATGTTTGGATTGTCAATGCCCGTCATATAAAAAATGTACCTGGACACAAAACCGACAAAAAGGATAGCGAATGGATTTGCAAATTGCTTTTGGCCGGTTTATTGAAGGCTAGTTATATTCCCCCCAAGGAACAGCGTCAACTTCGTGATCTGACCCGTTACCGCAACAAGCTGATCCAGCAGATGGCATCGGAGAAGAACCGGATGATGCGTATCCTGGAAGACTGTAACATCAAACTCTCCAGTGTGGTAAGCAGTACATCCGGTTCAACGGCTACTGCTCTTATTGATATGCTTTGCCAAGGTAAAAAGTTGACATTGGAAGATATAGAGTGTGTTTATCATAGGAAGCTAGCAGCTACTCCGGAAGAATTGCTGGAAGCATGTACCGGTTTTGTTGAGGAACACCACATTTATCTGCTCCAGATGATACGCAAGGACATTTCGCAGACACAGAAACTGGTAGATGAGCTTTCGGAACGTATAAAGAAACTTCTTTCTAAGTATGAGAATGTGCTGGAGTTGCTGAAAGAAATCCCCGGTTTCAACACGAAAGTAGTAGAAGACCTTGTGGCGGAAATCGGATTAGATATGTCCCACTTTCCTTCGGAAAAGCATCTTTCTTCTTGGGCGGGTGTTTCTCCGGGCAACAATGAGAGTGCTGGCAAAAAAAAAGCGCAAGAATCACTCACGGAAACAAACAAGTAAAGGCGGTTATAACAGAAGCCGCATGGGCAGCGACCCGCACAAAGAATACTTTTTTCAGTGAGAGATACCATCGCATTGCCGCACGCAGAGGCAAGAAACGTGCATTGATAGCAGTCGGACATTCACAAATAGTAGCTTTGTATTTGATATTAAGCACTGGTGCCCCTTATCATGAGCTTGGAGCGCAGTATGTACAGGAAAAGATCGAAAAGAAACGGAAAGCTTATTTATCCGCAGAGTTGAAAAAACTAGGGTATACGGTTTCTTTAACCAAAATACCCATAGAGAACACCTGCATTTAAATACTACTAGTCTAACAAAAGGCCGATTGTTACTGGAACAACCCCAGTCCGATTATGAAATTGGTCTATGTCAGCTAAGCACCAAAGATTGTGACTTATGTACACGTGTATGAAACTTTATTATTCTTAGCTGATGATTTTTGTCGTAAACAATAGTCGCATTTGTCATTACACGAGTGCTATTCTTTCTTTTGTCTTAAAACTTAGATATTATTGAATTAAAGTATAAATAATGTCCTACAGCTATGCAGGACGCTTAATATTTACGTATGAAACAACGTTTAAACATACTGTGTGTTCTTGTTATATGTATATTGTGTATCTCAATTTTTCAAAGTATGTATTATTTTGGTGCTGGGGCTTCTTCTGGCATTAAAGCAGGTACAGATCTCGATAAAACGAAGATAGAAAAAATATCCAATCTGCAAGTAATATCATTACTTCCGGATAACTTTATCGATTTTAACGATTCTATTTTCAACAAAAAAACAAATACGTATGTTCCAGCGTTTTATGCACAATTGGGTGTAAGTGTTCCTACAGAAAAGAATATATCATTGGAAATAACAAGTATGCTGTCTTATTTCATCTGTATGCTAACTGTATTAGCAGCAATTATAGTATTCATTTTGATAATTATATCCATAAACAACTCGAATATATTTAGTTGGAAAAATGTATCAAGACTACGGTGGTTAGGTGGATTACTTGTTGTAAGTTTTATAACTTCTGTTATTCCGGCTTTTATTTCATTCCATATACTAACCAAAAGTTTTGCTGTAGAAGGTTATAGTATGCACATTCATGATTTTATATCTATAATAACTCTTGTGTTAGGTGTTTTATCGTATATAGTAGCCGAAATATTTGCCATAGGCCTCAGATTAAAAGAGGAACAAGACCTTACTATTTAAATTTTTAAGAAAAAACTTATGCCTATAATTGTGAATTTAGATATAATGATGGCCCGAAGAAAGATTTCTTTGAGCGACCTAGCGGAGAAAGTTGATATTACTCCGGCTAACCTATCCATATTAAAAACCGGAAAAGCTAAAGCTATCCGGTTTTCAACACTCGAAGCTATTTGTAAAGAATTAGATTGTCAACCAGGGGATATATTGGAATATAAGGAATAGAATTAAATAAGAATTAAAGTCAAATAGTTCTTTGAATTACCAATTACCCTGGGTGAGCAAAGCGTAACGCGGGGTAGATAAATTCTTGATTTTCTGAGCTCCGAAGGAGTTCAACCTTTTTAAGGCTATCTCTTCAAAGGAACCCTCTTAAACCAGGTAGCCGTTCGCCATAACCATTCAACAGGACCATAGTAATATCTCTTCATCCACCAATTACTAAATATTATTTGTATGCCATAAATTACCAGTCCAGCTAAAAAGCATTGTAGCAAACTAAATTCAACTGCCAGATTTAAACCAAATCCATAAAATAAAGGTACACCTATAAATCCTTGAGTCATATAAGTTGTTACACTCATTCTGCCAACAGGAGCTATTTTATCTAATATTCTACGTGTGTTTGTTCTATAATATAAAATCATAAAACCACTAATATACATAAGCATCATTGCTAAATTAATATAGGTTTTAAATAAAACATTTCCTACCCGCAGTGCATATCCTTCAACACCCATACATGGAAGTAACAGATAAATGCTATAGAATACAACAAAAACAGCTATACTATAAGGTAGTACTTTATAGCTGAATTTCAGCATTTTATCTTCACTTTTATGTATACCATAACGACCTATTAACATTCCGGTTATAAACAACCCGATTAGTTGTGGATAACGTAAACTATTCCATACCCATAATAATTTGGCAAATTGCCCTTTCCACAAGTTGAAATTAAGAACATCGGTAAACGAACCATTAATAAAAGTCTCAGCACTCTCTACATACAGTTTATCCATATATACCACAGTGGCAGAAGGTTCGTTTAGAGAATTTCCACTTAACAATGAAACAAAACTGATAATTTCCGGAATCTGTAAAAACAGTATTCCTGCAATTATGGCCAGCCATTTGGTTTTAACTTTAAAGAGCGGAACCAATACAACACCAAGAATAGCATAAACTACAAAAAATTCGCCCATGTATATTAAACCATTAATATAACCAAGCACCAATAATAAAGCCAAACGCCATAAAAAACGGAAACGGAAATCCACATCTTTGTCGGCCTGCGAATCCATCTGCATAAAGAAACTTAAACCGAAGAGTAATGAAAAGATAGCATAAGATTTACCTGCAAACAGAAAAGTAATAGTATCTAAAACAATAGTATCCACTTCCTGCCAGAATGGAGAATCTAAGACAGGTGTGTACATCAAATCAAAATGTTCCATACAATGAAACATCAAAATGCCGAAAAGGGCAAAACCACGAAGCGCATCAATTGAATTAATACGCTTGCCGGGAACAATAACTTTTTTCATAAGTTGTATTTATATTGCGTTTTAAATTTGCAATAGTACAACTCCTCATATAAGTAAAATGATAATTATCGACCAATAAAGAAGACTTATTAACCAAAGTCAGATAACCGTACTTAATTTGCCAAAAAAGTCCCAAATAACAATACCTGCTGTTACCGATACATTCAGTGAATGTTTGGTTCCATATTGTGGTATTTCAACACATCCGTCAGAATTGTTAATAACTTCCTGTTTAACACCTTTTACCTCATTTCCAAACACCACAGCATACTTTTGTTGCTTATCTAGCTGCAAATCATTAAGCATAATACTGCCTTCGGCTTGCTCAACAGCGTACACAATATATCCATTATTCTTAAGGTTATTAACAGCTTCAACAGTATCTTTATAATATTTCCAATCAACAGTGAATTCGGCTCCTAATGCAGTTTTATGCATTTCCGGCTGTGGGGGAGTTGCTGTTATTCCACACAGATAAATACACTCTATACGAAAAGCATCCGAAGTACGGAATACAGAACCTATATTATGAAGGCTACGTATATCGTCTAAAACAATGATTAAGGGCAATTTCGATGAAGTTTTAAACTCATCAGGAGTTATTCTGTTTAACTCGGTTATCTTAAGTTTTCTCATACACAATTTTTGTTCATACAAAAATACACCTTTTAAATATATTGTGAAAGTTCTGTTGAAAAGCTGTTAAATAGACCTGAAATCTTTTTCAAAAGTTCTAAGCTAAAAATAACGCAATACTAATAATTAATTATATAACACCTCCATATTAACATTCAAAATAAGTTAGCATATTTTTTTAAGGTGAGTTCCAACACAATTTTCATCTATTGACTTCCGGTTAATAACTGTAAAGTTCTTAACTTTGCACTTTATTAACTACCTGTTAAAAGGGTTTAATATATGGCTTATTATCAGGGAATAACACTATTTATAACTGTTAGTATTAAACTAACAACCTATTCTTTTAGACTAATAACTAATTGAGCAAGAAAAAACAGATTAAAGTTCTAACACTATTAACAGGATAGTATAATCATCATAGATTTTTTTCAGATTAAAAACTAAAAAATAATATAATAATGAAAAAGCAAGAATGGTTGATAAATGGTTTTGTAGGTGAGCAGATTGATCCGGATTTGGATATAAAGGCAGCAATCAAACAATTGAAGAAAGAAAAGAATGCTGTGATAATGGCACACTACTACCAAACAGGCGATATTCAGGATATAGCAGATTATGTAGGTGATAGTCTTGCTTTGGCACAGTGGGCTGCTAAAACAGAGGCCGACATTATAGTATTGTGTGGAGTACATTTTATGGGCGAAACTGCTAAGATACTTTCGCCAAACAAAAAGGTATTGGTTCCCGACCTGAATGCTGGATGTTCGCTGGCCGACAGTTGTCCGGCGGATAAGTTTGCCGAGTTTGTAAATGCTCACCCGGATTACACTGTTGTTTCGTATGTAAATACCACTGCTGCAGTGAAAGCTTTAACTGATGTGGTGGTAACTTCGACCAATGCCAAGCAAATAGTGGATAGTTTTGCCGCTGACGAGAAAATAATCTTTGGTCCCGATAGGAACCTCGGAAATTATATAAACTCCATAACAAGGCGGAAAATGCTATTGTGGGATGGCGCCTGTCATGTACACGAACAGTTCTCGGTTGAGAAGATTGCCGAGTTAAAGAAACAATATCCGGATGCTTTGATTCTTGCCCATCCTGAGTGTAAAAGTACCATTCTGGCTATGGCCGATTTTGTAGGCTCTACAGCTGCTTTACTTAAGTTTTCAACTCAGAGTAACAGTAAGCGGTTTATTGTTGCTACAGAGTCGGGCATATTGCACGAAATGCAAAAGCAATCGCCAGATAAAGAATTTATTCCTGCTCCTCCTAATGATAGCACATGTGCATGTAATGAGTGTAACTTTATGCGGTTAAATACAATGGAGAAATTATATAATTGTTTGAAATATGAATTCCCTGAAATAACTGTTGATCCTGAAGTAGCAAAGGAAGCTGTAAAGCCAATAAAGAGAATGTTGGAGATATCGGAGAGGTTAGGATTGTAGAATGAATGCCCTTTGGGCATTCATATCAATAGAAAAACTCACAAAGCTTTTTAATAGCCAGCGCCCTATGACTAATTGTATTTTTGATATCATTTCCTAATTCAGCAAATGTTTTATCATATCCATCGGGCATAAAGATGGGGTCGTAACCAAAGCCGGCCCCTCCCCTCTCCTCTTCAATGATTTGTCCTTTAACAATGCCTTCGAACAGATATTCTTCACCATTCAGAATTAATGAAATGGCTGTGCGGAATTGTGCTTTCCGATTGGTTTTACCTTTCAGGTTTTGCAAAACCTTCAGCATATTGGCCTTAGAGTTTTTGTCTTCTCCGGCATACCGGGCCGAATAGATTCCTGGTTCGTTGTTCAGGGCTTCTATTTCAAGACCTGTATCATCGGCAAAAGCATTTAAACCGTAGTTATTATAGATATATTGTGCTTTAAGTAATGCATTTCCTTCTAATGTATCTGCTGTTTCGGGGATATCTACATCACAATTTATATCTTTTAAACTGAGTAACTCTATTTTGTTACCCAGTATTTGAGATACTTCTTCTAATTTATGTTGGTTATTAGTTGCGAAAACAAGTTTTCTTTTCATTGGTTTTAATTATAGTTCTTGGGTTTTATAGTGCCGCATGGAAACCTCGCAGCGGCACGTTGCCGCCTATTTTACTTTTATTCTGTCGAAACCTTCGCCATATACTCCAATTACAGAACTTTGGGATATAAAGGCATTTGGATCTATATCTTTTACCAAACGGAATATACTAACCGACTGACTTTTTTTAGCCAATACAACCAATACTTTCACATCATTTTTGCTGTACCATCCAGTACCATTGAGTACGGTTACTCCCCGGTGCGTATCCGAGATTATCTTATCCGCAATTTTTTGATATTCCTTAGAGAATATAAAGAACTGAACCGACTGGCGTGCACTGTTAATTATCAGATCGAGCACATAACTGATTACAACCAATGTTACAAAGCCAAAAACCACCCGTTGCCAATCGTGGAAGATAAAGTAACAAGAAGAAATTATAACGATATCGCAATACAATATCATTCTTCCAAAAGTTACATCTCTGTATTTATTAACAACAGCAGCAATAATATCTGTACCACCGGTGCTTCCGTTATTAACGAATACAATACCTAAACCAAGTCCGCAAAGAACAGCTCCTACAATACATGCCATAAATTCTTGTCCCGGACCAATTATTTGCTGTGTACCTATTAGCTTTTGAAACAATTCTAATAAGAAAGTAAGCATGAAAATAGCAAATAATGTTTTCAGTGTGAATTTAGAACCTAAAATTCTAAATGCACCCAGTAATAATGCTGCATTAATAGCAAAGTAACTGTATTGTATAGGTATATTGGTAGCATAGTAAATAATAGCTGCAATACCCGTTACACCACCCGTTGTTATTTTGTAGGGTAGGAAAAACGCCGACCATCCCAACGCATAACAAGCTAAACCAAATGTAATAAATATTAGATCCCTGCCATCTCTAAGCAGTTCGGATTTAGAAGGTTTTTTCATAAAATTTAGTAGTTAGTAGCTAGTAGTTAGTAGCTAGTAGTAGTTAAAATCAGTAACTAGTAGCTACTAACTACTGACTACTAGCTACTAACTACTTAAATTACAATATTAACAATCTTCTTTGGAACAATGATGATCTTCTTAGGTTCTTTACCTTCCATCCATTTTTGTGATCTTTCATCGTCCAATACTTCGGTCTGAATAGCATCATTCGATGCATCGGCAGCAAATTCCATATTGAAGCGTGCTTTACCATTGAAAGAAATGGTGTAATTTATAACATCTTCTTTCAGGTATTCTTCGTTGAATTTTGGCCAGGCAGCATCGCATATAGAACCTTGGTTTCCTAATGCTTCCCACAATTCTTCGGTAAGGTGAGGGGCAAAAGGCGACAGTACAATGAGCAGTTCATTGAGAATTTCTTTCTTGTACGATTTCAGACTGTATAATTCGTTCACACAAATCATAAAGGCACTAACTGATGTGTTGAAAGAGAATTGCTCAATATCTCCAGTTACTTTCTTTATCAGTTTATGCAGGGCTTTTAATTCGTTTTTATTTGCTGGCTCATCTTTAACTAGGTACTCTCCTGCTCTATCATAGAACAATGACCAGAATTTACGAATGAAACGATAAACCCCATCAATACCATTTGTATCCCAAGGTTTTGATTGTTCTAACGGTCCAAGGAACATTTCGTACATACGCAATGTATCGGCACCATATTTTTCGACAATCATATCCGGGTTTACTACATTAAACATGGATTTACTCATCTTTTCTACAGCCCATCCACAAATGTATTTACCATCATCTTCCAGAATAAATTCGGCATTATTAAATTCTGGTCGCCAGGCTTTGAATGCTTCTACATCCAGTATATCGTTCGATACAATATTTACATCTACATGGATAGGTGTGGTATCGTATTCATCTTTTTTATGTAGCGATACAAACGTATTTGTATTCTTTATTCTGTACACAAAGTTGCTACGTCCCTGAATCATTCCCTGATTAATAAGTTTCTGGAATGGTTCTTCGGTTACAGTAACACCTATGTCGTAAAGGAATTTATTCCAGTAACGAGCATAAATAAGGTGGCCGGTAGCATGTTCGGTACCACCCACATAGAGGTCTACTGTTTTCCAGTAATTAATAATTTGCGGTGCAATCAGGTAATCATTATCGTGCGGATCCATATAACGCAGATAGTAAGCTGATGAACCAGCAAATCCCGGCATGGTATTTAACTCTAATGGGAAGATGGTTTTATGATCAATCAATGAGTTATCTACTACTTTTTTATTTACAGTATCCCATGCCCAAACCGTAGCATTACCCAATGGAGGCTCGCCGGTTTCGGTAGGCAAATATTTGTCTACTTCGGGGAGTTTCAAAGGCAAACAGTCTTCGTCTAATACCTGTGGCATTCCATTTACGTAATATACAGGGAATGGTTCGCCCCAGTAACGCTGACGCGAGAAGATAGCATCGCGCAAACGGAAGTTTACTTTAACTTTACCAAGTCCGGTTTCCTGTATATAATTTTTTGTTTTCTCGATGGCATCTTTTACTGTTAGTCCGTTTAGCACCAACCCACCTTCGGCAGTTCCGGGCCGTGGAGAGTTCATCATGATACCTTCTTTAGCATCGAAACTTTCTTCCGAAACATCGCAACCTTCAATAAGCGGACGAATTTCCAAACCAAAATGTTTGGCAAAAGCATAGTCACGGCTATCGTGTGCAGGTACAGCCATTATGGCTCCTGTACCATATCCAGCTAATACATAATCGCTTATCCATACCGGAATAGCCTCGTTGGTTAATGGGTTAATGGCATAGCTGCCAGAAAATACCCCACTAACACTGCGGTCGGCAATACGATCGCGCTCGGTACGTTTTTTGGTACGTTCCAGATAAGCATCTACTTCGGCTTTTTGTTCGGGAGTAGTTAACTGAGCCACCAATTCGCTCTCGGGAGCCAGTACCATGAAGGTTACACCAAACACCGTATCGGCACGGGTAGTAAAGATGGTAAATTCAATATCCGAATCTTTTACTGTGAACTTCATTTCGGCACCCTCGCTCCTACCAATCCAGTTGCGTTGAGATTCTTTCAATGAATCTGTCCAATCTATAGTATCCAATCCATCTAATAATCTTTGCGAATAGGCTGATACACGTAAACACCATTGGCGCATTACTTTTTGGGTAACAGGAAAACCACCACGTTCCGACAGTCCGTCTATTACTTCATCGTTAGCCAAAACGGTTCCCAAACCTTCGCACCAGTTTACCATGGTTTCGCCCAGGTAAGCAATACGGTAGTTCATCAAAACTTCCTGTTTCTTCTTGTCATCGTATGCTTTCCACTCGTCGGCAGTAAATTCCAACTCTTCGCTGCAAGCAACATTCATGGGTTTAGAACCTACCTGATTAAAAGCTTCGATTAGTTCGGCAATAGGTCGGGCTTGCTTTTCGTCGTTACAATAATAGCTATTGAACATTTTTACAAATGCCCACTGTGTCCATTTGTAATATTCCGGATCGCAGGTTTGTACTTCGCGACTCCAGTCGAACGAAAATCCCAGTTTATCTAATTGCTGGCGATAACGTTTTACGTTTTCTTCGGTAGTTATTGCAGGATGTTGGCCGGTTTGAATGGCGTATTGTTCGGCAGGTAACCCGTATGCATCGTATCCCATAGGATTTAATACATTGAATCCTTGCAAACGTTTATAACGTGCATAAATATCAGAACCAATGTATCCTAATGGATGGCCTACATGTAAACCGGCTCCCGATGGGTAAGGAAACATATTTAGTACATAAAATTTTTCCTTTGAATTATCTTCTTTTACCTGATAGGTTTTTTGTTCTTCCCATCGTTTCTGCCACTTCTTTTCGATTTCCCTGAAATTATACTCCATAGCGGTAATCCTTTAATAATGATACTATTAATGCTCTTTTCGAGCTGTGTTTATTTTAGTGTACAAACTTAGATAAAAATCTTCGATTTATATACCAATTATATAAAAAGATTCACCACAGAGTACGCAGAGGACACAGAGTTCATTTTTTCCTCTGCATCCTCTGTAGTGAATTTATTTATAGTAGAAAAGTACCATAGCCAGTTTTTTTAATTGAACAATATTACTACTTTTGTTACCTTAACCATAAACCATTAATAAATATGAAAAAGGTATTGATACTGTTTATAATTATTTCCGGATGTTTTTTATCTGCCTCTGCACAATTCGATCCACGTAAAGTAACAATAGGAGGGGGGCTTGGTTTGCAATTTGGCGATTATACATTAATTAATGTTGCTCCTCAAATTGGATACGATTTAAGCAATAAGTTTAATGTAGGAGCTGGTTTTTCTTACACTTATTACAATGAGAAACACGATTATAACCGTTTAAAACAAACCAACAGTTATTTGGGATTTAATGTATATGCCAAATTTTATCCTATACCCTATATTGTTTTAATGGTTCAGCCCGAAGCCAACCGAATGTGGCGCACTGTTGAACATAGAGATACGGGCGATAAATATTCAACAAATAAGTTTATATCTTCGTGCATTGTGGGTGGCGGTATCAGACTAGGTGCTATGACTGCAATGTTAAAATACGACCTTGGTCGCAATTCGGATTCACCTTACGGTACCCGCATATTCTATAGTATTGGCTATACTTTTGGTTTCTGGTGATTTTTGAAACACTGAGTTACGCTAAGTTACGCTAAGTTTTGAACCCAATTTATGAAATATGAATAGTCCATACAGGAAGTTTACGGCGAAAAAAGTGCCATAAGTATCATAAGTGCAATAACGCGCTAATAATCAGTTAATTAATTTATGGCACTTCGTTAAAAAGTAAAACATAAGTACCATTCGAAGTATCATAACTCTTTCATCCTATAGGGAGAAAAGTATGGTTCAATAACAAGTAAAACATCTTTCTATATAGACGAAGAGTTCGATGCTATATAGATCGAGTAGGCTGTACTATATAGCTTTGAGGGTCAATACTATATAGCATCGACCCTCAAAGCTATATAGAAAAATATTTTACTTATAATAGCATTTTTTTCTTAATCCATTCAAGTATAATCCATAATACTATAAATATAGGATTATATAATGTATAGCACCACAAAGGTATTACACTTTCGTTTTTACTTCTAAAAATCAAAAAATCATTTCAAAAACTATCGCTCTGTATAGTTGTTTTACGCCTTCAAAAAACAATAAAATACAGAAAATCACCTTGCTTACCCCTGTTATACGTGCTACAGAGCCTATTTTATGGTGTATTTTCAAAATGCAGCATTTTGCATTGATGAAATGCTGCATTTCGTTTAATCAAAATGCTGCATTTCGAAAGTGTGAAATGCAGCATTTTGAAATAACGATTTGCAGCATAAAAAATGGTAATTATTTGTTGATAGATAAAAATAAACATTTAGACACGGATTACGCGGATTTCACGGATTAAGAAACACGGATAAATATATGATACTAAAATCCGTGTATTAATCCGTACAATCCGCGTAATCCGTGTTTAAAAACTTTCTGTGTTTTAATTACCAAAATATTTGTTACATTTGCAACATGATTTTTTTTAAATGGAATACCATATACGGAATCATTGCGATTCTTTTACTTTCTTCGTGCACTATTAGTAACACTAAAAAGTTGTTGGTGCATGCAGAATATGTTATGCAAAATCATCCGGATAGCGCTTTAATATTATTGCGCGATTCTATAGATGTATTATCTTTAAGCTATCGGGATGTACCACTCTATGCTTTACTTTACACACAAGCCTGCGATAAAAACTACGTTCTACATACCAGTGATTCATTAATAAATATTGCAGTACAGTATTATAAATACACTAATAATTTAAGAAAAGCACAGGCGTATTTTTATCAGGGTAGTGTTTATCGTGATATGGAAAGAACTACTGATGCCGTAGATGCATTTCTGAAAGCAAAAGAAGAATTACCTACTGGGTATAACACTCGGTTTAGTGATATGATTAATAGGAATTTGGCTTTATTGTATGAAAGATTAGGATTGTTCGAAAAGGGAATGGAATTTGTACAAGATAATTATCAGGCTTGCTTAAATCGACATGATTCTGTAGAAATAATGTTTCCATTAAATGATATAGCACATTTTTATTTATATGAGGGTAAATATGATAGTGCTTTAATTTATTATCAACAGGCTTTAAATGCAAGTAAGGTTATAAATGATTCTTTAATGCGTATTAGTATTTTGTATGGTATATCTCAAACATTTTATTTAATGCATGATTATCCTCATGCTAACTACTATATTGAGGAAGCTATTTCCATTTCCAAAGATGATAGTGATTCTTTATTTTATTATACATTAAAAGGAGACATTCTTTTAGCTTTGGATAGCATTGATGCTGCACGTTATTTTTTAAAGAAAGGAATTCATAGCAATGACATTGATATTTCATTTTATTGTGCCGAATCATTATATTATTTAGAAAAGGATTTTGGAGATCCTCAAGATGCTTTCATATATAACGATTTACATTTAGCTTTAAAGGATTCGTTAGATGAAATGAACCGACGTGCCGATGCATTAGCATTAATAAATAATCATTCAACAAATAAACATACTAAGCAATTACTTACCGAGTGGAAACAAGAACGAATAGTTTGGATTGTTAGTATAGGAATTCTTATAGTTTTGCTATTGTTTTTTGTATTTAAGGTGTTTCAAATAAAAAAAAGAAAAACAAAAGAATCTTTGCCTGTTAATCAACCAGAAAAAAGTATTATTGATGCTCTGCAAGATGCTAAACTTGTTTTTGTGAATTCGGAAGTTTACCAATACATGGTACATATTAACTCTTGTGTATTAACCAACGAATTGAACCTTTGTTTAAATGAGCGGCAAGAAATAGCAAAGAAATCTGCCGAATATTTCTCGGAAATCATTATTAAATTGAAAAACAAATATGCGTTGACAGATGATGATGTATATTGTTTTATATTGCATTATTTAGGCCTTTCGGCTAAGGCAATTACTACCCTTATGGGTATAACTTCGGATGCATTAAGGTCTAGAAAAAAGAGAATCCGAAGAAAATTGGATGAAGAATTACTGTTTGTAATTGATTGATATTCAGTTTAAAAACTAAGTGACACAAAACTGACACAGACTTTTTATTACCTTTAATGATATAAATTATTCCTTTGTATACGAATTTAATATTTCTGTTGGAGGGGCAATTATTGGATATATTCCCGAAGTATTTACTATAAAAAGTGTTCATATATTTGGTGCTGTAAAGTATAACAATAAATGGAGAGGCATACGTTTCTATAAAAATGATTAAAAAACAATGAAATTCTTACTCATTATCTTTATGATGTATCCTGTAATCTTATTTGGACAAGTCCGAATAGGGTGGGGAGGTGATGCAGCTATATATGGCAATTACAGTTATGGAACATTTATGGGGCATATCTCAATTACTCATAATTGGCTAATGAGTAAGAATTTTGCATTTTCATTAGGCGTAATGTATTCTTATACTCGGATTGATGAATTAAGTGCATGGAAAACTTCGGAGGCTCATTATTTTTTTGAAGACGATGTTGTTAATCGTATTAATATATTGGCTTCTGTTACATATGCTCAACCAATTCTAAAGAATACAGGAATTTATGTAAGTGGATCTGCTTTTGCAGAACCTATACCATTCAGTTACGTTAGTATTGAGAAATCTACTAATGTTTTTGACAGTACCTCAAAAGGTAAATACGCATATACACGATTTACTCCAGGTGCATTTATTGACATTGGTATCTATCATGATTTCAGAAAAGGGAATAATTTACTGAAAGTTTTCTTTGGTATTGGTTATGGGTTGCATGATCCGCTACCTGATTATCGAAATATTAGTATAGATGGACAGGATTTATCAACCAGAATTCCTGATAAGAAAGACTTATATCGTGTAACATTAAGAATAATGGGTTTTTAAAAAATAATATTTATGAAAAAATTAATTTACTGTTTTACTCTATTATTTTGCTTATTGCCTTTAGTTAAAGCAACAGCACAAAGCCAAAAGATACGTGTTTATATCGAAACTTCTTATTTATATGGTTTAGCTGAAAAAGGTGATGGATTTAAACTTACTCGTAGTGATAGTAAGATGAGTGGTGTGGGTTTGCATTTATCTGCTCTATATTCTTTTTCTAAAACATTTTCAGTTGGTTTAGGTTTGGGTTTAGATAGATATAATAATCCGGGATATAACTCATTACCTTTATTTGTTTCATTACAATGCATGCCATTAAATTTTAATAGGAATATATATGTATTTACTAATGTTGGATATGGAGTTGGTGGAGCAGACTTTACTAAAGGCGCAATGTTGGATGCAGGTGTTGGTTATAAATTGATACTTAAAGAGTCTTTTGGTATAAATTTAAGATTAGGTTATAATTTGAAACAAATAGATACGAAAGTGAAAGATTTCTGGGGTACTACTGAAATTGGTAGAATAGATAGAAATCGGCATTCTTTATTTATTGCTATAGGTGCCATACTTTAATAAATGGAGAATAGGTTGTAGTTCCACATTGGTTGCAAAAAAGAAGAACTTTTTAAAACATGAAAAGAGTTAACATAACTAAATATCTTTTTTTACTTATCATAATGCTATGTTTAAGCCCACAAATAGTAAAAAGCCAATCCAGATTCTCCCTTATGCCTGGTATTTTTTATAATGGAAGTTTTGTGCGTGAGGATGTAAGTGGAATTGGTTTAATTATGGGGATGGAATTTATGCCTAAAACAAATCATTTCTTTAGTATTGAATTGAGGACTAAGTATGGATATTATAGTTTTGATGATGGAACAAAGTGGTCGCAAGATAATGATGGTTATTGGGAAGCGCCAGTAAATAGAGGTGATCCCCGTTTAGAATATTCGCTATTTAGTTCGCAAATAGGTATAGTACCTAAATTTTATTGGCATATAGATGAATCAGTATCGTTGTTTGTTGAAAATGAATTTGCAAGTGGATTAATGTCGGGAAGGTTTAAATTTAAGAACAAAGAGAAATCAAAATTTACTGAGCCTATTTTTTGTTATAACATAGGTATTGGTGCTGAATTCAGAGAAAAAAAACATGTCTTTGTGGGTTCACTAACATTCTCAACACTTAATTTTCGAAAAAATATAAAGAAGCACAAACCTATTGGGTATAATGAATATATTCCTGATCAGAGTGTTTTATTTCTTGTGAATTTTATTTATAAGATAGCACTGTGAAAATAATCAAATAGATCTTATTGAAAATAATTAGCTTAAATATGACAAAAAACCTACCACTCTTATAATTAAAGGAATTATGAAACTCAACAGAATAATATTTTGCTTTTTTGTTTGTATAATGTCTTTATTATCCTGTGATAATGATGCAAAGAATTATTTTATGTCTAAAGAAAATTTAGACTGGGGGTATTTTACAGGCACAATAAATGGGAATAAAATAGTATTAGAGAATGCTGCTTATCCAGATAATCTTAATAATCCGGTTAAAAGCTTGCGAGAGTCATTACATCCACAAAATAATTATGGCGAATTAGATTCAATTAATATATTGAATACGGGTATTTTGATAGATAACTCTACTACAGTCTTTATTAGATTATATGAATTGATAGTTGGTGAACGTTATTTAATTAGTAATAAGCAGGAAACTCTATATGTTAACAACATTACATTTACAAAAGTAAATGGCGAGGATACAAAGATATACGAACCCAGTTGTCATAATCCTTTTTATATTGAAATTACAGATGTTTCTTGGATAAATTATTATACTCCAATTGTTGAAGTTAATTTGAATGGGGTTTTGTATAATATGGATAATAAGAAAGATTCTGTTATTATTAATGCCAAGTACGGTACTAGATAGTTGCCCAGAGGGCATTCATATCAATAGAAAAACAATATCATAACACAGTAAATCCCCATAGGGGATTCATTGATAATGAATAGAAAACAAATTTAACAAACAAACAATGAAACAAACATTCATCATCTCACTATTGCTATGCACAATTTTCGCAGTTCAAGCACAAGTAAAACTAGAAAGCGGTCTTCTTATTGGTGGTGGTAAAAGTAACCCATCCACAAGTCTATACCCTGATTTTGCTGTCTTCTATAATGATTACGCAGTAAAGAACAAATTCCATTTCTCGTTAGGTTACCGTTTCCGGTTGAAACCAGTAAACTCTCGTTTCTTTTACGACTTAGATTTAAATGTCGGCATAAGGAGTTTTAACCACGAATATAGCGAAAAGAATGAATCCGCACAATGGCAATTTTACTCCGGATCGGATCAAACCTATGCACATGCAGCACTAGCATTGGCCGCCAATTATAAAATATACAAAGGTTTAAGTGTTGGCGCAGGTGTTGAACCCCGGTATTATTTTTACCAGAGTGGAGATAAATTAGTAAACCCAGCAATAGATATTCCTATTGTAACTAAGCTGGCCTATAATTTCCGTTTCATAGAGGTTGGGTTGGCCTATAAACCAACAGTATTTAAATCGTTAAAAGTTGGTGGCGTAAAGTCTCTTCGCTTTAACGATTGGGAAATATCTCTATACATTCCCTTTTAATAAATATTTAGAATTTTTGAGTAGGGAATATCTTCGTTCCCTCTGTCTTTATTGATATACAACAATATTAATATCAATAATTATGAAAACGAAACTATTACTATTCGCATTTTTACTTTTTAATTTAAGTGGAGTAAACGCACAAAAAGTGCAAAATTTACCAAAGGTTCAATTTGTACTTGATTACCATTACAATTTAGGAATAATTGAGCGGGGAGATCTTTATAATATCAATCGTTCCGACTATCACATGTATGGCAATTCTTTGCGGTTATCTGCTTTATACAATCTAAATCCTAAATTGGCATTGGGTGCAGGTATAGGTCTTGATAGATACGAAGCCATCGGACATAACACATTGCCTGTGTTTGCAACCTGTTATTATTCGCCATTAACAAAGCTACCACGTGCATACGTATATAGCAATCTGGGTTACGCTATTGGTAACGAAACTCATTTTACACGAGGAATGCTTTTTGATTTAGGTATAGGGTATAGGAAAATGTTTAAAAAGCACTTCGGATTAAACTTTCAGATTGGGTATAATTTGAAACAATTTAGAGGAGATAGATTAAACTGGTGGGACACAGACGAAATTGTTGTTGAAAAATACAGTCAATTCCGACATTCTCTCTCAATAGGATTTGGGTTTATATTCTAACTTACTCAAACAGGAGGTTTGTTATGAAATTAAAAAGATTCTTACTTATTATTTTTATCTGTAATCCCATTTTGTTGTTTAGCCAAATCAGAGCAGGGTGGGGTGGCGATGCGGCTATGTATACAAATTACGATTATGGAACTTTTATGGGCCATTACTCAATTGCTCGTAGCTGGTTAATGAACAGAAACTTTTCGGTATCGCTAGGTGCCATGTTTTCTTATGCCCGGTTAGATTTACCAGGATTACAAACTGCGGATGCTCATTATTATTTCGACGATGAATATGTTGGGCGTTTAAATGTATTGACATCCGCTACATATACCCTGCCCATTTTTAAGATAGCAGGCATTTATGCCAGTGCATCTGCATTTGCCGAGCCTATACCATTTAACTACATCGGGATAGAAAAACATACAGCCACTTCTATTGATAAATCAAAAGGGAAGTTTGTATTTACCCGCTTTACCCCAGGTGCATTTATTGATGTTGGTATTTATACAGATTGTAAAAAAAACGATGGTATATTTAAAATATTTGTAGGTGTTGGCTATGGTTGGCACGATCCGGTACCCGATTACAGAAATGCCAGGTTTGACGGACAAAAGCTATCTGCCGGGTTTTCGGATAAGAAAAATATGTATCGCATAACAATAAAAATTATGGGTTTCTAATGTTTCTAATGTTTCTAATGTGCCAATGTGAAAATATGCCAATGTGCCAATTATTTGGATGCGCAGCCAATTGGCATATTGGCACATTATCTCATAATAAGAATCAGCGAAATCGAACCCTGATACCATCAATCATTGGAGGATTATCTATATTGTTTACTGAAATTCGCACTGGGTGTAACCAACTAAGTTTTTGTTTTAGTTTGTTATTCCATGCCGCCATTTTAGTTTTCTTTTCTTTTGGATTAGATTCATCAAACTCTATCCATGCAATAATGCGGATGGGTGTTTTTACCTTCAAGAATATTTCACCAAATAGTTTCCAAAAGTCTTCATCGTTGGTCGAAAAACGGGCTGCCGACATACCACAAGCCATTGAATCGCGAACTTTGATGGCTATTTCTGTCATTAATTCTTCGGCATTTGATTTCAATCTTTCTTTTGTTTTCGGATCACTTGTATGGCCACGGAAGTTTTTTACTTCAATAAATATTATTTTATTCTTTTCGTGAAGATAAATAAAGTCGACCCCTTTGGTCGAAATAACATCCTTAACTTTTATATGTGCAATGTTTTCATCAAACTTAATGCAATCGCAATTATGTTCGTTGTGTTCGAAAATGAGGCTACCTTCTGTAAATGTATTCATTACTGCACAGAATTTAAAAAGGATTGTTCCAAATCATAGTAATTTGCATATTCATCAAGAATAGGATTGTTTTGGATGCTAGATAATGTTTCTCCTTCTTCTATAGCAATAGTATTGTTTTGTTTTGAGAGACAGAAAAACTTCATGTCAGGTGTTTTTTGTTCTTCTTTGTATTCGGAATAAAGAGAAAGTAAGTGTGTGAGCAAATAATCGTGTGTTGCAATAAATATTTGTATTCCGCACCGGGCTAATTCTAAAATAAAACCAGCTACCACTTTTATTAGTGCCGGATTTAGATTTGCTTCGGGTTCATCCCAGAAAAGTATTGAGTTTTCTTTTAGTTCACCATTTAAAATGAGGTACATTACAGATGCTAGTTTCCTGAATCCTTCGGCAACCAAATGAGCTTCAGTTGTTCCATTTTCATCTTTAATATAAAAGCGTCCGTTTTCTTGAATAACATTAAAGTTCAGTTCTTTTTCCAGCACATTAATAGCCTGTTGAAGAGGGTTTTTAAAACTCTCTTTTAGTAGTGGTACATTTAATGATTTGGCTAATGAAATATAAGTTTCGTCGAAAGATATTTCTCTCTTTTCTGTTAATCCAATAAATCCTTCAAACAACGAAAGCATTTCTCTAGGTGGGATATACATGCTATTCATTTCTTCCCATTTTTCGTCCTTTAAAATAGATACATTATTTTTCGAGGTAGAATTAAATGAGTAAGTAAGTTCTTTTTTATTGATAGAAATAGAAACTTCGGCCTTAGGAGCATCACTGTTTTTCTTTTCTTTGCGTACAAGATTTCCTAAACGGTCGGGCTTAAAATAATTGATTATATTTTCAGCAATAAGAGTGCTCTTGTAGTCTTTCGAATCTTTTATTCCTGTTACTAACAAGTTATTAGCATTAACAGTGGCTGCTATGTTTTTTAGGATATGCGTTTTCCCAGTTCCATTTTTGCCAATAAAAACATTTATACTTTTACTGAATAGAAAAGTATTATCCCGAAAATTAGTGAAGTTGTTGAAACTTATAAAATCTATCATAATTTGATTGGATGTTTTATGCAAAAGTAATAATTATAACTCTTAATTCCTTATCTTTGCTTCCTTATTCAGCAAATAAAACAATGAAGAAGCACCCTGTAGGCAGCGATGATATAGTATTAACCCCAATGATGAAACAGTTTCTGGATTTAAAAGCTATACATCCGGATGCTGTTATGTTATTTCGTTGCGGCGACTTTTACGAAACATATTCAACCGATGCCATTCTTGCATCCGAAATTCTGGGAATAACCTTAACCAAACGGGCAAACGGAAAAGAGAAAACCATAGAGATGGCCGGCTTTCCGCACCATGCACTCGATACTTATTTACCCAAACTGGTACGAGCTGGTAAACGCGTGGCCATTTGCGATCAACTAGAAGATCCGAAGGCAACCAAGAAGTTGGTGAAACGTGGAATTACCGAACTGGTAACCCCCGGTGTATCTATCAATGATAATATACTGAACCACAAGGAAAATAACTTTGTAGCCGCTGTTCATTTTGGAAAAACAGGCTGTGGTGTTGCATTTCTGGATATCTCGACCGGTGAGTTTCTTACAGCCGAAGGGCCTTTCGATTATATTGATAAGCTATTAAATAACTTTGCTCCCAAAGAAATACTTTTTGAACGCGGTAAACGGAATGCTTTTGAAGGCAATTTCGGGAATAAATACTTTACTTTCGAACTAGACGACTGGATCTTTACCGACTCTACCGCCCGCGAAAAGTTGCTGAAACATTTCGAAACCAATAACCTTAAAGGCTTTGGGGTAGAACATCTTAAGAATGGAATAGTAGCTGCCGGAGCCATTTTACAATACCTGGAAATGACCCAGCATACACAAATAGGTCATATTACCGCCCTCTCCAGGATTGAAGAAGATAAGTATGTGCGTATGGACAAGTTTACCATACGTAGTCTTGAACTTCTATCTACCATGAACGATGGTGGAAAAAGCTTATTGGAAGTACTGGATCGTACCATCAGCCCAATGGGAGCCCGGTTGTTGAAACGTTGGGTTGTATTTCCGCTGAAAGATGTAAAACCCATTAACGACCGTTTAAATGTGGTTGAATACTTCTTTAAACAGTTAGAATTCAAAGAATTGATCGAAGAACAGCTTCAGCTAATTGGCGATTTGGAACGTATTATATCCAAAGTAGCAGTTGGTAGGGTTTCGCCTCGCGAGGTTGTTCAGCTTAAAATAGCTTTGCATGCCATTGAACCTATAAAACAAGCTTGTTTAGAAGCCGATAACGCTAGTTTAAACAGTATAGGCGAGCAGCTTAATCTTTGCCTCTCTATCCGAAGTAAAATAGAGAAAGAAATAACGAACGATCCCCCGTTACTTATCAATAAAGGCAATGTTATTAAAAGTGGAGTAAATGCCGAACTCGATGAACTGCGCCAAATAGCCTTTTCGGGAAAAGATTACCTGTTGCAAATACAACAACGCGAAAGTGAAGCCACTGGTATCCCCAGTCTGAAAATAGGTTTTAATGGCGTATTTGGTTATTTCATTGAGGTGCGTAACATTCATAAAGACAAAGTTCCGCAAGAATGGATAAGAAAACAAACTCTTGTAAATGCCGAACGCTATATAACACAGGAACTAAAGGAATACGAAGAAAAAATACTTGGTGCAGAAGATAAAATACTTTCTCTCGAAACCAGTTTGTACAATGATTTGGTATTATCATTAACAGAGTTTATTCCTGCCATTCAGATAAACGCTAACCAGATAGCACGGTTAGACTGCTTGCTGGCGTTGGCCAATATTGCCCGCGAAAACAAATACATGCGTCCGGTAATTGTGGATGATGATGTATTGGATATCCGTCAGGGACGCCATCCGGTAATTGAAAAGCAAATGGCGATAGGAGAGAAGTATATCGCAAATGATGTAATGCTGGATACCAATAATCAGCAGATTATAATTATTACCGGACCTAATATGGCCGGTAAATCAGCTTTGTTACGCCAAACAGCACTTATTACTTTAATGGCACAATTGGGATCTTTTGTTCCTGCCGAAAGTGCCCACATTGGTTTGGTTGATAAGATTTTCACCAGAGTAGGGGCTAGTGATAATATATCGCTGGGCGAATCTACATTTATGGTAGAGATGAACGAAGCAGCCGATATCCTGAACAACGTATCGACCCGTAGTTTAATTCTGTTCGATGAACTTGGTCGCGGTACCTCAACCTACGATGGTATTTCCATTGCCTGGGCCATAGTAGAATACATCCACGAACATCCTAAAGCTCGTGCACGCACTTTATTTGCCACTCATTACCATGAACTCAATGAGATGGAGAAATCCTTCAAACGGATTAAAAACTACAATGTATCAGTCAAGGAGATAGATAATAAGATTATATTCCTTCGCAAGCTGGAGCGGGGTGGGAGTGAGCACTCCTTTGGTATTCATGTAGCTAAGATGGCTGGTATGCCCAAAAGCATTGTAAAGCGTGCAAATGATATATTAAAGCAACTCGAATCCGATAATCGCAAGCAAGGAATATCCGGTAAACCACTGGCTGAGGTTAGCGAAACACGCGAAGGAATGCAATTGAACTTCTTCCAACTGGATGATCCGGTATTAAGTCAGATCAGGGATGAAATATTGAATCTGGATGTAAATAACCTAACTCCGTTAGAGGCGCTTAATAAGTTGAGTGATATAAAGCGGATAGTGAAGGGGAAGTAATGAACAGAAATGATGTTTAACGAGTTATATTTTTATTTCTCTTTTTTATTGTTTACATTTGTGTTATATTAAAAGTTTTGATTATGACCACGTTGGAGTTACAAACAAGAAAAGTTGAATTAGCAAAACGCATATTAAGTTCAAACAATGAAGAACTTATAGAGAAGATGTCTAACTTATATAATAAAATAGCAGGTAGTTATCCATGTGATTTTACTATAGAAGAAGTTGCTCAAGCTTGTGAAGAAGCAATTAAACAATATAAAGAAGGAACAATAACTCCACATAGCCAGATTAAACGCAAAGTTCATGAGTAAAATGTTGGGATGGTCGGATAAGGCAAAAGAAGATTTAGAAGAAATTTTTGAGTTTTATTTTTTCAAAAATCCGCAATTAGCCGCAAGAATTCATGATGGAATTTTGGACGAAGCAGAAAGATTAATAGAATGGCCGGAAGTAGGACAAATTGAAGATGAATTAGTTAGGTTTAATCTTGAATATCCGTTTCGGAGACTTGTTACAAGGAATGGTTTATTTAAATTGATCTATTATATAGTTGATGATAGCGTAATCATTTCACGTGTATGGTGTTGTCGTAAAGATCCTTTAGATTTTGAATAATATAATAGAAAAGCCCTTTTCAATTGATAGTACTTTATCATTGAAAAGGGCTTTTACTATTAACTCTATTATCGTTTTATCTCCGGTTTCATCTTATCCAGTTTCTTTCCCGCGAATATGCAAGCCAAACCAAGGATAATGAAAGGAACACTTAGCCATTGTCCCATATTAAACTGCATGCCATCTTCGAAGGTTACCTGGTTTTCTTTCAGGAATTCAATAAAGAAACGGAAGGTAAAGATGAGTGTAAGACACAAACCGAAGAAGAAGCCCCGGTGTAATTTAGTACTGTACTTTTTGTACAAGTAGATCATGATAAAGAAGAATAAGAGATATGCCAGTGCCTCGTATAGCTGTGCCGGATGTCGTGGAACCATTCCGGCTTCGGAATTGTTGGCAAATATAAAAGCCCATGGAACATCGGTGGCCTTACCTATAATTTCGGAGTTCATTAAGTTAGCCAAACGGATAAAGCAGGCTGTTATAGGAGTAGCTACTGCAATCATATCGAGAACATCTACGTAGTTGAGTTTTGTTTTCCGTACGTAAAGCCAAAGTGCAATTATTAGCCCTATGGTGCCTCCATGGCTGGCAAGGCCTGAATAACCTTTAAAGTGCCATTTTCCTGCAACATCAATATGTATAGGCAGAATAACTTCTAACGGACTTTGAACAAGAAGTTCGGGTTGGTAAAATATAACATGTCCTAAGCGGGCACCTATTAAAATACCAAAGAAACAATAGAAGAAGAGTGGTTCGAACTTCTTTTCCGGTATTTTCTTGTCCCTGTATTGGTAACGTACAATTATATAGGCAAAGAAAAGGCCTACACCCCATAAAAGCCCGTAGTATCTGAGTGGTATACCAAATATCTTGAATAATTCAGGATTCGGATCCCATACAACCTGCATGGGCACTGCCATTAAATTCATTAGGTTAGTCATATTCTCTCTGTTTATTACTCTTGTAAGAGCAGGTTAATTAAATTTTGCAGCAACTTTGTTGTATGTAGGGGTTTCAACGCCACATTCTTTGGCCAAAGTTATCAGATCGAATAACAATCCCTGTACTTCCGAGTCGTGACCGCGTTCCATGTCTTTTTGCATAGATGCTGTGCTTTGCGGATCAAGCTTATCAATTACTTTAAGATTATATTCAATCATATCTTCCGGAAACTCAATACCAAGTTTAATACCAATTTCAGTACTTTCCCGGGATAATCCTATAAATGTATCACGAATTTCTCCCGGTTTTTGCACTTCACCCATAGGTACATTATAGTAAGCCCCGGTACATGCCATAGCCGATATAAACGACCATTTAATAAATGTGTCTAGCTTGATATCGTTTGATATTTCGGCTTTTATTCCACTTTCTATCAAATCGTTTTGTACATCTTTCAATAAATCGGGCGATACGTTTGTACCTTTGTGCGCACCAAACACCATGCGGAAGATGGTTCCCATTTGGGTAATCTCGCCCGGTGCCGAAATAAATCCTACTATATAAATACAACCATCCAGAACAGTGATTCCCGGTAGATATTGTTGTAGTTTTGGGCCTGTACCATATACATTAAGGATAGGAATTACAATTGTACCTTTGTGTGATGCCCTTTTTATCAGATCGATAATAGAATCTATCGAGTATCCTTTTACGCAAACAAAGATAACATCTGCTTTATCTGTATATTCTTCGGCTGTGCAGGCCTTGATGTGAATTGTATGATTGCCTTTTAGCCCGGATTTTAGTTTTAATCCGTTGGATTGTATAGCTTTGAGATGTTCGCCCCGGGCAATACAGGTAACATCCTTGCCTGCAAGGGTAAGAAAAGCTGCTATACTACCACCAACTCCGCCGGTACCGGCTATAAGATAGTTCATTGAATTTAGTAGTTAGTAGCTAGTAGTTAGTAGCTAGTAGATTAGAACTGCATAGTTCTACTGACTACTGGCTACTAACTACTGACTACTGATTAAACATTAAACCGGAAGTGCATAATATCACCATCCTGTACAATATATTCTTTTCCTTCTACGCTAAGTTTGCCAGCCTCTTTAACAGCAGCTTCCGAACCGTATTTAATAAAATCATCATATTTAATAACCTCGGCACGGATGAATCCTTTTTCAAAGTCGGTATGGATTACAGCGGCACATTGGGGTGCTTTGCTACCTTTAAGGTATGTCCATGCCCTGACTTCCTGTACACCGGCAGTAAGGTATGTTTCCAGATCAAGTAATTTATATGCAGCTTTAATAAGGCGTGATACTCCCGATTCTTCCAGACCGGCTTCTTCAAGAAACATTTGGCGGTCTTCGTAAGTTTCCAGTTCGGCAATATCCGATTCGGTTTTTGCAGCCACTATCAATATATCGGCGTTTTCGTCTTTTACAGCTTCGCGAACCATATCAACGTATTTGTTACCGCTTACAGCACTGGCTTCATCTACATTACATACATATAATACAGGTTTGCTTGTAAGCAGAAATAATTCGCGTGCAACCTTCTGTTCGTCTTTCGTGTCGAATTCAACGCTGCGGGCAGATTTTCCTTGTTCCAGTGCTTCTTTATACTTCACCAATACATCGTATGCAAGTTTAGCTGTTTTGTCGCCACCGGTTTGCGCCTGTTTTTGAACTTTCTGAATACGGCTTTCGATAGTTTCAAGGTCTTTCAGCTGAAGTTCGTAGTCGATAATTTCTTTATCACGAACCGGATTTACACTACCATCTACATGGGTTACGTTCTCGTCATCGAAACAACGCAATACGTGTAAGATAGCATCTGTTTCGCGAATGTTGGCAAGGAACTTGTTTCCTAAACCTTCGCCTTTGCTGGCTCCTTTAACCAATCCGGCTATATCAACTATTTCTACTGTAGTTGGAACGATGCGTTGCGGATGAATTAATTCGGCCAGTTTATTTAATCTTTCGTCGGGAACAGTAATTACCCCTACATTGGGTTCTATTGTACAAAAAGGAAAGTTAGCAGCTTGTGCTTTAGCGTTTGATAAACAGTTAAAAAGAGTGGACTTTCCTACGTTAGGCAATCCCACTATACCACATTGTAATGCCATATTAAGTTGAAAATTGAAATTTCATGTTGAAAACTGCCAAATGAATGGCTTTATTGGTTGCAAAGATAGCAGAAAACTATCAAAAAACACCTGAAAACTATCTGATGTTAATTTTCACCCCAAATCATAATTGTTCTTATCCCGTCCATATTCGATATGAGCCATACATTTGCATCATCATTGATTTACGAAACAAAAAATAAAAAGAATAATAACCCCTTTAAAATTAACCCGTATGAAAAGTAGTAGTTTCAATTTCAGAGAAAGTTTGGTAAGTGTTCAAAGTGACTTATTACATTTTGCGTATAAATTAACCTCGAATAGCGAAGAAGCTAATGATTTGTTGCAGGAAACCTCATTAAAAGTATTGGATAACGAAGATAAGTTTACTCCGGATACAAACTTTAAAGGTTGGGTTTACACCATTATGCGTAATATCTTTATAAACAACTACCGTAAGATAGTGCGCGAACAAACTTATGTTGATACTACAGATAATCTTTACCACCTTAACTCGTCACAAGAATCTGGTTTTGAGTCGACCGATAGTGCTCACGACCTGAAAGAAATGAAAGCTATTGTAGGAAAATTACCAGTAGAATATCGTCAGCCTTTTTCAATGTATGTTGCAGGCTTTAAGTATAGAGAAATTGCAGAAAAAATGGATTTGCCTTTAGGTACAGTTAAAAGTAGAATACATTTTACCCGTCAAAGGCTTCAAGAGGAGTTAAAGGATTATAGATAGGGTTTTACCAACCACCTACTTTCTATCAAAACACCACCCAAAAACTATCTTAAATGGGTTAATGATAGTTTTTGGCCCAATTCATAATTGTTTTTGGTCTCTTGTTTTTTTCTGCCGGGCATATCTTTGCACTGTAATTATGTTAAGAAAAAGAATAGTAACCCCCACATAAAATTAGGTAATATGAAAAGTGATTTTAGTTTCAGGAAAAACCTGATAAACGTACAGGATGATTTATTACGTTTTGCATATAAGTTAACATCAGATACAGAAGAAGCCAATGATTTGCTACAGGAAACTTCGTTAAAAGCATTGGATAATGAAGATAAATTTACCCCTGATACAAACTTTAAAGGTTGGGTATCTACTATAATGCGTAATATCTTTATTAATAATTACCGTAAGAATGCCCGCGAACAAACATTTGTTGATACAACAGATAACCTCTATCATTTAAATCTGTCGCAAGACTCGGGATTTGAAACTACTGATAGTGCATACGATTTAAAGGAGATGCGACGCATTGTTGCTGCTTTATCGGCAGAATACCGTCAACCATTCTCCATGTATGTAGCCGGATTTAAATATAGAGAAATAGCCGATAAAATGGATCTGCCATTGGGTACTGTTAAAAGCAGAATCCATTTTACCCGCCAGAAGTTACAGAGTGACTTAAGAGATTTCAGAAACTAAGAATTTAATTAATAATAGATTTATAAAGGGTTTTAACCTGTTCCCATTTATAATAGGGTTTTGCTGTGGGGCTGCCGAGAGGCAGCCTCACTTCGTTTTCATTATGTAGCAACTTCACAATAACTTCTCCTTTTTTATTCTTGAAGAATATTAATTGCAGATTGGCTCCCATGGGCGATATGCGGAAATCTTGCCATGCCTGATAGTATTTCTTGGGGTCGGTTTCCTGATTATTGCAACCTTCTACCTGCATAAGCGCCAGTAAACGGATAAGGTTGGTATCATGGCCAAAACGAAGATCGGCATAGGGAGTTTGTTCCTGGATTGCCTTATCGGCACTTTCGATAATGTTTTTTAGTAGCGATGTTGCACTTAGTGGCGCTATCCCCTCATTAATAGGGCAGTTGCCATTGCATACATACATCCGGTAGTTTACTGTTTCCCAGATATTGAATAGTTCTTCGTTTTCGAATATATCGTAGAATGTTACCGGTAGTTCTACATCTTGCATATCAGCAGCAATCCAGTATAAGCCCTGCATAAGTTTTACGGGTTTTTCGATGGATTCCGGTTGTTTGAATAACGATTTCATTAAACGTTCCGGATGAATGTTGGCGGCTTCGAACTTATCGAACTCTTTTTTCCATGGGGTGTCTTCGGAATATAGTTGTTCGTGCTGTGGCGAAGTATAGGCAATGTAAGACATATTGCGCTTGCTTGCTTCGCGGATTATTTGCAGTGAAGGGTTTAATTCCTTCAATTGTTCGCAAAAGGCAGCCATACTTATTATGCAACGGGGAGAAGTGCTTGAGTTGGCCAATACTTTGGCATCTTTTTTAAATAGTTGCGGATAGTTTTTGTATAGACGCTTGGCTATGGCTTTGTGCTGACGTTCGCCCAGCGGGGTTAGATCTCCGCCGCGGCCTTGTGCATCTTCCCATACTTTGTAAAGCCGTTGCCTTACATCTTCGCCCAAAGCAGTTAGGTTATTTTGTTCTTTTTCGAATATATCTAAAACCTCCAGGTAGCGTTCGTCGGATGTCATCCAACGGGAGCCGTGACGGCCGTAATGGCTTACATAAAAAGGTGTGTATCCTTTAGGAACAGGGGTTTGTACTCCATTGGGTTTGGGATATGCATAGTATATGCTGCCCATCTTTTCGGGGCTTTGCAGTATTTCGTTGCGTAGGTTTTGTGCTGTAGCTGTTCCAATAAAACAGCTAATGAGCAGTGTGTATATAAATATTGTTTGCTTCATCTTATTTCTTGTTTACACGTACTGTATTCTGTTCTTTTATGTCTCCTCCAATTTGTTTGGGTTTGGGATTACTCCAACGTACATTGCAATCGTTGATAGTGATATCCGAAGCTGTATCCAGATAGAATGCATACGTTTTATCGTGAATAAATCCTTCGCCGTTGCAGGGGCGTTTATCGTATATGCCACCGGGATAAGAAGTTCGTTTCGTCAGGTTAATATCTACATCGCTGAAGTAGATGTGATTCACTTTATCCTGCGTATCACCACCCACAAAAATTCCATTCTCGCTGGTACATTTAATGTTGTTGAAGAAGATGTTGCTTACCTCGCCCGAGCGTCCTTCGGTAGCTCCTTTGGGGAAACGCCAACCGGCATCTTTATGGTTGCCAATGGCTCGCGGGTAAGAGGTTACATAAATGGGTTCTGCCTTTCCCCACCACACATCGGAGAAGAATAAGCAATCTACTATCATATTAGAGAAGATAATGTTGCTTACTGTACCTTCGTCGCGGTTTTGTATGCCAATACCTCTGTTGCTGGCTTTGATTATGCAGTTCTCGAAAATAACATTATCTATGCTGTCCATATTCTCGGAGCCTATTTTAATGGCACACGAACGGGAAGTCATTACACAGTTAGTTACTACAATGTCTTCGCATGGGCCGTACTCTTGAAATTCCCGGCGGTTTTTGAGGCAGATGCAATCATCGCCCGACTCAATGAAACAATTGGCTATTCTTACTTTCCGCGAGTGGTCGAGGTCGATACCGTCGCCGTTGCGTACTTTCAGGTTATTTATCAGGCTGATGCCTTCAATAAGGGCATCGTAACAACCAATCAGGTGGATGGTCCAGTAAGCGCTGTTACCAATGGTTATATCGCGTATAACAACCTTTTTAGCATTAATAAGGGTTAATACATGTGGGCGGGGGTCAAAGTTGGTTATAGGCTTTAGTTGGTAAGAGTCGTTTAGTTCCTCGCCCATGAACGAAATTCCGTTTCCGTCTATTTCGCCTTTTCCGGTTATAGAGATGTTTTCTATATCCTGTCCATAGAGCCACATCATTCCTTCGCCTTCGTTTTCGCGGAATGCACTGATTTGATAGATGCTCTCGTTGGGGTTAGCCAGTAGTTTGGAGTTAACTTGCAAGTGCAGGTCTATGTTCGAGGCCAGTTTTAACGGGCCCGACAGGAATGTATATCCGGTGGGGAAGAGCACTTGTCCGCCACCATTTTTTGCACAGGCGTCGATGGCGGTTTGTATGGCTACAGCATCATCGGTGGTGCCGTTGCCTAGGGCACCGTAGTCTAAAACATTGAATACGTTTTTAGGTGTGTTTGCACAGGATGCTAGTAGGAGTAGGGAAAGGATGATTCCCGGTAGTTTTATTGGTTTCATAGGGTTATTATTTTATTAACTATAATCAAATGTTGTTGCCGCATGGAATTCCCCGCCCTTGAGGGGCGGGGTGGCCTTTAGGCCGGGGCGGGGAGTATATTATCTGCATAGTGGTATCACCCCCCTCTCCGCCCTTTGGGCACCTCTCCCCTCTAGGGAGAGGAATTCCATGCGGCAAAGTTTAATTGTACGACGGCGGACAATCTTTAGCCCCCCATTCCTTATTTGGCTGATTCCCCATAACAAACTCAAATGTTCCTCCCGATACAATATCGTTATGCGAAATATAATTCTTTGTGTACTCTTTGCCATTGAGTTTGGCCGATTGGATATAAATATTCTCGTGCGAAGCATTGTATGCCTTTACTGTAAAAGTATGGCCGTTTTCTAACTTAATAGTAAGTTCCGGGAACGATGGACTAGCCAACACATAATAAGGAGTGCCCGGACACACCGGATAGAAACCCATTGCAGCAAACAAATACCATGCAGCCATTTGTCCGGCATCGTCGTTACCGGATAATCCGCCGGGTTCGTTAAGGTATTCTGTTTCCATTATATGACGCACTTCGCGTTGTGTTTTCCACGGCTGACCGGCATAATTGAACATGAATGCTACCTGATGGCAGGGCTCGTTTCCATGCCAATAGCGGTTTTCGCTGAACATTGAATCGAGTTTGCTGATGTATTTTTCTTTTCCGCCCATGGTTTGCATTAACCCTTCTGCATCGTGGGGTACATACCATGTATAGTGACAAGGAGCACCTTCGGTAATGAAACTTGCAAATGTAAAAGCATTGTTGTCTTGCACAAAGGTTCCATCGGCATGGCGTCCCTGTGCATATCCGGTTGTGGGACTGATTACGTTTTTATAATTCATGGAGCGTTTGGCCAATGCTGCATAATCATCTTTGTTCAGGGCTTTGGCTACTTGGGCAAGAACAAAGTCGTTGTACGCAAATTCTAATGTACGCGATACTTGTTCGTTGGTGTGAAATGCTTCTTTTACCTGATCTTCCAAGGGGATATAACCGTATTCGGCATACGATTTTAATGCACGGCGTCCCATTCCGTTTTTATATTCGTTGTAATCCGAAGGCGTTTCGAAGGCATTCTTTCTCATTCCTTCGTAGGCTTTTTGTATGTCGAAGTTGTGGATTCCTTTTAAGTAAGCATCTCCGATTGCCGATATGCAATGGTCGCCAATCATGGCTGCCGTATAACTGTTCCAACACGGAAATATAGGAAGCCATCCACCCTGTTCGTATTTATCGACCAACGATTGCATCATCTCCCCGCACTTTTGCGGGGTAAGAATTGTTATTAGCGGATGCAGGGCCCGATAGGTATCCCACATACTGAAATCGTCGTAATAGTTTTGGCCTGCCGCTGTTTGGCGTATCGGGGTTGCTTTCGAGAAAGTGGGGTAACGCCCATCTACATCATTAAACGTACGAGGTAGGAAAGAGGCACGGTAAAGAGCACTGTAAAACAATTCTTTATCGCTCTTGTTTTGTGTTTGCACTGTAACCAGCGATAGTCTTTGTTCCCAGATGTTGGTTAGTTCTTGCCGGGTTTGTTCAAAATTCCAGTGAGGGATTTCGGCTTCCATGTTTCTTTGTGCTCCTTGCATATCGGTGAACGAAGAGGATGCTTTTACCAATACCGGTTCTTCGTTATTGGTTTTAAACCGGATGTAGGCTCCAATTCCTTGATGGTTTGCTATCTGTTTTTGGTTTGGAAATAAGCTATCGTTACGGAATGTACCATACTCTTCAATCTCGTTTTGGTATTGGATAATGAAATATCCGTTGTATCCTGCTGGTTCTCCCCATCCCTGATAAATGCGGTGAACGGGGTTATAACCGCGTATTTGTTTCTTGTCTGTGTCTATTTCAATATATCCTTGTCCTTCGTCGCTGTTGGGGTTAACCACAAGCCAGGCATCTTGTTGTTGTTGATAGCTAAAGCGGAAAATAGCAGTGCGCGAGCGCCCGGTCATTTCGGCAAAGATATTATAATCTTTTAGCGCAACAGCGTAGTAGGAGGGGGTTGCCGTTTCTTCGTTGTGTGTAAACAGGCTGGCACGTGTTTCGGGTTGGCATTTTAAATCGCCCGAAAGTGGCATCAGGGTCATTGACCCATAATCTTGTGTGCATCCGCCTACAATCCAGTGTGAGTTGCGGAATCCCTGAATCCGGGTGTCTTTATAATAATAAGGCGCTTTACATTTTAATTCGGTGTTTTGGGTTTGGGCAGTCCAGAAATTCATGCCATTGGGTTCGAGTACAGCAGGCAGGGTTTGCCCGTATTCTTCGGTATTCTTGCCAAAATTTCCGGCTGTCTTTGTTATGCTGGGTGCGGTACCTATACGTGTGTCTACATAAGGCAATAGAGCTTCTTTTTGGGGGCTGGCACAAGAGAAGAAAAAAACAGATGCCAATAGTAAGCTGTATATTATGACTTTTAAGTAGATGTTCATAATTATGTAATGTATTGAGTATATTGATTGTATATGAATCCCCTATGGGGATTAAGAATTGTGTCATGATATTATTTTCTATTGATATGAATGCCCTACGGGCAACCGCATGCAATATAGATCGAGTGTGCCAGCGTAACAATATTAAGAACGAAGACACCCTACGGGCAACTGCATGCAATATGGATCGAATGTACCAACGTAACAATATTAGGTACGAAGATGCCCTACATGCAATTGCATACAATATAGATCGAATGTACCAACGTAACAATATTAGGTACGAAGACACCCTACGTGCAACCGCATACAATATGGATCGAATGTACCAACGTAACAATATTAGGTACGAAGATACCCAACGTGCAACCGCATACAATATGGACTGCATCTAATGCCCAGAGGGCATTCATATCAATAGAAAAACAAAACACATGAACACAAATCCCCGTAGGGGATTCATTGATAATGAATAGACATCAAAATAGTATAAACTAATTATGAATATCTACTTATATTCATGCCTTTACTATAAAGGGGGATTGTGACTGTCTATGTGTTTCTTTATTGTTTCCTTATATGAAACAAGTTGTTTCCTATATAGGATACCACTTGTTTTCTATATAGGATACCAACTGTTTTCTATATAGGAAACTAACTGTTTCCTATATATGAAACTAACTGTTTCCTATATATGAAACTAAGTCTGTGTTATAAGATTCTTTTCATTTTGATTGAAGCATTTGGGTTAGGATAAATTCCTCCTCCGCCCTTCGGGCACCTCCTCCAAAGGAGGATACCATGCGGAGATGCTCTATAGCGCAGCCTATCCTCCTTTGGAGGAGGTGCCCGAAGGGCGGAGGAGGAGAATCAATCAAAACATAAAATAATTAGTATCCGGCATTCTGTTTCCAATTCGTATTGGTATTCATTACCTCGGTTGGTAACGGGAAAATACGGCGGAACTTCTCTGTAGCACTTTTTGCATAGATAGAACGCAATCCCCATAAATCTTCGAACTTACCAAAGCGGATAAGGTCGTTACGGCGCCATGACTCGTCCGAGAATTCGCGTGCACGTTCGTCCAGAATATCATCCAAGGTAGGAGCAGTAGTTATTTCCGGTGCATGCACATACGCACGTATCTGATTCAATAAAGACATGGGTGTATCGCCGTTGGTAGCTGTTGCACCGCGCAGAATGGCTTCGGCCTTCATAAGTAATACATCGGCATAACGGAAAATAGGTACATCGTTGCTTTGGCTACGGCCATCGTCGCTGGTGGTGTTGGGGTCCATATAGAATTTAATGGAACGGTACCCCATTGATTTACCAATAAGGTCAGAACCGGCATTCAAGGTTTCTTCCGGATTACCCAGTTCAGGACGCAGATAAATCTCTTTGGTTAGTTCTACGTGCCATGTAATAGAGGCATCCTTATCGGAACCGCTGTAAAATTGATCTACACCACTATTGGTTGTATTGATGGTAAGCGGATCACTTGTAATGGCATAGTCTTTCCAATAATATTGCTTGCCGGTTAGCCAGATGTTGTTGCGGTCGTCGCCTTCCAGATTGAATTTGTCGTAATACTCGGGCAATACACGTAATGTACCGCCTACTGATCCAGCCATTTTATGGTCGAACTGACTGCGGCCTTCACGGTGTGTCCAGAAACGGGCATAAGTCATACCGCGCTGAGTAACACGGTCGTAAGGCATCACAAAGATGAAGTCTTTAATGTGTGCACCGTTAGTTGGTAAGAATTTAGACCAGAAAGAATCATTCAGGTTAAATTTGCCTGATGCGATAATGGCATCGCACATCTTAACAGCATCGTTTAACTTTGGATTACTATCAGTTGGATTGTAATTGGCAACATCGCTTGCTGTGTACAAAGCCCAGTTCAAATATACTTTAGCCAGTAAAGCTTCGGCCATGTAGCGGGTAGCTTTGCCATAGGTAGTTCCATCTACGGTGGTTGTTAAACGGTCAAGAACAGCCAGAAGCTCTTCTTCAACAAACTTGCACACATCGGCACGTGGCGAACGGTCGGGCTGTCCGCCACCCATCGAAGTCATAATAGGAGCATCGCCAAAGTTATCCATCAAAATGAAATAGTAATAAGCACGCATGGCACGGATTGGAGCAGCACCGTTGCTTTCATCATCGCCCAACTGGGCCAATACACTGTTACAGGTGTTTATACCATTCATGGCCGAGTTCCACATAGATGGAATCATACCATGATCGGGTGTCCAGCTATGGAGTGCGAGGTCGCGGTAACGGCCACCGTCAAAGTAGTCGCCACCAATAGATACAGCAACAGCTTCGTCGCTCGAAAGCATCTGGCAAAACCAGTGGTCGCGGCCTAATGTACCACGGTAACTGCTGTAAACACTGCCCGAGATAGCATCTACTGCATCTTCAGAATCAGGAAATTCGGTATATTGCGACTTGATGTCAACATCTAAGTCGGTACAACTTGCTGCTAAAGCTAACAGGGCAACAGGTAGAATGGATTTTATAATTGATAGTTTCATAAACGTCTGAAATTAGAAGTTGATATTCATTCCTAACATAAAAGTGCGGGTTTTTGGATACGATTTACGGTTGTCGATACCCGGTTCAATGCCTCCCAATGTAATTTCGGGGTCCATGCCTTTATAGCCTGTTATAACAAATACGTTGTTGCAGGTAGCATACACGCGCAGATTGTTTACCCAGTTACCTAGTTTACCAAAGTTATAACCCAATGAGAGCGATGATAAACGAAGGTAGCTTCCATCTTCAAGATACCGATCGGAGAGGTAGTGTGCATTAATATCTGTTCCTTTTTCTGTTTCGGCTACGCTTGAAAGCAAGTTACGAATACCGGCATCACCTATATTCGATAAACGGGCACGGGTTGCATTCATAATCTTGTTTCCGGTAACTCCCTGAAAGAAAGCCGTTAGTGTAAAGTTCTTGTATGTTAGCGTATTGTTCCATCCGAAATTAAGTTTGGGTTGTGCACTACCGGTTTTGGTAAGGTCGTCGTATCCTGGTTTGGTAGTTGTTTCGCCTGTACGTTCGCCAGTTTCAGGGTCGCGCACATAGAATGTAGAAATACCTTCGTCGTTATAACCGGCCCATTGCCATGTGTAGAATTGGCCAATTGGGCAACCTTCCATAATGCGCTGACTTGGCATAGCGGTTTGTCCCGGGCCATTAAGGTAGGCTTTATCCATGTAACCAACCGAGTATTCATCGTTCGAGATACTTTCTACACGGTTTCTGTTATGCGATAGATTAAGGGTAGTATTCCAAGTGAAATCTTTAGTTTGTACAGGTGTAGCATTAATGGTCAATTCAATCCCCTTGTTGCTAACTTCGCCTACATTGGTAGTCATCCAGCCATACAAGTATTGTGTTGTAGATACCTGATAGTCGGCAATGAGGTCTTTTGTATTCTTTTGATAATACTCAATGGTTCCGCTTAAGCGGTTGTTGAAGAAACCAAAATCAAGACCGATGTTGAACATGCTGGTACGTTCCCATTTCAGGTTTGGGTTGGCATTACGTGTGGCACTAAGTGTTTGTATTGGGTTACCTGCTGCGTTAGTGGTCCATCCTGTGCTGCCATATACCTGTGTAGCACTAAATACATCGAAACCAAGCGAGTTACCACTTACACCGTAACCAACGCGGAACTTCAAATCATCGAATACATTGAGGTTTTTGATGAAATCTTCTTCGGAGGCACGCCATGCCAGCGAAGCAGATGGGAATGTAGCCCAACGGTTATTCTTACCGAAAGCCGAAGAACCATCGCGGCGCAAAGTAGCCTGGAATAAGTATTTGCTGTTGTACGAGTAGTTTACACGGCCAAAGAAAGAGATCATACGCAGTGTAGACAAGTTCCATCCACCGTAATCAACACGGTCGCTGTTATTAGATAATCCCATGTTGTGATAAAGCAAAGCATCGCTAAAGAAGTTGGATGCAGTAACCTGAAAACCATCGTTATCGTTGCTTTCTTCCCACGAATAACCAGCCATAGCACCTACTTTATGAACCAAGTTGAATGTTTTATCGTAATTGAAATACATTTCCATGATCTTCTTTTCGCTTTCTACACTGCTGCGCGATGCTTTTCCGTTGGCACCCTGTGCAAGCATTGAGTTGGAACTGTTATAGTAACTATAAGTGTCTTGAACATTTTGGTACGATAAACTAACATCGTAATTTAAACCATCCAGAATGTTTAAAGAGGCTTTTGCTGTGGCCTGCAAACGTTTGGTCTTTGTAAAATCGGTATTTTCTTTGATCAGAGAAACCGGGTTGTAGTATTGTGAACGGGTTGGACGTTCGAACCACGAACCGTTTTCGTTCTTAACCGGCGAGAATGGTAGATAATAAACCATGGCATCGTACACGCTTCTGCCTTCGTTTTTGTCGTCTTTCATCACATCGTTACGTTCGGTAACACTGGCATTTACATTGAACGAGAGTTTTAACCGATCATTCAAACCTTTGGTTTCAACAAAAGCACGACCAATATAGCGTTTCAGGTCGGTACCCATAATAATACCTTCATTGTTCATGTAGTTAATGCTGGCATTATAAACAGTCTTTTCGCTTCCGCCCGAGATAGAAATATTGTGGTTGTGCGAAACTCCTGTGCGCTGTACCTCTTTCTGCCAATCGGTGTTGTATCCTAAATCATCATTCGGGTCTATGGCTTTGTTGTTTGCTTGTGCCCAGGTACGATATTCGTCGCTTGTCATCATATCCCAACGTTTCGAAGCCTGATCGAAAGCTACATAGCCGCTGTAATTGATAGATGTATGTCCTGCTTTACCACGTTTTGTAGTAACAATAATAACCCCATTGGCTGCTTTAGAGCCGTAGATAGCTGTTGCCGAAGCATCACGAAGAATGTCGATAGATTCGATATCTTCGGGTGCAATCAGTGCCAACGAAACACCGGGAACACCATCAACTACGTAATAAGGTTCCTGTGCAGCACCATCACGCAGTGTAGAAGCACCACGCAGTGTAACCGAAGGGTTCGAGTTTGGGTTGCTATCCTGCGTAATGGTTAGCCCCGGAACTTTACCTTGCAGCATTTGTGCCGGATTAGAGAATACTCCCACATTCATGTCTTTCGAGTTTATGGTAGTAATGGAACTGGTAACATCTTTGCGTGTCATGGTACCGTAACCAATAACCACTACATCGCTTAGCACCTGCGAATCGTCTTTCAGGGTAACATTCAATGTACTTCCCTGTACTTCTACCTCTTGTGAAATATATCCGATATACGAGAAAACAAGTGTTTGTCCCCTATCTACATTTAATGAAAACTTACCGTCTACATCGGTAATAGTGCCGGTTGTAGTACCTTTTACGCTTACATTTACACCGATTAACGGCTCGCCGGATGTATCGGCAACCGTACCTGTAACAGTGGTTTGCGCAAATGCCCAAGTACTATTCATCAGGAAGAGAACCAACACAACAACATGTGTCCACATTCCTTTGTTTTTCATCTGTACTTTACACATAGAATTTGATTTTAATGTTAATATATAGGTTATTAAATCTTTATATATATTTTCCGCTTCCAAAGCGGATAGCCTGCTGCACCCAGCAACAAAGTATATGTTACTGCATAAATGGCCGAGGCCAGGTAATTATCGGTAATCAGGTAATTAATTGCCGTATAAATTGTTGTATAGATACCCGATGTACTTAATATAATGGATAAAACTTCGCTCAGTACATACAGGAATAAAGGATTTACACCGAATATAACAAAGAAGCGGCACCATTTCTTTTTATCTTTGATATCGATATAATACATCAGAACAGCCAGTAGCGAAGAGGCCAGTCCGCAGGTAACCAATACAAACGAGGGCGACCAGATTCGTTTGTTCAGCGGTAAACCATACATAATCAGGAAGCCTGCTGCCGTAATAATAAAACCGATAAGAAACAGTTTTAATACTTTCCGGTCAACCTGTTTGGTTTCGGCAATCATTTTTCCACAATAAAAACCTATCATTGTATGAGCTATAGCAGGCAGGGTACTGGTAATCCCTTCCGGGTCTATAATGCTTTTCCGGTACAGGTGTTCTTCGCCAACAAGCCAGCGGTCTATTATTGCTATAATGTTTGTTTCGTTGTACAAGTAGCCATTGCCTAAACATAGAATAAGTGCATATCCAATCAGTATAACGGCAATGCATACAGGTATAAACTTATGTTTCATAAACAGGGCCATAAATGATGCTGCACAATAGCATAAGGCAATGCGTTGAAGCACTCCCGGAATGCGCAGGTGGGCAAAAGGAAAGAAATCACCATCGCAAATATGATGAAACCATGCAATTGCCCACCCAATGCACAAGATAATGAATGTACGTTTCAGTATCTTTAAAACTACGTGTGATGAAAAACTAAAATTGAACTTGTTTAATGAAATGTATGTTGAAATACCCATGATGAACAAGAAGAAGGGGAAAACCAAATCGCATGGCGTAAGTCCATTCCAAGCCGAATGTTGCAATGGTGCATAGGTGCTGTTTCCGCCATTGTTTACAAGGATCATACCGGCTACGGTTATGCCTCTAAGTACATCGAGCGATAGTAGTCTTTTCTTTGTATTCTCCATATTGTAAAGGTTATCTGTTATTAAAGGCCAACGGCCTTTATTCAAAAGCGTAGGGCGAAGCCCTACGTAATAGATGATTATTATGCGCTGTGACCCCAACGGGGTCAACCTTTACTCATAATGAGTAGACCCCGTTGGGGTCAAGGTTTTATTGTCTCATAATACGTAGGGCTTTGCCCTACGCTATTGAGATGAGGCCTTTGGCCTCCAGGCTGCAACAAATGTAACGAGAACAACCAAACTCTATGGGGAAAATAGACCAAAAAAGGGATAAAATAGTAAAGACGGTTAATTCTTATCCAGATACTCACTAGGAAGCGCCCCAAACAGCTCTTTAAAACATTTGGTAAAGTATTTAGGATCATTAAATCCTACCGCATACGCAATTTCCGAAACAGAAATGTTGTTTCCGGATTTCATTAATGTTTCTTTGGCCACATTTAACCGGTAATTCTTCATAAACTGTCCGATGGATTGGCCTGTTAACAATTGCAGTTTCTGGTTAACCAATGTTTTGCTGTATCGCATATCGCGTACAAAGCGTTCCAGATTGTAATCGGAATCGGTATAATTCTCTTTCATCAGATTGATGGCATCCATCATAAATGCATTATCCTTGGAGTTGGCATCTATGTTTAATGCTTCACTGTTCATACTTACCGAGAACATGGATTTGTATTTCCTGCGCAGATTGAAGGTATTGCGGATACGCAGTTTCAGTATTTCTTCATCGAATGGTTTGCAGAGATACTCATCTACTCCGATTTCGTAACTCATCTTTTCCTGCCGGGCCGAACGCACCGCTGTAAGCATAATGAAAGGGATATGCGAAGTTGCCAGATTGGCTTTTACACGGCGCGATAACTCATTGCCATCCATAACAGGCATCATCAGGTCGCTGATAATTAAATCTATATGATTCTTCCGGATGCACTCTAATGCTTCGGCTCCGTTTGGCGATTCAAACAAAACATAATCATGTTGCAAGATAGAACGGATGTAGGTGCGCATATCCGCATTATCTTCGACAATAAGAATGGTTTCGTTCTTTCCGTTATTATCAATGGTTGGTAAAACCAGGTCCTCTCTTTCGTTGCTTTCTTCTCTATCGGGTTCTGTTTGCGCAACTCCTTTTTCTAAAGGTAACAGTATCCGGAAGGTTGCACCCTGCCGGTGATTGTTTCCTGCAACAATTTCTCCTCCGTGAAGTGTGATAATCTTCCGGCACAGAAACAGGCCGATGCCAGTGCTACTTTGACCATACACAGGATACTTAACACTTTTCTTTGATTGATAAAAACGGTCGAAAATGCGCTCCAGATCTTCGGTTGCAATACCACTACCCGTATCCTGTATGTCAATAAATAACTGCTCGCTATCTTTATGGTTTGTGGATGATACATAGATAGAAATCTTTCCATGATCGGGAGTGAATTTGATAGCATTGGATATCAGGTTAACAAGTGCTTTGTGCATATATCCGGCATCATACACCCAATATGGAGTGCTGAGGCGGAAAAAAGAAGCAATGGTAATGTTTCTTTCGTTCGCAAAGACCTCGAATGGCATCAGTATGTTTTGTATAAACCGTATCAGGTTATGGTTCTCCTTGTTGAGAACTACTTTGTTGTTATCCAGTTTCCGGAAATCCATTAATTCATTTACCAACGAAAGCAGGTAATTGGAGTTACGTTCGGCAATCTGTAGTTGATGTTTCACAGCCGGTTCTGTGCTCTCATTGAGGGCGTGCTTAATTGGTCCGTTTATCAAGGTAATCGGTGTACGAAACTCGTGTGTAATGTTGGTAAAGAATATTATTTTTTCTTCTGTTGTTTCAGCAAGGTGGCGTTCGCGGTACTTTTTTAATCTCCATGAATAGAAATAGGAGATAGCTGCTGCAATAAGTATGGCTAATAACAGGTAAAACCACCATGTTTTGTAAAAATAGGGTTTAATGTACACTACAATCTCGGTTATCTGGTCCGACCAATGTCCTTTCTCGTCGGTAGCACGTACCTGAAAGCTATAATTCCCGGCTGGTATCGAATTGTATTTAGCCGTATGTTCTCCCGGCATAGTTTCTATCCATGTGCTTTCATAGTTTTTCAGGCGATATGCATACTTTACCCGGTTGCAATTGCCATAGTTCAAGGTTGAGAACTCAATGGAAAACCCGTGGTCTTTCTCGTGGAGGCTGATGCACTTTGTATCATTTGTTAACGAAGTAAGCTTTACCTGTGTTTTTTCTTCCTTCTTTTTCACCACATTAGGATGAAAAGCAACCAATCCGTTTATGGTACCAAAGTAGAGTAAATCGTTTTGCAATGAATAGTAATAAGCATTCCAGTAAAATTGGTTAGTAGGCAAACCATCTTCTTTGGTGTAGTTGGTAAAGGTCATGGTTGTTTTATCCAGTTGAGAAATACCGTAGTTGGTCGACATCCATAACTGGCCCTCTTTATCTTCAACAATACCAATCACAGTGTTATTAGACAGACCATCTTTGTGGGTATAATTCTTAAATCGAAACTGGTTATTATTTTCTTCTACCAATTGATATAAACCATTTCCGTTGGCCCCCAACCAGATAATGCCTTCTTTATCTTCCAGAATACAGTTAATCTTTTCCAGTTCAAGAGAGTTGGGTTCGGTTAGTTTATACTTAAGATACGCATAATCAAAGTTTAACGAAGTAGGAGAGAAGGAATGCAGATCCATAATAAATACCCCTTCCGAGGTTCCCAACCAAAGACGATTCTTTCGGTCGATAATCATAGCACGAACAGCGTCGAACTCATTATCCGATTTATCGAACAATACCCGTGTGAAGTGTTGATTCGCTTTATTGTAGAAGTGAAGTCCCCGGGTGGTTCCAAACCAAAGTCCGTTGTTTACCAAGTCTTCGCATGCGCTACTCACAAAGTCACCTTCCAATCCCAGTTCATCCTCGCGGCGGTGGCGTATAAACGTTTCGTTATTTGCAATGTTTAGGTTGAGCTCGTTAATACCTACGCCCCATGTATATGCCCACAAATAGTTTTCCGAATCAATTAATATTCCCGAAATAGAGTTATTACTGATGGAATTATCGTTTGTCTGATCGAATGTGTAGTGGATAAATTCGTTGCTTCCACTGCTCTTTTTGTTTAATCCGCCTTCAACAGTTCCTACCCATAAGTTGCCTTCTTTATCTTCGGTAATGGCATTTACCGGGTTGGGCGAGAGCGATGTTTCGCGCAAATAACTATATTGCCATATATATGTTTGTAAACAGTTGGGAGTAAGTAGGTTAATTCCACCTATCTCGGTACCTACCCAGATGCTTTCATCATCGGTTAACAAACAATTAATAAAGTTACAATTCAGTGATTTATCGGGCTTGTCGTTGTTCTGGCGAATGTAAGTAAATGAATCGGTTGCCTTATCGTACACATTCAATCCGTTTAGGGTAGAGATAATAACATCCCCTTTTGTGGTTAACTTAATGTCTGTTACATAAGCCTGACTCAACATTCCCGGTTTGTGGTTGGAGTAGCGGTATCGCTTCATCTCTTTGTTTGCATGGTTGTATTTAAAAAGCCCCCGGTTAGAACCTATCCATAGTAAGTCGCCGTGGGTTTCCATACAAAGTATTCGCCAATCTTCGGTAAACGGTTTAATTAAATCGGATATCAGGCTGGCTTTCAGTATGTGGTTGTCGCATTTATCAATGCTGTATACGTTGTTGTCTATTCCGGCACAGATGCACCAATCCAAATCAATAACTGCATGAATGGGTGATTCGGCATTGTTTTCCAGTTTGTGGTAGTCTTTTATTTGCCCATCTGTAGCAAACTCTATGCACCAAAGACTTTTATCAGTTGATATCCATAAATTCCCTTTTTTATCTTTGTAGATGCTCTCTATATAACTGTTTAATAACGGTCTTATTCCCGGAACCTGCTCCGTTTGTAGTTGTATCTGGCAGTATTTGTCCAGATCAATAACATCAATACCTTCTTCGGATGCTATCCACAATCGTCTGAATGGGTCTTCGCAAATCTCATGTATATAATTACTTTTTAGCTTGATAGGCTCTGTTTGCGTGTTGTAATGAATGAATTGATACCCATTATAGCGTCCGATACCATTATTGGTTGCCACCCAGATGTATCCTTGTGAGTCTTTATAAATGTGTTTTACAAAGTTATGCGGCAGCCCAGTATCTTCAGTTATAAAGCTGAAATTGTATTTATTGAAGAAACTATACGAGTTTTCTCCGTGCAGTGAGAGTATTCCTTCTAATAAAAGAAGCAGTAATAGAATGTATTTCTGCATGGTTATTTGCCTGTTAACAAACAAATGTAGAAATTACTTTTGTGGTGGCAAAGTGTTGGAGAGGGGAATTATTCCTTTTGTGGCTTTTTTGAAGAACCGTTATTTTTCTGTATGTTTGTAATATACATTTAATCGAAAGGTAAATCTAATGAATAAGCTAGTGTTAGATAAATCAATGAGTGATAAAATAAGTTTTATCAGTTTTATTGTTCCTGCTTTTGCAGAGGCATATAAAATGCCTGTTTCTGTAGCTTTTAAATATTTAAAAAAATATGGAGGCTGGGATTTCTTAAATAAGCATTGGTGGGCTTTACACACAGATAACGACATTTGGGCTATTCATGATATCTACGAAATTTGTTATAAAAATGGGGGGATGCGATAATGCGGGTTTATCATGGAAGTTATGTTAAGGTTGATAAAATTGATTTATCAAAATGTAAGCCCAATAAAGATTTTGGTAAGGGCTTTTATGTGACTAAATTTCGTAAACATGCAGAGGAGTGGGCAAAAGTTATTGGCGAAAAACATGGTACGGATGGTTATGTTACTGAATTTGAATTTTCAGAGAATGATTTTACTAAATCTATCTGTAATATTAAGCGTTTTGATACTTATAGCGAAGAATGGCTCGATTTTGTAGTGAGTAATAGAGATAAAAACAATGAAGGTTTTAATCACAATTATGATATTATTATCGGACCTGTTGCTGATGATAAAGTTCAAAACACATTGCGACTTTATCTGAAAGGGAAAATAGCGAAAGAAAAATTTCTAAAAATGCTTACGTATCATGATGAAACGCATCAAATCTGTTTTTGTACCTTAAACTCATTGCAAACTATTGACAGAATTGATGATACACCTACTTATGAAATAGTGATGATATCAGAGCCTATTATTGAGAAATTGGTAATAGATTTTAATTTGGACGGAGATAAGGCTGCTAATCTGTTTTTTGATTCGGATACTTACAATAAATTATGTGATCCTGAAACTAAACTTTATCAAAAAAGCTGGACTGAAACTTTTAAATTGTTGCTTGCTGAATTGGATTTATAGCTATTGAAATTGTATTCTCCAGAATACAATTTATGTTGTTTTTTGTATTATGAAGAATACAATTAGTATATTTGTTCTTTAATTAATGAAAACAATGAAGCAATTATTTTCTATATTCTATAAACATCTGGATCGTACTAGTGATTGTTTTGAACGTTATCTTAGTAAAGAAATTAAATGGAACAATCGTTTAATTGCCATAACAGGGGCAAGAGGTTGTGGTAAAACAACTTTGTTGCTTCAACACATAAAGAAGGAATATGGCAATTATCCAGAAAATGTTCTGTATGTAAGTTTAGATAATATTTGGTTTACTACACATAAACTCTATGATTTAGCTCATGATTTTCAACTAATGGGCGGTGAGTATCTTTATTTGGACGAAGTTCATAAATATGCTAATTGGTCGCGCGAGATTAAAAACATTTATGATGATTTTCCGGAAATAAGTGTTGTGTTTACTGGCTCATCAATGTTAGAGATATTTAAATCGGACGCCGACTTGAGCAGACGTGCTGTGCATTATTTGCTACAGGGAATGTCTTTTCGCGAATATCTTATATTTGAAGGACTGCTTGATGCTACAACTTCGGCTTATACACTCGACGAAATATTAACTAATCATGTGCCTATTGCTGCCGAAATATGTAAGAAACTGAAGCCTATCCCTGCATTCAGGAACTATTTAAAGTATGGTTACTATCCTTATTATAAAGAAGATAAGGATACTTATCTTGAGCGTGTATTACAAACCTTTAATACAATAATTGAAGGCGATTTACCCAATGTTGCAAATATTGATATACACTCTGTTGCCCGGATAAAAAAACTATTTTATATTCTTTCAAGTCTTGTTCCTTTCACTCCCAATATATCGAAATTAAGTAAGGAAATGGATATTACGCGACCAAGTTTGCTGAATTATCTTCATTATCTGGATAAAGCACAAGCTATTATGACTCTCGAAAAGGAGGCATCGGGTATGAGCCAAATGGTTAAACCAGAGAAGATTTATGTGCAAAATACAAACTATATGTATGCTTTAGATCCGGAAAAGGTGGATATTGGGAATGTGCGCGAAACATTTTTCTTTAATCAGGTGCGGGTGAAATATCCTATTAATTATTTGCCTGAAACGGATTTTAAAGTAAGTGGGAAATATTGCTTTGAAATAGGTGGAAAGAACAAAAAGCAGGCACAAATAAGCAACCTACAACATGCATATTTGGCATTAGATGATATTGAAACGGGATTTAGAAACGAGATACCGCTTTGGTTATTTGGGATGCTGTATTAAGTAGTAGATCAGCTATCAATTGCCGTCAGCTTTAGAGACTGTGAAAAGTAAATTGATTTTGTTACAAATAGTAAGCAATTACCCCGACAGGGGTAATATGTGCATAACCCCGGGTGAGCAAAGCGTAACCCGGGGTAGGCTAACCCCCACTCAAAAACAGCCCTGAAAGGGTTGAACTCCTTCGGAGCTCAGAAAATCAAGGGGAGTTATATACCCCGGGTTACGCTTCGCTTCGCTCACCCGGGGTTATGCACATATTACCCCTGCCGGGGTAATTGCTTGTAATTCGTAACTTTACTTTATGTACATTCAATGTCCTGTGTAAAATATAATCCATTTATAAATCATTACTATTTTGATGTGCTGCAAAACGTAATTTCAAAATGCAGCATTTCACACTTTCGAAATGCAGCATTTTGATTGAACGAAATGCAGCATTTCATAAATGCAAAATGCAGCATTTTGAAAATGCACCATAAAATAGTCCCTGTGGCACATGTAGAGGGGGTAAGTAAGACTGTTTTTCCGTTATTAGCAGCTTTAAACAGTTGTAAAACAACTAAACAGAGATGATGCTTTTGGAAAGATTTTGTACTAATGCGCTTCTAACCAATTCTTACCGAATCCACTATCCGCTTTGAGTGGAACCAGCATTTTGTATGCATTCTCCATTTCTTCAATAACAATCTTTTCAACAAGTTCCTTTTCTTCCAGTACTACATTGAAGTTCAATTCGTCATGTACCTGAAGTATCATAGTCGATTTTAGATTGTGTTTTCTGAACTGCTCATCAATTCGTATCATGGCAACCTTTATGATATCGGCAGCACTACCTTGTATGGGGGCGTTAATGGCATTTCGTTCAGCGTATCCACGTACAACAGCGTTTCGTGAATTGATATCTGCCAGATAGCGTTTTCTGTGGAATACAGTTTCAACATAACCGTTATCGCGTGCTACATTAATGCTTTTATCCATGTATTCCTTGATTTGCGGATAAGTTTCAAAGTACCCCTCAATCAGTTCTTTAGCTTCTTTTCTTTCTACATTCATACGTTCGGCCAGTCCGAAGATAGAGATACCGTAAATAATACCGAAGTTGGCTGTTTTAGCCTTCCTACGCATATCCGGGGTAACTTCGCTGATATCAATTTTGTATATCTTGGCTGCTGTGGCTGCATGAATATCGTTACCGCTGTGGAAGGCCTCAATCATGTTTTTGTCTTCGCTCAGGTGGGCAATGATGCGCAGTTCAATCTGCGAATAGTCGGCCGAGAAGAAAGTGCACCCTTCATCGGGAACAAAGGCTTTCCGGATTTCACGCCCTTCATCATCCCTGATAGGAATATTTTGAAGATTCGGATTGCTTGAACTCAGGCGCCCTGTAGCAGTAATTGTTTGATTGAATGAAGTATGTATCTTTCCTGTTCGCGGATTAATCAGCAAGGGGAGGGCATCAATGTAAGTACCAAGTAGTTTTTTGATTCCCCGGTGTTCCAGTATCTTTGCTATGATTTCGTGTTTCCCTCTTAGCTTTTCGAGTGTTTCTTCGGATGTTACATACTGTCCGGTCTTGGTTTTCTTTATCTTCTTATCTCCAATTTTTAGTTTGTCGAAAAGTATTTCGCCTACTTGCTTAGGCGAGCCAATATTGAACTCTTCACCTGCTAGCTGGTAAATTTCCTGTTCAACCTTTTTCATGGTTTCGGTGAAATGTTCCGATGATTGTTTAAGTGATTCCGGATCAATGCGTACACCGTTTTTCTCTATTCGGGCTAAAACAGGAACCAATGGCATTTCTATATCATAGAATAGTTTTTCGGCTCCGCTCTTTTTTAGTTCCTCTTCCAGAATGTTTTTTAGCTTCAATGTAACATCGGCATCTTCGCAGGCATATTTATAAATTTCTTCCGGCTTAAGATCGCGCATTGATTTCTGATTCTTTCCTCGTGTCCCTATAAGTTCGTCGATGTGGATGGTTTTATAGTTGAGGTAAATTTCGGCAAGATAATCCATGCCATGTCTGAGTTCCGGTTGAATTACATAATGTGCAACCATGGTATCGAAAAGCTTTCCTTTTACTTCGATGCCATAATTCATGAGCATTAATAAATCGAACTTCATGTTTTGTCCAACCTTCAACGAATCTTCATTTTCGAATACAGGTTTGAACTCATTCAATATTTTGATTGCTTCTTCCTGATTTTCGGGTATCGGAACGTAGTAAGCCTGGTTTTCTTCAATGCTAAAGCTCATTCCAACCAAATCGCAGTTCATTGGGTCCATTCCGGAGGTTTCCGTGTCTAGACTGAGATTTTTTGTTGTAAGCAACTTTTGAATAATTTCGCCTCTTTTTTCTTGAGAATCAATAAGTTGATAGTTGTAATTCAAAGAATCTAAACGCGCTAGATTTTCGTATTTTACTTCAACCGAATCATCGTCCGTAAAAAAATCAAAGAGAGAGCCTTGGATTGGACCTGTTTTTGCTTGTTTTTGCTTTTCGGGAGATATTCCTTTTTCTCTTTTAAGAATTCGCTCTATTAATGTACGGAATTCAAGTTCTTCGAAAATCTGAAGTAATTTGTCTTCGTTACAATTTTCGCGAACAAGGCTGTCCATATCCAATTCAATTGGCACATCGGTTTTTATAGTAGCAAGAAATTTGGAGAAAGTAATCATTTCCTTGTTCTCTTCTACTTTTGTTTTTAGCGCACCTTTCAACTTGTCGGTGTTCTCCAACAGATTCTCGATACTTCCGAATTCGGTGATTAGTTTCTGCGCTGTTTTTTCGCCCACACCCGGACAACCCGGAATGTTATCCGAAGCATCGCCCATGAGTCCGAGTATATCAATAACCTGAGTAGGAGAGGAGATGTTGTATTTGGCCTTCACCTGCTCGGGCCCCATAACTTCGAATTCTTTATCACCGTATTTGGGGCGGTAGATGAAAACATTATCCGTTACAAGCTGCCCATAGTCTTTGTCGGGAGTCATCATGTAAGTATTAATGCCTTTGGCACCCGCTTCGGTAGCAAGTGTGCCAATAACATCATCGGCTTCGAATCCTATTATTTCCAGAATGGGTATGTTATAAGCCTTAATAATCTCTTTTATGATAGGTACAGATGTACGTATGTCTTCGGGTGTTGCCTCTCGTTGAGCTTTGTATTGCTCGTAAGCTTCGTGCCTGAAGGTTGGCCCCGGTGGATCGAATGCTACTCCGATGTGCGTTGGTTTTTCTTTTTTAAGTACATCTTCGAGTGTGTTTACGAATCCGAATATGGCCGATGTATTCACTCCTTTTGAGGATATGCGGGGATTTTTAATGAATGCGTAGTATGCCCGGTAGATAAGGGCGTAAGCATCTAACAGAAAAAGTTTTGGATTTTCGCTCATTTGCTTATATGTTTTAGATGTAAAAGTACAAAAGAATATTGAATGCGTTAAAAAACAGTATACTTATTTCGAAATTAATCCCTACTTTTGTGCTTGATTTGAAAACAATGGACCATTTATTAGATATAAAATCTCCAATAGCATCCGAACTGGAATTATTTAAGAGGCTTTTCATATCTTCTTTATCTAGTTCTAACGTCCTGCTTAATGAGGTATTAGACCATTTGAAGCAACGGGAGGGTAAGATGATGCGTCCTGTGCTAGCTTTGCTTACTGCCGCACTTTTTGGAAAGATAACCGAAAGAACATTGCATGCTGCTGTTGCTCTTGAGTTGTTGCATACGGCTAGCTTGATTCATGACGATGTGGTTGATGAGAGCGAAGAGCGTCGTGGACAGCTTTCGGTAAACGCTATATTTAATAATAAAGTAGCTGTTTTAGGTGGTGATTATTTACTGGCTACCTGTTTGGTTGAGGCCGGACGAACAGAAAGTGGATTGATAATTAATACCATATCGGGCTTAGGACAAGACTTATCGGATGGAGAGCTGCTTCAGCTATCAAATATAAAGACTGATTATTTTTCGGAAGATGTTTATTTCAATGTGATTCGTAAAAAGACCGCAGCCTTGTTTTCGGCTTGTACCAAGGCCGGTGCTTTATCGGTTGAGGCCACTACAGAACAGGTGGAATGGGCAAGGCTTTTTGGCGAATATCTGGGTGTTGCTTTTCAAATTCGCGATGATATATTCGATTATTACGACAATAAAAGCATTGGTAAGCCTACAGGAAACGATATGATTGAAGGCAAACTTACATTGCCGGCTATTTATGTTCTCAATGCTTTAAACGATAAGTGGGCTAGGGGAGTAGCACTGAAGGTTCGCTATGGCGAAGCCTCGTTGAAAGAGATTAAAAAACTGGTTGAATATGTGAAGGAAAATGGGGGTATTGACTATGCTACCAATGTCATGTATGAGTATCAGTCAAAAGCACTTCAATTACTGGATGGTATGCCCGATTCGGATATTAAATCTTCTCTTATCGCTTTCTCGAAGCATGTTGTGGATCGTAAGAAATAGTTGAGTGATGAGTTTTGAGTGATGAGTTTTGAGTTGCCATGCGGCATCGTTCTCAAAACTTATCACTCAAAACTCATCACTCATCACTCATCACTCATCACTCAAAAGAATTTAGTATCTTCTCCAATAATATCCGACAACAATAAGTTGGCCAGTCTGCTGGTTCCCAAACGGAATAACTCGTTATTCAGCCATTCTTCGCCCAGAACTTCTTTAACTATTGTATAATATACAAGTGCATCGTGTACAGTATTTATGCCTCCAGCTGGCTTGAATCCGGTTTTATTACCTGTTTTATCGTAATATTCTTTTATTGCCTGACACATAACATAAGCAGCTTCGGGGGTTGCAGCTGGTTGTTGTTTACCGGTAGATGTTTTGATAAAATCGGCTCCCGAATACATGGATAGGAGAGAGGCTTTCTTAATATTCGATGCAGTTTCTAACGCTCCGGTTTCCAGGATAACTTTGAGGTGATGATCTTTGCATGCTTCTTTTATTTCCTGAATATCCTCGCACATATCCTGATAGTTACCGCTCAGGAATTTGCCTACCGATATTACTATATCTATTTCGTCGGCTCCATCCATTATAGCCATGGCTGTTTCGGCTATTTTTACCTCTGTAAATGTTTGAGACGAAGGGAAACCTCCTGATACACAGGCTATTTTAACTCCTTCAACATCTAAACTGTTCCGTACAACCTGTGCGAAGTTTGGATATACACAAATAGCTGCAACGGGCTCAATATCAGGATATTGATCGTCGAACTGATTCACCTTTTCTGTAAACTTCATGATGCTTTCGTCGCTGTCTGTAGTGTTCAGTGAGGTTAGATCGATACAACTAAATAGCAGTTTCTTAACATCGAGGGTGTTGTTTGCTTCTACCTTTTCGGCAATAATTTTTACTACCAGATTCTTGATATCGTTATCATTAATATCTGTATTGTACATGCTTAAAGCACGTTCATACTTTGATTGATCGTTGTGGTTATGTTCCATTTTATTTTAATTTAGGATTGTTGATATGTCTTTGATTATCTCTTTTTGTTTTCTTTTCCAGGTTTTGTGCAAAAGCTTCTGTTAGGTTTACGCCTGTTTGATTGGCCAGGCAGATGAGCACCCATAACACGTCTGTCATTTCTTCGGCAAGGTTTTCTTTCTCACCTTCTTTAAACGACTGTTCGCCATATTTGCGGGCAATAACACGGGCTAATTCGCCAACTTCTTCGGTAAGCATTGCCATATTGGTGAGCTCGTTGAAGTAACGAACACCATGCGTTTTAATCCAGTTATCTACTTCTTTCTGGGCTTGTTCAAGTGTCATATTTAAGTTTTTAAGTTTTTGAGTTTTTGAGTTTTTAAGTTTTTGAGTTTTTAAGTTATGAGCCTTACAAACATATTTAAGTTTTTGAGTTTTTGAGTTTTTAAGTTATGAGCCTTACAAACTCAAAAACTCAAAAACTTATAAACTTACAAACTTACAAACTTACAAACTTACAAACTTACAAACTTACAAACTCAAATCATTCTTTTATTTTTGAGTCTATACAGATTGTTACCGGGCCATTATTAAGTAACTCTACCTTCATGTCTGCGCCGAATTCGCCAGTTCCTATTTCTTTTCCTAAGGCATTGCTTAACTGCTTGCAAAACTCCTCGTAGAGTGGGATAGCTGTTTCTGGGCGGGCTGCTTTGATGTACGATGGCCGGTTTCCTTTCCGGGTTGATGCATGCAGTGTAAACTGACTGATAACCAGAATCTCTCCATCAATATCGAGAACGGATTTATTCATTACTCCATTCTCATCATCAAATATCCGTAGGTTTATGATCTTCTTGCAGAGCCATTCAATGTCTTCCTTACCATCTTCCTCTTCTATACCAACAAGAATTAATTGTCCTGTTTTTATAGCTGATTTACAGTGCCCATTTATGGTTACTGATGCATGTGATACTCTTTGAATAATTGTTCTCATGTTTCTTATGCTTTAGAATTAAGAATTAAAAATTAAGAATTAAGAATGCGATGCCGCATGGATTCTTACTACTTAATTCTTACTTCTTACCTAATTCCGTTCTTATTAATTGCGCTTTAGCCGGACCAACAACAGCTGTTAGTTCTTCTAATGTTGCTTCTTTAATTCGTTTTACACTCTTGAATTGGCGGAGTAGGAGAGCCTTTGTTTTGCTTCCTATACCTTTTATTTCGTCCAGTGCCGAAGCTACCTGGCGTTTGCTTCGTTTATCTCTATGGAAGGTTATAGCAAACCGGTGTACTTCATCCTGTATCTGTTCCATCAGTTTAAAGAGGGGTGTTCCCTGTTTTAACCCAATAACTTGGGGAGGAAACCCATAGAGTAGTTCCGAAGTGCGGTGCCGGCGATCCTTTGCAAGTCCGGCAATGGGGATGTTGAGGTGTAATTCATCCTCAATAACCTGTCTTACTACTTCCATCTGTCCTTTGCCACCATCGGTAATGATAAGATCGGGTAGGGGCGACTCTTCGTCGACTGCACGTTTGTATCTTCTGTAAACAACTTCTTTCATCGATGCATAATCGTCCGGACCTTCAACCGTTTTAATAATGTATTTACGGTAATCTTGTTTAGATGGCTTTAGCTTTTTGAAAACCACACAACCAGCAACAGCATCGCTTCCCTGTATATTTGAGTTATCAAAACACTCAATTTGAAGCGGCATACGACTTAAATGCAATTCTTGCTGTATTTCTTTCATCAATCGGATGCTTCTCTGCTCCGGATTAAGCTTTTCGGCCTGTTTCATTCTATCCGCCTTGTACTGTAACACATTGAGGCGAGACAGGTCTAACAGTTTCTTTTTATCGCCTCTTTGAGGCACTGTTATTGTTACGTTATTCAATTCTATCTCGATGGGGAAGGGAACAATAATTTCGTTGGATTTACTGTTGTATCTTTCCCGCATTTCGGCTATACCCAATTGCAATAATTCCTCTTCGGTTTCTTCCAGCTTCTTTTTATATTCAAATGTATAAGCTTGGTTTATGGCACCATTGGTAATGTGCAGGTAGTTTATGAAAGCTGATTTATCCCCATCTATTTCGATAGAGAATACATCAATGTTGTGCAAAGATGGGTTAACAACTTCGGATTTGCTTCGGAAGTTTTCCAGTAGCGTGTACTTCTCTTTAATCTTTTGTGCTTCTTCAAACTTCATTTCCGAAGCAAGTGTCTCCATCTCCTTATAAAGTTCGCGAATAATCTTTTGGGTGTTTCCCTTTAAGAGCTCTTTTACCTGTTCTATGTTGTTTTGGTAATCTTCTAACGATTGTAATCCAACACAAGGGCCTGCGCAGTTCTTAATATGATACTGTAGGCAAACATTAAACTTGCCTGCCTGAATGTTTTCTTTTGTAAGATTCAGGCTGCAAGTGCGTATAGGGTAGAGCTTCCTTATTAAATCGAGCAACTCGTTTAAAGCCCTAACATGGCTGTACGGACCAAAGTAAGTTGAGCCATTTTTGAGTATCTTTCTTGTTTTAAATATCCGCGAAAAGCTTTCTTTAGCAACACAAATAGACGGATAGGTTTTATCGTCCTTAAGCATTACATTGTACCTGGGTCTGTGCTTCTTTATCAGGTTGTTCTCCAATAATAATGCGTCTTCTTCCGAATTAACAACGATATACCTTATGTCTTTTATCTTGCTTACCAATACTTTGGTTTTTCCCGGCAGGTGCTCTTTGCTGAAGTAGGAGTAGACCCTTTTCTTTAGATTTTTTGCCTTGCCTACATATATAATGGTGCTTTCGGCATCTAAGTATTGGTAGATGCCGGGCATTTCAGGAAGACTGGAAACAATTCCTTTTAAGTAATCGGAAGTATTTAGTTCTTTAGTATCCATTATTGTTCTGTTTTTTATCCTACCGGGATAACGGTTTTCTCCTACCGGGATGAAGGCTTTATCCTACCGGGATAACAGCTTTGTCCTACCGGGATAAAAGGCTTATCCTACCGGGATAAAACCGGTGTTATTTACATAGAAAGGATGGTTTCTACTTCGATGTCCTTATCGAATAGTTCTTTTCCATTCAAGTCAGCAAGTTCGATGATGAAGTTTACATAAACCTTTTTTGGCTTTAGTTTATTTACGAGGTTGCAAGCAGCTAGCATGGTTCCACCTGTTGCAAGTAGGTCGTCGTGTAGTAATACAACATCGTCTTCGCTTAAAGCATCCTTGTGTATTTGAATAGCATCGGTGCCATATTCTTTGTTGTAGACTTCCTCTATTGTGTCGGCTGGGAGTTTGCCCGGCTTGCGTATAGGTATAAACCCTGTGTTTAACCGTGTGGCTAAAATAGGGCCCATAATAAACCCTCTGGATTCTATGCCTACTACTTTTGTTATACCTTTATCTTTGTACTTTTCATACATAATATCCGATAATATCTGCAAGCACTCTGCGTCTTTAAAAAGTGTTGTTACATCTTTGAACTGTATTCCCGGAATTGGAAAATCGGGAATGTTTCGCACGCTCTCTTTTAGTCTTTCTTCTCTGGTTATCATTGTTTTAACTTAAAAATTTCAATTAATTGTTTCACGTGGAACATTGCTGTCTTTTTGCGAAAGAACAAGTAGTACGTTTACGTCGCTCGGGGAAACTCCCGGTATTCGGCTGGCTTGTGCAATGGTTTCCGGATCTATCTTGATTAGCTTCTGTCGGGCTTCGGTTGAAAGAGATTGCAGGTTCTCGTAGTCGAACTTTCCTTTGATTTTGATTGTTTCCAAACGTGATAGTTTGTTTGCAATCATTCTTTCTCTTTCAATGTATCCTTGATACTTGATTTGGATTTCGGCTGCTTCAATAATTTCTTCTTTTCTTTCGGCAATAGTATCTAGCTCTCTTTTAAATGCAGGGATGTGTTCCGCAATGTTTTCGATTGTAATTTGTGGCCGGCTAATTAAGTCAACCAGTTTGCATCCATGCTTTAGTGGGGTAGTGCCTAGGTTTTCTAAAGCATCGTTGATTAAAGCAGCTTTGATTGAATAATCCTTTGTGAAGTTTACAATCCGGTCGATAGCTTCTTTTTTTGTTTTGAGAAGATTGTACCTGTCTTCTTTTACCAGTCCCAGCTTCCATGCTTTTTCGGTAAGGCGAATGTCGGCATCATCCTGACGAAGCAGTATCCGGTATTCGGCACGCGAGGTAAACATACGGTAGGGCTCATCCACACCTTTGGTAACAAGATCGTCTATTAAAACACCAATGTATGCTTCATCTCTTTCTAGCGTGAAAGGTTCTCCGCCATGGCAATTAATGTGTGCATTGATTCCGGCAATGATTCCTTGTCCGGCAGCTTCTTCGTATCCGGTGGTTCCGTTTACCTGTCCGGCAAAGAAAAGATTTTTAATAATCTTCGACTCTAAAGAGTGTTTTAATTGTGTTGGGTCGAAGAAATCATATTCAATAGCATATCCCGGACGGTAAATAACCAGGTTGCGGAATGCAGGAACTTTTCTTAGTGCTGCCAACTGAATGTCGAGTGGGAGCGAGGACGAGAATCCATTAAGGTATTGCTCTTGTGTTGTTTCTCCTTCAGGCTCCAGAAATAATTGATGCTGTGTTTTATCGGGGAAGGTAACTATCTTAGTTTCGATGCTTGGACAGTAACGGGGACCAATACTTTGTATCTGCCCATTATAAAGAGGCGAATCGGGCAAACCATTCCTTAATATATTATGTACCTCTTCGTTGGTGAAACATGTCCAGCATTGAAGCTGTTTAAGGTGGCGTACACTGGTGTTCATGAAAGAAAATTTGTGGAAATCGCTTTCGCCATCTTGTGTATCCATCAAGCTGTAATCAACGCTTCTTCCGTCTATCCTCACAGGTGTTCCTGTTTTCATTCGTGCATACTGCACACCATGGCGGGCGATGGATTCGGTTAAATAGTAAGAGGAGGGCTCGGCCATTCTACCTCCGGTTATTTGTGTTTTACCTACATGCATTAATCCGTTAAGGAATGTACCAGCAGTTAATACAATTGTTTTGGTATGGAAGGTAACATCGAGTAAGGTAACCAATCCGGTAACCTCTCCGTTTTCAACGAGAATTTCTTTAACCGTGTCCTGCCAGATATGGAGGTTTTTGGTGTTTTCAAGAACTTCGCGCCATGCCCATATAAATTTGTTCCGGTCGCATTGAGCACGTGGGCTCCACATAGCCGGACCTTTTGAACGGTTTAGTATGCGAAACTGTATGGCGGTTTCATCGGTAATTAACCCCATGTATCCACCCAATGCATCTACTTCGCGAACTATCTGTCCCTTGGCAATTCCGCCAACAGCAGGGTTACAACTCATCTGTCCAACCTTATTCATATCCATGGTAATAAGGCAGGTTTTAGAGCCCAGGTTTGCTGCGGCTACTGCTGCTTCGCAACCGGCATGGCCGGCTCCAATAACAATAACGTCGTATTTAAAATCCATTTATAATATCTATTATTTAATGCAAAGTTACAATAAAAGCGCGAAAGCGCGAAAGCGCGAAAGCACGAAAGCACGAAGGCGCGAAAGGAAGGAAGCACCTTTCGCGCCTTCTACCTTTCGCGCCTTTGCGCTTAATAAATACTCAACGCTTTATTTTCCGCAGCTTCCATTATTTCACGTTCTCCAGGTCCTTTATCATTTATTCCGCAAAGGTGCAGGATACCGTGAATGATAACACGAAGTAATTCCGTGTCATACGGTGTATTAAATTGCTCCGAATTGGTTCGTACAGTATCGAGGCTGATAAATAAGTCCCCGGATATTTTATCTCCTTTTGTGTAGTCGAAGGTGATAATATCCGTATAATAATCGTGTTGAAGAAACTGTTTGTTTACCTCAAGTATCTTCTCATCCGAACAGAAAATATAATTGATTTCACCGGTTCTCATGGAGTAGGAGAGTGCTACTTCCCGAATCCAGTTATTCACTCTTTTCTGATCTATTTGCGGCATATCAATGCCCGTTGCCTGAAAATATATCATAATAATTAAGTTGAGAGTTGAGAGTTGAGTAATGAGTTTTGAGTAATGAGTTTTGAGTAACGATGCCGCATGGACACTCAAAACTCAAAACTCATTACTCAAAACTTTCAACTCTCAACTAGAATAAAAGAATAGATAACTAAATAATATTGCTGCTATAATGCCAGAGAAATCGGCGATTAATCCGCAAGTAACAGCATTGCGTGTGCGGGTAATACCTACAGATCCGAAGTAAACAGCCAGGATATAAAAGGTTGTATCGGATGCTCCGCGTACTACACAGCTTGTTCTGCCTACAAACGAATCGGCTCCGTATTCTTTCATGGCATCAATCATTAATCCGTTGGCTCCGCTACCACTTAACGATTTCATTAAGGCTGTAGGAAGTGCACCTACAAAACTGGTATCTATACCCAGAAATCCAAAGAAAGAACCGATTCCTTCGACAATTAGAGTTAGAGCTCCTGAGGTGCGAAATACAGCAATGCCAACAAGGAAAGCTACCAGGTAAGGGATGATTCTTACTGCTGTGGTGAATCCTTCCTTTGCTCCTTCGATGAATGCGTCGTATACATTAATCTTTTTCCTTAATCCGCTAACAATAAATAAAATAATAACTGTAAACAGAATCATGTTGGTTATCAGTGTAGAGTATGTGTTCAGTTCCTCACGCGGAGCAGTAGTGAACAGGTAGATGATTGCAGCGAAGAAAAGGGCCAAACAGGTTATAAATAGAAGTGTTCCTTTGGTTATAAGATTGATTCGTTGTGAGATACTAACAGCTATTACTCCTGCCAGTGTTGAGGTAAATGTGCTTAACAGTATCGGGATAAATATATCGGTGGGTTGGGCAGCACCCAATTCGGCACGGTAAACCATAATACTTATGGGGATGAGCATAAGGCCGGAAGTGTTTAACACCAGAAACATAATCATAGAGTTAGATGCTGTATCTTTTTGGGGATTGAGTTCTTGTAACTCTTTCATGGCTTTTAATCCCATAGGTGTGGCAGCGTTATCCAACCCCAGCATATTGGCTGATATATTCATAAACATAGAGCCCATTACAGGGTGCCCTTTGGGTATTTCGGGAAACAGTTTGCATAAAACGGGGCTTAGCCATCGGGAGAGTTTGTTTATCAATCCGCTGTTTTCACCGATCTTCATAATCCCTAACCACAGGGCAAGAATACCTGTTAATCCAAGGGATATCTCAAAAGCTGTTTTTGAAGAACTAAAGGTGGCATTTATTATTTCTGTGAATATCTCGGTATCTCCCATAAATAATAAACGGCCCAAGGCTACAATAAAAGCAATAACAAAAAAAGCAATCCAAATGTAATTTAAAACCATAGTGCTAATAGGTATTCAATAATCAAAATAAATTCAAAAGTAGTATTTTGTTCTGCTTTGGGAAACTATTTTGTTTGTTTTTGCTTTTGAGGGAATGGCGGAGTGGTGTGGAGGGAATGGTTGTGCTGGTTGTAATATATTGATTTAGAGTCCGTTACGAAATAAATACCTTTTGCACTTATCAATAGCCTACCTCAATCTCTGGAATATCTCATTCGCCACGAAGTGGCAGGTTAGTTCAGCCCCAGGCAACGCCCAGTCATGTTCGGAAGATTTCTTTCTATTTTCCCACTGCCTGCAATAATGTAAATAAAAAAGAATCAGTGTGTCTA
>NZ_QVMJ01000050.1:0-22858 GCF_010500955.1 Bacteroides sp. 519
TGATTTTATAACAGAATTTCAAAGATCGTTTTTTATTTTCAATTTCTTTATGTCAGTTGGCACAAAGAAAGGAGGAGGTGCCCGAAGGGCGGAGGAGGATGTTAGTTATTTAAGCTTTGTCGCCTGTACCCCCTCAAACGTCATCTGTACAGGATTGATAAACCCTTTATCATCAAATGTCATCTTATCAACACAAGTTACCCGGTGATCGCGTGCGGTTACACCTTTTGGGCGGCGGTGGTAAACAATGAAATAATCATCGGTGTGGGTGTTGTGCATAATAGAATGATGTCCGGCACTGGTAGCAATGTTTTCATCCTGTTCAAGTATCTTTCCGATGCGTTCGAATGGTCCGAAAGGAGAGTCGGCAATGGCATAGGCAACACAGTAGTCAGGTCCTCCCCATCCACCTTCGCTCCACATGAAGTAGTATTTGCCGTTTTTCTTGAACATGAAAGGACCTTCCACATAGTTCTCGGGTGTAACTTCCTTGTAGATTTCTCCATCTTCGAAAGGTACCAGCCCGGTGAAATCGTCGTTTAGTTTCACGATATTACAATGTCTCCATCCACCATAATACATATAGTATGTGTTATCATCGTCGCGGAAAACAAACTGGTCAATTGGCTGAGCACCGTTTATTATTTCGTTGATAAGTGGTTTACCCAATAAATCTTTGTAGGGTCCTTCGGGACGATCGCTCACAGCTACCCCGATACCACCAATTTCGCCTTCGTGAACATCGTTTGCTCCAAAGAAAATGTAATACTTGTTGTTTTTGCGGATTACCGAGGGTGCCCACATGGCTATTTTAGCCCACTTTACTTCGGCAGTATCCAGTATACTTTCGTGTTTAGTCCAGTTTACTAAGTCTTTAGACGAGAAACAGTTGAAGAATGTTTGTTTTTCATATAAATCACTGGTAGTAGGGTAAATCCAGTAAGTATCATCGTAGATAATACCTTCGGGGTCGGCATACCAACCTCCATCGAATAAGGGGTTGCCGCTCATAGCGACTTCTTTTGGCTTATTGTTACAGCCGAATAACAGGGCAACTACTAAAAGTAGTAGAATACTGTGTTTGTTCATTTGAATTGTTTTATGGTTAATATAATGTTTTAATTATCCTTCTCCTAACCCCCTCTGGAGGCAGGGCTGTTAAGTTCTGATTTAACTATTCTTTTTTAACCGCAGAGTACGCAGAGTTTTGCAGAGTTTAAGATTCAATGCTGCATAGAAATTAAAAACTCCGCGTTAATCCGCGAAACTCTGCGGTTAAAATATTATAACTTAACAGCCCTGCCCTCTGGAGGGGAGGGTTTTATGTGTTTTGAGGTCGTGGTTGCACTTTACTTGATGCTATTCAGCAAATCAACCTTTCCTTCGTTTACCAGTTTGAGGATCAGTTCACCGAACAACGTATTTTGCCAAGCAAACCATGAGCGGGTAAAGTTAGCCGGATCATCCTTGTGGAAAGACTCGTGCATAAACCCTGTACCGGCATCTGTATCCATCAGCATTTTTATGCAAGTTTTGATCTCTTCATCACTTTGGCTGGTAAATGCTTTCATCATAATACTCATAGGCCATACCATGTTGTAACCAATGTGTGGTCCACCAATACCTTCGCCTGCTTTACCTTTGAAGAAGTATGGGTTACTATCACTCCATACAAAGCGACGGGTGTTTTGGTAAATAGGATCGTTCACATCCATATCGCCTAAGTAAGGCATAGCCAAAAGACTAGGAACATTGGCATCGTCCATAAGAAGGTGGTTGCCAAATCCATCTACTTCGAAGGCATAGATTGTGCCAAATTCAGGATGATTGTAAGTTGCATATTTCTTCAAAGCAGTCTCTACTTCCTGTGCCAAAGCAGTACACTCTTGTGCCAAATCAGTACGGTTACTTACAGCAGTAAGTATTTCGGCCGCTTTTCTTAATGAAGTTACAGCAAAGAAGTTTGAAGGTACAAGGAATTGTAGTGTTGTGGCATCGTCCGATGGGCGGAAACAGGAAACAATTAAACCAACTGGTTTAACCGGCGCACCGTTACCACCATTGTTAAGGGTATCTAATGCGCGGTCGGTAACACGTAAGAAGGTATAAGGTCCTACACCATCTTTACGTTGCTGTTCTTTAAATGTTTTCAGGATGTTTTGAATAGCTTGTAGCCATTCTGCATCGAATACACTAGTGTCTCCCGTTGTTTTCCAGTAGTGGTAAGCCAAACGAAGCGGATAGCAAAGTGAGTCAATTTCCCATTTGCGTTCGTGTAGTTCCTGTTTCATATCAGTTTTGTCACTCATCCATTGATGATCAGGATTAGGATCGTGCGGATCGAGGAACGCATTTGCATACGGATCGATGTTGATACATTTAAACTGGCGGCGGATAACCCCGGCAAGCATTGCTTTCAGTTCAGGATCGGTATTGGCCAGTTGTATGTAAGGCCATACTTGTGCACCTGAGTCGCGCAACCACATGGCATGAATGTCTCCGGTGTAAACAACCGTATCGTCTTTTCCATCTGTTTTGTAGTGGCGCACAGTAGTATCTAGCGTGTTAGGGAAACAGTTACCAAACATCCATCCTAACTTTTGATTGGTAAGTAACTTCTGCACCCGGATAATTTCTGCTTCGACTGCTTTTGAAGTAAAAAGGCGGTCTTTCTTAGCCGGACGGTTACTTTTCAGCGCTTCTTTTTCGAGCGCATAGTTTACCACTGTGGTATTATCTTTAGGGATTGTAAAATCTGATGCCATAGCCTGTCCGCCTCCAATCAATGAAGCGCCGGCAAGCAACATCGCCATCTGTCTTTGTTTGTTCATAATTTGTAATTGTTTTGAAAGTGTGAATTTATATACTAAAGGTTATTTTTAGGATTAAATAGAGGTTAATTACAGGTTATTATCTTTACTTTTCCTTTAACCCGGCCATTCTTGCATATATTTCTACCATAGCAGCCTGCGTTAACAGCCATTTTTTATTGTCCCGTGTTTCGCCGCTCCAGTCGGTGCCGAACAACCCGTTTTCATCTTTGGAGTGCTTCCATGCATAATCAAGGTTATCCTGAAAAGCAGCCAAATAAGTATAGTCATGATCGGCTTTGTAAAGTTCGATGAATCCTCTTAACATAACTGCAATAAACCATACATCGCCTTTGCGCAGCAAGCGGAATTGTTTACCAGTTGGCGCTGTATAATCATTAAAGAAGAAGTTATAACATGCTTTGGCTACATTTTGTGCATCAGTCAAGTAATTCTTGTTTCCGGTTAATTTGTATAGCAGCACTGCCGATTGAATCATTTGCCCGCTGTTATATGCGAATTTGGCTTTTCCAATGCGTCCGCTCAAATTTATATTATCATAATAAAGGTAATCGGTGCTGTCTTGCAGATTCTTTTGTGTCCATTCATAAAGAAATTTTCCTTCTTTAAAGTATACACTATCATTGGTTGCCCGAAATAGTTTAAGTGCCAGTACAGAACCCGGAGCGTTTGAACATGTATTTTTGCTGTCTTTTTTTTGTTCGCACCAATATATACCACCGTCTAGTTTATCATCTGTTCCACTGCGGATAAATTCCCATATCATCCGAGCTTTATCCAGATATGGAGTGTTTTTTGTTATTTGGTAAGCATCGGTAAAGTCTATTCCCAGCCATACATTATCGTCGTAGAAACGGTCGGGTGCAGGATTTTTAGGCAAATAGGAAGCATAACCACACGGGGTACGTGTACAATCAAAGTACTCTTCGAGGCCTTTTAATACATGGTTGTCTAATAGCTCCCTGTACTGCGAGTCGCCGGTTGTTTCCAGTAAACTGACTACAGCCGATAAAGTACCCGAAAAAGGCCAAAGATAAGAATACTGATTGGGGGTGTTAGCTTGCTCTTCCGATGCCAGATAGGTTGCAACATAGTTGTTATCTGGTGGATAGTTTTCACACAACAAATCGGAACCGCTTACTCCGTAGTGACTGTAAATGGAGTCGAGAGTTTCTTGCGCACGGGTCAGATTAGGGTTTGCAGATGTTTCCTGAACATTTCTGCAGGAACCGAATACCAGTAAAAGTAAGTATACCGGAATAAATAAAATTGTACGTTTCATGATTACTTTCTTTAGTTTGTATAGATTGTTTGTTTTATTCAATCACAGCAGCCCAGCCACCATTCCTCACCATCTTTATGGTAATTTTATCACTGTGTTTAATGGTCGAACTCTTTTTCCGGTAATCCATTGCCTGTCGTCCTGCATTAATTCCGTCCTCAAAATAAGTCATATTATATGTTTTATCTTTTTCAAGAAAATCGAAACAGACATTGAATGTTCGTTCGTTCTCCTTATTGTTCGTCATGCCACCAATAAACCATTTAGTACCTTTGCGTTTGGCAACAATGGCATATTCGCCTACTTTTGCTGCTAACACCTGTGTTTCATCCCAGGTGGTTGGTACCTGAGTAATAAACTCCGTACATTCCAGGTTACGGTAATACAGCGTAGGATTATCGGCAAGCATTTGCAGGGCACTTTCAAAGATAACGAAAAGTGCCATCTGATATGCGCGGGTACCTATACTACCGGAATTAGGACGTCGGGCACTGTAAACATCCGGCTGCATACTTATCATAGCTCCCGGTGTATAGTCCATAGGACCAACTGCATTACGCATAAATGGGAAATAGATACTGTTATCAGGATAGCAACCTCCCATTTGTTCCATTCCCCGTACACCTTCGTACGACAGTACATTAGGATAAGCGTACTCCAGTCCGGCAGGCTTGAATGAACCGTGAAAATCAACAAATAATTTATGATTGGCTGCTTCGCGGGCAACACGTTCGTAATAGTTTACCATCCATTGGTCACTACGATCCATAAAGTCGATTTTTACCCCTTTAACTCCCCATTCCTGAAACGTTTTAAATATGTCGAAATTATTTTCAACCACCAGCCAGGTAAGCCACAATACAATGCCTACATTCTTTTCTTTTCCGTAACGTATAAGTTCGTGTACATCTACTTTAGGGTTGGGGGTGTAGGGGTCGCGTGTGCTCATAGCCCAGCCTTCGTCCATTATAATATAAGGTATACCGAACCTGGATGCAAAATCAATGTAATATTTATATGTTTCAAGGTTGTAGCCGGATACAAAATCCACATCAGTTCCGTAGGGAGAAGCGTCGTTCCACCATTCCCAGCTAACCTGTCCCGGTTTAATCCATGATGTATCTTCCAGTTGATTTTTGGTTGAAAGCTGATAGGTAAAGGTGTTTTCTATCAACTCTTTATCGTTTTTGGTAATAACAAAATAACGCCATGGATAACTCCGTTTGCCTGATGTTTTTGCAATATAATCAGCCTCTTTCAGGATTTTCAGGCTACGGTCGCCATCATCTCCAAACTCAAGGGGAGCCTTTGGAAAGGCAGACTGTATACCGTTTGTTCCTGTTCCTTTGAGGAACATACAGGGATAATCGTGTAAGTCGGCTTCTGATATCAGTATTTTGTATGCTTTCCGGGTATCTATTAATATGGGGAGCACAGACATTTTATCTTCCGGTGTCCATTCGTTGCTCTCTATATGTGTATAAGGCTCTTCGTAAGCGGTTTTAAATCTTCCCGGTTGTTGCACATGAGTCAGGTAATTTGCCGGGAAGTTAACTACAAAGTCTTCACCTGTAACGTAAGCGTCTGTTTTGCTGCTTGTTACAAAACGGTAGGCTATTCCATTATTGAATGCACGGAACTCAACAGCATAGTTTCCTTTAAAATTCAAGCGCAATTGGTTGTAATGGTTGGCCACACTGGCATACTTTAGGGGTAATACAGGGGTTAGGGTTTCGTTAACAGTTGTGTGTTTAAAATTTATTAGTTTCGGATTATTGCCCAGTGTTTGTCCCGCAAGCCTTAGTTGCAGGTAACAATCAGTAAGTAACTGCTCGTTGTTGTAAGCTACTGTGTAATTTATTCTATCGGCAATGTTTAGTGATACCACTATTTCTCCATTGGGAGATGCCAGGTTAATTTGCTGCGCTTGTATTTGCTTGGTACAAATAAAAAGGCATACTGCAAAAAGGAAAAAAAACTTTTTCATAATATTCGTATTATTGGTTTGTTGAACTTCAGGAGTTAACAAATCTACTGCAAAGTAATACTTTTTGTGGTACGAACAGGCGACATAAAAGAATAAAATGCTGTCATGTCGCTTATGGATACCAATATGTCGGAAAAGTGTACTTTAAAAGTATTATATTTGTGTCGGTAAGTACATAAACATGACATCTGCTACCCATGAAAAATCTCTTTTATTATTTCCGGTCACTAATAGTTATTTGTGTTTCTGCTTTTACTATTCAAACAGTCAGTGCTTACAGCTTGCGACAATTTTCCAGTCATAACGGTTTATCTAATAGTGCCATCCTTTCTATAGCCCAAGACGAGCAGGGACTTATGTGGTTTGGCTCTTGCGACGGACTGAATATGTACAACGGACTGAACATTCAGATATATAAACCCACCAACGAAGCCAACAACCTATCGGGTAATCTGATAGAGAATATTATTGCAACAGGCGAAGGAGTATTGTGGGTTCAAACCAATTATGGTTTGAATAGGTTTGATGTTCGCAATAAAACCATTCAGTTGTTCAAGGAGTTTAAACGGAAAAGTCATTTTGCAGTAACCGGATTGAGAGATGTTTTTATAATAAGCGAAGACAACTTTATTTCGTATTACGACCATAAAACAAAGTCAATAAAGCAGGTCTCTGTGCCCGGTCTCGACTATTATAATATTCTTGATGTTGTTACAACACAAAACCTGCTATGGATAGTTACCCGCGATAAAGGAATACTTACTTTCAACATAGAATATAACAAGGATGATATTAACCTGACACCCTCTGCCATATATACCCATGACGAAGAACTGCTGTACTGCTTTCACGAAGAAAACAGGGTTTACTTTGTTGATAAAGCTTATGGACTTTATGAGTACGACTTAACCACCCGAAAGAAGTATTACATCTACGACCTACATAACGAGATACGGAAATACGGAGAAATATCCTCTCTGGTGAAACATCATGAAGATTACTACATTGGTTTTAAAACAAGCGGACTGTTAAGGTTGATGGCTACCCCCGGCATGAAAACCAGTTTCAGAATAGTAGATATTGATATACGGTCGGGTATTTTTTGTATGGTGAAAGATAAGTTTCAGGATATAATATGGGTAGGTACCGATGGACAAGGCGTATATATGTACTTTATAGATGCCTTTTCCATTAAATCGACATTGTTTAACAGCAGTATGCTTCCGATTAATACCCCCGTTCGCGGATTGTTGTTAGACAACAAAAAAACATTGTGGGTAGGCACAAAAGGCGATGGCATATTGAAGATAAACAATTACAATGTATCCACAGGTGACTATGATATTAAGAATATTGAACACTTGCTTAAAAGCAATTCTTTACTTAACGATAATTCGGTGTATGTTTTTGCACGCAGCAAAAAAGATTTGTTGTGGATAGGCAGCGAAGGAGGGTTAAACTATTATTCGTATAAAGAAAGGAAAATCAAAAAGGTTTTGTTTTCTCACAACATTGATCCTATAAGGTATATACATTCTATTTGCGAACTTAATGATACCACCCTGTGGATAGCAACAGTGGGCGAAGGTATTATAAAGGCAACCTTAGGAGGAGTTCGCAACGAACCCTTAATAAAAGAAACAAAACGATTTATCACCCATAATGGCGAGCAGGCTTATAACTATTTCTTTTCGTCCTATAAAGAAAACGATTCAATAATCTGGTTTGGTAACCGGGGACATGGAGCTTACCGCATGAACACCAATACAGAAACATTCAACATCCATCGTTTCGATATGAACGACAACAACCAAACACTGAACGATATCTTTTCGATCATTAAAAACGATGATGGATACTGGTTTGGTACAAGCTACGGACTTGCACATTTGCATAATAACCAAAAACAGGTTTTCAACGAAACCAATGGGTTTCCCAACAATACTATTCATGGAATATTGGAAGACCGCCACGGCAACCTTTGGTTAAGCACCAACCGTGGAATGGTAAAGTTTAATATGAAACAGCTAACGTATCAAAATTATAATCAACAGAACGAGTTCGGAGTAATGGAATTTAGCGATGGGGCCTATTTTAAAGATGAAGTTACAGGAACCCTTTTCTTTGGCGGAATCAACGGTTTTATTACTATACAAGAGAACGAGAGTACACAACCGGAATATACTCCGCCCATTCGTTTTAGCAGTCTGGCAATATTTGGTAAAGATTATAACATTCACGAGTTTATGTCGGGAAGCCGGGGCAGGGAAGTACTGGAGCTGGATTATAGCCAGAACTTCTTTTCCATATCGTTTACTGCTATCGATTACATAAACGGAAACAATTACACCTATTTATATAAGATCAACGAGTTAAGCGATAACTGGATTGAGAACGGCAACTCCAATGTTGCCACATTTACCAATATATCGCCGGGGCGATACACCCTATCGGTAAAATACCGCAATAATATTACTGGTAAGGAGAGTGCCATCAATACATTGTCGGTAACTATTATTCCGCCCTGGTACAAAACCCGCCTGGCCTATTTCATTTATTCACTATTGGTTATGTTGCTAATTTATATCGGTATCCGCTTAAGCGTGAAATGGTATAAGATGAAGAAAAACACCATGATCGAGAAGTTAAACAGGCAACAGAAAGAGGAAATATACGAATCGAAATTGCGTTTCTTTACCAATATTACACATGAGTTTTGTACTCCTCTTACATTAATATACGGACCTTGTGCCAAACTGATTTCGTATCCTAAAGCAGACGATTATATTGTAAAGTATGCAAACCTGATACAACACAATGCCGAAAAGCTGAATGGTCTTATTCAGGAGTTAATAGAGTTTCGCCGACTGGAAACGGGCAACAGAACACTCGAAATGAAAAGTATATCTGTGTCGGATTTGGTAGAGAATATTGCTTTATCTTTTTCGGAACTGGCAGAGTCGAAGAAGATAGATTATGTACAACAGATAGAGAAGTCTATTTTATGGAATTCAGACAGTAATTGCATGAATAAAATTGTAACCAACCTGATATCGAATGCATTTAAATACACAGAAGATGAAGGAAGAATAAAAGTTGAACTATTTGTTAACAACAACAAACTACATATTGCAGTAATAAATACCGGTAAGGGCATCCGTGAAGAGAACATCCCCCATATCTTCGACCGTTATCGCATACTAGACGACTTTGAAAATCCGGTGTACAATGGAACAGCATCGCGCAACGGACTGGGATTGGCAATCTGTAACAATATGGTTAAGCTGCTGGAAGGGGAGATTAATGTGACCAGTGTTCTGAATCAGGAAACGGTATTTACAGTTGTTCTTCCTCAACAAGTTGTAAGTGGAAGTATTGCACCCTATCACCCGCAAGAAAATCTGGACGTGGCACCTTGCCACTCTTGTCATCACCACCGCATAATGGTTATCGATGATGATGAGTCAATGTTATGGTTTATCAGTGATATTCTGAAAGATAAATTCAGTGTGATAACTGTAAACGACTCGCAAAAGGCTTATGATGCGTTGAAAGAACATTTACCGGATTTAATTATTTCGGATGTGATGATGCCGGGTATTGATGGTATATCATTGGCTAAGATTATAAAATCGGATAAGATGCTCAGCCACATACCTCTTATCATGTTATCGGCAAAGAATGACATTGATGCTCAGGTAGAAGGGATAGAATCGGGTGCGGAAGTCTACATCACCAAACCTTTTCATGTAAAATATCTGGAAAAGGTAATCGATGGATTGTTGAAGCGAAAAGAAGATTTAAAGGAATACTATAACTCCATCTATAGCTCGGTTGATGTTAACGAAGGACGGGTGATTCATAAGAATGATAAAGAGTTTTTCGAAAGATTGCTCCATATTATTGAAGAGAATATCGAAAATCCGGATTTAAGCATTGAAGAGATTAGTGCACAGTTAAGCATCAGTTCGCGCCAGCTTTACCGCAAACTCAAGAACATAACAGAGAAAACACCCAACGACCTCATTAAAGAATTTCGTTTGAATATAGCCGAAAGATTGTTGATAACCACCAACCTCTCTGTAGATGAGATTATTTATAAATCGGGGTTTGCCAACAGAGGGAACTTCTTTAAAGTGTTCTCTAAGCATTTTGGGATGACACCCAAGAAGTATAGGGAAGGGAAGAAGCAAAATTAAAACACAGAAGAAGCAAAATTAAAACACAGAGTCACAGAAACACGGAGCTTTTCCTTGTGCTGAACACGGAGGCTTCGCTTTTGTCGTACAATAAAAATCTGTTCAAACAAAACTCACGACGCTTCGTTTTTGTCATACAATAACTCCGTGTTCAGCACAAGGAAAAGCTCCGTGTTTCTGTGTCTCCGTGTTTTAATTTGAACCACATTCGTTGTAAATAGATTGATGATGTGTTGTACAACCACTGTAGATAGAATGAAAATAACGACCCGTTTATTTCATCTGAATATGTTACACGGGTTATGCGAAATTACAATGATACGATAGTTAAACGAGTATAGCCGAAAAGAAAAACGCGAACAAACACAGGCAGAAGAAAAATGGTAATACCATGGCAACAGAAAAGAACATAACAGAAAAGAAAACATCAGTAGAAAAAGATAAAAAAGAAACTGCTGCTGCTCTAGTTGAGAGTTGATAGTTGAGAGTTGAGAGTTACGATGCCGCATGGAACTCTCAACTCTCAACTCTCAACTCTCAACTACAAATGCAGTTCATTTGCACCCTAAATGAACTGCATTTGCATGCTAAATGAACTGCATTTGAGGTGTAAATGAACTGCATTTAAGGTGCAAATGAACTGCATTTTTTATTTATGATGAATACGCGGATGAACACAGATGAAGGGACAGGACAACTTTTAACTCTTTAACTCCCTTTAACGCCTCTCAATCTTTCAGTACCTGTATTAATATTGTACATTTGCATTTATTCCAAAAATGCAGAAAACAAAATGAAAAAATATATATTTCCTCTTTTTATATTTATTGCTATTTATGTAAATGCCCAAACAGATTCCCGGGCAGGTTTTAGGCCCCCATTTGATTTTCCATTGTATTTAAGCGGAAATTTTGGAGAACTTAGGGCTAACCATTTTCATGGTGGACTAGATTTTAAAACACAAGGTGCTACCGGAAAAAGGGTTTTAGCTTTGGGAGATGGTTACGTATCGCGTATTCGGGTAACCCATGGCTCAGGGCATGTATTGGAAATTAATTACGATAACGGACTTACTGTTATACAACGCCACGATCAGGGTTTTGTGGGCGAAATAGCCCGCCGGGTAAAAAAACTACAGTACGAGCAGGAAAGTTGGGAAGTAGACATCACCCCCGAGCCTCATGAATATCCGGTTAAAGCAGGACAGCATTTAAGTTGGAGTGGAAATATGGGATATTCCTTCGGACCTCATCTGCATTTGGAATTTCGCGAAACAGAAAGCAGAGACTATGTTGATCCGTTACCATTCTTTAAAACAAGAATAAAAGATACAACAGCCCCTAAAGTACAGGGCTTTATGTTATTTCCACAAATAGGAGAGGGGGTTGTAAATAGTGCAAGTACCCCACAAGTGTTTTCAACAACAAACAAAGATACCATTCGGGCATGGGGTGTTATCGGAGCAGGAATCAAGGCCTACGACTACATGGATGGAACCCAAAACCGCTATGGCGTTTACTCAACCATGCTGATTGTTGATGGTGAAGAGGTTTTTCAAAGTACGGTAGATAAATTTTCGTCCTACGAAGACCGTATGATTAATTCGTGGACACACGGGCAATATATGAAATCTTTTATTGATCCGGGTAACACGCTTCGTATGTTGAAAGCCAGCAATGATAATCGTGGCCTGATAACCATAAACGAAGAAAGAGACTACCACTTTCTTTATATTCTTAAAGATGTATATGGAAATACTACCCGTTTTAATTTTGTGGTGAAAGGTAAGAAAGATGTTATTCCTCCATCTTTGCCCAAAAATAAATACTATTTCGCCTGGAACACCATGAACTATTTGTATGAACCTGGTATGGCTTTGGTGGTTCCACAGAAAATGTTGTATAAGGATGTTCATTTAAACTATACCGCTCATATAGATTCTAATGCAATTGCTTATGTGCATCAGTTAAACGATGAAAGAATCCCTTTACACGGATATAGTGACTTGCGTATAGGAGTGAGGAATATGCTTGTAGCAGATACATCAAAGTATTATATAGCCCGTGTTACGGATAAAGGAAAACTGGTAAGTGTAGGAGGCACTTTCGAAGATGGGTATGTAAAAACACGCATCCGTGAACTGGCAACCTATACGGTTGCTGTTGATACTGTTGCTCCTAAAGTAGAACCGGTTGCAAAGAAGAACTGGGCAAAGAATGGAAAAATAATATATAAAATAACAGAGGAAGAAACAGGCATTAAATCCTATCGGGGTACAATTGATGGTAAATATGCACTCTTCTATCTTCGGATTACTACCGATCAGTTGATTTGTGATCTTGATCCGGATATAGTTAAAAAAGGAGGCACACATACACTTGAACTTAAAGTAGTTGACAATTGCGGAAATGAAACAGTTTTGAGTAGTGAGTTTTGAGTAATGAGTTATGAGTAACGATGCCGCATGGATAACTCACTACTCAAAACTCATAACTCATAACTCAAAACTCATAACTCAAAACTCACCACTCACAACTCATAACTCATAACTCAAAAACTCTCAAAATATGAAAAAGAAAATCATTCTAATTGCTGCTTTGTTTTTGGCGGCTGCGGCGGATACCTTCGCCTGTACTAACCTTATTGTAGGGAAAAAAGCATCAGCTGATGGCTCTACAATTGTATCTTATTCGGCCGACTCTTACGGCTTGTTTGGTGAACTTTACCATTATCCGGCGGCAACGCATCCTAAAGGAACAATGCGCGATGTGTACGAGTGGGACACTAACAAGTACCTGGGGCAAATAGAAGAAGCTCGTCAAACGTATAATGTTATTGGTAATATTAACGAGTTTCAGGTAACAATTGCCGAAACAACGTTTGGTGGAAGAGAAGAACTGGTAAATCCGGCAGGTATTATTGACTATGGTAGCTTAATTTATATTGCATTACAACGCTCTACGCATGCGCGTGAAGCCATTAAGGTAATGACCGATTTGGTTCAGCAATACGGCTATTGCAGTGGAGGCGAATCTTTTACCATTGCCGACCCCAACGAAGTATGGATTATGGAGATGATTGGTAAAGGACCTGGTATTCGTGGTGCAGTATGGGTTGCAGTGCGTATTCCGGACGATTGTGTATCGGCTCATGCCAATCAGGCACGTATCCACACTTTCGACACAAGCGATAAAAACAATTGTATTGCATCGCCCGATGTAATTTCGTTTGCCCGCGAAAAAGGCTATTTCACTGGAATTAATAAAGATTTCAGCTTTGCAAAAGCATATAATCCACTCGATTTTGGTGGCCGCCGTTACTGCGAAGCCCGTGTATGGAGCTATCTGAATATGTTTACCGATATGGGTAGCGAGCATCTACCATACATTCTTGGCAAAACAGATGAACCCATGCCTTTGTACTGGAAAGCCAATCGTAGACTTTCGGTTCAGGACATTCAGAATGCAATGCGCGACCATTACGAAGGTACTGCACTCGATATTTCGAACGATTTAGGTGCTGGCCCATACAAAACCCCTTATCGCCTTTCTCCATTAAGCTTTAAAATAGATGGTGAAGAGTATTTCAATGAACGTCCTATTTCAACACAGCAATCGGGTTGGGTATTTGTTTCACAAATGCGTTCCGATAAGATTGATGCCATTGGCGGTGTTCTTTGGTTTGGACTTGATGATGCCAATATGTGTGTATTTACTCCGGTATATTGTTGCACCACTAAAGTACCCGATAGTTATGCAGCTAACGGAGCCGATTATATAACATTTTCGTGGAACAACGGTTTCTGGATTTATAACTGGGTTGCCAATATGGTTTATCCGCGTTATGAATTAATGATAGGCGATGTGCGTGAAGTGCAACAAGGATTGGAAAAATCATTCCATGACGCTCAGGATGCAATTGAAGCTACAGCAGCTAAAATGTTCCAAAACGATCCGGAAGCAGCCAAAGCATTCTTAACCAATTATACCAATATGATGGCCGATAATACCATTGCATCCTGGAAGAAACTGGGAGAGTATTTAATTGTAAAATACAACGATGGTGTAGTGAAACGCATGAAAGACGGGCAGTTTGAACGCAATGATATCGGTCAGCCTGCTTCGGTAATTCGTCCTGGGTTTCCGCAAGAGTATTTAAAAGAGTATGTAAAGCAAACAGGAAATAGGTATAAAATGAATAATTAGGAAATAAAAATGAAATATTGAGATATAAGAATTGAAGTAATCTCACAATAATTTTCAATTTTCAATTCTCAATTTTCAATTTATACACTACATTTGCATTGCTTTATATGTACAATTCATTTATTTAATAATTTTATTATGGATAATCAGGAACTCATTAATCAAGTAACCGAAAAAGCCCTGAAGTGGCTAACACCGGCCTATGATGCCGAAACTCAGGCAGAAGTAAAAAGAATGCTTGAGAATGAAGACAAAACAGAACTTATTGAATCTTTCTATAAAGACCTCGAATTTGGTACAGGTGGTTTGCGTGGTATAATGGGTGTTGGTAGCAACCGTATGAATATTTATACTGTAGGTGCTGCAACTCAAGGATTATCAAACTATTTAAATCTGAACTTTAAGGATCTTGATCAGATATCAGTTGTTGTTGGCCACGACTGCCGTAATAACAGTCGTAAGTTTGCAGAGATATCAGCAAATATCTTTTCGGCAAACGGTATAAAAGTATATCTGTTCGATGCACTTCGTCCAACACCAGAAGTATCATTTGCCATTCGTCATTTGGGTTGTCAAAGTGGTATTATCCTTACGGCTTCGCATAATCCTAAAGAATATAATGGATATAAGGCATATTGGGACGATGGCGCACAGGTGTTGGCACCTCACGATACAGGCATCATTGATGAAGTAAACAAAATAGCATCAGCATCTGCAATTAAATTCGAAGGCAAACCCGAACTGATTGAAGTTGTAGGCGAAAACATAGATAGCATTTATCTGGATGCTGTAAAAACCGTATCTATCGAGCCCGAAGCAATTAAACGCCATAGCAACATGGGTATTGTTTATACTCCTATTCATGGTACAGGTGTAACACTGATACCTCGTGCTTTGAAAATGTGGGGCTTTGAAAACATAATCCACGTACCCGAACAGGATGTGGTAAGTGGTGACTTCCCAACAGTTAAATCTCCTAATCCGGAAGAACCTGCTGCCTTGTCGATGGCTATTGAAAAGGCAAAAGAAACAAATGCCGAACTGGTAATGGCCAGTGACCCCGATGCCGACCGTGTGGGTATTGCCTGCAAAGACGATAAGGGCCAATGGGTACTTATTAATGGTAACCAAACTTGTTTAATGTATCTTTATTATATTCTTACCCAGTACAAAGCATTAGGCAAATTGCAGGGTAATGAATTCTGTGTAAAGACCATTGTAACTACTGAGCTTATCAAGAAGATTGCCGACAAGAATAACATCGAAATGCTTGATTGTTATACCGGATTCAAATGGATTGCACGCGAGATTCGTTTGCTCGAAGGAAAGAAAAAATACATTGGCGGTGGTGAAGAAAGCTATGGTTTCCTGGCCGAAGACTTTGTACGTGATAAAGATGCTGTATCGGCATGTTGCCTCATTGCCGAAATTGCTGCATGGGCAAAAGACAATGGAAAAACATTGTATCAGCTATTGCAGGATATTTATGTTGAGTATGGTTTCTCTAAAGAGAAAGGTATCAGCGTAGTTAAACCTGGAAAGAGCGGTGCCGATGAAATCAAACAAATGATGGCTGACTTCCGCATCAATCCACCTATTGAAATGGCCGGTTCTAAAATCGTTCTGTGGAAAGATTTCCAAACATTGAAACAAACAGATAGTGCAGGTCATATTACTGATTTGGATATGCCTGATAAATCGAATGTATTGCAATATTTCACAGAAGATGAAAGTAAGGTATCTATCCGTCCTTCGGGAACCGAACCCAAAATCAAGTTCTACATTGAAGTTAAAGGTGAAATGAACTGTCGCCACTGCTACGACAGCGCCAATGCCGATGCTGATGAAAAAATTAAAGCCGTAATGAAATCACTCGGAATTTAATAGAGTAATATTTCTAATTTATATAAGAGACTGTCTCCCAAACCAGAGGGGGGCAGTCTCTTTTTTTTGTTCAATTTCAAATTATAAAAAAATGGCTTGGATTTATTTATTGTTGGCTGGACTGGTTTGAAACTCGCTCATTGATTCTATGTATAAACAATGAATTTGAATAGAAATTCTCGTTCATGTTTTTATAAATCATTCTCTACCTTTACTCAAAATAAAAAGAATATGTCTACAGTACATAGGTATATAAAGAATGAACTAATTGTTAATTGATATTGTTTATAACAATAAAAGTGTTTAATATGAATTTGAATATAGAAATTATGGCAAAAACAAATTTCAAAGGTAACCCAGTAAAACTAGCAGGTACAATAATAGAAACTGGCGCATCGGCTCCCGACTTCAGCTTGGTAAAAAGAGATTTATCATCTTTATCTTTAAGTGAACTGAAAGGTAAAAATGTTGTTTTAAATATTTTCCCCAGTCTTGATACTGGTGTATGTGCTATGTCTGTACGTAAGTTCAATAAAATGGCTTCGGACATGAGTAATACGGTTGTACTGGCTATATCAAAAGATTTACCTTTTGCACAGGAGCGTTTCTGTACCACCGAAGGGATAGAAAATGTAATTCCAGTATCGGATTTCAGGAAAAGCAGTTTCGACAAAGACTATGGCTTACTAATGGAAGATGGTCCTTTAGCTGGTTTGCTGGCACGTACAGTAATTGTGATTGATAAAAACGGAATAGTGAAATACGTTGAACTGGTTCCTGAAATTACACAGGAGCCAAATTATGATGAAGCATTGAATGCTGTAAAGCGGTGATTGAAGAATGGAAGGAGTTAAAGGGAGTTTAACTCCTTTAACTCCTAGCGAAGCGATAACTCCTTCCATTCTATAGAATGTAGGCTAAGCATTTGCTCTTTTGGGTTTCTTTAATCCTTTGTAAACAAGAAAAGCAACAATCAATACTACGATAATAATAATGCCATAGCCAATCTCTTTACTGTATTTGGTAACAGTTTGCATCATAACTTCTTCGTTTTCCATTCCGGGAACAGAAGATAGGTAATAACCAATCGAAGCCAGAACGATATTCCAAATTCCTGCACCAATGGTGGTGTAAAGCAAAAAAGTAGAAAGTTTCATATTCGACAGACCCGCCGGGATGGATATTAACTGTCGGATTCCGGGAATCAATCGTCCGACGAATGTTGATACAGCCCCGTGCTTCTCAAAATATGTCTCGGCTTTGATTACTTTTTCTTCGTCAATTAAGCACATGTGTCCAAAGCGACTGTTGGCAAACTTGTAAATAATAGGACGTCCCAGGTACTTGGCCAGATAATAATTGATAAGTGCTCCGAAATTAGCTCCTAATGTAGCAAAGAATACTACCAGAAACACATTCATGTCATCGTTTACAGCAGCTTTGTAGGCAGCAGGAGGTACAACAACTTCCGACGGAAATGGGATAAACGAACTTTCAATTGTCATCAGAAATGTTATTGTCCAGTAGTTCAGGTGGTCAAGACACCATTGAATAAGTGCTACAGATTCCATTTTGTAGTTTTAATATTTGGTATGAATTATGCAATATCGTCACTATTAAGAAAGCCACCAAAAATTTCGGAAGTTCTTTCAAAAAGTGTATCTATATCCAGATCGTATAACTCCAATTTATTTTCCGGATCCATGGCCAGCAGCCCTTCTCTGATAAATTGAATGTTTTCGGCAATCTTGTTTTTATCTTCTGCTCCTGTACAGGCCAGTAGTAAGTTTAGTCCCAGTCCTTCTGCCTGAGGGGCTTCTTCTGTAAGAAAAAGAAAGATGTCTCTTGCTTTATTGTATACTTTATTTTCCAGATACGTAATTCCAAGGTTGTACCAGTTTTCTGGGTTGGGATCGTTTAACACCATCTCTTCCCATTCGTCGAGTGTTTTATGCAATTTGGCATCTTCGGCAGTAGCAAGAAGAATTCTCATAATTCGTTCGTCATTGCTGTCTGGAATCATCATTCTGGAATAAAATCCTGCTTCTTCGTACCTTCCCAGTTTATAAAGGCATTTAGCCATATTGAAAGCAATGTTGTGGTGAAAAGGCTGATCCGATTTATTTGTATATAACTCAGCGTTATTAAAGTTTTCGAAAGCGGTTTCGTAATTTTTAAGCCCCATCTGGCAAATACCTATGTAATACTGTACATATCGGTCGGGTATTATGTTAGCATCGAGTATTTTGTATAAATCGTCCAATGCTTTTTCGTAATTCTCTAAAGCTACATACGATTGTCCCCGAAGTACATAAGGAGCATCGTCGGCCGGATTAGCTATCATGGCAAATTCGGCAGCTTCAATGGCTTTACCATGTTCCGACAAAGCAGAATAACACTCTGCCATTTTCATCCAGGCATGAAAAGAGTATGGATCTTCGTCGATAATCTCATTGCATATCTTTATAGCTTCATCAAACTTTCCGGAATCAATTAAAATAGATAACAAAGAAATAGACACATCGGTGTTGTTGGGCGAAATTTTGCCTGCAATTTCCAAACACTGCATTGCTTTATCTTTGTTTTCCATTTCATCATATAGTTTTGCCATATCAATAAAGAGATCGACATCCATATTAGTCATGAATAGTTCGTCCAGAATAGCTAGTGCTTGCTCAACATTTCCTTCTTCCATCAGTAATTCGGCATTCAGGCATTGAATATCGTCCGAGTAGGGTGGCTGAATATTGTTCAGTGTTTCTCTGGCTTTATTCAAACTGCCTTCGTCAATGAAGAACTCTATCTGGGTTCTGAGTATTTCATCATTATCCGGATGGATAAGAAGAGCATTTGATAAAGTTGTATGTGCTTTTTCGTCCTCCTTATCCACCCAGTATTGATTGGCAATCTCAATGTACTCACTGGCATCTAAATAGAGTATTCTATTTTCCTCCAGTGCTTTTTCGTATCGCCTTGTTAGTTCTTGTAATTTATCGGTATTCAAAAAGTATGCTTGTTTTATTCTTTATTACTAATCTTACTCCAGGTATCTTTTAAGCCTACAGTACGGTTAAAAATAAGTTTTTTGGGTGTTGAGTCTTTATCAACATTAAAGTATCCTATTCTTTGGAACTGCATATAGCTGTATGGTTTCATTTCGGCTACATACTTTTCTACATAGCAGTTGGTAACAACCTTTAATGAATCAGGGTTTAACAATTCTCTGAAATCTTTTTCTTGTTCGGCTCCCGGATTTTCTACTTTAAACAGGCGGTCGTATAAACGAACTTCGGCTGGCAAGCTGTGTGCACAACTTACCCAGTGCAATGTTCCTTTCACTTTTCGGGCGCTATCGGGCATACCGCTTTTGGTATTCGGGTCGTACTCACAGTATATCTCGGTTACATTTCCGTTTTCGTCTTTCTTACAGCCTGTACAACTAACAATGTATGCATTCTTTAAGCGGACTTCTTTTCCGGGAGTCATTCTGAAATATTTTTTCGGAGCATCTTCCATAAAGTCCTCGCGCTCAATCCAAAGTTCACGGCTGAACTCAATTGTATGCGATCCTGCCGATTCATCTTCCGGGTTATTTATAGCTTCCAGTTCTTCAACCTTATCTTCGGGATAGTTGGTGATAATTAGTTTTACCGGATCCAAAACAGCCGATACACGAGTGGCACGTTTGTTTAAATCGTCGCGAAGAGCTGCTTCCAGCAGTGAGATATCATTCAGTGCTTCGTATTTGGTATATCCGATCATGTCAATGAAGTTACGGATAGACTCGGGCGAATATCCTCTGCGACGGAATCCACAGATAGTAGGCATACGGGGATCGTCCCATCCGTTAACCAACCCTTCTTTTACCAAAGTAAGAAGTTTACGCTTACTCATTACAGTGTATGTAAGGTTTAGACGGTTGAATTCTGTTTGACGTGGACGGTAGTTACCATCGTTTTGATATGTAGGAGTCTCTTTTAGCTCGTCAATGAAATAATCGTATAACGGACGGTGAACTTCAAATTCAAGTGTACACAGTGAATGGGTTACTCCTTCAAAGTAATCGCTTTGTCCATGTGCAAAGTCATACATCGGATAAGCTTGCCATGTGTTTCCGGTACGGTGATGTGGATGCTTTACAACCCGGTACATAATGGGGTCGCGGAAGTGCATATTAGAGTTGGCCATATCTATTTTGGCACGTAAAATCATGGCACCTTCGGCAATTTCGCCAGTCCGCATTTTTTCGAATAAAGCAAGACTTTCTTCTACCGGACGGTTGCGGTAAGGGCTATCGATACCCGGTTGGGTAGGTGTACCTTTTTGTTTGGCTATCTCGTCGGCAGTTTGTTCGTCAATATATGCTTTTCCTTCTTTAATCAGTTCAACAGCAAAATCCCATAATTGTTGGAAGTAGTCTGATGCATAATAAATATCTTTCCACTGGAATCCCAGCCACTGAATGTCTTCTTTGATCGAATCTACATATTCTGTATCTTCTTTTACGGGATTGGTATCGTCGAAGCGAAGGTTGCAAACTCCATTGTATTTTTCGGCCAATCCAAAATTAAGGCAAATAGCTTTAGCATGGCCAATGTGAAGGTAACCATTGGGCTCGGGCGGGAAGCGTGTTTGTAATCTTCCGTCGTTTTTTCCTTCTTTCAGGTCGTTCTCTACAGCTAGTTCTATGAAATTCAAGCTCTTTTTTTCGCTTGTTTCTCCATTGTTTTCGTTCGCCATAATAGCTCTATATTAAATCATTTTTTTTGAAGCTACAAAAATAGTTTTTTTATTTTGTATAACCTAAGGAATTGAAACGCTAAGTTATGTGAAGGAGGTAAAGTTAGGTAAAGGAGGTAGAGGAGGTAGAGTTGTGCGGCATCGTCTACTCTACCTCCTTAACAAGCAACAGCAGCAGTTTCTTTTTCTTTTTCTTTTTCTTCTGCTGTTTTCTTTTTTCTTCTTTTCTTTTCTCTTCTCTTCTTTTGTTATAGGGTTGCCATTCATTATTGCTACTATCTGTTTCTTTTTTTTATATATAAAAATATGGTTTGTATTCTGTTTATCAAATAGAATGATTACTTTTTGTGTTGAATAATCAAACTTGTTAATAGGTGTTATTTTTGTTGTTGCAGAGTTGCGTTTAACACTTTTTAGGCACAAAACGAATGCAATTATGATATAAAATAAGCGCAGTTTTAATGCAGTTCGATCATTGTTTTGATGCATAACAACAGAAGTTCTAATACAAGTAAAACATATTGCTATATAGACGAGCACCCTCAAACTATATAGTACGAAGGGTCGAAGCTATATAGCATGAAGGTACTCAGCTATATAGACCGAGACCATTCTGCTATATAGCTTGCTTACATATTCTTTTATTCTTGTAATAAGAATGTAACTGGTTTGAAATAGATGTTTGTTATATTTGCGACGTTTAAGTATTGAGTTGTGAGTATTGAGTAATGAGTATTGAGTAATGAGTTTCCCTGCGGCATCGTTAACTCAAAACTCATAACTCAAAACTCATAACTCAAAACTCAAAACTCATAACTCATAACTCAAAACTCAATACAATATTATGGTGAAGTTTATAGAATCCGAATTGGTTCTGCTAAGAAACGAAATAGAGGAAATGTGGACTTTGGTCTACAATCAGTTAGATAGGGCAGGTGATGCAGTATTAACTTTCGATAAGGAACTTGCGCAACAAGTAATGGTGCGCGAGAAAAGAGTGAATGCTCTGGAACTTAAAATAGATAGTGATATTGAAGACATTATTGCTTTGTACAATCCGGTGGGGATTGATCTTCGTTTTGTACTGGCTATGCTAAAGATAAACACTAATCTGGAACGCTTGGGCGACTTTGCCGAAGGTATCGTACGTTTTGTGTTAACTTCGGACGAACCGGTTTTGGATGCCGACTTGTTGAAGAACCTTCGTTTGGGAGAAATGCTTACCGAAGTTCTTTCTATGTTAGAAATAACAAAACGTGCATTGAATAATGAAAGTATAGAAGAAGCATCTGTTGTGTTTGCAAAAGATAATGTTGTAGACGAAATAAATGCCGCAGTAACACCGGTTCTTACCGAATATATTAAAGAACATCCCGATTCAACATTGTTGGCTTTGAATTTGGTTAGTGTTTTCCGTAAACTGGAACGTGCCGGCGACCATATAACCAATATTGCCGAAGAGATAGTATTCTACATCGACGCAAAAGTTTTAAAACATAGCGGAAAAATCGATGAAGGCTATCCAAAGACTAAATAATTCATTTCACCACAGAGTTACAGAAACACGGAGCTTTTCCTTGTGCTGAACACGGAGGCTTCGCTTTTGTCGTACGGTATAAGTAGGATGCCGTATACATCTCAGGGAATCCCTTTGGGATTCAATTTGAATAACCCCCAGTGAAGCGAAGCGACTGGGGGTAGATAAATCACTCACTCGCATGGGAACCCGA
>NZ_QVMJ01000050.1:22870-24561 GCF_010500955.1 Bacteroides sp. 519
CGGCGTTGATGAGATTGAGTCTATTCTCCACCCCCAGTCGCTTCGCTTCACTGGGGGTTATTCAAATTTTACCCCAAGGGGTAATTGCTTGTGAACTCTGTGGTGAAATACTAGCAAAACCCGGTGGTGTAAATGATAATAAACCTCAAGAAAACTCAAAAATATGTTATAAGACATGTTTTATAATTTGTTTAGTATTGTAAAAACCCGCTATATTTGCACCGTTATCCTGAAAACAATCTTTTTACCTTAAGAAAACTAATACCTATTGAAAACTGAAAAATGGAGCTTTGTGAAAAGTTCCATTTTTTGCGTTTATAAGGGTTAGTTCTGTTTTTCTTTGTACCTTTGCCTTAATCAATCTTAACCCCAAAAATAAATTATATGTTCTCAGGTATAGTTGAAGAATACGCTGAAGTGGTAGCGTTAGTAAAAGAACAGGAAAATGTTCATCTCACCATGAAATGTTCGTTTGTAAGCGAACTGAAAATAGATCAAAGTGTATCACATAATGGAGTTTGTCTTACTGTTGTAGAAATAACAGATAATACATATACAGTAACTGCGATGAAAGAAACGCTTGATCGTTCCAATATCGGTTTATTGAAAGTTGGCGATAAAGTAAATGTTGAACGTAGTATGATGATGAACGGTAGGCTGGATGGACATATTGTTCAGGGGCATGTTGATCAAACAGCTACTTGTGCCGAAGTAAGAGATGCCGAAGGTAGTTGGTATTATAAGTTCCGTTATAACTTTGATAAAGAAATGGCCAGAAGAGGCTATTTTACAGTTGATAAAGGATCGGTTACAATAAACGGAGTGAGTTTAACTGTGATTTCGCCAACCGAAGATACCTTTGAAGTAGCTATTATTCCTTATACTTACGAACATACAAACTTCCATACCATACAGGTTGGCACAGTAGTGAATCTGGAGTTCGATATTATTGGTAAATACATCAGCCGTTTGTTGGCTTTGGAAGGAAAGTAAATATGAAAGACAAAGAATATTATCATTTTCTGGAACTTGTTGCTGCCCGTCAGAGCGACAGGGTGTATGATAAAACCAGAGAGGTAGAGCCAGAAAAACTGGAACGTATTTTGGAAGCTGCACGTTTAGCTCCATCGGCGTGTAATGCACAACCCTGGAAATTTGTTGTAATAACCGATAAAGAACTTGCTGTTAAAGTAGGTAAAGCAACAGCCGGGCTGGGTATGAATAAATTTGCAAAAGATGCTCCGGTGCATATTCTTGTGGTTGAAGAGTCGGCTAATATTACTTCCTTACTAGGTGGGAAGGTTAAAAACAAACATTTTCCTCTGATTGATTTAGGTATTGCTACAGCACATATCTCGCTTGCTGCCGAAAGTGAAGGATTAGGTTCCTGTATTCTGGGATGGTTTGATGAAAAAGAAATCAAAAAACTAACCGGTATTCCTGATGGAAAACGCCTCTTACTGGATATTGTTATAGGCTATCCGGGAAAAGAGAAAAGAAAGAAAATACGTAAACAGGCCGAAAAGGTTATTTCGTATAATAAGTATTAGACTAAGTATTCAAGAGGATCTCATTCGCCACGAAGTGGCAGTTTAGTTCAGCCCCAGGCAACGCCCAGTCATGTTCGGAAGATTTCTTTCTATTTTCCCACTGCCTGCAATAATGTAAATAAAAAAGAATCAGTGTGTCTA
>NZ_QVMJ01000051.1:0-20183 GCF_010500955.1 Bacteroides sp. 519
AGTACAAAGTATCGCATGAAGCCTTCCTTTGGCGGAGACAAAGATAGAAAAAATATTTAATTTAATTTGGAATTCAACACAGTACCTCTGTGTCTCTGTATTCTAATTATAAATAGGCTAAAACTTTTTAAGCGCCTGAAGCATTGAGTGAGCCCAATAGTTTCTTAATCCAAAACCTCCGGCTTTTCCACCAGTATCAAATGACTCATATACTTCACGTGTTGCTATATTAAAATATACAGCTGTGTAAGTACCCCATTTTTCGGGTTTGTTCAATAGTCTTGCTATTAAAACAAAACCGGTTCCTTCTTCTTCCTCTAATGGCATTGTTTGGATAGCCTGAGCAATTTCTTCTTGTGTTAGTTTATAACTGTCGGATTCAGTGTACAACTCTTGAGGGTCTATTTTACTGTGTAGTTCTCTAACTGCATCGAAACTCTTTTTTATTACATTTTGCTTGAGTATCTTCTCTACATTATACTTTTTAGGTTCGGTAATAAAAAGTGTATTAATATCATCGAAAGCATACCTAAAGAGCATAAACGACTCGCTAGCACCATACACCTTTGCCAATGAATAATTAACACCATAAAAAACAAGATCCGATTTAGTGTAGTTTTGTCCGAATACCGACATACTGATAACTACAAACAGCATTAAGAATAATCTTCTCATAATGTTTAGGGTTAAGTTTATATTTAGTTTATTAACGACCACAAATATAGAAAAAACACCAGAATTAACAATCTATTAATCGTTTATTTGTACATTAGCATTTTAATTTGAAAACGTGTCAATACAACAACTATGTTAATTTTCGGCTTCGTCCTTTTAATGTTGGCTATTCTCACCTTCTTTTTCTATGCTTCATACAGCATTGGATCGGGCGTGTATCTGAAAGCATATTGCCGGAAAAAGACAAGTGAGAAGGTTGTTACCTTGACATTCGATGATGGTCCTGATAGTATCCAAACCCCGAAAGTCCTGGATATTCTGAAAGCCCGAAATATATCAGCCACTTTCTTTTGCATTGGTCATAAACTAACAGGAAACGAAGATATTATAAAACGTATAGAGGCCGAAGGACATACTATTGGTAATCACTCTTACTCACATTCGGGAGTTTTCCCTTTGTATTCATCTGCAAAAATAAAACAAGATTTGCAGCATTGTCAACAGTTACTTTATTCAATAACCGGGAAAGAAACAAAATGGTTTCGTCCGCCTTTCGGGGTAACAAACCCACCGATTGCTAAAGCAGTAAAAGAACTTGGTTATCATACTATCGGGTGGAATATACGTTCGCTCGACACACAGGGTATGGCACACCAGAAAGTACTTGGGCGTATTCGCAAAAGATTATGCCCGGGCTCAATTATTCTGTTGCACGACAGAATGCCCGATAGCGATATCTTACTATTAAAAGTATTGGACTTGCTGGATGAAGAAGGCTACCGGATTGTTGGTCTTAACGAAATAATATAAATGATATATGAAACAATTAATAGTTACTTTATTTCTTTCAACATTTATACTGATGCCAGTAACGGCACAGTTACGGCCATTAGCCAATCAGGACGAGTTTAATAAGCGTTTGGCACAAGAAGCACAAGAATTAAAATCTATTGAAAGTGACTTTACGCAATATAAGTATCTGGATGTATTCGATGAAACTATTACCTCGAAAGGCCAGTTCTTTTATAAGAAAGAGAACAAAATTTGCATGAGTTACAGTAAGCCATTAGATTACCTGATAGTTATCAATAACACCCAACTGAAAATTGTTTCGGATGGAAAGAAAAGCATCATGAATCTGAACACCAACAAAATGATGAATCAGATGCAGGATATGCTCACTGCCTGTATGGTTGGTGATCTGTCTCGTCTTTCGTCCGACTATCAGCTTAGCTATTTCGAAGACAATAATACATTTACTGTGAAAATAAAACCGGTAAATAAGAATATTCAAGCTTATATTGTTGGTATTGAGATACAATTGAATAAAAAAGATATGTCGGTAAATAAGCTTCGCCTATCCGAGACAGAGACAAACTATACCGAATACGTATTTCAGAATAAGAAATTCAATACGCTGACTGATGATAAGATTTTTGAGATACGTTAGTTTGCTATTAGTAACTGTTTCTCTTTTTGCATGTGCCTCCGGTAAAAGCACCAGCAAAGCAGAGTTGCCTGAGATAATAACTACAGGAACAAAAACGCAAAAGTTTAACCTGCAACTGGACTTTGGCAAGAACCATTTCAGTGGGTTGCTTATTGCCCGTAAGATGGAAAACGGAGAAATCAGATTGCTTTTTACCACCCATTTCGGTTTGAGTGTTTTCGACTTTTCGTTACATAAAGATAGCATGGCAGTTAATAATATTGTAGAACCCATGCGCAAAAAGAAAGTCCTTAATCTGCTGGAGAAAGACTTCAGACTGACTTTCCTACCATCATGCAATATGCGTATTAAAGAGAAAAGCACTATCTTTGAAAAACGAACGACTGGCTGGGGGCTACCCAAAGCAGTAATAACCCTTTCAGAGTTTAATGAAAGCGAACCAAACCGGGTGCTTATCAAACATCCGTGGATTAAATTGAAAATACAGTTGGATAAATTATCTATTTAAATATGCTACTAAAAGAATTTTATCAGGTTAATGAAAAGATTACTATTACTGATAATACCTGGAAGATTAGACTAAATCTCAATCCCCAACATCCTATTTATGAGGGACATTTCCCTCAGCAACCTGTATTGCCAGGTGTGGGAACATTACAAATAATCAGGGAAGTAGCCTCCTCTTTATTAAGCATTCCTGTTCAATATACCCAGATATCATCCTGTAAATTCCTTTCGGCCATTGATCCGGGAAAGACTCCCGAATTGGAATTAACACTAACTCTCAAAGAAGAAGGAAACAATCAATGGCAGGTAAAAGCCGATGGTGAAACAAATGGAGAACCGTTTATTAAGCTGAAAGCAACACTTAAAGGGAGAATTAAGAATTAGGAATTAAGAGTTAAGAATTAAGTAGTAAGAATACGATGCCGCATGGATTAATTCTTAATTCCTAATTCTTAATTCTTAATTCCAAATAACACCAGTTAGAATGACAGATAAGGAAGCAGAATATTGGCAAGCACAAACAACACAGCTGAATATTGTTATTGTAATTCCAACATACAATAATGCTGCAACGTTGGAAACTGTTATTTATAAAGTTAGTCGGTATGCCAACAACATAGTGGTAGTTAACGATGGCTCTACCGATGATACAAAGCAGATACTTACAGCATACAGTACCATAAAAGTTATTACTCACCCTACCAATAAAGGTAAAGGTGCTGCACTGAAAACCGGGCTCACTTATGCACGTGAAGAAGGCTACCGCTATGCCATAACCATCGATTCGGATGGGCAGCACTTTGCATCGGATATCCCTTTGTTTATTCAGGAAATAGAAAAAGAGCCGGACTCATTACTTATAGGTGCCCGCAACCTTGAAGCAAATAATATGCCCGGAAAGAATACCTTTGCCAATAAGTTCTCCAATTTCTGGTACCGATTGGAAACCGGAATAAAGTTACAGGATACCCAATCCGGCTACCGGCTTTATCCGTTGCAGAAGATGGGATCAATGAAACGGTATACCGCCCGTTATGAATTCGAACTGGAAGCTATAGTATTGGCAGCATGGAGGGGAATTAATGTTAAAAACATCCTGATTAATGTGTACTATCCACCCGAAGGTGAACGTATTTCCCATTTCCGTCCGTTCAGAGACTTTACACGCATCAGTATTCTGAATACTATCTTGGTATTAGTAGCCTTTTTGTGGATATGGCCCCGGAACTTTTTCAGGAAACTTACATGGAAGAATATAAAGAATTTCTTTCATAAGCATATAACCCATTCGCCCGACTCTAACACGCGACTTACTCTTTCAATAATGCTGGGAGTGTTTATGGGGATAGTCCCGCTATGGGGATACCAGATGCTCATTACCTTGTTCCTGTCGCGCATCTTCAAACTGAATACGGTAATTGCCATACTGGCAGCCAACATCAGCATACCACCTATGATACCCCTATTGCTGTACGGAAGTTATGCTACCGGATGTTTGGTACTGGGGCGTCCGATAGCCATTGACTTTGGTGATGTATCGCTCGAAAACATTAAAACCGTACTTGAACAATACCTTGTAGGAAGTTTCCTGTTTGCTGCATTGAGCAGTATAGTTGCAGGACTAATTTCATGGTGTGCATTCTCCATATTCCGTCGTAAAAACTTCGCCTCATGACAAGCCTTCTGATACACATATACGAGTTTTTCAGATCACACCGGATTACTTTCTACTGTTTCCTGTTTACAAGTGTAGCCATTATTGGATACTTTGCTTTGCAGGTAAAGTTTGAAGAAGATGTTGTAAGCTTTCTGCCTGATACCGAGGATGCACAAAATTCGCGCAAGGTATTCAACAATCTCAAAATAAAAGACAAGATAATTGTAATGTTCAGTGCTGCCGACAGCACACAGGTTCCTGATGCAGAAACCTTTATTCAGGCAGCAACTACCTTCGAAGGGTTGCTGAATACAAATCCCGGGCCCAGTCATATAAAAGATATTTTCTTCCGGGCAGATGAAAACACAATAGGCAGTATAAGCAACTTTGTGTATGATAACCTGCCTCTTTTCCTTACCGATGACGATTACTTGAGGTTCGACTCCCTGTTAACCGAAGAAGCCATTGGGCAAATTATGCAACGTAATTACAAGAATCTGCTTTCGCCGGCGGGCATAGCAATGAAGAATTACATCATGCGCGATCCCCTTAGTCTGGCAGGGAATGCGTTGAAACATCTACAGGATTTCCAGATAGAATCAAACTATGAATTAACCGATGGATATGTTTTCTCCAAAGACGGTAGCACACTGTTTATGTTTATCACACCGGTTTTCGGAACGGGAAGCACAGGAGAAAACGATGCACTTATTACCGGCATTGAAGAAGCAATAACACATATTAATACGGAGAACCAACAAATACAAGGCATGTATTTTGGCGGTCCTTCCGTGGGAGTGTACAATGCCCGGCAGATAAAGAAGGATACTATTGTAACCGGCCTTGTTGCACTGGTTATCATTATTATATTTATTTCGTTGGTATTCAAACGTAAAAGTGCCATACCCCTTATAATTGTTCCGGCTTTGTTTGGTGGGCTCTTTGCCCTTTGCATCATCTATCTTATAAAGGGGAATGTATCTGCCATTGCAGTAGGATCGGGTTCGGTTGTTCTAGGTATAGCATTAAGTTATTCCATACATCTGCTTGCACACCAAAACCATGTTAGTACCGTTCAGCAGCTCATTCGCGAAATAGCCTATCCGCTCACAGTTGGAAGCTTTACAACTATTGGAGCATTCGTTGCCCTGCTTTTCACAAGTTCGGAATTGCTGCGGGATTTTGGTTTGTATGCCTCGCTGGTTTTAGTTGGTACAACTTTGTTTTGCCTTATTTTCCTGCCTCACTTCCTGAAAGGGCAGGCGCATGTAAAGCAGGGAAAAATACTCCGGCTTATCGAAAAGGCCAACTCATACACATTCGAAAAGAATAAATGGCTTATCGGTACGCTTGTGGTTTTAACGGTTGTCTGTCTTTTTACTTCAAAGAATGTAGGTTTCAACGAAGATATGATGGCACTCAATTATGAACCCAAGCATATTAAAGAAGCCGAAAACAAACTGACTGATATATTCGAAAATGGTGAGAAGAATGTTATGTTTGTCAGTGTTGGGAAAGATGCCAACGAAGCAGCTTTACATTATGCCCAAACCAACAGCAAGTTGGATAACTTAAAGGAGAAAGGAGAAATAATTAACTATGCATCGGTACAACGTTTCTTTATTCCGTTGGATGAGCAACAAAAACGCTTGGATAAATGGAATACTTACTGGACTCCCACAAAAACAGAGCGTGTAACTGCACTTATTGAAGCCGAAGCTACCGGATATAAGTTTCGTAAAGGTGCTTTCAGCGCTTTTGCCAACTGGATTTCACAACCTTTCGGAACATTAGATTATCAGTCTCAAACACACCGGGCTACAAACCGTTTGGTAGCCGAGTGGGAAACCTCCACAGACTCACTTACCATGCTTATCACTCAGGTTAGGTTATCAGAGAACAACAAAGAAATTGTGTACAACGCTTTCCAGAACGATACAAATGTAGTAATCTTCGACCGGGCCTACTTTACCAACAAATGGGTGTCGGCAGTGAACGATGACTTTTATCTTATCCTTTACATATCTTCTTTCCTCGTTTTCTTTGCCTTGTTGCTATCCTATGGGCGGATTGAGCTTACACTCATGAGTTTTCTGCCTATGCTTATAAGCTGGATTATTATTATAGGCATTATGGGCATCCTGGGCATACAGTTTAACATCGTTAATATAATTCTGGCTACCTTTATTTTTGGTATAGGCGATGATTTCAGTATCTTTATTATGGATGGTTTACTTAGCAGATACCGTACGGGGCAGAAAGTACTGAACTCTCATAAAACAGCCATCTTCTTTGCCGCCTTTACCATGATAGTAGGTATGGGGGCACTGGTATTTGCCAAGCATCCGGCATTGCAATCAATCTCCATCATTTCTATCCTCGGCATGGTGGCAGTGGTTTTGGTTTCTTTTACCATACAACCCATCATCTTCCATATTTTCATAGCCCGGCCGGCATCAAAAGGATTGCCGCCTTATACACTTATGGGGTTATTAAGGAGTGGTTTGCTTTACCTGCTGTTTCTTGTAGGATGCTTAATACTGCTTGTATTCATACTATTGCTGCAACTTATACCTGTAAAGAAGAAAATCAAGAAGAGAATTATCTGTTATTCCATACATTACTGTTGCCGTGTTTTGCTGGTAATATCTACTTTTGTTAAAAAGGAGATAATAAATCCAACCGGAGAGAATTTCCGTAAACCGGCAATAATAATTGCTAACCATCAGTCGTTTATTGATATATTAATGCTTTTGTCCTTCTCGCCCCGTATTGTGATGATTACTAAGAAGTGGGTTTGGGAATCGCCGGTTTTTGGTGCAATTATAAGGTATGTAGATTTCTATTATGCAGGCGAAGGATACGAACTATCAGTAGAAACACTTAAAAAAAAGGTTGACGATGGCTATTCTATTGTGATATTCCCCGAAGGCACACGCACATTTACCGGAAAGATGAAGCGCTTCCATAAAGGAGCTTTCTACCTGTCGCAGGTTCTGAAACTTGACATATTACCGGTTTTATTCTATGGCAACAACCGGATTATATCCAGAACGCAACCGTTCAACGTGCGCAAGGGAATAATTGCAGCAGAGGTTTTACCGCGTATTCATCCGGATGATACCTGTTATGGAAAAACATATCAGGAACGAACCAAGAGTATATCAGCTTATATGCGTACAGAGTACGATGCTCTTTGCCACAAATTGGATAATACCGATAATCCGTATTATTACGAAACTCTTATCCGCAATTACATTTATAAAGGCCCGGTAGAAGAATGGTACATGCGTATCAAGGTACGGATGGAAAAGAATTACCGTCTCTTTAACGAAATAATCCCCCGGCAGGGGCAAATAACCGATATTGGTTGCGGTTTTGGTGCACTATGCTACATGCTTGGTATGTTATCCGACAACCGGAAGCTATTGGGTATTGACTATGATGACGACAAGATAGCTGTTGCCGACCATGCCTGGCTGAAACAAAACATACAGGCTGAATTTATTTGTGCCGATGCACTTTCGTGCGAACTACCGCCGAGCGATGTATTTATATTAAATGATATGTTGCATTATATGAGTTATGATAAACAACATGCTCTGTTAACCCGCTGTGCCGGAAAACTCTTACCAGGCGGAATGATTATTGTACGAGACGGCAATACATCTGATAAAGAAAAGCATAAACTAACCCGTTTTACCGAGTTGATGTCTACCCGGATTATCCGTTTCAATAAAACAACCGAAAAGCTATGCTTTACTTCCGATAGTCAGATAAGGGAGATTGCTGTTGAATGTGGTATGGAGCTGGAGGCTGTAAGGAATGATAAGTTTACATCGAATACGATTTATTTATTGAGAAAGCTTGTAGCCCATGAGTAAACACGACATAATCATAGCAGGAAGCGGCCTTGGCGGTCTGGAATGTGCCGCTATCTTAAGCAAAGAAGGCTACAATGTATGTGTACTGGAAAAAAATCAGCTTTTTGGCGGATGCTTCCAAACTTACAAGCGCAACGGCCGTTTGTTGGATACAGGCATACACTATATCGGGAGTATGGACGAAGGACAAGTTTTAAACCAGTACTTCCGCTATTTTGGTATTATGGATAAACTCAACATCCGTAAACTCGATGCTGATGGCTTCGACCGTATCTGCTTTAAAGATAATGTGTACAATTACGCTAATGGCCACAGCAATTTTGTAGAGACACTTGTCCGTCAATTTCCTGATGAAAGAGAGGCGTTAAACAGGTATGTAAGTATGCTTAAAGATGTTGGAAAGCTTATAAGCATTGAAAATCTGAAAAAAGGAATTATTGCCCAACAGGGTATGCAGTATTTTGGTATGTCGGCAGCCGGATACATTTCCAACATTACCCCCAATCCGGAATTGCAAAAGATACTTGCAGCTACTTCACTGCTCTATGGTGGAGTGAAAGATGTTTCTACCTTCTATCATCACGGGATGATAAACAATTCGTATATTGAAGGAGCATGGCGTTTCCTGAATGGCAGTATGCAAGTAAGCACAGAACTGATTAAAGTTATCCGTGCCAACGGTGGAACCGTATTAAATAATCACGAAGTAACCCGTATTATTGTAGAAAACGAAACAGTGAAGGGAGTTGAAGTTAACAACAACGAAGTTTTTGAAAGTAAATACGTTATCTCTAACATACATCCTAAACGAACGTTTGAACTAACAGATAAATCGCGCAGTATTAAGAACGCTTATCTGTCTCGTATCAATTCGCTTGAAAACACATACGGCATATTTACTGTATATCTGATAATGAAAAAAAATACTTGCCCTTATATAAACAGGAACATCTACATCCACAACGATAACGAAGTATGGTACGATAAGCAACTGCATGGTGGTAAAACTACCTGTTGCATGATATCGATGCAGAACACCGATCCTAACAGTAAACATGCCGAAGTGATAAGTATCCTTACCCCCATGTATATGGATGAAGTGCTTCGATGGCAGGATACCCGGATCGAAAAACGAGGAGATGATTATATTGAATTCAAAGAGAAGAAAACAAAAGAAGTATTAACTTTGATACGTAAATATGGTTTTGACTTCGACCGGCATATTGAAGCAATTTATACAACCAGCCCATTAAGCTACCGCGATTATACTGCTACAGCAAATGGGTCGGCTTATGGAATAATAAAAGACTACCGCCGTCCGCAGGTAGGTTTTATCTCAGTACGAACCAAACTGGAAAACCTTCTGCTTACCGGGCAGAACCTGAATGTACATGGAGCTTTGGGAGTAACACTAACCGCTATGATAACTTGTTCCGAACTGCTGGGAGAAGAATATCTGGCAAAAAAGATAGGAAATGCGTAAAACACTTTTAAAGATAGTAAAATACACAGTAATTACTTTTGCTGCATTTATTATTGTGGTTGCATTGTGTGTATGGTACCTTTACGGCACGGCCGATATGATGACTCCTACGCACGAGCCGGAAAACAAATACCTGCTGACAAACAATGATACTTGCCGTACATACGGGCCCAACATGTTGCGCAAAGCAAATAGCGGTTTGTGGGAATTACATGTAGAAGGTAATGCCTTTGAGCGGGGCGAAGCCATAGGAAAACTCTCTAAAGACCTGCTTTATTATCAAGAGAATGTATTTGTTAATCAGATAAAAGAGATTATTCCTTCGGATAATTACCTGAAATTCCTACGTTTTTTTATCGTTTTATTTAACCGTAATCTGGGTAAGAATGTTCCCAAAGAGTACAGGGATGAGATTTACGGAATCTCCTTATCGTGCACCCACCAGTACGATTTTATTGGTACGCCTTACGAAAGACAGTTGAATTATCATGCCGCACACGATCTTGGACATGCCATGCAAGACTATATGTTGGTAGGTTGCAGTTCGTTCGCTGCATGGGGCGAACATACAACAGACTCTACTTTACTTATCGGCCGTAACTTCGACTTCTATGTGGGCGATGACTTTGCCCGCAACAAACAAATAGCCTTTTACCGTCCGGCAACCGGATACAAGTTTGCTTCCGTAGGATGGCCGGGAATGACAGGTGTACTTTCGGGAATGAACGAACATGGCCTTACTGTTACCATCAATGCGGCTAAATCGGCCATGCCTACATCATCGGCCACACCTATATCTGTGCTTACAAGAGAAATCCTGCAATATGCTTCTACCATTGAAGAGGCTTACCAAATAGCACAAAATAGAAAAACATTTGTAGCCGAGTCTATTCTGGTAGGTTCTGCCAAGGACGGAAAGGCTGCAATTATAGAGAAATCGCCCGATAAAATAGCTCTCTATACGGCCGGCAAAGAGAAACAACTGATCTGTACCAACCATTATCAATCCGAAGAGTTTCAGGCAGATAAACGAAACATCGAAAACATCGAAACATCAGACAGTCCGTATCGTTATGTTCGACTGGGAGAATTACTGGCCGAAAACACTCCGTTAACTCCGGTTAAAGCTGCATCTATCCTACGCAACCATAAAGGATTAAACAATGCTGATCTGGGATTGGCTAACGAAATGGCTATCAATCAATTCATAGCCCATCATTCTGTAATCTTTAAACCCGAAAAACGGTTGATGTGGGTGTCAACCTCTCCTTGGCAAAGTGGTAAGTTTGTCTGTTATGATCTTGACCGTATTTTTGGCAATTCTATCAACTTTACCAGCGAGACAGAAAGTTTGGCATATACCATTCCGGAAGATTCGTTTATCTATCAACCGGAGTTTAAACAGTTGCTTCAATACAAAGAGTTAACTCCATTAATACGGAAACATACCCAGAATAAAGAGGCTGTAAACGATAGCATATTAAATATATATCGGGAAACCAACCCCAATATGTTTTATACTTACGAGGTTCTGGGAGATTATTATATGTCGCAAAACAATAAAAGTGAAGCACAAAAATGCTGGAAGAAGGCTCTAACACTACCAATCCCTAAGCAAGGGGAAACAGATAGGATAAGGAAGAAGCTGGAAAACTAGTTTGTTTTGTTTCTCAACCCAATAGCTTTGATTTAAAAATCCAGTTCATTTTGTTTAGGAACACCCGGGTGTACAATGCGTGTACACCCGGGTGTATGCTATGTGTACATCCGGGTGTACTGTACTTGTACATCCGGGTGTACAAGCAGTGAACACCCGGGTGTTTAAAGGTCAATGCTACTTGTAAAAGTAAAGAAAGACATAAGGACAAGCAAGGAAAACAATAAGAATAGTGTAAGTTTAAGAGTTTCCAATCAGATATTTTCCAATATTCCTTTTATCCTTCTCAAACTCCACACCAACTTTTACTAGTTTCCGCTCATCGGCAATATAAGGAATAAGATAACCTTTATCATCTATCTGCTGTAATGCTTCTTCGGCTGTGCCATTGAGTTTGAACTCAAAAACATAAATCTGATCTTTGGTATGTACCACAGCATCTGCCCGACCCGTTGCCGAATGTACTTCGGCTTGTACAAACTGTCCCATCAGTTTAAATACCAAATAGAAGATAACCTGATAATGACGTTCGGTTTCATCATTCAGTTCATAGGGAATATCAGCAAAAAAGGCTTTCAGACGTTTCAGAAAAGAGGGAACATCACCACTTTCTAATTCACGAACAAAATGACCTATATAAAATGCCTGTTCATTGGCATTTACATGAGTATAAAAAGGAACAAGAAATTGTAGGAAAGCATATTTTACTTCTTCATTAGGAAAACACAACGTATAAAGATTGAAACGCCTGTCATAGCTTTTAATTGTAAGATAACCACTCTGATAAAGTACAGGTATAGGATTATTGGCTTCAACTCTATATTCGGTAAAAGCTATTGGGCTGGTTTCAACACCATCAATTAATATACGCAAATCATAATCGCTTTCTTTCAGTAAATCAACTAAAAAAGTTGGGGTTCCGGTTTGGAACCAGAAGTTATCCAATACCAGGTATTTCAATGCACTTAACACACTGAAGGGGTTAAATAGGCCAGGTGTATTTTCGCGAAAGTGATAACCATCGTATTGAGCAGCCATTTTCTTAACGGTTTCTTCGAAAGTATAACCATTAAACTCGCTTACCTTTTTCAACTCTGGCGTAAATACCTTTACCAATTCTTCCTCTGTTATGCCGCAAATGGTGGCATAAGCAGGCACCATACTAATATCGCTTAGTTGATTAAGGTCGCTGAATATACTTACATGAGAGAACTTTGTAACACCAGTCAGAAATACGAAACGTAAGTAACGGTCGGCACTTTTCAGTACACCATAAAAGCCTTTCAGAATGTTTCTGTATTCTTCCAGCAAAGGTTCGTTAAGTAGGTTCTGCAACAAGGGTTTATCGTATTCATCAATCAGAACAACGACCTGCACACCTGTTTGTTCACTGGCACGACGGATGATACCGGCAAAACGATCAGAAGGCGTTTTTTCCCATTCTGCACTACCCCACATCTCTTCCCACAAGTTTAAATGCCTATTTAAAATGCCAATTAAACGTTCTGCACTATCAAACTTCTCTGCATTAAGATCCAGATGCAGTACAGGATATTGTTTCCACTCTGTTTCCAAATCTGCTAGTGCCAATCCTTCGAATAAATCTTTTCGACCAAGGAAGTAAGATTCTAATGTGCTGATGAGTAAGCTTTTGCCAAACCGACGCGGACGACTCAGAAAATAAGTTTTCCCAGTATTGGCTACTTGCCAAACCAAATCAGTTTTATCGACATACATATAATTTCCATTACGGATGTCCTCAAAAGTTTGTATTCCAATGGGGAGATTGCGAACTGTACTCATGGTTTGATATTTTTATTTCAATATTCAGGTCTATAATAACAAGTTATCTGCAAACTTAGATAAAAATCTTCGATTTATATACCAATTGAATTCATTTATAGAGGGAATATTCCTCAATCCACATGATTTACTTCTTTAATAGATGAACCACGAACCGAAAGTATGCAAGGAACCACCACTTGATTCACTTTACCAACTCCCCCGAGTTGTTCAAGCAAAAGCGTACAAGCTGTTTCTCCCATCTTATAAGTTTGATGTGTTACAGCAGTTAATGGTGGGTCTACATAATTAGCATGTAATTCATCTGTATATCCTATCAAAGCAACATCGGCAGGAATGGTTAGTCCTGCTTCTTTTATGGCTTTCATTGCTCCAAAAGCAAGGCTATCTGTCATTGCCAATATAGCATCGGGTGGATTGGCTAAAGAGAGTAGATAGCGAGCACCTTCGTACCCGGCTTCGTAACCTATTCTTTTACAGAACACCAATTCTCTTTCAATTGGGATTTTTCTTTCGCGCAATGCCTGTAAATAACCATGTTTGCGTAGTTTCACTATTTCCAGATGATTGGCTCCGCCAATAAAAGCTACACGTTTTGATCCTGTTGATAGAAAATGCTCGGTAGCTTCCTGTGACGATTCTACATTGTTGGTTATTACAGAAGAAAACTTATCGGTAAGGCATATCCGGTCGAAGAAAACCATCGGCACATTTTGCTCGGCCAAAGTTTCAAAATGAGTATAATCTGCAGTATCCTGAGACAGGCAGGCAATAATCCCTTCTACGCGAATATTAATCAGGTCCTCCAAGCATTTCTTTTCCTTTTCAAACTGTTCGTACGATGATGTGATGATGGTTGAATAACCGTTTTCATGAGCTTTATCATTGATTCCGCTGATGATGGATGAATAGTAATGTGTAACAATATCCGGCACAATGATACCAATAATACGGGGAGAGTTTTTCAGTAGACTCATGGCAAAAGGGTTTGGACGGTAATTCCGTTCTTTAGCCAGAGCTTTTATTTTTTCGCGCATCTCTTTACCTATTTCCGGACTATTCTTCAATGCCCGCGAAACGGTTGAGATAGATACACCCAGCTCTATTGCAAGTTCTTTTAATGATACAGGCTTTTTCTTGTCCATGGGTGTAAAGATACTAAAAAGCACTGTTACGCAAACCTTTGCGCTTACTTTTCTCTCCTACCATTATCTGATATAATGCAAAACAGATACTTTTGAAACATCAATCTATAATGCAAACAATTATGGAATACCGGGAAATAGGAAAAACAGGAATGAAAGTTTCCAATCTTAGTTTTGGAGCCTCTTCGCTTGGAGGTGTCTTTCATTTGGCAAAAGAAGAAGAGGGTATTAAAGCCGTACATACAGCTGTTGATAATGGTATCAATTTTATTGATGTATCACCATATTACGGACACTTAAAGGCAGAAATAGTGCTGGGAAAAGCCCTGAAAGATATTGAAAGAAGCAGATATTACCTCTCTACCAAAGTAGGCCGTTATGGAAAAGATGGCATCAATACCTGGGACTATTCGGCTCTCCGAGCTACCGAAAGTGTTTCCGAAAGCATGGAACGGTTACACGTGGATTATATCGACTTAATTAATATACATGATATTGAGTTTGCCAATCTGGAACAGATTTGCAACGAAACACTGCCTGCATTGGTAGAACTACGTAACAAAGGCATTGTAAAGCATGTAGGAATAACCAACCTCACACTACGCCACCTGAAATATGTAATAGACCATGTACCCGAAGGCACTGTAGAAAGCATTTTATCCTTTTGCCATTATTGCCTCAATGACGATGCATTGGTAGATTATCTGGATTATTTCGAAGAAAAAGAGATTGGTGTAATCAATGCTTCTCCATTTTCAATGGGATTACTCACCGAACGGGGTGCACCCGATTGGCATCCTGCTCCCAAGCCACTACAGGAGTTATGCCGGAAAGCAGCAAAACACTGTAAAGACCAAGGCAAATCAATTGAGCAACTAGCTGTAAAGTATGCCGTATCTAATCCGCGTATTGCAACAACCTTGTTTAGTACAACCCGACCGGAAGCTGTTTTGCAGAACATACAATGGGCCAACGAGGCATTGGATGAGGAATTGCTTAAAGAAGTCAGGAATATATTGGAACCCCGTTTCAGGGATACATGGTTAAACAGTTAATTACACGAAAAGCATATCATGAAACATTGTATTTACTTTCTGCTACTCACTTTCTTATTGATTAATATATCGTTATCTGCACAGGTAACGGAACGCGAACGTCCTCAAGAGTGGGATCAGTTGGTACATGGTGCCCGCTTTATGGACCGCTTCCTGCCAATGGAAGGCAAAGAACTATCGTCGGATACCTGGGGTGTACAAGATGTTGTACCCCGTTATATAGATAATGGTATTGAAGACCGTATCTGGTCGTACTGGGGTGGAAATATTAAGAAAGGCGATGATGGATTGTTCCACATGTTTGTATGTGGCTGGTTGGAAGCATCGCCCAAAGGGCATGGTGAATGGCCTAACTCGTATGTATTCAACACTGTAAGCGATAACCTGACAGGGCCATTCAAACCCCGTAATATTATAGGTAAAGGACATAATCCGGAGATTTACCGGTTGAAGGATGGAAGATATGTATTGTATGTTATTGGCGGACGTTATGTTACCAATGATATAAATGGAAACTGGGAGTACGGAAAGTTCGATTTCAATGCGCGCGACCGCCATATTATTGAAGGGTTATCCAACTTGTCGTTTGCTCAGCGTGAAGACGGTTCGTATGTAATGGTTTGCCGTGGCGGTGGAATTTGGATTAGTCAGGATGGACTTACAGAATACAGTCAGTTAACTGATAAGCGCGTTTACCCTCCTGTAGAGGGTCGGTTCGAAGACCCTGTAATCTGGCGCGATCATGTTCAATACCACATGATAGTAAACGATTGGCTGGGCCGCATTGCCTTTTACCTTCGATCTAAGGATGGTGTAAGTTGGGTGGTAGACCCGGGAGAGGCTTATATGCCGGGAATTGCTGTACACAAAGATGGACGGGTAGAAGATTGGTTTAAGTTTGAGCGTATTAAGATGTATCAGGATGAATACGGAAGAGCAATTCAGGCTAACTTTGCTGTTATTGATACATTGAAACCTTTGGATAAACCATTCGACAACCATAGTTCGAAAAATATTGGTATTCCGTTGAATCCGGGATTATTACTGACTGTGCTTAATGAAAAGCCAATTACTTCCAAAACAAAAACAATCCGTATAAAGATAAAAGCTGAAAAAGGCTTCAACCCGCAAACCGATATAGAGATAAACTCTTTGCGTTTCGGTGCTTCGGAAGAAGTGAATTATGGTCGGAGATGTAAAGTGCTGAAAACGGAGAACAATGGCAGCGACCTTGTTGTAACTTTCGATGGTAAGGGAAATGGCATTACTGAAAATGAATTTGCTCCTAAGCTGATTGGTAAATACAAGAACGGTAAAATGCTTTACGGCTATGCGCGTTTGCCTTATATTACTTATATAGAGCCTATTCTTTCTGCCCGTGCCCCTATTTTTACAGAATCGGCCAAAGGGTTAAGTTGTAGTATCGAAGTGCAAAACTTTGGGCAGGTTATTTCCAAGAAAGCTTCTTTAAAAATAGCATATAAAAAAGACGGAAAGTTTGTAACTATTGCTTCGGGCGCAGTTCCGGAATTGAATCCGTACGAAAAAACAGAGTTGCAACTTGTTGCCAAAGATAGCTTTGAAAAAGGGCAAGAGTATGAGTTTATGGTGACGATCTATTCTGGAAAAAAAGTTTTATCAACGTTTAGTTTTTGAGTTCGGAGAATATACATCGGTTGGCTTCTATTTGGCAAAATAAATTTGGTAATTCAAAACTATTTGTACTTTTGCATAAAATGATAAGTATGAGTAAGATAACTAAAGAACAATATGAATTTGCACTGGCAAGAATAGAGGAGCTCTTGCCCATTGTTGATGATGCTACTCCTGCGAATGATAAAAATGCAGTAGAACTTACTGTTATGTCTGACATTGTTATATCCTACGAAAAAGAACACTACCCCATAGAAAAGCCTACTGTTTCTGAATTGATTGAGTTCTCTTTGGAAGAAAAAGGGATGACACAAAAACAACTTGCAGGAGAGATTGGTGTGAGTCCTTCTCGTGTTAATGATTATATTTCAGGTCGTTCAGAACCCACATTAAAGGTAGCAAGATTGCTTTGTAAAGTATTAAATATACCTCCTGCAGCAATGCTTGGTTTTTGAATATTCTACGCAGATTGAGTTTTGAGTAATGAGTTAACCATGCGGCATCGTAAACTCATTACTCACTACTCAAAACTTACCACTCCCTATCTCCACTTCTTCACCCCTTTAGCATCCGCCTGCGACGCTTCCATAATACTCATTGCAAAACCACCACTACGAGCCAGTTTTACTGATATCTTATTTTTAGAAGTTACAAGTCCCTTTTTAATCTGGTAAGATGTAGGATTGTTTACATAGTCAGCATTATTACCATCGGCATACAATGTGAGTACATACTGTTTTCCCGGATCAAGGAAATCAAGATTCACTACCGAAGTTCGTACATTTTCATCGGTAATACCACCAACAAACCAGTTGTTGCTACCCTTTTCTTTACGGGCAATAGTTATATAATCACCCGGTTCAGCCTCCAGATACTTTGTTTCGTCCCAATCAATAGCCACATCCTTGATAAACTGAAATGCATCCATATACTTCTCATAATTCTCGGGGAGATCAGCAGCCATTTGCAAAGGGCTGTACATGGTAACAAACAAAGCCAACTGTTTAGCCAGAGTGGTATGAACAAAGCTGTGTTCGCCTTCACCCAGGAATGATAATTTAGTATCGAAGATACCTGGAGTATAGTCCATTGGTCCACCCAGCAACCGGTTGAATGGTAACAATGTGGTGTGGAAAGGTTTGCTGCCACCAAATGCTTCGTACTCTGTTCCGCGGGCCGATTCATTTCCAATCAGGTTAGGATAGGTACGGCAAAGCCCGGTTGGACGAGTAGCCTCGTGTGCATTGACCATAATTTTATAATCAGCTGCTTTGGTTACAGCATACAGGTAATGGTTGTTCATCCATTGGCCGTAGTGATGTTCACCACGTGGAATCATATCACCAACATAACCACTTTTAACCGAATTGTAACCATATTTATTCATTAACTGATAAGCAGCATCCATATGGCGTTCGTAGTTGCGAACCGAAGAAGAAGTTTCGTGATGCATCATCAGTTTTACACCCTTGCTTGCTGCATAATCGTTCAAAGCTTTGATATCGAAATCGGGATAAGGAGTAAGGAAGTCGAATACATAATCTTTAGATTTACCAAACCAGTCTTCCCAACCTTCGTTCCATCCTTCAACCAAAACCTGATCGAAACCATGTTCGGCTGCAAAATCAATGTATCTTCTTACTTTCTGATTGTTAGCAGAGTGTTTACCATTAGGTTTCACCTTTGAATAATCGGTTTCGCCTAGTTTTACCGATAGTAGATCATCGGTATACGCCCATGAGCCGTATCCGGTAATCATTTCCCACCACACACCGATATATTTTACGGGTTTAATCCACGAAGTATCTTCAATCTTACAAGGTTCATTCAGGTTCAAGGTGATTCTTGAAGCCAGTATATCGCGTGCATCATCACTCACTATTACTGTACGCCAAGGCGAGTTGCAAGGAGTTTGCATATATCCCTTGTTACCCTTTGCATCGGGAGTAAGCCAGGAGGTAAATACCAGGTTTTTATCATCCAGATCCAGATGCATACAAGCGTAATCAACCAATGCTGCTTCATGAAGATTTATATAAAGTCCGTCATCACTTTTCATCATCAGGGATGTTTGTACTCCTGTGGGCGAGAATGTGGTTTGCGATGAGTTCGGTGTAACTGCACCCTCCATCAAACCACGTATTTCGGTTAATTTAGATTCGGTGAAATCGTATTCTTGTGTATCATAATCGCCCGGCAGCCAGAAAGCTGTATGATTGCCGGCCATGGCAAACTGAGTTTTTTCTTCCTGAATCACAAAATAAGTCAGATTCTTTTGTTCGGGGAACTCATAGCGGAAGCCCAATCCATCGTTAAACAAACGGAAACGCACAATTAGCTGTCTGTTCAATGATTTCTGATTCAGGGTAACAGCCAGTTCGTTATAATGGTTGCGAATTTCTTTTTCTTCGCCCCATACCGGCTGCCATGGTTCATTAAAAGTAGTGGTTTGGGTATCGGTTAGTTCAAAACCGGTCATTAAATCAGAGCCCTTTTGTCTGGCAGATTCCGTTCCCCAGTTGGTAACCATTTCTTCGCTGGTATCTTCATTCAGTTCAAAACCTAGTTTTGAGGGTTTAATAACTGCTTTGTTTTTATAAGCAAGTTCGTAAACGGGCTCGCCTGCCGAGGTTACCGAAAACTTCAACTGCAATAAACCGTTTGGTGATGCCAATTCCTGAGCAACTGCTGCTCCACCTATAAGGAGGGAAAGAAACAAGCAAGATAATTTCTTAATGTTCTTCATGTTGAGTTTAAATTAAATTACAACAACAAAGATAAGTACCTTGTTCATAAGGATATACTAGGCAGATTGAAAATGAATGGATTTTCCATGAAAACGATTGCATTGATACCCTATTCTTTTCTAACCACAGAGTACGCAGAGTTTAAGACTCAATGCTGCATAGAAACTTTGTGGTAAATTCATTTATCCTGCATTATTCATACTTTATCAATTTGGTTCAAATCAGATAGGAATTGAAATAAAACACGGAGACACAGAAACACGGAGCTTTTCCTTGTGCTGAACACGGAGGCTTCGCTTTTGTCGTACAATAGGCCAACGGCCTAATAGCCTCTAGCGTAGGCCAACGGCCTACGATGAAGAATACCACATGGAATGCGAGGCTGTAAGCCTCGGAGCTTGCATACAAATACGCTTCGAGGCCTACAGCCTCGCATTTTCATGTAACATCATTGCGTAGGCCGTTGA
>NZ_QVMJ01000051.1:20200-31586 GCF_010500955.1 Bacteroides sp. 519
TTTTTGAGTAAAAGCGAAGCCTCCGTGTTCAGCACAAAGAAAAGAACTCTGTTTCTCTGTGACTCTGTGTTTTTATTTTAGTTCAACACAGCCTCTAACGAACCAAACGAGTATGAATAATTCATTTATAAAGGAATGATAAAAATAAATATTATCTTCGCAGAAAAGAATAAGCATGGAAAAAGATATCGTTTTTACCTGTAGGGATTTTGAAAAGGCAGAAAATATTCTGAACAGCCCACTATCAAAGCTATCCGATTTGAGTTCGAACGAACTTAAAGACCTTGCTATTGTATGGTGCTATTATTCGGGTAAAATAGAAGGAAACACATATACTTATGTAGAAACCGAAGCTTTACTGAAAGATGGTATTACATCCGAAAAGAAATATGAAGATGCTAAAATGCTTAAAAATCTTTATAATACTTTTATCTCGGAACTGGAATATATTAACAAGCAGGGCAATAAAGAGATTATTGATGAAAGAACCTTATTCAGAGTACATCAAGCTATATCCACAGGATTAGTCTCGAACGAGGAATCCGGTTATTTAAGAACCAGAGCTGTACGAATTTCCGGAACCGAATATATTCCCCCAAAAAACCTTGATAGTATTCGCGCTAAATTAAATGAAATTCTCTTTTGGCAGGAAGAATACAACAATCCTTTGGAAAAAGCCGTTTTCCTTCATTGCAATATTGCAAAAATACAGCCATTTATTGATGGTAATAAACGTACTTCAAGAATGATTGAAAGTATTGTGATGATGAATGCAGATATCATACCTGTTTATTCATCACAAGATAGTGATATCTTGAACTACAGAAGAGGGTTGGTCGAATTTTACGAAACAGGGAATTGCAGCACTTATGTGAATTACTTTTTAAATAAACAGTTGGAACGTATTGAAAGAATAACCCCATAAAACGATTCCATAGATGACAAAGACCTATAAGTTGTCAAGAATAAAATCGGCCGAAATGCCTAAATTATCTCTAAGTTTTTTTACTATATTCAGATTTAATGGCCGACGACCATTTAGCAATTCGCTAATCCTTGATTCAGAAATACCTAAAACTTTGGCAGCCTCATTTTGTTTGAGGTTATCAGCTTTCATCTTGTCTTTGATAGCATCTGTAATTAAGGTAGATACGCATCCGGGAAGTGGATAATATGCAGCTTCCCATTCATGAATCATTTTGACTAATTCAATAAAACGTTCTTTTTCTTCGGAACTTAATAGTTCCATACTGCCAAGAACAACAGAGCCTTTTTGAACCAAAGCTTCATGTTCCTTCTGGCATTGACGAAATTCTGTTTCAGACTTAATTTTCATTTCTTATATTGTTTTGACATCAATGTTATCATATTGACTGTGAGTTCCTATGAAACGTATTTCAGCAGAACCAGCAAAGAAAACAACAACAACAACAATTCTATAGTGATTGCCTTTCAGATTAAACACATACCGATCATTTCCAACATAGTCGGCGGTAGCAAAACTATTTTTTAAGTCGGCGTGGTTTTTCCATTCGGCAACAGTAACCTCTTGAACCCATTTCGCTAAAGCTATTTCCGCATCTATATGCTTTTTGCAAAATTTAATAAATAACTCAGAACCAATTATTATCATGTTTTTCTTATTGATACAAAGATAATCAATAATTCCCAAATATGGAATAAAAATAAATTGTATCTTCGCAAAAAAGAATAACCCCATGAAAGAACTCATTTTTGTTTTTCTAGGCGGTGGTTTAGGAAGCGTTGCCCGTTACTCCATCCATTTACTAATAAATGGTAGGGCGGTTGTATCCGGTTTTCCGTGGGCTACCTTTACTGCAAACATCCTGGGCAGTTTTCTTATTGGTTTATTTTATACCTTTTCTGCTCGCTTTAACCTATCAAACGAAACCCGGTTATTGCTCACAGTAGGGTTTTGTGGTGGTTTTACCACTTTCTCTACCTTCAGTAACGAAAGTCTGCATTTGCTTAAAAACGGATTTTATACTTCCTTTGCAATCTATATACTATTAAGTATTCTTTTAGGCATTCTTGCAGTGTTTGCAGGAATCCATTTAAGCAAGTGATATGGCAAAATACAATAAGAAGAAAACCATAGAAATAAAGATTGTTTCTCCCTTCTTTGACGAGGAACCCGAATCTGTTGAAGATTCTCAAAGTTTACTCTCTACCGAAAAAATCATTACCGGAAAACACTTTGAACGTGGCATTGTTGCCGAAACCGACAACTCGTATTTAACCATCAGCAACTGCATCTTTACACAAAACTTCTTTGTTGAATGCAAATTCAAATCAGCCCAAATAAGTGATGTAAGGTTCGAAAACTGCGACCTCTCTAATGTTTCCTTTGCTGCGGGTTCGTTCCACAGAGTTGAATTTATTGCATGCAAGCTGGTAGGCACTAATTTTTCGGAAACAACAATGAATAATGTACTGTTTAAAGATTGCAATGCGCACTATATCAACCTGTCTATGAGTAAACTTACACAGGTAAAGTTTGCACAATGCGACTTAAAGAGCGGTTACCTCAACGAAAACCGGTTTAAAGATGTACTATTTGAAGCCTGCTTATTTATTGAAGCCGATTTCTCGCACAGTTCATTGAAAGGTATTGATCTCAGAACTTCACGTCTTGAAGGTATACAACTAAATATTGCCGATCTGAAAGGGGCTATCGTAAGCTCGTTACAGGCAATGGATCTGCTTCCGTTATTGGGAGTGGTAATTGAAGATTAAACATTAACCCCCTAAAAATAAGTATCATGAAAAATCTTTTTATTATTATGACCTTAATCCTAACCCTATCGGGATGCAAACAGGAACCTACTACTGTGCCCATATCGCTGACATGGGAAATGGGACAAAACGAAATTGAACCCGGAGTTTACGAAAACACATTCTACATCAGCAACGATGGTAACGAATCGCTCAACAAAAACTGGATTCTCTATTTCAATCAGCTACCTGCTGCACCCATACCCAATCCCGAAGGTGCTTTTGTGGTAGAAGAAATCAGTTCTACGTATTATCGCATGTTTCCTTCGGCAAACTACAAACCTATTGCAGCCGGAGATACTGTTAAATTTACATTCCGTTGCAAGGGGAACATCATTAAAGAAACCAATGCACCCGAAGGGGCTTATGCTGTGAAGCTGAACAACGATGGCAAAGAAGCCGGTAAACCACACAGCGTTGAAATAAAGGTTACTCCTTTTATGCACGAATATCAATGGGCCAGAAAAGGCAGGGCCGAACTCCCCTACCCTTACGGTGATATTGTGTATGAGCAGAATAAGTTTTTCGAAAACGGACTGGTTGGCGATGCTGATATCAGTATTATCCCCGCCTTGAAGAAAGTAGATAAACGCCAAGGAGAACACCACATAACTAAAAACATCCGGATTGCTCACGACGGCAGTTTTGATAATGAGGCCGGATTACTGAAAGAGAAACTGGAAAGCATGTTTCAGGCCACCGTTTCGGATGCAGGCGAAACAACCATTGAACTGAAAAAACTGACAAACCCAAAGGTGAAGAACAACCCGGAATATTACGAAATAAAAACAGCTGATAAACAGATCACCATTTCGGGAGTTACACCTCATGCTGTATCTAATGGTGCTCAAACACTGCTTGCTATTATCGGTAACCTAAATGGTCTGCCTTGCCATACTGCCAGTTTGTATATTGAGGATTATCCTGATCTGTTGCATCGCGGACAAATGATTGATGTGGCACGTAATTTCTCATCGAAAGAGAACATTATGAAACTGATTGACATCTTCGCCATGTATAAACTCAATATCCTGCATTTCCATATTGTTGATGATGAGGGATGGCGTATCGAGATTCCCGGATTGCCCGAACTAACCGAAGTGGGTGCCCGTCGCGGACATACATTGGATGAGGCCGACCGCCTGTATCCTGCTTATGGTGGCGGATGCGACTTTACCGAAGCTGGTACGGGGTATTACACGCGTCAGGAATTCATCGAAATCTTGCGTTATGCAAAAAGAAGACACATAACCGTATTGCCCGAAATTGATATGCCAGGACACTCGCGTGCAGCTATTGTTGCCATGAATGCCCGTTATAATAAATACATAGATACCGACCTGGCTAAAGCCGAAGAGTTTTTACTTGCCGACTTCGAAGATACTTCTAAGTATTTATCGGCTCAATGGTATACCGACAATGTTATTAATGCAGCAATGCCATCGGCCTACCGTTTTGTTGAAAAAGTAATCAACGAGGTAGAAAGCATGTACAAAGAAGCCGGAATGGAACTGAATGTGCTGCACATGGGGGGCGACGAGGTTCCTCACGGGGCATGGGAAGGTTCAAGTATAGCCCGTGCCTTTATGCAGGAAAAAGGTATGACCCAAGCCCGCGACCTGAAAGATTACTTCTTTGCACAAGTGTTGGATATACTGGACGAAAAGAACATTCAACTGGCCGGATGGCAGGAAGTGGTATTGATGCCCGACGAAAAGACTGTTAACGAACGGTTTGCCAAACGCAATGTGCTTACTTATTGCTGGAACACTATACCCGAACAAGGTAGCGATCAGATTCCTTACAATCTTGCCAATGCCGGATATCCAATTGTATTGTGTAATGTTACAAACTTCTACATGGACATGTCGTACAACAAGCACCAGCACGAACCGGGACTTTACTGGGGTGGCTTTGTGAACGAATATGTTCCTTATGACGTATTGCCTTATGACATTTACAAGTCCATACGGCATAACATGAAGGGCGAGAAAGTTGATATTGTACAGGCGTCGAAAACTAAAGTTCCACTGGCACGTGATGCCCGCGCACAAATTAAGGGTATTCAGGGACAGCTTTGGGCCGAAACCATCCGTAACTTTGGTATGGTTGAAAAAGCCTTGTTCCCCAAAATGTTGGGAATGATTGACCGTGCATGGAATACCGAACCCAGCTGGGGATTTTCCAATGATGAGACTAAGCACGATGATGCCTTGCGCGCCTACAACGCGGCACTCAACCAGTATGAATATCCACGTCTGAATGGTTTTGGTGTTAATTTCCATGTTTCACAACCGGGAATCAAAATTATTGATGGTAAACTTCATGCCAACAGCACCCTTAAAGATGCGGTTATCAGATATACCATTGATGGCAGCGAACCCAACGAAAACTCACCGGTTTGGACTGCCCCCATCGATTGCGATGCCAAACAAGTAAAAGCCAAAACGTATTTTATGGGCAAAGAAAGTGTAACAAGTATTATTCATATTTGATCATTCATTTTTTTTCAAGTTACAAATTGTAACTATGCATGCCTTTAAACCGGGTGATAAATCATCCCGGCAAATGATCCGGCTGATAAATCAGCCACTAGACAGAACAAAAGGTTTGATAAAGTCTAATAGCTGATTTATCAGCTTGATCATTTGCCGGGATATTCTTTTAGATAAAACAATTAATAATCAGCAAATTACAGTACCACTGATTTTTTAATGCTGAGACAAAAGTTTCACCAACTATTTTAAGCCTGAAACAAAAGTACCAAGCAGGGTGGTACAAAAGTATCACTACTAAGATACTTTTGTATCACAAGCGTGGCACTTTTGTACCACAGGCGTGATACAAAAACAGAGTGTATGTTAACGTTTTTAGTTGACTACTTTCAGTCTTATTAATAGAATTGGTTGCCTCGGTTTATACTTAGTTATAAACTGGGTTGACCTTTTTCATTGCTTATTGATGAATCCGGTTTACCCTGGTGATTAGTTAGTTCACAAAAATAATCAAGAATTCCATTTACTCCAAACAAATTATAAAAAACAGTGTAGAAGTTTTTTATACTTCTGGAGGCTTAAAGTCTCCCCAAAGTTTTCTGTGGTTCAATCAACTGTGTGCCGCATTATTTTCTTTAGTAACAATACTCATCGGTCGGGGAGCGCCCTAGCGGCAAGGGGCGGGACCACCCGTCCCGACGAGCGGCAAGATTTCCGTCTGGCTTTAAGCTATCAATCCGGGTTCCTGCTTCCTCTTGATGGCTCTCTCACGATAACTGATCCATCTTTTCTTGAGTTCTCCCTCACCCAGGGCTGCCTGTAAGGGTGTCATTCCATCCAAACTCCAGTGGGGGCGTTCGTTGTTATAGAATTCCACAGCTGCTTTCAGGGCAGCCTTTAGATCTGAGATTCGATAAAAGTCCATGTCCTTAAGCAACTCGTTCTTGATCGTGTTGTTCACACGCTCGGCTACTGCATTATCCTTGGGATTACCACACTCTGTCATGCTTATGCGGATTTTACAATCTTTCAAGCGGGCCGTATAGTCATAACTGGCATATTGTACCCCACGATCGGAGTGATGGATAAGACCTGAAAGGTCTTTGCCCTCATAATGACTGATAGCCATTTCCAATGCTTCACGGGTATATTTGGCCTCCAGTGTTTCGGCTACACTATATCCGATGATTTCTTTAGTATAATAGTCTGTAACTAAGGAGAGGTAACAGAATACATATTCGTTCGTTGAAGGACTTATTTTCAGAGGCATATAGGTTATATCACTAACCATCAACTGGCAAGGATGATCCGGGATCAAATCCTTGACGAGATTGGGGTAAGTAGGTAGACCATGCCTGGAATCAGTGGTTACAACACGCCGTTTGCGCTTGCGGACTTTTAGGTTATAACGCTCCAGAATGTCATAAAAACGATTATAGCCTACGCTATTTTCAGGACCAAACCGGTTACAGTACATCAGCCAGAGCTTATTACCACCAATGCCGGGATCTCTATGACGGACGGATTTGACAAATTCAATAACAAAAGCTTCCAAAGAGAGTTTGGACATTAATGTATCTACATGCTTGTAGTAGGCTTGTTTGCTTACACCAAGTAGACGACACATAGGGACAATGCCGTAAAGCTTCTTGTCCCTATGGTGAAGCCTACAAGCTACTTGGTGCCAACTTTTTTTAAGTCGATACCATAAACGTCTTTGCCAAAAGCGACCATCTCTTCGTAAAAATCAGCACGTAAGCGCTCCTCTGAAAGCTTTTTCTTCAAAGAGGAGAGTTCATCCAGAAGCTTTTGGTAGTCTTCAGGCTTAATGTCTTTACTTTGCTTCTTCATCATTGAGGATTCTAAAGGATTACTAAACTCAAAGGTAGTGATTGCACGGTAAATACTAGAACGACTTAGCCCCATTTTGTTGGCTAAATCAGATACACAAACGCCTTCGATTACATGAAGACGATAAATCTCACGGATGCGAAAATGAAAAGCGTGAGCATCCTTGGACTTCTTTTCTTTCATTGGTTGAGTCTTTAAAGAGTCAACCATATCTACAAAAAGACACTTTATTCTTGCTAATTTGAAGACTAAGCATTACATTTGCGAATTGCCACCATGATATTTATAACAAAAACATTGCTCGGAAATTGAAAAACAGTTTAGTCAAAATAATATTTTTATTGCTTTTAACCTTCCCTTGTATTAATACTTTTGCCAACTGGAATAACTTCATCATCAATTATGATAAGAACCTATATGGCAAAGGCTCGCAAATATGGCAAATAGCCTCTTACAACGAGAACTGGGTATACTTTGCCAATCAGAACGGCATGTTGCAATACGATGGCAATGAGTGGACACAAAACAAATTAAATAACGCTTCGAATGTTCGCTCGGTATATCCTTCGCAATCACAAAAACGAATTTATACAGGCGGAATCAACGAATTCGGATATTTTGAGCCCAACAGAAGCGGCAAGTTAGTCTATACCTGTTTATCAGATTCGTTGAAAGAGGCTGATAGGGCAATGGGCAATGTATGGGGTATTTACGAAACCGATAATATAATGTATTTCGTTGGCGACTCGCGGTTGATTAAATACATAGACGGCAAATACACTACTGTTTTTCGTTTTTCTCGGAATCATATATAAATGGGATGATAAACGTGTAAAAAAGAAAAAGCAGCAAATTGTAGCCGAAAAGAACAAAGAATTGCAGGCTATTGAAAAAGAATATGAAGAAGAAAATGCCCGCAAAGAACGGCAGATTATTCAACTGGAAAAAGAAAAGCTAGAGCACGACCTGCAATACAAAAGTCAGGAAATGGCCAATCTCATGATAAACTTTGCCCGTAAAAATGAGATGTTTACCGAAATCAAATCGGATATACTGAAAGTTGTTTCTTTACTGAAAGGAGAAGGTACCAAAGATTCGCGCAAAATGTTATTAGTAGTCAACAGCAAAATAGACTCAAACATACAATCGGACGATGTGCTTAAGCGAATAGAGGAACAGTTCGACCTTGTTCATAATAACTTTATGAAACGCTTACAGGAAAAATATCCCGATTTATCGTACAATGAGCGGATGATGTGTGCTTACCTGAAGATGAATCTATCAACCAAAGAGATAGCCCCACTATTAAATATCTCAGTAAGAGGCGTGGAAACTATTCGTTATCGTATCCGTAAGAAATTTGATCTGGAACGAGAGGATAGCTTAACTGAGTTTTTAAACAACTTCTGATTACATTGTTTTAATTAACATAAAAAGGGTTGTGGTTTGCTTGTCATATCACAGCCCTTTTTCTATCTTTGCCTCTTTAGCAGCGAGGAGCCGCTGCGTATAATATTTAAACAAAAACAAATCATATGAATCTAGTAGACCGCTTTCTAAAATACGTCAGCTTCGATACCCAGTCTGACGAGAACTCCGGCGTTACTCCGAGTACACCAGGACAGATGGAATTTTTAAAATACCTCAAAACCGAATTAGAACAGTTAGGGCTGGAAGATATCTCACTCGACGACAATGGTTATCTCTTTGCCACTCTACCATCGAACATTGATAAAGAAGTTCCTACAATAGGCTTCATTGCCCATGTTGATACCAGCCCCGACATGAGCGGTAAAAATGTAAAACCACGCATCATACATCATTACGATGGTAATGAAATTATCCTTTCGGCCGAAGAAGAAGCCTATATCCTATCACCCGAAATGTTTCCGGAACTGTTAAACCATATAGGAGAAGATATTATTGTTACCGATGGTAAAACATTACTCGGAGCCGACGATAAGGCTGGTATTGCCGAAATTATCTCTGCTATTGTATATCTGCAGGAACATCCGGAAATTAAACATGGTAAAATACGCATCGGATTTAACCCGGACGAAGAAATTGGTTTGGGAGCACACAAGTTTGATGTAGAGAAATTCGGATGCGAATGGGCATACACAATGGATGGCAGCGAAGTTGGCGAACTGGAATATGAAAACTTTAACGCTGCTGCTGCTAAAATAACTTTCAAAGGAAGAAATGTACACCCAGGATATGCCAAGCATAAAATGGTAAACTCAATGCGATTGGCTTCGCAGTTTATCTCCATGCTTCCTCGTCACGAAACACCTGAGCATACCGAGAAATACGAAGGCTTTTATCACCTGGTAGGTATGCAGGGCGATGTAGAACAAAGTACATTGAGTTATATCATCCGCGATCATAGTCACCCACGCTTTGAAAGCCGGAAGAAGGAGATGGAACATCTGGTTCGTAAAATAAACTCAGAGTTTGGCGAAGGAACAGCTACTATTGAGTTGCGCGACCAATACTACAACATGCGCGAAAAGATTGAACCGGTTATGCACATCATAGACACAGCATTTGCTGCAATGGAAGCTGTTGGAGTGAAACCCAACGTGAAACCCATACGCGGAGGTACAGATGGTGCACAGCTTTCGTTTAAAGGATTACCATGCCCCAACATTTTTGCAGGCGGTATGAATTTCCATGGAAGATACGAGTACGTACCCATTCAAAGCATGGAGAAGGCCATGATGGTTATTGTGAAAATAGCAGAACTAGTTGCTGACAGATGATGAATTTAGAACACAGAGACACAGAGTTTAGAGTAGTGAGTAGTGAGTTTTGAGTAGTGAGTTTTGAGTTTTGAGTTTTGAGTTTTACCATGCGGATTCACTACTCATAACTCAAAACTCATTACTCTAAACTCTGTGCCTCTGTGTCTCTGTGTTCTATATTTAAGAAACCATAATTTTTAAAATAAATTCAACATGAAAAAGACACCGTTTACCGAAAAGCACATAGCTCTGGGAGCTAAGATGCACGAATTTGCAGGCTATAATATGCCAATTGAATACACTGGAATTATTGACGAGCACCTTACAGTATGTAATGCTGTTGGCGTATTCGATGTATCGCACATGGGAGAGTTCTGGGTAAAAGGCCCTAACGCCCTAAGTTTCCTGCAAAAAGTAACATCAAATAATGTGGCTGCACTTACTCCCGGAAAAATTCAATATACATGTTTCCCTAACGAAACAGGCGGTATTGTAGACGACTTTCTGGTTTATTGCTACGAGCCTGAAAAATATCTTCTGGTTGTTAACGCATCTAATATCGAAAAAGACTGGAACTGGTGTGTATCACATAATACCGAAGGAGCCGAGCTAGAAAACTCATCCGATAACATCGGTCAGCTTGCGGTTCAAGGACCTAAAGCCACCGAGGTGCTTCAAAAACTAACAGATATTGATCTATCTGCAATTCCTTATTATACATTTAAAGTAGGCAAGTTTGCAGGCGAAGAAAATGTGATCATCTCTAATACCGGATACACCGGTGCAGGAGGATTCGAACTTTATTTCTACCCAAATGCAGCAGAGAAGATATGGCAAGCCGTATTCGAAGCCGGCGAAGAGTTTGGCATTAAACCCATTGGATTAGGTGCCCGCGACACGCTACGTCTGGAAATGGGATTCTGTCTTTACGGAAACGACCTGAACGATACAACATCGCCCATTGAAGCCGGATTGGGATGGATTACCAAGTTTGTAGACGGCAAAGACTTTGTTAACCGCGCCGCACTGGAAAAACAAAAGAACGAAGGAACCACACGCAAGTTGGCTGCCTTTGAATTGATAGACCGTGGAATACCCCGTCAGGGATACGACATTGTTACTGCCGATGGCGAAAAGATAGGAACAGTAACATCGGGAACCATGTCGCCCACCCGCAAAATTGGTATCGGTATGGGATATGTAAAACCTGAATATACTAAGATAGGTACCGAAATCTATCTGGATGTACGCGGAAGGAAGCTCAAAGCAGTAATAGTTAAGCCACCGTTCAGGAAGTAGTTAGTAGCTAGTAGTTAGTAGTTAGTAGCTAGTATAACCCAGTCATGTTCGCCACGAAGTGGCAGGTCAGTTCAGCCCCAGGCAACGCCGGCAACGCCCAATGTCATCAAGTTAAGGGATTCATTGTATGCTATCCGCATGGTGAATCCCTTGGGATTCAATTTGAATAACCCCCAGTGAAGGGCGAAGCCCGACTGGGGG
>NZ_QVMJ01000052.1 GCF_010500955.1 Bacteroides sp. 519
TATAGTTCTGAGGCTTGCATAAAATATTATATAAAAATTAAATGCAAAGATACAGAACAAGGAAAAGACAATATAGGCGACAAAGCGGAGACGCTTACTCATAACCATTCACTCAAATTTCACACTTACAAGCTATAACCATCTCATGCACAAATTGTTAGATTGCATTTTGCTGAATATTACATAAATCAGGTTATTTCTATAGCTAGTTACTTTCACTTTCATGTCTTTTGATTTATTTTAGTTATTTAGTTATTCGGTTTTTGCTTCTCTGTAGGATGCCTTTTGTTTCTCTATACAAAACTAACTGTTTTACAGTAGAAAACCAACTGTTTCACGGTAGGAAACCAACTGTTTTCTATATAGGAAACTACTTGTTTTCTATGTATGAAACTACTTGTTTTCTATATAGAAAACTACTTGTTTCATTGGTAGAAAACAAAATGAAACTACTTGTTTTTCGAACTCAAGTTATAATGAAACTATTTTTGTTCTATGATACTATGAATGGTACTTATGTTTTACTTTTTGGCGAAGTGCCATAATGTATTCTACTGAAACACAAGCAAATAAACACACTATGAGACTTATGATGCTTTTTTTGCGATAAATCTTCTGTGCGCTTTTGCAAAAAACACACGAAATTGAACAGAAGTATTGGAACCTAGATTCAACAAATTAAAAATAATAACCTTTGTATAAATACTTTATGAAAAAATGCATTCTTTTTTTATTCAATACTTTCACAAGATATCGTTCTTTAAGACAATTGCAAAATCTGGTGTATTGCTCGAAATAATAGATGCTACAATCCATCTAAATTATGAATTTTGGAGAGAATCAGGCAATTAAGTATAATCCAATAAGGGTTAGAATGTGTATAGCAGAATCCAAGTTTATAAACAATACTCAAAAAGTGTAATCCTTATTACACTTTTTTCTATTCCCCTATTCTATCTTTGCATAAAAAGAGAATATCTATGAAAATACGAAACCTAATAAACACAATTCTGCCTTCCCGCAAATGGAAGATATTTGCAATAATCATCAGTGGGATTATTGTAGGTGGAGGAGGTTTATTTCTCTACATGCTCCGGGCACACACTTACTTGGGTGATGATCCGGCTGCCTGCGTTAATTGCCACATTATGGCTCCTTATTATGCTACTTGGTTTCACAGTTCGCACAGCCGTGACGCTACCTGTAATGACTGTCATGTGCCACAAGACAATGTGGTAAAGAAATGGACATTCAAAGGAATGGATGGTATCGGACATGTGGCAGCATTCCTTACACATGGTGAGCGTGATGTTATTCAGGCACACGACCGTAGTTCACAGGTAATCATGAATAATTGCATCCGTTGTCATACCCAGTTGAATACGGAGTTCGTAAAGACCGGACAAATTGATTTCATGATGGCACAAACGGGACAGGGAAAAGCCTGCTGGGATTGCCATAGAGATGTACCTCATGGCACTGGCAACAGTTTATCTACAACGCCGAACGCATTGGTTCCTTATCCGGAATCACCTGTTCCAGAATGGATACAAAAATTAAATAGTAAAAAATAAATCACAAATATCATTATGGTGGAAAAGAAACTTAAATCATGGCAAGGATGGCTATTGTTTGGAGGAACAATGGTAGTTGTTTTTGTATTGGGGCTGGTAGTCTCATCGCTAATGGAAAGACGTGCCGAAGTAGCCAGCGTTTTTAATAATAAAAGAGTAGAAATCAAAGGAATAGAATCCCGAAACGAGATATTCAAAGATAACTATCCGCGCGAATATCAAACATGGACCGAAACGGCTAATACCGATTTCAAAAGCGAGTTCAATGGTAATATTGCTGTTGATGTATTGGAAGAACGGCCCGAAATGGTTGTGCTCTGGGCTGGTTATGCTTTCTCTAAAGACTATTCATCGCCTCGCGGACACATGCATGCAATAGAGGACATTACCAACACACTGCGCACCGGATCGCCAACGAATGCCAACGAAGGACCACAACCATCTACTTGCTGGACTTGCAAAAGCCCGGATGTACCCCGTATGATGGAAACAATTGGCGTTGATGCGTTCTACAATAATAAATGGGCAGCATTTGGCGATGAAATTGTTAACCCGATTGGTTGCGCCGATTGTCACGAACCCGAAAACATGAACCTGCACATCAGTCGCCCGGCATTGGTCGAAGCATTTGCTGCTATGGGTAAAGATATCACTAAGGCTACCCCACAGGAAATGCGCTCGTTGGTTTGTGCACAATGCCATGTAGAATATTATTTTAAAGGTGATGGCAAATATCTTACTTTCCCTTGGGATAAAGGTCTTACTGTGGAAGCTATGGAAGCGTATTATGATGAAGCCGACTATTACGATTACATCCATACATTAAGCAAAACACCTATATTAAAGGCACAACACCCCGACTGGGAGATTGCACAAATGGGTATTCACGGCCAACGTGGTGTATCATGTGCCGATTGCCACATGCCCTATAAAAGTGAAGGCGGTGTAAAGTACAGCGATCACCACATACAGAGTCCGTTAGCTATGATAGACCGTACTTGTCAAACTTGTCATCGCGAAAGTGAAGAAACACTACGTACCAACGTATATGATCGTCAGCGCAAAGCAAACGAAACCCGTAACCGTTTGGAAGAAGAACTGGCACGCGTTCATATAGAAGCACAATATGCTTGGGAAAAAGGTGCTACAGAAGCACAAATGCAAGAAACACTGCAACTGATTCGTCAGGCTCAATGGCGTTGGGATTTTGGTGTGGCATCGCATGGTTCTTCTTTCCACGCTCCGCAAGAGATACAGCGTATTCTGGGTAATGGGCTCGACAAGGCTTTGCAGGCACGACTGGCTGTGTCTAAAGTGCTGGCTCAACAAGGTGTTAATGATGTGCCAATGCCCGATATCTCAACAAAGGATAAAGCACAGCGTTATATTGGTCTTGATATGGACAAGGAACGTAAAAACAAAGAGAACTTTAACAACACTGTTGTTCCTCAATGGCTGGAAAAGGCTAAAGCGAATAACAAGATTATTGCTCGATTATAATTTTTTTAGACACGGATGGCTAATGTGCCAATACGACAATGTGCCAATGTGCTAATTGGCTGCGCACATTAACCAAATTGGCACATTGGCACATTGTCGTATTGGCACATTAGCCATCCGTGTCTAAAAATAAATATTAATATTATGTGGAAGCAACCCTGGGGATTGAAAGAAGGATTTGCAATATGTATCGGTTTGTTTTTAACAGGTATCATTCTCCAAATAACTGTGGGGAAAATAGATTGGGACCTGTTTGCATTCCCTGTAAACATAATTACACTTGGCGTTTTTATAGCTGGTATTGCAACAATGCACATCACTGCCCAAAAAGTATATCTTTTTAAATGGATGAGCAGATACCAGGCTGCTGTAACTGCTATGCTTGGTGTGGTAGCCGTTACAGTAATTATGGGGGTTATCCGTCAGAAACCATTTCATGTAGAAGTTCTAGGTTTCGAGTCGTGGTTGGGTTTCTCGCAAATGCTTTCAGCTTGGCCATTTATTTTATTATATATGTGGTTCACGATGCTGGTAGGCATGGTAACTCTTCGCCGACTTTTTCCTTTCCGCCTGCGCAATATACCTTTCTTATTGAATCATGCCGGACTATTTATTGCCATCACAGCCGCAGTATTAGGTAGTGCCGATATGCAAAGATTAGAAATGACAGCTTCCATTGGGTCCGAAAATCCCGAATGGCGCGCCTACAACAAACTGGGTGAAATGAAAGAACTGCCATTAGCTGTGAAGCTTAACGAATTTACAATCGACGAATATCCGCCTAAGCTGATACTTATTGATAACGAAACCGGAAAAGCATTGCCCGAAGGAAAGCCCGCAAACCTTTTATTGGAAGAAGATTTTAGCGTAGGAAACCTGCTCGACTGGCATATCGTTGTAACACAACACATACCCGAAGCAGCCAGCATGGCCACTGAGGATACATTACGTTTTGTAGAATTCCATTCGATGGGGGCCGCCTATGCCGTATATGTGCAGGCCGAGAATACCCGAACCGGAGAAAAGAAAGAGGGATGGATTAGCGGAGGTAGTTTTATGTTTCCATATAAAGCAATCAGACTCAGTAATGAAATGAGCCTTGTTATGCCCGAAAGGGAACCCCGCAGATATGCTTCGGATGTTACAATTTATACCGAAAAAGGAGAAGTATTTGAAAGTGTAATCGAGGTAAACAAACCCTTCAAGGTTGATGGTTGGAAAATCTACCAGTTGAATTATGACCACAGCAAAGGGAAATGGAGTACGATAAGTATATTCGAACTGGTTCGCGACCCATGGCTTCCTGTTGTGTACGCAGGGATATGGATGCTTATTGCAGGAGCTGTATGTATGTTTCTCACAGCCGGAAAAACAAGAAAGGAGGATAAAAAATGAGTTGGGATAATTTCACGATATTTGCCATTATCGCTGTTATTTTATGGATTGCCGGTGCTGTTGTTGCCTGGAAAAGCAAAAAAGAATTGCTGGTTTACCTGTTCACTATTAGCGGGTTGGCGGTTTTCTTTGCATTTATTTTAGGCATGTGGATTTCACTTGAGCGTCCACCTATGCGCACAATGGGCGAAACACGCTTGTGGTATTCTTTTTTCCTCCCAATGGCAGGACTGATTACGTATAGTCGTTGGAAATACAAGTGGATACTTAGTTTCAGCACCATTCTGGCCATTGTATTTATCTGCATCAATATCTTTAAACCGGAAATTCATAATAAAACACTGATGCCGGCTTTACAGAGTCCCTGGTTTGCACCACATGTTATTGTGTATATGTTTGCTTATGCCATGCTGGGTGCCGCTGCAATTATGGCAATCTACCTGCTTTGGTTTAAAAAGAAAGACATTCTGGCCACGGAAATGGATCTTACCGACAATCTGGTTTATGTAGGTTTGTCGTTTATGACCTTTGGTATGTTGTTTGGTGCATTATGGGCAAAAGAGGCATGGGGCCACTACTGGGCATGGGACCCCAAAGAAACATGGGCGGCAGTAACATGGATCAGTTATCTGGCATACATCCACTTCAGGCTTGGCAAACCACGGCAATATAAAACCGCACTCTGGATAATGCTTATCTCTTTTATCTTTTTACAAATGTGCTGGTACGGAATCAATTATCTTCCATCGGCGCAAGGAGCGAGTGTGCATACGTATAATACATAATGGGACTATCGTTTTTTCCGGTAAACCCACCACCCGCTAACAATCATCGATGTGGCAGCGATGCCCACCACAAAAACAAATAAAACATTCCACATACCCAAAAAGGTAAAGATGCGTCCGGTATGCATTTCAAGCGCAAGATTCCACAACGACATCGGTCTGTTGGCATACTTGTTGGGCATCGGAGTAAAATAACGATCCTGTTCAAAAACATAGGCACCACGGTCATAATCGAAAACAACCGTACGATTCTTCAATGCAGTAGTGAATCCAGATATTTTCCTCTGCCCGAAAGGCATACCCGAAATCGGGCGAACCGGTTCGCCTGTAAAACCATCAATTGATGTTCCTGTACTACGGTTCCAGATGGTTAACCCACTGAAAGAACCTACTACCCAACAAACCTCGTCTAATTGCTGTAACACATTTACGCCCATCACACTAACAGGGGGCTGTATCTTGATTTTACGAGGCAAAGCTGCAAAATCCGGTAAGGTATAAAAGCCATCCGAAGTGTAGAGCAACCATTCGTGTTGTAAACTATCGTACCGGATAACACGTAACTGATCGTGCCAGGCATTATCCGTACTCATTGTAGTTAACGGCGGGGGCGTAACTTCGCTTTTTGCAATGGCAATAAGTAAAGGAGGCCGCAGGAATGTACCCGATATTACCAATATCAGTAAAGGTATCGTAAACCAATAGCCAAGACTATTGTGCCACTTCCACGAAAACCGGAAAGTTTTTACATGCTTCTGCACAAGCTGCTTTTTCTTTTTTCTGGCTTTTATACGCTTGGGTAGTAGCCATATTATTAAACCGGTTATGCTAAAGAAAGCAAGTAATACAGCAAAAAAATCTACTACCACTTGCCCTAAAGTACCAAACAGTTCTCCACTATGCAGTTTCCATATTATACGGAAAAGCGAACGTTTATTGTCCCTATCGGGTGAGGCAGCCAGTTCTATTTTCTCAAAATCAAGATTATGCGACACTTTAGCTACCAATAACTCCGATCGGGTAAGAACCACCAATGTATCTCCTTTTATTTCGAGGTCGGTAATACGATCAATGTCGGCGGGCAACTGTTGATTTTCCCAAACGCCTCGATCAGGATTGTAGCGGTACAGCTGATACATACCAGCAGCATAAACTTCGCTACCGGGTGCTTGAATCATGCGGGATATTTTCAGATTATCTGCTCCGGAACGGATGCCTTGATTGTACTCCACAATAGAATCACCCATTTCATTGGTAAGCCAGATTCCTTCGCTGCCATACAAGAAAACCGTATCGGGCGATAGCGTTAACGAGCCCTTAAAAAAACCATAGTTCCAGTTATTGTATTGATAGGATGCCGGAAGATGTTTCCGGCTGATACCCTTCTCTGATAATGATTTCCTGTGATTGAGGATAACTCCGGATACCCCCATCCAGATAATTATTAACGCTAATACAATTCCTGTAACTTTATGTAGCTTTTTCATGTTTCATTGTTTTCTGGCGCGAAGTAAGCAAAAATACATCTAATATATTGTAATCTAAAATACATTCTTAACTTAAAACTTCGCATAACTCGCAACTCTGCGGTTCAAAATACAGCTTAAACATTTGCATTAACAAACAAAACATCGCCCAAGCCCTCAAACTGTTGAAAGTAGCTTCCCGATTTGTTTTTAAAGATTTCATCATCAAACCCAATCAAAGTTAAACCTGCATCTTTGGAGCAGGAGGCTATTTTATCATTCAAAGGTTGATCGTTATTTAGTGTTACAATTTCTATATTGGCCATAGTAATGGGCAATCGCCACTCTTCAATGTGCCTTCCTAGTCGTTCTTGTAAATCTTCTATATTGTTGGTATTGGTAGTAACAAATACTTTAAACTGACTACGGCTCCAATCGGGATGCGACATAATGATGTATCCTAACAATATCATCAGGTTGGAATTCTTTTCATCATTTATCTTTATCCACACATGAATTCCGTTACGGGTTTGTAAGGGATAAGCAGAACCGGCAAACACGCAAACATCAAAATTCCCGGCTTTGGTTAATTTAATATTCTCAACAATACGTGTCAGCTCTTCGGGACGATTCTTATCATATTCAAAAACAACCATATTATTTTCCATGCCCGATACCGAAGGTGTTTGTATAACCTGTGCTATTGCCGATGTATAGGAAGGAGAAATCATGGTATCAATGTAAAGTCCACTGTCTTTCCCTCTCTGCAATTCTATTAACTGTTGCAATACATCCCGGCATTCGGAAACCGTTTCTTGACTAAAGTAACCTCTTACAAAGTGAAAATAAGTTCCGAAACCATGTTGGTGACTAATCCACTTCATTAGTTCGAGTACTTTGCGGCGTTCGAAAGAGTTAGGAGATATACATACGGCAGATGGCCGCCACTCCCTGATTTCGTTGTTAGATTGTTGCTTCTGCATAAACACCCGTATCCTTCGGTTTAATTGAAACAATGCTCCTTCAAGTATATCGGCCAAGCCTTTTTCTGTTTTATTATAATGTTCAATTAAGATATACAACAAAGCAATAACAACATAGGCTACAAGTGTGTAAAGTGCATTAATCATAAACATAACCCATACCGACAGGATAAAGCCACCCAACGAAAAGTACCACCTGGATTTAAACCGCGGTCGATAAGATGGCGATGACCCGAAATGATTGAGGAATGAAATTAAACACAGCGTACCGTAAGAGATAAGGAAGAACATGGAAATAACTTCGGCCACCATATCAATACTGCCCATTATCACAAAAACAAGGGCGATAAGGAAAGATACAAAAGTAGCATTTACCGGTTCGGAGTTGCCTCCTCTTCCTTTGGCCAGAAATTTATTTGCACCGGGAAACGGAAAACTCTGGTCGCGGGCAATGGCCTGCAATGTTCTGGGTGCTACCAATATGGAGCCCAATGCCGATGAGAATGTGGCAGCTGCCAATCCAATCGGAATTACAATATCACCCCAAACAGCAATACGCGACATTACCAATTGATCTTGCAATAAATCGGCTTGTGGAGCAGATACAGCCAGTTTCCAGATAACCAACACATAAATAATCAATCCGCCGATGGTTCCTCCAAGTGTACCCAAAGGAATTGATTTACCCGGATTCTTTAAATCGCCACTTAACCCTACCCCGGCAGTCATACCGGTAAAAGCAGGAAAACAGATGGCAAAAACAACAAACAGCTTATCGTTATTAAAGAAACCAAAGTTCTGCGACGCAACCGTCTGCACCATATCTCCCGATTCCAAAGGTTTACCTATGAAGAACAGAAAGAGTGAAGCAAATAACAAGAAGGTTACTATGTATAGCATCTTCATGCCCGATCCTACACCCCTCAACAATATAACCAAAGCTAAAAACACCAACGACGATACACTGACTACTTGCCGGGGCAATTCATAGCCATAGTAATCTGCCCACCAGTTAAAGAAAGGGGTAAAAGCTTCGGTAAAGGCAATAATGTAAAATGCCACACTTATGGCCTGCGAAAAGAACAAAGCAATACCAATAGTCGATCCAATTTTTAGTCCGAAAGAGCGGGAGATAATAAAATACTCTCCTCCACCTTCTACTCGTTTATTGGTTGCAATTTCCGATATGGCAAGAGCAGTTGGTATGGTTATCAGATGCCCCATTATTATAATCAGGAGGGTGCCCCAGAAGCCCAAAGTGCCCACGGCAAAGCCAAATCGGAGGAAAAGTACAGCTCCAAGAATTGTTGATATAGAAGTAAAGAATACAGGCATTGTTCCCAACCCTGTGTTTTTGTCGGTAAAAACGGTTTGGTTCATAACTTGATTTTGGTTTGTTGTTTTTTTATATAACAGTAATATTCAATGATTGTTTTCTTTCACAATTATAATAATGGAACACAGAGGTACTGTGTTGAATTCCAAATTAAATTAAATATTTTTTCTATCTTTGTCTCCGCCAAAGGAAGGCTTCATGCGATACTTTGTACTGAGG
>NZ_QVMJ01000053.1 GCF_010500955.1 Bacteroides sp. 519
CAAGAAAATAAAAATCTGTAGGACACAGCCGCCACCAGAATGACCCTCAGATGTCAGTGATGCAGGAAATATGATGGTGATGAGTGAAAGTTGGGCTAAATTTGCGTTGCTGGGTGTTTCCTTCTTTGCATTTTGCGCCACATCCATACCACCCAAGTATATATACGAAATGCCGCAGGGAACGGTATATATAGGGAAATCGTACACGATTAAGTTGCCGAAAGATTCGGTTATCAGTTCCATTCAGAATATGGGATATAACTGCGATTATCACGATGAGTTTGTTTACTTCAGCGATATTCGCTTCCTGAGCGATTCTACCAAACGACTTGATAAACGGGGTTATTATCAGACAGATAACATTACCCGCTATTTGACAGGCTATAACAATAAGGATACCATATCCACAGACACCATCACGAATATCAAATATGATTTGGAAGTCATCAATGCCAACAAAACAAAATTGACCATCATTAACGTTACTCTTCCGGAAGAAGGGAATATTCAAGATTGGAAAACCCTGAAAATGTTGAATGGAGAGTATAAGAAATGGTTGAAGAAGAGTCTAATAGAGGAGATGAAATAATGACACTAATGAAATCGAAACACATATTATCCTTTCTTCTATTAGCATTTACTTCATTAGCTCATGCCCAGATGGATGAGAAGTTCTACTTCCCCGACAAACAATGGATACCTGTTGCCGATACGATTGACACAGAAGATCTATTCTTGACAGTTGATGACGATACTATTCACGCGCTGATTGTAAAGCCGAAGCAAACACCAAAGGCTTCCATCCTCTTTTTCCACGGCAATGGAGACAATGTATCGAAATGGCTGGGGCATTTCCGAAAGCTAATTGATAATGGGTATCAGGTTTGTCTATTCGATTATCGGGGTTACGGTAAATCGACCGGAACGCCCACGCACCTGAACATTGCAAGCGATGCACAGTTATTGTTCGATACGCTGTTGAAGAGGGATGATTTCAAAAACACGCCGTTTATCATTTACGGAGCATCTATTGGCACGCAAGCGGCGGTGCATACGGCGCGGAACAACAACGACAAAATTATGGCGCTGGTGGTCGATGGTATGATGGCTTCATTTACCGATGTGGCGTTGGTAACCTCACCTAAAGAATACCACGAACAAATAAAATCCTCTCTGTTTTCTCCCTATTCAGCCCAAGAAGATGTTCCGTATATACGGAAAATCAAAGTGCTGTTCATCCATTCACCAGAAGATTTTATGCCTATCGCTCAATCCAAAGAAGTGTACGAAACCGTTGCTTGTGAAAAACGTTTCTGGGAATACACGGGCGAACATGTGATGGCTCCGTTGTTGTATCCGGACACTTTATTAAAATATATGGATGAATTGATAATTATAAAATAACAATATATGGACAAGTTAAACATTTTATGGACAACAGACAATAAAGATACCGTGTTCTACATGATAGCGATGTATGCCATCAATTCGAAAAGACATAATTGGTGGAAAGAAGTGAACATCATTATATGGGGTGCAGGAGTGAAATTGGCAGGCAACGATACGCAGATTCAATCCGAAATCATGGAAATGTTGCATCAGGGGATAACCATTGAAGCATGTAAGGACTGTTGTGATACCTTCGGAGTTTCTGGAAGATTAGAGAAATTGGGCATCAATGTAAGGTATATGGGACAAGCATTGACAGAGTATATTAAAGCAGATGAAAAAATACTGACTATATGAATAGAATTTCAACAACACTACTCATCGTGATAGCGACCCTTCTTTATTCGTGTACAACCAATAAACGAACTTTGGAAGTCCATTACTTAAAAGAAAGGAAACTAATAACAGAAACCATCCCGCTTGACTTTATCGACACGGACGGCAAGCTAAACTCGCCATACATCGACACCATCCGGTTTTGCCGGTTGGATTCGATGAGCTTTACCAATAATCATCCGGATCGTGATGTACAGCACACAACACCTGTCGCATTGGATTTCTCTAAGAAGATTCAGCCTTATTCCCCCGAATATTACAGTACCTATACCATACACTACACCACAAAGGCAATAGAATACTACAACCGGCTGTTTGAGAGCAAAATAGATTTCGATTATAAACCAGAATATCGGACAATCGAGGTTTGCTTCGGCGACTTTCCGGGCATTACAACTCCTGATTTCTATATTTATGCAGAGCGTTCCAATCCATCGCCTTCCATCTGCTTTCATGAAGTGGGACACCGTGCCTTCTGGTATATACAAGATCCGGAGAAAGGTTTGGGTGTGCGGTTCAATGGTTTGTCGATAGTCCACATGGGGCTATTGGAGTATTTTACCATGTCGCTCAACAATTCCCCCGTGGTAGGCGAAGATTGCCTGCCACAAAAGATGATAAGGGATGCGAATCGTCCCAATCCATATCCGTTAGATGATTCACTAACAATCAGGCATACACTCGGACTGATGGTTGCTTCTTATCCGACGGAGATGCAAAACCCCAATAGTAATATCGCCAAATACCTCTCGGCAAGTTACGCCACTTATAGCAACGAAATTATGGATAAGGTGTACGACAACCATCGCGGCGGTATGACGCTCGCTTCTACATTATGGCGCATTAGGCAAGCTATCGGAAAGGAAAAGACGGATAAATTAGTCGTTCAGACCATCCTGAATCTGAATCAATACATGGACGAACGAGCCGATTTCTACAGCAAGGATAAAATAGATACGCTGCCCAATAAAATAGAATGGTGCGATGTGTTTTACGGACTGATTCAGCAAGACGGAGAACTGTTTGGAGGAGAGAATGTATCTGTTATTACAAAAGAATTTGAGAAGACGGGCTATCCGATTGATTTGATTATATACCAATAAAGATATGGAACACGAATTAAAACCTCTTTGGAGGAAGTGCTTTAGTTACAACTGGAAATTCGGATTATTCTTAATTGCGATAATCTGTATTCCTCGGTTTATACTGGTTTTAAATGCAAATGAGAGTGCGAACTATAGTTATACAGGATTGATAATGCTGGTTTCGGCTATCGTACCGTTTCTTTTCTTGAACAGGCAAGGGCGGAAAGTCATCGGACTGACTAAGCCCCGCAACTATTTGTGGCTATTGTTTGCCATTATTATAGGGTTGGTTTTCAGTGTCGCTCTCTATTTTATCGGAGAGCTGTTTTATGGGAACGGCTTTGAGAATTGGTATGTGTATATCGGCAAATCGTACAACATTCCCGTGGGAATAAGCGGAAATGATAAATTGATGATGTTCGCCATAATGGCGCTTACGGGAATGCTTTTCAGCCCCATTGGCGAGGAATTGTTTTTCAGAGGGATAGTTCATTCTACGTTTGCTAAATCGCTGGGCGATGCAAAAGCTTCAATTATCGACGGCGCGGCATTTGCTCTTACTCATATTTCGCACTTCGGACTGGTATTCATCAGTGGCTCGTGGAGGTTTTTTACCGTTCCTGCCATGATCTGGGTTGTAAGTATGTTTATAGTCAGTCTGCTGTTCTTTCTTTGCAGGCATAAATCGGGTTCTATATTAGGAGCCATGCTTTGTCATGCGGCTTTCAATCTCGGTATGATTTACTGTATCTTTTATCTGATGGATTGAATAAGACCTATATGAGAATTGAAGATTTTTTTAAGGAGTTTTCGGTATCCGATTCTGAAACGATTGATAGCGTGTTAGGATACTACAAAAATTTGTTGGATGCAATATCGCGTTCATCAGGACAAAGTTTTTATGTCATTGATTATCACAAGAAAGGATTTGCTTATGTGTCATCGAATCCGTTGTTTCTATGCGGAAGACCAGTAGAAGAAGTTCTGAGAAAAGGTTATTATTTCTATGAGGAAATTATGTCAGAAGAAGATCTGGATATGTTATTAGAGATAAATCAGAAAGGTTTTGGTATGTATCATAGTATGCCTGTTGAAAAACGGATTAACATGGTTATCTCTTACGATTTTCATCTCATCCAACCCAATCGCAAGCGATTGATGGTCAATCACAAGTTAACACCTATATTGCTGACGGATTCTGGTGAAATCTGGTTGGCGTTGTGCATTGTAAGTCTTTCAACAAATGACAAACCGGGAAACGTATTCATACGAATAAATGGCGGGCTACATCATTTTCGTTATTCCTTCGCTGGCAAACGCTGGCACAATGAAGAAATCGTATCATTATCAGAAAGGGAACGAGAGGTCTTACTTCTTTCAGCTGAAGGTTATGCTAATGACAAAATCGGAGATAAACTATTTATTGATGTAAATACAGTAAAATTTCACAAACGGAAACTATTTGAGAAATTCAACGTCAGCAATATTGCAGAAGCAATTACTTTTGCCCGCAATAACTGGTTACTATAGTAGAAAGAAGATTTCTCCAACAGTATTTGAGCGTATCTAAATATAGGTGCGCTTTTTTTGTTGACTACACTTTCGTATAGAATTAGCAAGGAAACACCATAACTACCTTATCGTGTAGTATTCGTGAATGCGCGTCGATGTAAATTTGTTAATGAAACAAGGGAAAAACAAAATGAATATTATAATGAAAATGAATTTCTTAATGAGAAGAATACAACAAGATGAGGAGCTTCTATCGAAAACAGGATGGAGTATAGGAGCTATTATCGCATATTATGCCAAGGAATACGGATTGGGAAACATTATCTATGCTGATGAAGCCAATGATTGGCAAAAAGGACATTCCACTCTTATAACAGCTGCAATCAACAGCATGAGTACTTCAGACACTGTTTCCCATTCATTTACTGACTATTGTTTTGAACATAATATTCCCATAGTTTATCCAATAAATATGGGATGGGGCGCAGTGGTAATAGTTGCTAAAAATGATGCTTCATTGGAAATAGCAAAGAAAACAAAGACTGGTAATTGCAACGATGATATCAGAGCATACATAGGACGCTATGTAGGGTTTTGGAGCCATCAAACGCCAACGAGTCTTTTGCTAAATAATAATCCGGTATTATCAAATACCCTAATGTTGCAAATCAGTTTATATGTAATAGCGGTAATAGCTTCCGGGAAATCGGTAAAGTTGTTCCCTAATATGTATTCCTGTTTCTGTAATCCGGAATAGCGTATTTGACAAGCAGCGATAGTTGGCGTGTGTTTACCATGTTTTTGTCATTTAGTAATAATTAAAAACAAAAATTCATGGACAAATATGTTTCAACCCTGAAGAATAATATTCTTCAAAGCATCCTTGATATAGAAAGGATGGATTGCAGTGTGCTGCAAAAGTCAAAACTCATTATTCCTCAACTGGAAAGGGAATTTGAAGAATTAAAAAACTTCATAGCTAAGTATTCTTTTAAGGAAGAATCTGAAGAAATTTATTTCTTCAAGGAATTAAAACCTCAACTGCTCAGTCTGCTCGTTTATCAGACTAGGGTTTACAGGATTGAAATGAGAATGCCTGCAGGTAGTATTGAAGAACAGAAAAAATATCTGATGAAAAGCCAAGATTACATCAATTATTTCTTTGATATGAACACAGACTTCTATCAATATTATCGCTCCGGAAGTACTCATTTGGATCACTTCTATTTCCTTAGAAAGAAACCTGATATAGGACAAATTCTCGACAATTTTCACATGGAAAGGGATACCAACTTTTCGACTTGTTATGATTTCAAGGTAACTGAGATCTTAGCAAACGATATGTTGGCAACATATATCAATTCAAAACTTGCAGAATTGGATCAATCTCAAAATGGTTTTGTAAACGAAACTCCCGTTCCTAAAGTCAAAGTAACATGGACAGGAAAGAAAACCGAGTTAGTAGAACAAATATATGCTTGGATAGAAGCCGAATGTTTTAACAGTGGAAATATCAGCATAAAAGACCTTGTTGAATACATCGAATTTGTATTCAATATAGATTTAGGGGATTATTATCATGTATTTATTGAAATGCGTGAAAGGGTTGGTAGCCGTACGATTTTTCTTGACAAACTGATTAAATTCCTGAATAAGAGAATGGATGATGCCGATAGAATCTAAAATTTAGATTATCTTTGCAGGCAAATGAAGTCTTTGGAAGTATAGTGATACTTCCTTGAAAATATGTAATAACATAACGTTCGTAAGACGTCTCGATATAGAAAACTGGTAATTTTTTAAAGAAACGGGACGAAATATGCAATGTTCATGCTATACGCAAGTATGGTGTGGGCTTGTCTGTTTCGTTTCTTGGGTATACCAGTACCCCTATATCGGAGCATGGCGAGTTCCACACTTCTTGTTTTATACCATTCCTTAAATCTCCTTCCCAAGTTTTTTGGATTCCACACATCACTTCGAATAAGAATATCTCTCTTATTTTCAATCGATTAAATCAAAAATCAAAAAATAGTTTTCCCAACGTGGGAAAGACAAAATTTTAATCATCAGACCTTTGCATCGAATTTTTAATTAATACTCATGGAAATTGATGAAAAGAAGTTTGACACGACCATGTATTCCGTATTGGGAAGACTGGATGAGATTCTTTCGTGCGTAAAAGCACGGAACATTTTGAATGGAGAGAGGTTGTATGACAATCAGGATTTATGCCTTATGTTGAAACTGAGCAAACGTAGCTTGCAGCGTTACCGGAGCATAGGAGCATTGAAATATATCCAGATTGGACAAAAGACCTTGTATTACGAGTCCGATGTAAAAACGTTCATCAAAGAACATTTGTCGAAAGACAATACCGGACGGGACGATTTTATGGGTTGATACCTGTATAGCAAATGAGTAAAAGCCTCTGCATTTTTTGTGATGCAGAGGCTTTTTACTTCCCACAAATGGAGAATATTATAATTTGAACCGCCGAGACTGTACGACAGGTTGATGTATTGCGACTTCCTCTTTCGGTGGTTCAGGAGTATCTTTTTTATCCTGTCCTTTTATTCCGGCAATAATCAACCTTTCGCCTGCCGAGTCAATAATCTCTTTAATTGATTGAGGCTTGAGAGAGCGAACATCATCTGAATTATATGGTGAAGAAAATTGTACAGTACTGCCATTTACAGAAACAGTCTCTTGTCGCTCCTTTTCCTGCTGTAATTTGGTAGCTTCCTCTTTACTGATAATCTCTCCTCCTGTAACATCCGGCTTTGTTGTGAGAGTCAATTGTATCCTCCGCTCCAATGCTGCCAGTTCCGTCTTCAGTTCTTTAAGTTCCGGTTCTTTCTTCCATGAAGAACCTACCACCTCTTTTAGAATAGGAGTATCTTTCTCTATCATTTTGTTCTTTTCTTGATACTGCTCCAAGATGGACGGTATCTTATCCAGAGCGTTGATGAAGTTCTTGGAAGCAGTCAACGGTTCGACAGCCAAATGTCCGTTGTTGTAGTTGTACTTTACGCCGCTATCTCCAACAATGAAGAAACGATTATCGTTAAAAAGAACGCCTTCTTTCTGACTAGGTTCCGACTTGACGACAATCTTAAAACCGTATAATTCTCCAATATTGAAATATTCCGTATTGGTTCGGGCGTTGTCGGCAATCTCATTAAGCTTTTTTCCGATGACTTTCGGATCTGCGCTATCGAAATTATCCAATTTAATCGGATTCAAATAATTTCCGTCTTTGTCTTTTTGCACCCGTGAAGAAAAAATGGACCAGTCCTGTGTCATGCGGGAGATAAACTCATTGTTGCTGTCTAACTGGCGGGTACTTTCATCCAATTTGTAGATTGCTGAAGATTTGCCTTTCTCGAATGAACGCCTTTCCGATTCCAGAGCATTAATTTTCTTTTCCAACTTAGCTTTTTCCAATAAGTCTGTGTTTCCCGACAAAATAGCAACGTATTCAGAAAAGTTCATTCCGCTACCTTCGTCCATACTTCCCTCATCTATTGTCCGGCTATCAAGCGTGTTCGTTTTCAACTGATTGATAAAGGTCTGTTTGTTTTGAAGAAGGTTAAATTTATAGGAATCCAACGATTTCTCAACGGCATAGATAATAATATCCACTTTATCTCCGGCAAATGCTTTGGCGACTTCATTCCCTTTTCGGACAGCTCTGCCATCGCGTTGCGCCAAATCCGATGGTCGATCGGGTAGGTCAGCTCCCTTACAGGAGCTTTCCCCCCTAAGAACCGTACGTGAGCGTTTCCACTCATACGGCTCAAGCAACTCTAAGTTTCTC
>NZ_QVMJ01000054.1:0-7616 GCF_010500955.1 Bacteroides sp. 519
TCTTGATATTATAAACAATATTTCAAAGAACGTTAAAGAGTATTAATCGCTTGCAAAGTCAAATGACTTTAGCAAAGGAGGATAGGCTGCGCTATACAGAGTGTCTCCGCATGGTATCCTCCTTTGGAGGAGGATAGGCTGTGCTATACAGTGTCTCCGCATGGTATCCTCCTTTGGAGGAGGTGCCCGAAGGGCGGAGGAGGAAAATTTAGATATCAGTTCCTAATCCGCCACATAATCCGGATTCTGTTCCAGATTAGGATTTGAATCAACAATATCCTGTGGAATCGGATACAATGTACGAAATTCTTCGCTTGGAGAATGAGATAACCAGGCAGCTTTTGTATAATGCCCAAAACGTATCATATCTCTTCTGCGGAAAGTTTCGCCACAAAGCTCCCATCCCAGTTCATCGTAAAGGCGGCCGTATTTCTCCGGATATTGTACGGTTTGTGGGGTCAACACATAATCTTTAACCGTACCATATTTATAGGCAGAAGATTCCTGCAACTGGGCTCCGGTAACTACTGCCTTTTCCGGATTTGCTTTAAATGCTCTTTTTCTTACTTCGGTTACTAATTCGGCAGCATCGTCGGCTTTATTGGTACGGAGCAAACATTCGGCTTTCATTAAGTAAACCTGTGCTAACCTGAATAATACATAGTCATTATTCAATGTCCACTTCGAACCCATAGCAACCTCGTATTTTAACCATCTTAATCCTTCGGCTTCGCTGGTAAACACACCATCGGGCATTTTATTTACAAAGACCAACGGTTTACCCATTAAATCGTACGATCCCAGTAAAGGAGTTTTTCCGTCTGCTTCAAATTGAGGACCACCTAACCATGTTGCATGCAGGCGTATATCATCCGGATCGTATGTATCTATAAACTGAGGAGTTCCTTTATAAGCACCTGCTCCCCACGGGCTTCCTTCCAAATTATAGGTTCTTTGGTTGGCTCCATGCAAAGAAGCCAGGTGGTAATTGAATCCGGTTGCATAGATATCATCGAAGGGAATGGCGAAAATGCTTTCAAGAGAATTTTCGTTGTTTGTTTTAAAAGGATCGGTATAATCAGTATCCAACTGATACAATCCGGAAGCCAGTATATCGTTACATTCTTTTATACAAGCATTCCATTCTGCTTGTCCGGTATATACTTCTGCATTCAGATATACATTTGCCAGCAATGCTTTTGCTGCCCAGCGGTTAAAGCGTCCATACGTTGCTTTGCTTTTTGTTGCCGGAAGAATCTCAATTACTTCTTTCAGTTCTTTTACCACATAATCGTAGATATCTTTTCGTGGAGTTTTTGCAGGCATATCTCCCGATGGTTCGGTCACCAAAGGGGCATCACCAAAATTATCCAGAATATACCAATAATAAAAGGCTCTTAATGTACGGGTTTCGGCAATAAGTTCGCCTTTGTTTTCATTGGCTGCATAAGGAAAATCGTCCTTATTAATTATGGATATAACATTATTACATAACACAATTCCCCTGTAGAAAACATCCCACATTCTTTTTACATGTTCCTGTGTTGAAGTCCATTTATGCTGATGCATACGGCGAAAGTTACCGCCATCGTCCCAACCCGATCCGTTTGCCGGAAATACAGCCTCATCTGTTGATATTGCCTGGGCAATACATATTCCCAGTCCTGCACCGGCATCTGTCCACCGCCTTAAGTTTGCATAGGCTGCACCTACCTCTTTTGTAGCATCGCCAGGTTCGTACTTATAGGTATCTTCTGCAATATCCGAATATATCTTCTCGCTAAGATCCGTACAGGATTCGGTATGAAGCATCAGGAATGATGCTGATAATAATACAATTGTATATCTTATATATTTTTTCATAATCCGTTAATATTAAAAGGTGAATATTGCGCCAAAGGTAAACGAACGTGTAGAAGGATAACGCCCCAGCACATCGCATCCCGGATCCAGGCCGTGTACATTAACTTCCGGGTCTATTCCTTTATATCCGGTGAATGTAAAGAGATTGCTTCCGGTAGCATATACTCTTATTTTACGGATATATTTACTTTCGGGCATCAGGTTGTAGCCCAAAGTAATGTTATCAATTTTCCAGAAATCTCCTTTTTCTACAAAGTAGCTCACGTATTGCAAGTCTTGCTGGTCGCTTAATACTTTTCCATATTTGGGTTTATAGGCATCGGCCAATAAGTTACCACGGGTAAGATTAATAGGAACTTCATAAAACATTCTCGGCATGTTCAGAATGTCATACCCAAAGGCTCCACGCATGGTTATACTTAAATCAAAATTTTTATATGTAATTTGATTATCCCAACTAAGAAAATGTTTGGGTAAACCATTGCCTATAATCATACGGTCTTCGGGATCCTGATCTTCAATTGACTTGTGGTTTCCGTGCCTGTCTTCAATAATCCATTTACCATCATCGCCAACCCCAACTGTTTTAAAGCCAAAGAAGTTGCCCAACTTTCCGCCTTCGAATATACGATGTGTTTTTTGCTGAATAGGCTCGCCTGTCCATCCCTCATCTACATATCCCGATTTTACCTGAAACTTATCATTAGACAATGATACCATTTTATTGGAGTTTGTTGAATAATTAATGGTTGTATTCCAGTTGAAATCTTTGGTACGTACAGGATTAAAAATAATTTGTGCTTCAAATCCTTTGTTTTCAAGGGTTCCGGCATTTGCCTGCATTCTGTTTTCAATAAACGGAGGCATAGGTACCATATAATTCCACAATAAATCTTTGGTTGTACGTTTATAAAAATCGAAACTACCTCTTACTCTATCGTTGAATAAACTGTAGTCTATACCCAGGTTCCATTCTTCCTTTTTCTCCCACTTGAGGTCCGGATTAGAATTAGATTTTGGGCGTAATGTTGGTATCCAGCCATTTTCCGTATAAAAGTTATCACCGGTTTCCAGTTTGCTTAAAGACAGGTATGGAGTACTAGGAGTAGTACCTGTAATACCAAACCCGGCCCTGATTTTCAGATTATTCATCCAATCGAGTGTTTTCATAAAACTCTCTTCTGTTAAATTCCATCCTGCCGAGAAAGCCGGGAAGTTACCCCACTTGTGATTATCGCCAAACTTGGAAGATCCTTCGTGGCGTATACTTGCTGATAACAGGTACTTGTTGTTAAAGCTATAATTTACACGACCGAAGAAACCAATAAGTTTATCTTCTCTTTTAGTTGAGCTTTCAGGAGCTTCTCCACGTTTAAGGGCAGCACCTTTTTCCATATTATTATAGGTAAACTGGTCCGACGGGAAATCCCAGTTTTGCATCCAGTAGTTCTCATATTCATTCTTCTGGAAAGAATATCCACCTAATACTGTTATGTTATGCGCAGCAAACTGTTCCCGGTATTGGGCAGTTAGCTCCATCAGGCTTTCTGTACTTCGGGTGGTTCCTCTTGATGCAAAACCGTTCTTCTTGTCTTTTACAGTAGATATATGTTTCTTTGTTTCGTAGTATCCTCTTGATTCATTGAAAGTGGTATAAGATACAAGGGCTTTCATAAAAAGCTGTTCTATCGGGGTTAGTGTTACCGAACCAAATGTTTTAATTTGTGTGTTTTTATTTCTGCCGTCGCTTTCGTAAATGGCGGCAACGGGATTCATGTACCCATTCATGGTGGTATGTTCTACCCATGTACCGTTATCATCTTTCAAACGGTCGGTAGGATTACCAATCAAAGCTGTACGATATATGTTACCGTTAAAGCTGTTTCCATCGCCAAGCGACTGATATTCCTGCTGACGGCCCATTATATTGAAGTTAAATTTCAACAGGTTGTCCCACATAGAGTGGTTTGCTTCCAAACGGGTGGTAAGCACATTGTTATCCGATCGTTTTACAATTCCTTCGGCAGCTTTATAGTTTATATTTGCAATATAATTTGTTTCCGAATTGCCTCCGTAAAAACTAGCATTGGTAACTGATGTTACGGGCGTTCTTAGTATTTCGTCCAGCCAATCTATATCATAACCGTAATCTATTGCACCCGGTTTGTTTTGTGCTACTGCTTCCCGGTATTGGGCAGCATTCATCATATCCAGCTTTTTCTTAATGGTTTGAACGGTTATATAAGATTGTATTTCAACCCCTTTCCTATCTCCACGGGTTTTCTTTGTGGTAACAAAAATTACCCCGTTATTACCCCGTGTTCCGTAAATAGCAGCAGCCGAACCATCTTTCAAAACGTCTACACTTTCAATATCTTCGGGTGCCACAGTCGAAAGATCGCCCGGAACCCCATCAATAATAACCAGTGGCGAGGTAGATGATAAAAGTGTACCTGCACCACGAAGCATGATTTGTGTGGTCGATGTTGGATCGCCATTGGGCAAAATAACGCCAAGACCGGCAACTTTACCCTGTATTAACTGTGCCGCATCCTGAACAGATCCCTGAGCAAAAGATTCTCTTTTTACACTGGCAACCGAGGAGGTTAGTTCACCTTTTCTTAATGTTCCGTAACCTACCACTACTACTTCATCCAATAGTTTCACATCGTCTTCTAAAATAATGTGCAAGGTAGCATTTTTATCAACTTTTCTTTCCTGAGTGGTATAACCTATATAAGAGAAAGCAAGCATATCGCCGGGAGATGTTTCTATTGAGAAATTCCCGTTCATATCGGTAAGGCTTCCGGTTGATGTACCTTTAATCACCACGCTGACACCTATCAAAGGATCGCCGGAATTATCAACCACATTGCCCTTTATCCGGATATTTTCCTGGGGTGGTTGGGGAATAAGTGAAAAAGTATTGCGATTACGTTTAAAGGTTAAATACTTTGCCGGAAGAATTTGATTCAAAAAATCTTCAATGGCTATGTCTTTTACAGATATTGTTATATCTTTATTGGAAATTAAGTCTACATCTCTGTAGGTAAACTTATATGCTGTACTTGCTTCTATTTTATCGAGTACAGTTTGTAAATCCTCATTTATTACTGACAGGGTTATTGTAGAATTTTCCTGGGCTCTCAACTCTGTGGCAAACACGAATAATATGATAAATGCCAATAAAGAGGTGATGGGCTTGTTTTTTTTGCTACTTTTGCAAAAAAATATTCTTTTAAGATTAACGTTATTCATTTACATTAAAATTTGAAATTAATACTTGCAAGGTAAATTTTGAGTTTTAATTACCGGGAGTTGTGAAATTTGACGATTTCGCAACTCCTTTTTGTTGTTTACGGGGATCGTGTTTTCATTTAATTATTATTTATAGTTAGTAGATAGTAGTTAGTAGATAGTAGTTAGTAGCCATGCGGCGTTAGTAGAGTAGAACCATGTAGCTACTAGCTACTAACTACTAGCTACTAACTACTTTGAATTAAGTGTTATGTGTATTTTTCCATCGTCCTCGGTATATGTAAAATTGTAGTGTAATTGCAGTATTTTAAGAACTCCATTTACATAATCTTCCTTGAATGTTCCTGTAAATAAATCCATGTTGTATTTTTCGGGGTTTCTAATTATTATTTCTACTCCATAGCGTTGTTCCAGCTTTTTAAGAATGTTTTTAAAGTCGGCCGACCTGAATACCAGTTTCCCTTCCAGCCAAGCAGTTTCAAGATGTATTGCTGTTTTTTTTGTTACCGACAGTTCATCGGTTTCTTTGTTGTAAACAGCTTTATCGTTGGGTTGCATAACAATTGTTTGCTTTCTAATTCCTTTGGTGGTTAGTTTAACCGAACCTTCGAGTAAAGTAGTCTCAACTTCGTTAAATTCGGTATAAGCACTGATATTAAATTTTGTTCCAAGTACTTCTATCCCTACATATTCGGTATTCAGTATAAATGGTTTCTCCGGATTCTTTGCAACATCAAAAAATGCTTCGCCGGTAAGTTTTACCTCTCTTTTAACTAAGCCATAATCAACAGAATAGCTGATGGCGGTTCCTGCGTTCAATGTCATCTTGGTACCATCTGGTAATGTGATGTCGGTTCGTTCGCCACTTTGAACACTCATGGCTACCTCCTGATTGATGAAATTATTTAGCTTCTTATTATTGATATAATAGTATACCTGGAGCCCAATCATTGTACATATCAGTAATGAGGCTGCCACAGAAGCAATAATCCTTATGCTGGTAATTCTTCTACGGGGTTGTATTTTATTTGTAATCAGATTAAAACCATCAATCTCTTTGGTGCCGTCGTATTCGTTCCATATATCCGATAAGGTATGATCTAATTCTTTGTCCGGCATAAGGGATACCGCCTCACGGATTTTCTTTCTGTCGGCTTTGTTTGCTTTATCAGATATGTATTTCTTAAATAGTTCTTTGATATGGTTGTCCATAGGATTATTTGTTATATTAGTTAATACGTACAGCTACAAAAAATCTACTATAAGAAATAGATTTTTTTTCAGTAAACTTCAAAAAACGGTGGTTTCTTTATTCAAAGAAGATAGAAAACAATAGAAGCCCTACAACACCAATTTCTTCTTTTACAATCCGTACTGCTGTGGAGAGAATATTATAAGTGGTTTGCTCACTGATATTTAATTGTTGAGCGATTTCTTTGGATGATATGCCCTGTTCTTTGCTCATTTCAAAGATTTCACGCTGCCGGGTGGTTAACTTGTTTTTTGCCAGTTCCAGTCTTTCGACAAAAGCGTCGTAGTCTATTTTAGAGATAATATTATTTTCGCTCAATTGAATTGAATCGCAATAATCCAGATAATCTTCCATTACAGGATTACTTAATTGTTCCCTGTAAAGGTCAATGATTCTGTTCTTTGATATTTTAAAAAGGTAAGATTTAAAAGAAAGGTCCGGATTTATATTTTCCCGGTTTATCCAAACCTTGATGAATGTTTCGTGTACAATTTCTTTAGCCATCGTTTCCGATTTTACAAGACCGAAAACGAACCCGTATAAATTACTGGAAAACTTGTCATACAACATTTTAAAATCCTTGTATGAACCATTCATTAGCCCTTCAATGTACTGCTTTTCTTGCATCAAAATGATTAACTGTATGCGCAAAGGTATAATATAAATTGATAATTCTTTTGATAATTCAAGGTTTATTATTATATTTGGATACAAACCTTTAATAAGAAGAGCTATGAAACGATGGATTATCTGTTTCCTTATGTCTTCTTTCTTATTCCCCATCTTTGCCCAGGAAGAAGACTATGATCTGACCCTACAGAAAGGAATCGAATTAAGTGATCAAGGGCATTTTGAAGAAGCACTTAAATGTTATCAGGAATGTTTAGCTCTCTATCCGGAAGCTATAGCACCCCACTACGAGATGGCACAGACTTACGCCAGTATGAACCAACATGACGACAGCAAAAAATGTATAGAGAAAGCATTCGTTGCATGGGCTAACCAAGAATATACAGACAAAATAACCTTCTATCTGGAGGCTCTTTCGGTGTATATAACACTGATTATTGCTGATTAACAGCTCTTGAACAAGAAGTTTTCGGAGGTCGCCACCCTGATTATTTTCTTTGGTCTATCAGGTCGAACAACGGCTGGATTCGTTCAAATCAGAGGAGGAAATGAAGTAATTGTACGATTTCACCACAGAGTTCACAGAGTTACACAGAGTTTTAAACTTCCATGC
>NZ_QVMJ01000054.1:7627-7952 GCF_010500955.1 Bacteroides sp. 519
ATGCGGCATCGTATTTAGAACTCTGTGTAACTCTGTGAACTCTGTGGTGAAATACTAACCGAACCACTCCTTCCATTCTATAGTATGAATAATTCAGGTTAGTGAATTAACTTTTAACTTCTAATAGCGGCAAAATTAACTTCTAAATGTGCATAAACTAACTTCTAAATGTGCATAACAAAACTGGGCTGTTTATAAAAAACCGATTGGCTCTTTATAAAAAGCCAATCAGCTCTTTATAGAAAGCTAATTGGTTGTTTATAAACAGCCTAGTTTGAATGTGCAGAAAAAATAGTTATTTACTGCGGATGCAGGAGTTAATTTG
>NZ_QVMJ01000054.1:7967-13581 GCF_010500955.1 Bacteroides sp. 519
TTGATTAAGTAATTATCAATTGCCGTCTGCTTTTAGCTGACGGTCTGAAAGGTATAACAATTTGGGCTTTAGCCAAATTAAATCAACTTTGGCTAAAGCAAGGTAATCCGCTGATAATCAGCGAGCGCCATGTAATGGCACAAAAGTAATGAAGTCAGGAAGAAGTTTTCGGAGGTTCGCAAAGAATATAATTAAGAAAATAGTTGTATAACTAAAAATATAGTTATATGTTTGCATTATGGAAAGTAAAGAACTGACGAAAGCCGAAGAACAAGTAATGCAATACCTCTGGAAAATAAGCAAAGGTTTCCTCAAAGATATTGTTGACCAATTCCCTGTTCCTAAACCCGCTTATACCACTGTTTCAACAGTTATAAGGATTTTAGTAAAAAAGGGATTTATAGGATACAATACTTATGGGAAAATCCATGAATACTATCCACTGGTTTCTAAAAATGATTATTTTCAGAATCATGTAAAATCTATTATTACCAACTTTTTTCATGGTTCGGCTCCTGAGTTTGCATCATTTTTTGCAAATGAACAATTGAAACTTTCGGAACTAGAAGAAATTAAGGAAATAATTGAAGAAAAGATCAAATCAATCAAAAAAAGCAACTAATTATATGGCAGTCTATGGGTGGTACATGCTTAAAGCAAGTATATGTATAATAGTATTCTACGCTTTTTACAGTTTAGTGCTTCGCAAGTGTACATTCTTTTTGCTCAATAGATTGTATTTAGTTGCAGGAATTATTCTTTCTTTTATTATTCCGATTTTAAAATTTCCGATATTTAAAAGTCAATCAAACAGTGAACTATCTAACTTTATTTATCCACTATTGATTGAACCTGAATATATTTTTTCTCAACCACAAAACGTATCAGACCATGCAATTACAATAAATTACTCACTAATTTTGTCGATAATATATTTTACCGGCATATCAATTTTGTTCTTTAAGCTTTTACTTTCTATCATAAGAATTATCCGAATAAAAAAACATTCGGAAATACATCGTATTGGGCAAATAAAGGTCATTAAAATGGAATCATACTTTCCTTTTTCATTTTTCAATATGATTTTTATACCCAAAAACGAAAACAATCAAATGATAATTAACCATGAAATAGCCCATACCAGGCAACTCCATTGGTTAGATTTGATTCTGATTGAAATCGTTTCTATTTTACTTTGGTTTAATCCTTTCGTCGTTCTTTACAAAAAATCATTGAAACTGCAACATGAGTATCTGGCTGATGCCAGTGTTATTAATGATAATAATATAGAAAGCTATCTTATCTGTATGCTAAAACAAATTCAGGTTGTTAGTTTCAATGGAATTACCAGTCAATTTTATTGTAACACAATTAAAAAACGTATCATTATGATTACTAAAAATAAAACCTCTAACAAGTACCTGGGAGTGTATTCATTAGTATTACCACTTATCTGCTTCATGCTATTTGCTTTTTCTGTTAATAAGGGATTTGCACAAAATAATACGATTGCTGAAAATGAAGAGGTAATTGAAAACACATTGAATCAACCTTCTATATACCCTGTTGACTCTAAGAAAATAAAAAGAACTTCTGCTTATTACGGAAAACGAGAAAATCCTGTAACAAAGAAAGCCTTTTTTCATCATGGAATGGATTTTGCAATAGCCGAAGGAGAGAATGTTGTATCTACTGCCAACGGAGTTGTTATCGAAGCTGAATTTGATTCGAAAAAAGGGAATTATGTCATTATCCAACACAATGAAGTGTTCTCTACTCTTTATTCTCACCTTAAAAGTATATCGGTACAGGTTGGAGATAAACTAGTTCAAAATCAAACGATTGGTTATGTGGGTAATACCGGGCGGTCTACAGGATCGCACTTGCATTATGAAGTTTTTAAAGATGGTAAAAATGTGAATCCGGAAGACTATTTACCCAAACAATAAGTGAATAAATGAACTGTGGTGGATTAAAGAAAATCTAATTTTATGTTAAAGTGGGAGGTTGAATTAAACTTCCCCTTTTTTTTGCAGTCATATACACAGTTGCAGCAACAAACAAGTTAATTAAGTAACACTAAAAAGACAAAGATTATGAAAAGGATAAGTTTTTTAATGATAGCACTTTTAATGACAATAGGTATGGCAATGGCACAAGATGTACAGAGAGGCCAAAGAAAACAAATAGATCCTAAAGCCCGTGCCGAGAAGAGAACCGAACGCATGGTTACCGAATACGGATTGAACGATGCGCAAAAAGCCAAACTATTGGAATTGAATGTTGCCATGGCCGAAAAAATGGGTGATAGACCCGGCCCAAGGCATCACAAGAAACATGATATGAGGAAAGAGGGACCTCGTAAAGAGAACGCTCAGAAACCAGAAGTGAATAAGGAAGATAGAGAAAAAAGAATGGCTGAGATGAAACAACAACACGAAAATTACCAGTCACAGTTAAAAGAGATATTCACTGCCGAACAGTATCAGAAATTCGAGGCTAACCAAACCAAACGTCAGGAAAAGATGAAGGAAGCCCAAAAGAATAGAAAAGATAAAAGGGATAGAAAAGATTGGAAAGATAAAAGGGATAACGAGAAAAAGGTTTGATTTTAGTTTGATAAATTGTTTTCAATAGGTTAATACGTTGATAGGTAAAAGGTGGGCTGATCGGGGAAGATCAGCTCACCTTTTTTGGTAAATTTGTTGTCTAACCTTTTCTACCTCTTCATTAATCTCGTCCAAACTTAAATCTTTCGTTCTGAAAGTTTTAAGTAGTTTTGATAATTTTGATTCAATTGCTTCTTTTTCAGACTTGTTTTTTTCTTGAATTGGCTGTATTGAAGCTTTCATAAATCTATTGCTTAATGTTTCTATAAAAGTAATATTTTAAAGAAACATAGCAAAATTATTCTCTTTATTTTGTTTTCTCCATTAACGCAGTTGTACACCACAAATAAGGAGCCTGACCGTGCAAGTCGCCTGCAAGACGTGGACGGTCGTAATAATATTGCTTATCATTCTTTTTACCTGTACCAATACAAACCTCAGTTACATTGTTCCGTTCGTCAATGTATGGAATCATGGCCATCCATGCTTTTCGTGCGGCAGGTGCATATTCATTAGCATCCAACCATCCTCGTTTAACACCTATAATAAAAGCGTAAGTAAACATGGCAGTGCCGGAAGTTTCGGCCCAACAGTTGGGCTCGTCAATAAGCTGATTCCACATACCGCTGGGAGTTTGGTACTTTTTCAAGCTTTCCATCATTGTGTGAAACCCTTTCATGATGCGTGCACGGTCTTTGTGGTTTTCAGGAAGATATGTAAGTAAGTCTGCCATACCTACAGCCATCCAACCATCTCCACGTCCCCAGTAGTAAGGAACATCCGGTGCATGGTAGAAGAGGCCATTGGGGCGTTGAATTTCATCTAAGTAAAGAACCATTTCTTTGGCTGCACGATCAATGTACTTGGAATCTCCGGTAACTTTGTATGCTTCGGCTTGTACAGAGGTAATCATATACATATCGTCAATCCACAGGCGTGTTTGCCATGAATAACCTTTTTCGGCCCAAGCTTTCTCTTCTGGTTTTGCATTGGCAGGTACTTCCCATTGACTATCGGCATAAGCCATTCCCATATCCAGATACCGTTTGTCTTTTGTTACTTGATAGAGTTTTAAGGCCAAACCACCAAACATATTGTAATCAACATGATTCATAGGAGGAAGCAAAGCTTTTTCGCGCGTGAAGAAAGGTTCGAATCTATCTTGCAGCAGTTTAATAAGCTTTTGATCTTTTACAGCAATGGCATAATCAAGTGCTCCGGTCCAGGTACATACTTCGGCATAATGAATATATTTGGCAAAGTAAAGATCGTGCCTGTCGTCTACAATATGATACGTTAAACGTTTACCAACTTCTTTAGGAGTAAATCCTTTGGGGAAGTTTGTTAACTCGCCTTTCTGGGCGAACGAGAACTGAAACGATAAAAGAAAAAAGAGTAATAAAAATAATTTCTGATTCATGATTAGTGGTTTTAAATGATGAGTAATGAGTCTTTATAGTAACTGCCCAACTTTTTTCAGCCTATTCCTGAGTTTAGCAGTATCTACATTATGAACATCTGGCTTTTGAGATTTATAAATCTGTCCTGCAGCTACACCAACAGCTTCTCCTGTTACTAAACAAGGAGGCATTACCCGCAAACTGCCATGCGCATAATGATCGGTTGAGATGCAGCGGCCGGCTACAAATACATTCTTCAATCCTACCGGAAGAAGCGTGCGGAAGGGTATGCCATGCGATTCTCCTTTTCCATACCGTTGATATTCTTTTGCATTGCTTTTATGGATATCTATATAATAACTGTTGCGTCCGATACTATCGTCGAACTCTTTACGGGCAACCCAGTCGTCTACAGTAAAGGTGTAGTCGCATTTAATGCGGCGGCTTTCCCGGATACCCATCAATGCCGCTGTACTAGCCAGATACGAAGAGGCAAAAGTTTTTGGTTCAAACTCTGCCAAGCCTTCCTGAAACTGACGCGCTATTTTACGGCCGTTCATCATTGCCGACGATAGTGAAGCCGGATCGGTACTATCTACCGTAACATGTCCTGCATTGAAAGACAAATAACCGGGGCCTGTGTATTTATCGTTGATGTGGTTATCTTTAATAAGATTGTATTTACCGGAGTCGAGCATCTTATAAATGGGGCCGTCTTTTCTGTTTGAATGTACACTTCCAATCAGTGAGAACTCATACGGATCAACATTGGCAAGGGTAAAGCAAAGTGTACCTTCCTGAACTGCGCCTTTATCATCGCCAATATCGAATTTAGCACCTGCCCATGCTGCCAGATCGCCATCGCCGGTACAATCAATAAATAGTTTTGCTTTGTAGGCAGTTAAGCCAGCTTTGTTCCCTACAATAATGGCATCTACTATTCCTTCCTGTTTCATCTCTACAGCAGCCATGGTAGTGAAAAAGAGAACAGATACACCTTCGGACATTACCAGATCATCGTATACCACTTTCAGGTATTCCGAGTTAATAGGAACCCAATCATTGCTTCTTACATGAGGCACTCCTTTCTTTGATTCCAGAAATACTTTTTCGGCTATTCCTTTATAAATAATCTTTTCTTTATCTGTAAAAGGGCACCAGGCATTTAATAAACCCGATGTACCCATTCCACCAAGGGCTCCGGTTCCTTCAATGAGTAGGGTTTTTGCTCCTTCGCGTGCAGCCGCAGTTGCAGCGGCACATCCCGCAGGGCCACCTCCAACTACAATAACATCCCACTGATCGTTTACCTTTATTCCGGCTTTCCGGGATGATACTTGTGATGTCGGTGTTTCGGCAGCCGAAAGGGTATTGCCAGCAACAGAAGCCAGACCTAAGATACCGGCATTGCGTAAAAATTTTCTTCGTTCCATATTACTTGAATTTGTGGTATTCGTCTGTATAATTTTGAAACAGCCATCTTCGGGCTGAAAGCCCTACTCAATCCAGCCCCAGGCATCGCCCAGTCATGTTCGGAAGATTTGTATATTTCCCTTTATTGCTTATTTGGGGTTATCCAAATTTTATCCTTTCAGAACTATCGTT